>NZ_JADMKC010000025.1 GCF_018780105.1 Thiobacillus sp.
CGGAGAGGTGGATGAGCGGTTTAAGTCGCACGCCTGGAAAGCGTGTTTAGGATAATATCCTAACGCGGGTTCGAATCCCGCCCTCTCCGCCACACACCGTACATTTTCCACGCTAACGCGATGCCGAAATATGCTTACCACGGCAGGCTGTCCGTGGTTGTCCCCGTCAAGAACGAGCAGGACAACGTCGAGCCGCTGGTGCGCGAAATCGCAGCCGCGCTGTCTGGCAATACCACGTTTGAAATCATCTATATCAACGACGGCAGCACGGATGCCACGCAGGCGCGTCTGACCGCGCTGAAGTCCGAGTTTCCGATGTTGCGGGTGATCCGCCATCGGGCCTCATGCGGGCAAAGCCGCGCGGTGACGACCGGGGTGAGCGCGGCGCGTTACGAATGGATCGCCACGCTGGATGGCGACGGCCAGAACGATCCGGCCGACATCCCGGCTTTGCTGGCCGAACTGGCCAATCCGGCGCAGCCCGCCAATCTGGAATTGCTGGCCGGTTGGCGCGCCAGACGCAACGATACCTTCCTGCGCCGACTGTCGTCCCGAGTCGCCAATGGCGTGCGCTCACGCATGCTGAAGGACAACACGCCGGACACCGGCTGCGGCCTCAAGCTATTCGCCCGCGAGACTTTTCTGCAACTCCCCAATTTCGACCATTTGCACCGTTTCCTGCCGGCTTTGGTGATGCGCAACGGCGGCGCCGTCGTGTCGGTGCCGGTACACCATCGGGCGCGCGAACGCGGCACCTCGAAATACGGTGTGCACAATCGTTTGTGGGTGGGGATCGTCGACCTGTTCGGCGTTGCCTGGCTGCAGCGGCGGGTGCGCCTGCCGCAGATTGAGCCGGACTCCGACCTGTAAATGAAGGCGCGCGTCATCCTCAAGGGCCTGGCGCTGATGCTGAGCCTGGCCTTGCTGGGCTATCTGTTCCACACCAGCGATCTCGGCAACAGTGTCAACGAAGCGTGGATCGATGCGCGCGTGCGCGGCCATGGCGTCAACGGTGCGCTGCTGTTCCTGCTGATGGGCGGGGTCCTGACAGCCATCGGCTTGCCGCGCCAGATCATCGCCTTTCTGGCGGGCTATGCCTTCAGCGTGGGGTTGGGTACGCTGCTGGGCGCATTGGCAGCCTTGCTGGGGTGCATGTTGAGCTTCGGCTATGCACGCTTTTTTGGCAAAGGCTTGTTGCGTGTGCGGCTCGGTGAGCGGGCCGGGCGGTTTGACCGCTTCATCCACGATCACCCGTTTTCCATGACGGTGCTGATTCGGCTGCTGCCGGTGGGCAGTAACCTCCTGACCAATCTGGCAGCGGGCATATCCAGCATCCGGCCAGCGTATTTTTTTGCCGCCAGCTTGCTCGGCTATCTGCCGCAAACCCTGGTGTTTGCGCTGGTCGGCAGCGGCGTGCATATCGCGCCCGCGCTCAAGCTGGCACTGGCCATCGGCCTGTTCCTGATATCCGGCATCCTGGGCGTCTGGCTGTATCGGCGCTTCCGGCATGGCCAGAGCCTGGACGAGCAGATCGACGCTGCGCTAGATGTTCCTGAAACGCTATCCCATGAATCCGCTGCAAACCCCTGATATTTCCGGACGCGGTGCATTGCTGCTGAGCCTGTTGCTGCTGGCGGCGCTGGCTGTTGTGGCGCTGTTGACCCGTCCGCTGGCGCCGATCGATGAAACCCGCTATGTCAGCGCAGCCTGGGAAATGTGGCTGCGCGGTGACTTCCTGGTGCCGTTCAAGAATGGCGAGCCCTACAGCCACAAGCCTCCGTTCATGTTCTGGATGTTTCATGCCGGCTGGGCCGTGTTCGGCGTCAATGACTGGTGGCCGCGTCTGGTATTGCCCCTGTTTTCTGCGGGCTCGATGCTGCTGACTTATCTGCTGGCGCGCCGGTTATGGCCCGAACGTGCGGGCTTGGGCGGGCAGGCTGCACTGGTGCTGGCGAGCATGCTGATGTGGATCGTGTTTTCAACCACGGTCATGTTCGACGTGCTGTTGACGTTCTGGGTGTTGCTGGGCATGCATGGCGTGCTGGCCGCGGCAGCAGGCAAGCGACGCGGCTTTGTCATGTTGGGGATCGCCATCGGCATGGGCGTGTTGACCAAGGGACCGGTCATCCTGCTGAATCTGTTGCCGATCGCGGTGCTGGCGCCATGGTGGCATTCTCCCCGCCAAGCGCCTTCACTTACTAACGGGTCTGAGCCATCAACGGATCGGATGCATTGGGGATGCTGGTTCGGCGGCGTCGGCCTGGCTTTACTGCTGGGAACGGCGATTGCGCTGGCTTGGGCATTGCCCGCTGGCATGGCAGGCGGCGAGGCGTACCGGAATGCGATTTTCTGGGGGCAGACGGCTGACCGCATGGTCGACTCGTTCGCCCATCAGCGGCCGGTCTGGTGGTATCTGCCCTTGCTGCCTGTGATGCTGTTTCCCTGGTTCGTCTGGCCTGGACTGTGGCAGGCGCTGGCTCGTCACTGGCGGGAAGGCCTCGATCGCGGCACACGTTTCTGCCTCGCCTGGATGTTGCCGGTTTTTGTTGCATTTTCTTTCATCAGCGGCAAGCAGCCGCATTATCTGGTACCCCTGTTTCCGGCGTTTGCGCTGCTGACGGCTCGCGTGTTGGCCGAGCGAACAAGCGCCAGACTGGGTTTGCCCGCTTTGCTGGCTGCCTTGCTGGGAGGCGCATTGATACTGGCGGCCAGCGGGCAGATTGCCTCGCTCAGCGGCCAGGTCGAGCAGTTGCCGCCGCTATGGCCTGGGGCGCTGCTGGTGCTGCTGGCACTGGCCGTCTGGCTGGCTGGGCGGCGTGGCTTTCCCGCGGTGCCGGGTCTGGCTGTGCTCGGCGTGGGGATGCTGGTGCTGCTGCAGTTTGCTGCGATGCGTTCGATCGAGCCCCTGTACAACATCAAGCCCATGGCTTTGGCCATCAGGCAACTGCAGGAGGCTGGTGTGCCGGTGGCCAATGCTGCGAAATATCACGCGCAATATCAGTTTCTGGGTCGGCTGGAGAGGCCGCTGGTGGCATTGCAGGGTGCTGAATTGACGCGCTGGCTGGCCGCGCACCCAGCGGCCTATGTGGTGGTGTATGTCAAGGATCAACAGCGCCTGGAGGGGCTCAAGGCCCGACACCTGCAAAAATATCGCGGCGGCGCAGCCGTTCTGGTCGATGCAAAAACGGCGGCCGCATTACTGGCCGCCCCGGTGAACTAGTGTCGTGAATCAGAAATAGCGGGACAAATAAAACGGATGGATTTTTTCGCAGGGCAAGGCGCGAGGAGGCGACATAGCTGGCTCTATGGCAACGACGGGCAACGCTGCCATGCGGAAAAAGACGCCGTTTTATGTTTCGATATTTCTGATTTACGACACTAGCGTCGGGTCAGGCTTCGGCGTCGCGCTGCGGCAACACCACTTCGCGTGAGGGCGAAATGGTGGAAATGGCGTGCTTGAAGATCATCTGGGCAGCCTGATCGTTGCCTTTCAGCAGAACCACAAACTGGTCGAACGACTCGATCCGTCCCATCAGCTTGATGCCGTTGACGAGGAAAACGGAAACGGGAATGCGCTCTTTGCGCAGGGTGTTGAGAAAAACGTCTTGCAGGTGGTTATATTCTTTTCCGGCCATGATGGCTCCCTGTCTGATGTTGGCGGGGCGTGACGCCCCGCCGGAATTTTAACCGTGAATTACTCGATTTTTGCACCGGCACGCGCGGCTTCGATGGCCTGACGTACACGCTGCTGCTGCAATTGCTGGGTGATTTCGCCACGCACGGCATCCAGCGGCGGAATCTGCGGCTTGCGCGTGTCGTCGAGACGGATGATGTGATAGCCGAATTGCGTCTTCACCGGGGTCTGGGTGGTCTCGCCTTTTTTCAATGCGGCCAGCGCGTTGGAAAACTCGGGCACATAGGCGCGGCGATCAGACCAGTCGAGCTTGCCGCCGTTCTTGGCCGAGCCCGGGTCCTTGGAGTATTTCTTCGCCAGGTCGTCGAACTTGGCTTTCTTGTTGAGATCGGCAATCAGCTTTTTGGCTTCGGCTTCGGTCGGAACCAGGATGTGATGTGCCAGATATTCCGGCTCAACCGCTTCGGCCTTGGCCTTGTCGTAGGTGGCCTTGATTTCGGCTTCGGTGACCGGATGCGCTTTGACGTAGTCTTCCAGATAGGCTTTGGCCAGTTGGTCCATGCGGCCGATGTTCAGCATGGCGGCGACGCGCGGATCCTTGTCCAGGCCTTTTTTGGCGGCTTCCTGCGACAGCAGTTCCAGGTTGACCAGGGAATCGCGCACGCGGGCGTCAAGTTGCGGCGATTTGGGTTGGCCCTGCGCCATTTGTTTTTCGACCAGCTCGCCATACAGCGCGGGAATCGGCTTGCCATTGACCACCGCCAGCGGCTTGTTGGATGCAGCGGCGGCCGGCGCCGGGCTTGCGGCCGGTGCCTGCGCCTGGGCCAACTGAGACAGCGACACCAGGATCAGGGCGGTGAGGGGAGCAATGCGCATTGGATTCCTTTCAGAGTTCTTCTGGGGTGAAGGCGGTGATCGACAACGCGTGGATCTCGCGCTGCATCAGTTCGCCCATGGTTTCGTAGACCAGCCGGTGACGGGCAAGGGTCGAGAGATTACGAAATTTTGGTGACACTATTGTGAGCTTGAAATGCCCGCCACCCGAGGCGGCACCGGCATGCCCCCGGTGCTGGGCGCTTTCGTCCTCGAGGGTGTAGGTTTCAGGTTCCAGCGCAACAAGACGCTGGCGGATCAGGGTCTCGGTGTTCATGCGGGCAGGACTTTCTTGAACGGTTTGACGCTGACACTGGCATAGACGCCGGCGGCGATATAGGGATCGGCATCGGCCCAGGCCTGAGCTGCACCCAGGTTGTCGAACTCGGCGACGATCAGGCTGCCGGTGAAACCGGCCGGGCCGGGATCGTTGCTGTCGAGTGCAGGGAAAGGTCCCGCCAGCAGCAGGCGTCCGGTCTGCTGCAGCGCGTGCAGGCGTTCCAGGTGGGCGGGGCGTGCGTCTAGCCGGAGGTTCAGGCTGTTGGGGATGTCCTGCCCAACGATGGCGTAAAGCATTATGGGTTGTCTTTCTTGTTCAATTCTTCTTGGTCGAGGTATTTGTTCAGCATCATGCTTTGCCCGATCACGAACACCAGCATCAGCCCCATGCTGCCGAACAGCTTGAAATTCACCCAGTCGTCGGTCGAGAAGTTGAAGGCGACAAACAGATTTGCAAGCCCCATGAAAACAAAAAATCCGCCCCAACTGAGGTTAAGTCGACCCCAGGCCGCCTCGGGAAGTTCCATTTGCGTGCCCATCAGGCCCTTGATGACGTTGCGGCCGAACAGCATCGAGCCCAGGATGATGGCGCCAAATAGCCAGTACAGCACGGTCGGCTTCCACTTGATGAAGCTTTCGTCGTGCAGCCACAGGGTGGCGCCGCCAAACACGACAATGATGCCGAGGCTGACCCACATCATGGTTTCGATCGGGTTGCCGCGCAGTTTGACCCAGCCGATCTGGCCGATGCTGGCGACGATGGCGACCAGTGTGGCGAGGTAGATGCCGGGTTTTTCGGTTGCGCTCATGGCCAGGCCGAGCGAACCCATCAGGGCGCGCGAGGCTTCGGCGTTGGCATCGCCTATCTTGTAGGCGACAAAAAAGATGATGACGGGGAACAGATCGAACAGTATTTTTTTCATTATGCAATTACGTCTGGTCGGGCATCGGATGGGGAATCCGCGTGGCTCAATTCGGGTAGGGGCTTATTTTGCTATGATTCCCCCTCTTGACCAAGCTCTTTTGGCCTTGGTTCCCCGGATCTGATCATCGATGCTCAATATCGATCTGCATTGCCACTCTAATATCTCCGATGGTGTGTTGCCGCCTGCCGAACTGGTCGCGCGCGCCGCAGCCAACGGCGTGCAGGTGCTCGCCTTGACCGATCACGACGACGTGTCGGGTCTGGAATCCGCCCAGGCTGCAGCCGCCGCAGCCGGGATGACGCTGGTCAACGGGGTGGAAATCTCGGTCACCTGGGGCGGCCAGACGGTACACATCGTCGGGCTGCGCATCGATCCGGCTTTTCCTGTGCTGGCCGAGGGCTTGCATGGCATCCGTCTCGGCCGCATCGAACGCGCGCAACGCATGGGCGATGACCTGGCGCGGGCGGGCATCGCGGGCGCCTATGAAGGCGCCTACGATTACGCCGTCAACAAGCAGATGGTGGGGCGCACGCACTTTGCGCGCTGGCTGGTGGCGCAGGGACACGTGCCCGACACCCGCACCGCGTTCAAACGTTTTCTCACCAGCGGCCATCCCGGCTACGTCGAGCATGAGTGGACCACGCTGGAAAACGCCGTCGGCTGGATCCGCGCCAGCGGCGGCATGGCGGTGGTCGCCCATCCCGGCCGCTACGCGTTCAACGCCCGCCAGCTGCACCTGTTTCTGGATGCCTTCCGCGCGCTGGGCGGCGAGGGCATCGAAGTCATCACCGGCAGTCATCACCCGTCCGAATACGAAAAATTCGCCGAGCTGGCGCGTGCGTTCGGCTTGAAGGCTTCGCGCGGAGCGGATTTTCATGCGCCGGGCGAAGGCATCGACATCGGCTGCCTGCCGCCCTTGCCGTATTACTGCCAGCCGGTGTGGCAGGGCTGGCCGGAGCTGGCGTCCCATTCTTCCTTATCCTGAGCATTCCAAATTCATGGCGCAGTTTTTCAACATCAATGCCGACAATCCTCAGCCCCGGCTGATCCAGCAGGCGGTCGACATCCTCAAGCGTGGCGGCGTCATCGTCTACCCCACCGATTCCTGCTATGCGCTCGGCTGCCACATCGGCGACAAGGAATCGGCGATGCGGCTGCTGTCGGTGCGTGGGCTGGATACCGGCCATGATCTCACCCTGATTTGCCGCGACCTGTCAGAGCTGGGGCGCTATGCCCAGGTCGACAACACCCAGTTCCGTTTTCTGAAGGCACATACCCCGGGTGCGTATACCTTCATCCTGCGCGGCACCCGCGAAGTGCCGAGGCGGCTGCTGCACAAGAAGCACGACACCATCGGCCTGCGCGTGCCGGATCACCCCATCGTGCAGGCGCTGCTGGCCGAACTGGGCGAGCCCATCCTGTCGTCGACCCTGCTGCTGACCGGCGAGGATGTGCCGCTGACCGAGCCCTGGGAAATCCGCGAACGCCTCGAACACCAGATCGACCTGGTGATCGACGGCGGCGCCTGCGGCCTCACGCCCACCACCGTAATCGACCTCACCACCGATACGCCTGTCGTGTTGCGCTTCGGCAAGGGCGAGGTCACGGATTTCGAGGTCTGAGCGAAACGGACATGGAGCTGACCCTGATCCAGAAAATCGCCGTGTTTGCCTTGCCGGTGATCTTCGCCATCACCCTGCACGAAGCCGCGCATGGTTATGTCGCGCGTTTTTTCGGCGACATGACCGCCGCCATGCAAGGGCGCATCACAGCCAATCCGCTCAAGCACATCGACCCGGTCGGCACCATCCTCGTTCCGCTGGTGATCCTGCTGACTAGCAAACTGCTGGGCGGCGGAGCGATCCTGTTCGGTTGGGCCAAGCCGGTGCCGGTGAATTTTGCCCATCTGCGCCGCCCCAAGCAGGACATGCTGTGGGTCGCCGCCGCCGGGCCAGGCATGAACTTCGTCATGGCCGTGTTCTGGGCCTTGATGATCCAGCTCGGCCATGCGCTCGCCAACAGTTTCAGCACGCCGCTGATGCTGATGGGCGCAGCCGGCGTGTTCATCAACGTCATTCTGATGGCGCTGAACCTGATCCCGCTGCCACCGCTCGACGGTGGCCGCATCGCGGTCAGCCTGCTGCCGATGAAACAGGCGATCAGCTTTTCGAAGATCGAACCCTATGGCTTTTTCATCCTGCTGGGCCTGTTGTTCAGCGGCATTCTCGGCATCATCATGTGGCCGTTGATCAGCCTGTTTATCGGGCTGGTTGCACTGGTCACGGCCCTTGACTTCACCCAACTGCTCGGCCTGATCCAGGTCGTGCTGTCCTGACCCTTTCCGCTCCCTCACTGCTAACCACTCACCCACATGTATTCCGACCGCGTACTTTCCGGCATGCGCCCCACCGGGCGCCTGCATCTTGGCCACTACCACGGCGTGCTGAAAAACTGGCTGCATCTGCAGAACGAATACCAGTGCCTGTTCTTCGTTGCCGACTGGCATGCGCTGACCACGCATTACGACAGCCCGCAGGCGATCGAGGACAACGTGCGCGACATGGTGGTCGACTGGCTGGCCGCCGGCGTCGATCCGGCGCAGGCCACGCTGTTCGTGCAGTCGCGTGTGATCGAGCACGCCGAACTGCATCTGCTGCTGTCGATGATGACGCCGCTCGGCTGGCTGGAGCGTGTGCCGACCTACAAGGATCAGCAGGAAAAGCTGTCCGAGAAGGACCTCTCGACCTACGGCTTCCTCGGTTATCCGCTGCTGCAATCCGCCGACATCCTGATCTACCGTGCCAATCTGGTACCGGTGGGTGAGGACCAGGTGCCGCACATCGAATTCACCCGCGAAATCTGCCGCCGCTTCAATCATCTGTACGGCCGCGAACCCGGTTTCGAAGACAAGGCGCGCGCCGCCGTCAAAAAGCTCGGCTCGAAAAAGGCCCGGCTGTACGAAGAATGCCGCACCGCGTATCAGGAAAAGGGCGACGAAGAGGCGCTGGAATCCGCCCAAGCGCTGCTCAACGACGCGCAGAACCTGTCGATGAACGACCGCGAGCGCCTGTTCGGCTACCTCGAAGGTTCCGGCAAGATGATTCTCGCCGAGCCCGAGTCGCTGCTGACCGCCGCCTCGAAAATGCCCGGGCTCGACGGCCAGAAAATGTCCAAGTCGTACGGCAATACCATCGCCCTGCGCGAAGACCCCGACATGGTGACGAAGAAAATCCGCACCATGCCAACCGATCCCGCGCGCGTGCGCCGTACCGACCCCGGCAACCCCGCCAACTGTCCGGTGTGGCAGTTCCATCTGGTGTATTCCGACGATGGCGTGCGGCAGTGGGCCACCGCCGGCTGCACCAGTGCCGGCATCGGCTGCCTGGAATGCAAGCAGCCGGTGATCGATGCCGTGCTGGCCGAGCTCGCGCCGATCCGCGAACGCGCGCAGTTCTACGAAGAAAATCCGGACCAGGTACGCAACATCCTCGCCGACGGCAGCGAAAAGGCACAGGAACTGGCGCGCGACACCATGCGCGACGTCCGCGAGGCAATGGGGCTGACCTTCGGCTGAGCTCGGCGTAATGCAGGCGCCGATTCGCCTTGCCCTGGGGCAGGGCGCCGCACCTCCCGGCACGCCGCGCACCACGCGGCAGCTGTGCCGCAATCCTTCCCGTCTTCATTTACGCAATCAAAAGCGAACCTTGGGCGGCTTCAACAGTCCCATGGATCGCGCGTATCCATCATGTCGTAGTCGTTTCCCCGGGAATCCAATATGCAAGAACTGAACGCAAGCTGGGTGGCACTGAAATCAGGCGGTTTCATCGTCCTGCCCCTGTCCGTGCTGGCCGTCGTTGCGCTGGCCATCATGCTGGAAAAGGCCGTCCTGTACTGGCGGTTTGCACGCTTGTCCAGCGACGTGCTGAATCTGGTCGAAACCTACGGCTTTGCCTGGAGCGACCTCGAAAAAATCCTCTCGGGAGTGAGCCACCGTCACTACTTCAAGCGGTTTTTCGATGTGGTGATCTCCAACCGCCATCATCCTTCGTGGTGGACCGAATCGCGCGCCGCCGACGAGGCGCAACTGATCGAGGCCTCGCTGGCGCGCCGGCTGTGGGTGCTGGAAACCATCGTCACCGCCGCGCCCCTGCTGGGTCTGGTGGGCACCGTTCTCGGCATGATGGACGCCTTCCAGATCATCGGCAGCAGCGGCGTGGTCAATCCGACTGGCGTAACCGGCGGCGTGGCGCAGGCGCTGGTGGCCACCGTGATCGGATTGCTGATCGCATTGATCGCCTTGTTCGGCTTCAATTACTTTTCGCGCCTGCAGTCGCAGACGATGGACGAAATGGAGCGCCTCGGCACGCGCCTGATCGACCACATCCGTCTCGACCAGGAAGGCCGCCCGCATGAAGCGCCGTAAGCTGCGCACCTACCGCAAGGGGCGGATCGAGATCATCCCGATGATCGACGTCATGTTCTTTCTGCTCGCCACCTTCATGCTGGCCTCGCTGGCGATGCAGAATCTGGATTCGCTGCAGGTCGACCTGCCACAGGGCCAGGCCGAAAAGCTCAAGGTTGACCAGCCACTGATCCTGACCCTTACCGGCGATGGCCGCATCCTCGTCAACAAGACGCCTGTCACGCTGGACACGCTCGCTGCCACGCTGCGGCCGCTGATCCGCGACCCCGGGCAGAATGTGATCGTGTCGGCGGACAACGCCGCACCGCAAGGTCTTGTGGTGCAGGCCATGTTGCGTGCGCGTGCCGCCGGCGCCGTGCATTTCCTGATTGCCGTCAAGCATCAGTAAGCCCGCCCCATGCCTGGAATGATGTCGAAAGAGCCATCATTTTGGTGGCCGCTGCCATTGGCACTATTGCTGTGGCTGGCACTGCTGTGGGGTTTTGGTCTGATGCTGCAACCGCCGCGCATGGCCCCCCCGGTCGTTGCCGCCATCGATGCGCGGTTGGTCGAACTGATCGAATCCCCACCCGCGCAAAAAGCGGCGCAGGCGGCCCCTAGGCCGACGGAGCCGCCCCGGCCGAAGTTGCGCGAACCCAGATTGGCACCACCCCGCCCCAAGGTGGCCCCCGAGCCGTTGCCCCGTAATCCGGTTCCGTCCGAGCCGCAACCCACCGCGCCGCAACCCGCACTGCCCTTGAACCTTGAGCCGCCGTCCGAAGCCGCGCCCACCGACATGATGTCCTACGTCAACGCCGCCCGCGCCCGCCGCCAGGCCGAAGAGCGCGATAGCGCAGGCGAGCAGCAGCCCAGTGCAGAAGAGCGCCGCACGGCCAACATCCGCCGCAACCTGCAGCCGATGGGCACCAACGGCATTTTCCAGATTCTCGATCTGCAGCCGCGCACCGCGCGGTTTTCATTCCGCGCGTGGACCACCAACGCCAGCAACCCGCGCCGCGAAACCATCACCGTCAATGCCGGACCGGGCGGCGATATCGAGCTGGCCGTGGTGCGCCGGATGATCGAACTGATCCGCAACTACTACAAAGGCGACGTCAACTGGGAGTCGCAGCGGCTTGGGCAAGTCGTGGTGATTTCCGCGCGCGAAGCGGATACGGCCGAGCTGGAAGAATTTTTGAAACGCGAGTTTTTTGGGGTGGGCGTCAAGAACCAGACGCATTGAGCGGGGAGGCATCGACCCCGGTCAATGTATTGAATGGGCGTTTTCGATCCATACGAGCCGGATGATGTTGGTTCATCGAATGCCCGCTCAGCAGTTGACAATCGCTTTCAATAAACGCGCGCGCCGATTTTCAACAAACACATGAAATCAGTCTGTTCCGTATTGCCCAAGCCTGACGTCGTCAGCTTTATCCCGTAAAGCGTGCGGGCGAGGGCGAGCCGAAAATCAATAGCGATAAGTAAAAATCAGACCGGAGCCCCAATCCGGGCTGGCTTCGCTGAAGCCGCCCACGGCGTATAGATTCAGGCGTTGGTCGGCGTTCAAATGAAAGTTCAGATAGAGCATGGCTTCGCTGATTGGGGAACTGCTTGCAGTCACGGCCTGCTGCCAGTCGTAACTGCCGCCGAATGACAGGGTGGGTGTGATGCGGTAATCCGTTCCGACTGATCCGAGCCAGACATTGCGGTATTCGATGCCGTTTGGATCACCTTTCCATTTATATCCCACGTCGAGAAAAGGCATCCAGTTGTCGATGGGTTTGAAAATCCCGGCCTGCAGTGAATAGTCGTTCTTGCCCGTGCCGAGCGCTTTTGCTTCGCTGGCAGTGCCGAATTTGATTTTTCCGCTGAGCTCGACACCCGCCCAGTTCGATCGCTCGTCCAGCAGGGAGTAGGTTGCACGGGCAGAAATATCCCCCATGCCCTCAGTGGTGGTACTTGGGCTGCCAGAAGCATTAAGCGGGTCGCCTTCGGGTGTGACGCTGCCGTCGCCCTCAACACGCAACCAGGCTGTGGACAGGCGCAAGTTCCAGTTATCGGTGCGATATTTCAGGCTCAGTGGCATTGCCCAGGTTTCGGTTATGGTCTGGCTGCCATAGTTGCCGGACGAGTAATCGAGTCCCAGATTGACGCTGAATTTGCCTTCAGCCGCCTGGGTTGAGGGGGAGGGCAGCCCAGATAACAGGCATAGCAAGGCAATAACGCGCATGGCAGTCTTTCTATTAGGGGATCGCAATTCTAGCGGAGGCGTCGCGGATTGATTCGCACGATGCGGTTCGCTGGGAAAATGCTCTTGATTGCGTCAAAGTCCGGCACAAACTGCCCGCCGTGCCGCGGGGGTCAATCGTCGTGTTCGGGGCGTTCGGGCCGTTCAACGCGCTCGGGCCGCTCGACCGACTCCGGACGCTCGACGCGTTCAACGCGCTCGGGTCGCTCGACTGTCTCCACACGTTCGACGCGCTCGGGCCGCTCGACCGACTCCGGACGTTCTGTTTTCTCGGGCCGCTCGATTTTCTCTACCTTTTCAGTGCGTTCAGCTTTTTCTACGCGCTCGACTTTTTCAGGTTTCTCGATGGCCTGCGATTGCTCGGTCTTTTCGGTCCGTTCAGCTTTCTCAGGTGACTCTGACTTCTCGGTACGCTCCAGAGACTCCCCGGATTCAGAATGTTCGGAGCGTTCTACGGCTTGATCTGGATACCCGGCATCCGTGTCCGGGCGGTCTGCCTGTTCTGACTTGTGCGCTTTTTCGTCATGCCCCGCGCGCCGGGTGGTGCCATCGTCCCGCAGTAATTGGGCATCCGGTTTGTCTCCCGGGCGCGCCTGGGTTTCCACCTCGCGAACATGGAACTGCTGCCCTTCGCGCACGGCATCGATTTTTGCCAACTCGCCCGTGCGGGGCAGCGCCTGCTTGGCACGGGTCTGGGCATCGATCATAAAGCGCTGGCCGCCGATGCTGAGCCCCGACTTGTCGACGTGCCGAATCGGTCCTTGGATAACGACGCGATCGACCGGCTGGATGCGCTCCTCCCGCTCAATACGGGTGATCTGCATCCGCCCTTGCGCAAAGCGGCCTTCGGCGCGAACCGTGTCGCCGGGTTCGATTTTGGGCATGCGCCCTTCGAGGGCAACGCCGTCGATGCTGAAACCACCCCGGGCATTGCGCGTCACTTCGCCGGTGAGGCTGTCGGGTGTGTCGCCTGGTACCACATCCAGACGGGTGGCGACCGAGTGGCCGCGTGCGCCGGCAAATCCACTGACTGCGACCTTGACGCCAGGCGCGAGCCCGGAAGGCAATACGGTACCAGGGCTCAGGCTGATGGCGCGCCCTTGCGCGAGTACGCCGCCCGGGTTGACGCCTTGAATGGTGGCAATCAGGAAGTGCCGGACCTGCACGTGTTGCACGGCAAGTTGATCGCCCTGTCCCTTGGCCAGTGCACGCACGACTTGCCCCACTGCCAGGTCTTTGGGCGTAGCCATTTTGCCGTGGAGGGTAACGGGGGTGGTCGGGGAATAATGCAACTCCAGCCCGTTCACGCAAATGCTGGCGAATCCGGTGATCACCCCTTCGACTTCAACCATGAGTCCGGTACCGCCGTTGCCGTTACCATCGCCACCGGATGGGGTCCCGGACGAGCGGCCCGTCCCCCCCTGGCCGGTGCCATCCGTATCCTGTGGGCGCAAGCCGGTGCCGCCCTGCCCGGAGCCGTCGCGCATGATGGGTGCGCCGCCCGTGGTGCAGGGATTGGCGGCGTAAAGTGTCGGCGCCAATGCTAAAGCGATCAACCCCAGCAGTATGTGGTGCCAGCGTTTCATGATTTTGTGGCGGATTCTTCCTGCTCGTTGGCCTGGTAAAAATACAGGCCATAGGTTACGCGGTGGCGGGCATCCGCATTCGGGTGATCGCGTTCCTGCAATTCCATCGCTTTCTGGCTGAAAGCCTGCATGACCTGGCTCGATAGTTGGCGGGCGTAGGTCGATAGAATCAGCGTCGAATCCTTGCTCAGGTGGTCGTAATACACGCTGCGCTCGAGGAGTGGAGGTACGTCGGGCTGGGTCAGATTGTGCGCGCACGCATCCAGGTGGTCGTGTACGTTCTTGCCCAGATAAAACAGCTTCTCGTCCAGTCCGTGGCTGGGTATGAATGCATCGGTGAGCAGGATAACGCGGTCGAGGTTGTCGATCTGTGCGATGCCCAGTCTGAGCCATTCATCCAGCACTACGCGTGGCCGGATATCCTTGCTCACCGAACGCACCAGCGATTCGAAACTCAACATTCCGCCCGCGCTCGCGAGGCGATGCAAGGGGAGGGGGCGGCCTTTGTTGTCGAGGTATTCGGCATGGGCGGTCCAGCGCGCCACGATGTGCGCACCAAGAGACACCGACATCGGCGGCCCTTCGTTGCCACTGACGATTTCGTTGCGCAGCCGCTTCACATCCAGCCGGTGGATGCCGGTGAGCAGGCTGACCCGGCTATCGGTCTGAGGTTTGCCATCGACCGGCATTGCGGTTGCCACTTCCACGTAGGTTTGCTTGAGCAGATTGGTGAACGCGGGGTACTGCACGCTGTAATGCAGCAGCAGTTTGACCAGCGGGCGCAACAAACGCTTCACCGCCGCCGTCAGTGAGCGGGGTGGTGTGACAAGAGCGTGGGCGATCCCCGATTCCGGCATGCTTTCCTAGATTAAAGGCGTCTTCGTATTTCGAGTGTGATAATTTACCACGCAATGCAGGGTTATGCGCTGTCTCGATGATCTCGGGGCAGACTGCTTATTCGGTGCCATGTTTGGTTTCAAACTGGATGCCGACTTTTTTCAGCAGATCGATGGGTAGAACGCCGCCTGCCGAAATGATGACCGCGTCGTTCGGCAGGGTGGTGTGACCGGATTCCAGTTCCAGCAACACTTCTCCAGGCTCGATCCGAAGCACGTTCGACTTGAGTAGGACATTGATGCGTCCCTGTTTCTGCGCGTCTTCCAGGCGCTGGCGGTTCTTGACCTTGACCCGGCCAAAGGCATCGCTGCGATAGGACAGGCTCACTTCGGTGCCAGGTTCGTCAGCGATGGCGAGCGCCGCCTCCAGCGCGCTGTCCCCGCCCCCCACCACCAACACCTTCTGCCCCCGGTATTGCTCGGCGTCGATCAGCCGGTACACCACCTTGGGCAAGTCTTCGCCGGGAACGTCCAGCTTGCGCGGGGTGCCGCGCCGGCCGATGGCCAGCAGCACCGCACGGGCGGAATACTCGCCGCCCGACGTTTTGATCTGAAAGCCCTTGCCATTCGGCTGGATGCTTTCCATGCGTTCCCTGAAATTGATGGTCAGCCCGGTTTTGCCCACGATGCCATTCCAGAATTCCAGCAGCGCCTCCTTGCTGATTTCCGACATTTTGACTTTGCCGACGATAGGCAGCTGCACGGGAGCGGTCATGATGATCTTGTTGCGCGGGTAGTGGTACACCGTCCCGCCCAAGGAATCTTCCTGCTCCACGATCCGGTAGCTCAGCTTGTGCTGGATGGCGCCCAGGCCGGCCGCGATCCCGGCTGGGCCTGCGCCCACGATGAGCACGTCGACGTCGGTGCCGCCGTTTCCCTTGAGCGTATCCCGGATGGCGTTCATTGCCTGGCGGCCCTGTTCGGCCGCTTTGCGCACCAGCCCCATGCCACCCAGTTCGCCGGCAATGAACAGCCCCGGAATGTTGGTTTCAAAGTTGGGTTTGACCAGCGGGATATCCACCCCGCGTTTTTCCGTGCCGAACACCAGCTTGATGGCCTCGAATGGACAGGAAGCCACGCACGCGCCGTGGCCGATACAGACCGATGGGTTCACCAAATGCGCCTTGCCGTCGATGATGCCGAAAGCGCCCTCGGGACAGGCTTTGACGCAGGAGCCCGAACCGCAGCATCGAAGCGGGTCGACGACGGGGTGGAGCGAAATAGGTTCGCCGATTCCGGCCGCCCTGGATTCCTGCAAGGCCATAGCGTGCTTTTCCTCCCGCCGGCGGCGCCGCCCGAAATAGAGGTAAAACACTATCGCCAGGGGCGCCAGGTAAAGCCCAAGGCTAAAAAACGATAAATCCATCTCATTTCCATCGGTAAATTGCAGCCCGGCACGATTGACCTGCCCGGAGCCAGGCACGTCCGCGAATTCACGGCATCTTGTGTGTGATTTTACGGCACAGCGTGCTCACAAACTTAGCGCTACGTATGGTGATTCACGTCGCGTGTAAAATATTTACACTTGTAGCCGTAAATTTGTTAGTATTGTTGCCGTTATGGGTATTCATATAACGCTCAAGAAAAGGCGGCAAAGTGCAAGAAACGTTGACGATGCAGGCGCCGCCCGGGCTGGAGGCGGCGCCTGCCACCCCCGCCAGGCCGCGCAGACGCGAGATCGGCGCCGCCACGATGACGCTGGGCGTGACCCTGCTGGTAGGGTGCGCCTGGGCGATCAGCCGCTGGGGCGGCTATGCCGCGAGCTCCGACACCGGCTACAACCTGGGGTTGGCCGGCGGCATCATGATGCTGCTGCTGTTTCTCTACCCGCTACGCAAGCATTTCCGCTTTATGCACGGTTTTGGCCCCGCCAAGTACTGGTTTGCCGGGCACATGACGCTGGGCATCCTGGGGCCGTTGTTCATCCTGGTGCATTCGAATTTTCAGGTGGGCTCGATCAACGCCGGGATCGCGCTAGCCAGCATGTCGCTGGTAGCCAGCAGCGGCATCATCGGGCGCTTTATCTACACCCGCATTCACCATGGACTGTATGGACGCCGCGCCAGTCTGGATGAGTTGCGCGCACTGGCCGGGCTGAATTCGAAAGAGCTTGAGTCGAAACTGGCTTTTGCGCCCAAGGTTGAAAACGCCCTGACAGCCTTTGAGGCCACGCTTTCCACACCCCAACGTGACCCGCTGCGTTCGGTCTGGGCATTTGCCACGATCTGGCTGCGCGGTCGCGTGGTCTGTTTTCATTGCGCACGCGAACTGACTCAACTTTACAAGATCCACGCGCGCAAAAAAGACTGGGACCCTGCCAAGCATCAGCGTCGCCTCAAGGCCGCCAAGCAACTGGTATTCGCGTACGTGCAGGGTGTACAGCGCGTCGCCCAGTTCAATACCTACGAACGTCTGTTTTCGCTTTGGCACGTACTGCACGTGCCATTCGTTTACATGATGGTGTTCAGTGCGATCGCGCACGTTGTCGCTGTGCATATGTATTGATGGGGCTTCGGGGACGCAAAAAGCATCAAGAACGGTAGCGTGGTTTCCATAAAAACAATTTTTATTGTGCTGCTCCTGCTGCTGTCCGGATTGACGACAGGGCTGGGGCTCCGCCAGGCGGGAGCCGATTCGCTGGAAACCGTGCTGATGCCGGGCAAGGTCATTCGTGGCCACGCCAAGACGGAAGACAAGTGCGAAGCGTGCCACGTCCGCTTCGATCGCGAAGGGCAGAACAAGCGGTGTCGGGATTGCCACAAGGACGTGGGCCAGGACATCGCGCAGAAACAGGGCTACCACGGGCGCATCAAGGAGCAGGCCTGCCGTAGCTGCCATACGGAGCACAAGGGACGCGAGGCACGGATCGTCGTGCTGGACGAAAAGCGGTTTGACCACAAGCTGACGGATTACCCCCTCAAGGGCAGGCACACGGAAACGGAATGCAGCAAATGTCACGCAACAGGCAAGCCATACCGCAGCGCGCAGAGCGCCTGCATTGCGTGCCACAAGCAGGACGACGAGCACAAGGGCAAGCTGGGCACGAAATGCGCGGATTGCCATACCGAGACTGACTGGAAAGAAGCGCGGTTCGACCATGACACGACGGATTTCAAACTTGAAGACAAGCACGCCAAAGCCAGGTGTAAGGATTGTCACAAAGACAATGTCTTCAAGGACACGCCCATGGCTTGCGTGTCGTGTCACCGCAAGGACGACAAGCACAAGGGCAGCTTTGGCGAAAAATGCCAGAACTGCCATAACGCCCGCGCCTGGGATGCCGTGTCGTTCAACCACGATGAGGACACGAAATACGCGTTGCGCGGCAAACACCGGCAGACCCGGTGCGCCGACTGCCACACCGGCAATCTGTATCGCGACAAGCTGCCAACCGCCTGCGTGTCATGCCACAAAAAAGACGACAAACACAAGAATTCGCTGGGCGAGAAATGCGGTGATTGTCACGTCGAGCGCAGCTGGAAAGAAGCGCGTTTCGACCATGGCGTATCCCGCTTCCCCTTGCGCGGCAAGCATAACGACATCGAGTGCAAGGCCTGCCACAAAAGCCCGGTCTTCAAGGACACGCCCATGACGTGTATTGCCTGTCACAAGAAGGATGACAAGCACAAAGGCTCATTGGGCGATAAGTGCGGTGACTGTCATGGCGAACGCGACTGGAAGGAGAACCGCTTCGATCACGGCAAAACGCGCTTTGGTCTGCTGGGCAAGCACCGCGAGGTGAAGTGCGACGCGTGCCACAAAGACCGGAAATACAAAGAAACGCCGGTCGCCTGTGTTGCCTGTCATAAAAAGGACGACGTGCACAAAGGCCAGCAAGGCGAAAAGTGCGAGCAATGCCATAGCGCGCAAGACTGGAAACAAACCACCTTCAATCACGGCAGCACCCGTTTTCCACTGCTGGGAAAACACATGGTGGTGGAATGCAGGAAATGTCATGCCACGGCGCAATACAAGGATGCCAAAACGGAATGCCTGGCGTGTCACGACAAGGATGACGTGCATAAGCGCCGCTTGGGCACGCAGTGCGAAAGCTGCCACAACGCACGCAGCTGGAGCCTGTGGGATTTCAATCACAACACCCGCACCCGCTTCCGGCTGGAGGGCGGACATCAGGGGCGGGATTGTTATAGCTGTCATCGCAAGCCGGTGACCGGCAAGGCGGAATTGCCGACGACGTGCGTCAGTTGCCACGATAAAGACGATGTGCACGAAGGCGCATTCGGCAGGCAGTGCGACAAATGCCATGGCGTCGATTCGTTCAAGCAAATCAAGTCTCGCCTGGGGCAATCGCGCGCGGTCGAAACAGGTTCCACAGCCGGACTGGCCTGCCCAAGCATGGTTCGAGGCCTGTGTCGTGACATGCAGAGCCCGGAGCATGCTGTGCACAGCATGCTTGCCACAAGAGGAGAAGCAAGATGAACCCTGCTCATTCCGTTGCCACTTGCCGTGCGTTCCCCAAATCATGGCTTGCCTGGGCATTCGTTCTGGCATGCCTGATGGGTCTGTTTTCCTCGCCGGTTTTCGCTGCCAGTCAGGCCGGCAAGGGTTTTGATCATGCCAGGACGGGCTTTCAGCTGAACGGCGCTCACCGCAATGAGCGTTGTGAATCGTGCCATACCCAGGGCATTTTCAAAGGTACGCCCACCCAATGCGCAAGTTGCCATGCCAGTAGCGGTCAGCGGGCTTCATCCTCGATCATGCCGGCCAAACATATTCCGACCACTCGAGCATGCGATAGCTGCCACAACACCACGACATTCTTGGGTGCCCGTTTCAATCACACGGGCGTTGCCCCCGGCACCTGCTCGACCTGCCACAACGGCAACATCACCACGGGCAAACCGAGCACTCACATCGCAACAACTGCTGCGTGTGATAGCTGCCACAAGACCAGTGCCTGGACCCCTGCCATTTTTAATCACAGCGGCGTGGCTCGCGGCACCTGCTCGAGTTGCCACAACGGAACAACAGCCAGAGGCAAACCCACCAGCCACATTCCCACAAGCCAGGCCTGCGACAGCTGTCATCGGATCAATGCCTGGACGCCCGCTACCTTCAACCACACCGGTGTTGCCTCGGGCACCTGCTCGACCTGTCACAACGGAACAACAGCCAGGGGCAAACCCACCAGCCACATTCCTACAACCCAGGCCTGCGACAGTTGCCATCGGGTATCGGGCTGGACGCCTGCCACTTTCAGCCACACCGGTGTTGCACCCGGCACCTGTTCGACCTGCCACAACGGAACGACTGCCAGAGGGAAACCCACGAATCACCTTCCAACCACGGCGGCCTGCGACAGTTGCCACCGGGTATCGGGCTGGACACCTGCCACTTTCAGCCATGCCGGTGTCGCACCCGGCACCTGTTCGACCTGCCACAACGGAACAACAGCCAGGGGCAAACCCACCAGCCACATTCCTACAACCCAGGCCTGCGACAGTTGCCATCGGGTATCGGGCTGGACGCCTGCCACTTTCAGCCACACCGGTGTTGCACCCGGCACCTGTTCGACCTGCCACAACGGAACGACTGCCAGAGGGAAACCCACGAATCACCTTCCAACCACGGCGGCCTGCGACAGTTGCCACCGGGTATCGGGCTGGACACCTGCCACTTTCAGCCATGCTGGTGTCGCACCCGGAACCTGCTCGACATGCCATAACGGAACGACGGCCAGAGGGAAACCCACGAATCACCTTCCAACCACGGCGGCCTGCGACAGCTGTCACCGGACCAATGCCTGGACGCCCGCCACTTTCAGCCACACCGGCATTGCGCCGGGCACCTGCTCGACCTGCCATAACGGAACCACTGCGACCGGCAAGCCGACCAGCCACCTCC
>NZ_JADMKC010000056.1 GCF_018780105.1 Thiobacillus sp.
TGCTCGACCTGCCATAACGGAACCACTGCGACCGGCAAGCCGACCAGCCACCTCCCGACCACGGCGGCCTGCGACAGCTGTCACCGGACGTCGGCCTGGACACCTGCCACCTTCAGCCACACCGGCGTTGCGCCGGGCACCTGCTCGACCTGCCACAACGGAACGACGGCAACAGGCAAACCGACCAGCCACATCCCCACGACCCAGGCGTGTGATACATGCCACCGGACGTCGGCCTGGACCCCTGCCACTTTCAGCCACACTGGCATTGCGCCGGGCACTTGCTCGACTTGCCATAACGGAACCACCGCAACCGGCAAGCCGACCAGTCACCTCCCGACCACAGCGGCCTGTGACAGCTGTCACCGGACGTCGGGCTGGACGCCTGCCACCTTCAGCCACACTGGCGTAGCACCGGGGACCTGCTCGACCTGCCACAACGGAACGACGGCTACCGGCAAACCGACCAGCCACATCCCCACGACCCAGGCGTGCGATACATGCCACCGGACGTCGGGCTGGACGCCTGCTACTTTCAGCCACACTGGCGTTGCGCCGGGGACTTGCTCGACCTGCCACAACGGAACCACTGCGACCGGCAAACCGACCAGTCACATCCCCACGACCCAGACGTGTGATACATGCCACCGGACAACGAGTTGGACGCCCGCCACCTTCAGCCACACCGGCGTAGCGCCGGGCACCTGCTCGACCTGCCATAACGGAACCACCGCGACCGGCAAGCCGGGGGGGCACATCCCCACCACGGCTGCCTGTGACTCTTGCCACCGGACGAGCGTGCCGTGGACGACCGTGACCATGAACCACACTGCAGTTGTCAGCGCGACCTGCGAGTCGTGCCACGGTGGCGCTTATGTGGCGGCGGGGGCGGAAGCCAAGCCGACCAATCACATCCCGACAGCCCTGGTAGGCGGTGGAGACTGCAAAACATGTCACACCAGCACGTCCAGTTGGTCGGCCAGGATGAATCACAACAACATTGTGACCGGATGCAAATCCTGTCATGCCAGTGGCACCAGTTACCTCGGCAGCATGGAGAAGAAGAGCGTGACGCACGAATCCAGAACTGCAACCGACTGTTCCCAGTCCGGCTGCCACCGCCCCTTGGGGAATAAGGGGGTGGCCTATGTCAGATGGGATTAAGCCGACTGGATGGCCAAGCGGAAAAACTGCCGGGATGCGTTTGCCAGACCAGGGTTCCAGGCAATCTTTTGAATTAATGACGGAATAAGCTATGTATTTTGCATTCAACAATCGGCTGGCGGCGGCGCTGATCGGCTGCTGCATTCTGGCGATCAACCCGCTCAACGCGGAGGCTGAAGTCCTGGGCGAAATGCAGGTTCAACCCGATAACTACGAGAACCTCATTCGGGTGCAGTTCAATGCCAGGATCCAGTTTCTACGCGCAGTTCCAGTCGGGAAGAGCAATACCGTCCTGGTGTATTTCCGGATTGTGCAAAGCGATGACCAGGTGGAAAACAAATCGGTTGAATCGCGCAAGACAAAACCCTTTGAACGGCTTCCCGGCATTACGGCAACCCTTTCTCCGCAAGTGGGCAAGGTAAACAAGCTGAGTCTGCAAATCGGCACCGACAAAATTCCTGCAAATATGAAAGTGCGGGCCGGGACGAACGGACGCAGCATAGACATCATGTTTGGCGACAAACTCATCAAGCATCAAACGGGTTTGGTTGGCAAACGCTATGCATTGACCCTATTGAAGACCGAATCCAAAAGCGAACTGGGCAGAGTGATCCCGCGGGAGTTTCAGGATTACGAGGTTTTCACTTCCCAGCAAACCCGGGATGGCCGGCCCCTGTATGAGTTGAACCTGGGCTACTTTGCTACGCCCGAACAGGCGGAACAGGTCCGTGCCAAGCTGGTCGCCCAATTTCCGGAAGTCGACGTAATCGATCTGCTCAAGCGCAGAGAGGAGACGCTCAAGGCCGCCTCTGGGCGGGCTGAGCCCACTTTTGGCTTGCCCGAGGCGCCGTTGCCTGAAGTGGAAGATCATTCGGCTTCGCTCATGGCCAAAGCGCAGGAAGCGCTGAAGGCGGCAAATTACGAACTGGCCATCACTGGATTCAACCAGGTATTGTTGTTGCCGCCGAACAAGAATTCGCAGGAAGCGCAGGAACTGATCGGACTGGCCCGGGAGCGCAATGGTGAACTGGCCAAGGCCAAAGCTGAATACGAGATCTATCTGAAGCAGTTCCCGGACGGAGCGGGTGCAGATCGGGTGCGGCAGCAGTTGGCGCAACTGGCAGTGCCCGCACCGGGTGCCCCCAAGGCAAAACGCAGGGATGAGACTGTCATCAAAACCGTTTCCGGTAGCTTTTCCCAGTTTTATTACGGCGGCAGCACGCAGACGCAAACCGCTTTTGATACGCCGACCACACCTGTTACATCGACGCTATCCACCACCGACCAATCGGAATTGAGGAGTAATCTCGACCTCACGGGCCGCTACCGCAATGCGGATGCGGACCAGAAGCTGGTTTTTCGGGATGACAACGTGATCAGCTTTCTGGATACGCGCCCCAACCGGAATCGCGTTCTGGCCGCCTACTACAGCTACAAAGGTCTGGAAAACGGATTCAGCTCCAGCATTGGACGTCAGACCGGTACGTCTGGCGGGGTGCTCGGACGCTTCGATGGCGCGCAGGTCGGCTATTCCTTTGCGCCCAAGTGGCGTATCAATGCAGTGGCCGGTTTGCCGGTTGAGTTTCCGGCGCTGGAAACCGATCGAAACTTCTGGGGTATGAGCCTGGATGCGGACGAACTGACTGAACGCCTGCACGGAAAAACCTATTTCATCAATCAGACCGGGGATGGCATTCTGGATCGGCGTGCCGTGGGGATGGAGTTGGGGTACTACTTCGACGCGCGTGGTACCGCCATCAATGCGCTCATTGATTACGACGTGAGCTATGACGCGCTGAATATTGGTGCCCTGACGGGCAGCTGGCAGACCGAGGGCGGAAGTTCCTTGAGCTTTACGTTTGAGCAGCGCCGTGCGCCTTCACTCGCCACGTCCAATGCCTTGTATAACAGCGCGGTGACTGCCATGTCGCCGGTGCCAACCAGTATCAAGCAATTGCTGGCAACCAGTTCAGAAGAGCAGATTCGGCAGTGGGCGGAAGACGTCAGTGCCATCACCGAGCAGTATGCGGTTGGGTTTCTCACACCGCTGAATGAAAACTGGCAGGTGGGCGGGGATGTCAACTTGACCAATACCGGCGCGCTGCCTGGTCAGACCCTGGACGATGGCACGGTGCTTCCGCCTACACCCGCCACCGGGAATATTTACACGTATTCCCTGCGGGCTATCGGGTCCGGCCTCCTGAGGGATAATGACGTCAACGTGTTCACCCTGTCCCTGAACCAGGGCGATACCTACCACGGTGAACTCTTTGCCTTCAACAACACGACCCGGATCGGCGCATGGACGCTGGAACCCTCCCTGAAGTACTACCAGCAGCAAACCGACCCCGCTACTGACTTGAGCCGCTGGACGCCTGAATTCCATTTGATCTATCAATTGAAAGGCAGCTTGTCCCTTGAGGCCGATTACACCTATGAACATAGCAAAACAACCAGCCCGGGCAGCAGTGATGTCAGCCAGCAGCACTTCTTCTATGCGGGTTACCGCTGGGACATCTGAATATTGGGTCGCCAGGGACACCGTGTGCTTGAAGTAATTGATTTGGGCTGTTTGCGCGGGGAGCGCCGCCTGTTTGGCGGTGTTTCGTTCAAGCTGATGCCTGGCGGGCTGATCTGGGTACAGGGCAGCAACGGCAGCGGCAAGACCACGCTGCTGCGTACCCTGTGCGGGCTGACCCAGGCGATGGCCGGCACAGTGCACTGGCGGGGTGAGCCGATCCAGAGGCTGGGCGAGGATTACCGGCGCGAGCTGACGTATATCGGCCATGCCAATGGCCTGAAGGAAGATTTCAGCGCACTGGAAAACCTGCGCATCGCCGCGCAACTGGCCGGGCAGTCGATCAGCCGCGAGGCGGGAGTCGAAGCCTTGCAGGGAAGCGGACTGGCGGGGCGCGAGCACTTGCCGGTCAAATTCCTGTCGCAGGGCCAGCGCCGCCGCGTCGCCCTGGCCCGGCTCAGGCTTGCGCACCCACGCACCCTCTGGTTGCTGGACGAACCCTTCAATGCCCTGGACACCCGTGCGGTCGCTGACATGCAGCACATCATGGAAAACCATCTGGCACAGGGTGGCATGATTGCCCTGACCACCCATCAGGATGTGGATATCCAGGCGGCCGATACCCGGACGCTGCGGTTAGACGCTTGAGGACGCGGGGGAGATGATGCAAACCCTGCGTTACGTGGTTTTTCGCGATCTGCTGCTCGCCATGCGGCGGCGTGCCGATGTCGCAACCACGCTGTTCTTTTTCGTTATTGTCGCCAGCCTGTTTCCGCTGGGTGTGGGACCGGATCCCAAACTGCTGCGTGTCATGGCGCCCGGGATTCTGTGGGTGGGCGCATTGCTGGCTTCCATGCTGTCCCTGGGTCGGCTGTTCGCCGAGGATTATGCGGACGGCAGCCTGGAACAACTGGTGCTGGCGCCGGAACCGCTTACTCTGGTCGTGATCGGCAAGGTCGTGGCGCACTGGCTGGTGTCGGGTCTGCCGCTGGTACTGATTTCACCGGTGATCGCATTGCAATTCGACTTGCCGCGCGAGGCGATGGTCACCCTGCTGCTGGCGCTGCTGCTGGGCACCCCGTTACTGAGCCTGATCGGCGCGATTGGCGCGGCGCTGACGGTAGGGGTGCGCGGCGGCGGGGTGCTGATCTCGCTGCTGGTGCTGCCGTTGTATGTGCCGGTGCTGATCTTCGGTGCCGGCGCGGTGGATGCCAGCGCCATGGGGATGGAGGCTGGAGGCCATCTGTCCATCCTCGGTGCGTTGCTGCTGCTGGGCATGGTGTTGGCACCCTGGGCGACCGCGGCGGCGCTGCGGATATCGCTGGAATGAGGGGGCTGCCCTGATGGTTTACCTGGAGTTTTCATACGTATGAAGTTGAACTGGTTTAAATATGCCGCGCCCGCCACGTTTTATCCGCTGGCGGGCAAACTGATCCCGTGGTTCGCGCTGGCTGCGGCCGGGCTTACCGTGGCCGGTCTCTACCTCAGCTTTTTTGTCGCCCCTACGGATTTCCAGCAGGGCGAGTCGTACCGCATCATTTTTATCCATGTGCCCGCAGCCTGGATGTCGATGTTCATTTATATCGTGATGGCGGGCTGGGCAGCGGCCGGGCTGATTTTCAATACACGTCTGTCGTCGATGATGGCCAGCGCGCTGGCGCCGACCGGCGCGCTGTTCACCTTCATCGCACTGTGGACGGGTGCGCTCTGGGGCAAGCCCACCTGGGGCGCGTGGTGGGTATGGGATGCCCGGCTGACCTCCGAGTTGATCCTGCTGTTTCTGTACATGGGGTTCATGGCGCTACACGCCGCGATCGACGACCCGCGCCGCGCCGACCGCGCCAGCGCGGTGCTGGCGCTGGTCGGCGTGGTCAACGTGCCGATCATTTATTTCTCGGTCAAATGGTGGAATACACTGCATCAGGGCGCGTCGGTCAGCATGACCATGGCGCCCAAGATGGCCGCCACCATGCTGCTGGGCATGCTGGTCATGGCGCTGGCCTGCTGGATGTACAGCATCGCCGCAGCATTGGCGCGGGTGCGCTGCATCATCCTGGAGCGCGAGCAGCAGGCCGAATGGATTGCCAATCTGGGAGAGCCGGCATGATCTGGAAAAGTCTGGATGACTTCATTGCCATGGGCGGCTATGGCTTCTATGTCTGGGGCTCTTACCTGGTCACGGCCGCGCTTATCGGCGCCGAAATTTTGATGTTGCGCGCACGTCGGCGGACTGTAGAGAAAGCCCGCCAAGTCCAAAAAATCCTGTCCGAGCAGACGAAGCATGAAACCACGACATAAACGCATGGCGCTGATTGCCGCCGGGCTGGCTGCGGTCGGCCTGGCCGCCACCCTGGTACTGAATGCCTTTCGCAGCAACCTGGTGTTTTTTTTCACGCCGAGCCAGATCGCTAACCACGAAGCGCCTACCGGCCGCGGTCTGCGCATCGGCGGGCTGGTGGTGGCGGGGAGTGTGAAACGCGAAGGCGTGACCGTGCACTTCACCGTGACCGATACTGCCCAATCCATCCCCGTGGTCTTTACCGGCATCCTGCCTGACTTGTTCAAGGAAGGAAAAGGCGTGGTCGCCCAGGGTGAACTGGACGCCAAAGGCGTGTTCCAGGCCAGTGAAGTGCTGGCCAAGCACGACGAAAACTACATGCCACCCGAGGCCGCCGAAGCGCTCAAGCGCGCCCAGGCCTCGGGTGAAAGCACCGGCAAATCGCTGGTCATGGCTACGGAAAACAAACCCAAATGATTCCTGAAATCGGCCACTTCGCCCTCATCGTCGCGCTGCTGATCGCCATTGCGCTGGCGGTGCTTCCCATCGTTGGCGCGCAGCGCGGCATTGCACCCTGGATGGCGCTGGCGCGCCCCGCTGCGCAAGGGCTATTCGTATTCATCACCCTGGCCATGGTGTGCCTGGCGTATTCCTTTGCGGTCAACGATTTTTCCGTGCTGTATGTCGCCAGCAATTCCAATTCCATGCTGCCGCTGCATTACCGGCTGGCTGCAGTGTGGGGCGGCCACGAAGGCTCGGTGCTGCTGTGGGTGTTCATGCTCACGCTGTGGATGGTCGCGGTGTCGTTGTTCAGCCGTCATCTGCCGCGTGAAATGGTGGCGCGCATTCTGGGCGTGATGGGCTTCATCAGCGTCGGCTTTCTGCTGTTTATGCTGCTGACGTCCAACCCGTTTGATCGTCTGCTGCCCGCCGCACTCGACGGCCGCGACCTCAACCCGCTGCTGCAGGATCCCGGCATGATCTTCCATCCACCCATGCTCTACATGGGCTATGTGGGCTTCTCCGTGGCCTTTGCCTTTGCCATCGCCGCGCTGCTGGGCGGCAATCTGGATGCAGCCTGGGCGCGCTGGTCGCGGCCGTGGACGCTGGTGGCCTGGGTGTTCCTCACCGTCGGCATCGCACTCGGCAGCGTCTGGGCGTATTACGAACTGGGCTGGGGTGGCTGGTGGTTCTGGGATCCGGTGGAAAACGCGTCCTTCATGCCGTGGCTGGTCGGCACTGCACTGATCCATTCGCTCGCCGTGACCGAGAAGCGCGGCAGCTTCAAGAACTGGACCGTGCTGCTCGCCATCATCGCCTTTTCGCTGTCGCTGCTGGGTACCTTCCTGGTGCGATCCGGCGTGCTGACGTCTGTCCATGCCTTCGCTACCGACCCCAAGCGCGGCATCTTCATCCTGATTTTCCTGGCGATCGTGACCGGTGGGTCGCTCACGCTATTCGCCTGGCGCGCCGCCAAGGTCGGGTTGGGCGGGCGCTTCGATCTGGTGTCGCGCGAATCCATGCTGCTCGCCAACAACGTGATTCTGGTCGTGGCCGCCGGTTCGGTGCTGCTGGGCACCCTGTATCCGTTGGTGCTCGACGCGCTGGGATTGGGCAAGATTTCGGTTGGCCCGCCTTATTTCGATAACGTGTTTGCCCCGCTCATGGCACCCGCCATTTTCCTCATGGGCGTCGGCCCGCTGGCGCGCTGGAAAGCGGCCAGCCTGCCGGAACTGGCGGTGCGATTGCGCTGGGCATTCGGCGTCAGTCTGGTCAGCGCCTTGCTGCTGCCGTTCGCGTTGGGATCGTGGTCGCCCATGGTCAGTTTTGGCTTGCTGCTCGCGCTGTGGGTGTTCACCACCACCGCGCTCAATCTATGGAACCGGGTCAAACCGGTTGCAGCTGCCACGCTGCGCCAGCGCTTCGGTAGCCAGTCGCGCAGCTATTACGGCATGTTGCTGGCGCACTTGGGCGTCGGCGTGTTCATCGTCGGCGTGACGCTGGTCAAGGGCTATCAGATCGAGAAGGACGTGCGCATGGAAGTGGGCGACACGGTTACCATCGGCGCCCATCAATTCGTATTTAAGGGCGTGACCGAAACGCCCGGCCCCAACTACACGGCTTCACGAGGCAATATCGAGGTGCTGAAAAACGGCCAGTTGGAGCGCACCCTGGAACCGGAAAAACGCATCTACTCCGCCACGCAGATGCCGATGACCGAGGCGGCCATCAATACCGGTTTCACCCGCGACCTGTATGTTTCGCTGGGCGAGCCGGTCGGGGACGGCGCCTGGGTGGTGCGCGTGTATGTCAAACCCTTCGTCGACTGGATCTGGGGCGGTTGCTTGATCATGGCGCTGGGTGGCGCGCTGGCGCTGTCCGACCGTCGCTACCGTCTGGGCCGTCGCAAGGTTCAGCAGGCCGCGATTGCTGTGGCACCGGTTGCGGAGGCGGCATGAAAGCCTGGTATCTGATTCCCTTGGCGGTGTTCATCGCCATGCTGGTTTTTTTGGGCGTGGGTCTCAAGCTCGATCCGCACGAAGTGCCTTCGCCGTTGATCGACAAGCCCGCGCCGGTGTTCCGCCTGCAAACCCTCGACACCCCTTCAAGGCTGATGACTTCCGAAGACATGCGCGGCCAGGTCTGGCTGCTCAATGTGTGGGCGTCGTGGTGTGGCGGCTGCCGCGAGGAGCACCCGGTTCTGGTCGAATTCGCCAAAACCCGCGCGGTGCCGATCGTCGGGCTGGATTACAAGGATCAGCCGGACGATGCGCGCCGCTGGCTGGATAATCTGGGCAACCCTTACGTGACCAGCGTGTCCGACGCCGATGGCCGGACAGGCATCGAATTCGGCGTATACGGCGTGCCGGAAACCTTTGTCATCGACAAGGCCGGGATCATCCGCCACAAGCAGATCGGGCCGATCACGCCCGAGGTTCTGCGCGATACGATTCTTCCGCTGGTGAAAAAACTCAATGCTGCTTAAATTCGTATTCCCGCTGCTGTTCGCAGCGATGCTCACCTCGGCGTTCGCCAAAGAAGCCGCACCGGTCGCGGCCGATCCCGTTGCCGAAGCGCGGCTGGTGAAACTCTCCAGTGAATTGCGCTGCTTGGTGTGTCAGAACCAGACCATTGCCGACTCCAATGCCGAGCTGGCGGTCGATCTGCGCAACGAAATCCGCGAAAAAATCCAGACCGGCATGAGCGATGCCGAGATCAAGGATTTCATGGTCGCCCGCTATGGCGACTTCGTGCTGTATCGCCCGCCCGTCAAGAACACGACGCTGGTGCTCTGGATCGGTCCCTTCCTGTTATTGGCAGTGGGCGGCGGCATTCTGGTTTTCAATCTGCGCCGCCGGCGGCATGCCGGCGCCGACCCGGAATTGAGCCATGACGATCAGGCACTGGCGGAATCCCTGCTACATACCGACTCAACCAAGGAAACAACATGACCGGATTTTTGATTGTGATGGGCGTACTCATCGCCCTGGGGCTGGCCTTTGTGCTGCCCGCGCTGGTGAAGCAGCGCAGCGAGGATGACAAGACGTCGCGCGCGCAGGCCAACGTGGTGATCTACCGTGACCAGCTTAACGAACTCGATGCTGATCTGGCCAATGGCACGATCAGCACGGAGCAGCACACGGTCGGTCGGCGTGAACTGGAAAAGCGCGCCCTGGAAGACACCCTGGCTGCGGTCAACGACAGCACCCCGGCGCCGTCCGGGCGCGGCCGCTGGGCACCGGTTGCGCTGGCCGTGCTGATTCCGGTCGCCGCCGTGGGCCTGTATCTCAAGGTCGGCACGCCCGAGGCCATCGCACCGCTGGCGTCGCCCACGCAGGATGCGACCGCCGCGCCTGCCAGCGCGCAGGACGGCAGCCCGCATAGCACCTCCTTTGACAGCATCCGGGCCATGGCCGAGAAACTTGCGGCCAGCCTGAAAGACAAGCCGGACGATGGGGCGGGCTGGGCCATGCTGGCGCGTTCCTACAACGTGCTGGGCCGCTTTGCCGAAGCGGCCGACGCCTATGCCCGCGCCGAAAAACTGCTGCCACCCGATGCGCAACTGCTGACCGACCATGCCGATGCACTGGCGATGTCGCAGGGACAGTCGCTCGAAGGCGGGCCGCTGGCCTTGCTTCAGCGTGCCCTGAAAATCGACCCCACCAACCTCAAGGCGCTGGCGCTGATGGGCACCGCCGCCTTTGACCGCAAGGACTACAAGGGCGCGATCGGGTACTGGGAAAAAGTGGTGCAGGCGGCACCCGCCGATTCGGAATTCACCCAATCGCTGCAAGCCAGTCTGGATGAAGCGCGTGCCCTGGCTGAAGGACGCACCCCGACCGCCGCGCTGCCGACCATCATGCCCGCAGCAGTGGAAGCGGCTGCCCCCGCCGCTGTCGCTGGGGGGGAGGTCGGTGGCGAGGTCAAACTGGCACCCGCGCTGGCGGCCAAGGTAGCGCCCGGGGATACGGTGTTCATCTTTGCCCGGGCTGAAAAGGGCCCGCGCATGCCGCTGGCTATCCTGCAGTTGAAAGCCGGCGAACTGCCTGCCCGCTTCAGCCTGGATGATTCCAGCGCCATGGCGCCAGGCATGAAACTGTCGGCGTTTCCTGCGGTTATGGTGGTTGCCCGTATTTCAAAAAGCGGCAACGCCAGCGCCCAAAGCGGCGACCTGGAAGGCAGCGTCGGCCCGCTCAAGCCGGGAACCCGGAATCTCCAGATCAGCATCGACCGGGTCATTCCCTGAATGGTTTCCGTTATTTGAGTTGTCTGCCTTGTGGGTTGTGGAAGACTTTCGGTTTCAATCAAAATCCTTGCGGATCCGCGGCGGCGCTGCATAAGCACACCGACCCAGGGCAATCACCAGGGCAGGGGACTCGCCCGATGAAATGCCCAACGCGGCCCTGAGTGCGGTTTCGTCGAAACCGCCGATCGGGCAACTGCCCAGGCCCAGATGGGTCGCCTGCAGCAGCATGTGTGCGGCGGCGAAGTTGCACTGGCCCCGGGCCCAGGCGGACGCGTCTTCCGCATGATGGAGCGCCCGATAGGATTCATAAATTGACGCCGTATCCTGGCCGCGTGCTTCGGCTTCGAAACGTGCGCGCACGTAATCCGAATCCGGGTCGAGCGCGTCGACCAGGGCGACAATGACGATGCAGGCGGCGGCTGTGGCGGCAGCGGGCTGGTCGTAGCAGGCGCGGGCGATGGCCGCTCGCTCCGTCGCGTCCGTCACGCTGATGAATCGCCAGGGTTCGAGGCCGAATGCCGACGGCGCGAGTCGGCCGGCTTCGCGTACCACACGGAGTTCGCTGGCGCTGACGATCTGCCCGGCGACGAACTGGCGGCAGGCGTAGCGCTGTTGGATGGCATCGAGCAGGCTGGGCATCGCGGCATTCTCCAGAGAAGCATTTGCTCAGCTTATTCCATTTCCAGATAGAAAATCTCTTTGTCGGCTTCACCTTGCCGTGCTACAGCACTGTCTGCGGCTTGCCTTCGCGATCTTTTCTATCTGGAAATGGAATTAGGACACGCCGGGATGGCTTCAACGATTTACAGGACTACAGGGCGAAACCCGCCAGTTCGATCTCGAATGCCTGTGCATTCAGTGCCTCGAAAGTGTCGCGGCCGAACAGGGTGACGACCCCCGCCATTTCGCTCCAGCCATAGCCGCTGCACTGGGCGTTCAACCGGCTGCTGTCTTGCGGGACGCGCGGGATGAGGTGCAGGCCGTTCTGGCTGTAGATCAGGTTATAGGGAATGTTGTGCTGGTGCAGCTGGTCGAGCTGGAACCAGGCGGCGGCCGGATCGCTGAAACGCTGGCAGGGCAGGGGGTAGGCGATGTCACCGCCGTTGTGGGCGAAGCGGGCATCCTGCACCGGCAACGGGCTGGCCTGCACGAAGCTCTGGAAGTGTAGGTGGTTGACCGATGCGCCTGCGCCATAGCTGTTGTAGCCGAGACAGAGTCCGGGTACGTCGGATTGTGCGCAGAGTTCCCATGCCCACCCGTGCAGTTCGGGGCTCAGGTATTGCGGCAGTTGGCGCAGGGGTTCCGGCACCAGCAGGCCATGCAGGCGGGCGAACGGGAATTTGTTGTAGAGAATGCGCGCGGGCTTGCCGGCCAGTTCGCCTTCCCAGAATATTTCCTTGGCCAGAAACGGCCGGTTGAAGTGAAAGCCGTCTGGATTGAACGGGCACAGCAGGCGGTCGAATCGCAGTCCGCTGGTGCGCGGCGGGCGCAGGGCGCGGATGGGATTGAACAGCATCTCCCAAGGTCCGGCGCGGCGGCTTTGCAGGGTTTGCAGATGGGCAAATCCGATGGCGTGCAGTTTGAGAAACACCAGGATGTCGTCGTCCGGCTCGGTCAGCTTGCGGCCTTGCCGCAAGGCTGCGGTGAGGGCATCGGCGAGTTCGGTGTGGCGTGCCGCCAGGGCGGGGCCGAGTTGCGTCCACAGGCCGGCGTCGTAGGCGGCGTTGGCCAGCACCAGGATATAGACGCCGAGGCCACGGTGGCTTTCCAGCATCGCGGTGAGGCGGTCGGCGAAGGCGGATTCGAGCGCAGGCGCGGAACTGAAGGGTGGAAGCGTGGCCGGCATGCGGGCGTGGTCAGAGTTCGCCGTTGGCGCCTGCCCGCATCACGCTGTCGAGTTTGCCGCGAATGGCGAGCGCGCCCTCGCGCAGTTCCGGCGTGATGTTCAGTTGCTTGCCGGCCAGATCGATGCCGGTCACGTCCCAGTCCAGCGTCAGCACCCAGATATTTTTGTCGGCGTCTTCCATCACGGCGATGCGGCAGGGCATGAATACCACCATTTCGGGAATCACCCGCAGCATGTCGCGGCCGACGACGATGTCGCAGAAGCTGAAGACTTCGATGCGCGGTGCGGCGTTGTCATTCAGAACGGCCTTGAAGTCTTTCGACATCAGGTTTTTGCCGACGAGTTTCAGGTTGACCTGGTTGGCGCGCAGCATCATCGATTCGACCACTTCGTCGAACGTGATGCCGGGCTTGGCTTTGTACTTGACGACGAAATGGTTGACCGTTTCACGCGCGTCCATTTGCGCCATGTGGGTCGTCACCGGCATGGCCAGCTGCTGCCAGTGTTTTTTTTCCTCGGGGGTGAGGATGCGGTTCATCTGGTAGTCGCGGTAGGGCGGCGGCGCGGCCTGCTGCACGATCACGGGGCCGTAGGGGGTCTGGGTGGGGTCGATCCAGCCGTTTGCCGCAAGCTCAGGCTGGCCGGCGTGACCTGCGGGTGCGGAAGGCTCGGTGGCCATGGCCGACAGGCAGCACATCCCGGCGAAGGCGAACAAAACAAGGCGCTTCATGATGGGTCTCCTGCGTAAGGTGGGTCTATCGTACGCGCCCGAACGCATGCGTCAATTAGAGATGGCGCTTGCGTCAATTGGATCAGGCGCGGGCGTCAACACGCTTCAGGCACCCGCACGGAAAGTCGATTCCAGTGCGGCGAGTTCGCGCGCGGCACAGGCGAAATCACTGTCGCGCAGGCAGGCTTCGATGCGTGTGGCTGCGTCCTGAATCGCACGGGCAGTGACGCTGGCGGCAGCCCCCTTGAGCGCGTGCGCTTCCTTGCGGCAGGTAACGAGGTCGGCTTGCTCGATGCCCTGTTTGAGCACGCTCAGGCTGGCTTCGGTGGTGCTGACAAACAGGCTGGCCAGATCTTTCACCAGCGCGGGATTACCGGGGTAGCGGGCGTGGAGGGCAGACAGGTCGAGCAGCGGTGAAGTGGCTGGCGCGCTGGCCTTGATAAGCGCATCGCCGCGCGGCAGCCACTGCGTCAGCAGTGCGCCCAGCGCGGATTCGGTATAGGGCTTGGCCAGGTAATCGTTCGCGCCTGCGGCCAGGCAGATCGCGCGGAAATCGGTGTTGGCATTGGCGGTGAGTGCGACGATGGGGATGCGGCTGGTGTCGCCCGGCAACTGGCGAATCCGCCGGGTGGCCTCCAGGCCGTCCATTTCCGGCATCTGCCAGTCCATCAGCACCAAGTCGAAATCCTCGGCTGCCAGGCGTTGCAGCACCTCGGTTCCGCTGGCGGCGATGACATGCTGCAAGCCCATGGCATCGAGCTGGTGGGCCAGGACTTTCTGGTTGACCGGATGGTCCTCGGCTACCAGGATGCGCCCCTGCAACTGGAGCAGGGTGGGCGCGGGCAGCTCGGCCAGGGGTAGGGTTGTCGGCGCCAGCTTTAGCGCGAGGGCGAAGCGGCTGCCTTGCCCCGGGGTGCTTTCGACGCTGAGCTGGCCCGCCATCAGCTGTGCCAGCTGGCTGCTCACTGCGAGCCCGAGCCCGGTGCCGCCGAAGCGCCGGGTGGTCGACGAATCGGCTTGCGAGAATGCCTGGAACAACCGGCTCTGGGTTTCGGTACTCATCCCGATGCCGTGGTCCTGCACGGTGAAGCGGCAATCGATCAGCCCGTCGACCGCTTCAAAATTGACCGTCAGCTCGATTTCGCCGGCATGGGTGAACTTGATGGCGTTGTCGACCAGATTGAGCAGGATCTGGCGGATGCGGGTGGGGTCGCCGAGCAGGGCGGCGGGCGCGGTAGCAGGCAGGGTGAGCTTGAGGTTGAGATTTTTTTCCAGCGCGCGCGCCTGGAACAGGGCGACCACGCCCTGCACCAGTGCCACCGGCGAGAACGCCACCTGTTCGATTTCCAGTTTGCCGGCCTCGATTTTGGAGAAGTCGAGGATGTCGTTGATGATGACGAGCAGGCTTTCCGCCGAGCTCTTAAGGGTAGCGGTGTACTCGCGCTGCTGGCCGTCGAGCGGGGTTTTCAGCAGCAGGCTGCTCATGCCGAGAATGCCGTGCATCGGGGTGCGGATTTCGTGGCTGACGTTGGCGACGAATTCGGATTTGGACTTGGCCATTTTCAATGCGGCCTCGCGCGCGGCCTCCTTGGCGGCTTCGGCCGCGCGGCGCTCCGAGACATCACGCATGATGGCCTGGATCACCGGCTTGCCTTCCAGCTGCATCGCGTGCAGGGCGATTTCGGCGGAGAACACCGAGCCGTCCTGGCGCCGCCCCTGCCAGTCCATCACCGCATGTCCCTGTTCGTTTGCCAGTTTGATGAAACGCATGGCATGGTCTTTCGCGGTGGCGCCATCGGCCTGCATGGTGGTGCCAAGCTGCTGGATCGGCGTGCGCAGAAAGTCGCTGACCGAATCCATGCCGAACAGGGCGAGCGTGGCCGGGTTGCAGTCGGTGAATACCTTGTCGTTGAGGATGACGACGGCGTCGGAGTTGGTTTCGAACAGGGTCTGGTATTTGAGGCGTTCGGTTTCCAGCTGCCGGGTCTGTTTCAGCAAATGGCGGCCGACCAGCACGGCGACCAGCGTGGCAAGCAGCGTGGCCAGAATACCCAGCACCAGCATCAGCTTGCGGGTGGCCTGGTAGGCAGCGTAGGTTTGCGCGAGCGCGGCTTCGTTTTCCTCGCGCTGCAGGCTGGTCATGTTGTCGAGCGCTTCCACCAGCTGATTCTGCAGGGGAATGACTTCCAGCTGCAACTGGCGCAAGGCGGCGTAATTGTTGTCGGCGAGCGCGGCTTCGACGACGTTGAAAACGGCCGGCTGGTTGCTGGCGGTGGTGTCGTCCAGTTCAGCCATCAGCCGGCGTTCCTCCGGCGTTTGCAGAATGCTGGATAGCTGGTTGCGATCCTTGACGTAGCGTTCGCCGTATTCGATGAATTGTTCGAATAGCTGGTTTTTTTCCCACGGATCGGTCGACACCACGATGGTGTGCATCAGCACCGCACGATCGCGCAGGGTGTCGCGCATGCGCGAAGCAAGGCGGGTCTTGAGGTTGTTGACGGTGACCACGTTGGCCAGCTCGCTGTTGAGCTGCGCCATCTGGGTGACGCCCAGCCCGATCACCACCAGCATCAGCAGCAGGGCGACGGTGAAACCGAGCCCGACGTTGAACAGCAGGCCGCGTAGCGGAGTAGCAGTGACTTGCCCGGTGGCGGGCTGGGTCGAGTGCTCAGGCGTTCCCATCGGATAGCTGCATTATTCCTGCCGGAAGGCGACGACGTGATCGACTGCCAGCTTGATGCCGATCTTTTCGCCGATGGCGTGGTTGTGGTGCGAGGGCACAAGCGACAGCGCGCGCTGGCCGCTCGGCAATTTCAGCGTGTAGAGGAATTCGGCGCCGCGGAAGGCCTTGTTCTCGACCTCGGCCAGCAGCAGGCTGTCGTCGTCGTGCACGATGTCGTCCGGCCGCAGCAGCACATCGACGTGGCAGCTGCGCACGCATTCGTCGCAGCCGCTGGCGTCGCATTCGACCGGGATATGGCCGTTCAGCACGCCGAGCTCGATTTCCACCTGGTGGTCGTTGATGACCTCGCCGGTGACCAGCGCACCCTGGCCGACGAAATCGGCGACGAAGCGGTTGGCCGGCTCGTGATACAGGTTGTAGGGCGTGTCCCACTGCTGGATGCGGCCCTGGTGCATGACGCCGACCCAGTCGGCCATGGAAAAGGCTTCGTGCTGGTCGTGGGTGACGATGAGCGCGGTGGTGGCTTCGCGCTTGAGGATGTCGCGCACTTCGAGCGACAGCCGTTCGCGCAGTTCGACGTCGAGGTTGGAGAAGGGCTCGTCCATCAGGATCAGCTTTGGGCGCGGCGCCAGCGCCCGGGCGAGCGCCACGCGCTGCTGCTGGCCGCCGGAGAGCTGGTGCGGGAACTGGTTGGCGTGGCCGGCCAGGCCCACCAGTTCGAGCAGCTCGGCGATGCGCGCCTGCCTGGCTTCCTTCGTGACATCGCGCAGGCCGAAGCCGACGTTGTTCGCTACCGTCAGATGCGGAAACAGGGCGTAATCCTGGAACACCATGCCGACACGGCGTTTTTCGGCAGCCAGCATCCAGCCGGGGCGGCTGACGGTTTCGCCGCCGATGCGGATTTCACCGCTCTCGATCGGCTCGAAGCCGGAAATGCAGCGCAGCGCCGTGGTCTTGCCGCAGCCCGATGGGCCGAGCAGGCAGCCGATCGCGCCTTCGGGCAGGGTGAAGGTGAGGTCGGCGATGATTTGCCGGTTGCCGTACGACTGCGAAACCGAGTCGAGCGCCAGTTCAGCCATGGGAATTTCCTCCGCGCCAGGTCAGCAGAATGATGGGGATCATACCGGCGATGACAATGGCGAGCGACGGCAGCGCCGCGCGTTCCCATTCGCCTTCCGAGGTCATCTCGAACACGCGGATGGCCAGGGTGTCCCAGCCGAACGGTCGGGTCATCAGGGTGATCGGCATTTCCTTCATGATGTCGACGAAGGTGAGCGCGGCCGCGGTCAGCAGGCTCGCGCGCAGCATCGGCAGGTGCACCCGCACCAGCAGGCCGGCGGTGTGGGTGCCGAGATTTTTCGCCGCCTCGTCGATGTTGCGGCTGATGCGGTGCAGGCCGCTGTCGATGGGGCCGAAGCCCACCGCGAGAAAGCGCACCAGATAGGCCAGCAGCATCACCAGCAGCGTGCCCTTGAGGATTTCGGTGCCGTCGAAACCGAACCAGGCGCGGCCGCTGTCGATCAGCCAGTTGTCGAGCGCCGCCACCGGGATGAACAGGCCTACGGCCAATACCGCGCCGGGGAAAGCGTAGCCGAGCGTGGCCAGGCGTTGCGTCCACATCATCGCGGGGCCGGGGCGCTGGCGGCCGGCGTAGGCCAGCAGCAGCGCCACCGCCACCACCATCAGCGCGCCGATGCCGGCCAGCAGCACCGAGTGCCAGGCAAAGCCCCAGTAACGGCTGTCGAGATCGGCGGCGATGACGTCGCGCGTCCACAGCGCCAGCTGCGTTACCGGGATGATGAAGGCGATGGCCAGCACCATGGCCGCGTAAGCGAACGCGAGCGTGGCCAGGCCAGGCGTCAGCTTGATGCGGCGCGAGGCGGCGCTGCGTCCCACCGCGCCGTAGCGCATCTGCGTGCGCGAGCGTTGTTCGAACACCACGGCAACCAGCACGAACAGGATCAGGATGGAGGCGAGCTGCGCCGCAGCAGCAAGTGAAAACAGGCTGTACCACGCCTTGTAGATGGCGGTGGTGAAGGTGTCGTAGTTGAAGATCGCCATGGTGCCGAAATCGGCCAGCGTTTCCATCAGCGCCAGCATCAGGCCGGCGGCGATCCATGGTCGGGCCATCGGCAGCGCCACCCGGAAAAAGCCCTGGGTGCGCGAGAGGCCGAGCGACTGCGCCGCTTCCAGCGCGATCGCGCCCTGCGTCGCAAACGCATTCTTCGCGATCAGATACACATAGGGATAGAGCGCCAGCGACATCACCAGAATGACGCCGCCGCGCGAGCGGATTTCCGGCAGGCCGGTGATGCCCCAGCC
>NZ_JADMKC010000012.1 GCF_018780105.1 Thiobacillus sp.
TGCGCGAATACCTGCATGGCGACTACCTCATGCTGTACACCGCATCGGAAACCGACGCCACGGTTTATCTGTTGTCTATCCGGCATCACCGCCAGCTTTCGTTTGACTTTTCTCGGCTCTGGCCTGGGGCGTGATGCTCGCCGCGCACCGGTCCACCAGGCTGGCGGAGCTGGGCGAGATATAAGGGGCTGGGGATGGTGGGGGCTGAGGGTGTACACCACCTACATCTTTACTCGAAAAGAGAAGATGGTTTGACGATGTAACGAACAGGTTTTTTATGTTTATCAAGGACTCCTTCGTCAACTAGGCGCTGCAGCCACGTTTTTGCTTGGGCGTTAGTAACGTCCAGTGCCGCGGCCACCTCGGCGTCTTTCATTGGCTTGTTCAAGAGCAACAGAATCGAATCGCGAACGGCTGCAAACAGCAACTCAGCCGGCGTCGTTATAGCCTTCTGGGTATCCGTTTCCTTGATGAATGGAACCGATGCTACCTGTGTCACAGTTGATAATCTTTCCGGGCGCTCAGCTACTGGCTTCGCATCTGAAAGCACATCGGTGGTTGTTGTTAGCACGTTCCCGGCATAGGACGCTAGGGTTGCATTGAGTGGAGACGGGGTAACATGCGCGGCATCGTATGGCTCGTCGTTCATAAATAGTGCAAAGCCAACCTGCTGAGAGGTTGCGGGAGAGGGCTTTGTTACGTTGAACACCGCCTCGAACGAATCCACGTCTTGTGGGTTCGGCCAAGGAAGCGCACCTTTCTTACATAGAGCATCAAGCCCCCTAGAAGGCTCACCCGTTGATCGAACAAACACGGGGACGAACTTGAGTTTGTCGAGCTGCTCGATGGCACCTGCCCAAGTACCGCCCTTGTTGAGGTCTGAACTCACCACTAGTGAGGTGTCTGCCAATGCGTAAATCAGCTTGTTTCGCTGCATGGCATTGCCGACATTGAACCCGGCGTTAGGATCGTAGGGCGAGATCAGCACCAGTTGGTCATCGAGCAGCAGGTTACGGTGCTCACGGTTCATGGTTGTCTTCTCCAGGCTGTCTGCCAGAACACCGCAGACCTTGCCACCCGCTTCGAGTGCACCACGCATTGCGGCTTGATCGATGCCTTTGGCACCACCTGAGACAAGCGTTCTGCCAGCGCGAGCAGCCAATCGCCCAACCGACATGGTGTAGTCAATCAAGGCGTCTTCCACATGGCGCGATCCGACGACGGCAAGCCCACCGGTTTCGAGCAAAGCCATGTCGCCACAGCCGTAGAGCACTGCCGGCGCATCTTCACGAAGTCGCGTCTTCAGGCGACGCGGATACTCGGCATCGGCGCGGCTGACCACCCAGATGGCGCGTGCTTGCCAGCGCTCGATCACTTGGCTCAGCAGGAATCCGCGCCCCAACAATTTCTGCAGGCGGTTCTCGTCAATTACCGGTTGGCACGCATGCAGGATCTCAGCTGCGTCCGGCGAGAGGAGATCCGCAGGCTGACGCTGGATCTCGCGCAAATGCCGTGCGAGACGTTTGTATTCACCAGGCGAGAGCAGATCCGATGACGCAGTTCCTCGTCCGGCAATGAGCGGCGCAGTCAGCAGCAGGATCGCCTGGGTGTTGGGTGAGAGGACTGGCGTCATTCGTCGTGCCCCGTCTGTGAAAGGGCCATAGGCCAAACCGCGCCACTACCGTTTTTGCGCAGCAGCCATGCAGACACCGTCAGCGTCCAGCGCGAGTCGACCATGTCATCAACCAGGAGGACTGGGCCGGGAGGAATGGGCTGGCCGTTGAGTGCGAGCGAGCCATCAATGTTGCGCGCCTGTTGTGTACTGTTTGCCATCGTTTTCTGTTCGGGCCTTGCGTCTTTTTTTGCGATGACCATATGAAACGGCAGACCCAGCGAAGCAGCCAAGCGTTGCGCTAAATTCGGTACCAATTCGGGATGCCGAAGCGAAGGAACGCAGGTCACCCAGGTCGGGCTCGGCTGCGGATTCCACTCCTGAATCATCTTCACGCACGCAGCAACGAGGTCATCGGAAAAGTGGCCGTCGTGGTATTTGCCCTGTCGAACCAAGCCACCCCAGCCTGCATCGCCCCAGACGCAGAGGGCCTTGCCTGGCTGCGCTTGATACGGAATGGTGGATGCGGTGTGAATTCCGTACTGCGGCATTCCCCCCACGGGCCATTTTTTGCGAGGCTCGATAGGCAGACTTGTGCGACAAAGAAATTCCTCCGCTTCCCGAACCAGCAACTGATCTACGTCTTCTGACAGCGGCGGTAAAGACGGTGGGCTAACAGTGCTTGAATCGCCATCAAGCGCATCAATCAGAAAGCCCATGTGCTGCCCGAAAGGCCGAGCGACGTATTCCTGCATTTGCTGGAGTTCGGCACGCCTTAATTTAGTGAGCCGGTCTGCTCGCGTCCAGAATCCGTCTCCTAGCTCGGCTGCAGTAAGCTGCCACTTCGTATTTTGCTTGGCGATCGGCGCTGGAGATTCGAGAGAGAGTGCCGTAATAGTCTTCTCGATGCGGCCTTTGCTCATGTTCACGCAGGCCATGAGATCAGGTATTGACAGTCCTTCCGGCGCTTCATTAAGAGCCCCCAGGACATCGTCAACCTCTTGGCGAGTTGGGAACGCGCTACGGATAAACCAGTCGGTAATTCCTTCTTCTTCATCTCCGCTCAAGAGCACGCCATATGCAGATTCCAGCGCTCGTCCTGCGCGCCCTACTTGCTGGTAATAGGCGACAACTGAGCCGGGCATCTGAAAATGGATAACGAACGCCAGGTCCGGCTTGTCGTAGCCCATGCCCAATGCGGTGGTCGCTACAAGTGCCTTAACCTTGTTCTCCTGCAGTGCTTGCTCCAGCTCCTCACGCCGGTCACCTGTCTTACCTGTGTAGGCCTCTACAGCAAAGCCCCGGGCCTTGAGCCAATCCGCCAGTTGATTGGCATCTCGGATAGTGAGGGTGTAAATGATGCCGTGCCCTGGAAGTGAATTGAGTTGCTGCGCGATCCATGCCATACGGACAGCTTGACTGGGCAAACGCATCGTTTGCAGCGTCAGAGAATCTCGATTCAGGTCACCACGTAGTACCTTCATATTGGGGCCGAGCACAGCCACAAGATCCTCCATAACCCGATTGTTTGCCGTTGCAGTTGTGGCCAGTAGGCGCAGATTGGCTGGTAGCGTTCGGGCGATACGTTCCAGCAGTCGGTAGTGAGGACGGAAGTCGTGACCCCAATCGGAAATGCAATGGGCCTCATCGATAACCATCAGCGAAATCTGCCCTGCGATACCAGCCAGAACCTCTGTGTTAAACCAGTCGTTACCCAGTTTTTCTGGCGCTATCAGCAGAATGTCCACTTCGTTTCGACTGAGCTTGGCTTCAACTGATTTCCATTCATCCTGATTATCGGAGTTGATGGTGGCGGCGCGAACCCCCATCCGCTCTGCCGCTGCGATCTGGTTTCTCATCAGCGCCAGCAGCGGCGAGATCAATAACGCAGGGCCGGCCCCAGCTTCCCGCAGCAACTTGGTCGCGATGAAATAGACGAAGCTCTTGCCCCAGCCCGTCTTCTGCACAACCAGTAAGCGACCTTTGCCTTCGACGATATGACGAATGGCATCTTCCTGGCCGTTACGGAAAGTGGCATCAGCACGTCCGGAGCCGATTCGGAGGTGTTCCAGTGCACGTTTTGGATCGTAGGCCACGTTATTACATTCCTTGTTTTATGTTCGGTAAATGGTCGCCGCCTAAATATGTTATTTCTAAAACCATGTGGATACAGGAGAATTGGCGTCTGAGACAGGCTTATGCTTGTAGCCCGGTCACCCACATCTCAAGCCTTTAACGCATTCCCCACCACCTCCGCCACATCCTTCGCCAGCCCCTCGACCGTGGCAATGCGCTCCAGCGCGGCACGCGCGTGCGCCTGCCGTCCGGCGTCGAACTGGCGCCAGCGGTCGAAGCTGCGGGCGATGCGTGAGGCGACCTGCGGGTTTATGGCCTGCAATTCGCTGATGACGTCGGCGGCCAGCGCGTAGCCGCTGCCGTCGGCGGCGTGGAAGGCGCGCGGGTTGGCGCCGCAGAAGCCGCGGATGAGGGCGTAGACGCGGTTGGGGTTTTTGAGGTCGAAGGCGGGGTGGGTCATGAGCGCGCGGATGGTGCGGGCGTCGGTGGTGCGCGCGGTGGCCTGCACGGACAACCATTTGTCGACGACGAGCGCTTCGTCGCGCCAGGTGTCGTAGAACGCGGTGAGCGCGGCTTCCCGCTCGGGCTCGTCGAGCTGGACGAGGGTGGCGAGCGCGGCGAACACGTCGGTCATGTTGCCGCCGGCCGCGATCAGCGCGGCGAGGCGCGGGGCCATCTCCAAGGGTGCGGCTTCGGCGAGGTAGCCCAGGCAGGCGTTGCGCAGGGCGCGGCGGCCCAGCTGTGCGCCGTCGGGGGCGTAGGGTTCGGTGGGCGCGAGTGCGGCCCAGGCCGCTTCGAATTGCGCCCGGCAGTGCGCGGCGAGCGCGCGGCGCAGGGCGAGGCGCGCGGTGAAGATGGCGTCGGGATCAATGACCTTGCCCGCTGCGGCGACGCTGTCGGCGAGCACGGTTTCGGACGGCAGGGCCAGCGCTTCGGCGGCGAGTGCGGGGTCGCCCGCGAGGCCGTCCGCCAGCACGCGCGCGCAGGCGTCGAGGAAGGCGGGGGGAATCCAGTCGCTGCCCTGGCCTCCGTTGGCGATACCTGCCAGCAGGATGCGCGTTGCGAGACGTTGCCCGGCTTCCCAGCGGTTGAAGGCGTCGGCGTCGTGCGCCATCAGGTGAGCAAGTTCGGCGTCGGTTTGTTCGAATTCCAGCCGCACGGGTGCGGAGAAATTGCGCAGCAGCGAGGCGACGGGCGCGGCGGGGATATCTTCGAATACAAACGTCTGCGTGGATTCGGTGAGCGAGAGTACGCGGGTGGTGGATGTCCCAATTTCGCCCGCGAGCCGCAGGTCGGCGTCGTGGCCGTCGGGCAGCACGAGGCCGACGGCGACGGGGATGTGCAGGGCGCCGTCTTCAACCGTCTGTCCGTTTTCCGCGAGCCGCTTTTCGTAGGCGGTGGGCGCGAGGGTTTGCGTGAGGGTGAGCGTGTAGCGCTTCGATGCGGCGTCGTACTCGCCGTGCGCTTTCAACACGGGCGTGCCCGCGCGCGCATACCAGCGGCGGAACTGCGTGAGATCGACGCCGCTTGCATCCTGCATCGCCGCGACGAAATCTTCGCAGGTGACGGCCTGGCCGTCGTGGCGCTGGAAGTACACATCCATCCCGGCGCGGAAGCCCGCTTCGCCCAGCAGCGTGTGGATCATGCGGATGACTTCCGCGCCCTTGTTGTAGACGGTGGCGGTGTAGAAGTTGTTGATCTCGGCGTAGGAGGCGGGCCGGATCGGGTGCGCCATTGGCCCCGCGTCCTCGGGGAACTGGCCGGCGCGCAGACCGCGCACTTCCTGGATGCGGGTGACCGCGCGCGAGTGCACGTCGGCGCCGAATTCCTGGTCGCGGAAGACGGTGAGGCCTTCCTTCAGCGAGAGCTGGAACCAGTCGCGGCAGGTGACGCGGTTGCCGGTCCAGTTGTGGAAATACTCGTGCGCGACGACGCGGTCGATGCCCTGGTAGTCGGCGTCGGTCGCGGTGTCGGGGCGCGCCAGCACGTATTTGGTGTTGAAGATGTTGAGGCCCTTGTTTTCCATCGCGCCCATGTTGAAGTCGCCGACGGCCACGATCATGTAGCGGTCGAGGTCGTATTCCAGGCCGAAGCGCGTCTCGTCCCAGCGCATGGCTTTTTTCAGCGCCGCCATTGCGTGGCCACACTGGTCGAGCTTGCCGGGTTCGACGTAGATTTCGAGCAAAATCTGGCGGCCCGAGGCGGTGGTGAACGTGTCTTCCAAACCATCCAGCTTGGCCGCGACCAGCGCGAACAGATACGCGGGCTTGGGGAAGGGGTCTTCCCAGCGCACCCAGTGCCGCGCCGCGTCATCGCACGCGCCGGCGGCGACGGGATTGCCGTTGGACAGCAGCTGCGGAAAACGCGCGCGCTCGGCTTCCACCGTGCAGGTGAAGGTCGCCATCACGTCCGGCCGGTCGGGGAAGAAGGTGATGCGGCGGAAGCCTTCCGCCTCGCACTGGGTGAAATAGCCGTCCTTGGAACGGTACAGGCCGGACAGCTGGGTGTTCTGGTCCGGGTGAATGCGCACCGTGGATTCAAGCTGGAACGTGTCGGGCAGCAGCGCGGCAATCGTCAGCAGGCCGTCGGCGCAGGTGTAACGCGTCGGGGCGAGCGCGGCGCCGTCGAGCGTCAGGCCCACCAATTCCAGCGCCTCGCCATTCAGTACCAGCGCGCCGGCCAGCGCGGCCGGATTGCGGCGGCAGGCGAGACGGGTTCTGACTTCAGCATGGCCCTCGAAAATGCTCACATGCAAATCGACCGTGTCGATCAGCCAGGCAGGTGGGGCGTAGTCCTTGAGATACAGCGTGACGGGGGTTTCGGTGCGCATGGGGACTCCGGCGGCAGACATGAATGAAGGGCGCCGCACCCGCCAGGCGGGTACGACGCTTACACGCCCTGTTTCAGGCTGGCTTCGATGAAGATGTCGAGGTCGCCGTCCAGCACTTTTTGCGTGGCGGAGGTTTCGACGTTGGTGCGCAGATCCTTGATGCGCGAGTTGTCCAGCACGTAGGAACGGATCTGGTGACCCCAGCCCACATCCGACTTGCCGGCTTCGAGCTTGTCCTGTTCGGCCTGGCGCTTGCGCAGCTCGGCTTCGTACAGCTTGGATTTCAGCATCGACATCGCTTCGGCGCGGTTCTTGTGCTGCGAGCGGTCGTTCTGGCACTGCACCACGATGTTGGTGGGCAGGTGGGTGATGCGCACCGCGGAGTCGGTCTTGTTGATGTGCTGGCCGCCGGCGCCGGATGCGCGGTAAGTGTCGACGCGCAGGTCGGCGGGGTTGATGTCGACTTCGATGGAATCGTCGACTTCGGGGTAGACGAAGATGCTGGCGAAGCTGGTGTGGCGGCCGCCGGACGAGTCGAACGGCGATTTGCGCACCAGGCGGTGGACGCCGGTTTCGGTGCGCAGGGTGCCGTAAGCGTAGTCGCCTTCGATCTTGATCGAGGCGGACTTGATGCCGGCGACGTCGCCTTCGGATTCTTCCAGCAGCTCGGCCTTGAAGCCTTTGCGCTCGGCGTATTTGAGGTATTGCCGCAGCAGCATCGAGGCCCAGTCGCAGGCCTCGGTGCCGCCGGCGCCGGCCTGAATGTCGATGAAGCAGTTGTTGGGGTCGGCCGGGTTGTTGAACATGCGGCGGAATTCCAGCGTCGACACATCCTTTTCCAGGCTGGCGATGTCGGTTTGCACGGCGGCCAGCGTGTCGTCGTCGTTTTCTTCGCGCGCCATCTCGAACAGTTCGGCGGCGTCTTTCAGCCCGGCGGCGACGCGGTCGAGCACCAGCACCACGTCTTCGAGCGATTTGCGTTCACGGCCCAGTTCCTGGGCGCGCGCGGCGTCGTTCCAGAAGTCCGGCGCTTCGGACAGACGGACGACTTCTTCTAGACGATCCTGCTTGTGATCGTAGTCAAAGAAACCCCCGGAGCTGGGTGGAACGGGCGCCTAGATCGGCGAGTTTGGCTTCAATCTGATTGAGGGATTCGGCTTCCATGGCGGGGCGTTTTACAGGGCGGAAAAGCCGCGCATTATAGCCCAGGAGGCGACCAGCCCCAGACCCAGCGCACCCATGCCCGCGGCTGCGTGGCGCGCCAGTTGCCGGCCGCCGACGAACAGCGCCAGTGCCGACTTGAACAGTAGGTTGGCCAGCGTGGCGATGACGACGACATTGACCACCGCCGCAACCGAAAGCCGGTCCAGATTGAACAGGCGCAGGCTGGACAGCGTGATGGCATCGACATCGGTCAAACCCGATACCAGCGCCACGGCATACAGGCCGCGCGTGCCGAGCCAGTCGGCCAGCCAGGCCGAGGCCAGCAGCACGCCGGCATACATCAGGCCAAAGCCCAGCGCCGTGCGCAATTCGGTCGGATTGCCCATGTCCAGGGTGGGCATCTCGCCCTGCGGCTGCAGCCGGTAGACGCCATAGGCCGCGCCGAGGCCGCCGATGAGCAGTCCGCCGCCGATGACCGGCAGCAGGTGCGGCAGCACGCCCGGCGCCAGCACGGCGGTCAGCACGCCCAGTCGCACCAGCACCATCAGATTGGCCAGCACGATGACGATGACCGCGACCGGCAGCATCGCGCTGCTGGCGCGGGCGTGGCGGCTGAAGGCCAGCGTGGTGGCGGTGGACGACACCAGCCCGCCGAGCAGGCCGAGGATCACCGCGCCGCGTTGCTGCCCGACTAGCCGCAGCGCGGCGTAGCCCGCCAGGCCGACGCCTGCAATCAGCACCACCATCCACCAGATCTGATAGGGGTTGAGCGCACCGTAGGGGCCGTAATCCCGGTTCGGCACCAGCGGCAGGATGATCAGCGACAGCACCGCAAACTGCAGCACCGACAACAGATCGCGCCGCGTCATGTGCTGGCTCCAGCCGCGCAGTTCCGGCTTGAAATACAGCAGCATGGTGGCCGCGATGCCCAGCATCACTGCCAGCTGGATTTCGGCGTGCCACACCAGCACGCCGAGCCCGTAACACAGCATCAGCGCCGCCACGGTGGTCGTGCCCGGATCGCCTTCCGGCTGCGGGTCGCGCAGATAGGCGGCGATCATCATGGCGCCGACCAGCAGCAAACCTGCTGCGATCAGCCAGTGTTCCTCCAGCGTGGTCGCCAGATGCGCCGCCAACACGCCCAGCAGAGCCGTCAGTGCAAAGGTGCGCAAGCCTGCCTTGGCCGCCGGATTGCGCTCGCGCTCCAGCCCCATCAGCAGGCCGATCGCCAGCGCCACCACGTAGCGCGGCAGGGCAGCGAGTTCGGCAGGAAGCCAGGCGAGGATTTCGTTCATGTGGGGGAGGGGGCAGCGTACTGCCTGTCGGTTACAGAGATTGCCGACTGTTTTATAGGCTAATGCACGACGTCATTGCGGTGGCGCAGCCAGATCGCGGTCATCACGCTGCTGATGAACAGGCCGAACACCCAGACGATGGTGTGAATGTGCCAGTCGGCGCGGATCATCAGGGCATAGGCCCCGGTCAGCAGCAGGATGCTGATGTTTTCATTGAAATTCTGCTGGGCGATAGAGTGGCCGGCACCCATCAGCAGATGGCCGCGATGCTGCAGCAGGGCGTTCATCGGCACCACGAAAAACGCGGCGAGCACGCCCAGCAGGATGAGCAGGAACAGCGCCAGCGTCAGGCTTTCCACCCAGATCAGCGAGATTGGAATCAGCCCCAGCACGATGCCGGCCGGCAGGGTGCGAATGGCGTGTTCGAGGCGGACGTATTTTCCGGCAAGGATGGAACCCAGAGCGATGCCGACCGCGGTGGCGGCCGTGAGCTGGGTAGCCTCGCCGAGCGAGTATTTGAGGTTGAGCGCCGCCCATTCGATGATCAGCAGGCGCAGGGTGGCGCCGACGCCCCAGAACAGCGTGGTGACGGCAAGCGAAACCTGCCCGAGCGGGTCGCGCCACAACAGCATGAAGCTGTGGCCGAAATCGTGCAGCAGGAATAGGGGCGAGTTGTTCGCGGGCTTGTGGTCGATCGGCAGGCGCGGAATGAACAGGTTGATGACGGCCGCGCCCAGGTACAGGCCGGTGGTGACGACAATGGCGAATTTGGGCGCAATCAGCTGGCCGTCCATGCCCAGGCTTTGCAACGTGGATTCGGCCAGAAGCGGATTGATGAGCGCACCGCCGATGATGGCGCCCAGTACGATCGCTGCGACCGTCGCGCCCTCCATCCAGCTGTTGGCGACCACCAGTTTTTCGGGCGGCAGCAGTTCAGTGAGGATGCCGTATTTGGCCGGGGAGTACATGGCCGCGCCGATCCCCACGATGATGTAGGACAGCAGTGGATGCAGACCGCCCAGCATGGCGATGCAGCCGACAAATTTGACCGTGTTGGCGATCAGCATGACGCGCCCTTTGGGCAGTGCGTCGGCAAACGCCCCCACCAGCGGCGCCAGCACGATGTAGGCGATCACGAAGACAGTTTGCAGCAGCGGCGAGTGCCAGTCCGGCGCAGCAAAGAACACCAGCAAACCGATGGCGGCGAAGAGCAGGGCGTTGTCGGCCAGAGCGGACATGAACTGCGCGAGCAGGATGGTGTAAAAAGCGCGGTTCAAAATTCAAGTAATCAGATAGGCAGGGCGGAAAGCGCGTGTTTGCAGCGTGCTCGGGGCGATCAAACGCGTGAGATTACAGCAACTTGGTGTGGCTCATGTTTCATGACGCTGGGCTTTGTGGTTGAATAAAATTCTTTACTGACCCCACGACATGGTTTTATGGCTGACCGCAGACTGCAAGTATTCTATACCGTTGCCAAACAGCTCAGCTTCACCAAAGCGGCCGATATCCTGTACATGACCCAGCCGGCCGTGACTTTTCAGGTCAAGCAACTGGAAGAACATTTCAATACCCGTTTGTTCGAACGCAGCCACGGCAAGATTTCTCTGACGCCGGTGGGCGAAATGGTGCTGGGCTATTCCGAGCGGATTCTGGCCTTGAGCGGCGAGATGGAAGCGCGCGTCGGCGAATTGACCGGCCAGGTGACCGGCCCCTTGATGATCGGCGCGTCGACCACCATTGCCGAATACCAGTTGCCGCGCATCCTGGGCGAGTTCAAGGCACGTTTCCCGCAGGTGCAGGCGCGTTTGACCGTCGCCAACTCGGAAACCATTGCGGCCAAAGTGGCAGATCACTCTCTTGATGTGGGTTTGATCGAAGCGCCTTCGCACGACCCCAATCTGTCGACCCTGGCTTGCTGTGAAGACGAACTGGTGATGGTGTGCGCGCCGAACCATGCGCTGGCCGGGCATAACAGCGTGACCGCGCGCGATATCGCCGATCAGCCCTATGTGTCGCGCGAACACGGTTCGGGTACGCGTGAAGTGGTGGACGAGTTCTTCAAGCACCACGACGTCAATCCCGACGATTTGCACATCGAAATGGAGCTCGGCAGTCGCGAGGCGATCAAGGGCGCGGTCGAGGCCAACCTGGGCGTGGCCATCATGTCGGCGTCCACGGTTGCCAAGGAACTGCAGCTGGGCACGCTGGTGGCGGTGCCGCTCAGCCCCCGGCTGACGCGCGAGCTGTCGATGGTTTACGCGCCCAGGAAATTCCGCAGCAAACTGCTCGATGCCTTCATCAGCTTTGTCGAGGTCAAGTTTCAGCAATGCGGACTGGAAGCATCGCCGCTCAAGCGGCAGGCCAAGGGACGCGCACGCTGATGCGGGACGGCAAGCGCCTGACCTCTATTTTCCGGTCGCTCTCTGCGCCGCGCCAGCAGGCTTTACTGGATTACGCCGAGTTTCTGGCGGGCAAGGAGGGCGCCGAAGTCGCTGCCGCCCCGCCCTCGGAGCCGCTACCGATTCCGCGCCCCGAGCAGGAAAACGTGGTCAAGGCGATCCAGCGTCTGACGCAGACCTACCCGATGCTGGATCGCAACAAGATTTTTCACGAAGCCTCGGCGCAGATGACCCGGCACCTGATCCATGGCGTGCCGGCGGTCGAGGCGATCGATGAGCTGGAGCGGATTTTTGCGCGGCAGTATCAGCAACACCGGGATGCGCTGGCTGCGTTGCAGGCGGCGTCCGAATCAGATCTGGCAGTATCCGGATCCGATCCGGACTGAACGGTCAGGCTGGGCCCGTTGTGGCAACGGGCGCGTGTTCAGGGCTGGCGACGAACGCGGACGATGAGATCGATGCCTTCCGTCACCATGCCGTCGGGCAGGGGCGGCAGGCCGGAAATCTGCACTGATCCGGCGTCGATGTCGGACAGCTTGCCGCTGTCCACTTCATAGAGATGATGGTGCGGAGTGGTGTTGGGATCGTAGAACACCTTGCTGGGATCGACGATGACTTCGCTTACCAGACCCTTTTCCAGAAACAGCTTCAGCGTGTTGTAGACCGTGGCCTTGGAGGTTTCAGAGTGGCGGGTGTTGACGGCCGCCATCACCTGATCGGCCGAGAGGTGCTCTTGGCGCGAAAACAGGGCGTGCGCGATCTCGATCCGCTGGTGGGTCGGATTGATCTCGTGGCTGCGCAAGAGCCCGGCCATGTTGTCGCGCGTGTAATTCATGCGCGCAATGATAATGGCCAATCTGGACTTTGTCTAATCTCGCGAATGGGTATGAGTATCATCTGGCCGGGCCAAGCCGAAGGCGGCAATGCGCCAAAAACCGGTACAATCGAACCCGCATTTTTGGAAATGGAATCCCGTGGTTACGCTCACCCGACTCGATAGTACGCAGCCTGATTTCCAGGCGCGCCTGACCCGACTTTTGCAGTTTGACGATGCCGCCGATGCGGCCATCGAACAGACCGTGGCCGCGATTCTGCATGACGTCAAAACGCGCGGCGACGCCGCCGTGCTCGAATACACCGAACGCTTCGATCACCTGCCGGCGGCCTCGCTTGCCAGCCTGGAACTGAGTGCGGCCCAGTTGCAGACCGCGCTCGATGCTTTGCCTGCGGACACCCGTCAGGCGCTGGAATCGGCTGCCGGGCGCGTGCGCAGCTATCACGAGCGGCAGACCCAGGCATCGTGGACCTATACCGAAGCCGACGGTACGGTGCTGGGGCAGAAGATCACCCCGCTCGACCGCGTCGGGTTGTACGTACCAGGCGGCAAGGCGGCGTATCCGTCTTCCGTGCTGATGAATGCGATTCCGGCCAAAGTCGCGGGCGTGGGCGAACTCATCATGGTGGTGCCGACGCCGAAGGGCGAGCACAACCAGCTGGTGCTCGCCGCCGCCGCAATTGCCGGCGTGGATCGCGTATTCACCATCGGCGGCGCGCAGGCGGTGGCTGCACTGGCTTACGGCACCGAGACCGTGCCGCAGGTCGACAAGATCGTCGGCCCTGGCAACGCCTATGTGGCCGCGGCCAAGCGCCGCGTGTTCGGCACGGTGGGCATCGACATGATTGCCGGCCCGTCCGAGATTCTGGTGATTGCCGACGGCAACACACCGGCGGAATGGGTGGCGATGGACCTGTTTTCGCAGGCCGAACACGATGAGATGGCGCAGTCGATTCTGCTGTCGCCCGACGCCGCGTATCTGGATGCGGTAGCCGCCGCCATCGACAAGCTGATCCAGGAAATGCCGCGTAGCGAGGTGATTGCCACATCGCTCACCAATCGCGGCGCGCTGATCAAAACCCGCGATCTGGCCGACGCCGCCGCCATCTCGAACAGCATTGCCCCGGAACACCTGGAATTGTCGATTGCCGATCCCGACGCGCTGCTGCCGCTGCTCAAGCACGCCGGCGCGATTTTCATGGGCAAGAACACCTGCGAAGCGCTCGGCGACTATTGCGCCGGGCCGAACCACGTGCTGCCGACTTCGCGCACGGCGCGTTTCTCGTCGCCGCTGGGCGTCTACGACTTCCAGAAGCGCAGCAGCCTGATTCACGTGTCGCAAGCCGGTGCGCAGACTTTGGGGCGGATCGCAGCCACGCTGGCGTACGGCGAGGGCCTGCAGGCGCACGCGCGCTCTGCCGAATACCGCCTGACCCACAAATGAGCCCGCTGCGGTCATGAGCCAGTACTGGAGCGCCGTGGTGCACGGCTTGACGCCGTACGTGCCGGGCGAGCAGCCCAAGCTGGCCAATCTGGTCAAGCTCAACACCAACGAGTGTCCCTACGGTCCCAGCCCCAGGGTGCTCGATGCGCTGCGCGCCGAAGCGGCCGATACCTTGCGTCTATACCCCGATCCCAATTCGGACCGCCTGCGTGCGGGTATTGCCGCCTATCACGGCGTGAATGCCGATCAGGTGTTTGTCGGCAATGGTTCGGACGAGGTGCTGGCACATGCCTTCATGGCGTTGCTGAAGCACGATGCGCCGATCCTGTTTCCCGACATCAGCTACAGCTTTTATCCGGTGTACTGCGGCTTGTATGAAATCGCCTATCGCCAAGTTCCGCTCACGGATGCGTTCGAAATCCGGGTCGATGACTACCTGACGCTCAACGGCGGAGTGATCTTCCCCAATCCCAACGCACCGACCGGGCGCCTGCTGGCATTGAGCGAGATCGAGCGCCTGCTGGCGGGCAATCCGGATTCCGTGGTGGTGATCGACGAGGCGTATATCGATTTCGGCGGCGAGTCGGCGGTGGGCCTGGTGGCGCGCTATCCGCAGCTGCTGGTGACCCGCACCCTGTCCAAATCGCATGCGCTGGCCGGTTTGCGGGTGGGTTACGCGATCGGCCAGCCGCACCTGATCGAGGCGCTCAACCGCGTCAAGGACAGCTTCAATTCCTATCCGCTCGACCGCTTTGCGCAGGCCGGCGCGCTGGCTTCACTGCAGGATCACGGCTATTTCGAGGCGCTGTGCGCCCGGGTGGTGGCGACGCGTACCCGGCTGGTGGCTGCGATGAGCGACATGGGGTTCGAGGTATTGCCGTCAACCGCCAATTTCATCTTTGCCCGTCATCCTGCGCACGATGGCGCCGAACTGGCTGCGGGACTGCGCGAACGCAGCATCATCGTGCGCCATTTCAAACAACCCGCCCGGATTGCGCCGTTTTTGCGCATCACCATCGGCACCGACGCGCAATGCGATGCGCTGATTGCCGCATTGAAAACTCTGGTCGCCTGCTAGAATCCTTTTACTGCCTGAACCTCCGACGCCATGCGCACCGCCACCGTTACCCGCAACACCCTGGAAACCCAGATTACCGTCAGCCTCAACCTTGACGGCACGGGTGTCGCCAAGCTCGCGTCCGGCGTGCCGTTTCTGGATCACATGCTGGACCAGATCGCGCGCCATGGCCTGATCGACCTGGATATCCAGGCCAAGGGCGATCTGCACATCGATGCCCACCACACGGTGGAAGACACCGGCATCACTTTGGGCCAGGCCTTTGCGCAGGCGCTGGGCGACAAAAAAGGCATTCGCCGCTACGGCCATGCCTACGTGCCGCTCGACGAAGCCCTGTCGCGCGTGGTGATCGACCTGTCGGGCCGTCCGGGGATCGAATACCACGTCGACTACACGCGGGCGCGCATCGGCGATTTCGATGTCGACCTGTTTCTCGAATTCTTCCGCGGCTTCATCAATCATGCGGGCGTCACCTTGCATATCGACAACCTGCGTGGCATCAACGCCCACCATCAGGCCGAGACGGTTTTCAAGGCGTTCGGCCGTGCCTTGCGGATGGCGGTTGAACCCGATGCACGCATGGGCGATGTGATGCCGTCGACCAAGGGGTGTCTGTGAGCGCAGATATCGCCGTCGTCGATTACGGCATGGGCAATCTGCGTTCGGTGTCAAAAGCCATCGAACACGTTGCGCCGGCCATGACGGTCGTGGTGACTTCCGACCCGGCCGTGATCGCGCAGGCGGGACGCGTGGTGTTCCCGGGCCAGGGCGCCGCGCCCGACTGCATGCGTGAAATCGATGCGCGCGGCCTGCGTCAGGTGATTATCGACGCGGCCCACAGCAAGCCGTTTCTGGGGATCTGCATGGGCATGCAGGTGTTGTTCGAACACAGCGAGGAAGGCGATACCACATGTCTGGGACTGTTGCCCGGCACCGTGCAGCGGTTTCCGGCCGAGGCGATGTTCGACGCCGAAGGCAACAAGCTCAAGGTGCCGCACATGGGCTGGAACAACGTCCACCAGACCGCAGCGCACCCGCTGTGGGCGGGGATCGAAGAAGGCGAGCGTTTTTATTTCGTGCACAGCTACTTCGTCCAGCCCGATTCGCCGGATCTGATTGCCGGGTTTTCGCATTACCCGTTCCCGTTCACTTGTGCAGTGGCCACGGGCAATATTTTTGCGGTTCAGTTTCATCCGGAAAAAAGCCAGAACGCCGGGATGGCGCTGCTGGGCAATTTCGTCACCTGGAATCCGGGTGAAGGCGAAGCCGCCTGTGATATGTCGGGCGCAGCCTGCGCCTGATTTTTTGATTGTCTTTCAACTTTTCGTCTGTACGACCCTGCTGATTAGCCATGTTAATTATTCCTGCGATTGATCTTAAAGACGGCCATTGCGTTCGCCTCGAACAGGGCGAAATGGACAAGGCCACCGTGTTTTCGGAGGATCCGGCCGCCACTGCGCTGCACTGGAAAGCGCAGGGTGCGCGCCGCCTGCATCTGGTCGACCTGAACGGCGCTTTCGCCGGCAAACCCATCAATGATGCGGCGATCCGCTCCATCGTCGATGCCGTGGGCGACGACATGCCGGTGCAACTGGGCGGCGGCATCCGCGACCTGGCGACCATCGAGCGCTATCTCGACGACGGCGTGCGCTACGTCATCATCGGTACCGCCGCGGTGAAAAACCCAGGCTTCCTGCACGAAGCCTGCGATGCGTTCCCCGGTCATGTGATGGTCGGGCTCGACGCCAAGGACGGCAAGATCGCGGTCGAAGGCTGGTCCAAGATCACCGGCCACGACGTGATCGATCTCGCCAAGCGCTTCGAGGGCTATGGTGTCGAAGCCATCATCTACACCGACATCGGCCGCGACGGCATGCTGACCGGGGTCAATGTCGATGCCACGCAGAAGCTGGCGCAGGCGCTGTCGATCCCGGTAATTGCCAGCGGCGGCATCACCAACCTCGACGACGTGAAGGCGCTTTCGGCGGTTGCCCGCGACGGCATCATCGGTGCGATCACCGGACGTGCGATCTATCAGGGCACGCTGGACTTCACCGCCGCGCAGAAACTGGCCGACGAACTGGCTGGTGGCGTGTTCGGCGTCTAGTCCATGCTCGCCAAGCGCATCATTCCCTGCCTCGATGTCACCGATGGGCGCGTCGTCAAAGGCGTCAACTTCGTCGAGCTCAAGGATGCCGGCGATCCGGTCGAAATCGCACGCCGCTACAACGAGGCGGGCGCCGACGAACTGACCTTTCTCGATATCACGGCGACGTCCGACAATCGCGACCTGATTCTGCACATCATCGAAGCCGTCGCGTCCGAAGTGTTCATTCCGCTGACGGTCGGCGGCGGCGTGCGTACGGTAGCCGACGTGCAGCGTCTGCTGAACGCGGGCGCCGACAAGGTCGGCATCAACACCTCGGCGGTGCTCAATCCCCAACTGGTCAAGGATGCGGCTGACCGCTACGGCAGCCAGTGCATCGTGGTGGCGATCGATTCCAAGCGCGTGGGCGATCATTGGGAAGTGTTCACCCATGGTGGACGCACCGCCACCGGGCTCGATGCCGTCGAATGGGCGAAAAAGATGGCGCAGCTGGGCGCGGGCGAATTGCTGTTGACCTCGATGGACCGCGACGGCACCAAGAGCGGCTTCGACCTCGAACTCACCCGGGCGATTTCCGATGCGGTCGACATTCCCATCATCGCCAGTGGCGGCGTCGGCAACCTGCAGCATCTGGTCGATGGCATCCGCGAAGGCCATGCCGATGCAGTACTGGCAGCGAGCATTTTCCATTTCGGCGAATACGGCGTCGACGAAGCCAAGCGCTACATGAAGCAGCACGGTATCGAGGTGCGGCTATGAGCGACTGGCTGGATGCCGTGAAATGGGATGCGCAGGGCCTGGTGCCCGCGATTGCGCAGGACGCGGTCACCCACGAAATCCTGATGGTGGCGTGGATGAACCGCGAGGCGCTTGAAGAAACCGCGCGCACGCTGCGCGGCGTGTACTGGTCGCGTTCGCGCAACCGTCTGTGGCGCAAGGGCGAGGAGTCGGGCCACGTGCAGAACGTCAGCGAAATCCGCCTTGATTGCGACAACGACGTGGTGCTGCTGAAAGTCGAGCAGTTGGGCGGTATCGCCTGCCATACCGGCCGCCGTTCATGTTTTTTCCAGAAACTGGCCATGGATAATCAGGGCGGCGGCCACTGGGTGACGACGACCCCGGTGCTGAAGAACCCCGACGAGATCTACCGCAAATGAGCGACATCCTGGATCGATTGGCCGAGACGCTGGAAGCGCGCAAAACGGCGGCGCCGGACAGTTCCTACGTGGCGAAGCTGTACGCCAAGGGTACGGATGCCATCCTGAAGAAAATCGGCGAGGAAGCGACCGAAACCGTGATGGCGGCCAAGGACGACCAGCCCGAAAAGATCATCTACGAAGTCGCCGATTTGTGGTTTCATACCCTGGTGCTGTTGGCGCACAAGGGACTGAAGCCGTCCGACGTGCTGAATGAGCTGGCGCGCCGCGAGGGCCTCTCGGGTTTGACTGAAAAAGCGAATCGGCAAGGCGAATCGACATGAGTGACTGCATCTTCTGCAAAATCGTTGCCGGCCAGTTGCCGTGCAGCAAGGTCTATGAAGACGACGAGCTGCTGGTGTTTCATGACATTCATCCGTTCGCGCGGGTGCATCTCCTGATCATTCCCAAGGCGCACATCGTATCGCTGGCCGAGTGCACGCCCGAACATGAGCGCCTGCTCGGCAGGATCATGCTGCTGGCGCCGCGCCTCGCGAAGGAACACGGCCTCGACAGCGGCTTCAAGACCCTGCTCAACACCGGGCGCGGCGGTGGTCAGGAAGTGTTTCATATTCATGCACACGTATTCGGCGGCGGTGATCCCGTCGCGCATATTTAAATTCAAGGAGAATCATCATGGGTAGTTTGAGCATCTGGCATTGGCTGATCGTACTGGTCATCGTGTTGCTGGTTTTTGGCACCAAAAAGCTCAAGAACATCGGCAGCGATTTGGGCGGGGCGGTCAAGGGTTTCAAGGACGGCATGAAGGACGACACAACGAAGCTGAACGATTCGGCCGACGTGGGTCGCACTATCGACGTCGAAGTCAAGGACAAACATCAGAACTAATCGGCAGGGCGCAAGCTGCAAGGAAATCCAATGGATCTTGCGTCTTGAGTCCTGTACCTGACCCATGTTCGAAATCGGATTCACCGAACTGATCGTGATCGGCGTGGTTGCGCTGATCGTCATTGGCCCTGAACGGCTGCCCAAGGTGGCGCGTACGGCCGGGCACCTGTATGGACGCCTGCAGCGCTACGTATCGTCCGTGAAAACCGACATCAGCCAGGAAATGCGGCTGGACGAAATGCGCCGGGCCGGCGAGGAATTCAAGCAATCGATCGAGTCGGCGGCTGCCGATGTCGGACAGCAGGCAACGGTGGTCGATGATTACCTGCGCAACGAGCTGGAGAGCGTCAATCAGGCGGTTGCGGACGCGAGCAGGAAGGTGTCCGAGTCGGCCGTCCTGGAGGCCGCGCCGGCCGACGCCCCGGCCCAGCAGAGCCTGCCGCTCGACCTGCCCGACCAGAATCCCCGCCCGCCCGCGCCGGTTGCCGTGATCGAAACGGCGCAGGGCGATCACGCCGGCAAACCCGCATGAGCCAGACAGAAGACAGCTTCATTTCGCATCTCATCGAAATGCGCGACCGCTTGTTGCGTGCGGTGCTGGCGATCATCGTCATTTTCGTGTGCCTGTTTCCGTGGGCGCAGGATTTGTACGCCTTGCTCGCCCAGCCCATGCTGGCGGCCCTGCCCAAAGGCGGGCAGATGATCGCGACGGATGTCACCACGCCGTTCTTCGTGCCGATCAAGGTCACGATGATGACCGCGTTCCTGCTGGCCCTGCCGTGGGTGTTCTATCAGATATGGGCGTTTGTCGCGCCGGGGCTGTATCAGCACGAGAAGCGGCTGGGCGTGCCGCTGATCATTGCCAGCGTGATCCTGTTTTTGCTGGGCATGGCGTTCGCCTATTTCCTGGTGTTCCCGGTGGTGTTCGGTTTTGTCGTCGGCGTGGCGCCGGTCGGCGTGGCGGTGATGACCGACATCGGCAAGTATCTCGATTTCGTGATGACCCTGTTCATGGCCTTCGGCATCACCTTCGAGGTGCCGGTTGCCGTGGTGCTGCTGGTCAAGATGAACATGGTCTCGGTGGCCAAGCTGCGCGAAATTCGCCCCTACGTCATCGTCGGTGCGTTTGTCATCGGCGCGATTTTCACCCCGCCGGACATCATTTCGCAGTTCATGCTGGCGGTGCCGCTGTGGGTGCTGTACGAGGCCGGCATCATCGTGGCCGCGCTGATTTCAAAACCGAAGCCGGAAGCGGAATCGGATTACCAGCCGATGTCGGAAGCGGACATGGATTCCGAATTCGACCGCATCGAATCGGACCAGGCGGACACGGGATCGCGCGATCTGAAATGACCGGGCTCGCCGCGCGAGCCGGGAGCAGGCTGTAGACAAACCATAAAAAAACATTTGGGAGACGGTGTATGGAAGCGTTGAAGTCAGGCAGTGACGTTCTGTTTGTATTGCTCGGCGGTATCATGGTGTTGGCCATGCATGCCGGGTTTGCCTTCCTCGAACTGGGCACGGTGCGCAAGAAGAACCAGGTCAACGCACTGGTCAAGATCCTCACCGATTTCGCCGTCTCCACCATCGCCTATTTCTTCATCGGCTACAGCGTCGCCTACGGCGTCAGCTTTTTCTCCAGCGCCGAAGTCCTGTCCGCCAAAAACGGCTACGACCTGGTCAAATTCTTTTTCCTGCTGACCTTTGCCGCGGCGATTCCCGCCATCGTGTCGGGCGGCATCGCCGAACGCGCCCGCTTCAACCCGCAGCTTGCCGCAACCTTTGCCCTGGTCGGCCTGGTGTACCCGTTCTACGAAGGTCTGGTCTGGAACGGCAACTACGGCGTCCAGGCCTGGCTGGAAGCCAGTACCGGCGCCAAGTTTCATGACTTCGCCGGGTCGGTGGTGGTGCATGCGGTAGGCGGCTGGATCGCCTTGCCGGCGGTGTACTTTCTGGGCGCGCGGCACGGCCGTTACACCAAGGACGGCCTGGTCTCGGCGCATCCGCCGTCGAATATTCCCTTTCTGGCGCTGGGCGCGTGGATTCTGACCGTGGGCTGGTTCGGCTTCAACGTCATGTCGGCGCAGTTGATCGAGGCGGTATCGGGTCTGGTGGCGGTGAATTCCCTGATGGCCATGGTGGGCGGTACGCTGGCCGCCCTGGTGATCGGCAAGAACGACCCGGGCTTCATACACAACGGCCCGCTGGCGGGTCTGGTCGCCGTGTGCGCCGGCTCCGACCTGATGCATCCTCTGGGCGCACTGGCCACCGGCGTGGTGGCGGGCGCGCTCTTCGTGTGGATGTTCATGGTGACGCAGAACAAATTGAAGATCGACGATGTGCTGGGCGTGTGGCCCCTGCATGGTCTGTGCGGCGCGTGGGGCGGCATTGCCGCCGGCATTTTCGGCAGCAAGCTGCTGGGCGGCATGGGCGGCGTCAGCTTCGCCGCGCAGCTGATCGGGACGTTGGGCGGGATACTGGTGGCCGTGATCGGCAGCGTGCTGGTGTACGGCACCCTGAAACGCTTTGTCGGACTGCGGCTCGATCCGGAAGAAGAGTTCAACGGCGCCGACCTCAGCATTCACAAGGTGTCTGCGACAGCCGAGCGCGAAACCAGCTGGTAAGCGCGCGGCGCCGGCGGGAATGGCGGTTTGAAAAACCGCCGCCCGCGTCAGGCAGCTCCCATTCAACGCCCGGTTCCGCCGGGCGTTGTTGTTTGCGCTTCGCGCTGCGTTTTTCCCCGCGCCGGCCGGTTCGCGACACGGCTGTCCGCCTGCCGGTGAATCAGGCCCCGTTCTTGCATATACCTGTCTGTACAAGCCGTTTGTCGCAAACGCTACAGGAGGATGCATGCCCTTATTCGACTTTCACTGCAAGCAATGCAACTGCAATTTCGAGTTGCTGGTGCGCGGATCGACCGCTTACGTGTGCCCTGAATGCGGGAGCGCCGAAGTCGAGAAACTGGTGTCGCTGCCTGCGGCTCCGGGCAAAACCCAAGACATCATTGCGCGCGCGCGCGGCCAGGCTGCACGCGAGGGTCACTTCAGCAACTATGCGCCCTCCGAGCGTCCGCGCCGCAAGTGACCGGCATGTTTTCACGTATGCCATCACGCCGCGTATTTGTCGGGTTTGCGACAAAATCCCACATTGTCCTGGCCAGCATCGCATTGGGCCCGCGCCCATGAAAAAGCACGGCCATGCCTGGGGCTGTTGCCTGCGCGAACTGGCGACATTCATTTTTCGCCGCCGTCGGGTGCGGCGCACCGCTCTGCCGGAGCCCCGCCCATGCTGAACGCATCGCTGCTTTCGATCATCGAAGAGGCGGGGGTGGGCGTGCTCATCCTGACCGAAGGGCTGGAACAGGACGAATTTCTTGCCTCCAGCCTCACCCGCGCGGAAACCCAGCGTCAGGTCAAGGCCATCAGCGACAGCATTGCCAATCTCGCGCCGTCGATATTGAGCACGCTGGTCGAAGTGGACTGGGCGGGCTGGCATACCGTCGCGCGCCAACTGGGCGGCCCGGACAAGACCGCGGAACAGGACGCGCTGTGGTTTGCGGTGCGTTCCCTGGTGCCGGCCACGCTGATGTGGCTGCGGTTCTACCGCAAGGAGCAACCGGCGGTTTTCGAATGCAAGCCTGCCCGGCCTGAGATGAACGGGCCAGGGATGAACGGGAGCGCGCCATGAACCTGCAGATCGAGCGTCCCTACGTCGAGGCCATGATCACGGCATTTCCGCGTCTCGCGCCGCTTCAGGACCAGTTGCTCTTCGGTAACAAGGTCACGCTGCCGTTCAGCCAGTTCTCCGGCATCGAGCTGGGCTTCCTCGGCAATCTCTATCGCGAAGCCGGCCCCGCCATGCGTACGCGTGCGGCGCAACTCGCCACGCTGCAACAGGCGTTCGACGGTCAGGGCGTCCGCTTCGGCCCTGACGACGACCTCGAAATGCTGATGCCGGCGATCGCCGCCTATCTGATGACGGATGCCGTGCGGGGCTGGCTGTTCCGTCTGGATGTGGCGGACAAGCCGCTGGCTTACGTGGTCACCCGTCTCGACTACATCGCGTCGACCAACGATGAAACCGGCAAGGTAGTCATCGAGCTCAGGGCCAATGCCAAGGGCACGCTGGCCACGTCGGCTTTCCGCATTTCCACCGCCGATATCGTCGGCAAGACCGCGGCGGAAATCATCGCCGCCAAGGGCTACGTGCGCGAAAGCGCCGAACTGATCGCCGCCTACGACGACAGCGTGGCGCGCTATTTCGACTGGCGCGCCCAGTACGGCAAGCAGTTCTCCGCGCAGGGCACGGGCTTTTATGCCGAAGACCCGAGCGCGACCCACCGCGACACCGACTGGTCGCGCAAGGACGTGGTGGTGCTGTCCTCCGGCGGCGGCGCCACCCGGCTGGTCAACGACGAAGGCATCCTGAGCGCGCGTACCACCACGCTGGAAACGACCGGGGATATTCTCGGCCCCTACCTGCGCAAGGCGGCGAAGAGCAATCAATACAATGCCGAAGAAGCCCTCGGCGAAACCCAGGCGGCGATGCCCAAGGGGCTGTTCACCCAGCTGCCGGTGCATCCCTACATCTTCATGTTCCATCTCGACCTGCACCACTACCTGTGGGTACACGTCGACGACATCGCCCCCTATGAATACCAGCCGGCATTGAAGCAGAAGCTGATCCTGCCGCCGGAACAGACCGACCTCATCGACATCCTGACCGCCGAGATGGACGTGCTGATGGACGATATCGTGGCCGGCAAGTCCGGCGGCACCACGGTGCTGTGCGCCGGCCCCGCCGGAGTGGGCAAGACGCTGACCGCCGAGGTGTATTCGGAAATCATCCAGCGCCCGCTGTACCGCGTGCACTCCGGGCAGCTGGGGCTCAACGTGGCCGCGATGGAGACCGCGCTCAAGGACGTGCTGACCCGGGCGCAGCGCTGGGGCGCGGTGATGCTGATCGACGAAGCCGATGTTTACATCAAGCGCCGCGACGACAACATCGCCATGAACGCCGTAGTCGGCGTGTTCCTGCGCGTGCTGGAATATTTCAACGGCCTGCTGTTCCTCACCACCAACCGGGTCGACGACATCGACGAAGCCATCGTCTCGCGCTGCATCGCCCTGATCCGCTATTACCCGCCCGATCACGACGCGCGGCGGCGGATCTGGCAGGTGATGCTGGAGCAGTTCGCGCTCACGGTCGACGACGCCTTGCTGGACGAACTGGTCGCGCTGTTTCCCGGCGCCAGCGGCCGCGACATCAAGGGCTTGGCCAAGCTGGCCGCCAAGTTCTGCAACCAGAAGCAGGTTCCGCCTAGTGCCGAAGTGTTCCGGCGCTGCTCGATCTTTCGCGGCATGGAACTGGAGCGGCCTGCGCAACAGCCTTGTTCCACATGACGCAGCAACAGGAGAAACCCATGCAAGCAAGCATCACCTTCGAAGGCGAACACGTCGAAATGGCCACCGCGGACGAGATTGCCGCCGGCATCGCGGCAGCCAATGCGGTGTTCCTGGACCACGACGCCGACCCGCTGGCCTGCGCGGCGGCCAAGGACAAACTGGCGAAGAACGAGCCGCTGACCCGGGACGAAGCCTTGCTGTGCGTGATCTGGGAAACGGCCGAGGACAAGGCCTTCCGCGCGGTCACCCTGAACTGGCTGGTACGCGGGGATACCGACATCTGGCTCACCGTCAGCCCGGGCGTGCAATGACCGTCGGGCAACTGATCGCCGCATTGCAGAAGATGCCCGCGGAGGCGGTCGTGCTGCTCGAAGGCGATGCCGGCTACTCGCTGGTCGGCGGGCTGGATTTTGAGGAAAACGGCGACGGCATGCCGGACGAAGTGATTCTGCTGCCGTCGATGGAAGACGACTAGGCACCACCCATTCAACGCTGCATAGGAGCGCAAAGACATGGCAACTCACATCAAGACCACCGAAGACGGCCGCAAGCTGCAAGTGATCGGCCGCGCCGTATTTCTGGACGGCGTGAAAGAGGCCGAGTGGCTCATTCCGGTTGTCCAGCATCCCAACTGGAAAGCCATCATCGAAGCGGTGCCCAAGGCCACCCACCTGGCCGGGCGCGTGCCGCTCACCTGGGACGAAGCGCTCGTCGCGCAGGCGGCGCTGAACGAAGCGCGCGAAGCGTATGAGAGCAGCCCGACCGGTATCGCCGAGCGGCTGCGCCAATCGATCAACGTCGTCACGTCGATCCGCGATTGAGTCGCCATGATCTACATTGTTGAAATCCCGCACCAGAAACGCCCGCATGCCTGGTTTGCGTTCAACCGCGAGGATTTCGTGCTCAAGGTGCGCGCGACCCATGGAGCGAACGTGTGTCAGGACGGGGCGGTGAGTGAATTCGATGCCTGCGTCGATGCACTCGCGCGTGATCTCAAGGACTGCCGTGTCCACCTCAGCGACGAGCTGGCGATCGGCGCACTGCAGAGCGATCCGCTCTACGACAAGTACGATGGGTTCTACGCACACATGGCCTTGCGCGAGCAGCTGGTGGCGATGGATGCGCTTGAGGACGACCTGTAAGGCGAGGCAGACGGGGTCAGACATGAATGAAATAGATACCGAGATTGCCGTCGTCGGCGCAGGCCTGTGCGGCCTGGCGCTGGCGCACACGCTGCATGCGCGTGGCCAGTCCTTCCTGCTGTTCGAGGCGCGTAGCCGGCTCGGCGGAAGGATTCTGGGCGCGCACAGCAATCAGGGCATGGCGCTCGATCTCGGCCCAACCTGGTTCTGGCCCGAGTCCGAGCCGCACATGGCCACGCTGGTCGCGGAACTCGGCCTGGAGGCATTCCCCCAGCACGACAGCGGCGCGGTGCTGCGCATGCGCGATCCCGAGAAAGACGCCGAAACCTTCGATCAAGCCATCCATGGCGGCTCGCAGCGGCTGCGTGGCGGCATGGCCGGACTGGTGCAGGCCCTGTCCGGCAGCGTGCCTGCCGACAGAGTGCGACTGGCGCACGAACTGGTCGCGCTGACCGATGTGGGGGCGCATCTCGAATTGCGTTTTCGCAACCCTGCCGATGCGCCCGGCGCGGCCGAAACCGTGATCCGCGCGCGCCGCGTGGTGCTGGCCGTGCCGCCGCGTTTGCTGCTGGAACGCGTGCACTTCACCCCCGCGCTCGATCCGCAGCTGGTCGAGGCGATGCGCGTGACGCCCACCTGGATGGCTACCCAGGCCAAGGCCTTGATGGCATATCCGCAAGCGTTCTGGCGCGCAGCCGGACAGTCCGGCAACGCTTTCGTACGCCATGAGCGGGCGGTGCTGGGTGAAATCTTCGATGCCTGCGGCGGCAGCGATCCCGACCAGGACGGCGCGGCGCTCGGTGGTTTCATGGCGATGAGTCCGGATCAGCGCACGCAATTCGAAATGGGCATGCCGATGCTGGTGCGCAACCAGCTGGCGCAGCTGTTCGGCGAAGCCGCCGAACATGGCGAGCTGCATCTGCAGGACTGGGCCGGCGAAGTCCATACCTGCGCCGCGCTCGACCGCGCCGATCCCGCCAGCGATCCCGAGTATGGCCACCCCGCGCTGACGCGCAGCTGGTGCGGCGGACGTCTGCTGTTCGGCGGCAGCGAAACCGCCCAGCACGGCGGCGGCCACCTAGAAGGCGCGCTGGACGCCGCCCTGCGATTGCAGCATGCGCTGGCGCCGACGCGCGCGCCGCAGCCTGTTTCCGCGCTCAACGCACACTGTATCGAGCGCTTCGCGGCGTGGGCGGACGGGCAGGGCGAACCCGCGCTCGCCGCCTACCAGCGCACGCTGAACGAACGGCTGTCCGGCCAGGCGCGCGAACAGCTCACCCACCACAGCGTACTGGCCAGCCTGGCCGATACCTACGACGCCGCGCTGCAGCAGCTGGCCGGCTTGCCGTTCGATGCGAGCGGATCGGTGGCGCAGCCCGGCTGGTCCGACCTCACCGCGCCGGCGCTCCTGCCCATGCATGGTTTCGGCGCTCGCCTGCTCGACGCCGCCCTGCGCTTTAACCGGGGCTCCTGCGCCGTCTCCAATTTCCCCGCCGAGCACGCCCCGGAGCCGGCGTATGTCGAAGCGATCCAGCGCGATCTGTACGCCGCCTGGCGCGACTTCGTGCTGGCCGGTAATGCCATCCTGCTGCAAAAAGCTTAAAGCCCATGAAGTTCTACATGACCCCCGGCTCCTGCACCACGGGTATCCACATCCTGCTGGAAGAGCTCGATCTGGCGTTCGAGGCCACCATCGTCAACCTGCCGGCGGGCGACCATACGAAACCCGATTACCTCGCGATCAATCCGAAATCGAGCATCCCCACGCTGGTGCGCGACGACGGCTCGGCGCTCACCGAGTTTCAGGCGATCGCCTGGTGGCTGGCGCGCAGCTACCCCAGGGCCAAACTGCTGCCGGACGATGCGGAGGGCGAAGCGCGCGTGATCGAGGCGATGGACTACGTCGTCGGCACAATTCACGGCCAGGGTTTCGCCCGCCTCTTCACCACCGATACGTTCACCCCCAACCCGGCCGACCACGACGCGGTGAAGGCGCGCGGCCGCGAAATCGTCGAGCAGGGTTTCGCGATCATGAACGCGGCGCTGGCCGGCAAGGACTACGTGGCCGGCCGGTTTTCCATCGCCGATGCCGCGCTGTTCTACGTGGAATTCTGGGCCGACAAACTGGCCATCGAGCTGCCCGAACACTGCCGCGCGCATTACCAGCGCATGCTGGCGCGCCCGGTGGTGCAGCGGGTGCTGCGCGAAGAGGGGTATCGCTGATGCGTCCGCAGGAAGCCTTGCTGCACGGGGCGCCGAAGCCGCTCGAACAGCTGCCGCTCGACCCCTGCTATGCGGGCCTGAGCGACGTCTATCACACCGTGGTTTCGCCCACGCCCTTGCCGCATCCGCGGGTGGTGCATTTCAACGCAGCGCTCGCGGCGGAGCTGGGGATCGATGCCGGCGACCAGGCGCTGGTCGACATCCTGTCCGGTAACCGGCCGTGGCCCGACTATGCGCCGGTCGCTTCCGTCTACGCCGGGCATCAGTTCGGCGCCTGGGTTTCCCAGCTCGGCGACGGCCGCGCGCTGACCATCGCGGAAATCCGCAAGCCCGACGGCGAACGGGTCGAACTGCAGCTCAAGGGGGCGGGGCCGACGCCGTATTCGCGCGGCTCGGACGGCCGCGCGGTGCTGCGTTCGTCGATCCGCGAATACCTGTGCTCCGAAGCGATGCACGCCCTCGGCATCCCCACCACGCGCTGTCTCAGTCTGGTGGCGTCGCCGCAGCCGGTGCAGCGCGAAACGCTGGAGACCGCCGCCGTGGTGTGCCGCGTTGCGCCCAGCTTCGTGCGCTTCGGCCAGTTCGAGTTTTTCTACCACCGCGGCCAGCCGGAACAGCTTGCGCCGCTGGCCGATCACGTCATTGCCCAGCATTTTCCGCATCTGTGCGGCCGGCCGGACCGCTATGCGCGCTGGCTGGAAGAAGTGGTCGATCGCACCGCGCAGCTGATCGCGCAATGGCAGACGGTGGGCTTCTGCCACGGGGTGATGAACACCGACAATTTTTCCATCCTCGGCCTCACGCTCGATTACGGCCCGTTCGGTTTCATGGACGCCTTCCGCCAGCACCATGTCTGCAACCATTCCGATTACGAAGGCCGCTACGGCTACGACAGCCAGCCGCTGATCGGGCAGTGGAACTGTTCGCGCCTGCTGCAGGCCATGCAGCCGCTGCTGTCCGACGATCAGGACGAAGCCGCCGCCATCGTCACCGCCATTTACGAGCGCTATTCCGCCACCTATTCGCGCGCAGCCCTGCGCCGCTGGGCCGACAAGCTCGGGCTGATCGAGGTGCGCGACGGCGACACCCGGCTGGTCAGCCAGTTGCTCACGCTGCTGCATCACGGCAAGAGCGATTTCACCCGCAGTTTCCGGCTGCTGTCGCGGGTGCGTACCGACAGCGATGCGCCGGCCGTGGGCGTGCGCGAAGAGATGGCCGACCCTGCGGCGTTCGATGCCTGGGTCGCAAGCTACCGCGCGCGGCTGCGCGCCGAGCAGAACACCGACGACGCGGCGCGCGCCGTGCGGATGGACCGGGTCAACCCCAAATACGTGCTGCGCAACCATCTGGCGCAGGCCGCCATCGAGCGCGCGCTGGACGGCGACGACAGCGAAGTCGCCACGCTGATGCGGCTGCTCGGCCGCCCCTACGATGAACAGCCGGGGATGGAGCGCTACGCCGCCGCGCCGCCCGACGAACTGCGTCATCTGGAAATCAGCTGTTCGTCGTGAGCCGCATTGTCATGAACACACCATTCCATCAATCGGGATTGTCCATTGGACAAAACGGCGTCATTCCGGCGGAGGCCGGAATCCAGCGGATTGAACATCTCCCGCGCAAGCGGAACAGCATCATGGTTTTGTCCGCTTCGCGGGGTGATTTTTCGTGCTGGATTCCGGCCTTCGCCGGAATGACGGGCTGATGGATGATTTTGGATCAAGGCCAGACTGTCATGGAAACAGAATCATCGAGCGGGTTTGTCGTGGCTGAAATGAATACGCACGCCTTCATGTTCAGGGGAGCAGGGCGCACCCGCGCTGCCGCCCGCGATGCATTGCTGAACGCCTGGCAGGTGCACCGCAGCGCATTGCTGGCGCGCTACCCGGAGCGGGCCGACTCGATCCCGGAGGCCAGCGGCATGGAAGCGCATTTCAAAATCCATTTTCTGGAATTCGCCATGGATGCGGGCTATCGCGATGGCGAACGCATCGTGTAGCCCGGCCAAACCGAGCCCTTTTCAATTCGAGATTCTTCAACCATGGACTACGCTTTTCCGCCCGCACCCGTCGTCACGCTGGACGCCATGTCGAGCAACCCGTTTCCGGTGCGCCGGATTTTCTGCGTCGGGCAGAACTACCCCGACCATGCGCGCGAAATGGGCGCCGACCCCGGGCGCGATGAACCCTTTTTCTTCATGAAGCCGCCCGGCGCCATCCTGCACAACCAGCCGGTGTTTCCCTATCCGCCCGGCACCGCGGATCTGCAGCCCGAGGTGGAACTGGTGGTGGCGCTGCACAAGGGCGGCAAGAACATCCCGGTCGACCGCGTCGATTACGACTACGTGTTCGGCTATGCCGTGGGGCTCGACATGACGCGGCGCGACCTGCAACGCGCTGCCCGCGAAAAGGGCCGCCCCTGGGACATGGCCAAGGCGTTCGACCACTCGGCGCCGTGCAGTGCGATCACCCCGGAGTTTTATGCGGGCAACATCAGCCGCGGCAAGATCGAGCTCAAGGTGAATGGCGACATCCGCCAGAGCGGCGATGTCGGCGACATGATCCTGAAGATTCCGCAGATGGTGCACACCCTGTCGACCCTGGTCGAACTGTTTCCTGGCGACCTGATCTTTACCGGCACCCCCGCCGGCGTGGGGCCGGTGGTGCCGGGCGATGTGATCGAAGCCACCGTCGCCGGGCTGGAGCCGCTGATCGTCACCATCGGCGAGCCTGCTCGATAACCCGAATTCAATCGTTCCAACCCCGGACCCATCGCCATGAATACCCAGACCCTGTTCGACCGCAACCGCGTGATCCTGAGCCACTTCGACAGCTACAGCACCGCCCTGGTGTTTGCCCGCTACGGCGCGAGCATCCTGTCGTCCGCGCCGCTGCCCGAATCCGCCGCGCCGATGCCTGCGCCCGGCGACGAGGCCGAACACTATGATCCTGCAGCCGTGCTGGATGCCCTGGTGGTGCAGGCGGGGATCGAGGCTGCGCAATTGAAGCTCGACGACGAATTCAATGTCTGGATGTCGAGCGACAGCGGCCCCATCCGCATACACCTGGTGCGCTTTACCACCCTGGACGCACCGCGCCAGGCGATCGAACCGCTCGGCGGCGTGTTCAAGCCGATCAGCGAAATGCGCGGCTTGCCCATGGTCGAACTGAACCTGATGCGGCAGGTTTTCGACCTCACCATGGGCGGCTGAGTCATGGCTTGTTTCGATGCTTGTTTCAATCTGCCGGGAGCCAGCCATGGCCTTTGAAAACGTCTGCAAACAGAGTCTGCTCTACGAAGGAGAGCTGGTTCCCTGCAAGCTCGGCGATCAGGAAATCGTCATCATGTGGCCCGACGGCGGCCAGCCCAAAGCCTATGAAGCGCGCTGCCCGCATGAAGGCGTCTCGCTGGGACGCGGCGACTTCAACGGCCGCATCCTGTACTGCACCGCGCACGGCTGGGTCTTCGACGGCCACAGCGGAAAATGCCTGCAACCCACCGGCTGGGCGATGAAGGAATACCCCATGCGGATCGAAAACGGCATGGTCCAAGTTGATACGGCGGGCGGCTGAGGCACAGCAGCAACGGAATGAACATGCCGTCCGAATACACCGCCCTGCCGCCGGAGTTCATGCAGGCGCATCCCGCGCTGAGCCTGCTGCGCCTGGCGGCCCTGTCCGCCGGCCCCGAAGGCATACTGGACGACGACACCCTGGAACTGATGTTCGAACAGGTCGAAACCGGCGCGCTGACGCTCATCGCCCCGAGCGACGTGTGGCCGGAACTGGTGCGCGGCCTGATGGCCAACACCCCCTCGAACATGTTTCGCGCCCTGTTTGCCAGCGGCGCCCTGGCCGAAGTGCTGCCCGAAGTGCTGGCCGTGTTCGGCGTGCCGCAAATCGCCGACAACCCGCCCGAGGTCGACATCGGCCAGCACCTGCTGCGCGTGCTCGACGAAGCGGCGCGCTGCAACGCGCCGCTGGCGGTACGCTTTGCCGCGATGGCGATGCACGTCGGCAAAGCGGACTCGCCGCCCGAACATCTGCCGGTTCACTACCGCCACGTCGAGCGCGGCCGTCCCCGCATCGAGGCGATGTGCGCGCGCTTCGGCGTGCCGGCGGACTGCCGCGAACTGGCCCTGCTGGCGCTCGTCGAATGCGAGCGGATCCACCGCGTCGGCGAAGTGCGGGCCGGGCCGGTGGCCGCGCTACTGGAACGCATCGGCGCCTTCGACCGGCCGCAACGCTACGCGCAACTCATGACCCTGTGCGCATGCGATTACCGCGCCTACGGTGGACGCGCCGCACAGGCCTACCCCAAAGGCGTGTTGCTGGAGCGTGCCCTCAAAGCTTGCGCCGGCATCGATGCCGCCGCACCTGGCGCGAGCGCGGAAACGGCAGATGCCGTGCAGGAAGCCCGCGCCGCCGCCATCGCCCTCGCGTTCCGCTCGGAACGCTGGTCGGGTTGAGACAGCCATGACGCAATCAACTACAGATGACCATCAGGCCGCACAACTTCATCCGGCCGCGCCACTCCACCCAGCTGCGCTATGGGCCATACGCTCAGCATTCACCCCCGAACAGGTCGATTGCACCACCGCGGTGGTGCTCAAGATTCTCGACAACAAATGCAAGATGCTGCCCGGCGAAAAACTCGCCGTCATGGCCATCTACGATGTCGTCCGCCACCTTGCCGCGCCCCTGTTCGACGGCACCGTGCATGCCGCAATCAACGCCGCGCGCCTGCAGCCCGAACCCACCGCACTCGAAGCCATCCACCCGCTGCGCGTGTACGCCGAAGCGGCCATCCCCAAGCCCGTCATGAAGGACTACAAGGCTTTTCTGCGCGACGGCCTGTTCGGCTAGCCGATGTACCGAAATTAAACGAGGAGTCCCAAGCATGAACGACATCGCACTCAAGGCCTGGCTCGAAAACGAAGGCTTCCCCGCCACCGCCACCCTGCGGCAAAGCCTGCACGGCCGCATCGACGCCACCACCACGCCGCTGATGCACGCCGCAGGCCTGGGCCGCATCGGCTATGTCGGCGAATTGCTGTCGCGCGGCGCAAACCCGCGCGAACTGAACGCCGACGGCAACGGCGCGCTGTGGTTTGCCTGCCAGGCCGGCAGCGCGCCCTGCGCCAACGCACTGATCAAGGCCGGCGCACCGCTCGACAGCCAGAACGCCAGCGGCGCCACCGCGCTCATCTACGCCGCATCGACCGGCCAGACCGCACTCGTCCAGCTGCTGCTCGATGCCGGCGCCGACACCACACTGGCCACCCGCGACGGCACCACCGCACTCGACCTCGCCGCCAATCGCGGCTGCATCGACTTGCTGCGCAGTCGCCTGCATCTGCAGGCGGCATGAGCCGCGCGCGGGCGCGGCATCAGGACGAAGACGGCTTACGCTCAACCGCCCGCATGTTTGCTGAAGCGCATCCGGCCGATGCGCAGCAAGAGCCGGAAGACTTGGCAACGAGCCCGCGTCGGACGTAGCCTCGCGCAATGAAAACCTACATCCCCGAGCTCAGCGAACAGCGCATGATCAAGCGCGCCCCGAATCGGCCGATCGATTTCGGGACGGATCGCGACTACATTTTTTCCTGCCTGCAGGACATCGAGCACAGTTTTGAATTGCAGGGATTTCCCGGTCTCGCCCCGGAACAGATTCCGGCGCGCGCCCTCATCAGGCAGTTCATCGTCTGGTGGCGCACCCTTGAGCCTGCCAATGCGAATCAGCAGACGGCCTACGCCCGTTTACCGGGCACCATCCGGCTCATCGATACCATCTCCAGTTGGTGGGCGGAGCAGGGCGGCAAAATGCAAGGGGATTGAGGCCGGTAAAGTTGCGATGGTTGTTGGGTTGTCCGTGCGATGGCTGATGATTTTGGATGTTCACCAACCCAGGTAGACGACTGTTTACTATGACTTAAACGGCCGCCAGAGCGGGCATCGCGATGGGCTGGTGTTCGGCCAAATCAGACGCACGAGCTTGAGGCTCACGGACGTCTAGTACACTGGTGTCAGTCCACCATTTTTTATGGCTAAAAATATCTCATGCCAAGAATCAATCCCTTCAGGCCGAATAGCCCTGTGCCAACTGCCATGTTCGCTGGCCGGTATGACGAGATTCTTGCTCTGGAAAAAGGGCTCTTCCAAACCAAGCACAATCAGCCTTGCAATTTCATGATCACAGGTGATCGTGGCATTGGGAAGTCGTCACTTCTGTTCTATTTGAAGCACGTTTCAAATGGAAACATTGAGTGTATTGAGCACGGCAATTTCGACTTCGTATCGATCAGTGTTCCGGTTTCAGACAAGCTCGACATAGTCACACTGCTCAAGCTTATCGAGCGAAACATTACACGTGAGCTTGGGAAGATTGAGGCTGTCCGAAGCTTCCTCTCCGAGACTTGGTCATTCGTCCAACGCCTTCGGGTGATGGACTCTGGCATTAGCGCAGCAGAACAAGACTCCGAGGTCGAACTGCAATTAGACAACTTCGCTTACTCACTTGCGGAAACGTGTAAGCGTGTAGTTAACCCTGAGCGGGGTGAGAAAAAGAAGGATGGCATTCTGTTTCTTTTCGACGAGTGCGACAACGCAACTCCGGCGCTACGGATTGGGCACTTCTTCAAAACAATTACTGAGGCGTTACAGAGACATGGGTGCGATAACGTCATGTTCATCCTTGCCGGCCTTCCGGATACTCCTGAAAAGCTGTCCAAGTCTCACGAATCTTCTGTCCGCATTTTTACGCATATAAAGATTGAAGAACTTGGTGCAGCTGATAGGGAGTACGTTATTGATAAGGGCTTAGAAGAGGGGAATAGAATCAACTCAGAGCAGACAACGATCACAGGGAATGCTCGAAATATGATCTCTATGCTCTCTGAAGGTTATCCGCACTTCATACAGCAATTTGCCTACTCTGCGTTCGACGTTAATGCCGATGGGGAAATTTCAGACGAAGACGTCTTGGATGCTGCATTCAAGACGGGGGGAGCAATTGATGCTATTGGCAGTCGCTACTACGAGAATGCTTTCTACGATCGGATTAAATCCGATGAGTACCGGCAAGTTCTGGCGATCATGGCCGAGAAAATGAACGCTTGGGTAACCAAAGCGGAGATCCGAGAAAAGTTCACAGGCGATGAAACCACACTCTCCAATGCATTACAGGCGCTCACTTCGCGCAAAATCATTCTCAAGAATTCCTCAAGGATTGGGGAGTATCGGCTTCAACAACGTGGCTTTGCAATTTGGATAAAACTTTTCGGCGACCGCAAGAAAGCTCAAATGTAATTCAGAGCCATCCCAGAACAGGCGTATCTGAAAAGCATCAACAACAGGGGACAGGCTACGGTTTCTGGATACGATGGACACTCGTAAGAGCCAAATATCCTGATCAGTCATGGCGAATCAATTGACCGTCACTTGCTGGCCGGTTCAAGGACAGCAAAAGCATGAAGGTTTGGACGCTGGTAGCATCAAATGCCTGCAGCCAACCCATGGAACCATTGTGCCGCGCCGGCAACTTTCACGTTACGAATCAAACCCAGCGCCGCTGAACCCTAGGCCCCACCAATGAATCTCGCCTACGCCCAAACCCTCCGCACGCTTCTGCAAACCCAACAGGTGGCGGCCCTTGGCACGCTGCACAACGGGCTGCCGTATGTGTCCATGGTGCCCTTCGCCATGCTTCCCGGCGGCTCGGGTTTCGTCATTCATGTCAGCCAGCTCGCGGCGCACACCCGGGACATGCTGTTGAGCCCGCACGTGAGTCTGCTGGTCGTCGCGCCACCGACGCCGGATGTGCCGGTTCAGGCATTGGCCCGGATCACGGTGCAAGGCCGGGCGGTGCAATACGCCGACGCGACCGAAGGCCAGGCCGAGGCCAAGGCCGCCTACCTGGCCCGCTTTCCCCAGAGCGCGGAGTTGTTCGGCTTTGCCGACTTTTCCTTGTTCGCCATATGGCCTGAGTCGATCCGCTTCGTCGGCGGCTTTGCCCAGGCCACGACGCTTTCGCCGGAGACGCTTGTCGAAGTGCTGGGCGAAGGCTGAGGCCCCTGTTTCGTTTGTCTTTTTGGGCCGCACTCTGCGTGCCTAAAACACGTCAACTGTTGGGTGCTGCGCGTACGCTTGCGGTGACGGGTAACTGCAAATTCAAGGCTGAATCAGGCGCATCAATACAGGGGATGCGTGGGGGCGAATTCCCCCTTGACTGGTACTCAACCGGGTCTATACAGCCGTATGGTCAGCGACCGCTGAAGATTACAACATCACTAAGGAGGGGTAATCATGGCGAACTTGAATACCGATCAATACCTGGAAAACAACAAGCGATATGCAAGTGGTGAGGCGGTGCATAAACCGGTTTATCCGGGCAAGCAGCCCATCCAGCCATCCCGGCATGTTGCCGTTGTGGCCTGCATGGATGCCCGGCTTGATGTCGAGGATCTTCTCGGCCTGCAGACTGGCGAGGCGCACGTCATTCGCAATGCCGGCGGTGTCGTAACGGACGACGCCATTCGGTGCCTGATCATTTCCCATCACCTGCTGAACACGAACGAGATCATCCTCATTCACCACACGCGTTGCGGCATGCTCGCTTTCACGGATGACTTGCTCAAAGCCGGGCTGGAGGGAGACGCGGCGGCCGAGAAATTGCTGGGCCAGGCAACGGGCCGTGCATTCACGAAAACGGGAAAATCGTCGTCGTCTCCTGTGGCTTTCCATGCATTTCGCGGGCAGCTTCAACCGCTGGACGCACCACGCGATGCCCAAAGCATGGAGCGACTGGAATGGGATGTGCGCAGGGGCATGTCAACGATCATGAACCACCCCTGGATCCCCACCAGCGGTCCCGATGCAATCACGGTGCGTGGATTTATCTACGACGTGGACACCGGAAAACTCGAAGAAGTCACGTATCCCGGGCCGATGGGTTCGATCGGCTGAACGGTTGCTGTAGTGGCACGTTTTCCTGGAAGCCGAATACGGCAGTCGGGTATGCCTTGAGTTGGCCGGCCTCAGGTGAGAGCATTTGCCGGAAGCAGAGAGGTGGATGATGTCCGTATGAAAATCGATTCAAAGGATTACCGGGTACAGGAAGGCGAAACGGTCGAGCTCAAGAAATGGCCGACGCGGGTGAAGCCCGTTTATGAATCGAAGGAGCAGTATCAGGAACTCCTCGCAGAACAGGTTGCAGAACTGAGTGAACTGCAACAACTTCTGTACGCATCCAACAACTATTCGGTGCTGCTGATTTTTCAGGCCATGGACGCCGCCGGCAAGGATGGCGCCATCAAGCACGTGATGTCCGGCATCAATCCCCAGGGTTGCCAGGTGTTCAGTTTCCAGCATCCGAGCCCTGCGGAACTGGACCACGATTTTCTGTGGCGCGCCGCCCAGCGTTTTCCGGAACGCGGCCGCATCGGCATCTTCAACCGGTCGTATTACGAGGAGGTGTTGATCGTCCGGGTGCATCCGGAAATTCTCCACAGTCAGGGGCTTCCGGATGGCTTGCACGACGAGAAAACGATCTGGCAGGAACGATATCGTTCCATCGTGGACATGGAGAGTCATCTCCATCGTAATGGCACGCAGATCATCAAATTCTTTCTGCATCTTTCGGAAGACGAGCAACGCAAACGCTTCCTCGCCCGCATCGACGACCCCGAAAAAAACTGGAAATTCAGCATTGCCGACATCGAAGAGCGGAAATTCTGGAAAGAGTACATGCAGGCCTATGAGGCGTGCCTGAGCGCAACGAGTACCAAAAATGCGCCCTGGTATGTGGTGCCCGCCGACGACAAGGGCAACGCCCGGCTGATCATTTCCCGAATCATTCTGGATACGTTCAAGGCGCTGAAAATGAGCTATCCGGAAACCGACGAAAAGCACCGGCAGGAATTGCTCGCGATTCGTGATCAGCTGATGAAGGAGGGGCCAGGCAGCAGCTAAGCGCTGACACGCTCGGAGTGCCGTTGGGAGTCAGTTCAGCTCCGCAGTGTTTTTATTGCGAAGCTGACGCTTTAGTTTTCATTGGTTTTTCGAGGCAGCGAAAACGGTCTGTTCACCATCCCGAACAAGACATTTCGCCGGTAGTTGGGCATCCCGATCAAGCGCATAATTCGCCAGCCGCCGGTCTCTTTTTTCATAACGTAATATGGAGACAGATAAATAAAGTATCCGATATAAATCATCAAGATAAAAAATTATGACGTCCGTCTCTATATTGATAAATGTCCGGACCCATGGGTCTCTTGAATAACTGTTAGGGTTATGAAGCACCTCATCGTTTTGCTGGTCATCTTGGCAACATCTTGTAGCAGCGCATTCGCGTGTGGCTCCAATGACGCGATTTGTGAGCTCATGCATCAAGTCGAATCTGGCTCGACTCCCTTGGCACTTGAAAGGGTGGAAGCTCTTGCAAAGACAGGGAGTCTGAAAGCGCAATTGATGCTTGGCTTACTCTACGCTGCCGGTAAGGGTGTGCCGCAAGACGATGCCAAAGCTTTGCCGTGGTTACTTCAAGCTGCGCATTCTGGAAATCCCACAGCACAATCATTAGTGGGAGGTTTCTACGCAGCTGGTCGAGCCGGCCCCATTGATCTCGTTGAGGCAAAGAAATGGTATGAACTCGCCGCTATCGCTGGCGACCCTGGCGCTCAATTAATGCTCGGAATTAGCTACGCCCGTGGCCAAGGTAGTCCTCTCAATTACTCAGCTGCCTATCTATGGTTTTCACTCGCGTCGCTGGGCGGCGAGTCCGATTCTGAAAAATATCGAGATATGGCACGCCTACACCTATCGCCGTCTGAGCGCGAAGCGGTTGAAGAAAAGGTAAAAACGTGGAAGCCTGTTCGTCGTGAGCCCTAACCCGGCGCTCAACCTCGCTCCCTTCGGCCGCTGGTCGGCGCTAAAGCGCCGCCGGTTAGCTCTACGTAAGGCTGCTAGAGAAATGAAGCATAGTGTCATTGGTCTGATATTTGTTATGAATCTCTGGTCGGCACACAGCGCCGCACAAGAGCCATCAATTTTTTACTCAGCCATGGCTAACGACATTGGGATCGCACGTTTATACGTGACTAGCGGCGAACCAGTTAATGTGCGCGATAAATCTGGACGTACGCCTCTAATGTTGGCTGCGGAGCATGGAAACACAAAGGTTCTTGAATATCTGCTCTCGGTTGGCGCCGATCCAAACCTAACAACCGACAACGGTTTGCGCGCTCTCGATTTCACCCGCAGCTCAGAGATCAAACGCATTCTCACCCACACGAATGGAAGCAAGAATTAAACAAAATTCCCTCTCTCTCAATGGTGGGCCGCCTTACTCTGCATTCGAGCCTCCCGCAGCAAGCGGCGTCGGCTCAATTTGAACGTTGGGCAGCGAAATGAGGCTACTCCCTTCTCAGACGGACAAAATATCGCTCATCTCATTTGGGGAGGAGGCGTGCGCGATGCTCAAGGGGCACGATTACTTAGGGTTGGCAGATCGTTTTGGCTATGCGCTCGCATATGATCGTGAGCCCGCTGCAGCTATCGAAGCCGATTTTTTAGTGGCCACAGCATCGCCACATAAAGTAATGCCCGGCGAGCAACAATCAGTTGTGGTTAAATATTTTCAACCAAACAGCACATGCTTGATTGCGGTAGTGGAGTGTACGGTGCCTGTCGCAGAAGGGGCCGCCGTCTTTCTTGAACTCATCGTCGGTGGGGAGGGTGAAGAGAAACACATTACAGTGGAGGACATCTGCGGTGTCATTGCATAGACCCAACAAATCATTCCAGCGGACGGTGGGTCGGCTTCGCATTGTTTTTTATTGCGAAGCCGACCCCTTTAGTTGCGATATTAATAAATGTCCGGATCCATGGGTCTCTTGAATAACTGTTAGAGCCAATCGGAAACTCCTATGACACAAGTAAGCCAGGAACCGCAATCCATATTTCCAAACAAAAAGGCTCCTGTTTTCATCTCAAAATCAATACTTCAACCATCGACTAAAACAGGAACACACAATATGAAATTTCTAGGAATCCTATTTTTTACTACCCTATCATTGCCACTTACAGCAGTTGCATGTCCTATCGGCATGCAATTCAACGGGAACGGTTGCAGCCCTCCGTATGAATATACCGGCTGGGACTTGATGCGTGACCGTCGGGCTGCCATTGATGCCATGGGCTCCGACACACTTTATAAAAACAACTACGCAAATGCACTACCTCCTGAGGAATTTAAAAGATTGGAAGCGCTCAGGAAACGGGTAGAAAAAGAAAAAGAGGACAAAAAACAAGCGCATGCAAAAGGTGTCTGGGATTTTGGTTCCATATCCACACCTGAAGGGAATCTGTGCGCGGCGGTGTTTTCCAAATACAGTTACGAGTACAAGGAATACAAGCCCGAGCACGGGGGACTTGTGACGGTCATGGGGTTCCAAAACCCCAAACCAGATGCGTGGCTAATTTTTCATGGCGTGGGGCTGCCCAAGTCAAAAGACGTGACCAAGCTGAAAATCACCCTCCAGCAGGATGATGAACCAGCCCAAACCCTCCAGGTATTCAATTACATGGAATCAAGGGAGATTGGCACGATTCTGTTTGCCGTCCCCGGACTAACTGCGATGCTGAACGGGATGAGTGACAAGCAAAGATTCAGGTTGTCAGATAACGGGAAAATGCTATTGGATATCGAATGGCACAGCGCCGCACCGGTAATCGAGAAACTTAAGCAGTGTGCAAAATAGCGCGGCGACACAAGAAGAGGTTGTTATTCGACATGGCTCCGCGCGCCCAGCTCTAACAACTCATTCAAGCGGGACGTTTAGCGGCGCCCCTTAATTCAACGTTGGGTTGGTACGCATTGCTTTTTTGTTACGAAACTGACCCCTTTAAGTTGGTTTTCTCTGCCACCTCAACGGAGTTTTCCAGTTGACCGAATCACCCCCCACCCGCAGCGACGGTGCGACCGTCGTCATCACCCACCGAGTCCGCAGTGACAAGCACGCCGAGTATGAGCGCTGGCTGGAGGAGATCGCACCCCTTTGTCGGGCGTCGCTGGGCCACTTGGACTGGCACATCGTGCGCCCGATTCCAGGTGTCACAGAGACCTACACCGTGATCATCCGGTTCGATACGACAGCGCATCTCAAGCACTGGATGGAGTCGAGTGAGCGCGATCGGCTCATCGAGAAGGTTCAGCCGTTGTTTGTCGGCGCCGATGACTTCTACATAAGCAGTGGTCTTGATTTTTGGTTCACTCCGGCGGGCGCCAAAGCGAAGCTGCCCGTGCGGTGGAAGCAGTACCTGCTCACGTGGTCGGCCATTTACCCGCTGGCACTTGGCGTACCTTTTGCCGTCTCCCCGGTACTTCGGCTCGTCGGGGCTCCCGCAAGCCTGCCACTCACCACACTTGCGGTCACCGCCGTTGTGGTCTTCCTGATGGTTTACGTGGTCATGCCACGCTATACCCGTCTGGTGCAGCGGTGGCTATTCACGTAGCCGTGCGGCCTGACCTCAAGCGAAGTTCGCTTCCGCAAACTTCCAGTTCACCAGATTGTTGAGGAAGGTCTCAACGAACTTGGGACGCATATTGCGATAGTCGATGTAGTAGGCGTGCTCCCACACGTCGACGCACAGCAGGGCCTTGTCGCCGGTGGTCAGCGGGGTGCCGGCGGCGCCCATGTTGACGATGTCGACCGAACCGTCGGCCTTTTTCACCAGCCAGGTCCAGCCGGAACCGAAGTTGCCGACGGCGCTGGTCTGGAACGCGGTCTTGAACGCATCGAAGCTGCCCCACTTGGCGTTGATGGCATCCGCCAGCGCGCCGCTGGGTGCGCCGCCGCCGTTGGGCGTCAGGCAGTTCCAGAAGAAGGTGTGGTTCCACACCTGGGCGGAATTGTTGTAGACGCCGCCGGCAGGCGCGCTCTTGATGATGTCCTCAAGCGACTTGCTCTCGAAGTCGGTTCCCTTGATCAGGTTGTTGAGGTTGGTGACGTAGGCCTGATGGTGCTTGGCGTAGTGGTATTCGAAGGTTTCCTTGGACATGTGCGGTGCGAGCGCATCCATGGCAAAGGGCAGTGCGGGCAAGGTGTGTTCCATGAGGCTTTCCTGGGAATGAATAAACAAGAGGGACTGCTGCTACCAGCCGATTGAGGAATGAGGCCAGCCCGCAGAAGGGCGTGACGTTACTCCTGCCGGTTGCGCATGAAATCGGCCGTCTTGAAAAAGGCGTGCTGCAGTTGCATCCGCAGGTCGTCTTCCAGCCCGACATCCTGCATGGCGCGCACCATGCAGCCCATCCATTGATCCCGCTCGCTGATGCCGATGGAGAAGGGCGCGTGGCGGCGGCGCAGGATAGGCTGGCCGACGTGGTCGGCGAACAGTTTGGGTCCGCCCATCCACTCGCTCAAAAACCAGAACAGTTTGTTGCGCGATTCGCTCAGGTCTTCGGGGTGCAGTTTGCGGATGCCGTAGTAATCCGGGTCTTCGTCCATCAGGTCGTAGAAGCGGTCTACCAGTACGCGCACGCCCTGAGCTTCGCCGATACGACCGTAATGGGGGTTTGCGTTGACGATCTCGGGGTGCATGGTGACGGCCTCCTGGTTTGCGAATGGGCGCTGCGGGGTTTGCCGCAGGCGCCGATGGCGACGCTGCGGCAAGCGGACAAACGCTTAAACCGGCCGGCCTTCGTTGGGGTTGCGCACCGGGCCCATCCGGCTCAGGCCTTCTTCGTAACTCATGGTGGGGAAGGTGCCGGAAAACTTCATCGCGCTGTCGGCGATCTTGTTGACCTTGCCGGCGGTATCCAGGCGCTTGAGATCGATGCGCTCGAGGTAGAGCAGGTCGAGCATCTCGTTGTAGACGGTGGCTTCGGAGATCGGCAACACATAGAAGGTCGCGTCGTTGTACGGCACCTGATAGCGCGTGGAGAGGTCGATGTTGTCGCAGAACAGGAAGTACTTGCCGTCCGGCGTCAGGGTGGGGCCCATCGCTTCGGCCAGCGGCTTGAGCGATTCGAAGGACAGCAGGTAGGCCGCCATGAAGTCGATGCCGGACTTGCCTTCCTGCGCCACGGCGATTACCTGGTCGGCGGTCAGTTCGGGCGGGCGGGCTTCGTCGGCAAACTGCGGCGCGAACTTGATGGCGATTTCGCCACGGAAGCCAAAGCGGCCGGTCTCACCGGTGGCAGCTTTGAATACCGGATTCTGCAGGCGCTTTTCAGCTTCGAGTTGTTTGAAGGCGGTCTGGTCTAGCGTGGTCATGGCGGGCTCTTTGCTAACGTTGAAGGAAATAGGTTCAAACCTGTTCCAGCAAAACTGGTGCCAGCAAGCGATGCGGATTCAAGTCAATGATATTTCGATATAAATAGCGAAATTGGCGGCATAGGGCGCATGTCGCGAATGCGACAAAGGCTGCATTTTGCAGGGCGCAAACCGGCAAATGCGTCTCGCGCTCGAGCCCGTCGAACGGGTTCGCCGTTGTGTGGTCGGTGGGCGCGTAGCAGCCGTTCGCAGCTGCGCCGGTCGTGTGCTGAAAACCGACACGCGTCGGGAAAACCGCTGCGGGTTTGTCGCAAAACAAACAAAGCCTACACAGCAAAACACGCCGCCACTGGGTGTTTTAGTTGCGTCTATTCAATGGCTTATATGGATTTTTCAGACGTGGCACATGAGTTGCTTTTAGTCAGGCATGAGCGGCGGTGCCCGACACCGTCATCCAACGCAAGCCAACCCGAGCGAGACGTTCATGCCCACGTTGCCCATTTATCTCGATTACTCCGCGACCACGCCGATCGACCCGCGCGTGGCGGAAATCATGATTCCCTATCTGACGGAAAAATTCGGCAACCCGGCCTCGCGTTCGCACGCGTTCGGCTGGGATGCCGATCAGGCGGTGGAACGGGCGCGCGAGGAAGTGGCAGGTCTGGTGAATTGCGATCCGAAGGAAATCGTCTGGACCTCGGGCGCCACCGAATCGGACAACCTCGCCATCAAGGGCGCGGCGCAGTTTTACAAGGGCAAGGGCAAGCATCTGATTACTGTGCGCACCGAACACAAGGCCGTGCTCGACCCGATGCGCGAACTGGAACGGCAGGGCTTCGAGGTCACGTATCTCGATCCCGAACCCAACGGCCTGCTCGATCTGGACAAGTTCCGCGCGGCGATACGCGCCGATACGATTCTTGCCTCGGTCATGCACGTGAACAACGAAATCGGCGTGATCCAGGACATCGAGACCATCGGTGAAATCTGCCGCGGCAAGGGCGTGCTGTTCCATGTGGATGCCGCGCAGTCCACCGGCAAGGCGCCGATCGATCTCGCCCGCCTCAAGGTGGATCTGATGTCCTTCTCCGCCCACAAGACCTACGGCCCCAAAGGCATCGGCGCGCTGTACGTGCGCCGCAAACCGCGCATCCGGCTGGAAGCGCAAATGCACGGCGGCGGTCACGAGCGCGGCATGCGCTCCGGCACGCTGGCGACGCACCAGATCGTCGGCATGGGCGCGGCCTTCCGCATCGCGGCCGAGGAAATGGCCACCGAAAACGAACGCATCCGCTGCCTGCGCGACAAGCTGTGGGCCGGCGTCAGCACGCTGGACGAAGTGCACCTCAACGGCGACATGCAGCAGCGCGTGCCGCACAACCTGAACGCCAGCTTCAATTTCGTCGAGGGCGAATCGCTGATGATGGCGATCAAGGACCTCGCAGTCTCCAGCGGCTCGGCCTGCACCTCGGCCAGCCTGGAACCCTCGTACGTGCTGAAGGCGCTGGGCCGCAACGACGAACTGGCGCACAGCTCGATCCGCTTTTCCATCGGCCGTTTCACCACCGAGCAGGATATCGATTTCGCCGTGCAGTTGCTCCACAAACACGTGGGCAAGCTGCGCGATCTGTCGCCGTTGTGGGATATGCACCGCGCCGGCATCGATCTGAATTCAGTGCAATGGGCTGCTCACTGAGCGCCGCACACCAAGGAGAGTCACATGTCTTACAGCGACAAGGTTCTGGACCATTATGAAAATCCCCGCAACGTCGGCGCGCTCGAGGCGAACGACGCTTCGGTGGGCACCGGCATGGTGGGCGCACCGGCCTGCGGCGACGTGATGAAGCTGCAAATCAAGGTGAACGACGCCGGCATCATCGAGGAAGCGCGCTTCAAGACCTACGGCTGCGGCTCGGCCATCGCCTCCAGTTCGCTGGTGACCGAATGGGTCAAGGGCAAGACGCTGGATCAGGCGCTGGCGATCAAGAACACGGCGATTGCCGAAGAGCTGGCGCTGCCGCCGGTCAAGATCCACTGCTCGATTCTGGCCGAGGACGCGATCAAGGCCGCAGTCGCCGACTACCGCAACAAACACGAAGTCGTCAGCGCCGGCTATGCAGCCTGCGATCCGGCTGCCGCCTGAACCCCTGAAGGAGAACGCACCATGGACATGCAGACGACGGACATACAGACGACAGCCAGCGCCATCATCTTCACCGATGCGGCGGCAACCAAGGTCAAGGAAATCATCTTCGACGAAGGCAATACCGCGCTCAAGCTGCGCGTCTCGGTCTCGGGCGGCGGCTGTTCTGGTTTCCAGTACGGCTTCAGCTTCGACGAGAACGGCACCGCGGACGATACCGTGGTGGAGAACTGCGGCGTCACGCTGCTGGTCGATCCGATGAGCTACATGTACCTGATGGGCGCCGAGATCGACTACAAGGAAAGCCTCGAAGGCGCGCGCTTCGTGATCAACAACCCGAACGCCGTGTCGACCTGCGGCTGCGGCGAATCGTTTTCGGTGTAAGGGAGCGGGACATGGCAATTACCCTTTCCGAAAGCGCCGCCAACCGGGTGCAGAAATTTCTCGACCAGCGCGGCAAGGGCGTCGGCCTGCGTCTCGGCGTACGCACCAGCGGCTGTTCCGGTATGGCCTACACGCTCGAGTTCGTCGATGAAACCCTGCCCGACGACATCACGTTCGAGTCCTTCGGCGTCACCGTGCTGATCGATCCCAAGAGCCTGATCTTTCTGGAAGGCACCGAACTGGATTTCGTGCGCGAAGGGCTGAACGAAGGCTTCAAATTCAACAACCCCAATGTGAAGAATTCCTGCGGCTGCGGCGAAAGCTTCAACGTCTAGCACGCTCATCCAGAGAGATCATCATGGCACTCCTCCAAATTGCAGAACCGGGTTTAAGCGCCGATCCCCACCAGCACCGGCTGGCGATCGGCATCGACCTGGGCACCACGAATTCCCTGGTCGCCACCGTGCGCAGCGGTTCGGCTGCGGTGCTGGAGGACGAAGACGGGCGCGCGCTGCTGCCGTCGGTGGTGCGCTACGTGCAGGTGGGCATTCCGGAAGTCGGAGTGGAAGCGCAATTGCGCCAGACCGACGACCCGCATAACACCATCGCTTCGGTCAAACGCTTCATGGGCCGCGGGCTCAAGGATGTGCCGGGCGCCGCCGCCACGCCGTATCGCTTCGTCGACAGCCCGGGCATGGTGCGCATCGATACGCGCGCCGGCCTGAAAAGTCCGGTGGAGGTGTCGGCCGAAATTCTGCGGGTGCTGCGCAGCCGCGCGGAAGCCAGCCTGGGCGGCGAGCTCACGGGTGCGGTCATCACCGTGCCGGCCTATTTCGACGACGCCCAGCGCCAGGCCACCAAGGATGCCGCCCGTCTGGCCGGGCTCAACGTGCTGCGCCTGCTGAACGAGCCGACCGCCGCCGCCATTGCCTATGGCCTCGACAACGCCTCGCAGGGCGTGTTCTGCATCTACGATCTGGGTGGCGGCACCTTCGATATTTCCATCCTGCGCCTCAGCCAGGGCGTGTTCGAGGTGGTCGCCACCAACGGTGATTCCGCGCTCGGCGGCGACGATTTCGACGAATGCATCTATCGCTGGATCGTCGAGCAGGCTGCCATCGCAGACCCCACTGTCACGGATGCCCGCCTGCTGCTGAGCCTGGCGCGCAAGGCCAAGGAAACCCTCACCGATCACGACGAGGCGCCGATTTGCGTCACGCTGTCGTCCGGCCAGGCGATCGATCTGGTGCTGACCGCCGAGACCTTCTTCACGCTGACCGCCAGCCTGATTGCCAAAAGCCTGGCCCCCACCCGCAAGGCGCTGCGCGACGCCGGCCTGGGCGTGGGCGACATCGATGGCGTCGTGCTGGTCGGCGGCTCCACCCGCATGCGCCATGTGCGCCGCGCCGTGGCGGATTTTTTCCAGAGCGAACCGCTGACCAATCTCGATCCCGACAAGGTGGTGGCGCTGGGCGCCGCGATGCAGGCCAACCTGCTGGTGGGCAACCACAAGACCGACGACTGGCTGCTGCTGGACGTGATCCCGTTGTCGCTCGGTCTTGAAACCATGGGCGGGCTGGCGGAAAAAGTCATTCCGCGCAATGCGACCATCCCGGTTGCCCGCGCCCAGGAATTCACCACCTTCAAGGATGGCCAGACCGCCATCAGCATCCACGTGGTGCAGGGCGAACGCGAATTGGTCGGCGATTGCCGCTCGCTCGCGCGCTTCGAACTGCGCGGCATCCCGCCCATGGTGGCGGGTGCGGCGCGCGTCCGGGTCGCCTTCCAGGTCGACGCCGACGGTTTGCTGTCGGTTTCCGCCCTGGAGCAGACCAGCGGCGTGCAGGCCACGATCGAGGTCAAGCCTTCCTACGGATTGAGCGACGACGAAATTGCCCGCATGCTGAACGACTCCTACAGCAACGCGCAGACCGATATGAACGCACGCAACCTGCGCGAGCAGCGCGTGGATGGCCTGCGCCTGCTCGAGGCCACGCAGGCCGCGCTCGATCAGGACGGCTGGCAATTGCTGTCCGAGGCGGAGCGCGCCACCATCGAACGCGCCATGGAAACCCTGCGCGTCATGCTGAACGGCCAGGACCCCGTCGCGCTCAAGCGCGCGGCCGATTCGCTCAACCGGGCCACGGCCCAGTTCGCCGCCCGCCGCATGGACGCGAGCATCCAGCGCGCCCTGAGCGGCCAGCGCCTGGACATGCTCGAGGTCTGAGATGCCGCAAATCATCGTATTGCCCCACGCGACGCTGTGCCCCAATGGCGACGCGTTCGACGCGGCGAAGGGTGCCACCATTTGCGACAGCCTGCTGGCCGCCGGTATCGAGCTCGACCATGCCTGCGAGATGTCCTGCGCTTGCACCACCTGCCATGTCATCGTGCGCGAAGGGCAGGACTCGCTCAATCCCTGCACCGAAATCGAAGACGATATGCTCGACAAGGCCTGGGGGTTGGAACCCCAGTCGCGCCTCGCCTGCCAGGCCATCGTCGATGCCACCGATCTGGTGATCGAGATCCCCAAATACTCGGTCAACATGGTCAAGGAAGGGCATTGAACTGAAGGTTCCGGTTGCGCCGGAGACAGGCGCTCCGGCCATCGCGACAACAGGCTGACCGCCTTCTCCGGAGTCGACTCATGCGCATTGGCATCCCCAAGGAAATCAAGGACCACGAATACCGCGTGGGTGTCACGCCTGCGGGCGTGAGCGCCCTCACGGCGCGCGGCCACGAAGTGCTGGTGGAAACCCTGGCGGGCGCGCGCATCGGCTTCGACGATGCGCAGTATGAAGCGGCCGGCGCGATGATCGCGGGGCGCAACGAGGCCTACGGCTGCGACATGGTGATCAAGGTGAAGGAGCCGCAGCCGTCCGAGGTGGCGCTGCTGCGCGAGGGCCAGGTGCTGTTCTGTTATCTGCATCTGGCGCCCGAACCGGATCTGACACGCGAACTGCTGGCGCGCAAAGTGATCGGCATCGCCTACGAGACCGTGACCGATGCCCAGGGCATGCTGCCGCTGCTGATCCCCATGTCGGAGGTGGCCGGCCGCATCGCGGTGCAGGCGGGCGCCACTGCCCTGCAGATCGCCAACGGCGGCAGCGGCGTGCTGCTCGGCGGGGTGCCGGGCGTGGCGCCGGGCAGGGTGGTCATCCTCGGTGGCGGCGCGTCCGGACTCAACGCGGCCAAGATGGCGCTCGGTCTTGGCGCGGAAGTCACCGTGCTCGACATCAGTCTGGCGCGTCTGCGCTACCTCGACGATGTATTCGGCATGCGCGTCAAAACGCGTTTCTCGGAACCTGTCGCCATCGCCGAGCTCACGCGCGAAGCGGACCTGGTCATCGGCGCCGTGCTCGTTCCGGGCAAGCGCGCACCCCGCTTGCTGACGCGCGAGATGGTCAAGGCCATGCAGCCGGGTTCGGCGCTGGTGGACATTGCCATCGACCAGGGCGGCTGCGCCGAGACCTCACGTCCCACCACGCATTCCGCCCCCACGTATATCGAACACGGCGTGGTGCATTACTGCGTGACCAACATGCCGGGCGCCGCTGCGCGCACCGCCACGCTGGCGCTGACGCAGGCCACCTTGCCGCTGGCGCTGGAACTGGCCGACAAGGGTTACGCGCAGGCCTTGCGCGAACATCCGGGCCTGCGGGCAGGCCTCAACGTGTATCGCGGCCGGGTGACGCACCCCGCGGTTGCAGCCGATCTGGGGTATGCGCTGGAAGACTTTGCCGCGTTGGCGCTGGCTGCTTGAGCGCTTGTCGCAATCCTTACAAACCCCGACAAATGTCGTTTACGCGCCCTTGGCCGAATCGGCCGTTGACGGTTAAGCGACTGATTCAATAAAGAAAATCACCCTGGCACGCCGCTTGCTGAATGCTGGGTGCAAGCATTCTTCTTTGGAGCGGACATGGCCCAATCTTCTGTAGTCGTCAACGACACGACCCTGCGCGATGGCGAGCAGACCGCGGGCGTGACGTTTACTGCGGAAGAACGCATCACCATCGCGCGCGCGCTGGCCGCCGCCGGGGTGAAGGAAATGGAAGTGGGCATCCCGGTCATGGGGCCCGAAGAGCGCGACAACATCATGGCGATTGCCAGCCTCGGCCTGCCGTCGAGCCTGATGGTATGGGGTCGCATGAGCGAGCCCGATCTGGCGGCAGCAGCCAGCTGCGGCGTGCCGCGCGTCAATCTGTCGATTCCGGTTTCCGATATTCAGATCCGCCACAAGCTGGGACGCGATCGTGAATGGGTGCTCGACACCATCGGGTATTTCGTCCGTCGCGCCCAGGATCTCGGCATGGAAGTCTGCGTCGGCGGCGAAGACAGCTCGCGCGCGGATGCCGATTTTCTGCTGCGCGTGCTGGAAGCAGCCGAGACCGCCGGCGCGCGGCGCTTCCGCTTTGCCGACACGCTCGGCCTGATGGACCCGTTCAGCACCTACAAACGGATCGATCAATTGCGCCAGGCAAGCGATCTCGAACTCGAGATGCACGCCCACAACGATCTGGGGATGGCCACCGCCAATACGCTGGCTGCGGTGCTCGCCGGCGCCAGCCACATCAACACCACGGTCAACGGTCTGGGCGAGCGTGCGGGCAATGCCGCGCTGGAGGAATCCATCACCGCGATGCATCAGCTCTACAACATCGAAACCGGCATCGACAGCCGCCACTTTCCGGAAATCTCGCGCCTGGTCTCGATTGCCTCGGGCCGCCCGATTCCGGTCAACAAGAGCATCGTCGGCGAGGCGGTGTTCACGCACGAGGCGGGCATCCATGTGGATGGCCTGATCAAGAACCCGCTCAACTACCAGGGCGTGGCGCCGGAATCGGTCGGCCGCACCCACACGCTGGTACTCGGCAAGCATTCGGGCTCCAGCGCGGTCAAGCACGCCTACGCCGGCATCGGCATCGCGCTTACCGAATTCGAAGCCAAGGCCATACTCGCGCGCATCCGGGAACACGCCGTGTCGACCAAGCGCACGCCGAACGCCGACGACCTCGAACGCTTTTATCTGGAAGCGATGCCGCGCGCATCGATCCAGTCCTGACGGAGGCCGATATGACCGCGATGATCGATCCCCAGACCCTGGCCACGCCGGCGCCGCAATCCGCGCCGGGACTGTTCGCCCTGCTGCGCGAAGACGTGGCCTGCGTGTTCCAGCGCGACCCGGCCGCGCGCACCACCTGGGAAGTCATCACCACTTATCCCGGCGTCCATGCGCTGTTCTGGCATCGGCTCGCGCACGTGATGTGGGGGCGTCACTGGCGCTTCCCTGCGCGTTTCGTCAGCTTTTTTGCGCGCATGTTCACCCAGGTCGACATCCATCCCGGCGCCACCATCGGCCGCCGCTTCTTCATCGATCACGGCTGCGGGGTCGTCATCGGCGAGACCGCCGAAGTGGGCGACGACGTCACGCTCTATCACGGCGTCACCCTCGGCGGCGTCTCCTGGAATGCCGGCAAGCGCCACCCCACCCTGTGCGACGGCGTGGTGGTGGGGGCGGGCGCGAAGATACTCGGCCCGATCACGGTCGGCCGCGGCGCCCGCGTCGGTGCGAATTCGGTGGTGATCCAGGATGTGCCGGACAGCATGACCGTGGTGGGGATTCCGGGGCGGGTGGTGTTGCCCGCGAATCAGCGGCGTACCCAGCATGGCATCGACCTCGACCATCACCTGATGCCGGATCCGGTAGGCAAGGCGATCGCCTGCCTGCTCGAACGCATCGCCCATCTGGAACAGCAGCTGGGCGTCACGCCGCAAGGCGAGGCCGCTGCTGCGCCGAACGATTGCGCCACCTGCGGCGACATCTGCGAACCGGTTGTTCCGGCCAGCAGGACGAAACGCATCACTCACTGAATGTCACGGACGGGAAAACCATGAGCGACTTACTCAAAACCATGAGCACCTTGTCGGCGGCGGAAGAGTTTCTGGACTATTTCCAGATTCCCTACGATCAGCCGGTCATCAACGTGAACCGGTTGCACATCCTCAAGCGCTTCAACCAGTACCTGCGGGCCACGCCAGGGACGGCCGAGATGGACGACGATACCCTGCGCGGCGTGTGCAGGGACGCGCTGGGCAAGGCCTACAGCGACTTCGTGAGCTCGACGCCGGCGCAGGAAAAGGTATTCAAGGTGTTTCAGGACACCGATGGAAAACAGCACATTTCCCTGGACAGCATGCGTTCGGCACTGCCGTCCCGTTAGGAGTTGACACCATGCATATCGTCGTTTGCATCAAGCAGGTTCCGGACAGCGCGCAGATCCGCGTGCACCCGGTGACCAACACCATCATGCGCCAGGGCGTGCCGGCCATCGTCAATCCCTACGACCTGTTCTCGCTGGAAGAAGCGTTGCGCCTGAAAGACGAATACGGCGGCCGCGTCACCGTGCTGTCGATGGGGCCGCCGCAGGCCGAGGCCGCACTGCGCAAGGCCATCTCGTTCGGCGCCGACGACGCGATCCTGGTGACCGACCGCGCCTTTGCCGGCTCCGACACGCTGGCGACGAGTTTCGCACTGGCTTCGGCGATCCAGAAAATTCATGAAGACATGCCGGTGGACATCGTGTTTGCCGGCAAGCAGACCATCGACGGCGACACGGCGCAGGTCGGCCCCGGCATCGCCAAGCGCATGGACCTGCAGTTGCTGACCTACGTTTCCAGCATCACCGATCTCGATCTGGAGAACCGGGAAATCACCCTGCATCGCCGCGCCGAAGGCGGCGTACAGGTGCTGAAAACCAGTCTGCCGTGCCTGATCACCATGCTCGAAGGCACCAACGAAATGCGTTTCGCGACCCTGCCCAACATGTTCCGTGCGGCGCGCTATCCGCTCAAGCAGTGGGACAAGGACGCCGCCGGCATCACCGACGTCAGCAAGATCGGCCTCAAGGGTTCGCCCACCATCGTCAGCAAGGTGTTCGCGCCGCAGCCCAAAACGATCCCCGCCGAAATCATCGACTGCGAGAGCAAGCAGCCGAAGGATCTCGCGGTCACGCTGCTGGCCAAGATGTTCACCAAGTTTCCCAATCTGCATGAAGACATTGCCAAGGCCAACGCCTAGAACGCACCCAGGAAGGATTGAGTCATGAGTGAAGAAACCGAAAAGGACGCGCCGAAAAAACCCGCCGGGCGGCGCAAATTCGAACTGGACCCGCGTCTGGCGTCCTACAAGGGCGTGTGGGTGTTCGTCGAGCACGAGCGCGGCGTCGCCCATACCGTGTCATGGGAACTGATGGGCGAGGGCCGCAAGCTCGCGGACAAGCTGGGTGTCCCGCTGGCGGGCGTGGTGATGGGTGCGCCCGGCATCCAGACGCGGCGCTTCTGCGAGGAGGCCTTCCATTACGGCGCCGACCTCTGCTACCTGATGGAAGACCCGCTGATGGCCGACTATCGCAACCAGCCCTTCACCAAGGGGCTGACCGATCTGGTCAACGCCTACCAGCCGGAAATCCTGCTGCTCGGCGCCACCACGCTTGGCCGCGACCTGGCCGGCAGTGTCGCCACCACCTTGCAGACCGGGCTTACCGCAGACTGCACCGAGCTCAACATCGACATGGAAAACCGCAGCCTGGCGGCTACCCGGCCTACCTTTGGCGGCAGCCTGCTGTGCACCATCGTGACGCTCAACTACCGGCCGCAGATGGCCACTGTGCGGCCCCGGGTGATGAGCCTGCCGAAGCCCGACATGACCCGTACCGGCAGCATCGTCGAACATGCGCTCGGCATGACCGAGAGCGAGATCGTGACCAAGGTGCTCGAATACATTCCCGACAACCTGCAGGGCAAACCGCAGCTGCCCTTCGCCGACATCATCGTCGCCGGCGGACGCGGCATGAAGCGGCCGGAGAATTTCCAGCTGATCTGGGATCTGGCCAAGGTGCTGGGCGCCGAAGTCGGCGCAACCCGGCCGATCGTGCAGGCCGGCTGGGTGGAACTCGACCGCCAGGTCGGCCAGTCCGGCAAGACCGTGCGTCCCAAGCTCTACATCGCCGCCGGCATCTCCGGCGCGATCCAGCACCGGGTGGGGATGGATGCGTCGGACGTGATCATCGCCATCAACAGCGATCCCAATGCGCCGATCTTCGACTTCGCCACCTACGGCATCGTCGGCAACGCGATGACGATCCTGCCGGCGCTCACCGAAGCCTTCCGGCAGCAGCTCGCAACCTTGAAAGTGGCCGTCTAGCCGCGCCCGTACAGGAGAAGAACCATGGACGAAAAATTTGATGCCATCGTGATCGGCGCGGGGCCTTCCGGCAACGCAGCCGCCTACACGATGGCCAAGGCCGGACTGAAAGTGCTGCAGATCGAACGCGGCGAGTATCCCGGATCCAAGAACGTGCAGGGCGCCATCCTGTATTCGAAGGCGCTGGAGGAAATCATTCCGGACTTCCGCGAGGATGCACCGCTCGAGCGTCACCTCATCGAGCAGCAGATGTGGGTGCTCGACGACGAGTCCTACATCGGCACCACCTACCGCTCCGCCGAGTTCAACCAGGAGCCGTACAACCGCTACACCATCATTCGCGCCCAGTTCGACAAATGGTTCTCGAAACGGGTGCAGGAGGCGGGTGCGCTGCTGGTGTGCGAAACCACCGTCACCAACCTGCTGATGGACGGCAACCGGGTGATCGGCGTGCAGACCGACCGCGAAAACGGCGCGATCTACGCCGACGTGGTGGTGCTCGCCGACGGCGTCAATTCGCTGCTGGCCAAGAAAGCCGGATTCCATGCCGAACTCGAACCCAAGGACGTCGCGCTGGCGGTGAAGGAGATTCATTTCCTGCCGGAAGAAACCATCCAGAGCCGCTTCAACATCGGCGAGGGCGAAGGCGTGGTGATCGAGATGGCGGGCAAGATCACCCAGGGCATGATGGGCACCGGCTTCCTCTACACCAACAAGGATTCGCTCACCATCGGCGTCGGCTGCATGCTGTCCGATTTCAAGCAGCAGAAAATCACGCCTTACGAACTGCTGGAAAAGATGAAGGCGCACCCTGCGATCAAGCCCCTGCTCGCCGGTGGCGAGATGAAGGAATACACCGCGCACCTGATCCCCGAAGGCGGCTACAAGGCGATGCCCAAGCTCTTCGGCGAGGGCTGGATGATCGTGGGCGATGCCGGCATGTTCGTCAACGCGGTGCACCGCGAAGGTTCCAACCTGGCGATGACCACCGGCCGCTATGCAGCCGAGGCAGTGATCGACCTGAAGGAAAAAAAGCTGCCGATGACCGCGGCCAACCTCGCGCGCTACCAGGGCCGGCTGGAAGACAGCTTCGTCATGAAAGACATGAAGAAGTACAAGAACATGCCGGAGATTTTCCACAAGAACAATCATTTCTTCACCACCTATCCCGAACTGCTCAATCGGGCCGCCCACACCATGCTGACCGTGGATGGCGTGGACAAGAAGTCCAAGGAGCGTGAGATTCGCAAGAGCTTCAAACAACGTCGATCCCTGTTCGGACTGATGGGCGACGCGTTCAAAATGTGGAGGGCATTCGAATGATCCCCGTCAAGATCGAAGAAAAACTGTTCCAGAACCGCTACCGCGTCGACGCCGGGCGGCCGCACATCAACATCATCAATCAGGAAACCTGCCGGGTGGAGTGCAAGACCCAGGAATGCACGGTGTGCTGCCCTGCGGGTTGCTACACCGCCGAAGGCAACGGCCAGGTGGTGCTGATCACCGACGGCTGCCTGGAATGCGGCACCTGCCGCATCATCTGCTCGACCCACCGCAACGTGGACTGGGAGTATCCGCGCGGCGGCTACGGCATCCTGTTCAAGTTCGGATAACACCCCGGAATTTTTCCGCGCAGGACGAGAAGGGTCGCCAAGCAAGTCGTTTTGCTTTTCTTGGCGTGTCTTCGCGCACTTCGCAGATACCGCCTTAATGTCATTTCATGGAGAACCACCTTGCCCAAGCCAGAAAAACACGTCTTCATCTGCGTCCAGAACCGCGGCCCCGGCCACCCCCGTGGCTCCTGCATGCAAAGCGGCGCCACCGAAATCTGGGAGGAATTTGCCTACGCATTCCAGCAGCGCAACCTGAGCGGCCGCTTCGCCCTCAGCAACACCGGCTGCCTCGGCCCCTGCAATGGCCCGCATGTGCTGGTTTACCCCGAGGGCGTCATGTACGCCAAAGTCACCAAGGACGATGTCGCAGCCATCGTCGACGAGCACCTGCTCGCTGACAAGCCGGTGGCGCGTCTGCAGTTGCCGCCGGAAATCTGGTGAACGTCATCCCCGGCATCGCCGAAGGGGCGGTGCCGCCCGGGGTGGCGGACTGGCTGGCGCAGGCCGTCGCCTCGTATCACAACACCGAGCGCGCGGAGTTTCTGCTGTGCACGGCACAGGCGCTCGCCCCCGAGTGCCTGCCGGTGTATTTCTCCTTGTACAAGTTCTACTTCTACAAGTGCATGTTGCCGCAGGCCGAGGAAGTCGCCCTGCGCGCGCTCGACATCGCCGCGCATCAAGGCGGTTTCAGCCCGGACTGGACCCGGCTCGATGCTGCTTCAGCCGACTGGGGCCGCGTCGATGAACCCCAGCATTTCTATCTGTTCACCCTCAAGGCGCTCGCTTTCATCCGGCTGCGGCAGGGGCTGGGCGATGACAGCCGCGCCATTCTCGCCAAGCTGCAGGAACTCGATCCACTCGACACGGTGGGGGGATCGGTGATTCGGGACCTGGCGGAGAGCTGAACGCCCAGCTTTGTTTGCATGGGTAGGGGTTCAGCCATTTTTCCGGTCATGGAGGGTCACAGGGATGGCAGACGAATTCGGCGTCTTGCAGACGCATTTTCGGGCTGGATCAGAATTTGCTTATTTTATGAAAGATGCTTGAACTGTTTTCATACTTGAAGGTCTTTAAAGCATTCAACAGGGGGTGCACATATGGGCACGTTGACAGGGCATGAGTCGGGCATCGAGCTCACGACTATCTATGAAATCAGCAAGATACTGAGTTCTTCTCTCGACCTGAACAAGACTGCGCGGGATGTGCTGGGTGTGCTTTCCTCGCATCTTAAGATGCGGCGGGGCATGGTCAGTTTGGTGCAGCCTTCTGGTGATCTGCACGTTGTTGAGGCGACCGGCATGTCGGCGGAGGCGGCAAGCCGCGGGCGCTTCCGCAAAGGCGAGGGCATCACCGGCAAGATTTTGGGCACCGGCGTGCCGATCGTGGTGCCGGACGTGGCCAAGGAGCCGCTGTTCCTCAATCGAACCGAGTCGCGCAGCATGGTGGGCGGACGTGTCGTGGCCTTTATCGGCGTGCCGATCAAGGTCGGACGGGAAACCGTGGGCGTGCTGAGCGTCGACCGTGAAATGGACGGCGAGCCGGGCAATTTCGAGGCCGACGTACGCTTTCTGGCCATGGTGGCGAACCTGATCGGCCAGACCACCCGCCTGCACAACAATGTGGCCGCCGAGCGTGAAGAATTGATGCAGCGCCAGCATCGCCTGCAAAAGGAATTGCAGGGCAAGTACAGCCTGAATAACGTCATCGGCCACAGCAAGCGGATGCAGGACGTGTTCGCCGAGGTGCATCAGGCCGCGCCCGGCAGGTCGACCGTTCTGCTGCGCGGCGAAAGCGGTACCGGCAAGGAAGTCATCGCCCGCGCGGTGCATTATCTGAGCCCGCGCAAGGACGCCCCGTTCATCAAGGTCAATTGCGCCGCGCTGTCGGAAACCCTGCTCGAATCCGAATTGTTCGGCCACGAAAAGGGTTCGTTCACCGGTGCGACGCAGGAACGCAAGGGACGTTTTGAAATGGCGCAGGGCGGCACCCTGTTCCTGGACGAAATCGGAGAGGTCTCGCCGCTGTTCCAGACCAAGCTGCTGCGCGTGCTGCAGGAGCGGGAATTCGAGCGGGTAGGCGGCAACAAGCCGATCAAGGTGGACGTGCGCCTGATCGCCGCCACCAACCGCAACATGGAAGAGGACGTGGCCAAGGGCACGTTCCGCGCCGACCTCTACTATCGCGTCAACGTGGTGAGCATTTTCCTGCCGCCCCTGCGCGACCGGCGCGAAGATATTCCACCGCTCATCGAGCACTTCCTAGACAAGTTCAACAAGGACAACGACCGCAAGCTTTCCATCACGCCCGCCGCGATGGAGGTGATGCTCAAGTGCAACTGGCCCGGCAACGTTCGGGAACTGGAAAACTGCGTCGAGCGCACGGCGACGATGACCCGATCCAGCACGATCCAGGATGTGGATTTGCCGTGTCAGCAGAACAAGTGTTTTTCTCAGGTGCTCCAGCACTACGGGGAGGCGCAGCACGTTATTCCGATTGCACTGGCCATGCCGACTGCCAGCGTGCCGCAGGCTGTCGGCGACTCGGGCGAAGCCGGCGCCGGGCTCGAACCGGCGCACATGACCGAGCGCGAGCGTCTGGTGTGGGCGATGGAGCAGTGTGGCTGGGTGCAGGCGAAAGCGGCGCGGCTGCTGAACCTGACACCACGTCAGATCGGTTACGCCTTGTCGCGTTACAACATCGAAGTCAAACGTCTTTAAGCCGGGTGCGCGCGGTTCCGCGCTGAACGTTGCACCCCGGTTTCTCCGCTGTTACCCCGCTGTAGTCTTCCCGACAATTTCCTTCCGCCGCCTTCACGCTTTGTCGCAACTGCGACAAAGGCGCGTCCTCTGCAAGTCGTTCAATCAAAAGGTTTTTATCGATATATCTCGAATGGCACGCTTGTTGCTGAATGCTTGTGCGTGAACGCATTTAGCGGGCGATCGGAGTTTGGTCGTCACGGGTTGAGGTTGAAACGGACAGGAGCCAAGCGTGGACAATCAAGCAAGTGTGGCGAGTGTAGAAAGCGGCCAGGGCAAGCCCCTGGATCAGGTCTTGCAGCAGATCGCGGAGCATAAGGGGTGCGGCACTTCCAGCGAAGGCGGAAAAGCCAGCTGCGGTTCCTCCACCGCGCCGGAAGACATGGATCCGGCGATCTGGGAAAAAGTGAAAAACCATCCTTGCTACAGTGAGGAGGCACATCACCACTTTGCCCGCATGCATGTGGCGGTCGCGCCGGCATGCAACATCCAGTGCAACTACTGCAACCGCAAGTACGACTGCGCCAACGAATCGCGTCCCGGCGTGGTGAGCGAAAAGCTCACGCCGGAACAGGCCTCCAGAAAAGTGCTGGCCGTCGCGTCCACCATTCCGCAAATGACGGTACTGGGCATCGCGGGGCCTGGCGACCCCCTCGCGAATCCCGAGAAGACCTTCAAGACCTTCGAGCTCGTTGCCGAGACCGCGCCCGACATCAAGCTGTGCGTGTCCACCAACGGTCTGGCCCTGCCGGAGCATGTGGAGCGTCTGTCGCAGTTCAACATCGACCACGTGACCATCACGATCAACATGGTCGATCCCGAAGTCGGGCAGCACATTTACCCGTGGATCTTCTGGAAGAACAAGCGCTGGAAGGGCATCGACGCAGCGCGCATTCTTCACGAACACCAGATGCGCGGGCTGGAAATGCTGACCGAGCGCGGGATTCTGTGCAAGGTCAACTCGGTGATGATCCCGGGCATCAACGACAAGCACCTGGTCGAAGTGAACAAGGCGGTCAAGTCGCGCGGCGCTTTCCTGCACAACATCATGCCGCTGATTTCCGCGCCGGAGCATGGCACGGTATTCGGCCTCAACGGCCAGCGCGGCCCCACCGCGCAGGAACTGAAAGCGCTGCAGGACAGCTGCGAGGGCGAGATGAACATGATGCGCCACTGCCGCCAGTGTCGCGCCGATGCCGTGGGCCTGCTGGGCGAAGACCGCTCATCCGAGTTCAGTACTGAAAAAGTCATGGAAATGGACATTCAGTACGACGCCGAGGGACGCAAGGCTTACCAGGAAAAAGTGGAAGAAGAGCGGCAGGCGACCGTGCTGGCCAAGCAGGCCGAGATGGCGGGTCTGGAGGCCGAGTTCAGCGATCTGAAAGTGCTGATCGCGGTCGCGACCAAAGGCCACGGGCGGATCAACGAACACTTCGGGCATGCCCAGGAGTTCCAGATTTACGAGCTCAGCACCCAGGGTTCCAAGTTCGTCGGCCATCGTCGCGTCGACCTCTATTGCCAGGGCGGGTATGGCGAAGAGGACACGCTGCCGACCGTGATCCGCGCCATCAACGATTGCGTCGCCGTGTTTGTGGCCAAGATCGGCGGTTGCCCGAAGGACAGCCTGAAGGCAGCCGGTATCGATCCGGTGGACAAGTACGCGCACGAATTCATCGAGCAGTCGGCCGTCAAGTATTTCAAGGAATACCTGGCGAAAGTGAAGTCCGGTGAAGTCGTTCACGAGGTGCGCGGCGATGCCGACATCCGCCAGGGCGCCTACATCGCGGCATGACGACACCACACAAAATTTAAAGCGCAAAACTTAAAGCAATCGTTAGGAGAAACACCATGGCTTACAAAATCATCAGCTCCCAATGTACCGCCTGTTCGGCGTGCGAACCGGAGTGCCCCAACAACGCCATTCGCGAGAAGGACGGCACGTTCATCATCAAGCCGGAGAAGTGCAGCGAGTGTATTGGCTACTTCGACGAGCCGCAGTGCGTGGCTGTCTGTCCGGTCGACGACACCTGCGTCATCGACAACAGCTACCCGCGTTACGTGGCGGCCTAGGAGAACACTATGGAACTCAAACTTACTGCTGCCGCGGAAAAGTTCATCAGCCGCATGGTTCGTTTCGGCGGCGCCGGCGACAACGCAGGCTTCCGTTTGAGTGTGAGCGCGGGCGGCTGTTCCGGGCTGGCCTCTGAATTCACGGTGGAGGCGGCAGCGCTTCCCGGCGATGCGGTCGTCGAGGTCAATACGGTCAAGTTCTTCCTGCCGGCGGAAAGCCGCCTGCTGCTGGAAGGGGCGACCATCGACTTCAGCGAATCGCCGACCGGTGGCGGGCTGAGCTTCATCACGGCCACGCCGTCGACCTGCGGTTCCTGCGGCAGTTCCAGCAGCAGCGCCAGCATCGACATCTCCGGCCTTGGCCACGGTCACGGCCACAGTCACACGCACTGAGACGAGACGGGCGTGAGCGGGCCATGCGTACAGCTGCAGCGACTGAGGACAGGGCGGTGACGGCGTCCCCGGATATTCCGGCGGACCTCGATCCCGAATGGCTGGCAGGCGCTTGCCTGGGCGGTCACCTTCCGGCAGCCGTCGAGCAGCACCTGCGTCTGGCCGGTCTCAACTACCCGAACGATGCGCTGGCCGAGAACCATCTGTTCCAGGCGCAGGCTTTGGCGCCCGGCCACGCAGCGGTGCTGATCGCCCTGTACCGCTTCTATTTCTACAAGGGGCGTCTCGGCGATGCGCTGGAAGTGGGAGAGCGCTGCCTGCTGAAAGCGGCGCGCGATAACCGGCTCAACGAGGACTGGCGTCAGGTGCAGCGCGGCGATGCGGCGTTCAGCAGCTACGACGCCATCCTGCCGCGCTTCTACCTGTTCACCCTGAAGGCCTGCGGCTACCTGCAGATGCGCCTGGGCAGGCTGGAGATGAGCCACGACATTCTGGCGAAGATGCTGGAACTCGATCCGAGCGACAAGCTGAATGCCACGGTGCTGCTCCAGGTGCTGGCGCGCCACGGCAAGGAGGACGAGGATGATTGAGCCGGGTTTGAACGAGCTGGGTCCGCCCGTCGACTGGCAAGGCGCCGGGGTGGACTGCGCCAGCTGTTCGCGTCAGGCCCTGCTCGCGCAGGATCGCTGCCGCATCGGCCAGGCCTGCGTGGAAGACCGCTATGCCAAACGGATCGACCGCTTCTTTTTCTGGAATCCGGAGCTCGCCAAGGACTACCTGGCGCATCCCTATTTTGAAGTGCGTGCGGTGGCGGCCAAATACGTGGATGTGTTCCATCTGCCGCAACTGACCCACGATCCGGATGAAACCGTGCGCTGGAGCGCGGCCTTGCGACTGCCGCCCAAACAGTTGCGGGCGCTGGTCAACGACCCGCACCGCGAAGTGCGGATACGCGTCGCGTCGCGCCTCGATCCGCACGATCTGGGCAGCATGGCAGCCGACCCGGATTACTACGTGCGTCTGGTGGTGGCGCGCCGCCTGCCGGAAAGCCTGCTGACCCGGATGATGCACGACGAGGATGCCGAGGTGCGCCACATGGTGGCGGTCCGCATCGGCGATGCGTGGCTGCCGGGCATGTCCAAGGACGACGATTCCGCCGTGCGCTGCGAAGTGGCGAAGCGGATGAAGCCCGGCCAGTTGCACTTGCTGCTGGACGATCCGGACTGGCGCGTGCGTTACGAGGTGGCCAGCCGGGCCGAGTCCCGGCACGTGCAGCGGCTGGTCGACGACCCGGACGAACTGGTGCGGGATGCTGCCCGCCAGCATCTGCAGGAAAGCGCCGCCGGCGTCAGCCGGCTGGCGCAGCAGCACGCAACATGTCACCCCTTTTAACGATCCATTTTCAGGAGTCGGAACATGGCCAAGATCAGTCGTGATAGCGATGTGGTGGAACTCACCGCCCAGCCGATATTCGAGTACGGGCAGAAAGTGAAGTCGCTCAAGGTGGTGCGCAATGACGGCACCTATGCCGGCAAGGACATCGGCGAAATCCTGGTGCGAAAAGGCGAAATCGGCTACGTCACCAGCATCGGAACCTTTCTCCAGCAGTTCTACATCTACGGCACCGAGTTCATCGAAAGCGGCAACCGGGTCGGCATGCGCGGCAAGGAGCTGGAAGCCACCACCGATTCCGTTTCGCCAGCCATCGCCGACGCCGCGACCGACGAGGCCGCAAGCCAGCCAGCCGACCATACGGGGGTGACAGCATGATCGAACCACGCGAAGCGAAATATCAGTGGGGCCAGCGCATTCTGGCGACGGTCGACATGTTCAACGACGGCAGCTATCCCGATCGGGAACCGGGCGCCTTGCTGGTGAGCACGGGCACGCCGGGCGAAATCGTCAACGTGGGCTACCACGAGGAATTCAACTTGCCGGTCTACATGGTCGAGTTTCAGGAGAGCGGCGTGGTGGGGTGTCTCGAGGAAGAAATCGCGCTGGCCTGAGCGCGAGCGATCGGGAGCGGAAGGTGGCAAGCCAGGCTGGCGGCATGCATCCGAACGATGTGGATCGCAAACGCATCGAACGCGCGCTGGCCACGCGGGTGCGCTACCGCTACGTCAGTCCGGACGTGCAGGCGGACGAGGCGGGCTACCTGATCCAGAGTCCCTGTTGCTCGCGCAATGTCGATAAGGCGGGCGGGGTGATCGATATCGCGCGGCTGGAATATGTCGCCGCCTCGCAGGTATGGCGCCTGTACCGCAAGGACCATGCGCAATGCGCGTGGCAGTTTTACAAAGAGTTCGGCGCCTTGCACGCGCTGCTGCAGTTTTTGAATCGCGACCCGGATCGGAGCTTTTGGCAATGATGGAACAGGACACCCGCATTTATCTGGACAACAACGCCACCACGGCGCTGGCGCCCGAGTGCGTGGACGCGGTGCTGGCCTGCCTGCGCGACACCTATGGCAACCCGTCCAGCAAACATGCGGTGGGCGAGCAGGCCAAGGCGCGGGTGACGCAGGCGCGCGCATCGGTGGCGCAGATGCTGAATGCCACGCCCGCCGAGATCGTGTTTACCGCCAGCGGCACCGAAGCCAATCACCTGGCCATACTGGGCGCGCTGGCGGCGCGTCCGGGCAAGCAGCATGTGGTGGTCAGCGCGGTGGAGCATGCCTCCACTCTGAGTTTGCTGGCGCACCTGGAAGCGGCGGGCGTGCGTACCACGCTGCTGCCGGTCGACCGCGAGGGTCAGCTCGATCTCGCAGCGTTGGAACAGGCGATCACACCGGACACCGCACTGGTTTCGCTGATGTGGGCCAACAACGAAACCGGCGTGCTGTTTCCGGTTGCCGAAGCGGCGCAGCTTGCCCGCGCCCGCGGGGTGCTGTTCCACACCGATGCGGTGCAGGCGGCGGGCAAGTGGCCGCTCGATCTGGCACAGGTGCCGGTCGATCTGCTGTCGCTGGCCGGACACAAGTTCCATGCACCCAAAGGGGTAGGGGTGCTGTTCGTGCGCAAGGGCGTGAAGCTGCAACCCATGCTGTTCGGGCATCAGGAGCGCAACCGGCGCGGCGGTACCGAAAACGTGCCTGCCATCGCCGGCCTTGGTAAAGCCTGCGAGCTTGCGACGCACGGGATGGCAGCCAAAGCCGGGGCGATGGCGGCCTTGCGGGATCGCCTGGAGTCGGGCCTGTGCATGCGCATTCCCTGCGCCCAAATCAATGGCGGCGAGGCCTTGCGGATCGGCAACACCAGCAGCGTGCGCTTCGGCGAACTGGCGGCGGAAGCGATTCTCGACAAGCTGGACCGTGCCGGCATCTACGCCTCGTCCGGCGCGGCGTGCACCGCCGGCGGCAGCGCGCCGTCGCATGTGCTGACGGCCATGGGGCTCTCCGAGGCGGAAGCGCTGGCGACGCTGCGGCTTTCCCTGAGCCGCTATACGACCGAAACAGAAATTGACGACGTGATTGATGCCCTGGCTTCAATCGTCAAACGCATGACCGCCGAGGCGGCTTGAACGCTCGCTTAACCGCAGCTCACTTAACCGTAACACCCACAAGGAAACACCATGAAAGTGATGCTGAGAAAAGACGCCAAGGGAATCCTCTCTGCCTACATCCCGAAAAAGGATCTGGAAGAGCCCATCGTGTCGATGGAACAGGCCGACATGTGGGGCGGCATCGTCACGCTGGCCAACGGCTGGCGCCTGGAATTGCCGGCGATGGCAGCGGAAACGGCGCTGCCGATCACGGTAGAAGCTCGTCGGATGGGAGAGTGAACATGATTAGCGCGGACGATCTGGTACGCATCGACGGCTTGCTGGCGAACCCGGCTGCGGGCGGCAATCCGCTGACGGATTTTCGCGGCGCTTTTCCCGGCTTGTCGCTGACGCGTTGCGATGCCTTCGACATGCGCGACGAGCAGGCGTTTCGCGAATACCCGGCCTTCAACCTGTATCTGGTGGATGGCCGCGATCACTGCTGGCACATCACGCAGGACATAAATGCCGCAACCGGCATCGTCGTCGCGGCACGCACCTAAGGAACCATCATCCTAAAAACCGTAGTTGACCGCTTGTCACCTTGAGGAATGCCGCATGAATACTGAGTTTTTTGCCTCCGATCAGATTCACCATCTGGGTGAGTCCGCTACGCGCCCGCTGGCACGTCTGCTCGTGCGCCTGCCTTTGTCGCGCCTCGTTGCAGGCCCCGGCCTGCCGCCTCGTTGCTTCGCGGCAGACACCCGATCAAACGCACCCTCGGGCGCGTTCAACTGCGGTTTCTAGGATTATGGAACCAGGCTGGATTCCCCTTTCCGATCCCGACATCAGCCAGCAGGAGCTGGATGCGGTGCGCGACGTCCTCACCGCGCCGCGCCTGAGCCAGGGACCGATGGTCGCCTCCTTCGAGTCGGCCTTTGCCGGCTACACCGACCGCAAGCAGGGTGTGGCCGTGGCCAGCGGCACCCTGGGGCTGTTGCTGGTGCTGAAGGCCATGGGCATCGGGCCGGGCGACGAAGTCATTGCCTCGCCGTACAGCTGGCACCAGATCGCCCATGCCATTGTGCTGGCGGGCGCCACCCCGGTCTTCGCCGACATCGAGTACTGGTCGGGCACGCTGGCGCCGGAGAAGGTGGTGACCAAAATCACGCCGCACACCCGCGCCATCCTCGCCGGCAATACCAACGGCCATCCTGCGCCCTGGATGGCCTTGCGCGAAATTGCCACGAACCATGGCCTGCGGCTGATCGAGGATTCCACCGAGGCGATCGGTTCGACCTACCAGGGGCGGCGCGTGGGCGGCTTCGGCGATTGCGCCGTATTCGATTTTTCCCAGCCGTCCGCGCTCACCTGCGGCGAAGGCGGCATGGTGGTGACGGACGATGCCGAGCTGGCCAGCAAGCTGCGCTATCTGCGTAGCCGCAAGCTCGACGAGCGTTTCTCCCTGGTGATCTCCGGCAATGTGCCGCATCAGGCCGGTATCAGCGAGCTGACGGCGGCGCTGGGCCTGACCCAGTTGCAGCGCATCGAGCGGATTCTCGACCGGCGCAAGCAGGTCGAGCAGATCTACTACGACTACGTCAAATCGTTCGAAGGCATCAAGGATCCCTACATCGGACCGGATGTGACCGAGGTGCACTGGTTTCTGTATCTGGTGCACCTGGGCACGCGCTTTTCCAAAAGCAGCCGCGATGCCATCGTCAACGACCTGCATACCGAAAAAATCGAGAGCGCGGCTTATTGCCAGCCCCAGCATTTGCAGGCGTTTTACACCCAGCTGGGCTATCGCAAGGGCGATTTCAAAGTCACCGAAAAAGTGGCCGATCGCATCATTGCCTTGCCCTTCCACGCGCATGTGAACGAAGCCCAGGTGGGCTTCATCGTGCAGACCGCCAAGGACGCCTCGATCAATGTCGGCGCGGGTGCGGCGATCTACTAATCATGTGGGCAGCTTTGATATCGCAACGTCTGAAACCGTCGCTTTGATTGACCGAGTTGCCCATGACTTATATCCGAATCAGCAAACATCCAAGGAGTAATGCAATGCCCATGTTAACCATCAACCCGTCCGGCAAAACCGTTCCCTCTACCGAGGGCATGAGCATCCTCGAAGCCGTGCTCGCAGCCGGCGTGACGATGCCGCACAAATGCGAAGGCAAGGCCGAATGCGGTTCGTGCCACATCTTCGTCACGGTCGGGCGCAAGACCCTGTCGAAGACGCAGCGTCTCGAAAACGAGAAGCTCGACACCCTTGTCGGCGTCAGCTCGAATTCCCGCCTGGCCTGTCAGGCCAAGCTGGGCGCCGAAGACGTGACGGTTGAACTGCTGTGACACGGCCGTGACCGCGCTGCGGTCACGGTTCTTAAATTCATTCAAGGAGCTACATAAATGGAAAACGATCAAGTCATGATTCACGTGCGCTTTGCACCCGACGGAACGATTGCCGCTATCAGCGAGCGTCCCGACGCCCTGAGCGACCAGGGCTGGTTCAACCTGCTCGCCAGTTCCACCACCGACTGCTACGAGACCCTGTCCGGCGCCCGCGCCCTGTTCCGCCTGCCGAAACAGCAGGTCGACCAGCTCAAATCGTCGGCAGTCTGAGGAGAAACCATCATGGACAAGACCGACACCCTGTTGAACGAGATCATTGCGCACCTGGAAGTGGGCGGCATCGTCCCGTATCTGGGGCCGGGGGTGCTCGATCTGGTCCCGGGCGGCTGCCCCGTGCCGAACTCGCCCGAAGCGCTGGTGCAGCAGCTGGTGGCGAAATCCAGCGTGCCGCACAAGATCCGCGGCAATCTCACCGCCGCTGCGCAATACATCGAGAACTTCAAGCACCGCAAAACGCTGGTGGGGCACATGACGGATGCTTTCGGTCCCGAAGTGCCGCCGACTTTTCTGCATGAATTTCTGGCAAGCCTGCCGCGCAAGCCCCTGCTGATCGTTGACGCCTGGTACGACAACGCGATGGCGACGGCGCTGGCATCGCGTCTGCTGTCGGGGCAATTGCAGGGGGTCAGCCAGTCCGAGCATTTCGGCACCTGGATACATTATTTCCGGCCCGATGGCGCGCGGGCGGATCCGTTCGAGGCCGACACTTGGGACACCTTGCTCTACAAACCCTTAGGCTCGATCGCGCCGGCGAAGAATTTCCTGGTGTCCGATACCGATTTCGTCGAAGTGCTCACCGAGATCGATATCCAGACGCCGATCCCCGCCATCGTGCAGCAGCTGCGCACCGGCCGGCATTTCCTGTTCCTCGGCTGCCGCTTCCGCAACCAGCTTGAGCGCACCTTTGCGCGTCAGGTCATGAAGCGCTCGTCCGATACCCATTGGGCGGTGCTGCCGGGCGAACTGACGCGCAACGAAGCGCGCTTTTTGCAGGAGCAGAACATCCAGCGTATCGACATGCCGCTGGATCAGTTTGCCAAGCTGCTGGTCGCCGCAAGCCAGAATCCCAAGGTGGCCGCTGCAGCCTGAGGTGGCGTACCAGTTGAGATCGGTTCCGCCGGTCTCGACGACATGCCCACGCAGTTGAATTGCTGGGTCGCATGACACCGTAGAATCGGCAGCCTGGGCTGCCAGCAATCATCTTGTTTTCCGACAATCTTTCCGTGCTTGATTTCTACGAGTGCGCCAGTTCACCCGTTCATTGATGACAGTGCTGTGGTGCCGGCCTGGTGGGTGGCATCGGGTTCGAGCGTGACCGATTCAGCCAGGAAGAGGCGATCTGGCACATGTCTCAGTGAAGGTCTGGGACTGTTCTTGGCCATTACTATGTGGTCATGGTGAAGGAAGTCCTCGATACAATCCCCATCTGGATCAAGAACCCGCGAACTGAGCTTGTGCCGAGTCGAACCCTTCTTGCCTAGAAGTATGTCGGCGTTGTTCCTTGCGCGGAGCACACGCCGCTTGTGCGAGCCCGATTCCAGTCATAATCAGCCTTACATATCAATATTCGACTCCAATCGGGTTTTCATTTATTTCGGGATGTGAAACCCTGCACGTCGAGCCGCCGCAGAACCAAGATGATGAACAAATCTGCCATGACTGACCGATGGCTATCGGTTGTAGCGATTGCTGCATATCACGGTGATTACATAGTCACCATTTACGCGTGGGGCGCGAAGAAAGTTATGCCTACATATCTTGTTGGTTACCCGTGGAAGTTTCGGCGGGTTGAGGTCGATGCCTGGGTGAAAGCTGGTGGTGCCAACGACAACAAGACGGGGGACGAGGTTTGACGCCGATTCATCAAGATCGAAACACCACACCAACGTACAGCCCGCACCAGCTTGCCTATTTCGCGCACCAACTCACCAGACGTGCCGCGTCAGATTCCATGGATCGGATGGCCGGTGCGTTATTGGATGCTCAGGTTGATCTGAACCCTCACCAGATCGATGCGGCGCTGTTTGCCTCCAGCAACCCGTTGTCGAAAGGATCAATCCTGGCCGACGAGGTTGGACTCGGAAAAACGATTGAGGCGGGCTTGCTTATTGCCCAACGATGGGCAGAACGCAAGCGCCGCATTCTGATAATCGCCCCGGCCAATCTGCGCAAGCAGTGGCACCAAGAGCTTGCTGACAAGTTCGGCATCGCTGCGGCAGTGCTTGAAGCCAAATCATACCGACAGGCCATCAAGGATGGAGCCAGCAATCCGTTTGATTCACCGTGCGTACTCATCACCTCCTACCAGTTCGCCAGCGGCAAGGCTAAAGAGGTGCAGGCCATGCCATGGGACTTGGTGGTTATCGACGAAGCGCATCGCTTGCGTAATGTTTATAAGCCCGACAACAAAATCGCCCGAGCCCTTAAGGAAGCACTGGTTTTCGCGCCCAAGGTGTTGCTGACCGCCACCCCATTGCAGAACTCGTTGCTGGAACTGTATGGCCTCGTGAGCTTTGTCGATGAAAAGGTCTTCGGCGATCTGGACAGCTTCCGCAGCCAGTTTGGCTCGCTCAAGGATGCCGCCAGCTTTGATGCCCTCAAGCGCCGCATCGAACCCGTTTGCAAGCGCACATTACGGCGGCAGGTCGAGGCCTACGTCAAATACACTAAGCGCATTCCGCTGCTTCAAGAGTTCGTTCCGGGGGCAGATGAAATCAGCCTTTACAACCTCGTATCGGACTACCTCCAGCGCGATGCGCTCTTCGCCTTGCCCAATAGCCAGCGGCAACTGATTACTTTGGTGTTGCGCAAGCTGCTTGCCTCCAGCACGTTTGCCATCGCCGGTGCATTGGATTCCCTTGCCAAGCGGCTGCTGCAAACCTTGGACGAGAAAGCTGCCAGTCTCAATCTGACTGAAGAACTTGACCAGGACTTTGAAGGTTTGAACGAGTTGGCGGAGGAAATCGACCGCCTCGAGGAACAAGAAGCTCAAGCTGGCAAGAAGGCCAAGACCAAGCAAGAAATTCTCGCCATCAAGGCCGAGATCATCGAGCTGGAGTCGTTTCGTGACCTTGCAGTTTCGATCACCGAAAACGCAAAGGGCTTGGCCTTGTTGCAGGCCCTCAAGGTGGCTTTCAAGAAATTGCACGAACTTGGCGCAGCGCAGAAAGCCATCATCTTCACCGAGTCCCGCCGCACGCAAGACTACCTGCTGACATTGCTTGCCAAGACGCCCTACGCGGCGGGCGTGGTTCTTTTCAACGGTTCCAACAGCGATGCCCGTTCCAAGGAGGTGTACGCCGCCTGGATGAAGAAACATGCTGGCACCGACCGCATTAGCGGTTCGCGTTCTGCCGATACACGCGCCGCACTGGTGGATTACTTCAAGGAGCAAGGCACCATCATGATCGCCACGGAGGCCGGCGCGGAGGGTATCAACCTTCAGTTTTGCTCCATGGTCATCAACTATGACTTGCCATGGAACCCACAGCGGGTGGAGCAGCGCATAGGTCGGTGCCATCGTTACGGCCAGAAGCATGACGTGGTGGTCGTGAACTTCCTCAACAGGGATAACGAAGCCGACCGGCGTGTCTATGAGCTTCTGGCGCTGAAATTCAAGTTGTTCGATGGCGTATTTGGGGCCAGCGATGAAGTGCTGGGCGCGGTCGAATCGGGAGTCGACTTCGAGCGACGTATTGCCGAGATTTACCAAACCTGCCGTCACCCTGAGCAAATTCAATCGGCCTTCCAGCAGTTGCAAGACGATCTGGCTGGCGAGATCAGCGATGCCATGCTCAATGCCCGCAAGGCCTTGCTCGAAAACTTTGACGTGGACGTGCAGGAAAGATTGCGACTGCGCGATCAAGCCGCCCGAGCGTCGTTGGGCAAGCTCGAACGCTTGCTGATGCGTTTCACCCAGGCTGCATTGACCGAGAATGCAAGCTTCGATGTGGATGGGACGGGCTTTCAACTTCACTCATTGCCCCTTGCCCTTCAGGAGCGGGGCGAGGGCATACCGCATGGCCGTTACGAGTTGCCGCGTCGCACTGACGAGGCCCACATCTTTCGTCTGCAACACCCTTTGGCGCAAACGCTGATTGAATACGCCAAAGGCCAGCAGCTTTCAGCCGCCAAACTGTGCATGCACTACGATAGCTACGGTGCCTATGTCGCCGTGGTCAAGCAGTTGGTGGGCCGCTCCGGCACCGTGGCCGTGAGTTTGTTGACTGTCGAATCCTTGGGCTCGAAAGAAGACCACTTGCTCTTGGCTGCACAGGACGACACCGGGGTGGTGCATGACGCAGAAACAGTTGAAAAGCTACTATCCATCCCGGCCACTGCTTCCGAATTACCGGTGGTCGGGAACAGTACCCAAACAGATGCCGACACCCCAGCTGGTCTGGATCAGCCGGGCCTCGACTTCAGGGCGGCTTATGTGCCGCTGCCTCCAGCACTTGAACAGGAGATCAACCGGCAGAAAACCGTCATCCTCTCCGGGCTAGAAATGCGTAACCTGGCCGCGTTCACGCAGGAGACAGACAAGCTCGATACGTGGGCCGATGACATGAAGGTGGGCCTTGAGCGCGAAATCAAGGAACTTGACCGCCGTATCAAGGAAACTCGTACCTTGAGCAAAGGGGCTGCCACCTTGGCCGAAAAGCTGGCCGCGCAGAAAGATCAACGCGATCTTGAATCCTTGCGCGACCGCAAGCGGCGCGAACTGTTCGACCGACAGGATGAAATTCAAGCCAAACGCGACAGCCTGATAGACGAGTTGGAAAAACAACTGAAGCAGCGGGTGACTGATTTCAGGCTGTTCGTCGCGGAATGGGAGGTGTCATGAAGAATCCGCACGCCACACCTGGGTGGCGCACGTTACGTATGGCGCCATGATGTTGCTGGGGATGGTTTAATTCCACCGAATTCGGTGGATATGAATGGGGCAAGGCATGGTCAAGAAGATAGAAGTCAAGGGAAGCGAGATCACGGTGATCTCGAAACATGGACAGGACTACATTTCCCTTACGGACATGTTGAAAGCGAAGGATGGCGACTTCTTTATTTCCGATTGGTTGAGAAACAGAAACACCGTTGAGTTCCTGGGCATCTGGGAGACGGTTTACAACCCCGATTTTAATTATGGCGAATTCGCCATAATTAAAAGCCAGGCAGGATTGAACAGCTACAAGCTCAGCGTCAAAGAGTGGGTGGAAAAAACCCGTGCAATAGGTCTTCAGGCAACCGCAGGGAGATATGGCGGAACCTACGCCCACAAGGACATTGCATTCGAATTCGGGATGTGGATCAGCGCCGAATTCAAAATCTACCTCATCAGGGAATTCCAACGGCTCAAGGACGAAGAATCCCGCGTCACTTCACTGGAGTGGAGCTTCCAGCGCACATTGGCCAAAGTCAATTACAAAATACACACCGACGCCATCAAGGAGCGACTGATTCCGCCGCGCCTGACGCAGGCACAGACCGGCATCATCTACGCCAGCGAGGCCGACTTGCTCAACGTCGCCCTGTTTGGGGTCACAGCGGCCCAGTGGCGGCAGGCCAACCCAGACCAGAGCGGCAACATGCGCGACGCAGCCACCCTTGAACAATTAGTGGTTCTGTCTAACCTCGAAAGCATCAATGCGGTTTTGATTCACCAAGGGCTGGTTGCGCCCGAGCGGCTGGCGCAATTGAATGCCATTGCCATCACGCAAATGCGTTCACTGGTAGGCATTAGCGAAATCAAGCAATTGAGTGGCCCCAAGAGATCGCGATGAAGCTCCGACTCATTCCGTCCCTGTTGATGTTTATCAGTGCCTATTTTCCGTTGGCGCTTATCTTCATCATCAAAGACCTGGACGAAGCGACGTTTCTCCCCAGCCACCCAGTGACGGCTACGGTCATCATGGCTGTAACGTTGTTCGCTTGCGCAGTCGTCCTGCTTGCGGCTAGCAAAATTAAAAGTGGCCTGCCGGTAAAAGTGACAAAGGTCTCGAATAAATCCGGCGACATGTTCACTTACACCATCCCATACATGATTTCTTTTTATAACTTCAACCTTGGCGACTGGAAAACGCTACTTAGCCTTTTCGTCTTCATGTCACTGATGTTTGCATTGGCGTACCGGACGAAAAATGTGTTCATCAATCCCGTGATGGCGCTCGCTGGCTACGGGCTTTATGACTGTCAATTCAAGGACGGTAAGCGCGATGTCCAAGGGCTGCTGATCTCCAAACATGAATTCCAGCTGGGCGACACTTGCGTTATTGAGCGCTTGTCCACTCATCTTTATTTCGTCAGCAGTGTCCAATCCGAGGAACAAAAATAATGCCGTTCAAGATCGCAAAAAAGATAAGCCTATTACGCAAAACTGATTTTAAACATTGGATAACAACGATATGGCTTGTCAAGCGGCGCCTGGATGTTCACAAGCAGGCTCACTATTCAGTATTTCGTGTTGACGTCGACAAAAAGCTGCTGAACAAGCTCAAGAAAGCCGTTACAGACCGGATACAAGGCGCTAACTACAAGCTCGAATCGTATGACTTCCTTACGGCAGATCAGGACAACCATCTATTTACTATCGAGTCGTCTGAAACCGACTTTGCAAAAATTCAGGGCGAGGTCGATAAAGGGCTCGCCAACCCGAAAGTTGAAAAATACGAAGATCTACTGAATTCATGGGCTTATGTCGTCAAACTGGAGCATGGCGAAAGTGTGGTGTATGGCGTTCGGAAGATTAACAAATTCACTCAAGCAGCTAAGATCACGTCGGTGTCTTATTTTTTGTTTGAGGATAAGAAACTGGTCGACCTCGACGACAAGAAAATATTTGCCATCGATACCCATATCGATTTCTTCGCTTACGACGGAACTACTTTTATCACTAATAAAAAAGAGTTTGAAAGCGCCTTGAATTTCAGGGCAGGTATGGAGAAGAATCGGGATGCAGTGCTTGATGAGTTCCTGGCGCTGAAAGTCTTCAACGACGTTGAGCCCATACGAAAAAGTGTTGGGGCGAACCTTCACCTACTCCGCAAAATATCGTCTATTCAAAAGAGCGGGTATTACAAAAGTCCGCAATATCTGGTCGATCTCATCAAGGTGAATCAAGAGAAAAACTGGGGACTGGTCGTTCAGAATGGAATCATCGTCGTCAATGAAGATAACGTCGATTTGGTCCTGACGTTGCTTAACAACGGGCGTCTGGAATCGCCCATCAATCATGAAATGTTTGACGCAGCTGTCAAGAAGAAGGTGGGATGAGCGGAGTCCGGTCTATGAGCAACAAACAAAAACTCGAACTCACCTGGATTGGCAAGGATATTCGGCCAAAACTGGAACCGCGTATTTTGTTGGGTGATCCGGAGAAAAGTTATCACGCGAAGCACCGTGTCACTAGCACAGACTCTTTCGACAACCAGCTGATCTTTGGTGACAACCTGTTGGCATTGAGGGCCTTGGAGCAGGATTACGCTGGCAAGGTGAAGTGCGTATTCATCGATCCGCCGTACAACACGGGCAGTGCATTCGCGCATTACGACGATGGCGTGGAGCATTCGATCTGGTTGTCGCTGATGCGCGACCGGCTGGAGATCATTCGGCGGCTGCTTTCCGAGGATGGTTCGCTGTGGATCACGATTGACGACAATGAGGCGCACTACCTCAAGGTGTTGTGCGATGAGGTGTTTGGGCGTGCGAATTTCGTAGCGAATGTGGTGTGGCAAAAGAAATACGCAGTTGCCAACGACCACAAGACAATTGCACCTATGCACGATCATCTACTGGTTTATCGCAAGACCGAAAGCTGGAAGAGGAACCTAATTCCACGAACAGAAGAGAAGGATCGGCAGTACAAATACGAAGATGAGAAAGGAGTCTTCCGACCGGACAATTACACGTGTAGCAAATCTGTAGAGGAGCGGCCAAACCTTTATTACGCAATCATGCAACCCAATACCGGCGAGGAAATCTGGCCGAGTAAAACGCGCGTTTGGTCGTACTCGAAAGATGAACATCTGCGGCATGTGGCTGAAGGCTTCATCTACTGGGGTAAGGATGGGCTTGGTAAAACCCCTTCATTCAAACGATACAAGCATTTGCTGCGCAATCAAGGCGTAGTGCCGCAAACGCTTTGGTCTCATGAATACGCAAGTCATACTGATGCAGCGAGAAAAGAGGTGCGCGCTGTATTAGGCAGTTCTTCACTAGCGGACGATTTCATAACGCCAAAGCCCGAGGGGCTGATTCAACGTGTAATGGAAATCGGATCGAATCCTGGCGACCTCGTCCTAGACTCCTTCGCCGGCTCTGGCACCACCGGTGCGGTCGCCCACAAAATGGGCCGCCGCTGGATCATGATCGAATTGGGCGAGCACTGTCACACGCATATTATTCCGCGCCTGAAAAAAGTCATTGACGGCGAAGATCAGGGCGGCATCAGCCAGGCGGTGAACTGGCAAGGCGGCGGCGGTTTCCGCTACTACCGGCTAGCCCCCAGTCTGTTGCAGCAAGACCGCTGGGGCCAGTGGGTCAGCAACAAGGAATACAACGCCGAGATGCTTGCGGCGGCGATCTGCAAGCTGGAAGGCTTCACCTACGCGCCCAGCGATGCCCACTACTGGCAGCACGGCACCAGCACCGAAAACGACTTCATCTACGTTACGACGCAGACGCTCAATGCCGACCAGCTACAGGCCCTGAGTGACGAGGTGGGCGAAGGGCGCAGCCTGCTGGTGTGCTGCGCGGCGTATCGGGGATCTGCGGATCGTTTCCCCAACCTGACGCTTAAGAAGATTCCGAAGATGGTCTTGAGCAAGTGCGAATGGGGCCACGACGACTACAGCCTGAATGTTGAAAATCTGCCGATGCAGCAGAAGCCGAAAGCTATGCCGCCGCGTCAGGGTGGTTTGTTCAGCAACGGGGAGGAACAAGCATGACTCACAGCTACCCCGGCTCGCGTTGGTGGAAGTTCGACTTTCACAACCACACGCCTGCATCGCTGGACTACAGGGGCGACAAAGCGATCACGCCACGCCAGTGGCTGCAAGACTACCTGGACAAGGGCATTCAGTGCATTGTCGTTACTGATCACAATACCGGTGGCTGGATCGACAAGCTGAAAACCGAACTGGAGACACTGAAACAGCAAGACCCGGCAGCATGGGGAACGATGACGATCTTCCCCGGCATGGAGTTGTCATGCAACGGTGGCGTGCATCTGAAGGCGATACTTGACCCGGCAAAGGGCGCCTCGGACATTGATGCCATTCGTGGCAGCGTTGGCTACATGGGCACACCGGGAGATAGTGATGGCGTGACCAGCCAAAGCGTTGAACAGGTCATCCGCTCAATCCATGCATCTGGCGGTGTCGCGTGTGCTGCCCACGTCGATCAACCGAAAGGTCTGCTGATTTCGTTGACGGACAACAACACACTTCAGCCGATATTTAAGCTGCTGGATGCGGTAGAGGTCATTGATCCGGCCGCAGCCTGTTTGCAGCCCCATGCTGTTGCCTTGGCCGACATGGCCTTCGTGCTTGGATCTGACAGCCACCAGCCGAGAGACATTGGCCGGGGCTTCACATGGGTGAAGATGTCGGCGCCTTCTATCGAGGGCTTAAAGCTGGCGCTGCTTGACCCGGCCTCTGCGGTGCGTCGCAGCGACGAATGCGTCGATTATCCGCAGCAGCTTGGGCATCCGAAGATCAAGAGCATCACGGTTGAGAAGCTGCGCCTGCGCCAGAAAGACCCGCTGACGATTCATTTCAACCCCAGCTACAACGCTTTGATTGGTGGCCGGGGTAGCGGCAAGTCCACCATACTGGAATGTCTGCGCTTGGGGTTGGCACGAGAAAACGAACTGCTGACGGGGCGCTCTGACGGCGCGTTGAAGCAATCCTTTGAGAACTTCAGGAAAGAAAAGACGAGCCGCCATCAGCCGGGCATGATGCTCCACGATTCCCGTATCACCGTTGAAGTCTCCAAGGGGCAGGGCGATCTGGAGGAACGGTTCGAGTACTGCTGGGCAAAAGGTGTCGATGGCAAGTTTGCGGTGTCGGTGCAGCGCTGGGACAGTGTCGCTTGGCAGGCTACGCAACTGACCGAAGAGCACGCGCGTACCAACTTTCCCGTAAAGATATTTAGCCAAAAGCAGATTTTGGCGTTGGCCGATAACCCGCAGCATCTGATCCAGTACATCGACGATGTGCTGGGCAGCAGCAAGGAGGCTTGGGAACAAGACTTCGCCGTCAAGCGCGAGGCCTTGAACGTGGCGAGAAAACGCGTCCGCACGCTGGAGGCCGACATTGCGCAGAAACCCGCCATTGAGCTTCAGTACAAGGAGGCATCGCGCAAGGCCAAGGTTTTTGCGTCATCTAACTTTGGCGATGCCCTCAAGGCATATCAGCGTGCAGGCAAGCAGCAGCGGACGGTAGAAGGCTTCTTCAGACAACTTGGCGAGGATGTACAGTCACTGCAAACCAGCGCCGCGGAAGCCGCAAACCTGAAAAACCTGGCGCTTACCGATTTCGAGGCCACGACTCATGCTGAACAAGAGGAGAAGCTGGCGACGGAAGCACTGACGCAAAAGCTGGCTGGTAACTTTGACCAGATCACGGCCTTGGTTGCCAGCATGCAGGCAGATCTTGCGGCGGCGCAGGTAGCCAGTGGCGCGAGCGCGTGGCATCAAGAAAACAAAGTGCATCTGGATGAGTACGCACGCATCGTGGCGGAACTCAAATCCCAAGGCATCACCAATGCCGAAGATGCTTCGCATGCCGTGGCCCTTGAGGAAAAGCTAAAGAAGCAGCTGGAGCAGCTCAATGCTATCAGCGCCGAACTTGAGCAAGCGAGGCAAGCCATTGTTGACGCGCAGGCGGCATTGCACCAGGAGCGCCAAGTATTGACGACGCTCAGGCAGGTCTTCCTCGATCAAGTGCTGGTGAATGTTCCTGCCTTGAAGATCACGTTGAATACCATGGCGGACGCAGAAGCCGGCGCCACCAGTCTGCGCGAGATTTTTCGCATTGAAACCGAGGGCACTTTTGCCCGGGAAATTTACGGCGAGACCGACGATGACCCACCCAAGCCGTGCGGCATGGTGTGGGATTTGGTGAATCCGGCCTTGGCTTCGCCCGTGCCCGAGCGGTTGCAGGAGATCAAGCAGTCGCTTGAAGAGATGAACGAGCAGGTGCTGAACACGAGGCTGCACGGCAAGTTCGTCAAGAAGCTGAAGGACATGAAGCCGGAGATTGCTTCAGTGGTCTTCGATGAATTGGCGGCATGGTTTCCGGAGGATGCCGTTGATCTTCAGTACAAACGTGATGCCGCCAGTTCTTTTCAGAGCTTGCAGCAGGCATCGGCGGGCCAGAAGACTGCCGCGATCCTGTCGTTCCTGCTGGCGCATGGCAGCGAGCCGCTGCTGATGGATCAGCCAGAGGATGACTTGGATAACGCGCTTGTTTCCGATTTGGTGGTCAAGCAGCTGCGCGACAACAAGAGCCGCCGCCAACTGATTGTTATCACCCATAACGCCAACATCGTCGTAAACGGTGATGCTGAGCTGGTGATGCCCATGGAATTTGCGGGCGGTCAGATCGTAAACAGCGCGGCGGGTGGACTACAGGAGAGGTCTGTGAGGAAGAAGGTTTGCGAAATCATGGAAGGCGGCGAGAAGGCCTTCGAGCAACGCTACAAACGAATTCTGAAAGACATGGAGCGCACAGCATGAGCCGAGAAAAAATCGTGCGCACTGTGGCTGGTCGCCTGAGCTTGCGCAAGCCGCAAACCGTTAGCCTGGAGCGGCTTCACACCGCGCTGGAGACAGTGCCCGCATTGCGCGACTCGAAAGCCCGTTCAGCCGGGGAACTGAAAGCCATGCAGGAAGCGCTGATGGCTGAGTTTCCGAAGTTGACGGACTTCGAGCGTGACTTTCCCTCCTTGTGTTTCGCGTTGGCAACGGGTGTCGGCAAGACGCGTCTGATGGGAGCTTTCATCAGTTATCTGCATGCGGCTTATGGCTACAAGCACTTCTTTGTGCTGGCACCCAACCTGACGATCTACGACAAGCTGATCCGCGACTTCAGCGATACAACGGGGCCGAAATACGTATTCAAGGGTATTTCAGACTTCGCCGCTGCCACGCCAGAGGTGATTACCGGTGAAACCTATGAGCAACGCGGCGACTTAGTTTCCCAAGCAATTGATGCGCCTGTTCAGATCAATATCTTCAACATCTCGAAGATCAATTCTGAGGTTCGCGGCGGCAAGGCGCCGAAGATCAAGCGGCTTTCCGAGTACCTTGGTCAGAGTTATTTCGAATACCTGGCTGAACTGCCCGATCTGGTCCTCATCATGGACGAGTCGCACCGTTACCGTGCCAGTGCAGGCATCCGGGCGTTGAACGAGCTGAGGCCATTGCTGGGCCTTGAGCTGACGGCAACACCCTTTACCGAAGGGGCGAAAGGCCCAGTGCCCTTTAAAAACGTGGTGATGGATTACCCGTTGGCGCTCGCCATCGAGGACGGCTTCGTCAAAGAACCCGCCGTGGTGACTCAGCAGAACTTCAACCCGGCCGATCACAGTGCGGAGCAGTTGGAGCGTATCAAGCTCATGGACGGCATCCGTGTTCATGAGGAAACCAAGGTGCATCTGCTGACCTACGCCGAGCAGAGCGGGCAGAAACCGGTGAAGCCATTCATGCTGGTGATTGCCCGTGATACCACGCATGCCGGCGTGCTCTTGGGAACGCTGGAGAATTTGTTCGACGGACAGTACAAGGGCAAGGTGATTCAGGTCGACAGCAGCAGGACCGGCGCCGAAGAAGACAAGATGATTCGCGATCTGCTTGAGGTCGAGAGTTACAGTAGCCCCACCGAGATTGTGATTCACGTCAATATGCTGAAAGAAGGCTGGGACGTAACGAACCTCTACACCATCGTGCCACTGCGCGCTGCCAACGCGCAAACCCTAATTCAGCAGTCCATCGGGCGCGGCTTGCGTCTGCCCTATGGCCGAAAGACCGGGGTTGAGGTGGTGGATCGCCTGAACATCATCGCGCACGATAGGTTCAAGGAGGTCATCGACGAGGCAGGCAAGGGCGACTCGCCGATCCGCTTGAAGGAATTGAGGCTGGAGCCAACCGACAACAATGGAAGTCGGTTGACCAGTCTTTCAGTGCCATCCAATACAGCCGTGATGCTGGGTATTTCTGACGTGAAAGGCTCCGGCGCCGATGGCGCCGCAGTGGTTTCCGCCGGTTATAAACAGGGCACTGGTGATTCCGCTCAATCGCTATCGGTGGTTTTCACGGGCGAGGAACGCAGAATTGCCATGGTGGCAATGGATGCGGTCGCGGAGCTGGGCAAAGACCGGGGCCTTGTCCCCACCAGCACGGCATTGAGCACGGCCAGTGTCCAAGATAGGCTGACCCAACTGGTCATGGAGCGACTGGTGCCGCAGCAAGGCGGGCTGCTGGACGCTATGGCCTCCAATGCCGAAGCCGTGGCCGAAGTGGTGAAAAAGTCGGTTGAGGTTTTTATCGACCAGACCATCGACATTCCGCGCATCACCGTTGTACCCATTGGGCCGGTGAAGGGTGGCTACCGCAGTTTCACACTTGATGTGTCGCGCATGAACTATCAGGCGACCGACCAGCAGTTATTGTCACAAGGCCTGCAATCGGGACGTCAACTGACCTACGGCGAGGCTGCCGTGATCGAAGAAACCCGGCTTGAGGACTACATCGTCCGTGAACTGATCAACTACGACGACGTGTCTTATGACGACCATGCCGATCTGATCTACGAGCTGGCGGGTCAGGCGGTGGCGCACTTTCTCCGCAGGCAGCCTGACGAATCGGCCGTGCACAACATCTTGGGCAACCATGGACGTGCCATCGCGGAGAGCATCCATCTCCAGATGGCCAGGCACTATGAAGAAGATTCGGCCGGTTCGGAGGTAATCGTCAGCCAGGGCTTCATGCCGCTGAAGCCTTGTGCCTTTACTGCCAAGGACGATGTGAAGCCTCTGCACTGGGCGCCTGATGATAAACGGACCATCGGTCAGTACGTTTATGGCGGCTTCCAACGCTGCGCGTATCCCTTCCAGAAGTTTCACTCGGACACAGAGCGTATCCTGGCAACGGTGCTGGAGCGCGAGGCCCGCCGCTGGTTCCGTCCCGTTTCCGGTCAGTTCAGCATTTACTACCGATCAGGCGTGAACCAGCCTGAATACATCCCGGATTTCGTGGTGGCTTTGGACGACATCACACTAATGATCGAAACGAAGAAGGCCAAGGAAGTTGCCGAAGCACAGGAGTCCGAGACGGAGGTGAAGGCCAAAGCCGATCAGGCGGTGATCTGGTGCAAGAACGCATCGGACTATGCAGCTAAGGTCGGTGGAAAATCTTGGGTTTACCTATTGATACCGCATGATGCGGTGGCCCCAAACATGACAATTTCCGCGCTTCGCTCGCGCTACGAAGTTAAATAAAACTGAGCCGCAACGAAGTGCAGGAGCAGAACATCCAGCGTATCGACAAGCCGCTGGATCAGTTTGCCAAGCTGCTGGTCGCCGCCAGAACCCCAAGGTGGCCGCCGCGGCCTGAGACCCGCGCCCCCCTCGGGAGGCGCTAAGCCTCGCTGCTTGCCACCGGATGCGCGGTACCGTCCGGATCCATGCTCTCGATGCGGACGGTGTAGCCCCACAGGCGGGCGAGATGACGCAGCATTTCCGGCGCCGATTCGCCCAGCGGCCGGCGATCGTGCATGTAATGGCGCAGCGTCAGTGAACGGTCGCCGAAGACATCGACCTGGTAGGCCTGGATGTTGGGCTCGCGGTTGCCCAGATTGTACTGGTCGGCAAGCAGTTGTCGCACGGTGCGATAGCCAGCGTCGTCGTGAATCGCGGTGACTTCCAGCTTGTCCTCGTTATCGTCGTCCACCAGCGCGAACAGCTTGAGGTCGCGAATCAGCTTGGGTGAAAGGTATTGCGCGATGAAGCTTTCGTCCTTGAAATTGCGCATGGCGAAGTCGAGCGTCTTCACCCAGTCGCTGCCGGCCAGATCCGGGAACCAGCGGCGGTCCTCTTCAGTCGGGTGTTCGCAGATGCGGCGCAGGTCGGTGAACATGGCGAAACCCAGCGCGTAGGGGTTGATGCCGCTGTAGTGGCGGCTGTTGTAGGGCGGTTGGTAGACCACGTTGGTGTGCGACTGCAGGAACTCCATCATGAAGCCGTCGGTGAGTTTGCCTTCCTCGTACAGGTGGTTCAGCAGGGTGTAATGCCAGAAGGTGGCCCAGCCTTCGTTCATGACCTGGGTCTGGCGCTGCGGGTAGAAATACTGCGCGATCTTGCGCACGATGCGCACGATCTCGCGCTGCCAGGGCTCCAGGCGCGGGGCGTTCTTCTCGATGAAATAGAGCAGGTTTTCCTGCGGCTCGGCCGGGAAGCGGCGCACCTGTTTTTCCACTTCGGCCACCGCTTTCACCGGCACGGTGCGCCACAGGTCGTTGACCTGGGATTGCAGGTAGGCCTCGCGTTCCAGCTGGCGTGCCTGCTCCTTGCCCATGGACAGTTTGGTCGGCCGCTTGTAGCGATCCACGCCGTGATTCATCAGCGCGTGGCAGGAGTCGAGAATCTCTTCCACGGCTTCATCGCCGTGACGCTGCTCGCACTCGGCGATGAAATGACGGGCGAACACGAGGTAGTCGAGAATGCCCTCGGCGTCGGTCCAGGTGCGGAACAGGTAATTGCCCTTGAAGAAGGAGTTGTGGCCATAGGCGGCATGGGCGATCACCAGCGCCTGCATGGTCAGGGTGTTTTCTTCCATCAGGTAGGCGATGCAAGGGCTGGAATTGATGACGATCTCGTAGGCCAGGCCCATCTGCCCGCGCTGGTAGCCCTTCTGGGTGGAGAGGAATTGCTTGCCGTACGACCAGTGGTGATAGCCCACCGGCATGCCGACCGAGGAATAGGCGTCGATCATCTGTTCGGAGGTGATGACCTCGATCTGGTTGGGGTAGGTGTCGAGGCCGTAATGGGCGGCGACGCGGGCGATCTCGTGGTCGTATTGATCGAGCAGCTCGAAGGTCCATTCCGAACCTTCCGAGATCGGCTGGCGTGGGCTGACGGGCGGGGCCGCGTTCTCCATTTCGGTTTCCATTTCAAGCCACCTTCTTCCTGAACAGTTCACGAAACACCGGATAGATGTCTTCCAGCGTGAGGATGCGCTGCATGGCGAAGCGCGGGCTCGCCGCTTTCACCCGTTCATACTCGTGCCACAGGCTTTGCGGCACTTCGGCCTCGATTTCCACGTAGGCGAAGTACTGCGTCAGCGGGAGGATGCTTTGCAGCAGCAGCTCGCGGCAGCGCGGCGAATCGTCTTCCCAGTTGTCGCCGTCCGAAGCCTGGGCGGCGTAGATGTTCCAGCTCGCGCTCGGATAGCGTTCGAGGATGATGTCCTTCATCAGTTCGAGGGCGCTGGACACCACGGTGCCTCCGCTTTCCCGCGAGTTGAAGAACTCTTCCTCGTCGACTTCCTTGGCCACGGTATGGTGACGGATGAACACCACGTCGATGCGTTCGTAGCTCTTGGTGAGGAAAAGATAGAGCAGCATGAAAAAACGCTTGGCGATGTTCTTGCGGTCGGCGTCCATCGAACCCGACACGTCCAGCAGGCAGAACATCACCGCCTGGCTGCTGGGCGTCGGCTGGTCGACCCGGTTGGCGTAGCGCAGGTCCCAGGTGTCGAGGAAGGGCACGGCCGCAACGCGGGACTTGAGCGCCGCGATCTCCTCGCGCAGCGTCTCAGCCTCGTCGCTGGCACCGAGGCCGCGGGCGACGAGCGCTTCGAGCGCTTCCTCGGCTTCGCGCAGCGCTTCGCGGGGGCCAGCGGCCATGGCGAGCCGGCGGCCGATGGCATGCTTCATCGAACGCACCACGTGCAGATTGGACGGGTTGCCCTGGCTGACGAAGCCCGCGCGCGCGCGTTTGACCTCGGGCACGGCGGCAAGCTGCTTCTTCACCAGATCGGGCAGCGCCAGATCCTGGAAGAAGAAATCCATGAATTCTTCCTTCGACAGCTCGAACACGAAGTCGTCCATGCTCTCGCCCTGCGGCCCGCCGCCACTGCCGCTACCTTTCCCCTCGCCGCCTTCGGGGCGGTCCACCCGGTCGCCGCTGACGAACTCGCGGTTGCCGGGCAGCACGATGTTGCGGCGGCCGCCGGAGCCGTGGTGGAAGACCGGCTCGGACATGTCCTTGGAAGGAATGGAAATCTTTTCCCCGCGCTCCAGATCGGTCACCTTGCGGCCGGACACGACCTCCGCCGCAGCCTTGCGGATCTGCGTCTTGAAGCGGCGCAGAAAGCGTTGCCGGTTGACGGCGCTGCGGTTCTTGCCGGAGAGGCGGCGGTCGACGAGCTGGCTCATGGGTGGCGCTCCTTGGCCGGGTGGGGGTGGGAATGGGGCGCGGAAATCCCCCCTAACCCCCCTTTTTCAAAGGGGGGGATACCCAGGTGGGAGAGGGGCGTGGCAATTCCTTCTGTCCCCGCTTTTTTCAAGGAGGGGATACCCAGACAGCCCCCATCGCGGGGTTTCTCCCCCCTTTGAAAAAGGGGGGCTGGGGGGGATTTGCGGTGCGGTGACATCACCAATACCCCATCGCGCCCGTTACGACGCCTTCCTCGCACGCAGATACCATTCGGCCAGCAGGCGCACCTGCTTGTCGGTGTAGCCCTTGGTGACCATGCGCTGGACGAAGTCGTGATGCTTCTTCTGTTCCTCGCTGGAGGCCTTAGTATTGAACGAGATGACCGGCAGCAAATCCTCGGTGCTGGAGAACATGCGTTTTTCGATGACTGCGCGCAGCTTCTCATAGCTGGTCCAGGTCGGGTTCTTGCCGTGGTTCTGGGCGCGGGCGCGCAGCACGAAGTTGACCACCTCGTTGCGGAAGTCCTTCGGGTTGGCGATGCCGGCGGGCTTCTCGATTTTTTCCAGTTCGGCATTGAGCTGGGTGCGGTCGAGGATCTCGCCGGTGTCGGGATCGCGGAACTCCTGATCCTGGATCCACATGTCGGCGTAGGTCACGTAACGGTCGAAAATGTTCTGGCCGTATTCCGAATACGATTCCAAGTAGGCGGTCTGCAGTTCCTTTTCGATGTACTCCGAGTAGTGCGGCGACAGGTATTCCTTGAGGTAGGCCACATAGCGCTGCTCGGCCTCGGGCGGCAACTGTTCCTGCTCGATCTGCTGCTCCAGCACGTAGAGCAGGTGCACCGGGTTGGCCGCGATCTCGCTGTGATCGAAGTTGAATACCTTGGACAGGATCTTGAAGGCGAAGCGGGTCGAGATGCCGGTCATGCCCTCGTCGACACCGGCGAAATCGCGGTATTCCTGGTAGCTCTTGGCCTTGGGATCGGTGTCCTTGAGGTTTTCGCCGTCGTAGATGCGCATCTTGGAGTAGATGCTGGAGTTCTCCGGCTCCTTGAGCCGGGTCAGGATCGCAAACTGCGCCAGCATCTCCAGCGTGCCTGGCGCGCATGGCGATTCCGACAGCGAGCTGTGCTGCAGCAGTTTCTGGTAGATCTTCACCTCTTCGGATACGCGCAGGCAGTACGGCACCTTGACGATGTAGATGCGGTCGAGGAAAGCCTCGTTGTTCTTGTTGTTGCGGAAAGTCGTCCACTCCGACTCGTTGCTGTGGG
>NZ_JADMKC010000052.1 GCF_018780105.1 Thiobacillus sp.
GCCAAGTGCACCGGCCGCATTCTGGAAGTGCCGGTGGGCCGTGGCCTGCTCGGCCGCGTGGTCAACTCGCTGGGCCAGCCGATCGACGGCAAGGGCCCCATCGCTTCAGACAAGACCATGCCGATCGAGCGCATTGCGCCGGGCGTGATCGAACGCAAATCGGTCGACCAGCCGGTGCAGACCGGCCTCAAGTCGATCGACTCGATGGTTCCGGTCGGCCGTGGCCAGCGCGAGCTGATCATTGGCGACCGCCAGACGGGCAAGACCGCCGTCGCTATCGACGCGATCATCAACCAGAAAGGCACCGGCGTTAAATGTATTTACGTCGCCGTCGGCCAGAAGGCTTCTTCGGTTGCCAACGTGGTGCGCAAGCTGGAAGAGCACGGCGCGATGGATCACACCATCGTCGTCGCCGCGACCGCTGCTGACGCCGCCGCCATGCAGTACATCGCACCGTACTCCGGCTGCACCATGGGCGAATTCTTCCGCGACATCGGTGAAGATGCGCTGATCGTGTATGACGATTTGACCAAGCAGGCCTGGGCGTACCGTCAGGTATCCCTGCTGCTGCGCCGCCCGCCGGGTCGCGAAGCGTATCCTGGCGACGTGTTCTACCTGCACTCGCGCCTGCTGGAGCGTGCTGCACGGGTGAACGCCGACTACGTGGAAAAGATGACCAATGGCGCCGTCAAGGGCCAGACCGGTTCGCTGACCGCGCTGCCGATCATCGAAACCCAGGCCGGCGACGTGTCCGCCTTCGTGCCGACCAACGTGATTTCGATTACCGACGGCCAGATCTTCCTCGAGACCGACCTTTTCAACGCCGGTATCCGTCCCGCGATCAACGCCGGTCTGTCGGTGTCCCGCGTCGGTGGCGCTGCACAGACCAAGGTCATCAAGAAGCTGGGCGGCGGTATTCGCCTGGCGCTGGCGCAGTATCGTGAACTGGCTGCTTTTGCCCAGTTCGCCTCCGATCTGGACGCTGCCACACTGAAGCAGCTGGAACGTGGCCGTCGTGTGACCGAACTGATGAAGCAGGCGCAGTACTCGCCGATGTCGGTGTCGCAGATGGCACTGACCCTGTTCGCAGTCAACAAGGGCTACATGGACGACGTCGAAGTCAACAAGATTCTGCCGTTTGAATCTGCTTTGACCGCTTTCATCAAGTCCAAGTTCGGCGGGCTCATGGACACGATTGAATCCACCGGCAACATGGATGACGCGACTGAAAAGGCGCTCACCGCTGCGGTGGACGAGTTCAAGAAAACCGGCGTCTATTGATAGACCGCGCTGATTAGGAGCCATTATGGCAGCCGGAAAAGAGATACGGACCAAGATCAAGAGCGTAGAAAATACGCGCAAGATCACCAAGGCCATGGAAATGGTTGCGGCGTCCAAAATGCGCAAGGCGCAAGAGCGCATGCGGGCCGCGCGCCCGTACGCCGAAAAGATCGCCCGCGTGGCGACCCACCTGGCTTATGCCCACACGGAATACAAGCATCCGTTTGTTATTCCGCGCGAGAAGGTCAAGCGCGTCGGCCTCATCATCGCCAGCTCGGACAAGGGGCTGTGCGGCGGTCTCAACACCAACGTGTTTCGCGTGGTGGTGAGTCAGATGAAGCAGTGGGAAGCCGCCGGTGTCGGCATCGACGTCACGCCGTTTGGCAACAAAGCGCTGGGTTTCATGCAGCGTCTTGGCGCCAACGTGGCTTCGCAGCATACCGGTCTGGGCGACACGCCGCACCTGGAAAAGCTGATCGGCCCGGTCAAGGTCATGCTCGATGCCTACCTGAGCGGCAAAATTGATGCGCTCTACATCGTTTACAACCGCTTCATCAACACCATGAAGCAGGAACCGACGCTGACCCAGTTGCTGCCCTTGACGCAGATGGAAGACGCCGATGAAGCGAGCCTGAAAACGCACTGGGATTACATCTACGAGCCCGATGCGAAGCCCGTTGTCGATGGCATGCTGATGCGGTACATCGAATCGCTGGTGTATCAGGCTGTGGCAGAAAACATTGCATGCGAGCAGTCGGCGCGGATGGTTGCGATGAAAGCCGCTTCCGACAACGCCAAGGATGTGATCGGCGAATTGAAGCTGATTTACAACAAAACGCGTCAGGCCGCGATTACCAAGGAATTGTCCGAGATCGTCGCCGGTGCAGCAGCGGTCTGATGACCGCATACAGAATTTAATTTTCTTAGGAAACAAGCATGAGCAACGGAAAAATTGTTCAGATCAT
>NZ_JADMKC010000008.1 GCF_018780105.1 Thiobacillus sp.
GGCAGGTAGCCCGATTCCTCCAGCACCAGGATGAAGAAGAACAGGATCAGGATCTGCGGCAGGAACACCAACACGCCGCCGGCGCCTGCGATCACGCCGTCAACCAGCAGGCTCTTCACCCAGCCGTCGGGCAGCATGGCGGCAACGGCGTTGCCTGCCCACGTGGTGACCGCCTCGATCCAGCCCATCGGCGCCTCGGCCCAGGCAAACACCGCCTGGAACATGAGGAACAGCACCGTCACGAGCAGCACCATGCCGAGTACCGGGTGCAGCACCACGCGGTCGATACGGTCCGACAGCGTGTGCGGTACGTGCAGGTCGAGGCCGAGGCTGACAAGGATGCGCTGCACCGTATCGTGATCGGCTTCGACCGTGACCACGGGGGAGGAATCAGCCGCGCCCGCGTGCGCGGCGGCGTCGCTCCAGGCGTCGGTCGGCGCATCCAGCAGCGCGCGCAGGGCGCCCGCACCGTCCTTCCTGACCGCGACGGTCTTGACCACTGGCACGCCGAGTTCGAGCGACAGCTTGTCCGCATCCACATGGATGCCGCGGCGCGCCGCCAGGTCGGTCATGTTGAGCGCGACCACGCAGGGCAGGCCGAGGCGTTTTACCGCCAGGACGAGGCGCAGGTTGCGCCGCAGGTTGGTGGCGTCGACGACGCAGATCACCCGGTCGGGGCGCTTCTCGCCGCGCGCGCGGCCCATCAGCACGTCGACCGTCACCTTCTCGTCCGGCGAACGCGGGTTGAGGCTGTAAGTGCCCGGCAGGTCGAGCACGCGCAGGGCTTTTCCCTCAGCCGTGAGGTAGCGGCCTTCCTTGCGCTCGACGGTGACGCCGGCGTAGTTGGCCACCTTCTGCCGGCTGCCCGTCAGCACGTTGAACAGCGCGGTCTTGCCGCAGTTGGGGTTGCCTACCAGCGCGATGAGCGGCCCGCCGCGATGCACGTGGACGACGGCGGGTTTGCCCGGGGAGCGGTTCGAATCGTGGCAGGCGCTCATGCGGATACGGCCTCTTCTGTCAGCAGCGTGACCTCGATGCAGGCCGCCTCGGCACGGCGCAAGGCGAAGGTGGACGAACCGACGCGCACCACCAGCGGATCGCCGCCCGGCGCGCGCGCCATCAGCATCACTTTTTCGCCCGCAATGAAACCCAGCTCGCGCAGCCAGTCGCCCCATTCGGGCGCCTGTTCTGGCGCGTGGACCGCTTTAATGCGATAGGGCTTGAAATCGATCGAACAATCAAGAGTGCTGCTGGCGGTGTTCACTGGCTGGCTTTCTGGCTGGCGTGTGGCGGGCGCACTGCAACGGCGACGCTCAGTGCGGGTTTTTTCTTCGAGTGCGGATGGGGGTGCGCGCGCGGCGCGCGGCGGCGGCCGACCACCACATGCGCGACCAGTGCGAGTGGCAGCGCGAGCCCGACCGTCCAGTGCAGGAGCGGCAGCCAGGCGGCGTTGTCGTCGCTGGAAAAATAATACAGCGCATAGCCGGTGGCGGCGAGCCATGCGGTCAGCGCCAGCATCGGCATCCCGGTACGGCGATTCTTTTTGCGGCTCCATGCCAGCCGCATGTGGTTGGTCGCCAGCGAGCCGACCGCCACGAGCGCGAGCATGGCCGCCAGACCGTGCATGCGCAGCCACCATTTCTCGGCCGGATGCGGCTCGGGGCCGAAATCGCCTGCGACGCCGAAAAAATAATGAAACAGCAGCCACAGCGCGCCGCTCGCCCACAGCAGCGCGAACGCGGCGTAGGCCAGGCGTTTGTGGCGCGCGCCGAGGCGGATGACCGGCGCGTTCATGCCACTAGCTCCAGCGGCAGGTCGTGCCAGCCGCCGGCGTCGCAACGCATGGCTTGCGTGTCGTCGAGGACGATGGCCTGCGCGCCGTAACGCGCCAGTACCTCCACCGTGTGCGGTGCGCCCCCGCGTAGCGGATCGGTTTCCAGGATGCCGGCCGCGACGACCTTGGTCAGCGCGTCGGCGGTCATGCAGTCGGCGGCCAGTACGGTGACGCTGGTGCCGGCGCACAAGACGTCGCCGCTGGCGGGATGGCGCAGCGCATCCGGCTGGAAATAGCTGGCCGAGGTGGCGGCTGCACCGTTCTGCAGTTCGGCCAGCTGCAGGCTGTGCGTGGGATGCTGCGGCAGGCGCACGTGCACCGGCACGGCGTCGTCGCCGAAGCGGGCCAGATCGCCGCCGGCGTTGACGGTGGCGGCGGCCAGCCCGCTGGTGGCGAGGCTGGCGAGCGCGACGTCAACTGCGTAGCCCTTGGCGATGCCGGACAGATCGATCAGCAGGGGACGCGCGTAACGCACGCGATCACTGTCGAGTTCGATGGCGCGCCAGTCGGGAGTGGCGGCTGCGGGAAAGCCGGGATGGCGCGGCAGGCAGCCCGATGCGACCAGCCAGCCCGCCACGCTCGGATCGAACAGGCCTGCGCTCGTGCGTGCAAATTCCAGCGCGGTGGCGAACACGGCGGCGAGATCGGGAGACAGCGCGACCCAATCGGTCTGGGCTTCGCGGTTGACGCGCGTCAACTCCGAATCGGCGGACTGGAAGCTCATCGCCGCATGCACCGCCGCGACGCGTGCGAACGCACGGTCCGATGCTATGAGCAGGGCCGGCATGTCGATGCCTTCGGCGACGATTTCGACCAGGGTGCCGAGCCAGGGCTGGGCGCGTCGAGCGATCATTGCAGCGCCACCTTGTGAATGGCCAGCACGCGTCGCACGCCTTCGCTGATGTGCTTGCACGACAGCGTGGCACCGCTGATGTTCTGGATGTCGTCGTCGAGCTTCAGCGCCGCGCCGTAGCGCTTGCCGTCAAATTGCGCGCGCCATTTCGGATTGACGATCTGGCCGCCATGGGTTTCGCGGTAGTCGAGGACTTCGACGCCGCGCACTGCACCCGTCGCGTCGAGCGCGACCGCGTAGGTGATGAATTCGTGCTTGCCGTACACCTCGTCGAGCACGAACCAGCCAGCCGGTTTGCCGTCCGCGATGACCTGCCACACCGGCTGCTCGGGATAGCGCATGCGCACGCCGGCGGCTTTTTCGACGGCCTTCTTCTGAGCGTCGTCGAGCCGCACCGGATGCGTAACGAAAGTGCTCGCCTCGGGGAACAGCAGTTTCTGCGCGGCCTCGGCCGTCAGGTACTGCACGGCGAAAGCGGGCGCCGCGGCAAACAGCGGCACGCACACGGCGGGAACGACAAGCCAGTTGGGTTGATTCGACATGGCAGGCCTCAAAAGTTGTAGCCGAGCTTCAAGCGCAGCTCGTGCTTGGTTTTCTCGATCAGGTGCAGGTCGTCGTCGGTCTGGCCGATGTATTGCTCCTTGCCGCCGGCTAGCTGTTCGAACCAGGTCAGCGTCGCCCACCATTGCTTGCTGCCGTAATGGATCGACGGTCCGGCGAACCAGGTCCAGCGCTCCTGCCCGACTTCGGTTTCGAATTCGGTCTGGTACTCCGTTTCAAGCCCGATATTCCAGTTCGGCGCGAAACGGTAAGACGCGCCGAGGCCGAGGTTGAACTCGATTTCCATTTCGGGTTCGGTCGGCCATTCGAAGGTCGCGGCGGGGTCGCCGGTGATTGCCTGGATCGCGGCGTCGGCGCTGGCCTGCGTGGCGGCGTCGAGCGGGTCGCGCTTGGCGTAAGTGCCTTCGAAACCGGTATTCGCCATCAGCGACAGCTGATCGTCGAGGAACAGCTTTTGCAGTTGCAGGCCGAGTTCGAATTTGGTCGTGTCCTTGTCCTTGCCCGAGTGCGGGTCGAGCCAGTTCTGCTGCAGCGAGAAGGTGGTGGACAAGCCGATGTCGTCCTTGGCCATGGAAAGGAAGTTGTACTTCAGCTTGCCTTCGACCCCCGAGAGTTTGAAGCCGTAACTTTCCGCGCCGGGCATGTAGCCGTCGATTACCAAGCCGCTGGTGTCGATCGATTGCCCTTTGAGTTCGAGGGTGCCGGTGAGGCGATGCGTGATGCCGCGTTCATATTCGAACTGGTAATCGTAGGCGCTGTAATCCGCGCTGCCGGCCGGATAGTTGCCTTCGCCCTTGTCCCAGCGGTGAGTCATGATCAGATAAATCTCGCTGGCGCCTTGCGGCAGGGTTTCGGTACCGGCGACGTAACCGAGCAGGTTTTCGTCGGCGTGGGCGAGTGGGGTAAGCTGTGCGGCGAAGGCGAACGGTACGGCAAGTGCAAGTAAACGGACTTTCATTGAGGGCTCCCATGGATCGAGTGATTTGGCTGGCTGATCCATGGGACTGGCTGGCTGAAGGTAAACAAAGTGGATATCGGGGTGCCGGGGAAGCGTTGCATTAAGCAAGTAGCTCACGCCGGGCTCCTGTCAGGTTGATGAATGCTGGCCGGGCCGGTGCCTGGCTGGCGCACGTCTGCAGAGGCGCAGACAGATTCCATTCCGCCCGAAGCAATTGCCGGGAAGTAGGGAACACGGTCGCAAATGATAGTAATTCGTATTATTGATGTCAATCAATATGCGAAAGTGAATCGTGGCGTGTTGTAAAGGCCCTACAAAATATAGGGCTGGTGCGTGTGCCCCGGGATGGGCGGGAATGGGAGCAGGCTGGATCGGCTAGGGTGCGGCGTGCTCACGGCGGCGTTCAGACCATCGCCCACATCCGCATCAGGTTGTGATAACAGCTGGTGAGGCGCACGGCGGTATCGGTGTCGCCCTGCTCGCCGCGCAGCGCGACGATGCTCATGTCGAGTTCGTATAGCAATTCACGCTGCTGCGGTTCGCGCACCATGCTTTCGAGCCAGGTAAAGCAGGCCAAGCGCGCGCCGCGCGTCACCGGTTCGACCCGGTGCACACTGTAGGACGGATAGAGGATGAGGTCGCCCGCCGGCAGTTTCACCGCGCGGCCGCCCATGCCATCTTCGATGATGAGTTCGCCGCCTTCGTAGTCGCCGGGGTTGTTCAGGAACAGGGTGAACGACATATCGGTTCGAACGTGCTGCGCGCTGGAGGGATGGGTGCGGATGGCGTTGTCGACGTGGTTGCCGAATGAGTTGGCCTGATCGCCGTAGCGGTTGAACAGCGGCGGGTAGATGCGCTTGGGCAGCGCGGCGCTGAAGAATTGCGCATTTTTCGACAGCGCTTCCAGTACGGCTGCGCGCAGCTGCAACGCCACCAGGCTGGTCTCCGGCAATTGCAGGTTGTTTTTGACGGTGGCGGCCTGCGAACCGGCGGTGACGCGGCCATCGGTCCAGTCGGCCTGCTTGAGCTGGGCCGTGCAGCGGGCGAGGGTGTCAGCGTCGAGTACGTTGGGGATGTGTAACAGCATGAGAGTCTCCTGTCGGGGTGGAGGTACTGTCCGTTGTCAGCCGGACAATGCCCCCACCCCGCCAATGACGGTGGGGAAAGGCTTGCTTAATACTTCAACTCGCCGGTGAGGATGATCTGACGTCCGGTGCCTGGCACGGTGAACGGGCCATTGTCGTAGATCGAGTCATAGTAGACGTCGTCGAACAGGTTCTTGACGTTCAGGCGTGCGGCCCAGCTCTTCTGCTCGTAAGCGACCATGGCATCCCAGCGGTCGTACGACGGCGCGGTGTTGGGATGGAATTCGGTGCTGCCGGGCAGGGTGGGAACCGCGCCTGCGCCGCTCGGGTTGTAGCCGTAGCGATCGCCCTTGACCTCGACGCCGCCGCCGATTTTCCAGCCGCCGCCGAGCGCGTAGGTCGTCCACAGGTTGAACGTGTACTCGGGCGTGTTGCGCGGGCGCTGGCCGATATAGCCCAGGTTGCCCTTGGTGATCACGCCGGTGGTGGCGTTGACGTTCTCCGCGGTATCGAGAATCTCGGCATCCATCAGCGCCAGGCCCGAGAAGATTTCCCAGTTGGGCGTGATGCGACCGGCTGCTTCCAGTTCGAGGCCGTTGGTGCGGCGTTTCTTGGTCAGGATCGCTGCGGTCGATTCGAGGTCAGAGCTGCGCTCCCAGTACTTGGTCGCGCTGTAGAGCGCGGTACGGAAGCTGAGATCGCCGTCGAAGAACATCCATTTCGCGCCGATTTCATACACTTCGCTGGTTTCCGGCGGCTGCGGCACCACGGTCAGCTGATACAGGTCGGCCGTGGGGCTGAACGAATCGCTGTAGCCGAAGTAGTAATGGGCCGTTTCGGTCGGCTGATACGACAGCGCGGCGCGATAGCTCCATTCGCCGTAGTTGAGTTGAGGCGAGGTTGCGCTGGTGTACTCGGCGTCGAGATTGTCGCGGCGCACGCCCAGGGTGGCTTTCCAGAACGGAATGAACTCGACTGTGTCCTGGAGGTAGAGCGCGTAGGAGTCGCTGGTGAAATTGTTCAGGCCGCCCGTGCCTTCCACGTAGGGCTGGAAGAGAGGTGGAATTCCTGAGGCGATTGTCGTTCCGCCCAGGTTGAGCAGGCTGCTGCGGTGGCTGTCTTCGTGCAGATATTCGACGCCGCCGACCACTTCATGTTTCATGTCCCAGGCGCGGAAGCTGGATGTCAGGACCGATTGCAGGGCCAGCGTTTCATAGTCCATCGAGCGCGTCGGGCCTGCGTTCCAGTTTCCGCCGTTGCCAGTGATGGTGCCATCCGCATTGGGCGCAACCGTCGCGCTCGGGGTGCGTGCCCAGTAGCTGCGCTCGTAATCGCCGTAGCGCAGCGAGGTCAGCAACTCGGTCTTGGGCGAGAAGCGGTGGGTCCAGCTGCCGGTGACCACGTTCACGTCGCTGTCGTCGAAGTTGCCGTCCACGCCCCAGAATGTATCCGGCGTGAAGTTTGTATTCGGCGCGCGGGTTGCGTTGTCGAACGAGAAGCCGTAGTCCGGAATGTCGCGGTTGCGCAGATACAGGTAGGAGAAATTGAACTCGTTGTCGGTTTGCATGCCGAGCGACAGGCTGACCTGCGCGCCGCCGCGATCGACTTCGGGTTCGGTGCCGGTGACCGGGTTCTCGCGCCAGCTGCCTTCGTTGCGCTTCATCAGATTGACGCGTATGGCGCTGTCCTCGCCCAGCCGCTTGTTGAGGTCGGCGGTCACTTCGCTGTAGGTCTCGGTACCGAGGCTGCCGGTGAGCGTATAGGCGTCGGCGCGCTTGGGGGTCTTGGAGACGAGGTTGATGACGCCGCCGGCCTGGCCGCGGCCAAACAGCATCGAGGCAGAACCGCGCAGTACGTCGATCTGTTCGAGGAAGAAGGTTTCGCGGTTGTATTGCGCCGTGTCGCGGATGCCGTCGAGGTACATGTCGCCGAAGGTATAAAAACCGCGCAGCATCATGTTGTCGCCGGCACGGCCGCCTTCGGCCGCGTTGAAGGTGAGGCCGGACACGTTGCGCAGCGCTTCGCGCAGGGAACCGACCTGCTGCTCTTCCATCAACTGGTGGGTCACGCTGGTGACGGCCTGCGCCACATCGTGCGGATCCTGCTTGACCCTGCCGACACGGGTTTCAGTGGCCTGGTAGCCATTGTTCACTTCCATCGGGTCGGCGGTGTCTTCCACCTTCACCGCCGGCAGCGAGGTCTCATGTGTGGCAGTGGGCGGCGCGGCAGGGGCTGGCGATACATTGGTTGCGGTTTGCGCCAGCGCGGCGGGCGCCAGCATGGCAAAGGCCAGCGAAGCGACAGCCGGTGCGGTGGTCGCAGGTTGCAGGCGGGCCAGCAGCTGGCGCAGCGTGCCCGAGGGCGGGTGCGGTCGAAGGTGTGACATGGGTTTTGCTCTCCTGAGGGACGAATGACTGGCTGGCGGAGCAAAACGCTTGGCTGGCTGCGGTTGAAAAAAGGGGCCGCTCGTGGCGGTGTTTATTCTGTTTCGGGGACGGCTTGGTTCACTTTCCTGGGATCAGTCACGAAACCGAGCTTGGTCAGACCGGCGCGTGCCGCGCCGGACATGATCTGGGCGACGTTCTTGTAGGCGAGTTCGCCGTCGGCGCGGATATGCATTTCCGGCTGCGGGTTTTTCTGCGCGGCGGCCTCCATCCGCGCCTGCCAGGCCGCCTGGTCGACGGCTTCGGCATTCCAGTACACCGTGCCGTCGGACGTGATCGACAGCTTGATGGTGTCGGGCTTGATGTCGTCGGGCTGGCGGCTGGACGCCACCGGCAGGTCGACCTTGACGGCATGCGTCATCAGCGGCGCGGTGATGATGAAGATGACCAGCAGCACCAGCATCACGTCGATCAGCGGAATCATGTTGATTTCCGCGTTGTCGCCGTCGCCGGCCTCGTTCATGAGTCCGCCGAAGGCCATCATGCGCTCCTTGCGGCCGGGGCCGTGTAGACGCGCGCCTCGTCCTTGTGAACGCGGGTGTTGTTGCGCACGCCGGTGGACATGAAGGCGAACAGGTCATGCGCGAAGCCGTCGACTTCGGTCAGCATCTGGCGCTTGGAGCGGTTGAAGAAGTTGTACGAGAGCACGGCCGGGATCGCGACCGCCAGTCCCAGCGCGGTCATGATCAGCGCCTCGCCGACCGGTCCGGCGACTTGGTCGAGGCTGCCGGAGCCGCTCATGCCGATATTGACCAGCGCGTGATAGATGCCCCACACCGTGCCGAACAGGCCGACGAAAGGCGCGGAGGACGCGATCGAGGCGAGCATGGTCTGGCCGTATTCGAGGCGCGCGGTGTCCTGGGTGATGGCACGGCGCAGGGCGCGGGTGAGGAATTCGTCTTCCGAGCCCGATTCGACCAGGCGCGATCCGGTCTTGTTGCGGAACTGTTCGGCGGCTTTGAGCCCGTGGTGGGTCAGATGCGAGAACGGGTCGTTGATGCCGTTGTTCTGCAGGTAGTCGGCGACCGCGGGCAGGCCGGGTGCATCCCAGAAGCGGCTGAGAAATGCCTCGGCATGTTTTTTCATGCGCAGGTTGGCGAGGCTCTTGCTGACGATCAGATACCAGGTGATGACCGACATCGCCAGCAGCACGACGAGCAGGAAATGCGCGAGGCCGTCGGCCTGCGCGATGAAGTGGGCAAAGCCCAGGTGGGTAGCGGCGGGGGTGTCCATATTTAGCTCCTGTTTTTCAATGTGAATTCGACGGGAAAATTGACCCATTCCGCGACGGGCTGGCCGTTCTGGCGGGCCGGCTCGAACTTCCAGCTGTTCTTGACGGTATTGAAGGCCGAGCTGTCGAGGCGCTCGTAGCCGCTGCTTTTCAGCACTTCGAGCTTTGCCACGCTGCCGTCCGGATTGATCAGCGCACGCAGCTGTACGGTGCCTTCTTCTTTCAGCTTCTTCGACAATCCCGGGTAGCGCGGTTTGGGGTTGTTCAGGTAGTCGGCCGCACGCGGCGGCGTGGGCGGCGGAGGTGGCGCGGGCTTGGGCGCTTCGGCCATCACCGGCGCAGGCGGCGGCGGCACTTCGGGCACCGGCTCGGGTTTGGGATCGGGCCTGGGTGCCTCGACCATGGCTTGCGGGGTCGGCGTGGCACGCTTGGCGACCAGCATCGGCGGCGGCGTCTGCGGCTTGACCACGGGTTGGGGCGGGGAGGGCCGGACTTCGGGTTCGGGCTCCGGCTGCTCGTCTTCGATCAGGCTCACCATCAGCGGGCGAGGAGGGGTAATGGTCTTGGCCTTGTCGGCGATAGCCAGTAACAGGGCGGCCAGCAAACCGGCGTGGACCAGCACGACGCCGGCGAGCGACAGGCGCGACAGGTGCGGCGTGTACGGCAGCGAGGCGGCGGTTGTCAGTGCCGTGTTCGGGGTGCCGTCATTGCGGGCGGCAGGGGCAGTCAGCGAAGGCGTCATCCAGTGCAATTCCGGTTTGGTTCAAGAATGCGGGCTGGGGACTGGACCCGTAGCGATGCGGGTGTCCGTGGCTGGCGATGGAGCGGTTCGCTCCAAGGTGTCTGGCCGTTGCCGGGCTATGCGCCCCGGCTTTTGTCAAACAATATAAGTAATGATAATAATTCGCATTATGTGTGTCAAACAATAAGAATCGGCTAATGAAAGCTGTTGTAAAAAAGCCCTGGACGCGTGTCCGGGGCTTGAAGGTGATGCAATCCGGTCCACCCGGAAAGCCGGGCTGACCGCGATGCCAGGGCAGGCTGGCTTGTGCTGACGCTCAGGCCGTGACCGAACTGCGGATCAGGTGATCGAACGCGGCGAGGCTGGCTTTCGCGCCTTCGCTCATCGCAATGACGATCTGCTTGTACGGCACCGTGGTGCAGTCGCCCGCGCCGAACACGCCAGGCACGTCCGTCTGGCCCTTGGCATCGACCACGATTTCGCCGAAGCGCGACAGTTCGATCGTGCCTTTCAGCCAGTCGGTATTCGGCAGCAGCCCAATCTGGATGAACACGCCTTCGAGCGCCACATGCTGGGTCTGGCCGGTGGTGCGGTCGGTGTATTCGAGGCCGTCGACCTTGCCGCCGGCGCCGGTGATCTGCGTGGTCTGCGCGCTCTTGATGACGGTGGCGTTGGGCAGGCTGTAGAGCTTTTTCTGCAGCACGGCATCGGCGCGCAGGGTGTCGCCGAATTCGAGCAGGGTGACGTGGCCGACGATGCCGGCGAGGTCGATCGCCGCCTCGACGCCGGAGTTGCCGCCGCCGACCACCGCAACGTGCTTGCCCTTGAACAACGGACCGTCGCAGTGCGGGCAGTAGGCCACGCCCTTGCCGCGGTATTCGAGTTCACCGGGTACGTTGAGTTCACGCCAGCGCGCGCCGGTGGCGACGATGATGCTCTTCGACTTGAGCACCGCGCCGTTGGCGAGGCGCAGTTCGTGGTAGCTGCCTGCGCTGCCGGGGATGAGCTTTTCGGCGCGCTGCAGGTTCATGATGTCGACGTCGTATTCGCGCACGTGCTCTTCCAGCGCGCGGGCCAGCTTGGGGCCGTCGGTGTGGGGCACCGAGATCAGGTTTTCGATCGCCATGGTGTCGAGCACCTGGCCGCCGAAGCGCTCGGCCAGCACGCCGGTGCGGATGCCCTTGCGCGCGGCATAGATTGCGGCGGCCGCCGCGGCCGGGCCGCCACCCACCACCAGCACGTCGTAGGGCGCTTTCTGCGACAGTTTGGCAGCGTCGCGCGCGGCGGCACCGGTGTCGAGCTTGGCCAGGATGTCCTCGATCGCCATGCGGCCGTTGCCGAACACTTCGCCGTTCAGGTATACGGTCGGCACGGCCATTACCTGGCGCGTCTCGACCTCGTCCTGGAACAGCGCGCCGTCGATCATCACGTGCTGGATGTTGGGGTTGAGCGCGGACAGCGTGTTGAGCGCCTGCACCACGTCCGGGCAGTTGTGGCAGGACAGCGAGATATAGGTCTCGAAACGGAGGTGTTCACCATTCTGGCCATCGATGCCGCGAATCTGCTCGATTTGCTCGTCGGTGATCTTGGGCGCGTAGCCGCTGGCCTGCAGCAGCGCCAGGATCAGCGAGGTGAACTCGTGCCCCATCGGCAGCCCGGCGAAGCGGATGCGCGCGGGCTGGTTCACCAGGCCGATGCTGAACGAAGGCTTGCGCGCATCGACGCCGTTTTCCAGCAGGCTGATCCTGTCGGAGACGCTGGCGATTTCTTCCAGCAGCGCGCGCATTTCCTGCGACTTGGCGCTGTCGTCGAGCGAAGCCACCAGTTCGATGGGGGCGACCAGGCGCTCCATGTAGGTTTTGAGTTGCGCTTTGATGTTGGCGTCGAGCATGGCGATCTCCGTTTGTTACAAAGTGAATGGCAATAAAAAAGCGTCGGCAGCCGAAAGCGGCCGACGCCTTTGTGTTGCCCTCCCATTTCCCCTCTCCCTTGAGGGAGAGGGGCAGGGGAGAGGGTGAGCAGGAAGGACTTAGATCTTGCCGACCAGGTCGAGCGACGGCGCCAGGGTGGCTTCGCCTTCCTTCCATTTGGCCGGGCAGACTTCGCCGGGGTGGGCAGCGACGTATTGCGCAGCCTTGACCTTGCGCAGCAGTTCCAGCGCATCGCGGCCGATGCCGCCGGCGTTGATCTCGATGATCTGGATCTTGCCCTGCGGGTCGATCACGAAGGTGCCGCGCTCGGCCAGACCGGCTTCCTCTATCATCACGCCGAAGTTGCGGGTGATGGTGCCGGTGGGGTCGCCGATCATCGGGTACTGGATCTTGCCGATGGTGTCGGAGGTGTCGTGCCAGGCCTTGTGGGTGAAGTGGGTGTCGGTGGACACCGCGTAGATTTCCACGCCCAGCTTCTTGAAAGTCTCGTAGTTGTCAGCCAGGTCGCCCAGCTCGGTCGGGCAGACGAAGGTGAAGTCGGCAGGGTAGAAGAACACCACGGACCATTTGCCTTTGAGGTCTTCGTCGGTGATGTGCTGGAACTTGCCGTTCATGAAAGCTTCGGCTTTGAAGGGTTTGATTTCGGTGTTGATGAGGGTTTGCATGGTGCGTAGCTCCGGTTGAAAAAGTGGGTTAAAGATTCGACGGGGCGAACTTTACTTAAGTAAAACCGAATATTCCAATTCAATTTTTAAAGCAGGGCGATTGATGTTCTCAATCGGTTTTCCCCTGACGCGTTCGGGCCGATATTTGCAGGCTTGTTCAGCTGTTGCCGAGGCTGCAGGTTTGCAACGTCGTATCAGGATGGGCTTCCGTCTGTGTGACGGGTGGGTTGGGATGCATCGAATGGGGCGTCGATCGGGGCAAAAAAGTCGTGGCGCGACAAGCCCATGCCGTTGATCATCCATACGCCGATCCATGAATGGGTGAAGCGATCGAAACTGGCTTGGTTGTCCCAGGACAACTGCAGGATGAACGGGTCACGCCGGCCACGCGGATCGTTCAGTTCGTGCGAAACCAGGCCAAGAGCCTGTTGCAGGGTTTCACGCGCAGCCTGATAAGCATGGCGGAAATGATCCTGATGGCGCGGCAGGGCGTGGAAGCGATAGGCGATTGAGAGCATCAATACATCTCCATGCGCTCGCCCAGCATGCGATAGCCGGAATGAGGGTTCTGAACCTGGCCGGGTTTTGTGTACTCGGCGGGGCCGTTATCCAGATCTTCGGCAAGTGAGCGGCAGGCATCGCGTTCTGCCGGTGTGAGTTCGCTATGCTCGGCTGCGCGTTCTAGCAAAAACCGGGCGGTAGCCTTGTTGCGGCTACAGGGGTGACGCAGCATGACCAGAGCGGCAACCAGTATCGAAACAGAGTGGGTGGTTTGCATGACGTGTCCTCAGTGCGGTGTGGATGGAGGGTTGGAGAGTGCCGTACCCGACAGGGTTTGCCAGGTGAGCGATAGTCGCTGACATGTTTTGGCAAGCGTCGGGCTACCGTCACTCGTCTGCATCCAGCGCAAATGTTGTTCGATCATGCGGGCGAGTTTTTTGCAGCCGGTCTGTTGATAGCGGTGCATCAACCACAACGTGGCTGCGATGACGATTTCGTGCGTGCTATGAGTGGGGGTTGCGGGCATGCCAGTCTCCTTTTGAGTGAGGGCTGGCTGGCGCGTGGGCGCTGGCGGGCGGTGCGGTGAATACCATTTTCAGCAACGGAAAATGGAAGAGGCTTACTTGGTGAGGATCAGTTTTCCATTTTTGGTGATGCGCAAGCGATAGTGCTCGCCGTTGTGGTTGATCAGGATTTCCTGACCGCCCTGGAATAAAAACTCTGTCGGGATGGCGCCCGGCGGAAAAGACCGCGTTCCGGATTCGACCGGGCTACGGCTGGAGAGGGGCGTGCCGGTTTGTAGGGTGTCGGGCTCGGGTTGATCGGGATTCATGGAATGGATTGCTGTCTTTGTATTAAGTGTTACGAATAATAACGATTCTCATTTGTAAGTCAAGTGGTCGCTCGACGATTGTCAAAAAAAGATTCAGATGGGGCGGGGAGGATAGGGCGCGCGCACCATCGGTGCGGCAGCCAGCGCTTCGGGTTGCAGCGTGACGTGGCGGATACCGTGGCGCGAAGCCAGGGTCTGGCGGGCCGATTCAAGCAGGTTCGGCCAGTCGGACAGGGAACGAATTTCAAGGTGGGCCGACAGCGCGAGGGTGCCGGTGGAGAGCGTCCATACATGGAGGTCGTGCACCCGCAGTACGCCAGGCAGCGCGGCGAGATCGTGGCCGACGGCTTCGAGCTTGATGTTGAGCGGCACGCCCTCCATCAGTACGTGGACGACTTCGCGTAGCAGTCGCAGCGCAGAGATGCTGATCAGTAGGGCGACGAACAGGGACAGCAAGGGATCGATCGGGGTCCAGCCGGTGGCGAGGATGACGATGCCGGCGGTGATCGCTGCAACCGAGCCAAGGGCATCGCCCAGTACGTGCAGCAGGGCGGCGCGGCTGTTGAGGGTATGCACGCCGTGATGCAGGGTCCAGGCCACGATGAGGTTGACGATGAGCCCGATCACGGCGACGACGACGACGGTGCCGCCCGCGATGGGCTGCGGCGTGCTGAAGCGCTCGAGGGCCTCGTACACGATGAAGCCGATCAGCACCAGCATGGCGAGACTGTTGATCAGCGCCGCCAGCACCTCGGCGCGCACCAGACCGTAGGAATGCTGCAGCGAAGGCGGGCGGCGCGCCAGCCAGGCTGCGGCGGCGGCAAGCCCGAGTGAGGTGGCATCGGTGACCATGTGGGCAGCATCGGACAGCAGCGCCAGCGAGCCGGACCAGAAACCCGCAACGACTTCTACACAGGCAAACCCCAGGGTGAGCAGCAGGGCGATGAGCAGCGTTTTGCTGCTGCTGTCATGGCCGAGATGGTGACGGACGTGATCCTCGCCGTTCTCGAGCGAAAGATTCTGGTCGGGGTCGTGATCATGGCCGTGACCATGATCGTGAGTGTGCTTATGAGCGGGCACAGTAGTCCGTCGGGTCGGCTGCCAGATTCAGATTGCCGGAGTTTATGCCCAGCCCGGCAATGTGATGCAGGGCGTCGGCGTAACGCGCGGACTCGCGCAGGGCGGTCATCGAAAGCGGGTGCGGATGGCCGTGCATGCGTGCCAGCCGGGCGCGGGCCGGGGCGGGCCAGTCGACCTTGAGTTTGGCCAGCACTTCGTCGGCCAGATCGGGACGGTTGCACACCAGCGCCATGTCGCAACCGGCGTCGAGCGCAGCCGCGACCCGCTCGACCACGCCGCCGGCAACGGCCGCCGCTTCCATGCACAGGTCGTCACTGAAAATCGTGCCGTCAAATCCGAGTTGCTTGCGTAACAGCTTCTGCAGCCAGATGCGGGAGAAGCCGGCGGGCAGGGAATCAACCTGCGGATAGATCACATGCGCGGGCATGATCGCGGCGAGACCCGCTTCGATCATCAGGCGGAACGGCACCAGGTCGGCGATTGCGATGTCGGCCAGGGTGCGTTCGTCGACCGGGATCGCCACGTGCGAATCCGCCACCACGAAGCCGTGGCCGGGGAAGTGCTTGCCGCAGGCGGCCATGCCTGCGTCTTTCATCCCCAGCATCACCGACTGGCCGAGTTCGAATACGGTGTGCGGCGAGCCGTGAAAGGCGCGGTCGCCGATCACCGACGAGGCGCCGTAGTCGAGGTCGAGCACCGGGGCGAAGCTGAAGTCGACGCCGTGCGCGCGCAGTTCGGCGGCCAGCACGTAGCCGGTCTCGCGCGCCAGATGCTTGGCTTGTTTCGGATGTTCATTCCAGATTTCGCCGAAGGTGCGCATGCTCGGCAGCCGCGTGAAGCCTTCGCGGAAACGCTGCACCCGGCCGCCTTCGTGATCGACGCCGATCAGCAGCGGGGCGGACTTGAGCGCGTGGATGTCCGTGGTCAGCGCTTCGAGCTGCGCGGGGTCGCGGTAGTTGCGGGAAAACAGGATCACCCCGCCGACCAGCGGATGGGAAAGCCGGCGGCGGTCGTCTTCGGTGAGCTCGGTGCCTGCCACGTCGAGCATCAGGGGGCCGAGTGTCATGGGCGTTTCCGATACAGAGTGGGCGTCATGGGATTTCCAGTTGTGTTGATTCGGGTGGGTTGGATCGCTCCAGCACGACGAAGGCCAGGATCCAGTCGCCTTCGTCCGACAGGGATACATGATGCCCCGTCACGCCGCGTGCCGCCAGCCAGTCAGCGAGTGCAGGCGCACATTGGATATGCGGCTTGCCAAGCGCGTCGCGCAGAACGGCAATGTTCTGCAGTGCAACCGGTGCCCGCAGACCCGTGCCGGCGGCTTTGGCGAAGGCTTCCTTGACGGCGAAGCTTTTCGCCAGGAAGCGCGCCGGGTCGCGGCTGGCGGCATAGCCTGCGTGCTCCGCCGGGGCGAGGATGCGCTCGGCGTACGCTGCGCCAAAGCGCGCGAGGCCGCTGCGGATGCGTTCGGCATCAAGCAGGTCGGTGCCGATGCCATGAATCATGTGCCGCTCCTCACAACGAAACTTTCACCGGCAAGCCGGCTGCACGGATGCGCTCGGCAAAGGCATCCAGCCATGCGGCGGGCAGGGCGGACAGGCGGTCCGCCTGCGGCTGCAGCGATGGCCGCGCCAGGCCATACAGCAGCACGCCCTGGACCGGGATGGATAGATCGCGGATGCGCGTGACGGCGGCGAGATAGGCCGCCTGCTTGGCGTCGTCCGGCGTCTTGCCGTCGCGCGCAAACACGCAGGTCTGCAACCAGGTCGGGCACAGTGCTGCAGCCACACCCAGGCGTTCGAACTGCTTGTCGGGCGAGAGGCGGGTCTGGTTGATGGCGCGCATGCCGCTGGCGGTGGCGCTGTCGAACTTGAACCACACTTCTCCGTTCAGGGCTGCCATTTTCGCAAGACCTGCGCGGACCCGCGGCCGATCGATCAGGCTGCCGTTGGTGATCAGCACCAGCTTGATCTTGCTTACCAGATTGAAATCCGCCATCACCCGGCCGATCAGTTCGATGATCTCGGGAAATGCCTTGGCACTGGTCGGCTCGCCATTGCCCGACAGCGCGATGTCGTTCAGCCGTCGGGCTCCTTCGGGCACCCGGGTTTGCATGAAATCGCCCTGCAGAATGTCGACGAGCAGCGCGCGCAGTTCGGCTTCCAGCTGCGCCAGATCGATCTCCGGCGCGGCGCCGCGCACCAGATCCGGCACCTGGCAATACACGCAGGCCCAGTTGCAGGCGTTGTTGGGATTGAGGTTGATGCCGACCGACACCCCGCCCGCGCGCCGCGATACCACTGGATAGACGTAGGTCATCCCTGCGCTGTCGCGGTCGTGATTGACGGGAGTAAGGGGAACGGGTTTGGGCACGGGAATGGGTCGAGCGCGGCGCAATCAGCTAGGGCTGTGTTTCAGGTTCAGGTTTGTATTGTCGCAGGTGGGACGGGCCGCTGTCGCGGCCCGTTTTGATTCAATCACCCGAAAGCCGCCTGACGTGCAGGCGTAGCCGGGTTTATAGCACTTCGGCCGCGTAATCGGCCAGCCGCGAGCGCTCGCCGCGTTGCAGCGTGACGTGGCCGTTGTGCGGCCAGCCCTTGAAGTGGTCGACCACGTAGGTGAGGCCGGAACTGCCTTCGGTGAGATAGGGCGTGTCGATCTGCGAGATGTTGCCCAGACAGACCACCTTGGTGCCGGGGC
>NZ_JADMKC010000007.1 GCF_018780105.1 Thiobacillus sp.
TTCCCATCCTCCGACGCATCAACAATGGACAGTTCCATTCTGGGCAAAAATTGGCCGACGAGTTCGGACTTTCCCGCGCAAGCGTCTTCAATGTGATCAATCAGGCTGAGTCGCTGGGTGTCACCATTCATGCGGTTCGCGGTAAGGGATACAAACTGCCTGACAAGGTCGAATGGCTAGCCGAGGGCGAGGTGCTGCGAGAGCTGGGGACGATCGGGGGTGACTTCAGTATCCGTATCGACGACAGCGCGGATTCGACGAATTCGGTACTGATGGCCGCTGCGCTGGCGGGTGCGCCGGACGGCGCTGTGTTCTGTGTAGAGCATCAGTACGCCGGCAAGGGACGGCGCGGCCGTCGTTGGCAGGCCGGGCTGGGAGGCGGCTTGACCTTCTCGGTTCTATGTCGGTTTGAGCGTGGGCTGCAGTCAATGGCCGGGTTGAGCCTGGTGGCGGGACTGGCGCTGGCGCGCGCAATAAATAAGCATAGCCGCCATCCTGCACAGTTGAAGTGGCCCAACGATGTGCTGGTTGGGTACCGCAAACTGGGCGGGATTCTGGTCGAGGTGCAGGGTGACATGAATGGAGCGGCGTTCGCCGTGGTGGGCATGGGTTTGAATGTCCATCTGCGTGAGGCGCAACGCGAAAATATAGATCAGGCCGTTATCGACCTGGCTGAAATGGGAGTGACAGCAGGCCGCAACCAATTATTGGCGGATTGCCTGCGGGAACTGCATTCGGCATTGCAGCTGTTCAGGGAGCACGGGTTCGCGGCGCTGCGTGCGGCCTGGATGGAACTGGATGCCTATGTGGGCAAGGACGTGAGTTTGTTGTTGCCAAATACGCAGGCCGTTCACGGCGTGGCGGCGGGGATTGATGAAACGGGTGCGTTTCTGCTCCGCGACGCTGACAATAATCTGGTCGCCTATAACGGCGGCGAGATCAGCTTGCGATTGAGGCCGCGTTCATGAATACGCGGCATGTGTTGATCGATGCGGGTAACACGCGTTTGAAATGGGTCCTTGTCGTCGATGGTCAATGGCAAGACCACGGCAACTCGGATTACGGCGACTTGTCTGCGCTGGCATCGGTGCTGTCTGCCGGAATGAAATGCACGATTGCCAGCGTAACGCGTGTCGATCATGAGGATCAACTCAAAACGCTGCTTACCCGATACGCCATCAAGCCGCGATGGCTGGCGGCTACGGCGCAGTTTCAGGACGTCATCAATACCTATGTGAATCCCGCGCAACTGGGCGTGGATCGCTGGATGGGCATGCTGGCAACGCGCTTGCGCTCGCGCTCCGCCACACTGGTGGTGTCGGCAGGAACGGCATTGACGGTGGATGCCTTGTCGGCGGAGGGACACTTTTTAGGCGGGCTGATTGTTCCAGGGCGGAGCTTGATGCAGCAATCGCTACTGCAGGGCACCGCTCAGATTGAGGCGACATTGGGGGGCTGTCAGCCGTTTCCACGCTCGACAGCCGATGCCGTGCACAGCGGCATCATCGCTGCCTTGTGCGGCGCCGTTCGCCAGCAGTATGCGCAGCTTGCCCGTCAGTGCGGATGCGAGCCTTACTGCGTGCTGACAGGCGGGGATGCCCTCCTGTTGCAGCCCTACCTGGGTTTAACCGCAGAGCATGCGCCCTATTTGGTACTGGAAGGGATCGACCGCGTGGTCAGAGAGGATGTTGCCGGATGAAATGGATTACCTGGATTCTGCTGCTGGCCAATTTGGGCGTGGCGGGATTTTTTGTCGGACGTGACTATTGGCCGCGGACTGAAGCGGAGCAGAACGCGCCGCTCAACGTCGACCGTTTGAGCTTGCGCAGCCAGAGTGCGTCGGCGACCGTTGAAAAAAGTCCGCCCACGCGCGTGGCCAGGCTGGAAACGAAGTCCTTGTGCGTGGAGTGGCGTGGCTTGAGCCGGGACGAGTTTTCGCTGGTGCGTGAGCAGCTCAAGGCTTTGGCTGGGGAGCGGGTGATGTCGTTCACCGAAGTGCCCCTGAATACCCGTATCTGGGTGATATTTCCGCCCTTGCCCACGGCCCAGGCAGCGGCAGCGAAACTCAATGAACTGGCAGCAGCAGGCGTGCAGGACGCTTTTGTGGTGAAAGATGCTGCTTGGCATAACGCGATTTCACTGGGTCTGTATGCCAATACCGAGGCAGCGGAACGCCGGGTGCGTGAAGTGGAAGGCAAGGGTGTGCTGGGCACGCAGGTTGAAGTGCTGCCCCGCAAGGGAACCGATTTCTACTTCGTGATCCGCAGTGAAGATGCCGATGCCCTGAAAAGCCTGGATGCCATCAAGCAGGCCTACCCCAACAGCCAGCAATCGCGCGTGGCCTGTCGCTCATAAGCCAGGCAGCAGGTAGTTCAGCACAATGCCGCCGAACACCGCCGCCCCCAGCCAGCTGTTGTGCAGAAACGCCTGGAAGCAGCGCTGGGGCTCGCGGTGGCGGATCAGTTTCATGTGATAGAGCGCAATCGCCGCAGCCACCAGCAATCCACCGTAGAAAGCCATCCCCATCTGGCGTTGCCAGCCAACCCAGGCAAGCAGCGCCAGGGTTCCGGCGTAGCACAGCGCAATTGCGGCCAGGTCGTAGCGGCCGAAGGTGATGGCCGAAGTCTTGATGCCAAGCTTGAGATCGTCCGCCCGGTCGACCATGGCGTACTCGGTATCGTAGGCGACAGCCCAGAACACATTGGCGGTCAGCAGCAACCACGCTTCCAGCGGAACCTCGCCCCACAGTGCGGCATAGGTCATGGGGATCCCAAAGCCGAACGCAATGCCGAGATAGGCCTGCGGAATGGCAAAAAAGCGTTTGGTGAACGGATAGCTGGCGGCCAGAAAAAGCGCGACGAACGACAGGGCGATCACCAGCTTGCCCAGCGGCAACACCAGCAAAAAAGCCAGCAGCGCCAGCCCGGCCGCCAGCAGCAAGGCTTCCCTGGGGGATACTTTTCCCGCAGCAAGCGGTCGCTCGCGGGTGCGCGCCACATGCGGATCGATATCGCGGTCAGCGTAATCGTTGATCACGCAGCCCGCAGAACGCATCAGCACCACGCCCATGGTGAAGATCCACAGGATTAGCCAGTCAGTCTGGCCATGACTGGCCAGCCACTGGGCCCACAGGGTCGGCCACAGCAGCAGCAGGATGCCGATCGGCTTGTCCAGCCGCATCAGTTTTTCGTAATGACTCAGGCGTTCGGTCAGTTTCATAAAGCGTCGTGGGCAGGAAGAAAAACCTCGGTGACCAGCAGCGGGTGGCCGTTGAGACAAAACACCGAGCGGCGCGCCCACACATGGCGTGCGGTGAACCCTGCGTGGCGTCGCGCTGCGCGATACAGCGGATGGCGTGCATCAAGACGGCGCAGGGACAGGCCAAGCCGCCGGATGCGCGGGTTGGTAAACAGGGCTTCGCCCAGCGGTTTGTTTCCCAGCCGGGTGATGCCATTCCAGCCGCCGCGCAGGCTCGCGCGCGGCAGCACGCTGTGGGCGAATACGCGGGCGATTCCCCCGCCCAGCAGCAGAACATCGCGTCCATAGGCGCGGGATGCCGGACGCAGGTGCAAGGCCTGGGATTCGTCCCTGTTTGGCCGGGTGATTCCGCGCGTCAGCAGTTGGACCTTGAAGTCGGCATGTTGCGCCTGCAAGCGCTGGGTGAGCGAACCTCGATCCGACAGCTTGCCGCGCAAGGTGCGTGGTGCGCGAAAGGCGTGTGCCAGCCAGCCGTGCCGAAGCGGTGTGTGTCGGAGTGGAGGATGCCGGGAAGCAGTCACTGCGGAGTCCAGATGAAAGGTGCATTATGCCAGCGGCCGGTTGCGGACAGTGCTAGCATGACGGCCGCATTCCAATGACATCAAACGAGGAGACCGAATGCTGTTACGACTCAGCGCCGTCATGAGCCTGCTGCTTTTGTCCGCCTGTTCGACCGGACAGTTGGTCGCACGTGGCGCCGCACCCCTGATCGACAACGGGGTGACGGCGATGAACCGCGAGACAGACCTTGGGCTGGCGCGCGCCAGCATGCCGGCCAACCTCAAAATGCTCGAAGCGCTGCTGGTTGCCGACCCCGGCAATACCGCGTTTCAGTTGCAGGCAGCGATGGGGTTTTACGGCTATTCGATGGCCTTCGTCGAACCTGCCGAGCCGGACCGTGCTGCCAGCCTGTACCAGCGTGCACGTGCGCATGCGCTGATCGCGCTCGACCACGCCGGGATGTCCGCGGCGATACTCAATGGCGATATGGCTCAGTTCGAAAAGACTGTGGCATCGCTCGGCCCTGATGCGGTGCCGGCGCTGTTCTGGACCGCGTCGACCTGGGGGAAATGGATCGAACTGCAGCTTGACGACCCGGCGCGGCTGGCCGAATTGCCGCGTGTCGAAGCGATGATGCAGCGGGTGCAGGACCTGGACGAAACCTATTATTACGGCGGCGCGCACCTGTTTTTTGGCGCTTACTATGGCGGCCGTGCGCCGATGTTCGGCGGTGATTTCGCACGCGCGGCCAGGCATTTCGACCGTGCCGCAGCTATCAATCAAAATCAGTTATTGCTGGTTGAGGTTTATCGTGCGCGCTACTTGCTGCGGCAAATGGGCGAGCGCGAAGCGTTCCACAGCACGCTAACCCGCGTGATCGAAACGCAGTCCTACGCCCCCGACTTCAATCTCGCCAACGCGGTGGCCAAACAGGAAGCCGCCGCCTTGCTCGCCCAGGAAAAGGATTTGTTTTGATGCGCAGACTCATGTTTCGAACCCTGTGTGCCCTGGCCTTGCTGGGGACGCCACTTGCCCATGCGGCAGACGCCTACGTACTCAAGTTCGCCACGCTGGCGCCGCAAGGCTCGACCTGGATGAAGGCCTTCGACGCCTGGGGCAAGGAACTCGCCACAAAAAGCCAGGGACGGCTCACAGTCAAGTTCTATCCCGGCGGCATTTCGGGCGACGAGCCCGACATGCTGCGCAAAATCCGCTTCGGCCAGTTGCAGGGTGCGGCCCTGTCCGGGCATGGCGTGGGCGAGATCTATCCGCCTGCACGCATCCTCGAAACGCCGTTCCTGTTCCGCAGCCACGCTGAGATCGACGTCGTGCGCGCCACCATCCAGCCTGCCATCGATGCCGGTTTTCGTGCGCACCAATACGAACTGCTCGCCTGGATGGAAGTCGGCAATATCCACTTCTTTTCGACCAAGCCGCTGGCCAGTCTCGAAGAACTGGCGCGTCGCCGCATCTGGCAATGGCAGGGCGACCGTTTCATGGATGCCTTCTTCAACGCCAACGGCTGGTCGCCGGTCGCGCTGCCGATCACAGAGGTGTACACCGGGCTGTCCACCGGCATGATCGACACCGTCGTGAGCACGCCGCTTGCCAGCATTGCCCTGCAGTGGGCCAGCAAAACGCCCTACATGAGCGATCAGTCGATGGCGACCGGCATCGGCGCGGTGGTGGTGTCGAACAAGTTCTACGCCGGATTGCCTGCCGACCTGCAGGCCTTGCTGAAAAGCAGCGGTGCGCCGCTATCGAAAAAGCTGATTGCCGACACCCGGCGCGACGATCAGAAATCGCTGGAGGTGCTGGCCAAAGCCACCCGCCCGCTGGCGGGCATGCAGCAAAACACGCTCGATCTGGCCGAACAAACCGCGCTTTCGCGCAAGGCCGTCGCCGCACTGGAAGCCAAGGCGTATCTATCAGCCGATCTGGATCGTCAGGTGGACGCCGCACTCACCCGCTATCGGAGCCGCCAGCCCAAGTGATCTTTCTGCGTGCCTGCCGCTGGCTGGAGCAAGCCCTGACGCGGGTCGAGCTCGGCACAGCGCTGCTCGCTTTCGCGGCCATGCTGGGGCTGTCGGTGGCCGACATCGTCGGCCGCAACCTGTTTCACGCCACCCTGCCCGGCGGCGATCTGGTGCTGCGCCAACTGGTACTGTGGGTGGCCTTGCCCGGCGCCGCGCTGGCGGTGGCCGCGCAGCGCCATCTGCATCTCGACCCCGCCAACCTCGCCGCGCGCCCGGCATGGCAAAAGCTCACCGCAATTCCCTTCAACTTGGGGGCCGCGCTCGTCTGTGCGCTGCTCACCCAGGCGGCGTGGGCCTACTGGCAGGATGAATGGCTTTATCAGTCGGGCGAAGCCATCTGGCTGGCCTGGCTGGGCCTGATCCTGCCGATTGCCTTCGGTTTGCTGGCACTGCATTTTCTGCTGCGCGCGGTGCTGGCGCTTCCGGATCGGATCGCGTCGGACGAGGCTGCATGAGCACGCTGCTGTTCATTCTGCTGGCGTTGGTCGGCCTGCCGTTGTTTGTCGTGCTGGGTGCGGCCGCGCTCACGGCCACCCGCGAGGCGCAGCTCGACCCCGCCCTGCTGATGGTGGAGTTTGCGCGTCTCGCCGCGTCGCCCAATCTGGTGGCGATTCCGCTGTTTGTGCTGGCCGGAGCGGTGCTGGGGCAGGGCGGCGCGCCGAAGCGGCTGGTGCGCTTCTTCAACGCCTTGCTGGGCTGGATGCCCGCAGGCATCGCCTGGGTGGCGGTGCTGACGTGCATGGTGTTCACCGCATTTTCCGGCGCGTCCGGCGTCACCATCCTCGCACTTGGCGGCTTGCTGTACCCCATGCTCAAGCATGAGGATTACCCGGACAAGTTTGCGCTCGGCCTCATCACTGCCGGCGGCTCGATGGGCTTGTTGCTGCCGCCCAGCCTGGCCGTGCTGCTGTATGGCGTGGTGGCGCAGGTTGATATCGGCGACCTGTTCGTTGCCGGCTTGCTGCCGACCGCACTGCTGTTCGTGATGGTCGGCGGCTATGCGCTGTTGCGCGGTGCACGTGGCGCACCCCGTCATCACTTTCGCCTGCGTGAACTTGCCCTCGCCGCGCGCGCGGGCTGGGCTGATTTATTGTTGCCCGTCGGTGTCATCGGAGGGCTGGCGGGCGGTTACCTCACCGTGGCCGAACTCGCCGCCTGCACCGCGCTGTATGCCCTGCTGCTGGAAACCCTGATCCATCGCGAGATCAACCTGAAACAGCTGGTGTGGGTGGCGCACGAAGCCGCCGTGCTGGTCGGCAGCCTGTTCATCATTCTGGGCTTGAGCCTGGGCCTCACCAACCTGCTGATCGACGCGCAGGTGCCGATGCACCTGCTCGAATGGGTGCAGGCCAAAGTCACCAGCCCGCTGGAATTTCTGATGTGGATGAACCTCGCCCTGCTGGCGGTCGGCTGCATGATGGATATCTTTTCCGCCATCGTCATCGTGACCCCGCTGCTGCTGCCGCTGGCGACGCACTTTGGCATCCATCCGGTACATCTGGGGATTGTGATTCTTGCCAACCTGGAGATCGGCTATCTCACGCCGCCGGTGGGGATCAATCTGTTTCTTGCTAGCCAGCGGTTCAAACGGCCGGTGCTGGCGGTGTTTCGGGCTACGTTGCCGTTTTTGGTTGTGTTGCTGGGGTGGTTGATGGTGTTGACTTATGTGCCGGGGGTGAGTTTGTGGGGGTTGAAGTGAGGGTTGTAGTTGGCAGCAGATCCACTAAAACCTCAACTCCCCGCCAACCCCTGCCGCCCCCCCAACCACCGCTCCACATGCCGCGCAGCAATTTCCGGATGTTGCTTGAGGCAGCGTTGAGCCAGTTCGCGCGCAGCTTCGAGCAGCTCGACATCCCGCTCTAGATCGGCAAAACGCAACATCGGCAACCCACTCTGCCGGTGCCCCAATAATTCCCCCGGCCCGCGCAGCAGCAAATCCTGACGCGCGATTTCAAAGCCGTCGGTCGATTCGAAAATCACTTTCAAGCGCGCCCGTGCCAGTTCCGACAGCGGCGTTTCGAACAGCAGCACGCAGGCCGATTCGCGGCTGCCGCGCCCGACGCGGCCGCGCAGCTGGTGCAGTTGCGCGAGGCCCATGCGCTCGGCGTGCTCGATCACCATCAGCGCCGCGTTGGGCACGTCGACGCCGACTTCGATGACGGTGGTGGCGACCAGCAGGTGGATGTCGCCTGCCTGGAATGCGTCCATCACCGCCTGTTTTTCCGCCGGCTTGAGGCGGCCATGGACTAGGCCGATGTTGAGTTCGGGCAATTGCGCGGTGAGCGCGGCGTGGGTGTCTTCGGCGGTTTGCAGTTGCAGTTTCTCGGATTCCTCGATCAGCGGGCAGACCCAGTAGGTCTGGCCGCCTTCGAGGCAGGCCTCGCGCACGCGCGCGAGCACGTCGTCGCGCCGCGCCGCGCTCACCAGCTTGGTGACGATGGGGGTACGGCCGGGCGGCAGTTCGTCGATGGTGGAGACGTCGAGGTCGGCGAAGAAGCTCATCGCCAGGGTGCGCGGAATCGGCGTCGCGCTCATCATCAGCTGGTGCGGCTCGCTGCCTTTCTGCATCAGGGCCAGGCGCTGGCCGACGCCGAAGCGATGCTGTTCGTCGACCACCACCAGCCCCAGGTTCCTGAAGCTGCCGGCTTCCTGAAACAGCGCGTGGGTGCCGAACACGACGTCTGCTTCGCCCGCCGCCACCGCCTGCCAGGCAGCGGTGCGCGCCGATTTGCGCTGGCTGCCGGAGATCCAGGCGCAGCGCAGGCCGAGCGATTCGAACAGCGGCGTGAGCTTCTTCGCGTGTTGCTCGGCGAGGATTTCGGTGGGTGCCATGAATGCGGCCTGCAGGCCGTTTTCCACTGCCTGCAGGCACGCCAGCGCGGCGACGACGGTCTTGCCGCTGCCGACGTCGCCTTGCAGTAGTCGACGCATCGGGTGCGGCTGCGCGAGATCGGGGCTGATTTCTTCCCAGGCGCGCTGTTGCGCGGCGGTGAGGGCGAACGGCAGCGTGCTCAGAAAATCGGCAGTCAGGCGCTGCTGGGCGGGCAGGGGCTGCGTGGTCAGCGTGCGCCGTTGTGCGCGTGCGGCGGCCAGCGACAGCTGCTGCGCCAGCAGTTCGTCGAACGCCAGGCGTTGCCAGGCGGGATGGCGGTGCGCATCCAGCTCGGCCAGCGCGGCATCGGCGGGCGGCTGGTGCAGCGTGCGGATGCTGGTATCGAGTGCCGGCAGTTGCAGTTTGCTCAGCCAGTTGGCGGGCAGGGTGTCTTCGATGGGGGCCTCTAGCGCACGGGCGACGACCTTGCGCAGCGCCGCCTGGCCGAGGCCGGCGGTGGTGGGATAGACTGGGGTGAGGCCGCTCGGCAGCGGCGTATCGTCGCCTGCCTTGACGAAGCGCGGATGCACCATCTCCAGTCCGAGAAAGCCGCCGCGAATTTCGCCGATGAAGCGGAAGGTTTCGCCCGGCTGGAACAGCTTGCTGTGGCTGGGATAAAAATGCAGGAAGCGGATGCCGAGCACACCGCCGCCGGCGTCGCGCACCGACAGGGTCAGCATGCGGCGCGGACGGTAGGCGATGGCGGCTTCCGTCACCGTCGCCTGCACTTGCGCGGTGTCCCCCGGCAGCAAGTCGCGGATCGGCGTCAGCCGGGTTTCGTCTTCCCAACGCAGCGGAATGTGCAACACCAGATCGGCGTCGCGGGTGAGGCCCAGTTTGGCGAGTTTGACCGTGAGCGCCGGGCTGACGGGAAAGGAAAACGGCGAGGCCGCGCCGTTTTTCTTTTCCGCTTTCACGCAGGTCTTATCCGATGACCATCACGGCGTCGGCTTCGACCAGCGCACCGCGCGGCAGCGCGGCCACGCCGACCGCCGCGCGCGCCGGGTAGGGCTGGCTGAAGTAGGTGGCCATGATTTCGTTGACCTTGGGGAAATGCGCGAGGTCGATGAGGAACACGTTGAGTTTCACCACGTCGGCCAGCGAACCGCCGGCGGCGTCGGCCACGGCAGCCAGATTCTTGAACACCTGATGGATCTGCGCGTCGATGCCGTCCACCAGTTGCATGGAAGCGGGATCGAGGCCGATCTGGCCGGACATGTACACCGTGTGGTCGACGCGAACCGCCTGCGAATAGGTGCCGATGGCGGCAGGTGCGTCGGCGGTCTGGATGATGCGCTTGTTCATGCTGGGTCCTGTTGCGGGATGGGTTATTGGGTTTGCGTGGCGCGGCCGTCCTTCTTGCCCTTGATGCGAAAAATCCGCACCACGTCGGGCAGCACGCGCAGGCCGCGCATGACGCGGGCGAGGTGCATGCGGTTTTCGACTTGCACGGTGAAGAACAGGATGGTGTAGGGGCTGCCGTCTTCCTCCTCCATCGCCACATTGCCGATGTTGGAGCCGTGCTCGGCGATCGCGGCCGCGACCTTGGCCAGCACGCCGCGCTGGTTGCCGACGACGACCTTGATCTGCACGTCGAACATGCGTCCGGGTTCGGCTTCCCATTCGACGTCCAGCCATTTGTCCGGATCGGCACGGAAGGTGCGGATCGACGGGCAGTCGTGGGTGTGGATGATGAGCCCGCGATCCTTGTGGATGAAGCCGAGGATGGGGTCGCCGGGAATCGGGTGGCAACACTGCGCCAGTTCGACGGCGATACCTTCCGAGCCGCGAATGCTGATGGCGTGGGGATGCGCCGGCGCACCGGATTTTTCGCCCTGCACGTGGAGCAGTTGGTGCGCCACCACCAGCGGCAGTTTGCGCCCGAGGCCGATGCCGGTAAACAGCTCTTGCCGGGTTTGCACACCGTAGTCCTTGATCACGCGTTCCCACACAGCGGGGTCGGGCGAGACCGCCTCGGGGTTGAGCGCGGCCAGCGCATTGTTGAGCAGGCGCTCGCCCAGCGCAGCCGCTTCCTCGACCCGGGTGTTGCGCAGGTAGTTGCGGATATGCGAGCGCGCGCGGCCGGTGGCGACGAAATTGAGCCAGGCTGCGTTGGGGCTGGCGTTCGACGCCGTGATGATTTCGACGTGGTCGCCGTTGCGCAGCTGGGTACGCAGCGGCATCAGTTCGTAGTTGATCTTGACGGCGACGCAATGGCGGCCGACATCGGTGTGCACGGCAAACGCGAAATCCACCGCAGTCGCGCCGCGCGGCATCGCCATGATCTTGCCCTTGGGGGTGAACACATAGACTTCGTCGGGGAACAGGTCGACCTTGATGTGTTCGAGAAACTCGGGCGAGTCGCCGTGATCGGCCTGGATGTCGAGCAGTGACTGCAGCCAGCGGTGGGTGCGGGTCTGCACGTCGGACAGTGCGGTATCGGCAGATTTGTACATCCAGTGCGAGGCGACGCCCGACTCGGCCAGCCGGTTCATGTCGGTGGTACGGATCTGCACCTCGATCGGTGTGCCGTTGGGGCCGAACAGAATGGAATGCAGCGATTGGTAGCCGTTGGCCTTGGGGATCGCGATGTAGTCCTTGAACTTGCCGGGAATCGGCTTGTACAGGGAATGCAGCGTACCCAGCGCCAGATAGCAGGTCGGCTGGTCGCGCACCACCACGCGAAAGCCGTAGATGTCGAACACTTCGGAGAACGCCAGGTTCTTTTCCTGCATCTTGCTGTAGATGCTGTAGAGGTGTTTTTCGCGACCGCTGATGGTGGCCTCGATGCCGACCTGTTCGAGCTTTTCCTGCATGGCGACACGAACGCGTTCGACCAGCTCGCGGCGGTTGCCGCGCCCGGCTTTGACGGCCTTGGCCAGCACCTGATAACGGTTGGGGTGGCTGTAGCGGAAGCCGAGGTCTTCCAGCTCCTGGTAAACCGCATGCAGGCCCAGGCGGTTGGCGATGGGGGCGTAGATTTCCAGGGTTTCGGTGGCGATGCGGCGGCGCTTCTCGACCGGCATCGAGTCCATGGTATGCATGTTGTGCAGGCGGTCGGCCAGCTTGACCAGGATTACCCGCACATCCTGCGCCATCGCCAGCAGCATCTTGCGAAAGTTTTCCGCCTGCGCCTGCTGCTCGGATTCGAACGCCAACTTGTCGAGCTTGGATACGCCGTCGACCAGCAAGCCCACCGCCTTGCCGTAGCGCGCTTCGATTTCGCCCGCGGTGGCCGGGGTGTCCTCCACCACGTCGTGCAGCAGGGCGGCGATCAGGGTCTGCGCGTCAAGATGCCATTCGGCGAGAATGCCGGCGACCGCCAGCGGGTGCGAAATATAGGGTTCGCCGCTCTTGCGGAACTGGCCTTCGTGGGCGCTGCGGCTGAATTCGTAGGCTTCTTCGAGGGTGCTGATTTCGTCCGGCGTGAGATAGGCCAGCGCCGGACGCAGCGAGTCGAATTCGTGAGTCAACAGCGGCGCACGCTGCGGGTGCGCCGGTTGAGGAGTCGTTTGATGCTCAGGCACGGCCTCGATTGAGGATTTCCGGCCCGACCTTGCCGGCTGCAATTTCGCGCAGCGCGGTGACCACGGCTTTGTCGCTCGATTCGACCATGGGCTGCGATCCCTGCACCAGCTGACGGGCGCGATAGGTCGCCGCGAGGGTCAGTTCGAAGCGGTTGGGGAACATGGGAATGCAATCATCGACGGTAATACGAGCCATAGGGCTACTCCTGCTCAGCTGGCGCGGGTGCGCCATGGGTGTTGGGTTCAATCAATTCATCACGGACAAATCGCGCCGGGTAAATTGAGTATGGATCAATCAGATACGCCTGAATTCCTCGAAAAGTGCGGTGTGCCGGGCCATCTGGCGCGCCGTTTCGAGGCGAATGCTGCGGGTGATGGCGAGCAGATCCTGTGAGGCGTGCTCGAAATCATCATTGACGATTATATAGTCGAACGCCCCGGCATGAGCGACATCGTGGGCGGCGGCGGCGAGCCGGCGCTCGATTACTTCGTCGCTGTCCTGCCCGCGTCCGGCCAGCCGCGTGCGCAGCGCGCTGAACGAAGGCGGCAGGATGAAAATCGAGGCGGAATGCGGGAAATGCAGCTTGATCTGGTCGGCGCCCTGCCAGTCGATTTCCAGCAGCACGTCGTGTCCTGCGTTGAGATCGTGGGTGATGCCGCCTTTTGCCGTGCCATAGAAGTTGCCGTACACCTCGGCATGCTCCAGAAACTCACCGTCGGCCAGCATGATCTGGAACTGCTCGCGGCTGACGAAATGGTAGTCGCGCCCGTTGGTTTCGCCGGGACGCGGCGCGCGGGTGGTGTGGGAGACCGACAGGCGGATGGCCGGGTCGGTTTTCAGCAGGGCTTTCACCAGACTGGTCTTGCCGGCGCCGGACGGCGCACTGACAACGTAAAGCACACCGCTTGTGTGGGATGGGTTCATGATCGTTCCAGGTTCGGTTTGTTCTGCTTATTCGATATTTTGCACTTGTTCGCGCATTTGCTCGATCAGCACCTTGAGTTCGAGCGAGGTGCGCGAGGTTTCGACGGCCACCGACTTTGAGCCCAGCGTGTTGGCCTCGCGGTGCAACTCCTGCATCAGGAAATCGAGCCGTTTGCCGACTGCGCCGGGCTGCGCCAATACCCGGCGCACCTCGGCAAAATGGGTGGTCAGGCGCGCAAGCTCTTCGTCGACATCGGCTTTTTGCGCGGCCAGCACGATTTCCTGCGCCAGCCGCTCGTGCCCGGCTTCGCCGAGCGCTTCGTGCAGGCGCTCGGACAGCTTGTCGCGCTGGGCGGCGATCAGGGCCGGCAGCAGGGGGCGCAGGGTCGCCACCTCGGATTCGGCGGCCGCGAGGCGGTCGAGTATGTGCTGCCGCAGCTTGGCGCCTTCGCGCTGGCGGCTGGCCACCATGTCGTCCAGCGTGGCGCGCACCCCGGCCAGTACGGCCTCGTTCAGCGTATCCTGCGATTGCGTGGCGGCGGGTACCGCACCCGGCCAGCGCAGGATTTCGCTGACGCTCAGGGGCGCGCTGTCCGGCAGCCTGTGCTGCACCTCGGCTTGCCACTGGGCCAGTCGCTCAAGAATTGCCGGATTCAAACCGTTATCGGGCGTGGCGGCGGGATTCGGGTTGAGTGCGATGCGGCATTCCACTTTGCCCCGCGAGAGGCGCTGCTGGATGAGCTCGCGTAGCTGTGGTTCCAGGATGCGTACTTCGTCGGCCAGGCGGAAATGCAGTTCGAGATAGCGCTGGTTGACGCTACGCAGGTCAAAATTGAGGCTGGCATGCTCGAGGTTGATGCTGTGGGCGGCGAACCCGGTCATGCTGGCGGTCATAAGATATAGGCAGGTTTAATCGTGTTGCTGGCGCGTGGCCAGGGTGTATTGAAAGCTGGCGCAGCCAGTAAACTGACAAAGATAATAGACGTTCGACTATGGCGACTCAACCCAACCAGGCACTTCCCAACGGATACCGGCTGAACGAATACACCATTGTCCGCAAAATCGGCGGCGGTGGTTTCAGCCTGGTGTATCTGGCGCGCGACGATGCCAACCAGCCGGTGGCGATCAAGGAATATCTGCCAGGTGCGCTGGTGTTGCGTACCGAAGGCTCGGTCATCGTGCAGGCCAATTCGACCGAGAACAACAATATTTTCCGTCACGGCATGAAGTGCTTCTTCGAGGAAGGCCGGGCGCTCGCGTGCATCAATCATCCCAACGTCATCCGCGTGGTCAATTTCTTCCGCGCCAACGACACCGTTTACATGGTGATGCGCTTCGAGCGCGGCAAAACCCTGCAGCAGCATATCCAGGCCAACCGCGGCAGCATCCGCGAAAGCTTTATCCGCCGCGTGTTTGCGCAGTTGCTGAACGGCCTGCGCGAAGTACATACGCACAAATTGCTGCATCTGGACATCAAGCCGTCCAACATCTATATCCGGCTGGATGGCTCGCCGGTGCTGATCGACTTTGGCGCGGCGCGGCAAACCCTGACCCAGGAAGAAAGCAAGCTGCAGCCCATGTACACCCCGGGTTTTGCCGCGCCCGAGCAATACCACAACCGCGAGCGTCTCGGCCCCTGGAGCGACATCTACAGCGTGGGTGCCAGCCTGTACGCCTGCCTTGCGGGTTACCCGCCGCAGGCGGCCGACGCGCGCCTGCTCAACGACAAAATGGTGCCGGCCACGGTGAACTGGCGAGGGACCTATTCCGCGCAATTGCTCGAAACCATCGACAACTGTCTCAAGCTCAACTATATGGAACGCCCGCAAAGTGTGTTTAGCTTGCAAAAAGTGCTGATGGATCGAACCTCGATGGCGTTGCCGCGTCCCTCCTTGTTAAGCAGCATCAAGCACTCACTGACCAAGGATCTGTTTTAAAGCAGGTCTGTTCTAAAGCGAACGCGATGAAATTCACCATTTACCAGGCGTCACGTCAGGGTGGCCGCAAAAACAACCAGGACCGCGTGGCCTATTCCTACAGTCGGGATGCCCTGCTGATGGTGGTGGCGGACGGCATGGGCGGTCACCTGTACGGCGAGATCGCTGCGCAGATCGCCGTGCAGACGCTGACCGACCTGTTCCAGAAAATGGCCAAGCCGCGGCTTTCCGATCCGCTGGCTTTCCTCGCCGACGCGACCGCGCTGGCGCACAGCGCGATCAACGATTACGCCGTTGCGCAGGATCTGCTCGAGATCCCGCATACCACCCTGGTGGCCTCGGTGGTGCAGGACGGCACGGCCTACTGGGCGCACGTCGGCGATTCGCGCCTGTACCTGTTCAGTGACGGCGCGCTGATCGCGCGTACCGAAGACCACACCGCGGTGGCGCAACTGGTGCGCGACGGCATCATCAGCGAAGAGGAAGCGGGCAACCACCCGGAGCGCAACAAAGTCTCCAACTGCCTCGGCGGTTACGCCATTCCGCAGGTGGAATGCAATGCGCCGATCCCGTTGACCGACGGCGACACCATGCTGCTGTGCACCGACGGCATCTGGGGCATGATCAATGGCCAGGAACTGTCAGCGCTGCTGCATGCGTATACGCTGGAAGACGCGGTGCGCCATTTGATGGACCATGCCGAGTTTCGCGGCGGCGAGCACGGCGACAACCTCAGCCTGATCGCCATGACCTGGGGCGAGGCGCGCATGCCGAGCAAGGATTCCATCTCCACGCTGGCGCTGCCCGATGGCGGCGTCACCACCCAGATCAATGCGCATCGCCCGGTTCCCGGCGCCGCTGCGGTGTCGGACGACGAAATCGAGCGCGCCATCGCCGAAATCCAGCAGGCGATCCAGAAAATCTCGGTCAAATAGGCCGAGCCGGCACACCGCGTAAGCGGGAGGCCGGCGGCGCGGTAAACTCGCGCTTTCTTTTCTGTCTGCTGCCATGACTGCCATCACCCGCCCCAGTGGCCGCGCGCCCGACGCGCTGCGCGCCTTGACGTTTACCCGTGGTTACACCAAGCATGCCGAAGGCTCGGTGCTGGTCAGCATGGGCGATACCCGCGTGCTGTGCACCGCCAGCGTGCTCGACAAGATTCCACCGCACAAGAAAGGCAGCGGCGAAGGCTGGGTCACCGCCGAATACGGCATGCTGCCGCGTTCCACCCACACCCGCAGCGACCGTGAAGCTGCGCGTGGCAAACAGTCCGGACGGACCCAGGAAATCCAGCGCCTGATCGGGCGCAGCCTGCGCGCCGTGGTCGATCTGAAGAAACTCGGCGAACGCACGCTGCACATCGATTGCGACGTGTTGCAGGCCGATGGCGGCACGCGCTGCGCCAGCATTTGCGGCGCCTACGTCGCGGTTGCCGATGCCGTCGCTGGCCTGCTGCGCGACGGCAAGCTCGCGGAAACGCCGCTGAACGACAGCATCGCCGCGGTCTCGGTCGGCCTCTATCAGGGCGTGGCGGTGCTGGATCTCGATTATCTGGAAGACTCCGGCTGCGATACCGACATGAACGTGGTGATCACCGGTACGGGTGGCATCGTCGAAGTGCAGGGCACCGCCGAAGGCGTGCCGTTCTCTCGCGCCGACATGGACAAGCTGATCGACCTGGCCAGCGCAGGCATCACGGAAATCACCGCCGCCCAGCTCGCGGCGCTGCAAGCATGAGCAAACTCGTCATCGCCTCCGGCAATGCCGGCAAACTGCGCGAAATCGCCCGCATCCTCGCCCCGCTGGATATCCAGGCGGTCCCGCAATCCGAATTCGACGTGCCCGACTGCCCCGAGCCGCACATCACCTTCGTCGAGAACTGCCTGGCCAAGGCGCGCCATGCCAGCGCGCACAGCGGCCTGCCTGCGCTGGCCGACGATTCCGGCATCTGCATCGAGGCGCTGGGCGGCGCGCCCGGGGTGTTTTCCGCGCGCTATGCCGGCGAACCCAAATCCGACCAGCGCAACAACGAAAAGCTGATCGCCGCGCTGGCCGGCGAGGCCAATCGCCGCGCGCACTACACCTGCGTCATGGTCTACGTGCGTCACCCCGACGACCCCGAGCCGGTGATCGCGGAAGGCCGCTGGCACGGCGAAATCATCGACACGCCGCGCGGCGCGAACGGTTTCGGCTACGACCCGTATTTCCTCGTCCCGCAGTTCGGCAAGACTGGCGCCGAACTCGACGAGGACACCAAGAACGACATCAGCCATCGCGGCCAGGCACTGCGCGATCTGGTGGATAAGCTGCGGCAGCTGAAGCGGATTGGCTGAGTCCGTCATCCGTTTGTTCAACGGCGGCCTGACAACCCAGCCGCCGCTGTCGCTCTACATCCACCTGCCGTGGTGCGTAAAGAAATGCCCGTATTGCGACTTCAATTCGCATGCGCTGCAGACGCTTCCCGAAGCCGCTTATATCGATGCCTTGCTGCTGGATCTGGAGCAGGCCTTGCCGGACATCTGGGGGCGCAAGATCCACACGGTGTTTTTCGGCGGCGGCACGCCGAGCCTGTTTTCGGCGGAAGGGATCGACCGCATTCTCACCGGCGTGCGCACCCTGACGCCGCTGATGCCCGGTGCCGAGATCACGCTGGAAGCCAACCCGGGCACGGTGGAAGCGGCCAAATTTGCGGGCTTTCGCGCGGCGGGGGCGACCCGCGTCTCGCTCGGCATCCAGAGTTTCAATCCGCGTCACCTGCAGGCGCTGGGGCGGATCCACGACGACCGCGAGGCGCGCCGTGCGGCCGAGCTGGCTGCCACTCATTTCGACACCTTCAACCTCGACCTGATGTACGCGCTGCCGGGGCAAACCCTGGCCGAGGCCCTGGCCGACATCGACATCGCGCTCGGCTTCCAGCCGCCGCATGTGTCGGCCTATCACCTCACGCTCGAACCCAACACGCCGTTTGGCCATACTGCGCCGCCCAATCTGCCGGATGACGACGTGGCCGCCGACATGCAACAGGCCATCGAAGCCCGTTTGGGCGAGGCGGGGATGCAGCACTACGAAACTTCGGCCTATGCGCGGCCGCATCACGCCAGCCGCCACAATCTCAACTACTGGCAGTTCGGCGATTACCTCGGCATCGGCGCGGGCGCGCATTCCAAGCTCAGTTTTCACGACCGCATCCTGCGCCAGATGCGTACCAAGCATCCGCAGCAATACATGGACGCAGTCGGGCAGGGCACGCACATCGCCGACGTCCGCACGCTGACCCGCGGCGACCTGCCGTTCGAGTTCATGATGAATGCGCTGCGCCTGAACGAGGGCGTGCCTGCCGCCTTGTTCGAGGCGCGCACCGGGCTGCCGCTGATCGTCTGCACCGACGCATTGGAGAAAGCGCGTGCGCAGGGCTTGTTGCTGCCCGACGCGGCCCGGCTGAAACCGAGCCTGCAGGGACAACGCTTTTTGAATGACCTGCTGGAATTGTTTCTGGCTTAACGACTTGCCGTGCGGAATCCGGCGAACACATCGCGCCGCTCCGGCAAATAAAAATTGCGGAACCCCGGTCGTTTGAGCCGCGTATCGGTCACCGGCCCGCCGCCGCGCAATTCCCGATGGCTGTGAAACCAGGGCTGCGAATAGTCGCGGTAGGGGTCGGGCTCAAATCCGGGGTAGGGCGCGAAGGTGTCGCGTGTCCATTCCCAGCCCGCCCCCCAGACAAAATCAACCGCCCCGGTCGCGTGCTGCCATTCGGCGGTGCTGGGTAGGCGGCGTCCCAGCCAGGCGGCGCACGCCTCTGCTTCAAAACCATTGACATGCAGCATGGGCGCGCCTGCATGCAATGGCGTCCATTGTGCAAAGCGGCGCACCTGCCAGCCGCCGTCGGCCTTGCGCCAGTACGCCGGGTGGCTCGCACCGCTGGCCGAGCGCCAGGCCCAGCCCGCTTCGGACCACGCCGCGCGGTGCTGATAGCCGCCGGCGTCGACGAAGGCGGCAAAGGCCGCTTCGCTCACCGGCGTGGCGTCGATATCGAATGCGGGAACGCGCACGCTGTGCCGCCATTTTTCGTTGTCGAAAATGAAGCCTGCGTGGAGGCCGCTGCCCAGTGTCGCCTCGGTCTCGACTAAGGCCAGGCGTTGGGCGAGCAGGGGCAGATCGCCCGGCAGCCTCAGTGCAACAGGCGGCGCATAGCCCAGGTACTGAAACGCCATCCACCAGGCTTCGATATGCATCAGCTCGTGATACAGGCACAGCTCGGCCAGATAGGCCAGCGCGGGCGTGAATTCGCTGAGCAAGCGGGCCGTCACGGCGGCTGTTATCCGCTCGGTGTAGGCATCGAGTTCGGCGGGCGGCAGCAAGGCCAGATCCCAGCGCGTGTCGTGCGGCACGGCGGACGAATCGTAAAGTGCATCGGCACCCGGCAGCAGGCTGTCGGCGAAACGGTCGTCCGCCCGCGCCCGCAGGCACCAGCGCTCCTGAAACCATATGATGTGGCCGATTTCCCACAGCGGCGGATTCAGGATCGGGTCGCGTGGTCCCAGCCAGCCGTCTGCAGGCAGGTAGCCGGCCAGCGTGCGCAGCTGATCGCGCACCAGCGCCAGGCTGGCGATGAGCTGCTCCGGCGTGTAGCCGCTGACGGGGCGATCAAGGTTCATGCTATATAGGTACTCTCAATCTAGGCTTCCACTTTAAACCACAGGTGAATTCAGAACATGAGCGAGCCCATCCTTAATGCCCCCATCCGCCTGACCCAGTTCTCCCACGGCGGCGGCTGCGGCTGCAAAATCGCGCCGTCCGTGCTACGCGAAATTCTCGCCGACACGCCTTTTACCTCGCACATGGCGGCGGCCTATCCGGACTTGCTGGTGGGCATCGAGCATGGCGACGACGCTGCCGTGTATCGGCTGAACGACGAGCAGGCCATTGTCGCCACCACCGATTTCTTCATGCCGATCGTGGACGATCCCTACGAATTCGGCCGCATCGCCGCCACCAATGCCCTGTCCGATGTCTATGCCATGGGTGGGCGGCCATTGTTCGCGCTGGCCATCGTCGGCATGCCGATCGGCAAGCTGCCCAACGACGTCATCCGGCAGATCCTCGCCGGCGGCGAAGCGGTGTGCAAGGCGGCCGGCATTCCGATCGCGGGCGGGCATTCCATCGACGCGCCGGAGCCGATCTACGGCCTGGTGGGCATCGGCGTGGTCGATCCGCGCCGCGTCAAGACCAACGCGGGCGGCCAGGCGGGCGACGTGCTGATCCTCGGCAAGCCGCTCGGGGTGGGGATTTACAGCGCCGCACTGAAAAAAGAAGCGCTCAGCGCCGATCAATACGCCGCCATGATCGCCGCCACCACCCAGCTCAACACTGCCGGCGCCGACCTTGCCGGCCTCGACGGCGTCCACGCGCTGACCGATATCACGGGCTTTGGCCTGGCCGGACATTTGCTGGAAATCACCCGCGCCTCGAAGCTGGCTGCCCGCGTCGAATTCGCGCGCCTGCCGCTGCTGCCGGGGGTCGCCGAACTGGCGCAAGCCGGCTTGACCACCGGCGCCAGCCAGCGCAACTGGGCGAGCTACGGCGCTGAAGTCAGTATCGGCCCGCTCGCCGACTGGCAGCAGGCTGTCCTCACCGACCCGCAAACCAGCGGCGGCCTGCTGGTGAGCTGCGCGCCCGAAGCGCGCCAGGCCGTGCTCGACCTGTTTCACCGGCACGGCTTTGCCGGCGCGGTGGAAATCGGCGGCCTGCATGCGGGAACGAACGTCACGGTTGTTGCCTGAATGTCGTTTCGCTTTGTCGACTTGCCTGCAGCGCACGACGACCTGCGCGCCGACGTGCTGGCGGGACTGGCCGCGCAGCCCAAGTCCATCCCGCCCAAATACTTTTACGACGAAGCCGGCTGCCGCCTGTTCGAGGCCATCTGCGCACAGCCCGAATACGCCCTCTGCCGTACCGAGCGTGCGCTCATGGACGCGCACCTGTCCGAAATCGCTGCCGCCATCGGCGCGGTCGATTGCATCATCGAGCCGGGCGCGGGCGACTGCGTCAAAGTCCGCGCCCTGCTCGACACCGTGCACCCCAGCCAGCTGGTGGTGTTGGACATCGCAGGCGAACCGCTCGCCGCTGCCGCCGGCGCGCTGGCGCTGGAATATTCCGGCGTGGCGGTCAGCGCGCTGGGCATGGATTTCATCCGCAGCCTGGAAGACGCTACGCCTTACCTCATGGGCGGTCGGCGGCTGGTCTATTACCCCGGTTCCAGCATCGGCAACTTCACGCCGGCCGAGGCTGCCGCCCTGCTCGCGCGCTTTCGCAAGCTGGCGGGCGAGGCGGGCCAGTTGCTGATCGGCTTCGACCTCAAAAAAGACCCGGTCGAGCTTCACCGCGCCTATAACGACGTTGCAGGCGTGACCGCAGCCTTCAACCTCAACCTGCTGGCGCGCTTGAACCGCGAACTCGAAGCCGATTTCGACCTCGGCCAGTTCCGCCACTACGCCTTCTACAATCCGGTCGCCGGGCGCGTCGAAATGCATTTGATCAGCCTGACTGGGCAAACCGTCCGTGTCGCGGGGCAGCGTTTCCATTTCGCGCTGGGCGAAAGCGTGCATACCGAGAATTCCTGGAAATTCCGCGGTGACGAATTCAGCGCCATCGCCGCAAGCGCGGGCTGGCAGCGGGTTCAGACGTGGGAGCGGGACGGCTTTGCGGTGCAGCTGTACGGATAAAGCCGGCGCCGGCAGGCCCGCATCTAGCGGGCCGCGGCAAAATCAATACGCAGCCTCGTGTACCTGGGGCATGCCGTCGGCTTCCCAGCGGGCGTAGCCGCCTTCCATGTTCAGCACATTCTTGAAGCCCATCATCTGCAGCACCGCGGCGGCCATGGCCGAGCGGCCGCTGGTGGCGCAATAGACGACGATCTGACGGTCGCGCGCCGCGGCCAGTTCGGGCAGGTGTTTCGGATAGGCGGGGTCGGCGGCCGCCTCGATGATGCCGCGCGGAACCAGATGGGCGCCCTTGATGTGGCCGGCCTCGTACTCGCTGTGCTCGCGCACGTCGATCAGCAGCAGGTCTTCCCGGGCGCTGAGTTTGTCCAGCAGGGTCTGCGGGGAAATTTCCTTGACGCAGGATTTGGCTGCGCGAACGAAGTCCATCAGGCCCATCGCCTGTTCGGGTTTGAAGGTGTTGTACATCGGAAAATCTCCTGGGTTGAGGATCGAAAAAGACGAAACCTGAACGTATCAGATTACGCGCAGGCGAGAAAAGGCCCGCAGGCATGCGGGCCTTTGTGGTGCCGGCGCTCCGGACGAGGCTCGCCGGATCACGCGCCTGTGCCGGTCCGCTCCGGGTTTGCCATGCAGGCAGAAGCGGGCCGGCTTATCCGAGACTGTCCAGCGTGCGCGGTTCGCCGATCAGATAGCCCTGTACGCAATCGACCCCCATTTCGACCAGGGTGGCGAGGCGCTCGGGGTCTTCGATGAAGCCGGCCACGGTCTTGATGCCGAGGAAGCTGCCAGTTTCCAGGATCGAGCGCACCAAGGCTTCGTCGATCATGCTGGTGCCGATTTCGCGAACCAGGGCGCGGTCGATTTTCAGATAGTCGAGCTTCATGCTCTTCAGGCTGGTGTACGAGCTGCTGCCGATGCCGAAGTCGTCGAGCGTGAAGCGGCAACCGTAGCGCTGGAGCTGACGCATGAACAGCTGGGTCTGGGCGTGGCCTTCCACGGCATCGGCTTCGCTGATTTCGAAAATGAGCTTGTTGCCGGGAATGTCGCCGCGCGCCAGTTCGGCCAGCAGGAACTTCAGGAACAGCGGGTTGGTGATCGACTGGCCGGATAGGTTGATCGACAGGCCGCCAATTACGGCGAGGCGATCCGCATGGTCGCGCATCCAGTGCAGGACGGTTTTGACCACCCAGCGATCGATCTCGGTGATGCGCTGGAGGCGCGCGGCGACATCGATCAGGTCGCGCGTGGCGATGGCGCGTTCGTCGTGCGCGGTGGGGTGCAGCAGCACCTCGAAATAGAGCGGGGTGCGCGCCGGGTCGGCCGCGGCCACCACGGGCTGACAGTTGAGGCTGAGCTGGTTATTGGCCAGGATGGCGGTCAGTTCGTGCGCCCATTGCGCCAGCGCCAGCACGCCGCTGTCGTTGATTTCGCTGCTGTACAGCACCACCGGCTGGCCGGATTCGCGGGCGCGCGCGCTGGCGGCGTTGGCGTTGTCGAAATAGGTTTCCGGACTCAGACAGTCGTTGGTCCACATCAGGCCGGCCGCCATCTGCACGCGGTAGCGGATGCCGTTGATTTCCTGCGGCTGCGCGGTCAGGGTGCGCAGCAGGTTTGCGGCCTGCGCCTGTGCGGCGTCGCTGTCGGTCGCCTCGATCCAGAAGGCGAGCCCGGATTCGCCGGCGCGCGCCAACTCGGCGCTGGCGGGCAGCAAAGTGGGCAGCAGCTGGGACAGTTCGCGCAGGATCGGAATGCGGATATCGCTTGCCGCGGCTTCGCCAGCCGGGTTGAGGATGTCGAACTGGATGACGCCGACGGCAAAGCCGCCCTCCGTGGCCTGACTGCGCAGCCAGGCGCGGCGGATCGAGCGGAAAAAGCTCTTGCGGTTGGCAAGGCCGGTAGCAGAATCGTGCGAAGCCTGCCACAGCAGGTCGCGCTGCATTTTCTGGATCATTGCGCTGTAAGAGCGGTCCATCAGCGGCAGTTCGAGGTCTTCGGTCCATTGCGCCTCGCCGGCTTCCAGCGTTTGCAGCAGTTCCGCCCGCTTGAGGTCGAGCTTCTTGATGCCGCGATAGTTGGCGAACACGTACACGTGGGGCTGGTCGCCGATCCAGATCAGGTTGAGCGGCGTGTCCTGCGATTTGAACTGCAGCCAGTCGCCGACGCGCAAGCGCTCGGCCAGGTTGTCCTGCTCTTCGGTGAGTGGCTCGCTGGCGGCGTCGATCAGGCGGGCGCCGATCGCCGTACGCGGGTGCTGCGTCTTGTCGGTTTCGAACAGGGCGGTCGCGAGCTGGTCGACGATGCGGTCTTGCGCGAACTTGTCGGCGCACACATGCGTCAGCGCCTGGTCGATGCGCTGCAGCAAGGCCTGGATGTCGCTGGCCGAGGGCGCTTCGGCGAGGTCCGGGTCGAGCCAGCCGCACAACTGGCGCAGCACCTGCCAGGCCTGGCGCGCTTCGTCGCTGTCGATGCCGTGACGCATTTCCTCGATGAACAGCACATTGCGCCAGCCGCCGTTCAGCAGTTCGATCACCGCATTGGGCACTGGGTGAGTGTCGAGCTGCGCCAGCAGTTCGCGCAGGATGCGCTGCTTGACGATCTCGGCGTTCTGGCGGCCTTCGCACATTTCCTGCAAGCGGAAAACGCGCGCGGCGCGCTCGCTCAGCAGTGGCTTGACCACGCGTTCGAGCTGGGTGCGTGCTTCTTCGAATACGCCCGGGTTCTTGTCGGCTTCGGCGTTGATGCGGTCGGTCCAGCGGCTCATCAGCCGCATCAGCCGCGCATCGCTGATCTTGCCGTCGTCGCCCGCCACCATGCTGATGCGGTCGAGCGTATTCAGCACCTTGTGCGCCGGGTGGCTGGGTGAGTTGAGGAACTGCGGGTCGGACATCGCCAGCTTGATGAGGCTGGTTTCGAGCTGCTGGAAAAACGGCCGCATGCCTTCGCTGACCGATTTTTCGGCATGCATGGTATCGAACAGCGCGCCGAACATGTCGACCGAGCGCTGCATCTCCTGCGTGACCGCAGGCGGCAGGGCGCCGGCGGCCGCCAGTCGCTGCAACACCGGCGAATGCGCCACACCGGGCACGCTCGATGGCATCGTCTGGCCGCCCGCTGCGGCGGGTTGCGCATAGCCGCCCTGGCCGGCCTGGGGTGCCGGAGCGTTCGCCGCGGTCGGCGCGGCCGCTGCAGCCTGGCCCTGATTGCCCTGGAAGAAATCCATCAGGGAACTGGTCAGGCGGCTGAGCGCGCCTTTGGGCGGTGGTGCGGCGGGCGCACCTTCAGACTGGGCGAAGGGCGGGCTGCCGGCCTCGGTGGGCGCGGGCTTGTCGGCTTCGGTGGGGGGCGGAGCCGGGTGGGTTTGCGGCGACTGGGTTTCAGCCTGCGAAATCGGCAGCATCGCCAGCAACTCGGCATACAGCGGCGCCAGCTGGTCGGACAGCACGTCGCGCAAGGTGGCATAGGCCACCTGCCGCGCGCGCGCCGATACCGGAACATCCTGCACCGCGCTGCGGAAAGCATGGCCGATGACATTGGGGCCGAACGGATTGGTGCTGTGGTCGCAGGCAAAGCCGAATAGCTGGCCGATGCGCGGCTCGATATCGGCCAGCTGCTCGTGAAACTGCTCTTCCAGCTTGTGGGCTTCGGTCGAAGTGGCGAGCCAGTCTTCGAAGTCCAGTTCGTCGACCAGCGCCAGGCCGCCTTCGTTGCTGCTCGATTTGACCTGCGGCTGGACAGCGCCGGTCTGGCTCAGAGCATCCATTACCTGCTGCACAAAGCGGGTCTGCACCCCGGCGGCCTGTTGGCCGAACTCGTGCATCGCGCTCAGCAAGGCGCTGTGTTCGGTAATCCCCGATGCTTGCACGGCGGCGGCACTGAGCTTGTCGCCAAGTACCTGCATCATCTGATCGTGCGCCTGCAGCAGGGTCTCGTTCAACAGCGTGGTGCTGGCCTGGCGCAAGTGCGGGAAAGCCTCCGAAGTGGGCAGGGCGGCCAGTTTCTGGCGATGACTGGCCATGCGCAGCTTTTGCAATGCGCGCAAGGCTTCGTGCGGCTGGCGGATGAACGAAACGCCGACGCCGAGCGGGCTCAGCCGCTTGAGTTGGGCGGGGACCTGAAAGGTGTTGGTCGCGGTGCTCGAGGCCGCGGTGAAAACGATTTCCACCTCGGCATTGGCGCGCTGGGCCAGAGCTGCGATCGCCACCTCGGGATTGGTGAATTTGAGGAACAGCCCGCCCACGCAGAAGTCGCGGATTTCGCAGGCGATTTCGGTATGCCCGAGCTGCGTGATGATGGCGGCCTGAGAAACCTGAAAACGCTTGTCGCGCCGCTGTTCCTGGCCGGCGCGCTGGTTGTCGATCTGGTTGTCCATCCTTCCCCCTGCCTTACATTGATTTTTCCCGATTATAGGGGCGGGCGGGCGGGAATGCGGCGAGGCAGAATGGGGCCGGGTGGAAAGCGGTTGTCGCAGGGCGGCGGGTTTTGATAGACTGGCGCGCATGAACCCGGCCATGCTGACCTTTTTTAGCTGCTTTTATCCCTCGCACAAGGCGGTCGGGAGGCGCTGAAACGTTCAGCAGACTTAACGAAACCGCCAGTCCACTGGCGGTTTTTTGTTTCAGCCGCCGCAAACCCCAGGAGCTTCATGATGACGACCACCCGCACCGACGACACCCGCATCGAACAAAGCGGCGAACTGCTGGCCCCGATGCAGATCATGCGCGAGCTGCGCGGCAGCGAAGCGGTGCACGCGCACGTCGCGCATGCACGCAGCGCCATTCACGACGTGCTGCGCGGTGCCGACGATCGCCTGTTCATCGTCGTCGGGCCGTGCTCGATCCACGACCCGGCCGCCGCGATCGATTATGCGAAAAAGCTGAAGCCGCTGGCCGACGAACTGACGCACGAAATCGTCATCGTCATGCGCGTGTATTTCGAAAAGCCGCGCACCACCGTGGGCTGGAAGGGCCTCATCAACGATCCGCACCTCGACGAAAGCTTCGACATCAACGAAGGCCTGCGGCTGGCGCGCAAACTCCTGCTCGAAATCAACGAAATCGGCCTGCCCTGCGCCACCGAGTTTCTCGACCTGATTTCACCGCAATACATCGCCGACCTGGTGAGCTGGGGCGCGATCGGCGCGCGCACCACCGAATCGCAGTCGCACCGCCAGCTGGCGTCGGGGCTGTCGTGCCCGGTCGGCTTCAAGAATGGCACCGACGGCAGCCTCCGGATCGCGGTCGACGCAATCAAGGCGGCAGCGGCGCGCCATCACTTCATCTCGATTACCAAATCGGGACACGTCGGCGTGTTCAGCACCTCCGGCAACGAGGACACCCACGTGATCCTGCGCGGCGGCAAGGCGCCCAACTACGACGCGGCGAGCGTCAACCAGGCCTGCGGCGAGCTGGCGGCAGCGGGGCTGCGTCAACAGTTGATGATCGATTTCTCGCACGCCAATTCCAGCAAGCAGTACCAGCGCCAGATCGATGTCGGCGCCGATGTCGCCGCGCAAGTGGCGGGCGGCGACACCCGCATCATCGGCATGATGATCGAAAGCCATCTGAATGCCGGACGCCAGGACCTCGTCCCCGGCCAGCCGTTGGCCTACGCTCAATCGATCACCGATGCCTGCATCGGCTGGGACGATACGGTGCCGTTGTTGCGGCTGCTGGCGGATGCCGTGAAAAAGCGGCGCTTGACGCTGCCGGCAGACGAGGAATAAAGCGACGATTCAGCGCGATTGCCCCGGTTTTTCTATAGGGCGCGCCGCGCATCTGCGTTAAAATGCCCGCGGCGGGTCTCCCCGCATGGCTAGTTCGTGAATCGGGTCAGGTCCGGAAGGAAGCAGCCCCAGCGAGTGATGCCAGTGCCGGGGTCAGGCTCGCCATTCCAGGCGGCATTCGGGCGAGTGGGTTTAATTAAACACGGCGCGTTGTCGCGCCTTGCCGTACTCACGGTGCTGCATGCGGTGCTCCGCCTTGTCTTCACCCGAATGCCGCCTGGAATGGTTCCCGCCTTCTTACATAACCCATGACTGATCTCTTCGGCGAATCGGCTTCTCCCGCACTGGCGCTGGCGCGCAAGTGGCGGCCGCGCGCGTTTGCCGATCTCAAGGGGCAGGAGCATGTGGTGCGCGCGCTGTCCAACGCGCTGACGCAGGGACGGCTGCATCACGCTTATCTGCTGACCGGCACGCGCGGGGTGGGCAAGACCACGCTGGCGCGGATTCTGGCCAAGTGTCTCAACTGCGAAACCGGCGTCACCGCCACGCCGTGCGGTGTGTGCTCGGCGTGCACACAGATCGATGCCGGGCGTTTCGTCGACCTGCTGGAGCTCGACGCGGCGTCGAACACCGGTGTCGACAACATGCGCGAGGTGCTCGACAACGCGCAATACACGCCGACGGTGGGGCGCTTCAAGGTCTACATCATTGACGAAGTGCACATGCTGTCGAAGCCGGCGTTCAACTCGATGTTGAAGACGCTGGAAGAGCCGCCCGCACACGTCAAATTCATCCTCGCCACCACCGACCCGCAAAAAATTCCGGTGACGGTGCTGTCGCGCTGTCTGCAATTCAACCTCAAGCCGATGCCGCCCGCGCTGGTGGCGCAGCATCTGGCCGAGGTGCTGGCCGATGAAAACATCCATGCTGAAGTCGCGGCACTGACTCTGCTGGCGCGCGCCGCGGCAGGGTCGATGCGCGACGCGCTTTCGCTCACCGATCAGGCGATTGCTTACGGCGGCGGCGCCATTGAAGCGGCGGGCGTCGAGGCGATGCTCGGCACGGTGCGCCGCGATTACCTGTTCGATCTGCTCGATGCACTGGCGGCGAACGACGCCGACGGCCTGATGCAACAGGCGCAACAGCTCGCCGAGGGCGGCATGGCGTTCGATGCGGCGCTGCAGGACATGGGCAGTCTGCTGACGCAGCTGGCCGTGATGCTGCATGCGCCCAATCTGGCAGGGCACGGTGCGGCAGATGTGAGCGCCGGCGATGAGCGGATGCAGGCGGCTGCAAGCCGTCTCGATGCCGAAACCGTGCAGCTGTATTACCAGATCGCGCTTAACGGCCGGCGGGATTTGCCGTATGCGCCGGATGAACTGTCGGGGTTTTGCATGACGCTGCTGCGCATGCTGGCGTTCGCGCCCGGTTCGGACCCGCGCGCGCCGCGGGTTCCACCGGCGCCCGCGCGGGCCGCGCCCATGCCGCAGACCGAACCCGCCCCGCGTGCCGCGGCCAAACCCGAGGCTACGCCGGCCGTTGTGCTCGCAGCGGCCGTAGCGCCGGTTGTACCTGTCGCGCTTGCCGCAACCACGCCGTACATTGAGCCTGTTTCCGCAACGCCCGCGGCACCCGCAATGATTGCCAGCGAATCGACGCCGCATGCCGCTTGGGACTGGCTCGCCGTGGTCGCCTCGCTGCGCCTCGGCGGCATGGCCAAGATGCTGGCCGACCATTGCGAGTTGGTGGCGCAGACCGCCGACGCGGTGACGCTGCGCGTCGGCGAAGCGGACAAGCACCTGCTCGACCGCACCTATCAGGACAAGCTGATTGCCGCGCTGCGCGACAAATATGGCGCAGGTCTCAAAGTCACCGTCGAACTGGGCGCGGCGGTCGAAAAGACGCCGCAGCAGGTGCGTACCCGTATCAAGGATGAACGCCAGGCCGAGGCCGTGGCGTCGATCGAATCCGATCCATTCGTGCGTGAACTGGTCGAGCAGTTTGGCGGCCAGATCGACGCCACAACCATACAACCCCTAGGAGAATCCACATGATGAAGGGCGGCATTGGCAACATGATGAAGCAGGTCCAGCAGGTGCAGGAAAACATGGCCAAAATGCAGGCCAAGCTGGCAGAAATCGAAATCGAGGGTCAAAGCGGCGCCGGCATGGTCAAGGTCACGATGACCTGCAAATACGACGTTCGCCGCGTCACCATCGACCCCAGTTTGATGGGCGACGACAAGGAAATGCTGGAAGATCTGGTCGCTGCCGCCGTCAACGACGCGGTGCGCAAGGTCGAAGCCACCGTGCAGGAAAAAATGGGCAGCGTCACCGCCGGCCTGCCGATTCCGCCCGGGATGAAATTGCCTTTCTAAGGCGCAACCGCGATGCAACCGGCCGCGCTGGAAAACCTGATCGGTGCGCTGCGCGTGCTGCCCGGCGTCGGCCCCAAGTCTGCCGCGCGCATGGCCTACCACCTGCTGCAACGCGACCGCCGCGGCGCCGAGGCGCTGGCAGGCGCACTCAACCATGCGCTGACGCATCTGCACCATTGCCGCCTGTGCAACAATTTTTCCGAGGCCGAGGTGTGCGAGGTCTGCGCCAGCCCGCGTCGGGACAAGCGGCAACTGGCCGTGGTCGAAATGCCGGCCGACTTCAACATGATGGAAGCGACCCAAAGCTACAGCGGGCTCTACTTCGTGCTGATGGGACGCCTGAGCCCGCTCGACGGCATCGGCCCGCGCGAGATCCATCTCGACCGCCTGATCGCCCGCGCGCTCGACGGCGTGGTCGAGGAAGTGCTGCTCGCCACCAACTTCACGCCCGAAGGCGAGGCCACCGCGCACACCATTGGCGAACTGCTGAAAGCGCGCGGCATCAAGGTCAGCCGGCTGGCGCGCGGCGTACCGGTCGGCGGTGAACTCGAATACGTGGACAGCGGTACGCTGGCGCAGGCCGTACGGGACAGGCGCACCGTTTAAATTAACGCGACAGACGCCTGTTTAATGCAGAGTGCGCCGGCGCATAGTTCAATCGTATGACTGACGAGGTACGAAGGCCCAATGGATTTTCTGCTAAGTGACGGTAGTTGGCTGTTTTCGGCAGCGCTGGTGGTTGTCGCGGGGATAGGCGTACTTGAGTTACTGGCCGTGCTGGTCGGCGGCTCGCTGTCATCCATGATGGAAGGTCTGGTCGGCGACGCGCCGGAAGCGGGGGGGTTGGCTTGGCTGCATGTGGGCAGGTTGCCGTTTCTGGTCATCGTGGTTTTGCTTCTTACGCTGTTTGCGTTGCTGGGATTGGGGCTGCAAGGCGTGGTGGCGGCGGTTATTGGCAAGGAGCTACCCGCACTGGCGGCTGCACCGCTGGCCTTGCTCGGCGCGTTGCCCGCCACGCGTGCAGTCGGTTCTGCTTTAGTGCGCATCATGCCGCGCGACGAGTCGGCCGCGATCTCCGACGCCAGCTTTGTGGGACGCACGGCGACGCTAGTATCGGGTGAAGCGAAACCCGGGAAAGCCGCAGAAGCGCGATTCCAGGACGAATACGGGCAGACGCATTATGTAATGGTGGAGCCGGACGCGAAGTCGATTACGCTGCGTGCAGGGGAGCGCGTGTTGCTATTGCGCGAATTGAGCACGGGGCGTTATCAAGCCGTCGCCAACCCCATCGCCGAGTAAGGATTTGCCGTACTGAATAACAAACCGAGGGAGTCACACCATGCTGGAAAATTTGTATCCCGTGCTGGTCATGGGCGCGGTCGTTTTGCTGGCACTGCTGGTTATCGGCATCATTATCGTCCGCTTGTATCAGCGGGCATCGAAAGAGCTTTCGTTTGTGCGCACGGGTCTGGGCGGGCAAAAGGTGGTGATGGATGGCGGCGCGATTGTATTGCCGGGCTTTCATCAGGTGATTCCGGTCAACATGAACACGCTCAAGCTCGAAGTCTCGCGCAGCGGCAAGGACAGCCTGTTTACCAAAGACCGGATGCGGGTCGATGCGGTCGCCGCGTTTTTCGTGAGGGTGCGACCGATGCTCGAAGGCATCGCACAGGCGGCGCAAACGCTGGGACAGCGGACGATGGATCCGAGTGCCTTGAAAGAGTTGGTCGAAGACAAATTTGTTGACGCGCTGCGTGCCGCCGCCGTGTCGATGACCATGCAGGAGCTGCTCGACAAGCGGCAGGACTTTATCCAGGCGGTGCAGAACACCGTGCAGGAAGACCTGACCAAAAATGGCCTCGAACTCGAGTCGGTATCACTCACACGCATCGACCAGACCGCGATGCAATTCTTCGACCCTAATAATGCGTTCGACGCCGAAGGCTTGACCAAGCTGACCGAGGAAACGCAATTGCGCACCAAGCAGCGCAACGCCATCGAGCAGGACACCGCAGTCGAGATCGCCGAGAAAAACCTCACCACCAAGCAGGAGCAACTGCGGATCGCACAACAGCAAACGCTGGCAGTGCTGGCACAAGAACAGGAAGTCGCCAACAAGCAGGCCGAGCAAAGCGCGCAGGTGGCGGGATACGAAGCGGTCAAAAAGCAGGAGTCAGAGCAGGCGCGCATCACAGCGGAACGGCAGGTCAAGGAAGCCGAGGTTGAGCGTGATCGCAGCGTCAAGCAAAAGCAGATCGAGGCTGAGCGTGGACTGAAAGTGGCGGCGATTGAACAGCAGCGTTCGATCGAGATAGCCGAGCAGGAACGCGCGATTGCCATCGCGCAAAAGTCCGAGCAGCAATCGGTTGCCGAGGCGCAGGCCAACCTGGCCCGCGCCGAAGCGGTCAAAGCCGCACAAAGCGTGGTGACCGCGGAAGAAGTCGCGCGCGCTGAGCGCGAAAAACAGGTGTCGATGGTTAAAGCCGAGGAAGATGCGCAACGCCGGGCAATCGAAATGACCGTCGCCGCCGAGGCCGAGCGGCAGGCGGCAGAAGACCAGGCCCATGCTATCCGCACCCTGGCCGAAGCCAACGCGACCAACTACGAAGTCGAAGCCGAGGGCAAGCGCAAGCTCAATGATGCGGTCAACGTGCTCTCACCCGAGCAGATCGCGATGAACGTCAAGATCGAGCTCATTCGTGCGCTGCCCGCCATCATTGCCGCGTCGGTCAAGCCGATGGAACGCATCGAGGGCATCAAAATCATTCAGGTCGATGGGCTGAATCGCACCGGCGGCGGTGGCCATGCGGCCGAATCCACGACAAACGGCAATCTCGCTGAGCAGGCCGTGTCGGCAGCGCTGGCCTATCGCGCCCAGCAGCCCTTGATCGATTCGCTGCTGAACGAAGTCGGCATTACCGAAGGCTTGTCGGGGCGGATCGGCGCATCGTTATTTGCCCCCCCCAACCCGCCTGCCCAATCCACGCTCACGCAGGAGGGCTGAACATGGAAACGCAAAACACGCCCATCGTCCTGACGCCACCCGAGGTGCTGACTCCGGTTGCAACGGCTGACGCCAACCTGATCGTCGCACTCAAACCCGAGCGTGCCGACGCGCTCGCAATGCAGGTTGAAACCTATGTGCAGGGCCTGCTCGCTGCGGATCTCGGCAGCGAAGAGTTCCGTGTCAAGCTGGATGCAGCGAACGCGTTGGGGCGGCAGTCGATTGCCAGTTCGAGCGCGCTCACCGGGCGTTTCATGGACAAGAATTTCGTTGGCTTTTCCGACAGCCTTGCGTTCAAAACCATCAACGAGCTGCGCACGATATTCGCTGACCTCAATCCGTCACGCGCGGGCGACTTGCTGTCGCCACACAAGTTATTCGGCCTGATCCCCTACGGCAACAAACTGCAAGCCTACTTCCGCAAGTTTGATTCGGCAGGTGGCGAAATCGCCAAACTGATGCGCGAACTGCGCACCGCGCAGGAAGAAATCAAGCGTGACATCACCGCGTTGGCCGACATGGAAGGCCAATTGTGGGAAGGCATGAACCGCATTCGCGAAGCGGCATTCTTTGCCGAGAAACTCGACGGGCGTCTGGTCAGTGAAGTCGCCAGCTTAAAGCAAACCAACTTGCTAAAAGCGGAAGCAGTGGAGCAGGAAGTGCTGTTCTATGTGCGGCAGGTGCATTCCGATTTGCTGGCGCAACAACTGGTGAATATCAACGCCTATCGCCAGATCGGCATCCTGAAAAAAACCGGTCGCGAGCTGGTCAACGGTTGCGACCGCATGGCAACCACCGGCATGAGCGCACTCGCCACCGCTCAGGCCGTCGCGCGCGCTGTCGGTGCACAAACCAAGGTCATGGAAATGCTCAACGCGGGTTCAGCCGCCATCGGCGATCTGATCGAGCAAACCTCGGTGATGATCGGCAAGCATGTGGAAACCACCGGCGCGTTTTCATCCGACCCCGTCATCGCAGTCGAGCAACTGAAAACCGCGTTCGACAATACCAGTCGCGCGATGGATGCGATGGACACCTTCCGCAGCCAGGCGCTGGACACCATGAGCAAGAATACGCAGTTGCTCAAAGGCATGATCGAGACCGCCGAGCGCGATATCTCAGCGCGGCGTGGAGCGGTGGACGCGCCGGTGGAATTGGCTGATATTCCACGTTAAAGCCGTGACGCTCTCTCGAATTTTTTCGGGAGGACATTTTAATTCTGAACCTTAATAACCTAATACCGGACAACTCGATGGAACTCACCGCACTCACCGCCCTGTCGCCGCTCGACGGCCGCTACGGCAGCAAGACCGCCAGCCTGCGCGATTTTTTCAGCGAATACGCGCTGATCAAATACCGTGTCATCGTCGAGATCGAATGGTTGAAGGCGCTGGCGGCGGAAGCTTCCATCGCCGAAGTGCCGGCGTTTTCGGCAGCCGCCATCGGCCTGCTGGACGGCATCGCCGACACCTTTTCGGTGGCGGATGCGGAGCGCGTGAAGGCCATCGAGGCGACGACCAATCACGATGTCAAGGCGGTCGAGTATTTCCTCAAGGAAAAGACCCAGGGCAACGCCGAAATCGCCGCGGTGTCGGAATTCATTCACTTCGCCTGTACCTCGGAAGACATCAACAACCTGTCGCACGGCCTGATGCTGAAAGGCGCGCGCGATGGCGTGCTGCTGCCGGCGCTGGAAAAGCTGATCGTGCGCCTGACCGAGCTGGCGCACGCATTCGCCGACTTGCCGATGCTGTCGCGCACCCACGGCCAGCCCGCCTCGCCGACCACCGTCGGCAAGGAAATCGCCAACGTGGTGTACCGCCTGCGCCGCGCCTGGGATGCCTTGAGCTCGATCGAGCTGCTGGGCAAGATCAATGGCGCGGTCGGCAACTACAACGCGCATCTGGCAGCCTATCCGGACTTCGACTGGGAAGGCTTCGCACAGGGATTCGTACGCGATCTGGGCCTCGGTTTCAACCCCTACACCATCCAGATCGAGCCGCACGACGCCATGGCCGAACTGTTCGATGGCATCGCGCGCGCCAATACCATCCTCATCGATCTCAACCGCGATGTCTGGGGCTATATCTCGGTCGGCTACTTCAAGCAGAAGGTGAAAGCCGGCGAGGTCGGCTCCAGCACCATGCCGCACAAGGTCAATCCGATCGACTTCGAAAACAGCGAAGGCAATCTCGGGCTGGCCAATGCGATGCTGCGCCACCTGGCCGAAAAGCTGCCGATCTCGCGCTGGCAGCGCGATCTCACCGATTCCACTGTGTTGCGCAACATGGGCGTCGGTTTCGGCTACAGCCTGCTGGCCTACGAGTCCTGCCTGCGCGGTCTGGGCAAGCTCGAAGCCAATCCGGCTGCGCTCGCCGCCGACCTCGATGCGAGCTGGGACGTGCTGGCGGAACCGGTGCAGACCGTGATGCGCCGTTACGGCATCGCCAATCCTTACGAGCAGCTGAAAGAGCTGACGCGCGGCAAGGGCGGCATCACGCAGGCAGCGCTGCATCTGTTCATCGACGGGCTGGCGATTCCGTCCGCCGAGAAAACGCGCCTCAAGGCGATGACGCCAGCCAGCTACACCGGCGTGGCGGCGGAACTGGCGCGCCAGATTTAAGGGGGAACCCGCATGGCTGATTTTGATCTCGACATCAACCTGCCTGATTTTCAGGTGGCCGTTCTCGACGAATCCCGTACGCGCCCGGTCGTGGTCGATTTCTGGGCGCCGTGGTGCGGGCCGTGCAAATCGCTCAAACCCATTCTGGAAAAACTGGCCGCCGAATATGGCGGCAAATTTCGTCTCGCCAAGGTCAATGCCGACGACAACCAGGCGCTGTCGCAACAATACGGCGTGCGCGGCATCCCGGCCGTCAAGGCCTTCGTCAACGGTGAAATGGTCGATGAGTTTTCCGGCGCGCTGCCTGAGGCCGAGGTGCGCGCATTTCTCGACCGGCTGATTCCCGGCCCGGCGGACGAGTTGCGCGCGCAAGCCGCCGTGGCACGCGCGGCGGGCGATCCGGGCGCGGCGCTGCAACTGCTGGCCGACGCGTCCAGACTGAGCCCTGATGATGTCGGCATCCGCCTCGACGCTGCGGAAATCATGCTGGATCTGCGCGAAGCCGAAGAAGCGCAACGCCTGATCGGCAACGTGGCGGACGATGCCGACCCACGCGTGCCGCATCTCAAGGCGCGGCTGCAGTTTCTGGGCGCGGCGGGCGCCGACGAAATGGCGCTGCAGGCGCGCATCGCCGCTGACGCCAACGACCTCGAAGCCCGCCTCGCGCTCGCCAAGCTGGCGATTGCCGGGCAGCGTTACGAGGATGGCATGGAGCAGCTGCTCGAAATCGTGCGCCGCGACCGCGGCTTTCAGGACGACGTCGGCCGCACGACGTTGCTGACCGTGTTCGATCTGCTGGGCGGCGGCGAACTGGTGAGCCGTTATCGGCGGCTGCTGGCGAGTGTGCTGAACTGAGGAGCAGGGATCAGGATTCAGGGGCCAGGATTCAGGGGGCTTTGTGCGGCGAAGCCGCGCCGAAATCAATGCATGGATTACGTGCCATTGCCTGAGCTGGTCCCAGCCTAATCCAGCGCGACGTAGCGGACCTCGATGATTTCCACCTCGCGCCGTCCGTCCGGCGTTTGCACGCTGACGGTATCGCCTTCGCGCGCTTTCAGCAGCGCGCGCGCCATCGGCGAAATCCAGGCGATGTGGCCGCGTCCGGCGTCGGCTTCGTCGACGCCGACGATGGCGTAGGTGGATTCTTTGCCGTCCCGGTCGGCGACGGTGACGGTGGCGCCGAAAAATACCTGGTCGGTGTCTTCGCGGGTGGCGGGGTCGACGACCTCTGCGTGCTCAAGCCGTTTGGACAGGAAGCGGATGCGGCGGTCGATTTCGCGCAGGCGTTTTTTGCCGTAGATGTAATCGCCGTTTTCCGAGCGGTCGCCATTGCTCGCGGCCCAGTGGATGGTTTCCACCAGCTTGGGGCGTTCGACTTTCCACAACTGGTTGAATTCGGCATCGAGCTGCGCATAGCCCGCGGGCGTCATGTAATTCTTGGTACCGACAGGCAGGGCGGGCGCGGCGAGGTCGTCCACGTCGTCGTCGGCTGCGTCGGATTCTTTTACGAAAGCTTTGTTCATCGGCCCAACAGGTAAGTGAGCAAGGAAAGAAACAGCGACGTGAGAATGACGCTGGTGAAGGGGAAGTAAAATACGCCGCGCTTGCGTTTGATCTGCAGGTCGCCGGGCAGACGGCCCAGGCCGAGGCGATTGAGCCATGGCGTGAGCAGGCCCAGGATCAGTAATGCCAGAAGCAGTGTGACCAGCCATTTCACCATAAGAGAATTTTAGCCGATGGATGCTCCCCAGCCGCCCCAATTTGAACGTACCCGGATTCTGCTCGAACCCAGCGAGCAGACGCGGCTTGCCCAGGCGCACGTACTGGTGGCCGGGCTGGGCGGTGTCGGCTCCTATTGCGCCGAGGCGCTGGCGCGTGCGGGGGTGGGGCGGCTGACGATCATCGATCACGACGTGGTCGCTACCTCGAACATCAACCGCCAGTTGCCCGCGCTGCTGTCTACCGTGGGGCAGGCGAAAGCCGAGCTGATGGCGGCGCGCATTCGCGACATCAATCCGGCGTGCGAACTGACCGTGATTCGTGAATTTCTGGTGCCCGAAACCGTGGCCGACATCGTGCCGGCCGACGTCGACTACGTGATCGATTGCATCGACTCGCTCAATTGCAAGGTTGCGCTGGTGGCCAGCAGCTTCGAACGCGGGCTGCGGGTGGCCTCCAGCATGGGCGCGGGCAACAAGCTCGATCCGCGCCGCATCCAGATCGCCGATATTTCGAAAACCGAGATGTGCCCGCTGGCATCGGTGATGCGCAAACGGCTGCGCAAGCGCGGGATTCCGAAAGGCGTGCTGACCGTGTTTTCCGACGAGCCCGGACGCGCGCCGCTGCCGCCGCAGCCGGTGGAAGGCCGCGGCCGTGCACGCGCCGTCAACGGCACCATCAGCTACATGCCGCCGCTGTTCGGGTTGATGCTGGCAGGCGCCGTGGTGCAGCAATTGATTGCGGATCGGTAAGCGATCACTCGGCGTGTTTCCCTGGCTTCAGCGGCAGCCGGACAACGCGTTTGAACTCTTCGCAGCGCTTATTACTGCGCCGCTTCTTCCATCTGTTTGCGCTGCGCTTCGGCCGCATCCATCACTTGCCCCTCGACCGCTTCGGCTTTTTTCACTGCCTGAATCTGGGTTTCGAATACCGGATTGGGTTGGCGCTCGGTTTGCGGTTGTGGCGGCGGACTGGCGTCGCAAGCGCTCAAGAACAAAGCCAGTGGGATCAGGATGCGTTTCATCAGGTGTTCTCCAGTAAACCGGTTGTCAGGCCGTCGATGCTGAGCTGGTTTTTTTCGCGCCAGTACTCCAGCAGGCCGATGGTGCCCTTTTTTTCGGCCCAGCGCGCCAGCGTGTCGCGTTCGCCCGCATAGGTGTAACGCGGCACGGCGTAGCCGCACGAGGTTTGCACCGATTCGATGTCGAGCACGATGAGCTGGCGTTCGCCAGGCAGCGCGGGGAAGTGCGCGCGCAGTTCGCCCCATGTGGCATCCTGCCGGCGCACGGCGCGGCCGCGTCCATAGAGCCGCAGGATGAGCGGGTCGGCGTCGAAGCTGCACCACATCAGCGTCATGCGGCCATCGTGTTTGAGATGGGCGGCGGTTTCGTTGCCGCTGCCGGTTAGGTCAAGGTAAGCAACGCGGCTGGGCGACAGTACGCGCAGGCTGTCCATGCCTTTGGGCGAGAGGTTGAGGCGGCTGCTGGCGGTGCCGCTGGCGGTGAAGAACATTTTCTGCGCTGCGATGAAGTCGCAGTGCCGGGCTTCGAGTTCCGGGTAGAAACGCGCCATCAGTTGATCTGTTTCTTGAGGATTTCGCTGAGGATGCGCAGGCGCTCCACGCTGTCGTTCATTTCCAGCAGGTTCTGCTTGGTGCTGAGTTTGAGCGGCAACACTTCGGACAGGCGGTAGCCCACCCATACCGCGTCGTCGAAATGGTGCGGCGTCGGGAAATGCGCATCGCCGTATTCCTTGACGATGTGGCGCAGGATTTCGGCCGCGAGCAGCAGGTCGCCAGGGATGGGGGCAATGGTTTCGACGCTGACCGGCTCCACGGTGCCGATGAGCAGGCCGTTGGCTTGGGCCTGGATGCTGCGGACGACGAAGCGCTCCTGCGCCTGGGTGTCGATATGCAGGATGCCGGTTTGCGGCATGTCCCAGTCGGTGATGCGTACCTGGGTGCCGATGTCGTAAGGCGTCGCAGGCGCGCCAACTTCGTTGCCTTCGCGGATGGCGCAGATGCCGAATGGCGTGTTGTCGGCGATGGCCTGTTTGACCATGTCGAGATAGCGCTGCTCGAAGATGCGCAGCGGCAAACGGCCGCCGGGGAAGACCAGCGTATTGAGCGGGAACAAGGGCAGCGTGCTGCACTCAATATGGGCGATCACCGTGTTTCACCCCAGCGTTCCATCAGCGCGTGCTCGACGCCGAGCTGGTCGAGGATGCGCGCGACGATGAAGTCGATGATGTCCTCGACCGATTGCGGGCGGTGATAGAAGCCGGGATTGGCCGGCAGGATCACCGCATTCATGCGTGACAGCTTCAGCATGTTTTCGAGATGCAGGGTGGAAAACGGCGCTTCGCGAGGTACCAGAATCAGCTTCTTCTGCTCCTTCAGCATGACGTCGGCCGCACGCTCGATCAGGTTGTCCGACGTGCCATGCGCAATCGCGGCGAGCGTGCCCATCGAACAGGGACAGATCACCATCGCGTCGGCCGGATTGGAGCCGGAGGCGACCGGGGCATTCCAGTCTTCGCGGCCATACACGCGCAGCTGGCCGTCGCGGGTGTCGAGGCTTTCCGACAACTGGTATTCGAGATCGCTGGCGCGAGCGGGCAATGCCACGCCGAGTTCCTGTTTGGTGACCAGATGCGCGGCGTGCGAAACCAGCAGATTCACGTCGATGTCGGCAGCCAGCAGGCATTCGAGCAAACGCAGGCCATAGGCCATGCCGGAGGCACCGGACAGGGCGAGGGTGACAGCGTTCATTGGGGAGTCAGGGAAGTAGGCATGGCCCGGATTGTCGCCTGTCTGATGCAGGGGCGGCAAGCACGCGTGCCACGATAATGCCGTTGACTGCCCCGAAAACCAGGGCGGCAGCGGCGAAAACCGGCAGCAGTTTGATCAGCGCAACGCCCGGCAGCAGCCACCATCCAGCCAGCGCGAGCTGGCCGCCGATGTGACCGAACGCCGCCAGCACCGACAGGCTGACCGGACCGAAATGGCTGCGCGGCAGGTAGCGCACCAGCGCCAGTACCAGCAGGCTGCTACAGGCGCCCGCGGCCGACAGCCAGAAGCCCGGCGCAAACAGGCTGCCGAACAGCAGGCCGCCGGCCAGCACGCGCAGGGCGGACACCCAGGCCGCTGCCCGCCAGCCGTGTTGCAGCAGCACCAGCAGGATGACGATGTTGGCGAGCCCCGGTTTGACGCCCGGGAGCGGGCTGGGGATGGCAGCCTCGGCCAGCGTCAGGCCAATGGCCCATGCGGCTAGGCGGGCAATCCGGCGGTCGTCGGCGTTGACCGGCAGTTCAATAGCCGAGCGTGTCATAGGCGCGGTCGCGGCCGCGGATTTCGAGGCTGACCTGATTCGGCAGGCACAGCGCCGCTTGGCCGGATTGCGTGAGCCAGCCCTGCTTGACGCACAGCTGTCGCGGCGAAGGATCGCGTGCGATGCGGGCGCGGCCGGGCTGGATTTCAACCCGGGTGATGCCGAGCGGGCCGTTGACGGTGAAGGTTTGCGCGTGCGTGAGCGAGGCTGTTTCAACCACCTGACCAGCGGCACGGATGATGGCCGCATCGCCGCGGTCGCCGCCCCAGGCCCACATCGTCAACCCCGCCACGAGGCTGCTGCCCGCCAGCAACACGCCGATGTCGCCGATGCGCAGCACACTCAATTCAGCTCCCGGATAAACCGCATCAGGACAACTCGCGGTGCCGCACCAGCACTTGTTCGCGTTCGCGGAAGGCGGCAGCCAGGGTTTCGGCGAAGTACACGCTGCGGTGCTGGCCGCCGGTACAGCCGATGGCGACCGTGAGGTAGGCGCGGTGGTCGCGGATAAAGCAGGGCAGCCAGTTCTCGACAAAAGCACGGATGTCGGCCAGCAGCGCCATGGCGTCAGGGCTGGCCTCGAGGTAATCCCGAATCGGCTGGTCGCGGCCCGTGAGCGGGCGCAATTCGGGAACGTAATGCGGATTGGGCAGGCAACGCACGTCGAACACCATGTCGGCGTCGAGCGGTATGCCGTGCTTGAACCCGAAAGACTCGAACAGCAGCGTGATGCGCGAACGGTCCTGGCCGATCAGTTCCTTGATCCATAGCCGCAGCGCCGAGGGGGACAGGTCGCTGGTGTCGATACGGCTCCCCAGGGGCGCGATGTCGGCCAGCATTTCGCGTTCGAGCTGGATCGCTTCCTGCAGGGAAACGCTGTCGCTGGACAGCGGGTGGCGGCGCCGGGTTTCGGAAAAGCGTTTGACCAGCGACAGGGTTTTGGCTTCGAGAAAAACGATCCGCAGATCGGAACCCTGCTCACGCAGCGTGTCGGCAATCTGCGGCAGTTGCGCGAAACTCGCGCCGCTGCGCGCGTCGATGGCGATGGCGATGCGGGTATGGCCATCGGCAGTCAGCTGCTCGACCAGCGCCGGCAGCATCGCCAGCGGCAGATTGTCGACGCAGTAAAAGCCGATGTCTTCCAGCACCGCGATGGCGATGCTTTTGCCCGAGCCAGACAAGCCGGAAACCAGAACGATCTGCATTCAGCTTGCCTCGTCGATCGCCGCCTGCTGGCGCTTGATGAACTGCTCGACCGGGTTGATGCCGCGGCTTTTGAGAATGTTGTTGCGCACTGCGACCTCGACCAGCACCGCGAGGTTGCGGCCTGCCGCAACCGGGACGCGCACCTTGGGAATGGCGACGCCGAGTATGGTTTCGGTCGACGCCACCATGTCGATGCGGTTGAGGCCGACCTCGCCGATTTCTTCGGGGTGGACCAGTTCGACGATGAGCTTGAGGTTCTTCTGCAGCTTCACCGCCGTTTCGCCGAACAAGAAGCGGATATTGAGGATGCCGAGCCCGCGCACTTCGAGAAAGTCGCGGATCAGCGATGGACAGGTGCCTTCGAGAATTTCCGGCGCAACATGTTTGAGGTCGACCACGTCATCGGCAACCAGACGGTGGCCGCGGGTAATCAGTTCCAGCGCCAGTTCGCTCTTGCCGACGCCGGCATCGCCCTTGATCAAAACGCCGGTGCCCAGCACTTCGAGGAAGACGCCATGGATCGAGGTGGCATCGGCCAGACGCTGGGTCAGGTAATGCCCCAGATGAGACATCAGAATCGGGCTTGCCAGATTCGAGGTGAACAGCGGGGTCTGGGTTTTCTCGGCGCTTTCGCGCAAGGTCTCGGGCACGTCTTCGCCATTGGACACAATGATGGCGGCGAGCTCGGTCGAAAACAGGTGGTTGATCGCGTATTGCAGGCCGGCGGGCGTCAGGCCGCGCAGGTAGTCCATTTCGGCGCAGCCCAGCACTTGCACCCGGTTGGGGTGAACAAAGTTGAGGTGACCGATGAGTGCCAGCGTCGGTTTCTGGATGGTTTCCGAAGACAGGCTGCGTTGTCCGCCGTTGTGGCCAGCAATCCAGTTGAGGTTTAGCTGTTCCGCCATGTCGCGGAACAGGCTCTCGACGGAAACGTGGACGAGATCGTTCATGCGCAGAAAGGCGCGTTCAGCTTGTCCATGCGCTGACCAGCGCAATGAGCTCGTCCGGGGTGGCGATGGCCAGCAGCTTCGTGCGCATGGCATCGTCGCCGAACAGCTGCGCCAGTTCGCCGAGGATTTGCAGATGCTGCTCGTTGGCGTCTTGCGGCACCAGCAGAACGAAGCAGATCGAGACCGGCTGGTTGTCGGGTGCGTCGAATTCGAGCGGGGTTTGCAGGCGGTAAAACACGCCGCAGGCATTTTTCAGGCCCTTGATGCGGCCGTGCGGTATGGCGATGCCGCAGCCCAGCGCGGTCGAGCCCAGCCGTTCACGTTCAAACAGGCTGGTGAAGATATCGGAGGACTTGAGGCCGTGAATCCGCGCAAACAGATCGGCAGCGTGTTCGAACAGCTTTTTCTTGCTGGTAAAGCTGACATCCAGCAAGGCTGTGTCTGCAGTAATGAGGGGGGCGATGAGGTTCATGCTGATGGCTAGACCGGTTGAGGGTGTCCGGAGCCGGTAAATTATACGCCTGGGGGGAGAAACCGCCCCAGGCACGTATTCAGGCTGCGGTTTCGGTCGGCTGGTGTTTCAAGCCGCCGTCACCCTGGTGGACGTCTGAGGTTTTTTCCTTGTGCTTGACGATCTGGCGATCCAGTTTGTCGGCCAGAAGGTCAATTGCGGCGTACATGTTGCCATCCTCGCTATGCGCGTGGAAGTCGTGGCCTTTAACGTGCAGGGTGGCTTCAACTTTGTGCACCAGCTTTTCGACTTGCATGATGACGTTGATGTTGATGACATGGTCGAAGTGACGTTTAACGCGGTCGAGCTTCTCGGAAACGTAGCTGCGAATGGAAGGGGTCACTTCCAGATGATGGCCGGAAATCGTCAAATTCATAAAGCCTCCTAGGTCTGCTGGGGAAAACTGAAATGGGATGCGCGACACCCATTGCAGGAGCGATTCGTCCCGCTCGTTTTCATTGTGGGACGAAAGTGGGGCACATTCAAGCGCAGTGCAAAAAATTGAGCCGAATAGACCATAAGGTCTTGAATGCTCAGAGTGCGCGCCGCATGTTGGCGGTCGGGATCTGCAGCGATTCGCGATATTTGGCCACGGTGCGGCGTGCGACAACGATGCCCTGACGGCCGAGTTCGTCCGCGAGTTGGCCATCCGAAAGCGGTCTTTTGGGGCTTTCGGCGGCGATCAGCTGCTTGATCAGGGCGCGGATGGCGGTCGACGAACAGGCGCCGCCGCTGTCGGTGGAGACATGGCTGCCGAAGAAGTACTTGAGTTCGTAGAGGCCGCGCGGCGTCATCATGAATTTTTGCGTGGTGACGCGCGAAATGGTCGACTCGTGCAATTCCACCACGTCGGCGATTTCACGCAGCACCAGGGGACGCATGGCCACTTCGCCGTGTTCGAGAAAGCTCTTCTGGCGGTCCACGATGGCCTGCGATACCCGCAGGATGGTGTCGAAGCGTTGTTGCACGTTCTTGATCAGCCAGCGGGCTTCCTGCAACTGGCTGGCCAGCTGCTGGCTGCCGCCGCTTTCGCGATGGCGCGACAGGATGTCGGCGTACACGCGGTTGACGCGCAGCTTGGGCATGGCGTCGGCGTTGAGACTGGCGATCCACATGCCCTTGACGCGGCGGACGTAGACATCGGGGATGACGTAATGCGTTTCGTCTGCGGCGAAACGGGCGCCCGGGCGCGGGTTGAGCGACAGAATCAGGGCGCGTACGGCACGCAGGGTCGGGTCGTCGATGCCGAGCATTTTCTTGAGCTTGCCGACATCGCGCGCGGCCAGCAGACTGAGATGATGCGAGGTCAATTCGATGGCGATGTCGCGTATCGGTGTGTCGGCCGGCAAGGCGCGCAATTGCAGGGTCAGACATTCGGCCAGATTGCGCGCGCCGACCCCGGTCGGGTCCATGTTCTGCAGGTGCTTCAGGGCGGTATCGACTTCTTCCGGATCGAGCTCTTCGATTTCGGCTTGCAGGCCGGCGACGATGTCGGGCAGCGGCTGGGTGAGGAGGCCCGCCTCGTCGAGATCGTCGATCAGCGCGGCGACCAGGGTGCGGTCCCGCAGGGTGAGCGGGCTGACGATCAATTGATTCAGCAGGTGCTCGCGCAGGCTGGCACCCGAAACCGAACCTTGCGCCGAATCGGTATCGTCGTCGTCGCCCCCCGCCGCGCTGTAATCGTTCCAGTCGGAGTCGTCCAGCGAGGTCGCCGTTTCGGTGTCGGCGCTCTCCGGTGCGTCAGCGGGGGGGGCGTCGGTGGTTTGCGCCTCGGCTTCGGCCGTGTGCGCCGGGAGCTCGGCTGCGGCAGCTGCAACGTCGTCCTCTTCCTCGCGTTCCAGCAGCGGATTGTCCTGCAGCATCTGCTCCAGTTCCTGGTTCAGCTCGAGCGTCGACAACTGCAACAGCCGGATGGACTGTTGCAGTTGGGGCGTCAGGGTGAGGTGCTGACCAAGTTTTAGCTGGAGGCTGTGCTTCATAGCATGGGTCTACGGCAAAAACCGTGCCGTCTTGAGAAGTTCGTGAAGCGATTGTCCGACATATATAAAGGCTACAGGCGAAAGTTTTCACCCAGATACACTTTGCGTGCAATCTCATCCTGAATGATGAGGTCTGGTGTGCCCGAGATGAGCACGCGGCCTTCGTTGATGATGTAAGCGCGATCGCAAATGCCCAGGGTTTCGCGCACATTGTGGTCGGTGATCAGCACGCCGATCTCGCGTTCGACCAGGAAATGCACCAGTTTCTGGATGTCGAGCACGGCGATGGGGTCGACGCCGGCAAAGGGTTCGTCGAGCAGGATGAAACGCGGGTTGATTGCCAGGGCGCGGGCGATTTCCACCCGGCGACGCTCCCCGCCCGACAGGCTGACGGCAGTGGCTTCGCGCAAATGTTCGATGTGCAGGTCATTCAGCAGATTGTCGAGATGGTCTTCGCGTTCGCTTTTGCTGTAAGACTTGAGTTCGAGAATGGCGCGGACATTTTCTTCCACCGTCAGTTTGCGGAAGATGGACGGTTCCTGTGGCAAATAGGACAGCCCCATGCGCGCGCGCTGGTGGATCGCCATGTGGGTGAGGTCGTGCGTATCCAGGTGGACGTTGCCGCCATCCACGCCCACCAACCCGATCACCATATAGAAACAGGTGGTCTTGCCCGCCCCGTTGGGGCCCAGCAGGCCGACGACCTCGCCGCTGCCGACGTCGAACGAGACGTCGTGTACCACGGTTCGCTTGCCGTAGGTTTTTTTCAGGTTGCGGGCGGAAATCTGGCTCATGGTTGGGCGGCAGGCTGCGCTGCGCGCGGTTTTGGCAGGATGGTGGCACGCACGCGGCCGGTGGGGTCGGTGGCGTTGGGTTGCCCCACCACCTTGTAAAACCCGGTGTTGGCATTGTAGGAAATCCGCGCACCGCGCAGTTCGTCGCTGCCGCGCTGCAAGTGCGCCTGACCGATCAGTTCGATCTGGTTGGTGACGCTGTCGAACTCGATACGGTCGGACACGCCTTCGATTACGTCTTCGCTGTCGTCCAGCTTCTGGCGGAACGCCACCGGGCGGCCGACGGCACTGAGTTTGTCGAGACCGGTGGCGTTTTGCGTGGCCTGTATGCGGTCGGCACGCAGCATCAGGGTGCCCTGCGTGAGGATGACATTGCCGGCGTAAACGCTGATTTTCTTGACGTCGTCGAGGGTGACGCTATCGGCCTCGATGTTGACGGGCTTGTCGCGGTCCGCCTTCTCGGCATGCGCCGGGGAGACAAGCAGGCCGGCGCACAGCGCGGCGTAAATTCCCATTTTCAAGATGTGCATGGTGCTTATGACTTTCTGGAAAGGTAAGTGGCTTTGACGCGTCCGCTCAGTTCGATGGAGCGGCGTTTGGCGTAATACGTCATGCCGCCCGCCCGCATGTCCAGCGTGTCGTCATGGATGTCGACCGGACCCGGGGCGCGCAGCAGATCGCTTTCGGGATAGGCCAGCAGCCGCGCAGTCCGCAGGGTCATGGCCGATTGCCCCGGGCGGGCGGCGCGCACGACCCTGACATCGCCCTGCAGGTCGATTTCATCGCCTTCGGCTGAAACGGTAGCCTGCCTGGCCGTGGTGTCGATCTCGCCCGTCTCGGTGCTCAACTGGATAAAGTGCGGTGATTCCATCTCGGTGCGTTTGGTGCCGGTGTAGTGTTTGAGGCGCGTTGCCGACAGCCGGTATTGGGGTTTGCCCGTCATGTCGGTGCGCAAGGCTTCGAAATTTTCCATGATGCCTTCCGGGCTGGTTTTCGTCACTTGTCCGTTGGCTGACGGCGCTTGTACCGCGCGCTCGATCCAGTAGCTCAGCGCAGCCAGCAGCAGCAGGACGACCAGCGGCAGCCACAGTGACCCGCGAGCGTTCATCAGACGCCCGGGCCGCCGGCAGGGAAGAAGCGGGTCCGGCGCATCACTTCAGATAGGGCGCCAGCGCAGCATCGAGCGTGCCCTGCGCCCGCATCAGGAATTCGCAGGCTTCGCGCACGGCGCCGTGTCCGGCCTCGCGCGCGGTGATGTAATGACTGTGCGCCTTGACCAGCTCGGGCGCGGCCGGCACGCTGATGGCCAGACCGGCACGCCGCATCACCGGCAGGTCGACCACGTCGTCGCCCATGTAGGCGGTGGCTTCGCAGGCGATATCGAGTTCGCGGCACAAGGCTTCGTACACCGCCAGTTTGTCGTGCGCGCCCTGGTGGATGATTTCGATGCCGAGGTTGCTGGCGCGCTGCGTCACAACCCGCGACGTGCGACCGGTAATGATGGCGAGTTCGACACCGCTGCTCTTGAGCATTTTCAGGCCGTGGCCGTCGAGCGAATTGAAGCCCTTGTATTCCTGTCCGTCGTCGGCCAGAAACAGGGTGCCGTCGGTCATCACGCCATCGACATCGAATGCGATCAGTCTGATTTTTTGGGCGCGGGCGATCAGGGCCGGATTCATGGTTTCCACGGTCATCACACCACGCCCGCTTTCAGGAGGTCGTGCATATTGAGTGCGCCTACCAGCTGGTGGTCGGCATCGACCACCAGCAGGCCGTTGATTTTCAGGGTTTGCATTTTCTCTACCGCCGCCACGGCGAGTTCGTCCGCGCGGATTGTTTTGGGATTCGGTGTCATCAGGTCGATCACGCGGGCTTGCTGCAGATCGAGCGCGTGTTCCAGTGCGCGGCGCAAATCGCCATCGGTGAAGACGCCCGCAACTTTGCCGGCAGCGTCGACCACGGCCGTCATGCCGAGCCCCTTTTGCGTCATTTCGAGCAGGGCGGTTTTGAGCGAGGCTTCGCGATCGATCGCCGGCAGCGCGTCGCCGGTGTGCATGACGTCGCGCACATGAATCAGCAGGCGCCGCCCGAGGCTGCCGCCCGGATGGGTGCGGGCGAAGTCGTCGGCGGAGAAGCCGCGTGCATCGAGCAGGGCGACCGCAAGCGCGTCGCCCAGCGCGAGCGCAGCGGTGGTGCTGGCAGTGGGCGCGAGGTTGAGCGGACAGGCTTCCTTGTCGACGCTGGCATCGAGATGCACATCGGCCTCCTGCGCCATGGTCGAAGCGGGGTTGCCGGTCATGGCGATCAGCTTGGCGCCGCGCCGTTTGATCAGCGGCACGATGCTGACGATTTCGTTGCTTTCGCCCGAGTTCGACAGCGCCAGCACCACGTCGTTGGGGGCGATCATGCCGAGGTCGCCGTGGCTGGCTTCGCCCGGATGCATGAAAAACGCGGGGGTGCCGGTGGACGCCAGGGTGGCGGCGATCTTGCCGCCGACGTGGCCCGACTTGCCCATGCCGGATACGACGACGCGGCCGCTGCAGGCCAGGATCAGGTTCACGGCTTCGGCAAAACCGCTGTCGAGACGGGACGACATCACACGCAACGCGTCGGCCTCGATGTCGAGCACCTGGCGTGCAAGGGTGAGCAAATGTTCGGGGGAGTGGGCTTGGGCTCGCATGGTCGGCAAGTATACTAAAGCCTTCCTCGTAACCACGATCCGGCAGCCTGTTCGGCCCCCATCCCCCGATGTCCCGCAAGCGGGCCCCCGACTGTCGGGATGGGCTGAAATCCAAAAAACGCGTATGCACAGCAGTCTCCAACTCGTCCTGATTTTGCTTGCCGTTGCCGTACTGGTGACGGCTGCTGCACGCGCCTTGCGCCTGCCGACCATGCTGGGCTATCTGGTGACCGGTATTGCAATCGGGCCGTTCGCGCTGGGCTGGATTCCGGAAAGCGAAGAGGCGCGTTACCTGGCTGAATTCGGCGTGGTGTTCCTGATGTTTTCCATCGGACTCGAATTCAGCCTGCCGCGCCTGACGACCATGCGCATGACGGTGTTCGGCTTTGGCGGTGCGCAGGTCGGGCTGACGATCGCGCTGGCTGCGCTGATTGCCTGGCTGCTCGATCTGCCGCTGCTGGCCGCGATTGCGCTGGGCGGCATCATCTCGATGTCGTCGACAGCGATCGTATCGAAGCTGTTGGCTGAACGGCTGGAAATCCAGACAGCGCATGGGCGCCAGATTTTTGGTGCACTGCTGTTCCAGGATCTGGCCGTGGTGCCGCTGCTGATCCTGATCCCGGCGTTTGCGCGCGAATCGGATGAAATGGCCTCGATTCTGGCGCTGGCGATACTGAAGGCGGTTCTGGTGCTGGGCTTTCTGCTGTTCGTCGGCCAGCGTGTCATGCGCCCGTGGTTTCAGTGGGTTGCGTCGCGCAAATCGCCCGAACTGTTCACGCTGAACCTCCTGTTTTTCACCCTCGGCCTGGCTTTCATGACCGAGACCGCCGGCCTGTCGCTGGCGCTGGGCGCGTTTCTGGCGGGCATGCTGATCTCCGAAACGGAATACCGCTACCAGGTGGAAGACGACATCAAGCCCTTCCGTGACGTCCTGCTGGGGCTGTTCTTCGTCACCATCGGCATGCGGCTCGATCTGATGCTGATCGCAGCGAACTGGGGCGACGTGTTGCTGCTGGTGGCGGCAATCATGATCGGCAAGGCTGCATTGGTGGCGGGACTGGGCATGGCTTTCGGCAGCACCCGCCCCACGGCCGTCCGTACCGCGCTGGGGCTGGCGCAGGCGGGCGAATTCGGTTTCGTGTTGCTGGCGCAGGCCGCCGACCTGAAACTGCTGGGCAGCGAAATCACCCAGCCGGTTCTGGCAGCCATGGTGCTGTCGATGCTGATCGCGCCGCTGGTGATCAACCACATGGACGTTCTGACGCGGCTGATCGCCGGCAACGAATGGGCTGGGCGGGCCAAGGAAGTACACGACATCGCAGTCAAGACCTTCGGCAAATCCCGGCACGTCATCGTTTGCGGCTATGGCCGCAGTGGACAGAACCTGGCGCGTCTGCTGGAGGCCGAGGACATCAGTTTCGTCGCGCTCGATGCCGACCTTGAACGCATCCGCGCCGTGGCCGCGTCGGGCGCATCCGTGGTGTACGGCGATGCGAGCCGGCGCGAAGTGCTGGTGGCGGCAGGGTTGTCGCGCGCGCAGGCCATCGTCGTCACCTATTCCGATCTGCCCTCCAGCATGGCCATCCTGCGGCATGTGCGCGAACTGCGGCCGGAACTGCCGGTGGTGGTGCGCACCATGGACGATGCGCATATCGATGCGCTGAAGGAAGCCGGCGCCACCGAAGTGGTGTCGGAAGTGATGGAAGGCTCGCTGATGCTGGCGTCGCATGCCCTGATGCTGCTGGGCGTGCCGCTGTCGCAGGTGCTGAAGCGCATCCGCATGGTGCGCGAATCACGCTACGCTATGATGCGCGGCTTTTTTCGCGGCGCATCGGACGCCGACAGCACACTGGATCAGGAAAGCCAGCCGCGCCTGCATACCGTTCTGGTTACTCAAGGCGCCGCAGCCGTGGGACGCAGCCTGGCAGAACTGATGCTGGATGAATTGCTGGTGGAGGTAGTAGCGATTCGCCGCCAGGGCATCAAGGGCGTGGACCCCCAGCCCGAGACGGAAGTGCGGGTGGGCGATGTGCTGATGCTGCGCGGCGCCGCCGATGGGCTGGCGGCGGCGGAGTTCAGGGTGCTGCAGGGGTGATGTGTTCAGCACGAACAGTGCGATAGGGACAAGAAAAAGCCCGCCGAAGCGGGCTTGGGTCATGCGATGGGAGAATTAAATTCCCATGCAAACAGTGTAGTTTGTGGTGTCAACGATAGACGCGGTTGCAATGCTTGCTGGGAGCGCGGTTCCCGCCATCATGGAACCAGACGCTGTATTGCCGTCGTCTAGTTGAGCGTCGAGCTGCTTAGCGAACTTCCCGGATATTCCACTAGAACAAATGAAATAGGTGCCGCCAGTCATGCCGGTAAATGGCGCGGCGCTCTGAATGCCGATGGGGCTCCCAACAGCGTTTACAGGCCGATAATCAAGTGCGGTTTGGTCGGTTGGTCCGGGCGCTAAGCCGGCTAAACGCACATGTTGCCAAAATAGGAAGGACTCATCAGTGTCAGTTGTGCTGTCCCAGGCGCCCTCAATCCGTCCGTTCCCCAGTGTGCCGCCAGTGCTTGCATTGTCAGCGTTGGCCATGTGCGTACTTGCCGCAATATCGTCGCCTGGTAGTGCCTTAAATTTGTCCTGATAGCCGTAAATGAATACTGGAATGTTGCGGAAATCGGAGGCGAGATTCTTCACCCGAGCATTGTTGATCAGCTCCTGCCCCTTCAAAATGCCACCCAGCAACAGGCCGATGATGACCAGCACAATGGCGATTTCGATCAGCGTGAAACCCGACTGGCGTCGTTTGATTTGGGGGTGAGTCATTGCGAAGCGCTCCGTTTATTATGGCTTGCTGAATATTTTGCAAAACTCGTGCCAGGGAGGGTCTGTTTTTAGGCTTATGTTTTTAAAGAAAAAACCCACAAAATGTGGCCGGTCGAGCAAGGCGGTTTGACGAAAACACGACACCCCCGCCGGGTTTCCGTCAAATTCGCGTGGCGCTGGTTGGAGGCCTGCTCCATTTCGCCGCAGCAATGCCGTAACAGTGGGATGTCGCAAATGTCCTTAACCGCCTTGTTTTCTTTGACCTGTTTTTCATGACTGAATCGATTGAATTGCCGCCGCGCCAGGCCTGGCTGACCTCGCTGACCTCCCTCTTCACGCGGGTGGCGCCTGGGCGCTGGCTGGCGCTGATGCTGCTGGCCTTGCACGCGGCGGTGGTGTTCGATGCTGACGTGGCACTGACGCGGGCATTCCTGCTCGCGCATTACGGTTTGTTTCTGCTGTGGCAACCGCTGGTGCGCAGCGAAACGCGCATCGAGCCGCGGCTGGCGCTGCCTGTTTTTGCCATGGCCGCGATGCTGGTGTTGCTGGATGGCAGCTGGGTGATGGCCTTGTGGCTGGCAATTCTGGCGGGGCTGGTGGGCGCGGTGGCCACTTCGCAAAACGAACGCGGGCCGCGCTGGGCGTATCTGCTGGCGCTGGCGTACCTGCTGGCGCTGTTGCTGGCCTGGGTGTTGCCGCAAAGTCTGGGCGGTGCCGCAGCCTTGCCCGAGGGCTTTCAGGATGCGGTGCGCTTCGGCCTGCCGCTGTTGCCGCTGGCGATCCTGTTTTTGCCCGCCAGCCGCCAGCGCAGCACCTCGTCCACGCTCGATTTCATTTACGGCTTGATGCTGTCGCTGCTGATCATGGTGATGGCACTGGGCGTATTTGCCGTGGTGGCGGTGGCCAAGGTGAGTTATGCCTGGGCGCTGGTGCAGACGCTGCTGGGGATGGCGGCGCTGCTGCTGGTGCTGTCGTGGCTGTGGAATCCGCGCGCCGGGTTCAGCGGGCTGGGGCAGGTGACCTCGCGCTATCTGCTGTCGGTGGGGCTGCCGTTCGAAGGCTGGGCGCAACGGCTGGCCACGCGCGCCGAGCGCGAACGCGATCCTGAATCCTTCGTGCGCGACGCGCTGGCCGACCTGCAGGAACTGACCTGGATCCGCGGTGGGCACTGGCAGGCGGCGCGCGGCGAGGGCACGTTCGGCGAGCCGGCCGAACACAGCGTGAGCCATGCGTTTCATGGGCTGGCGCTGACCTGGCAGTCGCAGCGTCCGCTGACCCCCGCGCTGGCCCTGCATGTACGGCTGCTGTCGCAGTTGCTGGGCTATTTTTACGCGGCCAAGGTACGCGAACAGACCCTGCGCGAACAGGCCTACAGCCAGGCGATCCACGACACCGGCGCGCGGCTGACGCACGATGTGAAGAACATTCTGCAATCGATGAAAACCCTGCTCGCGGCGGCCGACATGTCGACCCCCGAAGACAGCGATCGCCTGCTGGCGCTGATGAAACGCCAGCTGCCGCAGCTGGCGGCGCGGCTGTCGCAGACCGTCGACAAACTCAAGCAGCCCAACGAAATGGACGTGGCGCAGCAGCCGGCGCAGAACTGGTGGAGTGCATTGCAACTTCGCTATGAGCACGACGACGTGCAATTTTTTGCCGACGCGCTCGACGACACGCCTTTGCCGCAGGATCTGTTCGACAGTGTGGTGGACAACCTGCTGACCAATGCGCTGCGCAAACGCCAGACCGAGCCCGGCGTGGCAGTGGAGGTACGGCTGGGGTTGCATCCGCTGGTGAGCCTGACGGTGACGGACAGTGGCGTGGCCGCGCCCGAGCATGTGGCGCGCAACCTGTTCATGAGTCCGGTGGCGTCGGATTTCGGCCTCGGAGTTGGCTTGTATCAGGCGGCGCGGCAGGCGGCGCGGGTCGGCTATCGGCTGGAGTTGACGGACAACGAGGCGGGGCGGGTGAGCTTTTGCCTGCAGGCTACGGAGAACAGCTCGAACCCGTAGGGCAGACACGCGCTTTAAGCAGGCTGTCTGAAACCCAAACAAGCAAATCGTCGAATTCGCCGCCCGGACCGCCGACCTGGGTGGGGATGCGACTTACATACGTGGAGTCTGGGGGGATTTCTTTGTTTTCCAGTTCGTCGGCGCCCGTTGGCGCGGCCAGCGTGTTGCCGTTGACATTGAGCGCGCCCCAGCCGTTAGGACCGAATGAAGCCAGAACAAATACAACATTCGCTGCGACATCCGGGGTGGCGCAGCTGTGCGTGCTGCAGATCTGCAAGGGATCGTCCAGCGCGGTGCTGGTTGAAAACCCTCTATATTTGTGCGAATAAGTGGTGTTGACTGCGTAGAGCAAGCGATTGCCCCATGCATCCTGCTGCGCAACGCCCAGAGTGACCCACGGTAGATAGCCGTGGGATAGCCCGCTACCGACAACTTGTTCTTCGCAGGCGCCACTGGCGAAATTCCGGTCTTCGTTTCCGTTGGTAGTGCCGGAGGTGTCAGGGCAAGGTAAATACGCGTGTTGAAGTGTGACACCGGCCAAACTGGAGTCGTTGGCGGGGCAGGTTGATGTGCATGTGGTTGGTGATGGTGTCGGTGTGGCTGGTATCAGTGTGCCGGTGGCGTCATAGACACAACTACATGAGTGGGACATGGCATAGCCCACAATGGCTTCCCGCGCTTCTTCCATGATTTTTTTGGTTTCCGCAATCCGCCGCGCCTGGATCTGCGCCGACAACGGCACCGCCAGCCCGCCGATCAGGATGGTGATGATGATCAGCACGATGGCCATCTCGATCAGGGTGAAGCCGCGCGTGGTCTTGATCATGGCGTGGGTTCCTTTTCGGTGTCCGTGTCGGGCTGGGGACGCTGCACCTGATACGGTTCGTACAGTTTGCCGTTGGCGCGGATCTGCCCCGGCTTCATGTTGGCGATGCCGGCGGTGCCGGCCTGCACCTTGCCATCGACCCAGCGCGTGGTTTTGCCGTCGGAGCGGATCAGCACGCCGTCGAATTGGACCGGTGCGGGCGGCGCATCCAGCTCGCCCGGCAGTCCCGGCTGCAAACGGGCGGCCGACGGCCGGGCACGACCGGCCTGCATTTCGGCGCGTTGCGCCGGGGTGAAAAACAGGCGTTCGAGTTCGGCAGCCTGAGCGTCTGCCGCGCCCAGCGGGAGCGGCGTCAGCCAAGCAATCGTCAGGCTGCGCAGAATGAACCGGGCCGGCAGGTTCTTGCGTTTGCGGTCGGGCGTCTTCATGGCGCGGGGTTTCCGTCGGGTGGATTGGCGTTGGCGGGTGCGGTTTTTTCGGCCACGGTGAACCACAGCAGATCGCATTCCGCGCTGAGTTGGGGTGCGCGGCCTGCGCCTGCGTACGCTTCGTTGATGCGCGACAAGCGGCAGCCCTGCACGCGAAACACGCCCGGCGCGCGTGCCTTCAGCGCGTCCAGAAAACGGCTGAGGTCGGTTTCCAGCAACAGCGGCAGGGTCAGTGTCATCACGGTCTGGCCGAGCGGCAGGCCCTGGGCCAGCGCGGCGGGCGAAGCGGTGCGCGGCGTCAGCCGGTAATCGAGGCCGTAGAGTCCGGCGTCGCGGTTGGCGTGTTGCGCGGCCTCGATCCAGGCCAGGCGGTCTTCGGTGCCGACGAATCCACGCTCGACCAGGGCCTGGTAGGCGGTCAGATGGGTGGCGATCAGCCGCTCCTGCTGGCGGCTGTGATCGAGCTGCTGGCGCGCGGCATTGAGGGCGCTTTGCTGCTGCAACAGGGCCGACTCGGCCTGGCGCGATTGGGCCTGGGTCCAGGCGATGCCGACGATCGCCAGCAGCAGGACGGCCAGCAGAAGCAGCAGCGGCAGTTTGAGCGCGGGAACAGGCGGGCGTTTCACGGCCGGACCTCCTGATTGTCCGGACGGAATTCCAGCGTGAGGCTGAAACGCGCCGACGGGGTGTCGGCCAGACTGGCCGCGTAGGTTTTGCCGGTCAGCGTCTGGCTGGAGTCGGCGTTGACCGGGCTGCTGGCCAGGCTCACATTGTGCAGGCCGGGTACCGCCTGCAGGGTCTGGATGAAATTCTGGATCTGTTGCATGGCGGCGCGGTAGTTGCCGTCGAACGGCGTCAGCGCAGCGTCAAGCGTGATGGTCGCCGGGCCCTGCGGCTCGGGTGCGTTGACCCAGTTCAGGGTATCGAGCCGGATCATGGGCGAAGCCTGCATGGCCTGACTGACGGCCACCATCAGCGCGGCGCTATCCGGTTCGGGAATGCTGAGCTGGCGCGCCAGCGCAACGGTCTGCGCCAGCTGCTCGGGGGTCGCGGCCCGGGTGGGAAAGCCGCGTGCGATCGCCTGGTAGCGGGCATCGACCTGGACTTGTTGCTGGCTCAGTTGCCGGGCCTGCTCGTTCAGGTCCTGCGCGTGCAGCCAATAGGCGGCGCTGGCGCTTGCGCCGAGCAGGGCGATGCCGGCGGCCACTGCGTGCAGGCCGCGCCGCCAGCGGAATTCGAGGTGATGCTGCAGCAGTTCGGGCGGCGCCAGATTCAGCTGCAGCGCTTCGCCGGCAAGCGCGGCCAGCGGTGCGATTTCGGGCGTGGCCGCGAGGAAGCTGTCGGGAATGCGCAGCGCCCGCGCCAGCGTGGGGAGATCGATCAGGCGGGCGCTGAACGCGGGGTCGGCGTTGAGCGGCGCGAGCGCGGAGTCGAGCTGGCCACTGGGGTCGATCAGCAGCACATGAAGCCGGGCCTCACGCGGCAGAATGCGCTGCCCGGTGAGATAAAGCTGGGTTTTGCCGATTTCGTCGGCCGCATTGCTGGGCAGTTGCGTTGGGGTGTCGCCCCCGATCAGGCGGGAAAAGCGCAGCAGGCCGTCGTGGTAATAGGACAAACGCAGGCTGTTGTTGAGGCGGTACGCCAGCAGGGTGTGCGTTTCCTGCTGGCGCAGCTTGAGCAGCAGATGCTGGCAGGCCAGCGCCAGCGGGACGATGCCGGACAGCGGCACTTTTTCGCGGTGCAGGATGCTGAGCCAGGGCGTCAGCCAGTCGGCATCGGTCAGCGCGGCCAGCAGGTAGCGGTCGTCGCGGCGGCCGGTCGTTTCGCGCGCCTGCCGCCAGACGCCCATGAAGCGGGCGTTGCGGAACACCTGCTTGAGCTTGCGCGCCAGCAGTTCGTCGCGTGCGCGCCCGAGCACATGCGGCAGGATATCGCTGCGATAGTCTTCATCCACCGTGTCGACCACCAGCAAAACCGGCAGCTTCGCGTGCTTGAGGATGAGCTTGTTGAAACCCGCCAGCCCCGCGGCATCGGCGGCAAACTCGCCCAGCCAGTGCATCTGTCCCGGACGCCAGTTGAGCACGCCAATCTGGCGCGGCGTGGCGAGCAGGATCAACTGGTGATCGAACAGACTGGCCAGGCTCATAGCGGCAGGTTCCCGATCAGGTCGTAAACCGGCAACAGCACCGACACCAGAATGCCGCCGAGCAGCAGGCCGAGAATGGCGGTCAGCGCGGGCTCCAGAATTCTCAGGCCGCTATCGATCGAGTCGAGCACTTCCTGGTTATAGAAAACCGTCACGTTGTCCAGCGCCTCGTCGAGCGCGCCGGTGGTCTCGCCGACCCGCAGCATGCGGATCACCAGCGGCGGGAACAGTCCCAGCGACTGGAAACTTTCGGACAGGCCGCGGCCATCGGCGATCTGCTGACCGGCGCGCCGGATGCCGCTTGCAATGACACGGTTGCCGGCGACCATTTCGCCGGCACGCAGCGCGTCGAGTACGGTGACGCCGGAGCGGTACATCATCGACAACGTGTTGGTGAAACGCGAGAGCACGATTTTCTGCACGATCGGCCCGATCACCGGCAGCCGCAACTGGGTGCGGTCCCACCAATCGCGGCCGGATTCACTTTTCCTGACCCACAGCGGCAAGCCGATGCCCACCGCCAGTATCAGCAGCAGGCCGATCAGCCAGTAGGAACGCATCGCGTTCGAGATCGCCATCAGGATCAGCGTCGGCAAGGGCAGCGCCACCCCCATGGTCTGCACCAGCGTAAGCACCTGCGGCACCAGATAAATCATCAGGAACAGAATGGCCGCGCCGACGACGACCAGCACCATGGCCGGGTAAATCATCAGCCGTTTGGCCTTCGACGCCACTTCCTCCTGCCATTTCAGCGACTCGCCGAGGCGCTCGAACACCGTATCCAGCAGGCCGGTCTGCTCGCCCGCCTTGATGCTGTGGACGAACACCGCGCCGAACACCGCCGGGTGCGCGGCAAGCGCTTGCGACAACACCTTGCCGCCTTCCAGATCTTCCAGCAGTGCGGTCAGCACGTCGCGAAAGCCGCGCTTGTCCATGGTGTCGCGCAGATCGCGCAGGCCGTCGAGCAGCGGAATCCCAGCGCGGGTGATATAGCGCATGTGGATGCAGAACGTCACCAGATCGCGCCGGGTGACGCGCTCACGCCCCTGCGGCGCGTACTGCCGCGACAGCTCGGCCAGCGTGACCAGATCGAGCCCCATGCGTTTCAGCCGCAGCTCGAGATCGACGTCGTTGACGGCCGACAGCGTGCCTTTGACGGAACGGCCGGTCTGATCGATGGCGCGGTAGTCGAAGAAGGGCATGGGTTAGCTTTTCTTCGTTATGTTTTGTGCGTGGGCGGAGGCTTCGCTTTTCGCCTTTGGGCGAGTCACTTTCTTTTGCTTCGCCAAAAGAAAGTAACCAAAGAAAAGGCGACCCCACATCGCTGCCCTGCGGGTTCCCGATTGGGCGCGCGCGGGCGGGCGTTCCACCAACTCGCCCTGGCACGGGGCACAAACCGCCCCGTGCTGCGGAACTCGGACACGGTTCCACTTTTTCCCCGCCCGCACACACCCAATCGGCAGCGCTGAAGGGGAGTAAACCCGGGAGCCGCCAGCGAGTGAAGCCATTCTTTGACCAAGCGCAGGTGCTCGCAGTGAAGCCCCTTGTGTGTCGCCGAGAAGCGCAGCAGCCCGAGGGAAAAAGGGGCTGGGTGTCTGAGCTCCGCAGCAGGGCACGTTTTGTGTGCCCTGCCAGGGCGAGTTCCAGCCCTGCCTCGGGCGGCGAGCATCGCAGGGGAGCCGAAGGCCGACACACCAGGGGTCGCCTTTTCTTTGGTTACTTTCTTTTGGCGAAGCAAAAGAAAGTGACTCGCCTGCAGGCGAAACGCGAAGCCATTGCAGAACCGCTGACGGTAAAAATAACGCGCGTCCCATCCTCACACCCGCCCCGTCAAATCCACCACCCGCGCCACTTCATCCAGCGTGGTAATGCCATCGCGCACGCGCTGCAGGCCGTCTTCGGCCAGCGGGCGGTAACCATGCTCGAACGCGGCGCGGCGGATGTCATGCAGCGGCGCGTGGTTGGCCACCAGTTCGTCGAGGGTGGGGTCCATCCGCAGCACTTCGATCAGCGCCAGCCGGCCTTTGTAGCCTTTGTTGCTGCAGGCGGGGCAACCCGTGGCGCGATAGATCGTCGGCGGGTTTTCCGGGTCGGCACCGAGGATGCGGGCTTCGTGTTCGTCCGGGGTGTAGGCTTCCTTGCAGCGCGGACACAGCTTGCGCACCAGCCGCTGGGCGATGACGCCGATGATGTTGCCGGACAGGATGCCGGGCAGGATGCCGATGTCCATCAGGCGCGGAAACACGCCGAGTGCCGAATTGGTGTGCAGGGTAGTGAACACCTGGTGGCCGGTCATGGCGGCGCGGAACGCCATTTCGGCGGTGTCCTTGTCGCGCACTTCGCCGACCAGAATGATGTCCGGGTCCTGGCGCATGATGGAACGGATGCCGTTGGCGAAATCGAGCTTGAGGGTTTCGTTGACCGAGCTCTGGCGCATCAGGGTGACTGGGTATTCGACCGGGTCTTCCAGCGTCATGATGTTGACGGTCTCGTTGTTGAGGTGCGACAACATCGAATACAGCGTGGTGGTTTTGCCGGAGCCGGTGGGGCCGGTGACGACCAGGATGCCTTCCGGCCGCGCCATCATCAGTTGCAGCTCGCGCAGGGCATCGTCGGTGAACCCCATGTACTCCAGCGGCATGATGGACTTTTCGCGGTCGAGAATCCGCAGCACCAGGTTTTCGCCGTGGATGCCGGGCTGCGACGATACCCGGAAGTCGATCGGGCGGCCGTTCAGCGTCAAGGACATGCGGCCGTCTTGCGGCGCCCGCGTTTCGGCGATGTTCATCCCCGACAGCACTTTCAACCGCACCAGAATGCCCGGCCAGTAGGCCTTGTGCAGGCTGCGGATCTGCTCCAGTACGCCGTCGATGCGGTAGCGGATGCGCAGAAAGGAATGCTCGGGTTCGAAGTGGATGTCGGAGGATTCGCGCTTGACCGCGTCGGTGAGTAGCGCACCCACCAGCCGCACCACCGGCTGGGTGTATTCCTCGGTGTCGGGATTGAGACTGGCGTAATCGACTTCGCCGGTTTCGATTTCGCGCAGGATGCCGTCGAGCGACAGATCGAAGCCGTAGAACTTGTCGATGCACTCGAGCAGCTGGGCCTCGCCCGCCAGCAGGGTGTCGATTTCGAGCTGGCCGCCGAGCGCGGCTTTCAACTGGTCGAGCGCGACCACGTTGAACATGTCGGTGGTCGCCAGGGTCAACACGTTGCGCGTCGCATCGTGCGCAATTGGCAGCAGGTGGTGGCGGCGCGCGAAGTCTTCCGGCACCAGGTGCAGCGCTTCGGGGTCGGCCACTACCTGCGTGAGATCGATGCCCTGGCTGCCGAGTGCATTGGCGAGCTGGTCGCGCAGCACCGCTTCGGTCATGAAGCCCAGCGCGACCAGCTGGCGGCCGATCGGCAGGCCGGAGATTTTCTGTTCCTTCAGGCCGATACGCAGCTGGTCGAGCGTGATGAGTCCCTGGCTGACCAGGGTTTCGCCCATGCGGAGTTTTTTACGGCGCTCCATACGACTGCTCTTAACGAACCGGCTTCAGTTGCTGTACGCGCGCTTCGGCCTCGGCGCGATCAAAGCGATGAGCACCTGGCGTCGCGAGGGCTTTTTCGTAATACGTCAGTGCAGCCGCCGCCTGATGCAGCTGGTCGAGGCTGACCGCGAGGTTGAATGCGTAATCGGCGTTGCCCGGGGCGCCGCGCCAGGCTTCGAAATAAGCGGCCTGGGCGTCGTTCCAGCGCCCCTGGCCGGCGTAGAGGTTGCCCAGGGTTTGATGGAGATGCGGGCTGGGATCGCGTTCGATCAGGGCTTTCAGGCGGCTTTCGGTGGCCTGGCCGTCGGTGTTGCCGAGCAGGTCGAGCAGGGCGCCCTGCGCCGTGGCGTTGCGCGGATCGACGGCGAGCACCTTGCGATACAGCTGCTGGGCGTCGGCCTCGCGGTTTTGCAGGCTGGCGACGGTGGCCAGACCCAGCAAGGCGTCGACATTGTTCCCACCGGCATTCGCCTGGGTGTAGAGCCGTTGCGCCTCGGACAGGGCACCGCGCTGATAGGCCGCGTAGGCCTGATTTAACACAGTGCTTTGCACATCGGGGCGGAATGCCGGCGATGCCGTTGGCGTAGAGGCGCCGCTGGTGCGCGGCGCGCTACGCGTCGCGGGCGACACAGCGGATTCCGCTGGTGTGCGGGGTTCGGGCGCAGCCTGTGGAATGGTGGGCGCAGGCTCGACTGCAGCCGTCTGGGCCGGCGGCGCGGGCAATGCCGGGGCGACTGGCACAACCGTAACCGCCGCGACTGGGGCCGGCTCCAGCGGGGCCGGCGCGGCAACGGTCGCCGCCGGCAGCTCGACCGGCGCTGGCGGTTGCAGGGCGAAGTAAAGATAGATGCCGTAGCCCAGCGCGATCACGGCCGCCAGCGCGGCGGTGAACGGTACCAGCGAAAGCTGCGGCCAGCGGAAGGCGCGGCTGCGGCGGGGTGCTGCTTTAGGTACAACCCCGCTGCTGTCAAACAGCAGGTCGGGCGGCTCTACCCATTCGCGTGCCTGGGCCGGGTCGGTTTGTGCGTCGTCGGCGCTGACGGGCTCCAGTTCAAGGTCGCCCTCGTGCGGTTTGCGCGGCTCAGAACGGCCTGCGCCAGACTTGTTGGTGTTGGCGGATTCTGCCTGTTTGAGCGCTTTGAGCAGCAGGCTCACTGCACGCTCCGCGCATCGGGAAGCAGGTGCTGGAACTGGCGCAGCTCGCTGGTTTCCAGGCTGGGATCGGTGACCACCACGGGGCGCAGGAAGATCACCAGTTCGGACTGGCTGTTCTTGCGCTCATGCTGGCCGAACAGCGCGCCGAACCCGTCGGGGCGCGACAGCACGGGCAGGCCGTCGCGGTTCGAGCTGGTGTTGTCCTGGATCAGACCGCCGAGAATGACGGTCTGGCCACTTCGGACCTGCAGCAGGGATTCCATTTCGCGTACCTGGATTTCAGGCACCAGATTCTGGATGTTGTTGTTGAGTTGCTTGAGCGCCGGGTTGGGATCTTCCTTGAATCCGACCACGCGCGAAATGGTCGGACGCACGGTGAGCGAGACCATGCCGTTCTCGCCGATCTGCGGGGTGACGCTCATGACGATGCCCACCGGGATGGTGTTGGGGGTGGTGGTGTAGGTCGGCAGGGTGAGCGGCGAACCGGTGGAGGAGAGCGTGCCCTGCTGCACTTCGATGGAAAAATACACCAGATTGTCGACCACCTTGAGCAGTGCGGTCTGGTTGTTCAGCGCCATCAGCTTGGGGCTGGAGAGCACCTTGGTGTTGCCAAAGGATTCCAGCAGGTCGATGGTGGCCTTGAAGTTCGATTGCGGCGTACTGGTGTAGGAAATCGAGTAGAAAGGCTGCAGCGTATTGGCGAAATTGGTCAGCGCACCGCCGGTATTGATCGCCCATCCGGTCATCCCTGATGCCAGTTCGTTCCAGTTGACGCCGGCACGGAACTGGTCCTTGAGCTGCACTTCGACAATGGTCGCCTCGATCATCACCTGGCGCTGCGAAGTCTGCGTGACGCTGTCCAGGTATTGCTGGACCACCTCGTGCTGCCGCGCAGTGCCGAGCACCGATACGGTGCCGGTCATCGGGTTGACCGCGACATCGTTCTTGCTGTCGGCGGGCTGGTTGCCGAATGCGGCCGTAAACAGGGTGGCGGCGCCGCCGCCTGCCTTGCTGGCCGCTTCGGTTTGCGAAACACGCTCGGCGCGCGCGTCCTTTTCGGCCTGCAGCCGGGCGGCTTTTTCTTCGCCGCTCTGCTTGATGGCGCGGGTGCCTGCCAGCAGCGAACGCAGGTTTTCCGCCAGCACGCTCCAGAAATCGTTGGTGGTCTGGCTGGATACCGTGGTCGAGGATGAATTGCCGCTATAGGTGCCGGCGCTGCTGCCGGACTGTCTGGTACCGCTGCCAGTGCTGGCGATTTGTGCGGCCACGCCGACGCTGGAGGTGGTATTGCGCGCCACGTTCACATAGTTGACGCGATAGGTTTTGGGGTAGGGCGTGTCCGGCATGACCGAGATCGTCTTGCCGTGGGTTTCGTAGCGCAGGTCGGCCTGGCGCGCGATGCGGTCGAGAATCGACGGCAGCGGTTCGTTCACCGCATTGAGGGTGACGCGCCCGCTGATGCCGGGGAACAGGTCGATGTTGTACTGGGTGTCGCGCGCAATCGAAAACAGCAGGTCTTTCACCGGCACATCGTTCACCACCACCGTATACGTTGGCACCGGGGCAGAGAGCTTGGGTGGCGCCAGGGTAGGGGCGGCCTTGACCGGCGCCGGGGGGGGGCTGCTGGCCGTAGCAGACGGGGCCGGTTGCTGGATATGGTAGGGCGAGGGGCCGTAGGTCGGCAGGGGGGCGCAGGCGCTCGCCAGAAGCAGGCTGCACAGTGCCAGGGCCGTCGGTCCGGTGTGACGCAAGGCGGGGAGCTCAAACACGGCACGGTTAAACACGAAATCAGTCATCCTGTCGGCAAGACTACGCTGCGCAATTTGCCTACCGTGCGCAGAAACGGTGTTGCCCGATGCAGATCCTGGCTGGCGGGGGCGGCAGGGAGCTTGTCCAGCGCGGCTTGCGCAGTGTTGCGGTCGGGAAACTCGCCCGCCAGGATGACCCAGGCAGGCGTACCGCGGCTTAGCACATGCAACACCCGCACCGGTCGAGGGGTGGCGGTTTTCAGGCTCCCCATTACTACGGCTGCCTGCGTGGCATCTTTAACCGCGGCAAGCTGGACGACATGGGTTCCGGGCGCGGCGGCGGCCAGCCAGCGCTCGGCTTGCCGGGCTTGTTCAGCCACGCGATCGGCCGGAGCGACAACAGGCGCTGGCGTCGGACGCGCGGTGGGCATGGCCGCAGGCGGCGTCAGCGCCATCCAGGCGACGAACGCCAGCAGCCCCACGCCGGCTGCGAGTCCGACGGCGAGCCAGGTCCAGCGGGGCGGTCCGAGCCCGCTGCGGAAGCGCTGCGGCTGCATCTCGGCATCGCCTGCCGCCGCGTCCAGATGGGCCGGAGTCAGGGTATGGGTTTGTCCGGCATAGGCCGCCAGCAGGGTTTTGTCGGCCAGCACATTGATGCGGCGCGACAGGCCGCCCGAAAGCCGCGTCATGCGCGTGACCAGGGCGGACGAGAACAGATCGGGTCCGCGGTAGCCCGCCACGCTGAGGCGGGCGCGCAGATAGTCGGCGACTTCGCTTTCGCTCAAGGGCGACAGGTTGAGGCTTAGGGTGATGCGGTCCTTGAGCTGGCGAATGCTCGGCTCGGCCAGATGTGCGTCCAGCTCGGGTTGGCCAAACAGGACGATCTGTAGCAACTTGTCGGTCGCGGTTTCCAGATTGGTCAGCAGGCGCAGGAATTCCAAGTTGTCGAGCGCGATGCCTTGCGCTTCCTCGACAAACACCACGACGCGCCGTCCGGTCTGGTGGCGCGCCAGCAAGCTGGTGTTGAGCTGGGCCAACCGCGCCTGGCGGCCGTTTTCCGGGGTGTCGATGCCGAGGTCGGCCAGAATCGCCGCCAGCATGTCGTCGGGCGGCAGGGTCGGGTTGCCGAGGTAAATGCTGTCGATGGTATCGGGGAGTTGGCCGACCAGTTTGCGGCACAGCATGGTTTTGCCGCTGCCGACTTCGCCGACCACCTTGATGATGCCTTCGCCCTGGCCGATGGCGTACAGCAGGGCGGCGAGCATTTCCCCGCGCTGGCCGCCGGCATACCAGTATTCGGTATTCGGCGTGATGCGGAAGGGGGCTTCCTTTAGACCGAAATAGTCAAAGTACACAGGATCAGGGCGTGTTAATGCTCATTTCGCGTCTGCGTTGCCGCGAGAAAGCGATGGATGCAAGGCGCGTCGCACCGGCAAGGGTAATCTCTTGCCAAGCGGCGCAACGCCGCAGACACGCTTTCTCGCGACAACCCGGAGGGACGGGTTCGATTTGGGCGCATTCCTTTGTCGCGAGCCACTTGCAGTGAGGACACTGCGGCGCGTCTCGCTTCGCGGACTGCACCCAAATTGAACGCGTCGCAGGCGTGAAATGAGCATTAACACGCCCTAGTCTGTCCCGTAGGTCTGCATGCGGCTGTAGAGCGTGGTGCGGTTGATGCCGAGCAGCTTGGCGGCCTGGGACAGGTTGCCGTGGGTCATGTTGAGCGCGGCCTCGACGTAGGCTTTCTCCCACAGACGCAGCGTGACATCGAGGTTGAAGTTGGCCTGGGTCTGCAATTGCTTGCGCGCCAGTTCGATCAGCGCCTTGCCGTCGTTGGCGAGCGGGATTTCCTGCGGATAGGCCTGATCGGTGTCGAGCTCGGCTTCCAGCTGCTGGGCGTTGACCGACATGCCGGGGTATTTGGTGGTGAGACGAATCGCAATGTTGCGCAGCTCGCGTACGTTGCCGGGGAAGTGATAGTCCTCCCACATCTGTTGCGCGCGCGGGTCGAGCAGAAACGCCTGGCTCTTTGCTTCGCGGGCGTAAAAGTCGCGGAAGTGGTTGAGCAGGGTGAGCTTGTCCTGTCCCATTTCGCGCAGCGGCGGAACCGCGATCGAGAACACCGACAGACGGTGGTAGAGGTCGGCACGGAAGCGGCCGGCCTTGATTTCGGCACGCAGGTCGCGGTTGGTTGCGGTGACGATGCGGGCGTTGGAAAACCGCGGCTGGGTTTCGCCGACCCGCTGGTACTCGCCGTTTTCCAGCACGCGCAGCAGCTTGGCCTGCAGCTCCAGCGGCAATTCGCCGATTTCATCGAGGAACAGCGTGCCGTTTTCGGCTTCTTCGAAATAGCCCGCCCGCGCCGTGGTCGCACCGGTAAAGGCGCCCTTGGCGTAGCCGAACAGGGTGGGTTCGACCAGCGTCGGCGAAATCGCCGCGCAGTTGAGGGCGAGATAGGGTTTGGCCGCACGCGGCGACAACTGATGCAGGCTGGAAGCCACGCGTTCCTTGCCGCTGCCGGATTCGCCTTCGATCAGGACCGGGAAGGGCGCGGCGGCGTATTGCTTGATTTGCTGGCGCAGTTTGTCCATCGCCGGGCTCTCGCCGACGATGCCGGAATCCTTGACCGGAACCGGCGCCTTGTCGGCGCTGCGTTCTGCGCCTTGTACCAGCAGGGCGTTGAACAGCAGCGATTTCAGGCGTTCGGGTTCGCACGGCTTGGCGACAAAATCGATCGCGCCGAGGGCGCGGGCATGGCGTGCATTGGCTTCGTCGCTCTGGCCGGACAAAACCAGAATCTTGATGCTGGGCGAGATGCTCAGCAGGTCGGCGATCAGGGCAAAGCCTTCGTCGGGCTTGTGCGGGTGCGGCGGCAGCCCGAGGTCGACCAGCGCCAGTTGCGGCGGTTCGTCGAGTTGCGTCAGCAGGCTGCGCACTTGTGCGCGCGACTCGGCGGCCGAGATTTCAAAGTCCTTGCTCAGGACATAAGTAAGCGTATCGGAGATGAGCGGGTCATCGTCGACGATTAGCAGGCTGGGTTTATTGGTTTGGGCCACTGAGTCTCCAGATCGTGGGTGCCGCAAACGCGCATGCACCTATCGCGGTGGAGTGGATCGTGCGCGTGTCGGAATTCCGTCGATTGTGCCAGAGAGCGGGTGAAAGTAAAACCTGACCGCTGCGGGGTGTGAGGTCCCGCCTCAGCGGACAGTCAGGTGAAACAGGCTGGGCGTGATCCGGTTCTAGTCGTCGACCGCTGCGGTGCTGGGCTCAAGGTCGGGTTTGCCGGGCTCGACATAGGGCTCGACTGCGACGCGGATCCAGCCTTCGCTGCGATCAATCGGCTTGCCCAGCGAGAACTTTCTGATCTCGGACACGCCGTGAATCTGGAAGGCCCTGCCGGGGATGAAATTGACTGGATCGATGACGACGCTCTCCTGGCCGCTGCCGCTGCCGTTGCCCAGCCACAGACTGGCGTGCGCCTGGCTCGTGCCATTCAGGTCGACGCCGTCCACCGTATAGGTCGACACGGCAGGCGGGTCATACAACATCACCAGGGAAGGGGGTTCGGCAAGGGTTTCGATTCCGACCGAACTGCTGTCGTCGTTGACACGCGACAGGCGGCGAACAATGCCGAGTTGCCACTGCTGGGATTCGTGCGGTTTGAGACAAATGAGCGCGCCCACGCGCAGCCAGTCCTTGTCGCGCGACTCGACGATGGCGCCGAAGCCGCATTCGCTTTCGTCATGCATCACCCAGCTTTCGACATCGGGGGAACTCCGGATGACGGGGGCCTGCATTTGCGAGACGCGCTCGCGGGTGCGTTCGGTGATGAAACCGTACACCTGCACGTCGTCGGCCTCGTTGTAGCTCAGTCCCGAGCCGTAGGGTGATACCTGCTGGGTGGGGGCATCCGCCACCTTGAGCTGGCTGATGATGGCGCTGTGTCCATGCGCGACATCGAACATGCGCTTCATGTTTTCGCGTGGGGCGCGGCGCTGTTCCCGGGAAGTCAGCGAAGACCAACTGAGCTGCAGGTGTTTGAGCAGATCCAGGCTTTCGGCGGTGCGGGCGTTTTCGGTCAGTCCCAGCTGCCCCGGCGCGCTGCCTGCGTGCAAGGCGGCGCTTAGTTCGTCCAGCTTGAGGAGCAGGGCCGAAGTCGTCCAGAAGCGCATGGGTTTGTTGAGATCGGGTTTGCGCGCGCGGCGCGGGCCGTGATCGGCTGACAGGTCGACGACAAAACTGGGGGCGTCGGGACTCATCCGCCGGTCCAGCTGCAGGTGCATTTGCCAGCTTCTGAGCCATTGATCGAGCAGATCGAGCTGTTTGGGATAGAGCGTGCCGGAATTGGCCAGGCTCACCATCGAAATGTGCAGGTAGGCCGATTCGCAGCTGCAGGCGGCGCTGTCGTCGGCGTAGGCGAGCATGGGTTGCCGGCTGAAACCTTCGCTTTCGGCGATGCGATACAGGTTATGCAGGCGCAGCCAGAGTTTCTCGCCCGCGGGCAGGTAGCGAATCGAGCGCCACTTCAGCAGGTGGCCGAACGCCCGGATCGCACGCAGGGTGATGAGCGGAATCAGGCTTTCGTACGTGCTTTTTTCGGAGCGGGTTGAGAACAGCTGGACGAAGGTGTAGTAACCGCGCGCGCTTTCCCAATACAGGCCATATACCGCGTGCCACAGCTGGCTTTCCACTGAGCGCGACATGCGCGGGTTGCGCAGGTATTGCTGGACCAGGGTGTCTTGCAGGTCCTGGGCCTTTTCGTCCAGCAGCATCAACACCGCCAGTCGATCTTTCGTGAAATGTGACGAGTTCTCGTTGAGCCGCTTGAGTTCGCCGAGGATGGATTGTTGGCATTTGAACGCATCGCCGATCGGCAATGCCGCAATCCAGCGCGTGGCCGCCTTGACGCTGCCGATCGGGTCTTCGTCCCCCTTGCCGAATGGGGTGAGGCGAGCGATTCCAGATGCGAATTTGGCGGCCAGTGAGTTCATGATGTCTGCTTACCGGTGAAGAGTGTGTGGGGTCTTTACGGGTTGATTGGCAAAATCCGTACCAGCGCGCTCAAGTCAGCTTGCCTTGCGCCCATGCGTACACCGACTCGAGCGCAGCCGGCAGCCTGCTTGCATCGCTGCCCCCGGCCATTGCCAGATCCGGTTTGCCGCCGCCTTTGCCGCCGACCTGGGTGGCGACGAAGTTGACCAGTTCGCCTGCCTTGATTTTCGCGATGACATCGGGGGTGACGGCTGCGATCAGGCTGACCTTGCCGTCGGCGACAGTGGCCAGCACCAGTGCGCAGGACTTCAGTTTGTCGCGCAGCGTGTCAGCTGTTTCGCGAAGACTCTTGGCATCCGCGCCGTCAAGCCGGGCGGCGAGCACGCGCACGCCCGCCACCTCGACGGCCTGTTGCAGCAATTCGTCGCCCTGGCTGGCCGCGAGTTTCGATTTCAGCCGGTCCAGTTCCTTTTCCAGCGTACGGCTGTGTTCGATCAGCTGCGTCACGCGTTCGGCGGTATCGGCCGGCGTGGACTTGACCAGATGTGCCACGGTTCCGAGATTCTTTTCGGTTTCGCTCAGGTAGTTCAGCACGCCGGTGCCGGTGGTCGCTTCCACCCGACGGATGCCGGCGGCCACGCCCGATTCGGCGAGAATCTTGAACAGGCCGATGTCGCCGGTGCGCGCCACATGGGTGCCGCCGCACAGCTCGCGCGAGCTGCCGATATCGAGCACGCGCACTTCGTCGCCGTACTTCTCGCCGAACAACATCATCGCGCCGGTTTTCTGCGCGTCTTCGATGGCCATGACGCGTGCCTGGGTGGCGGTGTTGGCCAGAATTTCCGCGTTGACGCGCCGCTCGACTTCGTGAATCTGCGCATCGCTCAGCGGCGAAGGCTGGACGAAGTCGAAGCGGGTCTTGTCGGCATCGACCAGCGAGCCTTTCTGCTGCACGTGCTCGCCCAGCACCTCGCGCAAGGCCTTGTGCATGAGGTGGGTGGCCGAGTGATTGCGCATGGTGCGCGCGCGATTGTCCTCGTCCACCCTGGACTGCACTTCGTCGCCGACTTTCAGGCTGCCGGTTTTGACGACGCCATGGTGGCCGAATACGTGTGCCTGAATTTTGAGCGTGTCTTCCACTCCGAACACGCCGCCGGCCGCCTGCAACACGCCGCAGTCGCCCGCCTGGCCGCCGGACTCGGCATAGAAGGGAGTGTGGTCGAGCACCGCGACGCCAAGCTCGCCTTCGCGCAGTTCGTCGACGGTGCTGCCATCGCGGTACAGCGCGAGGACTTTGCCGGTGTGCGCCAGCGTGTCGTAGCCGTGGAAGGTGGTCGCTTCGCCGCTATAGGCGAGGCCCGCGCCGAGCTTGAATTTGCCCGCTGCGCGCGCCTGCGATTTCTGCTGCGCCATCGCGGCGTCGAAGGCATCGGTGTCGACGGCGACATTCGCTTCGCGGCAGATGTCGGCAGTCAGGTCGAGCGGGAAGCCATAGGTGTCGTGCAGCTTGAATGCCAACACGCCGTCGAACACGCCGCCTGCGGGCAGCGATTTGAGCGCGCTGTCGAGGATGCCCATGCCGTGTTCGATGGTTTCGAAGAAACGTTCTTCTTCTTGCCGCAGGATGTCTGTCACGCGCGTTTGCGCCTTGGCGAGTTCCGGATAGGCCTCGCCCATTTGCGCGGCGAGATCGGGCACGATGCGGTTGAAGAAGGCGGCACGCGCGCCCAGTTTGTAGCCGTGGCGGATGGCGCGGCGGATGATGCGGCGCAGCACGTAGCCGCGGCCTTCGTTGCCGGGGATGACGCCGTCGACGATGAGGAAGGAACAGGCGCGGATGTGGTCGGCGATGACCTTGAGCGAGTTGTTGGTCAGGTCGGCGGTCTGCGTCTCGCGCGCGGCGGCGGCGATCAGCGCCTGGAACAGGTCGATCTCGTAGTTGGAATGCACGTGCTGCATCACCGCCGATATGCGCTCCAGCCCCATGCCGGTATCCACGCTGGGCTTGGGCAGCGGATGCATGGTGCCGGCCTCGTCGCGGTTGAACTGCATGAACACGTTGTTCCAGATTTCGATGTAGCGGTCGCCGTCTTCTTCGGGTGAGCCGGGCGGGCCGCCGTAGATGCCTTCGCCGTGGTCGTAGAAGATTTCGGTGCAGGGGCCGCAGGGGCCGGTGTCGCCCATCGCCCAGAAGTTGTCGGAGGCGTAGCGTGCGCCCTTGTTGTCGCCGATGCGGATGATGCGGTCCTTGGGAATTCCGATGTCGTTGTGCCAGATGTCGAACGCTTCGTCGTCCTCGGCATAGACCGTGACCCAGAGCTTTTCGGTCGGCAGATTCAACACTGTAGTCAGGTATTCCCATGCGTATTTGATCGCATCCTGCTTGAAATAGTCGCCGAAGCTGAAGTTGCCCAGCATCTCGAAAAAGGTGTGGTGGCGCGCGGTGTAGCCGACGTTTTCCAGGTCGTTGTGCTTGCCGCCTGCGCGCACGCAACGCTGCGACGACACTGCACGGGTGTAAGCGCGCGTGTCCTGGCCGGTGAACACGTCCTTGAACTGGACCATGCCGGCGTTGGTGAACAGCAGCGTGGGGTCGTTGCCCGGAACCAGCGAACTGGAAGCGACAACGGTGTGGCCTTTGGATGCGAAGAAGTCGAGAAAACTCTGGCGGATAGCGCTGCTTTTCATGATTATTGGCGGACGTTAAAGGGTGGCGGCGGCATGTTCGTCGAACAATGGGGCATTGTATCCGCTAAAGTTCCGCTCTTACAGGCGCTTGGAGTGGCGAAAATGGGTGAAGACGAAGTGATCGCGGCGACACGGGAATGGCTGGAAAAGGCCGTCATTGGGCTCAACCTGTGCCCGTTTGCCAAGGCGGTTTACGTGAAAAACCAGGTCCGTTTTGTGGTCAGCGCGGCCAAACATCTGGACGGCTGGCTGGAAGACCTTGATCGCGAGCTGGATTTTCTGGCCGAGGCCGATCCCGAGCAGGTCGATACGACCTTGCTGATTCATTCGACCCTGTTGCCGGATTTTCTCGACTTCAATGATTTCATGCAGTTGGCTGAGGCCGCCGTCGAAGAGCACGGGCTGGAAGGCGTGATCCAGATCGCCAGTTTTCATCCGCAATTCCAGTTCGAAGGGACGGCGCCCGACGACATGGGCAATTTCACCAATCGCGCGCCCTATCCCACGCTGCATCTGCTGCGCGAGGCGAGCATCGCCCGCGCGGTGGAGGCGTTTCCCGAAGCGGAAACCATCTACCAGCGCAATATCGAGACGCTGGAAGTGCTGGGCCGACCGGCCTGGGAGGCGTTGCTGGTTCGAACGAAGACATAGCGGGGCGGGTTCGAACGAAGCCCTGGCGGGGCGGGTTCGAACGAAGCCCTGGCGGGGCGGGTTCGAACGAAGCCCTGGCGGGCAACAAAAAAGGGGCATGCGCCCCTTTTTTGTTACCCCCCTGCACGCAGGCTCAGGAATACGAACCGTCGTAATTCGCGATGCCAGGGTTGTTTTTGCCGACGCCGACGATTTTCGGCGTGTTCAGCTTGACGCCTTTGATGACCTTGACGTCGCGCAGGTAGCTGGCGACCACGTCCCACACCGGTTCGCCGGTCGCGCCTTCCGCAACGGGGGCCCAGCCGGCGACGATGTAGGTCTTGCTGGCGTCGACCGGTTTGCCCTTCATGGTCATGTTGCTGATGCGGTGGCCGATTTTCTTGGTCGGATCGATGGTGTACTCGATGCCGCCGACCCGCACCATGTCGCCGCCCTGCTGATAGTAGGGGTCGGCATTGAACAGGTTGTCGGCGACGTCTTCCATGATGGTCTTGATGGTTTCGCCGGTCATGTTGGTCAGCGTGGTCTGCGGATAGGTGATCGCAGTCTGGTCCATCAGACGTTCCATTGTGATGTCTTCGCCGGGCAGCAAGGTCGTGCCCCAGCGGAAGCCGGGTGAAAACGCGGCGTCAGCGCCTTTGACTTCCATCAGGGCATCGACCAGCAGTTGGTCCCAGGTGCCGTTGAAGTTGCCGCGGCGGTAGAGGAAGTCATCGCTGACTGCGAGCTTCTCGTTCAGCTTGGATTCATACGGCGCGCGCACTTTCTTGATCAGCGCATCCATCTCCGGGTCGGCCGGCAACAGGTTGGAGAACACCGGCAGCAGGCGGTACTTGTAGCTTTGCACCTTGCCGCCGCGAACGTCGAAATCCATCACGCCGAGGAACTTGCCGTTGGAGCCGGCATTGGTGACCAGCGTGATGCCTTTGGCGTTCTTGACCTTCACCGGTTGCGGCACGCCGTCGTGGGTATGGCCGCCGAAGATGGCGTCGATGCCGGTGACGCGGGTAGCCAGCTTGAGGTCGACGTCCATGCCGTTATGCGACAGCAGGATGACGGCCTGGGCGCCCTTGGCGCGCGCTTCGTCGACCCATTTCTGCATGCTGTCGTCGCGGATGCCATAGCTCCAGTCCGGCACGTGGTAGCGCGGGTTGGCGATGGGGGTGTAGGGGAAGGCCTGGCCGATGATGGCCACTTTCACCCCGTTCATTTCCTTCATCACATAGGGTTTGAATACCTGATCGCCGAAGTCGTTGGTGACGACGTTCTGCGCGACAAAATCCATCCCCGCTTTCGTGAAGTCATTGTTGATGATTTCCATCATGCGATCCGCGCCGAACATCGCTTCCCAGTGCGGCGTCATGACGTTGACACCCAGCTTGATGCAGGCGTCGACCATGTCCTGGGCATTGGTCCACAGCGAGGTGGCCGAGCCTTGCCAGGTGTCGCCGCCGTCGAGCAGCAAGGCGCCGGGGCGCTGGGCGCGCATTTTGTCGACCAGGGTTTTAAGGTGGGCGAATCCGCCGACCTTGCCGTAGACCTTGGCCGCTTCGGCGAAGTCGAGATAGGTGAAAGCGTGTGCCTCTGCGCTACCGGGCTTGATGCCGTACTGCTTCAGTAAATGTTGGCCGACCAGGTGTGGTGCTTTGCCAAAGGAGCTGCCCACGCCAAGGTTGACGTTGGGCTCGCGGAACCAGACAGGCAGCAACTGGGCGTGGCAGTCGGTGAAGTGCAGGAAAGAGACGTTGCCGTGACGGGGTACGTCGTAAAAGTTGGCGGGTGCGTTTCCCGCCAGTGCGGATTTGCTGTCCAGCGCCATGCCGGAGGCGGCGGCGACGGCGAGCAACTGCAGGAATTCGCGGCGATTCATGTGCATGAGGTTTTCCTCTGAAGGGGATGAAGCTATTTTCGGTGTACGTGCCGACGCGGTAAATAGTAGCTCTAGCTCATCCTGTTCGATTAATTTGTGTGGTCTTCAAATAAAAAAGCCCGGTTGCCCGGGCTTTTTCACACACGATGAAGCTTACTTGCGGAACACCGAGGCTTTCATTGGCAGGCCGTTGGACAGCGAGGAGTGGAAGAACTCCAGGTTGTTCATGACGGTACCGCCCACAGGGGGGGGTACCGCCCGGACCTGCTTGAAGCAGCCCGTATAACGGTTCTGTAGCGTCACCAGATTGTCGCCGCCGCGGAATACAGGCCAGTGCACGGCGTGGCCGATCGCGGGGGAAATCAGCTCCGAGCGCAGGCGGTTGCCGGCATTTTGCACGTGACAGCTGGAGCAGGCGAAATTGAGCTGGCCGCTGCGGCTGTAAAACGTCTTTTTGCCGGCTTCATAGGCAGCAACCGCCTTCGGGCTTTCGACCTTGATGTTCATGATCATGCCATTCGACAATGTGCGCATGTAGGCCGTGAGCACCCCCATGGTTTTCATGTCGCTGAGCTTGTAGGCCTCTTCGCCATTGGCCGTGCGGCAGGCATTGATGGCGTCCTGCAGCGTGACGACCTTGCCCTGGGCTTCGTCGAACATCGGGTAGTTGCCGGCGATCTGGTTACCGCCATTGGGCAGGCAGCTGGCATAGGTTTTACCGTTCTTGAACGGGGTCTCCCACATCCTGCGGCCTTTTTCGATTTCGGACTCAAACGGCGGAAATTCCATGATCGCTTCGTACTGAGCCTTGCTGTCAGCATCGAATGCCAGGGCGCCGTAGACGTAGTCTTCGAGTTTGATGTTGGGGTATTTGCTCGTGTAGAACTTGGCGAGTTCCTGTCGATCCCCTTCGGGCGTTGCGTGAACGGTGGCAGCGCCGAGGGCGATGCCCAGACCCGTCATCCCTGCCAGCAGTTTCATAATCATTCGTTGTTTCATGCCGTCCTCCAGATACCTGATGAATTGAAGCGGGAGCGGAGCCCTGGCTCCGCTCGATTGCTGCCCAGCTTTAAGCAATAGCGGTTTCGGCGGTGTTCTTGTCGCCCTTGTTGTCGGTCCAGTTGACGACGACTTTGTCGCCGGCTTTGGGGCCTTTGACCTTGAAGCCGAGGTAGGGATTCTTGGACACACCGCTGCCGAGGTTGGCGGACAGCACGGTGGCGCCGTTGATGGTGGCCGTCACATCCTGGATGAAGTGGGCTGGGACGAGTTGACCGGTTTTTGCGTCTTTACGCTGACCGGTTTCCATCGGGTGATTCATTAGCACCTTGATGTCGGCAACATCGCCAGACATGGTGGCACGGATACGCATGGGTTCAGCCATTTGGCTTTCCTTTCTGAAATTGAACGATTCGATTCGGCTTGAAAGTGATGCGGGGAATTAACCGCCGCAACCGCCAATGGTGACTTTGACTTCCTTGGCTGCGGTGTAGGATTTACCGCCGGCCTTGACCACGGCGCGAACGAGCGACGTCTGGCCCATTTTGATGCGGGTGGAGATGAAGCCCTGAGCGCCGCCGGACAGTGTGAAATCGCCCACCAGCGGGGTGCCGTTTTTCTCGGCGAGGATGGCGATGCTGGTGGTGCCGGCGATCTTGCTGGTCACTTCAACCGGCACGACTGCGCCGTTTTCAGCGATATCCGGCGCCTTGATGAGGATGTCCTTGCTGTCGGCCGGAGCGGAAACGCCGAGGCCTTTCATTGCGTCGCCGACGTTTTTGGCGTCGAACGCGGGTGCGTTCCAGGCAGCCATGGCCTGGGTGGGTTTCAGCATGCCGGCGGCAATAGCGATGGCCACGGTGCTGGCGCCAGCGGCGCCTTTAAGTACGTTTCTGCGAAGTGCATTCATTTGGATACTTCTCCTGGCTCGAATGATGAAAACTGGATTTATAGACCGTAGACAAAGTCGGTGACCTTATCGATCTCCTGTTCCGTCAGAACGCGGTGTTTGCCGAACGGAATCATGGAACTGGCCGGGTTCGATGCGGTTGCGTCCCAGATCTGGGCACGCAGCTTGGCTTTGTCGGGGAAGCGGGCGCTCATGGCGATGAGGGGGGGGCCGTAAGTGCCGGTAGATTCCGCATCGGGCACGGTGGGCATGCCGTGGCAGGCCAGGCAGTTGCCTTTGGTGCGGTTAAATGCGATGTCCTTGCCGGTTTCTTCCTTTTTGGGGGTCGCAGCCGCAGTTGGGGTTGCTGCCGCTTGAGCCAGCACATTTCCCGACAGCATGATGGCGCTGATTGCGCAGGCCGCTGCTACGTGATGCAACTTTCGCATGGTCATCCTCCTAATTTATTTAACGTGGTATTGAAAGCGCTTGCCGGATCGGGTTCGCCATAAGTTCGCGCTATCCGGTAACGGATGTGGCAAAGGATAGTTGAATTGGTTTTTGTCATGCAAGTTCGTATTGCAGTTTTTCCGCGCAAAACGCGGGGTAAATTCCTACCAGCCTTGCGGGGTGGGGGCTTGTGCTTCGCCGCCTATTCTTTGCGTAGTGCCTTCTCGAGTGCCAGCCACTCGCGTCGCCGCGCTTCGGCCACCGACATTTCGTGGAAACTGCCGTCGCCGGCCTTGATGCCCAGGCTGATCTGTTCGACCGCGGCAATCAGATTTCCGCTCAATGCGGCGGCTTCAGCTTGTGCGCGATGGCTCAGGAGCCGGTGTCCAAGCTGGGCGTGGGCTTTTGCCGCCAGCATCCATAACCGGCGGTCATCCGGGTAAAGCGTCAGTTCCTTGTCGACACGTTTCAGTGCATCGCCCGCGCGCTGGGTGGTCAGCAGGGCGGCTATGTAGCCGTATTGCAGGGGCCGGTAGTCGGGGTGAGCCTGGCTGCCGGTCTGGTAGCGTTGCAGGGCCAGCGTGGCATTGCCGGCAGCGAGTGCTGTTTGGGCGGCGAGTTGCAGCACCATGGGCCGGATGTCCGGACTGGCCAGCATTTTTTGTGCCTCTGTTTCAGCTTCGTTGAACTGGCGTGTCCGCAATAAAGCGCTCACCAGTCCGTAGCGGGCGGCGGTTTCGCTGGCATAGCGTTTGTCCTGCAGGGTGCTGCGGGCATTGGCGACGGCGTCCGCCGGGCCGCCCTCGCGCGCGCGCAGGCGTGCACGCACCAGCTGAAAATCGAGGCTGTCCTGGACTTGCAGGTAGGCCGCGGCTTCGCTGCGCGCTTCCATGTCGGATATGCGCTCGCTGGTGAGCGGGTGGGTGCGCAGGTAGGCGGGCGCACTGCTGTCATAAAACCGGCTGGCGCGTTGCAAGCGACTGAAAAATGCGCTCATGCCGCGTGGGTCGAATTGCGCCCGGGTCAGCATTTCGTAGCCCAGGCGGTCGGCTTCGCGTTCGTAATCGCGGCTGTAGTTGAGCTGGTTTTGCGCCGCATAGGCCTGGGTGGAGGCGATCGCCGCGCCTGCCACGTTGGGGTTGGAGCGCGCCGCCAGCAGTGCGAGCGCGAGCGCGGCCAAGGTGGGCCAATAGCTTTGGCTTTGGGCCGCAACCATGCGGGCGATGTGATCCTGGGTGACGTGTGCGATTTCGTGTCCGACGACGCTGGCCAGTTCGGATTCGCTTTGCGCGGTGAGCAGCAGGCCGGTATGGACACCGATATTGCCGCCGGGCATGGCAAAGGCGTTGATGCTGGGGTCGTCGACGACAAAAAAGATGAATTCGCGCTGGTTGCGCGTGCTGACCGAGACCAGCCGGTAACCCAGCTGGTTGAGATAGTTTTCGGTTTCGGGGTCGTCCAGGTAGCGGGGATCGGCATAAACGTCGCGCATGATGGCGCGTCCGAGTGCCTGCTCGTCCTGATCCGAAAAGTACTGGCGCGACACCTCGCCCAGATCGGGCAGGTCAATGGCCCAAGCTGGCTGGATCGCAAGGCTGAGTGCGAGCAGGCCATGCAGCAGTGGCCTGCGGATACGGGAGCGGGACAGCATTTCGATTACGATGCGCGTGTTATCGACAAGGTTCCTGAATATGAGCGAATTCACCCATTTTGATGAGCGCGGCCGGGCGGTCATGGTTGACGTGGCAGACAAGGACGATACGCGCCGCGTCGCCGTGGCAAGCGGCCGCATAGGCATGTTACCCGATACGCTGTCGCGCATTCTCGGAGGACAGGCTGCCAAAGGCGACGTGCTGGGGATTGCGCGCATCGCCGCGATCCAGGCGACCAAGCGCACTGCCGAGTTGATTCCCCTGTGCCATCCCATTGCCTTGACCAGGGTGAGTGTCGAGTTCAGTCATGATGAAGTGGAATCCTCGATCACCTGCACGGTGACCGCAGAAACCGTTGGCAAGACCGGGGTGGAAATGGAGGCGCTGACCGGCGTCAGCGTCGCATTGCTGACCATCTATGACATGTGCAAGGCGGTCGATCGCGGCATGGTATTGGGCGATATCCAGCTGCAGGAAAAGCTGGGAGGGCGTTCGGGCCACTGGCAAAGGTTGGCTGCGGGATAAACGCAGCGGGCGCGTGATGCACGCTATAAAATTACTTCATTGAAAAAGCCCCTGTTTCGGACACTTTTTGATCAAAAGCCACAAAAATAGCAAGGAATTCAATCAGTCTAGCTAATGGGGTTATTAGCGGTTTTAATTGCCAGCGCGGGCAATCGACGTGCAAAATAACGCTATATTCGGAATGTTTAATATACAAACGTCCCCTGCAACATTGAGTGCAGCCGCACTGGTGTTGCCTCAAGCACTCGCCTAGTATGGACAACCACGCAAGGAAATGCGCGGCTTCCTTGAAGCCGAGGGGATAATTTTGAACCTAGAGGCCGTATGAACGCCAAAATCAAACTCGAAAATCACGACGCGCAGGAAATCAAGTACACCACTTGTTATATGTGCGCCTGCCGCTGCGGCATCAAGGTCACGCTGGAAGACAACAAGGTTCGCTTCATCCAGGGCAACCGCAATCACCCAACCAATCGCGGTGTGCTGTGCGCCAAAGGCTCTGCGGGGATCATGAAGCAGTACTCGACCGCCAAGCTGACCCAGCCGCTGATGCGCAAGCCGGGCACCGAGCGTGGCGATGGCATATATGAGCCGATTTCCTGGGAGCAGGCGCTCGATGTGTTGACCGACCGCCTGGAAGAAATCCGCTCGACCGACCCCTCCAAGCTCGGTTTCTTCACGGGACGCGACCAGATGCAGGCGTTGACCGGCCTGTGGGCGCAGCAGTTTGGCACGCCGAACTGGTCGGCGCACGGCGGTTTCTGTTCGGTCAACATGGCTGCGGCCGGCCTGTATTCGATTGGTTTCTCGTTCTGGGAATTCGGTGCGCCGGACTGGGATTACGCCAAGTATTTCATCATGTGGGGCGTGGCCGAGGATCACTCGTCCAACCCGATCAAGATCGGTCTGGAACAGCTCAAGCGCCGCGGCGGCAAGTTCGTCACGGTCAACCCGGTGCGCACCGGCTATTCGGCAATCGCCGATGAATGGTTGCCGATCAAGCCAGGCATGGACGGCTTGCTCGCCATGTCGATGGTGCATGTGCTGCTGAAGCACGAGCAGTTCGACTATGAATTCCTGGTGCGCTACACCAATGCCTCGTGGCTGGTGGTGCAGACGCCGGGGCAGGTGGGCGATGGCCTGTTCCTGCGCGACGAAAACAATCAGCCGCTGATCTGGGACATCGAGAAGGAAGCTTTCAAGAACGGCATGGATGGCGAGATCGCGCCTGCGCTGTTTGGCGAATATGTCGCGCCCGACGGCCGTCGCGTCAAGACGGTGATGTCGATGATGGCCGAGCGCTATCTCGACGAGCGCTATGCGCCGGAGAATGTGGCGCTGGAATGCGGCTTGCCTGCCGAGTCGATCACCCGCATTGCGCTGGAAATGGCGCATATCGCGTTCAAGGAAACGATCGAACTGCCGATCGAATGGACCGACGTGTGGGGGCGCAAGCACGACAAGGTGGTGGGGCGTCCGGTGGCGATGTACGCCATGCGCGGGATTGCCGCGCACTCCAACGGCTTCCACGCCTGCCGCGCGATCCACATGATCCAGATGCTGCTGGGCGCACTTGACGCGCCGGGCAATTTCCGCGCGCGTGCGCCGTACCCGAAGCCGATCCCGCCGCACCAGCTGCCGGAAAACAATATCGACATCATCAACGCGCCGAATACGCCGCTGTCGCGTCCGCCGCTCGGCTTCCCGACGCGTCCGGAAGACCTGGTGATCGACGAGTTCGGCAACCCGCTGCGCATCGACAAGGCCTACTCGTGGGAGGTGCCGATCGCCTCGCACGGCCTGATGCACATGGTTATCACCAACGCGACCAACCACGATCCCTATGCGCTCGACACGCTGATCCTGTTCATGGCCAACATGGCGTGGAACTCGACCATGAACACCGCCAACGTGCAGGACATGCTGCGGCAAAAGGACGAGGAAAACTTCGGCGAGTACAAGATCCCGTTCCTGGTCGTGATCGACGCGTTCCATTCGGAAATGACCAACTTCGCCGACCTGATCCTGCCGGACACCACGTATCTTGAGCGTCATGACTGTATCTCGCTGCTGGATCGGCCGATTTCCGAGCCCGATTCGGCTGCAGATGCGATCCGCTATCCGCTGATCAAGCTCGATCGCGATGTGCGCCCGTGGCAGGAGGTGATGGTTGAGCTGGCGTCGCGTCTGAAATTCCCTGCGTTCACCAAGCCCGACGGCACGCGCAAGTACAAGGACTACCCCGACTTCATCGTCAACTACGAGCGCTCGCCCGGCATCGGTTTCCTCTCCGGCTGGCGCGGCGTCGACGGTACCAAGTCGCTGAAAGGCGAGCCGAATCCCAAACAGTGGGAAAAGTACATCGAGAACCAGAGTTTTCACGCACACCACTGGCCCGACAACCAGAAATACATGCGTTTCGCCAACCAGGATTATCTGGAAGTCGCGGCGGATGCCGGTTTCGTCGGCAAGGTCGAGCCCATCATCATGCAGTTCTACTCGGAGCCGCTACAGAAATTCCGTCTGGCCGGGCAGGGTTTGTACGATGGTCCGCAGCCGAACAACCAGGTCGACCGCGAACGTCTGGTGAAATACTTCGACCCGCTGCCGATGTGGTACGAGCCGCTCGAACAGCAACGCGTCGACAAGGAAAAGTATCCCTTCTTCGCGCTGACCCAGCGTCCGATGTTCATGTACCACTCGTGGGATTCGCAGAACGTCTGGCTGCGCCAGATCATGGCGCAGAACTACATGTACATGAACGCGCGCAAGGCCGCCGAAATGGGCATCAAGGACTTCGACTGGATCTGGGTCGAGTCGCACAACGGCAAGATCCGCTGCCAGGTGAAAACCATGGAAGGCACCCAGGAAGACACCATCTGGACCTGGAACGCCATCGGCAAGCAGAAAGGCGCGTGGGGCCTGAAGGACAACGCGTCAGAGGCGACCAAGGGCTTCCTGCTCAATCACCTGATTTCCGAGCTGCTGCCGGAAAAATCCGGCGAGCGCCGCGTCACCAACTCCGACCCGGTGACCGGGCAGGCCGCGTGGTTCGATCTGCGCGTGCGCCTGTGGAAAGCCGAGCCGGGCGAAGCCGGTTCGTGGCCGCAGTTCGATACGCTGAAGGCGTTGCCGGGCGATGAACGTTATGAGCGTCCCGATGTGCTGCGCTATGACGCGCGCAGCCACGAAAAAAACTAAAAGCAGCACTAAAGCGAATTTAAGCGAGAGAGAAAAATGAGACTTGGATTGGTCATCGACCTCGATGTGTGCGTGGGCTGTCATGCCTGCGCCATCGCCTGCAAGGAATGGAACGCGTCCGGCACCACCGGCCCGTTGTCCGACTACCAGCCGTATGGCGCTGAGCCATCCGGTGTGTGGTTCAACCGGATTCGCCATTATGAAATGGACGAGTATCCGAACAACAAAACGGTCAATTTCCCGATGTCGTGCAACCATTGCGAGGACGCCGAGTGCGTCACCGTGTGCCCGACCGGCGCGTCGTACAAGCGCGCCGAGGATGGCATCGTGCTGGTTGACCAGGACAAGTGCATGGGTTGCAATTACTGCTCTTGGGCTTGCCCTTATGGTGCACGCGAACTTGACCGGAGTTCGGGCACGATGAAGAAATGCACGCTGTGCGTCGACCGTATCTATGACATGGAGTTGCCGGTCGAGGAGCGTCAGCCTTCGTGCGTGTTGACCTGCCCGGCGCACGCTCGCATGTTCGGCGATTTCGACGATCCCGATTCGGCGGTGTCACGCACCGTGCGTGAGCGCGGCGGATTCGGTCTCATGCCCGAACTCAATTACAACCCGACCAACCAGTATCTGCCGCCGCGCAGCAAACCGGTGATTCCGATCGAGGCCCATCCCCGTGGTGGCCTCAAGGAAAGCATCAAGCAGTTTGCCAACAAACTGGTTCGTCGTTGAACCTGAATAGACACAAGCAGGAATAACCATGCATCAGGCTTATTGGCGCCACCCCGATTTGAAGGGGCCGCGCCGGCAAGCCGGATACTGATCCATTAGGAAATCGATATGCATCCAGCATTTTCAGTCATCTTCTTTACCGTGGCCTCGGGAGCGGGTTTTGGCCTGTTTTCGCTGCTGTTCATTGCCGACGTATTCAAGCTGGGTGGTGGGTTCGAACGCGAACAACTCATCATTGGCGGCTTGATGGCCATGGCCCTGGTGGTGTTTGGCCTGTTGTCTTCCACCTTCCACCTGGCCAATCCCAAAAACGCGTGGCGTGCGTTCAGCCGCTTCCGTACCTCGTGGTTGTCACGCGAAGGCGTGTTTGCGGTGCTGTTCATGCCGCTGGCGCTGGTTTACCTGGCCAGCATCTGGTTTGACGCGCCGCTGTGGCTGCGCGAGACCAGCGGTTTTCTGACAGCCGTACTGGCCTGGATCACCGTATTTTCGACCGGCATGATCTACGCCTGTCTGAAAACGATCCGCCAATGGAACACCCCGCTGGTTCCAGCCAACTATCTTGCCCTCGGTTACGCCAGCGGCAGCCTCCTGCTCCTGCTGGGGGCCGTGGTTTCGGGATTGGACACCACACCTTATATCGCCATGTCGGCGCTGATTCTGTCGATCGCAGCGGTACTCAAGGCCATCTATTACTTCTGGATCAGCAGCCCCGGCCTGGGCCCCACCATCAATACGGCAACGGGTCTGACCCGCGCCAAGGTCAAGTTGCTGGATACCGGCCACACCCATGGAACCTTCCTGACCCAGGAATTCGGCTTCCAGATCGCTCGCCAAAAAGCCGGTTTGCTGAAGATTGTGGTGTTTGTGCTGGGTTTTGCCTTGCCGGGTTTGATGCTGGTCTGGGTGTTCAACCAGCAGGGCGGGCAGGTAGCGGCCATCGTCGCTGTCATCACCGGAATTGTCGGCGCCGCGGTTGAGCGCTGGTTGTTTTTCGCGGAAGCGCGCCACGTGGTTAACCTGTATCACGGCGCCCAGCGCTGCTAAACCGTAAACTGCTTCCATTGATCGACAGGGACACCATAGGCGTGTCCCTGTTTTTTTGGTAAATTAGCAAATTCTAATTTTGACAATTCAGGATGGAATACGCATGTTTGGACTGAATGGTTTCAAGGAAGTGGATGCAACCGCCGTGAAGGCAATCGCTGCCAGTGGCGCGCACCTGATCGATGTGCGCACAGCGGACGAAGTGGCGCATGGCGTGATTGATGGTGCGATTCATATTCCCCTGCATCTGCTGCCCTTGCGCGCAGCAGATATCCCGCAAGACAGGCCGGTTGTCATTTATTGCCGTTCCGGTGCGCGTTCGGCGCAAGCCTGCTCGTTCATGGCATCCAGGGGCTATAGCAATATGCATAACCTGTCTGGCGGGATCATGGCGTGGGCACGTTCAGGAAACGCCATCAGCCCGGCGCGCTGATACGGCAGCCAAGGCCGGATTATCCAGCTTCGCAGCAATTTTTAGGTTGCAATAAGAACGCTTCTGGTTTAATGTTTCGCAGCATTTTTAGTACAGTCATACCAAACTCAATGTAAGGAGAATATTTTGAATTTTGATAAAGAACTCGACGCACGTGGCCTGAACTGCCCCCTGCCCATCCTGCGCGCCAAGAAGTCCCTGGCTGAAGTTGAAAGCGGCCAAGTGCTGAAAATCCTGTCCACCGACCCGGGTTCGGTCAAAGACTTCGCGGCTTTCGCCAAGCAAACCGGCAACGAGTTGCTGTCGACTGCCGAAGCGGGTGGTGAGTTCACCTTCTTCATGAAGAAAAAGTAAGCAACCCATTCAAACAAGCGCCGTCTGTTCCTGGAACACACGGCGCTGTTTTTTTAAGCGGAACACAAGGAGAGAGACGAGCATGGACGACACCAAAAAAATGGCCATCATTGCAACCAAGGGCACCTTGGATTGGGCTTATCCCCCGTTCATTCTGGCCTCGACTGCAGCCGCACTGGGCTATGAAGTGCAAATTTTCTTCACGTTCTACGGCCTGCAAATGGTTCGCAAGGATCTGTCCGGCCTCAAGGTCAGCCCCTTGGGCAACCCCGGCATGCCGATGAAAATGCCGTTTGGCCCCAAGTGGTTCAAAGGCATCAACTGGAACATCCCCAACGCCATCCAGTCACTGGTTCCCGGCTACGAAAGCGTCGCCACCGGCCTGATGAAAATGACCATTGCCAACTGCGGCGTGGCCACCATCTCCGACCTGCGCAGCCTGTGTCAGGAAGCGGAAGTCAAATTCCTCGCCTGCCAGATGACGGTTGAGCTGTTCGGTTTTGAACATACTGACTTCATTGACGGCATCGAATACGTTGGCGCAGCCACCTTCTTCGAATTCGCCGGCGATACGGATATCTGTCTGTTCATCTAAGTTCAGTATCCCGTCTGCTGATTGCAGCAGTATGAAAAGAGCCGACTCGTTCGGCTCTTTTTTTATGTGTTATTTGTGCAACATCGCTCCAGAATTACTCAAGCAATTACCATTCCTTGCCGATACGGGCTTCAGGTGTGGGCGTAGTATCCGCGTCAGGTCATCGAAAGCATGGCTGAAAAAATTTATCCACAAGGAGACATAAAATGAAATTTACTCGCGTATTCGCATTCATGGCGCTGGCCGGTCTGGCCGGCAGCGCCTTCGCAACCAACGGCATGTTCTCGCATGGCTACGGCATGAAATCCAAGGGCATGGCCGGTGCATCCACTGCCAGCTCGGATGACGCATTTTTTGGCGCCAACAACCCAGCTGCTGCTGCTTTTGCGGGCAATCGTCTTGATCTGGGCGTGGATCTGTTCAGCCCGATTCGCGAGACCGTGAATGTGGGAGGAAACGCCCCGCCGGCTGGTTTCGGACCTGGGGCTGTGGGTGCCGAAAGTGAAGCTGAGTACTTCCTGATCCCGGAGTTTGGTTACAACTACATGGTGAGCGATACCCTCGCGCTGGGCGTGACGGTGTACGGTCAGGGCGGCATGAATACGGATTACCCGGCGCTGGGTGGTGCTTTCGGCACGACGAACTCGCTGGGTGGCCAAGGCGCACTGGGTGTGGATTTGATGCAGTTGATCATTGCCCCGACCGCAGCGTTCAAAGTGGCGCCGAATCACTCAATCGGTGTTTCTCCGTTGTTGGGTTATCAGAAATTTGCAGCTACCGGCCTGCAAGGATTTGCGCCAATTTCGTCTGATGGTACGGCGTTGACCAACCAGGGTAACGATGATGCTTTCGGTTATGGCTTGCGCATTGGTTACATGGGCAAATTCGGTGCCGTGTCGATTGGTGCAGCCTATTCAACCAAGGTGGACTTCGACGAGTTCAGCAAATACAAGGGTTTGTTTGCCGAGCAAGGCGATCTGGATTTGCCCGAAAACTATAATCTGGGCATAGCCTGGCAAGCAACGCCAGAACTCAAACTGGCTGCTGACTACCAGCGCATCAATTACAGCGGTGTGAACTCGATCGGTAACGCCAGCGACAGTTACGCCACGGGCGGTATTCTGGGTTTGGACAATGGTTCCGGCTTTGGCTGGGCCGATATGGATGTCTGGAAACTGGGCGCGGAATACAAACTCAACCAGCAGATGACCTTGCGTGCCGGTTATAGCTATGGTGAAAGCCCGATTGACGGTGATGCTCCTGCGGAAGCTACGTTCAACATCATCGCACCGGGTGTGATCGAACATCACATCACTCTGGGCATGACCTACACCACGGCTTCTGGCGATGAGATGACCGTGGCTTACATGCATGGCTTTGAGAATGACGTGAGTGGCAATCGTCCTGCCGGTTTTGGTGGCGGCGTCGATACGACCACCATGTACCAGAACTCATTGGGTTTCCAGTACAGCTGGAAAATGTAAATTCAGCGCTTGCCGGGCTGATAAAAAAAGCCGGGGTCGCAAGACCCCGGCTTTTTTATGTCTGATGTCTGCGTAATCCGCGATCAGATCAGGCGGGCGTGTTGCGCCTCGAGTTTTTGCAGCATGCCGACAAAATCGGCCAGTCGCGCCTGCTCTTGCTGCACCACGGCGGCGGGCGCCCGGTCGACGAAGCTGGCGTTGGCGAGCTTGCCTTGCGCCTTGTTGATTTCACCCTGGATGCGGGCGATTTCCTTGGCCAGCCGGGCGCGCTCTTCGTCCTTGTTGATTTCCACCACCAGCATCAATCGCATGGCACCGACCAGTTGCACCGGGGCGTCAGCCTCGGGCAGGGCGGCGATGGCGCTGACTTCGCTGAGCTTGCCGAGCGCCGTGATGTAGGGTGCCAGTGCATTGATTACGGCGGCATCGCCTTCGATGACGAGCGGCACCCGTAGCGCGGGAGACAGGTTCATTTCGCCGCGCAGTGTGCGGCAGGCGTTGACCAGTTCCTTCAGCAGCTGGATGCGGGCGACGCTGTCTGGCCAGGCCTGCGCAGCATCGGTCTGCGGGTAGGCGGCGAGCATGATGCTGTCGCTGGCGACGCCGGCGAGCGGCGCGACTTTCTGCCACAGCTCTTCGGTGATGAAGGGAATGATGGGGTGGGCCAGGCGCAGCGTGGCTTCGAGCACGCTGGCGAGGGTGCGGCGGGTGGCGCGCTGCTGCTCAGGCGTGCCGTGGGTGAGCTGCACCTTGGCGAGTTCGAGATACCAGTCGCAGAACTCGTCCCAGACGAATTCGTAGACAGCGCGTGCGGCCTGATCGAAGCGATAGGCGGCGAAGGCTTCGTGCACCTCGGCGATGGCTTGCTGCAAACGCGCGGCGATCCAGCGATCGGCGTCCGAAAAGTCCATCGGCTGGCTGGCATCCTGCCCGCAGTCGTGGCCTTCCAGGTTCATCAGCGCGAAGCGGGTGGCGTTCCACAGTTTGTTGCAGAAATTGCGGTAGCCCTCGGCGCGCTGCAGGTCGAACTTGATGTCGCGGCCGTGCGTGGCGAGGCTTGCAAAGGTGAAACGCAGTGCATCCGTGCCGTAGGCGGCGATGCCTGCGGGGAATTCCTTGCGGGTGCGTTTTTCGATGCCCGGCGCTTTGCGGGGATCCATCAGCCCGGTGGTGCGCTTGGTGACCAGTTCGTCGATAGCAATGCCGTCGATCAGGTCGATCGGGTCGAGCACGTTGCCCTTTGATTTACTCATCTTGTGGCCTTCGGAGTCGCGCACCAGGCCGGTAACGTAGACCTCGCGGAACGGCACTTTGCCGGTGAGGTGCTTGGACAGCATCACCATGCGCGCGACCCAGAAGAAGATGATGTCGAAGCCGGTGACCAGCACCGAGGTCGGCAGATAGCGTTCCAGTTCGGGTGTCTGCTCGGGCCAGCCCAGCGTGGAAAACGGCCACAGCGCACTGGAGAACCAGGTGTCGAGCACGTCGTTGTCCTGCGTGAGCTTCTTGCCGCCGGCTTGCTTGACGGCGTCGGCCTCGTTGGCGGCGACGTAGAAATTGCCGTCCTCGTCGTACCAGGCGGGTATGCGATGCCCCCACCACAGCTGGCGCGACACGCACCAGTCCTGGATGTTCTCTAGCCACTGGCGGTAAGTCGTGGTCCAGTTTTCCGGGACGAATTTCAGCTCGCCCGACTCGACCGCGTCCAGCCCCTGTTTGGCGAGGCCTTCCATGCTCATGAACCACTGGTCGGTGAGCATCGGCTCGATCACCGCGTGGGTGCGGTCGCCGCGCGGAATCATCAGCTTGTGCGGCTTGGCCGACACCAGCAGGCCTTTCGCCTGCAGATCGTCGAGCAGCTGTTGCCGCGCGACGTAGCGATCCAGTCCCTGGTATTCGGTGGGGCAGAGGTCGTTCATTTTGGCATCGAGCGTCAGCACGCTGATCGCCACCAGCTTGTGGCGCTGGCCCACTTGCCAGTCGTTGAAGTCGTGCGCCGGGGTGATCTTGACCACGCCAGTGCCAAATTCGCGATCGACATAATCGTCGGCGATGATGGGAATGCTGCGCTCGGCAATCGGCAGGCGGACGTGCTTGCCGATCAGGTGGGCGTAACGCTCGTCTTCCGGATGCACCGCCACTGCGGTGTCGCCGAGCAGGGTTTCCGGGCGGGTGGTGGCGACGGTCAGAAAACCTGCGCCATCCTCCAGCGGGTAGTTGATTTCCCAGATGAAGCCGTCTTCTTCGGTGCTGACGACTTCGAGGTCGGATACCGCAGTGCCCAATACCGGGTCCCAGTTCACCAGCCGCTTGCCGCGATAGATCAGGCCTTCACGATACAGGCGCACGAACACTTCGGTGACGGCTTTGGACAGCCCGGCATCCATGGTGAAGCGCTCGCGGCTCCAGTCGGGGCTGGTGCCGAGCCGGCGCATCTGGCGGGTGATGGTGGAACCGGATTGCTCTTTCCACTCCCAGACCTTGTCGAGGAATTTTTCGCGGCCCAGTTCGTGGCGTGAGATGCCTTGTGCGTCGAGCTGGCGTTCCACCACGATCTGGGTGGCGATGCCCGCGTGGTCGGTGCCGGGCTGCCACAGGGTGTTGTCGCCCGACATGCGGTGGTAGCGGGTGAGCGCGTCCATCAGTGTGTGCTGGAAAGCGTGGCCCATGTGCAGCGTGCCGGTGACGTTCGGCGGCGGCAGCATGATGCAGTAGGCGGGGGCGGGGGCGGCGGGCGCATTGCCTGCCTTGAAATAGCCGGCGCTTTCCCAGTGGGCGTACCAGCGTTTTTCGATGTCGGCTGGTTCAAACGATTTGGCGAGTTCCATGGCGTGCGCGCAAAACCGTCATTATCCCAAAAAAGCCTGGGACGCGTCCCAAAAAGCCCGGGACACACCCCAAAAAGCTAGCCGTCTACCCTGGAAATATCGTTGCCGACGCCCCGTCAGTTCGACGGGTCACGTGGGGCCTTAAGCTTTTCGGCGATGGCCTCGCGCACGATTTCGCGCACGCTGACGTCAAACTGGCTGAGCAGGTTGGAGACGGTCTGGTCGAGGCTTTTGCGCAGTTCGGCAGAGACCTGTTGCTCCATCACCTCGGACAGCCGGGGCGCCAGCTCACTCATCAACTGTTCGGTCAGGGTGTCGTTGACCGTCTCGATGGACGGCGGTGCTTCAACTGGCGAGATCGGCTGCTCGGCAGGCGGCACAACGGCGGCGACGACGTCAGCGACTTCAACGGCTGGGGCAGCGACAGGCGGCGTACCACGCTGAATCAAGTCGGTCAGAACCGGCAGCCATGCATCGGCGGGCGGGCAGGCGGAAGCGCTGGGCAATTCTGCCGTTGCGGAGAGCGATGCGTCGTCGTTCCCTGCATCCTCACTGCCGCCGCGATGCTTCTTCAGCAGCGCGTCCATTTTGTTCAACAGTGGGCTGTCGCTCATGGCTTGCCTCAATCCGCCTGCCGCAGGTCGTGCGATTTGAGCGCATAGCCGCGGGCCTGGTAGTAGCGATAGCGTGCACGCCCCTGTTCGCGGCCGACGTCGTCCTGACCGATGATTTCGACCAGACGTTCGAAGCGGGCAAATGCGGCGGGCTGCTCGCTGTGCAGGTTGATCATGACGTCAGCTGTGCGCAGCGCATCGGCATTGGCGCCGATCAGTACCGGGGTTTCGCCCGCCAGTGCGTCGCTGTCGCGGCAGTGAGGCACAAAGCCGAGTGCGGGCTTCGTCCACAGCAGCCGGTCGATAGCATCGGCCACTGCCGGGTCGGGTGCGTAAATCATCACCTGTTTGCCCTGGCCGTGCGCCTTGGCAGCGACGCGGCGCGCCACGTCGAGCGGGTCGTCGGCAAACGTGTAAAAGGTGATTTCGGTCACTGTTCTAAAATCAGGGCCGCGCTGCGCGGTTGATCAGCCAATGCACCAGCAGGGAGACCGGGCGACCGGTCGAGCCCTTGTCGCGGCCGCCCTTGTAGGCGGTGCCGGCGATATCGAGATGCGCCCAGTGGTATTTCTTGGCGAAGCGCCACAGGAAGCAGGCTGCGGTAATCGAGCCGCCGGGACGGCCGCCGATGTTGGCCATGTCGGCGAGGCTGCTTTTCAGCTGCTCCTGATAGTCGTCCCACAGCGGCATGCGCCAGACGCGATCCCAGGCGTGATCGGCGGCATGTTCGATTTCGCGCGCGAGCGGGTCGTGGTTGCTGTACAGCGCGCTCGGATGCGCGCCGAGTGCTATCACGCAGGCGCCGGTCAGCGTTGCCAGGTCGATGACGGCATCGGGCTCGAAGCGTTCGGCGTAGGTCAGCGCATCACACAGAATCAGGCGGCCTTCAGCGTCGGTGTTGAGAATCTCGATGGTCTGGCCGGACATCGAAGTGACGATGTCGCCCGGCTTATTGGCCTTGGCATCGGGCATGTTTTCGCACGCCGGGATCAGGCCGACGACATTGAGTTTGAGGCCGAGTTCGCCGATGGCGCGGAACGCACCGATGACGGCGCCGCCGCCGCTCATGTCGTAATTCATTTCGTCCATTTCGGCCGGCGGTTTGAGCGAAATGCCGCCCGCGTCGAAAGTGACAGCCTTGCCTACCAGCACCACCGGCTTGGCGTTTTTGGCACCGCCTTCGTGCTTGAGGACGATAAAGCGCGGCGGCTTGTCGCTGCCTTTGCCCACCGACAGGAAGGAACCCATGCCGAGTTTTTCGCAGGCTGCGTAGTCGAGGATTTCGCAGCCGAAGCCGTGGGCTTTGGCAAGTTTCTTCGCTTCGCCTGCCAGATATTCGGGGGTGCAGATATTGGACGGCGTATTGCCCAGATCCTTGGCCTGGTTGATGCCGTGGGCAATCGCCAGTCCGCGGGCCAGACCGGCATCGCCTTGCTTCAGTTCGCCGCGTCGCGACACCGAGAAAATCACGCGCTTGAGCGGGCGGCGGACTTCGTTCGGCTTGCTTTTATGGTGGTCGAAGCGGTACAGCGTGTCGTGCGTGCTGATGACGGCCTGTTCGATGTTCCACGCGGTATCGCGTTTTTTGACCGGGATTTCGGAGAGCGTGATCGCCGCTTCCATCGAGCCGGTGTCACGCAGGGTCTTGATTGCACTGGAAATAGCATCGCGATAGGCCTTTTCGTGGAAATCGCGCTCCTTGCCCAGGCCCACCAGCAGGACGCGTTCGGCCAATACCTTGGGTACTTTGTGCAGCAGCAGGGTGCTACCGGCCTTGCCATCCATGTCGCCGCCCCGCAGGATTTCGGACAGGTAACCATCGCTGGCGCGGTCGATGTCGGCAGCCGGTTCCGACAGCTTGCGGTTGTCGAACACGCCGACGACAACGCAGGCGCTGCGCTGCTTTTCGGGCGCACCGCTTTTTATGCTAAATTCAAGTTCGATTTCCTTGTTGTCCATGTCTGTGCTCAATAAATTGCAGGTTGTCGGTCGGGCGTCGGTACATTCCGCGTCGATTATTGGCGCAGGCGCGGCGGAATGTCAAAACCCCGTTCGTGTGCCGAACCCTTCCCGGATCTTTTAATGCTTTATCGCCGTGCGCTGACGCGTGAGCTGGCTCTAACCACGGGTGCCGTGCTCACGGTGCTGATGGCGATTGCTCTGGTGATTCTGTTTATCCGCCTGCTGGGCGACGTGGCACGCGGTGAGCTGGCCAATGAGGCGGTGTTCACCTTTCTCGGCTTTTCGTTGCTGTATTTCCTGCCGGTTTTGATGACGATCGCGCTGTTTGCCGGCGTGCTGCTGCCGCTGTCGCGCATGTGGCGCGACAGCGAGATGGTGGTCTGGTTCAGCGCCGGGCTGTCGCTTACCCAATGGCTGCGCCCGGTGCTGGCTTTTGCCGTGCCGTTTACGCTGGTCATCCTGCTGCTGACGCTGGTGTTGAATCCCTGGGTGCAGACCAAGAAAGACGAGTATCGACAGGATTTGCGCAGCCGTAGTGAAAGCAGCCTGATCGCGCCCGGGCTGTTCGCCGAATCCGATGCGGGACAGCGCGTGTATTACGTCGAGTCGCTCAATCCTCTGACCGGCATCGTGCGCAATGTATTCATGCAGTCGCGCATCGATGGCCAGCTCGGGCTGGTGGTGGCGCGCGAGGGGTATCACACCGAGCTGTTCGACGGCTCCCGCTATCTGGTGTTCAAGAACGGGCGGCGCTACGAAGGCATACCGGGCCAACTCGATTACCGCATCGTGCAGTTTGAACGCTACTGGATGAGGCTTGACCGGGCGGATGTCGAGGCTTCCGAACCCGGCATCCGGCAGAAACCGCTCAACGCGTTGATCGACGATGCATCGCCGCCTGCCCGCGCCGAGTTGCTGTGGCGTTTGGGGGTGCCTGTTTCCGCGCTGGTGCTCGCGGTCATGGCAATCCCGATCAGCTTCGTCAACATGCGCTCGCGCCGTTCCTACGGCCTGTTGATCGCACTCCTGCTCTATTTTGTGTACAACAATCTGCTGTCGCTTTCGCAAGCCTGGGTGGCGCAGGACAAGCTCAACCCCTGGGTGGGGATGTTCGCGACGCACATATTGATGCTGTTTGCCGTGCTTGCGCTGTTCTACATGCGCACGCGCGCCCATCGGCCGCGCGGGGTGCGGCCATGAAGCTGCTGGCACGCTACCTGACGAGCCAGGTGTTGGCGACTTCCGGACTGGTGCTGCTGGGCTTGCTCCTGCTGTTCACGTTTTTTGACGTGGTCGACGAGATCGGCAGCGTGGGCCGCAACAGTTACGGCCTGGGTAAGGCCGTGGTCGTGGTGTTGCTGAAAGTCCCAGGGCATTTGTACGAGATCATGCCGGTGGCGGCTCTGATCGGCACCTTGCTGGCCTTGTCGCGGCTGGTCGGCAACTCGGAATTCGCCGTGATGCGGGTGTCGGGTTTGTCGACCTGGCGGGTGGCGGGCTATTTCGGCGTGATCGGCGTGATGCTGGCGCTGCTGTCGCTGCTGCTGGGCGAGTACATTGCACCCTGGTCGGAGCAGGCTGCGCAGCGCTACAAGCTGTTGGCGACACATTCGGTGGTGGCGCAGCAGTTTCGCTCGGGCTTGTGGGTCAAGGATGGTTCGCGCTTCATCAATGTGCGCGAGGTCATGCCGGACAGCACGCTGCGCGGTGTCGATATTTATGGCTTTGAGCCCGACGGCCGCCTCGGCTGGACGCGTTCCGCCGAACAGGCGAACTGGCGCGGCAATCAGACCTGGAGCCTGCAGCAGGTGGTGGAGACGCGCTTCAGCGCCGACGGCATCACGGCCAGCCGGCGCGCCAGCCAGGACTGGCAGTCGGTACTGACGCCCGATATCCTCAGCGTGTTGCTGATTGCGCCGGAGAAAATGTCGGCGCGCACGCTCTGGCGTTACGTGGCGCATCTGAAGGAAAACGGCCAGAAGGCGACGCGCTACGAACTCGCCCTGTGGACGAAGTTCATCAGCCCGTTTGTCATCCCGATCATGATGCTGATCGTGATGCCGTTTGCCATCCAGGGACCGCGTTCGGGCGGCACCAGCAGCAAGATTTTCATGGGCATTCTGGCCGGCCTCGGCTTTCACCTGCTGAGTCGCCTGTTCGGTCATCTCGGCCTGTTGAACGACTGGCCGGCCGTGGCCGTGGCCACCCTGCCGTTGCTGATCTTCCTGACGATCGCCCTGCTCGGCATACGCTGGGTGGATCGGCGCTGATGCCTCTGCCCCGGCGCCTGGCTGAATGCTTGCGTGCGCGCCAGCCGACAGACAAGGTGGCGTGTGTGCATGCCTTGCAGGCCGACTGGCTGGCCGGCCATGTGGCCGTTGACTGTGACGCCGTGCGTACCCCGATCGACCGCCCCGGGCAGCCCGATCAGCCTGCGCTGATTCCGCCCCAGCAGGTGCCGCGCCGCCGCGCCGACAGCCTGGCCGGCCGGGCGGCCCTGATTCATGCGCTGGCGCATATCGAATTCAACGCGATCAACCTGGCGCTCGACGCCGCGCATCGCTTCGCCGGCATGCCGCCCGCGTATTACGCCGACTGGCTGCAGGTGGCCGACGAAGAAGCCTTGCATTTCGATTTGCTGAATGCGCACCTGGCCACGCTTGACCATACCTATGGCGACTTTCCTGCACACAACGGTTTGTGGGAGATGGCGCTGAGAACCGCAGATGACCCACTGGTGCGCATGGCGCTGGTGCCGCGCGTGCTGGAAGCGCGTGGGCTCGACGCCACGCCGCTGATCGTCGGCAAGCTGAAGGCTGCGCAGGACCTGCGCATGGTGGAGATTCTGGGGGTGATCGAGCGCGACGAGATAGGCCATGTCGCGATCGGCAGTCACTGGTTCGAGCAGCTGTGCCGTGCGCGCGGGCTGGAACCGGCGGCGACGTTCCGCCAGTTGCTGGTCGAGTACGATGCGCCGCCACTGAAGCCGCCGTTCAATCTCGAAGCGCGCCGTCAGGCCGGTTTCAGTCAGCCCGAACTCGACTGGCTGAGCCGGCTGTAACTTACAGGCCCAGAGTTGTGGCCGAGACGTGGGTTTGCGCGCGCTGCCACATCGCCTCGAAGCTCTGGTGCAGGTTGACGGTGCGGCTGGGATCGTCCAGAGAGAGCACGCCGCGCAAGGCGGCTTTGTCCGCGCGGATCAGCGCGCTGTGATGGTCGGCCATGGCAAACGCCTGATCGGGACGCGGCATATCCGGGTCGGCCTGACGAATTTCGAGGACGTGGCTGAAGTCGCGCAGCAATTGCATCAGGCGCGGGCAATCGCGGCTGAGGTGATGAATGTTGTCGAGCAAGAGCTCGATGCGATGCCCGCTGCCGGCCACGCACAGGGCGCGCAAGGCGGCATGGCGCGGCAGGTGGTCGAGGTCGAGCAGGCTCAGGTCGGAGTCATACACGCGCAGCTGGCGATGGGTGCGCGCCAGCAGCGCATCGAAGGCTGCGTGCAATTCAGAAGGGGTTGCGAACTCAGTCATGATGGGGCGATCTCCAGCCAGCCGGCTTCGTACCATTCGTAAAAACGCTCGCGCAGCGTGGCTGGAACGGCGGCAAGCTGGTGGTGGTCAGCGAGTTGTTGCAGGGCGGCGGTCTCATCCGCCGTGCTGTCGAAGGCTTCGCCGTTGATGAAAAAGCGGCTGCCGATGAACAGCAGACGGGACTTGGGATTCAGCGTGACACCCGTTTTTCCGGTGCGCTTGTTGAAGGCCGCGAAACTGACGGGGGCCTCGGGCGGGTCGAAAAACACATTCGGCTTGGGTTCGGACAAGTAGCACCCGGTGAACTCCGCAATATCGCGCTTGCTCCAGTGGATGCGGGCGATCATGGCTTCGATCTGGCGCAGCATGGCGCGGCCGATTTCTCCGGGATGGGCTTGCAGGCGCAGGTCGGGGTCGGCGTAGCGGCCCTCCAGTGTCACGCTGTCCTGCAGGTGCATCAGGAAGCCCTGCGCCAGTTCGTGGGTCGTGGGGGCGCGGAAGCCGATCGAATAGGTCATGCAGGCATCTTCGGCGACGCCGTAATGCGCCACATGCGGCGGCAGGTAAAGCATGTCGCCGGGGCCAAGCAGCCATTCCTCCTCGGGCTCGAAATGGCGCAGGATCCTGAGCGGTACATCGTCCAGTATCGTCAGGTCGGTCTGGGTGCTGATCTGCCAGCGGCGGTGTCCCTGGCCTTGCAGCAAAAACACGTCATACGAATCGAAGTGCGGGCCGACGCTGCCGCCGGGCACGGCATAACTCACCATCAGATCGTCCAGCCGGGCGTGCGGGATGAAATTGAAGCGGGCCAGCAGGGCATCCGCTTCAGGCAGCACATGATTGAGCGATTGCACCAGCAGCGTCCATTCGCGCTTGGGCAGCCGTTTGAAATCGCTTTTCCTGAAGGGGCCGTGGTCGAATTGCCAGTGGCGGCCAGCCCCCTGGACCAGTCGCGATTCGACGTCTTCGCGCGTTGCCAGCTGCTGCATGGCGTCGGGGGTCAGCAGGCCGGAAAAGCCCGGCACGGCATTGCGGATCAACAGCGGGCGTTTGTGCCAGTAGTCGCGCAGGAAACGGGTGGGGCTCAAGCCGCCGAGCAGGGTTTGGGTCATACCGCCGATTATAACGATGCCGTCGGGGGCGGCCTGTTAGAATGCTGCCGGAAATTACGTGGCAGCCTCCGTATTCGGGAACTCGCCTCATCTAGGTCGCAACCCGGAATACCCTCATTTTCATTGCCAAAGGAACTCAAGTGAATATCGTCAAAAACACCGTTGTAACCCTCACCTACATCGTCAAGGATGCAGACGGCAACCTGCTCGAGGAGAGCAATGAGCCCGTCAGCTACCTGCACGGCGACTACGACAATATTTTCCCGCTGGTCGAGCGGGCGCTCGACGGCAAGACCACGGGCGAAAAAGTGGAAATGAAGTTGCAGCCAGCCGACGCTTTCGGCGAGTTTGACGAAAATCTGGTGCGCATGGAGCCGCGCGAAAGTTTTCCGGCCGACATCGAAGTCGGCATGCAGTTCGTCGGTTCACCCGACGGCGGCGGCGAGGAAATGCTCTACACCGTGACCGATATCGCCGAAGACAAAGTGGTGGTCGATGGCAATCACCCGTACGCCGGGCAGGCGGTGCATTTCCAGTGCGTGGTGTCCGACGTGCGTGAAGCGACGGCGGATGAAATTACGCATCGCCATGCACACGGCGAGCACGGCCACCACCATCATTGATTCGTATGGGATAAATGCGGCCGGGCTGTCTCCCCGGACACTTCATGAAGTGTCCGGGTTAAAATGCTCGGCTACCTGTTCTCTGTGACGGTTTGCTCCAGACTTTCAATGAAAACTACCTTTCTCGACTTTGAACAGCCCATTGCCGAACTTGAGTCCAAGATCGAAGAGCTGCGCTTTGTGCAGGACGACTCCGCCCTGGACATTTCGGAAGAAATCCGCCGCCTGCAGAAAAAAAGCCAGACGCTGACCAAGGACGTCTACGCCAAGCTCAACGCCTGGCAGGTGTCTCAGGTGGCGCGGCACCCGCAGCGGCCCTATACGCTGGATTATGTGGCGGGTCTGTTTACCGACTTTTCCGAATTGCATGGCGACCGCGCATTTGCCGACGACGCGGCGATTGTCGGCGGCATGGCGCGCTTCAACGGCGAGCCGGTAATGGTGATCGGCCACCAGAAGGGCCGCGACACCAAGGAAAAGATCTACCGCAATTTCGGCATGCCGCGCCCCGAGGGGTATCGCAAGGCGCTGCGGCTGATGCGGCTGGCGGAAAAATTCGGCATGCCGGTTTTCACCTTCATCGATACGCCGGGCGCCTATCCTGGCATCGGCGCGGAGGAGCGCGGCCAGTCCGAAGCCATCGCCCGCAATCTTTACGTGATGGCCGAGCTGCGTACGCCGGTGATCTGCTCCATCGTCGGCGAAGGTGGCTCGGGCGGCGCGCTGGCGATCGGCGTCGGCGACCGTACGCTGATCCTGCAATATTCGACCTATTCGGTCATCTCGCCCGAAGGCTGCGCGTCCATTCTGTGGAAAAGCGCCGACAAGGCGTCGGTGGCCGCTGAAACGCTGGCGATCACGGCCGACAAGCTGAAAGCCAATGGCCTGGTCGATCGCATCGTCGAAGAACCCGTGGGCGGTGCACAACGCGACTGGGATGCGTTGTTCCAGACGATGCGCCGCGCGCTGACCGATACCCTGGGCGAGTTGCGCAAACAGCCGCTGGATGCGCTGCTGGACGCGCGTTACAAACGCTTGCGTGCGTATGGCAGCTTCAAGGAAGCGCCTGCCAAATAGCCCTGTCCCTGCCGCCGTGGCGGCCGGACTGGCGCGCCACGTTGCGCCACACGCCCGGCTGACGCTGGCTTTATCGGGCGGGGTGGACTCGGTCGTTCTGCTGCACGCGCTGCTGGCGTTGCGTGCCCATCATCCGTTTCATCTCAATGCGGTTCACGTTCACCATGGCCTGTCGGCGCACGCCGACGCCTGGGCGGATTTTTGTACTGATTTGTGTTCGGCGCATGCGCTTGAACTGACGGTTCATCGGGTGCGGATTGCGCGTGACGATGCGGCGGGCATCGAAGCGGCGGCGCGCCGTGAACGCCAGGCAATTTTTGCTGCGCTTGACACCGACTTCCTGCTGACCGCGCACCACCTCAACGATCAGGCGGAAACCCTGCTGCTGCAGTTGCTGCGCGGTGCCGGGCCGAAAGGCTTGGCGGGGATGGCGGCGATGCAGGCGCGGCGCGGCTGGCGGGCGACGCACTGGCGGCCGCTGCTGGGCATGACGCGCGCAGACTTGCTCGACTATGCGCGCGTGCATCAACTGGCGTGGGTGGAAGACGAAAGCAATCAGGATCTGCGCTACCGCCGCAATGCCTTGCGCCAGTCCGTCCTGCCCTTGTTGAACGCTCATTTCCCCGGTGCGGACGCAACCCTTGCACGGGCGGCCGGCCTGCAGGCCGAGGCGTCCGGATTGCTCGATGATCTGGCGCGGCTGGATGCCGCGACGGCGATTGCAGGCGAGCGGCTGGATTGCGCGTGTCTCGATGCGCTGTCGGGGCCGCGCGCGCGCAACCTGTTGCGCTACTTCATCGAGCAACGCGGCCACCCTCAGCCCAATATGCGGCAACTCAACGAGGCCCTGCAGCAGTTGCGCGACGCCCGTCAGGACGCCCGCGTATGCGTCGGTCTGGGGCACGACGCGCTGTGGCGCTATCGCGGCGGCGCCTATCTGGTGCCGGCGGCGCCTGCCTACGCTGCGCCGGTGCGTTGGCAGGGCGAGGCGGTTCTGCAGGTTCCCGCAGCCGGCGTGGCCGTCAGTCTTGAGACGGTTGAAGGCGCCGGCTTGAAGTGTGCCCTGCTGGATGCGGGGGAGGTGACGCTGGGCGTGCGTCAGGGTGGCGAGCGCCTGCGCCTGCATCCGGGCGGCCCGCACCGCAGCCTGAAAAACCTGCTGCAGGAGCACTCCATCCCGCCCTGGCAGCGCGGTCATTTGCCGCTGCTATGGTGCAACGGCCAGCTATTGTGGGCGGCGCACATCGGGCTGGATGCCGATGCGCTTGCCGCGCCCGGCGAAGCCGGGGTGCAACCGCGGGTTGTCGGGCGGGGTGAATGCGTCATATAGCCGTTTTGTCGACGATAGATGGGGTCGGCAAGAGGGCCTCGTGCTATGCTAGCGGGCTGATTTACATGGTTTTTTGAACGTTTTACCTAACTTTCTGGAGCAACACATGGCTGTCCAACGCACTTTTTCCATTATCAAACCCGATGCCGTCGCCAAGAACGTGATCGGCAAGATCGTCAGCCGCTTTGAGAGCAATGGCCTCAAGGTGGTGGCATCGAAGATGAAACACCTGTCGCGTCAGGAAGCCGAAGGTTTCTACGGCGTGCATCGCGAGCGTCCTTTCTTCAAGGATCTGGTCGACTTCATGATCTCGGGCCCGGTGGTGTTGCAAGTGCTGGAAGGCGAAGACGCGATTGCCAAGAACCGCGAACTGATGGGCGCAACCGACCCGAAAAAGGCCGAACCCGGCACCATTCGCGCTGATTTCGCTGAGAGCATCGACGCCAATGCCGTGCATGGCTCCGACGCGCCGGAAACCGCTGCGCAGGAAATCGCCTACTTCTTCCCCGCGAGCGAAGTGTATAGCCGCTGATCGGTTGACTGGATGCCGCAAAACCTGCTCGATTTCGATCTCGAAGGACTGACAGCCTGGTTCACTGAACTCGGCGAGAAGCCCTTTCGTGCCAAACAGGTGTTCCACTGGATACACCAGTCCGGCGTGGCCGATTTCGCGCAGATGACGGATATCGCCAAAAGCCTGCGCGAAAAGCTGCAGCTGCATGCCGTAGTGCAGGCGCCTGCAATCAGCTATGCGCATACCTCAAACGATGGCACGCGCAAGTGGCTGTTCGATGTCGGCGTTGCCAACGGTATCGAGACGGTTTTCATCCCGGAAGACGACCGCGGCACGCTATGCGTGTCGTCGCAGGTAGGGTGTGCGCTGGAATGCACGTTTTGCTCGACTGGGCGGCAGGGCTTCAACCGCAACCTCAGCGTGGCGGAAATCATCGGCCAGTTGTGGGTCGCCAACCGCAGCCTGCGTGGTGAAGTCAATCGCACCGCGTCCAATCACGGCGCAGGCGAAATCGCCGAGCGACCAGTCAGCAATGTGGTGATGATGGGCATGGGCGAGCCGCTGGCGAATTTCGAGAATGTGGTGACGGCGCTCGGCGTCATGCTCGATGACCATGCTTATGGTCTGTCGCGGCGGCGCGTGACGGTGTCGACCTCGGGTATCGTGCCGGCGATGGACCGGCTGGCTGAGCGCTGTCCGGTGGCGCTGGCCGTGTCGCTGCATGCCCCGAACGATGCGCTGCGCGACCAGATTGTGCCGATCAACAGGAAGTATCCGTTGCGCGAGCTGATGGCGGCATGTCGGCGCTATCTGGTGCATGCGCCGCGCGATTTCATTACCTTCGAGTACGTCATGCTGGCCGGGGTGAACGACCAGCCCGAGCACGCACGCCAGTTGATCGAACTGACGCGCGATGTGCCGTGCAAATTCAATCTCATCCCATTCAATCCGTTTCCCGATTCGGGTTATGAAAAACCGCGTCACGACACGCTGCGCGCGTTCCGTGAAATATTGCAGGACGCGGGCTATGTCGTCACCACGCGCAAGACGCGAGGCGACGACATCGACGCGGCGTGCGGCCAGCTTGCAGGCAAGGTGGCCGACAAGAGCGGACGCGTGATGAAACGTATGAATCAGGAGGCAGCGTGAAAAAATGGATGGTGTTGGCCGCGGCCTTGCTTGTTGCCGGTTGTACGACAAGCAAGAAAGCACCTGAACAAAAAACCAGCGGATTTGCCCAGATCAGCAGCGCCAGCGCGGCGACCCAGCGCGCGCGTACCTTCACTGAACTGGCGGCAGCCTATTACGATCGCGCCCAGTACAAAATCGCGCTCGATGAACTGCGCAAGGCGATTGCTGCGGAAAGTGATTATGGCCCCGCTTATAACGTCTATGGCCTGGTTTACATGGCGCTGGGTGAGGACAAGCTGGCCGATGACAATTTTCGTCGCGCCATCGATCTGAACCGGCTGGATTCCAATGCGCGCACCAACTATGGCTGGTTTCTGTGTACGCGCGGCCAGTACGAGGCCGGGCAGGCCCAGTTCACCGAGGCGCTGAACAATCCGCTGTACGCCCAGCCTGAACGCGCCCTGATCAATGCGGGCCTGTGCGCCGAAAAGAAAGGCGACATGTCGCAGGCAGAGCAGTACATGCTGAAAGCGCTGAAACTGCAGCCCGACAACCCCGCGACCCTTCTGAGCCTGGCGGACCTGAATTTCCGTCAGGGGCGCCTGATGGATGCGCGTCGCTTGCTGGACCGGCATGACGAACTGGCGCAGCCGTCGGCGGCCAGTCTGTGGCTGGGGGTGCGTCTGGAACGCAAACTGGGCGACCGCGCACAGGAAGCGGCGTATGGATTGCAATTGCGCAAACGCTTTCCCGATTCAAACGAAGCGCAATTGTTGCAGGCTGGGAAGTACGAATGAGCGAACAGGTTCAGGCATCGGTTGGCCAGATATTGCGCGAAGCGCGCGAGGCGCAGGGGCTTGCCCTGGAAAATGCGGCGATTCGTCTGCATTTGATGCAGCGCCAGATCGAAGCGATGGAGGCGGATGATTTTTCCAGCCTCGGACAGCCCGTGTTTGCGCGCGGCTTCGTGCGCAACTATACGCGCCTGCTGGGCCTGGCGCCAGAAGGCTTGCTGGCGCGGATGGAAGGCGCACCGGCCGAACCCGCAACGGTGAGTCCTTTGCCGACGCCATCGTCCCGATCATGGCTGACTTCGCCCTGGCTGCTCCTGCTGTTGCTGGGGGCGCTGTTGCTGGGGGCGATCCCCGTTGCCTTGTACTGGTGGCTCAACAGCGATGTGGAAGAGTCTCCTGCGCCTGCACCTGTGCAACATTCACGCTCTGCCCCCGCTCCTGTTCCGGTACCCGCAGCTGCGCCTGCAGTTGTGCCCGCGCCGGCGATGGAAGTGCCGCTTGCCGCACCGCCCGTTGTCTTGCCGGAGGCCGCGCCGGCCGAGCCTGCTGTGGTTCCGCCTGCTGTGCCGGCCGATGCCGGGGCGCCCGCGGCGTCGGTGCCGGGGGTGGCAAAAGGGGCGTTGCATCTGGAGTTCGGCGCAGACTCCTGGACCGAGATCAAGGATGCCAGCGGCAACATGCTCTTGCGCAAACTCAATACGGCGGGGAGCAGCGTGGATGTTTCAGGCACGCCCCCGTTCAACCTGGTGATCGGCAACGCGGCGCAGGCGAAGCTCACCTATAACGGCCGCCCCATCGATCTGAAGCCATTTGTCGATGTGACGGTTGCCCGTTTCACCCTCGAAGAATAGCCACGCTGGAAGAATGATGTCTCAGATAGTGCGTCGCAATTCCCGCCAGGTGCGGGTCGGAAACGTGTTGGTCGGCGGCGATGCGCCTGTAGTGGTGCAGTCGATGACCAACACCGATACCGTCGACATCACGGCCACCGTGCAGCAGGTGCAGGCGCTTGCCGAAGCCGGCTCGGAGCTGGTGCGCATCACCGTCAATACGCTGGAGGCGGCGGCGGCGGTGCCGCGCATCCGCGATCGTCTGGACGCGCTGGGTTGCCGGGTGCCGCTGATCGGCGACTTTCATTTCAATGGCCACAAGCTGCTGACGCAGGTGCCCGAGTGCGCCGAGGCACTGGCCAAGTTGCGCATCAATCCCGGCAATCTCGGGCGTGGCAACAAGCGCGACGAGCAGTTCGCGACCCTGATCGAAGTGGCCTGCCGCTACGACAAGCCGGTGCGCATCGGCGTGAACTGGGGCAGCCTCGACCAGGCGCTGGCGGTGCGCATGATGGACGACAACGCACGTCTGCCGCAGCCGGAAGATGCCGAAGTGGTGATGCGCCGCGCGATGGTCGCTTCGGCGCTGGAGTCGGCGCGCAAGGCGGAGGAGCTCGGCCTCGGCGGCGACAAGATCATCCTCTCGTGCAAGATGAGCCGGGTACAGGACCTGATCTCGGTGTATCAGGATCTTGCCGCTGCGTGCGACTATCCCCTGCATCTGGGGTTGACCGAAGCGGGGATGGGCAGCAAGGGTATCGTGGCATCGACCGCGGCCTTGTCCGTGCTGCTGCAGCAGGGCATCGGCGACACCATCCGGATTTCCCTGACCCCCGAGCCGGGCGGCGAGCGCACCAAGGAAGTACAGGTCGGCCAGGAAATCCTGCAGGCGCTGGGCTTGCGTGCGTTTACGCCGCAAGTCACGGCGTGTCCGGGTTGCGGCCGCACCACCTCGACCGTGTTCCAGGAACTGGCGCAGGACATCGAAACCTATCTGCGTACCCAGATGCCCGTGTGGCGCGGCCAGTACGCCGGCGTCGAGTCGATGCAGGTGGCGGTGATGGGCTGCGTGGTCAATGGTCCCGGCGAATCCAAGCACGCCAACATCGGCATCTCGCTGCCGGGTACCGGCGAAGTGCCGGTCGCGCCGGTGTACGTTGATGGAGAGAAAACCGTCACCCTAAAGGGCGACAGGATCGCGCATGAATTTCAGGCCATAGTCGAAGACTATGTGCGGCAGCGGTACGGAAATTGAACAAACCCATGTCCGCGAACCGCCATCAGGCTGTTCGCGGATCAACAAAGACGATTCAAACATGAGCAACAACATTCAATCCGTGCGTGGCATGAACGACTGCCTGCCCGAGATGAGCGATACCTGGCAGGCATTCGAGTCCATCGTGCGAGACTGGCTGCGGCGCTACGGCTACCGCGAGATGCGTACGCCGATTCTGGAGCAGACGCATTTGTTCAAGCGCGCCATCGGCGAAGTGACCGATATCGTCGAGAAGGAAATGTATACCTTCGTCGACGAACTCAACGGCGAGTCGCTGACCCTGCGTCCGGAAGGCACGGCGTCGGCGGTGCGCGCGGTAATCCAGCACAATCTGCTGTACGACGGCGGTAAACGGCTGTGGTATGCCGGCCCGATGTTCCGTCACGAGCGGCCGCAAAAGGGCCGCTACCGGCAGTTTCATCAGGTGGGGGTCGAGGCGCTGGGATTTGCCGGGCCGGATACCGACGCCGAACTGATCGTGATGTGCGCCGATCTGTGGAAGCGTTTGGGGATCGCCCCCAGCCTGCAGATCAATACCCTGGGCGACCCCGAATCGCGGCAGCGTCACCGTGCCAAACTGATCGCGTATTTCGAGGCGCATCAGGATGCGCTCGACGAGGATGCCAAACGCCGGCTGCACAGCAATCCGCTGCGTATTCTCGACAGCAAGAATCCTGCGATGCAGGCGCTGAACGACGCCGCGCCCCGGCTGATGGATGAAATCGACGCAGACGCGCTGGCGCATTTCGATGCCCTGCAGGCCATCCTGCGCGACAACGGCATTGCGTTCGAGATCAATCCGCGTCTGGTGCGCGGTCTCGATTACTACAACCGCACCGTGTTCGAGTGGGTGACCGACCAGCTCGGCGCGCAGGGGACGGTGTGTGCGGGCGGCCGCTACGACGGCCTGATCGAGCAGCTGGGCGGCAAGCCCGCACCTGCAGCAGGATTTGCCATGGGGATCGAGCGCTTGCTGGCGCTGATGGAAACCGGCAGCGTCGCGCTGGCGACGCCGGTGCCCGACGCGTACATCGTTCACGCCGGCGATGCGGCGCAGCGTTATGCTTGGCAAGTGGCCGCCGCGCTGCGCGGTGCGGGGCTGGATACCGTGCTGCATTGCGGTGGCGGCAGTTTCAAGTCGCAAATGAAAAAGGCCGACGCCAGTCGCGCGCGCTACGCGCTGATCATCGGCGACGACGAGGCCGCCGCGCAGCAGGTCACCCTTAAGCCTTTGCGTGATGGCGCAGAGCAAATCCGGGCTGAACTGGCGCGCGCAATCGACTATCTGAAGCGCTGAATTTCCGAATCAAGCAACACATTTAAAGGTAAAGCACGATGGCAACTTACGATCTGGACGAGCAGGAACAGCTCGACTCCCTGAAAGCCTGGTGGAAACGCTGGGGCAGTGTGACCCTGCTCGCGCTGGCGATCGTCGTCGCGGCAGCAGCAGGCTGGCGCTACTGGCAGAACCGCACCCTGACGCAAAGCCTGGAAGCCGGCAGCGTCTACCAGAACCTGACCCAGTCGCTGGCGGCCAACGATGCCAAGGCAGCACGTGCGGCGGGCGCCATGCTGATCGACAAGTACCAGGACACCGCCTATGCCCCGCGCGCGGCGCTGCTGCTGGCCAAGCTGAACGTGATGGGCAAGGATCTGAAGAGCGCACAGACCCAGCTGGAATGGGCTGCGAGCAACAGCAAGGAACCGTTCGTCAAGGATCTGGCGCGGCTGCGGCTGGCCGGCGTGCAACTAGACCAGAAGCAGTACGATGCCGCCCTGAAAACCCTGGGTGCAACGCATAGCGATGCCTATGCGTTCCGCTTTCTCGACCTGAAAGGCGATGTCCTGCTGGCGCAGGGCAAACCGGCCGACGCGCGTGCCGCCTACCAGGCTGCGTTCGGCAAGATGGCCGAAGACAGCGCGTACCGCAGCATCGTCGAGCTGAAGCTTGACGCACTGGGGGGCGCTTCCAAGTGAAAAAGCCACTGCTCGTTGCCAGTCTGATACTGGCTGTTTCGGGGTGCAGCACGGTCAGCGACTGGGTCGGCATGGGGCCCGACAAGCCCAAGCCCGCAGCGCTGGTTGAATTCACCGCGACGGCTGCGCTGAGCCAAGCCTGGAAAGCCGAGAGCGGCGAGTCGCAGGGCTATCTGTTCAGCCCGCAGGCCGATGGCGACGCGGTCTATGCGGCGGGAGGCGATCAGGTGGTGAGCATTGGCCTGTCGAGCGGACGCACCCACTGGAAAGTCGAATCCGAAGCGAAACTGTCGGCCGGAACCGGCGTGGGACAGGGGCTGGTGCTGGCGGGCGGCAGCAAAGGCGAACTGCTCGCGCTCGATCAGCAGACGGGCCAGCAACGCTGGAAAGTCGCGCTGTCGAGCGAAGTGATCGGACAAATGCGGGTGCAGTCGGATACGGTCATCGTCCGCACCGGCGATGGCCGGGTGCAGGGACTGGCCATCGCCGACGGCAGCCGCAAATGGTTGTACAGTCGCAATCTGCCGGTGTTGAGCCTGCGTGGATCAGGTGGCATGGTGGTGCGCGACGACGTGCTCTACGCGGGTTTTCCCGGCGGCAAGCTGGTGGCCTTGAACGCTACCAACGGCGCGCAGTTGTGGGAGGCCACGGTGGCCTTACCACGCGGCGCGACGGAACTGGAGCGGGTGGCCGATGTGATGGGTAATCCGGTCGTCGATATGCGCCAGGTCTGCGCCGTGGCCTATCAGGGGCGCGTCGCCTGTTTCGACCGTACCAGCGGTGCGCCGCTGTGGGCGCGCGAAACCTCCAGCAACAGCGGCCTGGCGATGGACGAGCGCAATGTGTATGTCAGCGACGACAAGGACACCGTGACCGCCTACGATAAATCCAGCGGCCGCGCTGGCTGGAAGCAGGACAAACTGGCGCGCCGCCAGATCACGGCGCCGCTGGCGCTGGGGGCGTGGGTGGTGGTGGCCGACAGCGAAGGCTACGTGCATGTGCTGTCGGCGGACGACGGCAGTTTCGTGGCGCGCGCCCAGGCGGGCGGCGCCGTGCGCACCGCGCCGGTCGATATCGGGCCGGGTTTCGCGGTGCAGACGGGCAAGGGCGACGTGGTTGCCTTCAAGCTCAATTAATTACTTCATACAGACCGGCATGCAGATCGAATCTGCCTGCCAGCAAGGATAAGCATGCTTCCCACCCTGGTACTTGTCGGACGCCCTAACGTCGGCAAGTCCACGCTATTCAACCGCCTCACCGGGACCCGCGACGCGCTGGTGCACGACATGCCCGGAATGACGCGCGATCGCCACTACGGCCGCGGCCGCATCGGCGACAAGCCGTATCTGGTGGTCGACACCGGCGGCCTCGAGCCGGTGGCCAAGGAAGGCATCATGGCCGAAATGGCCCGCCAGACATTGCAGGCCATTGACGAAGCCGACGCCGTCATTTTCATGGTCGATGCGCGCAGCGGCATGACCGCGCAGGACAAGGTGATCGCCGACCGTCTGCGCCGTGCATCGTGCCCCGTATGGCTCGCGGTCAACAAGGCAGAAGGCATGAACTCTGCCGTGATCACGGCAGAGTTTCACGAACTGGCCCTGGGTGATCCGCTGGCGATTTCAGGGGCGCATGGCGATGGCATTGCCGATCTGGTGAATCTGGCGTTGGCGCCGTTTCCGGTCGACGAAGAAAAATCCGACGACTTCGGCATCCCCAAAATCGCCTTGGTGGGGCGCCCCAACGTTGGCAAGTCGACGCTGGTCAATGCGCTGGTCGGCGAAGAGCGCGTGATTGCATTCGACCAGCCGGGCACGACGCGCGATTCGATTTATGTCGATTTCGAACGCGACGGCAAACCCTACACCCTCATCGACACCGCCGGCGTGCGGCGCAAGGGCAAGGTATTTGAAACGGTAGAGAAGTTTTCGGTCATCAAGACCCTGCAGGCGATCGAGGATGCCAACGTCGTGGTGCTGGTGCTCGATGCGCGGGAAAATATTTCCGAGCAGGACGCGCATCTGGCGGGCTTCATTCTGGAGGCCGGACGTGCGCTGGTGGTGGCGATCAACAAATGGGACGGTCTGTCGCCCGAGCAGCGCGACGACATCAAGCGCGATATCGGGCGCAAACTGGCTTTCCTCGACTTCGCGCGTTTCAACTACATTTCCGCGCTGAAAGCCAAAGGGCTGGAAAATCTGCTGAAGGATGTTGAAGCGGCGCATGCCGCCGCCTTCATCAAGCTCTCCACGCCCAAGCTCACGCGCGTGCTGGAAATGGCGGTGGAGCAGCATGCCCCGCCCAAATCCGGGCTGTTCCGCCCGAAACCGCGCTACGCGCACCAGGGCGGCAAAAACCCGCCCGTGATCATCCTGCACGGCAATGCGCTGGAAGGCCTGCGCGACGATTACAAGCGCTATCTGGAAAGCAGCTTCCGCAAGGCGTTCAAGCTGCAGGGCACACCGCTGCGCATCCAGGTCAAGGAAGATACGGGCAAGAACCCGTATGAAGGCAAGGCACGCGCGCCGCTCACCGAAAGCGAGGCGACGCGGATGCGGCGCAAGAAACGGGTGCGCCGCAAGGTCTACGGTTCGGACTGAGTCGTTCGTGCGCCATCTGTTTGCCAAATACGCACCAGCGCTGCTGGTGCTGGCCGGCGTGCTGCTGGGGATCCTGTTTACCCTGCAGACCTTGAGCGCGGCCGATGCGCGCATGCGCGAACAACGGCTGACCGAAGTCCGTTTGATGGAACGCACGTTCGACTGGACCGCGGTACAGGCGCTGCGTGGCGAGCCGGGCGATGCGACACGGCCCGAATATGTCCGCATCAAACAACAGCTCGAAACCTTGCGCAGCGTGAGCCCGCAGTACCGCTTCGTCTATCTGATGGTCCTGCGCGGCAAGGACGATGTCCGTTTCCTGGCGGACTCCGAGCCTCCGGGCTCGCCCGATTTTTCGCCTTCCGGCATGGCGTATGGCGAGGCGACCCCGCAGCTGGTCGGCCTGTTTTCCGGGGGGCAGGCGCTCACCGAGGGGCCGGTCGAGGATCGCTGGGGTGTGTGGGTCAGCGCGCTGGTGCCGCATGTCGACCCGCAAAGCGGGCGGGTGCTGGCGGTACTGGGGCTCGATGTCGATGCCCGTCAATGGCAGCGTGCGTTATGGCAGGCGGCCTTGCTGCCGTTTGGCGCGACCTTGGCATTCGTGCTGGTGTCCGGTCTGATGCTGCGCCAGCGCACCCGTACCCGCAAGGAGCTTGCGCGGCTCAAGTCGTCCGAAGATCAGCTGTACGAACAGGCGCATCACGACAGCCTCACCGGTCTGCCCAATCAACGCCTGCTGGCCGATCGCATGCACCAAGTGCTGTCGCACGCGCACCGGATGGAAAGCCGGGCGGCGATCCTGTTTCTCGATCTTGATCGCTTCAAGAACGTCAATGACTCGCTCGGCCATGCCATGGGCGACGCTTTGCTGTGCGAGGTGGCCAGGCGCTTGAGTGCGCTGGTACGCGAGGACGACACCGTGGCACGGCTGGGGGGCGACGAGTTCGTGATTCTGCTGCCCGAGTATCTGCATGACGATGATGCGCGCCACGTGGCCGAGAAAATCATTGCCGAACTGGCCAAACCGATCACGGTGGGTGGCCAGAGCGTGTCGGTGGGCGTGAGCATCGGGATCGCGCAGTATCCCGACGATGCGCTCGATTCGGCAGGCTGGCTGGCCTGCGCCGACCGCGCCATGTACGCGGCCAAGGACAGCGGCCGCAACACCTACCAGTTCGCCGACCCGTTGCAGAATGCGCGCGCGCGGGAACGGCTTTCGATCGAAACCGGCCTGCGCCAGGGGCTCGCGCACGGCGAGTTCGTGCTGTATTACCAGCCGGTGTTTTCGCTGGCGCATGGCGGCCTCACCGGGGTCGAGGCGCTGGTGCGCTGGCATCATCCGGAGTGGGGGCGGGTGGAGCCGGCGCGCTTCATTCCGGTGGCCGAGGATTCCGGCCTGATCGTGCCGCTGGGGGACTGGATTCTCGCCGAGGCCTGCAGCGCTGCGCAGCGATGGAACCGTCAAGGTACGCTGGCGGTACCGGTCATGGTGAACGTGTCGGCCCTGCAGTTGCGTCGCCCGGGCTTCGATGGCCGGGTGGCCGAGGTGTTGCAGGAGACCGGCTTGCCGGCAAATCTACTGGAACTCGAGTTGACCGAGACGACCATCATGCAGGAAACCCTGGTGGGCTCGGCCATGCTGGGTCGCCTGTCGGAAGAAGGCGTGCGTCTGGCCATTGATGATTTCGGCACCGGCTATTCCAGTCTCGCCTACCTGCGGCAACTCGACGCCACCCGCTTGAAAGTCGACCGCAGTTTCGTCGCGGACATGGTCGAGGATGCCGAAGCGCGTGTCATCGTGATCAGCATGATGGGGCTGGCGCGGGCGCTGGGGTTGAAAGTGACCGCTGAAGGCGTTGAAACTGGCGCGCAGCTCGAATTGCTGCGGACCTTGGGATGCGATGACGTGCAGGGGTTCTACTGTGCGCGGCCGATGCCGGAAGCGGACTTTCTGGCGCGCCTGCCGGACTGGATCAACGGCGGCTTCAGTCCAGCCAGCGCACCAGATAAAACAGCTTGAAGCCTTCGGACGAACGCGACGGGCCGCTGGCAAGTGCGGCATGGCGGCTTTTTTCCGGATCGGCGTGCGCCAGCGCGTCGGCTTCGCTGGCATAGACCTCGACAACGCCTTCGGGGAAGCGATTGCGCTTTTTGCCGGAAGGCGAATAAATCACCACCGCCGAGGTGCCGACGACTTTCGATTCGACATCGGTGAACAGGCTGGTGGCTTGCGGCATCTCGGGCGGGTTTCAGTGCGACTTTTTGGGAATGCTGCTGATCTTGACGGCATGGGTGTTCGGCGTGTCGTCGGTGAAGTGCGGGCGCTCGTCCAGGGTGCGGCCGGTCAGTTGCGACAGTTCGGTTTCCCGGACGGAAATCACCATCAGGCAATCCTTGATACCGAGTACGGTGGCTTCGGACAGCGGGCTGGGGTTGCCGTTGCGCGGCGCGGTGTCGCGCACGATGGAAGTCAGCGTCTTGCGCATCATGCGCATCAGGCGCTGTTCGTCGTGCAGGGCTTTTTCATTGTCCATGGGGAGGGCTCCAGAGTGTCGGCAAAGTCCTGACATTGTCGGTGCCGGCCCGTGCCACGTCAACGCAAGGCCCTGATTGCAGGGGGGATAAAGTGTCCGAGTGGGGGCATAAGCAGAATGAACTGCCGTCGTCATAAGGCTGTTTTATGCTTGCGGAAGGAGGAAGTGCCCATGTCCGAAATCCAAGCCGACACCCAAGATGTCCGCGAAATCCGCATCAACCCGATTGTGCCGAGCGAATCGGTTCTGGTGGCCACCGCGCGCAGCATGCGCCCGAAAAAGGCCGAGGAACTGGCGCCGCGCGATACGCGCAAGCACGTCGAAACCTGTCCGTTCTGCCGCGGCAACGAACACAAAACCCCGCCGCAGATCATGGCCTGGCCGGGGGCGGGCGACTGGGATATCCGCATCGTGGAAAATCTCTATCCGGTACTGGGCGACGACCGCGCCCAGGCCGGCTTCAATTTCGGCTTGCAGCAGACCATTGATGGCTACGGGCGCCATGAAGTCATCATCGATCACCACGAACACGGCATCGCGGTGCATGAAATGTCCGAATCGCATCTGGCCGGCCTGTTTGGCGTCTATCAGACGCGGATGCGGCAGCTGTTCGAATCGGATGAGCGCCTGAAATACGTGCTGATTTTCAAGAATTTCGGGCCTGCGGCCGGGGCCTCGATCCCGCACACGCATAGTCAGGTGATCGCCATGCCGGTGGTGCCGGTCAACGTCGATGCCGAGGTGAAAAACAGCGCCGCGCACTACGACAAACACCATCACTGCATTTTCTGCGCGTTGATCGACGAGGCGCTGACTTTCGAAGCGACGATTTACGATCGCGCGTCCGGCGCCGTGCGACGCAAGATCAACGTCGGTCAGTATGTGGTCGAGCGCGGCGAAAAATTCATCGCGATCAAACCGTTTGCCAGCCGCTATGAGTGGGAGGTGCATATTATGCCGCTCGCCCACCAGGCCGACTTCCTGGACCTGCGTGCAGAGGATCTACCCGATCTGGCCCGGGTGCTGAAACGCACCATGGCGCGGCTGGATGCCGTCATCGGCGGGGCGCAATACAATTTCTTTCTACACACGGTGCCGCATGACGGGCAGCAGGGCGCACACGCGCACAGTTATCACTGGCACCTGGAAATCTGCCCGCGCACCTCGATTCCAACCGGCTTCGAGCTGGGCTCGGGCCTGTTCGTCAACACCATCAATCCGGAACAGGCCGCCGAACGTTTGCGCGCAATCGCTTTGTAGCAATCGGGTAGGGCTAGAATGGGGGTCTGTTAACTGTTGCAAGGCTTGCCATGCCGACAGCCCATCTTCCCCCTCCCGAACAGGCGCTCGCCAGCTATGGCGACGCACACGTCGTGCGTTTGAACGCATTGTGGAAGCTGTCTGTGCAACCCGGGCTCAGTGACGCCGAGCGTATCCACGCCATGCTGGACATGGCGGCGGACGTGCTGGACATGGACCTGGTGATGCTGGGCGATTTCGGCGAGAACTACACGGCGCGCTATGTCAGCGACCGGCTTGGCGTGCTTCCAGAGGGTACGCAAATGGTGGTGGAGGCGGTGCTCTGCCATGCGGTGCACCTCAGCCGCGAACCCAGCCATATTCCCGATCTGCGCGAACACCCGGTGTATGCCAACCACGCGCTGGTGAACCAGCTCGGGCTGCGGACCTACTCGGGCTTGCCCGTCACGGCCGGGGACGATGCGCGCTGGGTGCTGGCTTTTTTGCGCCAGCGCTGCGACGTGCCGCCCCTGGCGGTCGATATCGCCTACATGGGATTAATTGCGGACTGGCTGGGCAATACGCTGCATCAGGCCGCGCAGAAGCGGTTGCTTGAGCAGATTGCCTTGACCGATCCGCTGACCGGCCTGCCCAACCGGCGCGCGGCCGAGGAGCGGCTGCAGATGGAGGTCGCGCGATTTTCGCGCGACGGCAACGGCTTCGCGCTGGTGCTGCTGGATATCGATCACTTCAAGATGGTGAACGACCGTTATGGCCATGCGGTCGGGGATGAGGTGCTGAAGGTCATGGCGCACCGTTTTGAAGCCGGGCAACGCGAAGGCGACTGGGTTGCGCGTTGGGGCGGGGAAGAGTTTCTGTTCGTACTGCACGGCAGCCTGGCGGACGACGCGGTCGGCATCATGGGGCGCTTGCTCAATCAGTGCCGTGCAGAACCGGTGCAGACCAGCATCGGCGGGATTCCCTTGAGTTTTTCGGCGGGGGTGGCGGCGTTTGAGCCGCAAGATACCGATATCGAGGTCGTGCTGGAAAGAATCGACCATGTCCTGTATCAGGCCAAGGCCAACGGCCGCGACCAGATCCGGCTGGCCGGACAGCGTGGGGGCAAGACGCCCTGGAATGGGTCGCTGCTGCGCCAGGCGCTGGCGGACGGGCGGGTGCGCTATGCCGCGCAGGCGATCGTCGATCTGCAGAGCGGCCAAGTGGTGGCCGACGAGGCGTTGGCTCGGATCGAGACGCCATCTGGCGACATTGTCGAGGCCAAGGACTTCGTCGAGCTGGCCGAAGGTCTGGGTTTGATGGCCGAAATCGATCGTCAGGTCACGCGCGATGTGATGCGGACCTGCGTGGCGCGGATGGAGAGCGGCGGCGCGTCGGGCTTCGCGCATTTCGTGAATGTGTCGCCGCAGTTTCTGGCGCGCCATGATCTGGTCGAAGAGCTGCTGGGCAATGCCATGAGCTTTTGCCAGGGTTGCGGTGTGACGCTGGGGCCGGTCAAGCCCATCGTGCTGGAACTGACCGAGCGTCAGCACGTAGTCAGTCTGGACAAGCTGCGTGCCGATCTGCAGCCCTTCATCGATTTTGGTTTTCGCTTGGCGCTGGATGATTTTGGCAGCGGCTATTCGTCCTATCTGTATCTGGCGAACCTGCCGGTGAGCTTCCTCAAAATCGAGGGATGGCTGGTGCAAAACATGAGTAAGGACCGCAAAGTCGCCGGTATCGTCGAGAGTCTGGCGAATTTTGCGCGCAAGGAAGGGGTGCTGACCGTGGCCGAGCATGTTGAAGATGCAGAAACAGCCCGCATATTGGCTGACATGGGCGTGGATTACGGCCAGGGTTGGCATTTCGGTCGCCCCCAACTGGTTTGAGCAAAGGGTAAAGGAACGGTGGGCAGAATGGCGGATATAAAGGGACGTTCGGTTGTTTGATCGCCATCAGGGAGGTGAACGCGTCATTCTGGTCGCGCTCGATTTCGGCACGCCCGACTTCGCCGAAAGCGTGGCCGAATTGCGGCTGCTGGCGACCGGCGCCGGGCTGGAAATCCTCGGGGAGGTACAGGGCAAGCGCAGCCGCCCGGACGCTGCATTGTTCGCAGGAAGCGGCAAGGCAGACGAAATCGCTGCCCTGGTCGCTGCCGCCGAGGCCGATGTGGTGATTTTCAATCATGAATTGTCCCCGGCACAGGAACGCAATCTGGAACGCCGCCTGCAATGCCGGGTGATCGATCGCACCAGCCTGATCCTGGATATCTTTGCCAGCCGCGCGCAAAGCGCAGAGGGCAAGCTGCAGGTCGAGCTGGCCCAGTTGCAGCACCTGTCCACCCGCTTGGTACGCGGCTGGACCCACCTCGAGCGGCAGCGTGGCGGGGTGGGCATGCGGGGGCCTGGCGAGAAGCAGCTCGAAACCGACCGCCGCCTGCTTGGCGTGCGCGTCAAGGCGCTGCGCGAACGGCTCGCCAGGCTGGGCAAGCAGCGCCGTACCCAGCGGCGTTCGCGTGATCGTCAGCAGGTATTGTCAGTGGCGCTGGTGGGTTACACCAATGCCGGAAAATCCACGCTGTTCAATGCTCTGACACGTGCCGGTGCCTACGCTGCCGACCAGCTGTTTGCCACGCTGGACACCACCACCCGCAAGCTGTACCTGCCCGGGCTGGGTGAAATCGTGCTGTCGGATACGGTCGGCTTTATTACGCGCCTGCCGCACGATCTGGTGGCGGCGTTCCGTGCCACGCTCGAGGCGACCGCCGAAGCCGATTTGCTGCTGCATGTAATTGACGCTTCGAGCCCGGGGCGCGAACGGCAGATCGAGGCTGTCGAAAAAGTGCTGGGCGAGATCGGCGCCGATTCGGTTCCGCAGCTTCGCGTTTACAACAAGCTTGATTTGACGGGCGTTGCGCCGGGGGTGGGGCGCGACGAATATGGTAAACTTCAGAGCGTTTATGTGTCCGCGCAAACCGGCGCGGGGCTTGAACTCTTACGCGAGGCGCTGTCAGAAATCCTGGGCGCCAATCGCGTTCAGAACGAGACTGCGGCACACGATGAAACGGCTTTCTCTCCTATGGTTCACACTGCGTAAAGTAATCAAATATGGCTTGGAACGACCCGCAATGGGGCAATAAAGGGAGCGGCGGCAAAAACAGCGGTCCGCCTGACCTGGACGAGATGTGGCGCCGCATTAACGCGCGGCTGAACGGCATGTTCGGCGGCAAGGGGGGCGGACCGGAAGGTGGGTCTCCCGACGTCATGCCGGGCGGCGGCAATCTGGCAGGCTTGCTGGCAGGGCTGGTGGTGCTGGTATGGCTGGCCAGCGGGTTTTACATTGTCGACCAGGGGCAGCGCGGCGTGGAGTTGCGCTTCGGCAAATACGTCGAAACCACCCAGCCGGGGCCGAACTGGCACATTCCGTGGCCGATCGAATCCCGCGAAGTGGTGAACATCGATCAGGTGCGCACGGTCGAAATCGGCTATCGCACCAATGTCAAAAACGAGATGCTGCGTGAGTCGCTGATGCTCACCGACGACGAAAATATCGTCGATCTGCAATTCGCCGTGCAGTACATCATCAAGGACCCCAAAGATTTCCTGTTTGTCGACCGCGCCCCGGAAGAAGCGGTGCGGCAGGTGGCCGAGAGCGCGATGCGCGAGATCGTCGGCAGAAACAAAATGGACTTCGTGTTGTACGAGGGGCGTGCGGATATCGCAGCGCGTGCGAAAGCGCTGACGCAACAGATTCTCGACCGCTACAAGACGGGCATCACGATCAGCCAGTTGACTCTACAGAACATTCAGCCGCCCGAACAGGTACAGGCCGCATTCGATGACGCCGTCAAGGCCGGGCAGGACCGAGAGCGGCTGAAGAACGAGGCCGAGGCTTACGCCAATAACGTGGTGCCACGCGCGCGCGGTTTCGCTTCGCGCCTCAAGGAAGAGGCCCAGGGTTATCAGCAGTCGGTGATCGCAAATGCCGAGGGTGAAGCGAACCGCTTCTCTATGATTGTCACGCAGTACGCGAAGGCGCCGCAGGTGACGCGTGAGCGGATATACCTCGATACCATGCAGGCCGTGATGAACAACACGACGAAAATCATCGTCGACCAGAAGGGCAACAGCCTGTTGTATCTGCCGCTCGATAAACTGCAGCAGATTGTCAGTCAGCCTGCTGCTGCCGACGCGTTGTCGCAATTGCCAGTCAGCGAGTCGGCGCCGGCCGCAACACCGGCTGACCCGCGCTCGCGCGATGCTTTCCGCAGCCGTGACCGGGAGGATCGGCCATGAAATTCAACTTTGCGCCCGTTTTGATCGGGCTTGTCGTGCTGGCTGTGGTGCTGAGCGGGAGCATGTTTACCGTCAACCAGACCCAGAATGCGCTGGTGTTCCAGCTCGGAGAAGTCGTATCGGTAAAAACGAAACCGGGCTTGTATTTCAAGCTGCCGCTGGTGCAGAACGTGCGTTTTTTCGATACGCGCATTCTGACACTCGACGATGCCGATCCGGAGAGTTTCATTACCTCGGAAAAGAAAAACGTGCTGGTGGATTCCTTCATCAAGTGGCGTGTCGTCAATGCCAAGCAGTTCTACGTTTCGGTGGGTGGCGACGAGAGCCGTGCGGCCATCCGGCTGAAGCAGACCGTGAATGACGGTTTGCGCGCCGAGTTCGGCAAACGCACGATCAACGATGTGGTTTCCGGCAAACGCGACGAAGTGATGCAAGCGATCCGGAATCAGGCGGATCGCTTCGCCAGCACGCTGGGGGTGCAGGTGGTCGATGTGCGCATCAAGCGGGTTGAGTTGCCGGCGTCTGTTTCAGAAAACGTGTATCGCCGGATGGAGGCCGAACGCAAGAAGGTGGCCAACGAGTTGCGATCGACCGGCGCGGCGGAAGCCGAAAAAATCAAGGCCGACGCCGACAAGCAGAAGGAAGTGATCGTTGCCGAGGCCTATCGCGATGCACAGGGCGTCAAGGGCGAGGGCGATGCCAAAGCGTCTGCGGTTTACGCGGCGGCCTATGGCAAGAACCCCGAGTTCTATGCGTTCTATCGTTCGATGCAGGCTTATCGTGAAAGCTTCAAGAGCAAGAGCGACATGATGGTGCTTGACCCCAGCGCTGCTTTCTTCAAATACATGAAGAATCCGCGTGCTGCTGGCGGTCAATGACCGGCATTGACTGGCTTGCTGCAATTGGCGTGTTGCTGGTGATCGAAGGGGTGCTGCCGTTCGCGGCACCCACCGTCTGGCGCGATGGCTTTCGCCGGATGCTGGAACTTAGCGATGGTCAATTGCGTTTCATTGGCGCTGCCTCGATGTTGGGCGGCGTTTTTTTGTTGATGTTGTTGAATTGAATTGTTGAACCGCAATGGTCGCCTGGCTGCTCCCTGAAAATGTAGAAGATGTCCTGCCGCCGCAAGCCTGGCGCATGGAGGACATGCGGCGTGCGCTGCTCGACCTGTTCCGTAGCCGAGGCTATCAGTTGGTGATTCCGCCGCTGATGGAATACGTTGAATCGTTGCTGACCGGGGTGGGGGCGGATCTCGATCTCAAAACCTTCAAGCTGGTCGATCAGCTGTCGGGACGTCTGATGGGCGTGCGTGCAGATATCACGCCGCAGGTCGCACGGATCGACGCGCACCTGCTGGCGGCCAATGCGGTGAACCGCCTGTGTTATGCGGGCAGCGTGCTGCATACGCAATCCGACGGTTTTCATCGTTCCCGCGAGCCGATCCAGATCGGGGCCGAGTTGTATGGCGAACCGGGTGCTGCAGCCGATCTCGAAATTCTGACCCTGATGTTGCAGGGCTTGTCCGCATGCGGTGTCAGCACCTTGCAACTCGATATCGGTCATGTCGGGGTTTACCGTGCGCTGGCGCAAGAAGCGGGCTTGAACGGCGAGCTCGAGCATCAGCTGTTCGGCGCCCTGCAGGCCAAGGACAGCAGCGCCGTAGCCACGCTGACGGCAGGGCTGCCGGCCAGCTTGCAGCAAGCCTTTGCTGCATTGCCGCAGCTGTATGGCGACCGCAGCGTGCTGGTTGAGGCGCGTGCGCGCCTGCCGCAACTGGCGACAGTGCAGGCTGCGCTGGATACGCTGGAGTCGATCGACCGCGGCCTGGATGGGGTGGACTCGGCCTACGATCTGGCCGAGCTGCGCGGCTACGGTTATCACAGTGGTGTCGTGTTCGCCGCCTACACGGGCGGGCGCAGCCATGCGATCGCGCAGGGCGGACGCTACGATGAAGTGGGGCGGGTGTTCGGGCGGGCGCGTCCGGCGACCGGTTTCAGTCTGGATTTGCGCGAGCTGGCCATTGCCAGCTCCGTGGCTTGATAAAGTGGCAACACAATAAGGGAGATTTCTCTGTGGCAACAAAAAATGAGGCAGCAAAAAACGTCGTCGTCATCGGCACCCAGTGGGGGGATGAGGGCAAGGGAAAAATCGTCGACTGGCTGACTGATCGCGCACAGGGCGTGGTGCGTTTTCAGGGGGGCCACAATGCCGGCCACACCCTCGTCGTTGCGGGCAAGAAAACCGTGCTGCACCTGATTCCATCGGGCATTCTGCGCGACAACGTCACCTGCTATATCGGCAACGGCGTGGTGCTGTCGCCGACCGCGCTGCTGGAAGAAATGGACATGCTGATTGCGGCTGGCGTCGATGTCGCCAGCCGCCTGAAAATCAGCGAGGCCTGCCCGCTCATCATGCCGCACCACGTAGCGCTCGACCAGGCGCGTGAAATCGCCAAAGGCGCCGGCAAAATCGGTACCACCGGGCGCGGCATCGGCCCTGCCTACGAAGACAAGGTGGCGCGGCGTGCGCTGCGCCTGCAGGACCTGTTCCACCGCGAACGGTTTGCCGCCAAGCTGGGCGAAGTCCTTGACCACCACAATTTCATGCTGAAGAACTACTACAAGGCCGACGTGGTGAGCTTCAACCAGACGCTCGACAGCATGATGGCGATGGCCGACCGCCTAAAGCCGATGGTCGCCGATGTGCCTCGCAGCCTTTACGAGGCCAACAAGGCGGGCGGCAACCTGCTGTTCGAGGGTGCGCAGGGCACGCTGCTCGACATCGATCACGGCACCTACCCCTTCGTGACTTCGTCCAACTGCACTGCCGGCGGCGCGTCCACCGGCGCCGGGGTGGGACCGAACACGCTGCATTACGTGCTGGGCATTACCAAGGCCTATACCACGCGCGTTGGATCCGGCCCGTTCCCGACCGAGTTGTTCGATGACGTCGGCCAGTATCTCGGCGAGAAAGGCCATGAGGTGGGCGCCACTACGGGTCGCGCGCGTCGCTGTGGCTGGTTCGACGCCGCGGCGCTCAAGCGCTCGATCCAGATCAACGGGGTGTCGGGCTTGTGCGTGACCAAGCTCGATGTGCTTGACGGACTGGAAACCGTGCGTGTGTGCGTCGGCTACAAGATCGATGGCGAAGTGTGCGACATCCTGCCGGTGGGTGCTGAATCGATCACCCATGTCGAGCCCATTTACGAAGACCTGCCGGGCTGGAGCGACACCACGGTGGGCGTGCAGGAATTCGACAAGCTGCCACAAAAGGCGCAGACCTACCTGAAGCGGATGGAGGCCTTGTGCGAAGTACCGGTGGACGTGGTGTCGACCGGACCGGATCGGGTGGAGACCATCGTGCGTCGTCACCCCTTCGAGGCGTAATGCCGGACATCCAAATCAACCAAACAAAAAGCCGACACGAGGTCGGCTTTTTGCTTACAACTGGTGCCCAGAAGAGGACTCGAACCTCCACACCTTGCGGCACACGGACCTGAACCGTGCGCGTCTACCAATTCCGCCATCTGGGCAATAAGGCGCGCATTCTAGAGAGCAGAGAATAAATTGTCAACGAACAAATCACGTAGCCGTGCAGCGAAGCACAAAATTCCGGCGATCCGTCTGGCCGATCCGTTCTATGAACGTGAAATCGAACGCTATGAATCGCCCTTGCCCAGTCGCGAATACATCCTGCAACTGCTGACCGAGGCGGGTTGTCCGGTCGAGGCGGATGCGCTGGCCGAGCAGTTGCACATCACGGATGACGAACGCGAACTGTTCCAGCGCCGCTTGGGCGCGATGCAGCGCGATGGCCAACTGATGCTGAACCGCAAGCGCCTGCTTTGCCTGCCGGACAAGCTGGACCTCATCAAGGGACGCGTCGAAGGCCATCCGGACGGGTTCGGCTTTGTCGCGCCCGATGAAGGCGGCGACGACCTGTTCCTGTCGCCCAAGGAAATGCACCGTGTGTTGCATGGCGACAAAGTGCTGGTGCGGGTGGCCGGCTTTGACCGGCGTGGGCGGCGCGAAGCCAAGATCGTCGAGGTGCTGGAGCACGTCAACCAGTTCGTGGTCGGCCGCTATTACCTGGAAGAGGGCATCGGCTTTTTGATTGCGGAAAATCGCCGCATCAACCAGGACATTCTCGTCCCCGCCGGCAACGCGGGCGCGGCGCAGCCCGGTCAGGTCGTGACGGTGGAAATCGTTGCACAACCTGGCGCGCATAGCGAAGCGATCGGCCGCGTGACGGAAGTGCTGGGGAGTTATACCGGCCCGGGCATGGAGATCGAGATTGCCCTGCGCAAGCACGACTTGCCCTACGTGTTTCCGCCGGAGGTTGAAAAGCAGGCCGCTGCCTTGCCGAACAAGGTGCTGAAAAAAGACATGGCCGGACGCGAAGACATCCGCCACCTGCCGATGGTCACCATCGACGGCGAAACCGCGCGCGATTTCGACGATGCGGTGTATTGCGAGCCGCTCGGCCGCAGCGGTTTCCGCCTGGTCGTCGCGATTGCCGACGTCAGCCATTACGTCAAACCGCATGACGCCCTCGACACGGAAGGATACGAGCGCGGCAACTCGGTGTATTTCCCGCGGCGCGTCATTCCCATGCTGCCCGAGGCGCTGTCCAACGGCTTGTGTTCGCTCAATCCGCAAGTGGACCGCCTGTCGATGGTGTGCGACATGCAGGTCAGCAGCACCGGCAGCATCAAGGAATACCGCTTCTACCCGGCGGTGATTTTTTCGCACGCGCGCCTGACCTACAACCAGGTGTGGGACTGGTTGTCCGGCGCAGTCAAACCGGATGCCGGGCAGGCTGAATTGATGCCGCATTTGCAGGCGCTGGATAAATTGTTCCGCACCTTGTTGAAGGCACGCGCCAAACGCGGTGCGATCGATTTCGGCTCGACTGAAACGCAGATGCAGTTCGATGACGATGGCAAGATCAAGGCCATCGTGCCGGTGATTCGCAACGATGCCCACCGCATCATCGAGGAATGCATGCTGGCGGCCAACGTGTGTGCTTCGGATTACCTGCACGTCAACGAGCAGCCCGCGCTGTTCCGTGTGCATGAAGGCCCGACTCCGGAAAAGCTCGCTGCGCTGCGTGGTTTCATGGCCGAGTTTGGCCTGGATCTGACAGGCGGCGACAAACCGCATGCCAAGGATTACGCCGCCTTGCTGGAGAAAATCAAGGACCGTCCCGACCACGGCCTGCTGCAGACCGTGATGCTGCGTTCGTTGAAGCAGGCGGTTTACAGCCCGGACAACAAAGGCCACTTCGGCCTGGCCTACGAGGCGTACACCCACTTCACCTCGCCGATCCGTCGCTACCCCGATCTGCTGGTGCATCGCGGCATCAAGGCCGTGTTGAAAGGCGAAAAGTTGCCCGGAAAAGGGCTGGCGGAAGTCGGGGTGCATTGCTCGTTGACCGAGCGTCGCGCCGATGACGCCACCCGCGACGTCGACGCCTGGCTGAAGACCTACTTCATGCAGGACCGCATCGGCGACGAATACGACGGTACGGTGAGCGCGGTGACCAGCTTCGGCATGTTCGTCGCGATCGACGACATCTTCATCGAAGGTCTGGTCCACGTGTCCGAACTCGGCCAGGATTATTTCCACTACGATCAGGCCAAGCACATGATGCTTGGCGAGCGCACGGGCAAGCGGTATCGCCTGGGCGACCGCGTGCGCATCAAGGTGATGCGTGCCGACATCGAAACCAGCAAGATTGATTTTGCGCTGGTCGAGACGGTCGAGTCTGCAGACGATGCCGCTGATACGTCGTTTGTTGCGAAAAAGAAATCGGGTCGGACAAAAGCCGGTGGCCACAGGAAATGAGCGAGAAGTCTCCTGAAAAGCTGATTTATGGCTTTCATGCCGTGCTGGCGCGCCTGCGCCATGACCCGGCAGGCGTGATCGATATCTACCTCGATCTCACCCGCCGCGATGCGCGCGCGCGCGATCTGGTCGCGCAGGCCAAGGCCTGCCAGGTCAACCTCGCGCAGGTCGAACCTGCGCGTCTGGCGCGACTGGTGGGCAAGGAAATCAAGCACCAGGGCGTGGTGGCGCGGGTGAAGCCGGTCAAACTCAGCCAGTCGCTTGACGACATCCTGGAAAACATTCAGGGCGCACCGTTGCTGCTGATTCTTGACGGCGTGACCGACCCGCACAATCTGGGTGCGATTTTGCGGTCTGCCGACGCCTTCGGCGTGCATGCGGTGATTGCGCCGAAAGACAACGCTGTCGGTATCAATGCCACGGTTGAAAAGGTGGCTTCAGGTGCGGCCGAAACCGTGCCTTACATCATGGTCACCAATCTGGCGCGCACGATCGACGACCTCAAGGAACACAACATCTGGGTGATCGCGGCCGACATGGACGGCGAGCAGACGCTGTCCGGTATCGACGCGAAAGCGGGCATAGCCTGGGTGCTGGGATCGGAAGGCGAGGGGATCCGGCGTCTGGTCAAAAAAAGTTGCGACCAGGTTGCCCGGATTCCGCTTGGCGGCACGGTCGAGAGCCTCAATGTGTCGGTTTCGGCTGCCCTGTGCCTCTATGAAACGGTGCGACAACGTTCCTGAACCGTGCTGTTGTTGACGGGTTTGAGGCTTTTTCTTGCCAAGTGGGCGCGTGCCCTGCATACTTATCGACCGGACGGGTCTTTTGGTTTGCCTTTTTCCTGGCTATCTGTACTGACATCCGCCATTTGGCGCGTTTGCTGCGGTTCGCATGACGAGCCGAAGCATTCTCAGCGCTGGCGCATGGCTCGCCGCGTTATGGGCTTATCAATTTAGGGACACACTATGGCAAAAGAAGAACTGGTAGAAATTGAAGGTGTAGTAAACGAGGTGTTGCCGCAAACGCGTTTTCGCGTGACGCTCGACAATGGTGTTGAAATCATTGCCTACGCATCCGGAAAAATGCGCAAACACCGCATCCGCATCCTGACCGGCGACAAGGTCACGATTGAAATGTCGCCTTACGACATGACCAAGGGGCGGATCAATTTCCGCCACAAGGACACCCAGGTTCAAATGCCTCCGTCCATGCCAAGAAAATACAAGTAAGCGGTTTTTGATCCTGCCTCTTTGCTGAACGTCCTGCACATTCACCAAGCAAATACGCCGGATCGATTACAAATGAAAAAAGCCGGGGTCGCGTTGCCGCCCCGGCTTTTTTCATTCAGGCCCGCACCTTGCGGTAAGCCTCCAGCAGGCGTTGATGGATCGCGCTGCCTTCAAAATTGCTGCCGAGTGCGGTCAGCCCGAAAAAACGCTGGTCCTGATTGAACAATGCGAATGCAGTCTGCAGGGTTTCGCGGCCGTACAGCAGCGCCAATGACGATTCGAACGGACTGGGCTCGGCCAGCCGCGCAAGATCGGCGATGCAGCGGTAGACCTTCAGTCGCGCTTCGCTGCGCTGGCCGTATTGCGCGATCCAGGTGCAGCCATCGATGATGGCGTCATCGTCGCCGATTGCCAGCGCCAGCAGCAATTTGATTTCGCCCACGCGGATATCGGTCCATGGCGAGCCGGGGTCGGGCGCGAGTCCGATCAGCACCGTCACCAAGCGGTCGTCAGCCAGTTCCAGCTCATCCATCAGATCAAGCAGGTCGGCGCATTCGTCGTCGCTCAACTCGGGCAGGCGCGACAGGGCTGGGCGAATGAGATTGCCGACGCTGTTGTTTTCGTACTCGAGCTCTTCCACCGGATAGATTTCGGATACACCGGGCACCAGGATGCGGCAGGCGTAGACGCCGAGATGGGTGAAGTCGGCGATGTAGATCTCGTGGCCTTCGGCGTGCAGCGCATCGACCGACCAGTGGTAATCCTCTTCGGTGGTGGTGCCGAAATTCCAGTCGACGAATTCGTAGTCGGGCGTGTCGCGCAGGAACTGCCAGCTGATGACGCCGCTGGAATCGACGAAATGGATTTCCAGATTTTGCGGATCGGCGATTTCGGTTTGATCGAAGCCGGCGGCGGGGAAGCCCGCCAGCGAATCGAGCGCGCGGCCCTGCAACAACTCGGTCAGCGCGCGCTCCAGCGCCACCTCGAAGCGCGGGTGCGCGCCGAAGCTGGCGAAGCAGCCCTGATCGTCCGGATGCAGCAGGGTGACGTTCATCACCGGATAGCGGCCACCGAGCGAGGCGTCCTTCACCAGGATGCCGAAGCCCGCTTCGCGCAGGCCGCGAATGCCGGCGGCGATGTGCGGGTAGCGATTGATCACGGCCTCGGGCACGTCGGGCAGGCACAGCCCTTCTTCGATGATGCGGAACTTGATGTGGCGCTCGAAGATTTCGGCCAGCGCCTGGGTGCGCGCTTCCATCAAGGTATTGCCGGCCGACATGCCGTTGCTGACGTAGAGATTGCCGATCAGGTTGACTGGGAAATACGCTGTCTTGCCGTCGCGCAGACGCTGGTAGGGGATGGCGCAGATGCCGCGTTCGGCGTTGCCGGAGTTCAGATCGATCAGCTGGTCGGCACGCACGCGGTCATCCGGGTTGTAGAACGCGTGCAATTCCGGGTTGAGCAAACCGGCCGGCCAGGCGTCGCTATCGCTGTCGATCACGTCAAACCAGCGTTCGTCGGGGTGGTGGACGTAGCTGCGCTGGGCGATCGTTTCGCCCAGATAGAAATGCGTCCAGAAGTAGTTGGTCGACAAGCGCTCGAAATACTCGCCCAGCGCGCTTGCCCGCGCGGCCAGTTCCGAAGCGCCCTTGCCGTTGGTGAACAGCAGCGGACAGTCGCGGTCGCGGATATGCACCGACCACACGCCTTCCACCGGATTGAGCCAGGAGCGCTCCTCGATATGAAATCCCAGTGCGTCGAGTTTGGATTGCAGGGTGGCAATGGAGGCTTCGAGCGAAGCGTCCTTGCCGGGGATGAAATGCTCGGTGGCTGACATTGGGGTGGCCCGATTTTGAACTGCCGACAGCATAAGCCATGCGTCAAGTGAGGCGTCAAATGATAGGCATCTGCTCGAATTCCGCGACGACCTGCCGCAGTCGGCTGGCTTCCTGCTCAGGCCGCATCAGCGCGCGGCGCGTGCGGGCGTGCCGTAGCAGCTCGGCATAAAAATCGGGATCGCGCTCGGCCATCGAGAGCAACTCGGCCAGTCGCCGCTCGTCGCCCACTGGAAAATAACCGGGATAGCCCTCGCCCAGCATGCCGATGTTGCCGGGCATGTGCGAGGCGAGTACCGGCACATCGGCCGCCAGCGCTTCGCAGATGACATTGGCGCCGCCTTCCATGACCGAGCTGATGACCATCAGTCGCGCGCGCGCCAGCCGGTTCAGCACCGTTTTGTGCGGCACATCGCCTGCCCAGTGCCAGCGCGGCAGCTTGCCCTGTGCCAGTTCGGCGGTGGCGGCCATGTCCTCGCTCAGCGCGCCACCCAGGTGGGTGACCTGAATGTGCGAGGAATCGGGCAGATAGGCGGTCGCCAGCGCAGCGCGGAACGGATCTTTTTCTGGACGCAGGTGGCCGATGACCAGTACCTCGAAGGCTTTGGCGCGCACGGATTTGCGTGCGGTGTCGGGCGATGATTGGTAAATCACCCGTGTCCTGGCGGCCAGATGGGTAGCGAGCTCGTCAACGCCGCGCTCTTGCAGCACGATGATCCGGTGTGCGAGCTCCAGCGCCTGCTGTGCATTGGCGTCTTCATGGATGTCGCGATACAGGTCTGTGCCGGTCAGCGCCAGCAGCAGCGGCCGGCTGGGAAAACGCTCGGCGAACGCGTGGATCGAGGCAAAGCTGCGCCGCGCATGCAGCGCCAGCATCAGGTCGGCTGGGCGGCCGTCCCATTCCGTCTGTACCCGAACCGTGTGCCCCGCCTCGCGCAGGAAGCGCGCCCAGCGTGCGGCTGTGTGCCAGTTGCCGTTGCGATGGGCCGCGCCATACGGGGTGATGAGTGCGATGCGCATGCGCGCGATTTTACGCCGGGCGAGGCGATTCGCGGATAATTGGGCGGATGACAGAAACCCCCATTTCGTCGCACGACAACCCGATTTTCAAGCGGCTGAAGAAGCTGGCCGAATCCGCGCGCGCGCGGCGCGAAGCAAGGATGACCTTGCTCGACGGCGAGCATCTGCTGGCGGCGTATCTCGACGCCGGCGGCCAGCCGCATACCCTGGTGCGTGCGACTTCGTTCGATGCCGCTACTTTTGAAGCGTTGGCTGCCCGTTGTCTGCAGGCCAAGCGCATCGTGCTGCCCGACGCGCTGTTCGCCGCGCTCTCTCCGGTTTCCACGCCGACCGGCATGCTGGCCGAGGCCGCCTGGCTTGCGCCGCCTGCCATCGACGCCACGCCGCTCGTCATCGTGCTGGAAGACATACAGGATCCGGGCAACCTCGGTTCCATGCTGCGCAGCGGCGCGGCGGCCGGGGCCACGCTCGCCGTGCTGTCGAAGGGCTGCCACGACGCGTGGTCGCCCAAGGCCTTGCGCGGTGGGCAGGGCGCGCAGTTTGTGCTGCCGATGCTGCTGGGCGTGGAACTGGCGGTGTGGCTGCATGCTTTTGCCGGCCGCAGCATCGCGCTGGCATTGGGGCAGGCCAACGATTTTTATGCGCAGGATTGTGTGGGACCGATGGCCTTGATCGTGGGCAACGAGGGCAGCGGTGTGTCCCCGGCAGTGACCACGCATGCAAGCCTGTGCGCACAGATTCCCATGCCTGGTCGGGTGGAGTCGCTGAATGCGTCTGCTGCGTTGGCGGTGGCGGTTTTCGAGGTGGTGCGGCAACGGCATCGATAACTGCTTGGCCAGATGAAAACACGGCCTCTAATCGAGGCCGTGTTTTTAGCAAGACTGCCGCTTACTTGGGCATTTGCTGGTCGTACAGCTGTTTACCTTGTTCCAGCAGGCGGTTGGCGTTCGTATATTCCGCGCTGCTGGCGGGCAGGGTTGCGGTTGCCCCGCTGGCCGATCCGGTAATTGCCGCCAGCGCTGCCTTGCCTTCGGGTTTGGCCCCGATGCTGGCCAGTACCGCTGTCAGGCTTTTCTTTTCCTGGGTCGACAGGGCATTGTCGAGGCTAAACGCAAACCCGGGAATGCGAGCAGTCTCGCCCAGCACCTTGAATGCGCCGGGGGCTTCAGCGTTCAGTGTCTTCCAGGCGATGGGGCTGATGCAGATGGCATCCAGGCTCTTGGTCTTGAGCTCCTTCGTCAATACGTCCATGAACTTGCCCTCGTAAACCGAGGCGAAGTCGCGGTCGGTCCGCAGCTTGGTCTTGCTGAGCGAATCCATGCACAGGGGGCCGACGGCCGTGTCGCGTGAGGCAAGACCAAGTCGCGCGCCTTTGAGGGCGGCGATGTTGCCATACGGCTTGTCCACCGCGATCACAAACAATCCATACAGTGGCTTGTTCCACTTGGCGACCGGGTTGTAGCCATCTTCAATTGCATCGGCGGTGACTTGGGCCGGGGCGAGCAGAAGAGCGAAGCGACTCGCATTGTTCAGGCGGCGTTCCATGTTCTTGAAGCTTTGGCTGATTTCCAGTTTGATGTTGGAACCGGTTTCCTTGGCGAGGTAATCGGCCAGGGGTTTGAATTCCTCGCGCAACTCGGACTGGTTATCCTTGCTTGCGCTACCGGCAAACACGCCAAAGCGGTAGTCAGCACCATGCGAAAGCAGAGGCAGACACATGAGCGCCGCCGCGATAAGTGTCTGGGAAAGCGAGCTGGGGTGAAGCATAGAGACTCCTGGAGGGATGCAAAAGACGTCGATAGAGAGGATGTTGGCAATTTTGTGACGGGTAAAGCGGTTGCCAGAAGCAAAACTTGAGCAAAGGCGCACACCGGGCGGCCCGTTGAGTGGGCTGCTTGTCCAGACAGTGGGTGATCAGGTGGTATCGATGAAGAACTGAGACCAGTCGCGTTCCAGCAACGAGAGGATTTGTTCGGCAGGAACGGGCCGGCTGATGTAATAACCTTGCACGACCGGGCAGCCGATCTTGCGCAGAACGTCGAGCTGGCTCCGGTTCTCCACCCCTTCGGCAACGGTGTCGAGATTGAGGCCTTTGCAGAGGGCGAGAATCGAATTGACGAGGGCTTCGTTGACCGAGTCGTGGCGAATGTCCTTGACGAAATAGCGGTCGATTTTCAGAAGGTCGAGCGGGAACCGTTTCAGATGCGCCAGCGATGAATAGCCGGTGCCGAAATCGTCGATGGCGATCGAGACGCCCAGCGCTTTCAGGGCCAGGATTCTGCTGGAGGCGGCATCCATGTCGCCCATCAAGATGCCTTCCGTCAGTTCCAGTTGCAGGGAATGCGGCGGCAGTCCGGATCGGTCGAGCGCAGCTTCCACCTGGGCGAGCAAGTCCTTGTGCCAGAACTCCTTGCTGGACACATTGATGGCGACAGACAGTTCGTTGAATCCCGCCGCATGCCAGCGCGCAGTCTGGGCGCAGGCCGTGTTGAGCAGCTTGCGTCCGACCGGGATGATTTCGCCGGTGTCTTCCAGCATGTCGAGGAAAGCGGCTGGGCTGAGCAGGCCCCTGACCGGATGGTTCCAGCGGATCAAGGCTTCGACGGTATCGGTGCGTCCGCTGTCGAGGTTGACCTGGGGCTGGTAATAGAAGACGAACTCATTGCGCTCCAGCGCATAGTGCAGGTCGGTGTCGAGCTGCAGCCTTTCCTCGGCCATGGCGTTCATGGCGGCGTCATACAGGTGGTAGCGGTTTTTGCCACTGCTCTTGGCGTGGTACATCGCGGTGTCGGCGTTTTTCAGCAAGTCGCTGGAATTGAGGCCGTCGGTCGGATACATGCCGATGCCGATGCTGCAGCTGTTGAACAGTTCGCGTTCGGAGATCTGATAAGGCGCCACCATGACTGCGAGGATCTTGTCCACCAGTTGCAGGACCTGCGTGACCTCGTTCACATCGCTGATGACGACAACAAATTCATCGCCGCCCAGCCGTGCGACGATGTCTTCGGCGCGTACGGTAGCCCGCAGGCGTTTGGCTACGTTGCAGATGAGCTGGTCGCCGACCGCATGGCCGAGGGTGTCGTTGACGCGCTTGAAATTGTCGAGGTCGATAAACAGCACGCCTATCAGGGTCTTGTGCCGCCTCGCGTGGGCCAGCGCCTGTTCAAGGCATTCCAACAGCAGGCGACGATTGGGCAGGCCGGTCAGCGCGTCGTGAATGGCCAGGTGTTCGCGCTCACGGCTGATGCGCGTGGTGTAGCGCAGCACCACAGCGGACACGATCACGCCCACCAGCAGGGCTGCGCCACACAGCAGATACATCCAGAAACGCGCCACCTTTTGCGCTTCATAGGCCTTGCGGCTGGCGTCCAGTGCAACGCGCTGGGTTTCGACGTCGAGTTGGAACAACACGGCCAGTACCTTGTTCTGCATGGGAATAACGCGGGAGATGGCAAGTTTTTCCGCCTCCAGGTTGTGCTCGCTGCTGATCAGGTCGATGACTTGTGATTGGATGGGCTGGGCGATCTTGACTAGTTTTTGCTGGCGCAGGATCAGTTTGCGTTCCCGCTCATTCAAGGGCATGTCCTGCAGGGCCTGGCGGGCCACCGCATACTCCGCCCCTTTTTCGTTGAAACGGGTGAGCAGTTCGTCCCGTTCGAAAGGGTCCCCGATTTTGCTCAGGGTGAGCATGATCAACGTGCGCTCGCGCGCGATACTCAACAACGTCTTGGTGATGTTCTGCTTGCGCATGTGCACGTCGACAACCCGATTGAGATTGTCGGTGGTGACGCCCAGCTGCCGCAGTCCGATCATCGTGACGAACAGAATGAGCAAAAGCTGTACGACAAACCCGGCAAATAACGCGGCGCGCCAGGCGGCCGGGCGAACAGGGTGTGACGCGGTCTCGGTTTGTGCTGGCATGACGCTTGATCAGGGCAAGGACAGACGTGTCGATATGCAAAAAATGACGAGAGTCAACGCTTAACGGCTTTGATTCGGCGAAAAACAGGGGCGGATGGATTTTTATGAATGCGAGTCGGTCAGGGTGGAGCCTTGCAGAATCTGGGCAGCCAATAACGTCTAAACTCGAAGGCAGAACACCCAGGCGGTCCTCTGTCGCCTGCACGCAGTGCCACGATGAACCGGGAAGGAGTGAATGATGCAGGACTTGAGCGCGCGCAACATGGCTGACTATATCGTTCCGCTGGAGGCCTTATCGATGGCCGACGTACCGCGCGTGGGCGGCAAAAATGCTTCGCTCGGCGAGATGATCGCCCATCTGGCCGGCGCAGGTGTCAAGGTGCCGGGCGGCTTTGCCACCACGGCGCAAGCGTTCTGGGATGTGCTCGATCACAACGATTTGCACGCGCGCATTCAGGCGCGGCTGGATGCGCTCGATGTGGCGGATGTGACGGCGCTGGCTGCGGCCGGTGCGCAGATTCGCGCCTGGGTGGAAGCGGTTGTTTTGCCGCCTCTGCTGGAGGCAGGCCTGCGTGCAGCCTATCGCGCGCTGGGAGACGAGGTGTCGGTGGCAGTGCGCTCATCCGCAACCGCCGAGGACTTGCCCGACGCCTCGTTTGCCGGCCAGCAGGATACCTACCTGCATGTGTGCGGAGAGGTGGCCTTGCTCGCGCATGTGAAAAAAGTCTTTGCTTCGCTCTACAACGATCGCGCGATTGCCTATCGTGTACACCATGGATACGCCCATGGCGGGGTGGCGCTGTCGGCGGGGGTGCAGCGCATGGTGCGTTCGGACAGTGCCAGCGCCGGCGTGATGTTCACGCTCGACACCGAATCCGGTTTCCGCGATGCGGTGTTCATTACGGCGGCCTATGGGCTGGGTGAAACGGTAGTGCAGGGTGCGGTCAATCCCGACGAATTTTATGTGCACAAGCCGATGCTGGCCCGGGGGTTTCCTGCCGTGGTGCGGCGCGAGCTGGGCGAAAAGGCGGTTCGCATGGTCTGGCACGACGGTGTGACGCGGGTCGAGGACACGCCCCTGGCACTGCGCCGGCGTTTCTCGCTGGCCGATGCCGAGGTGCTGGAACTGGCGCGCCAGGCGATGGCGATCGAGCAGCATTATGGTCACCCGATGGATATCGAGTGGGCCAAGGACGGCGAGACCGGCGAGCTGTTCATCGTGCAGGCGCGACCCGAAACGGTGAAGACCCGCGTTCAGGGCGGCGGGGAGCGCTACGTGCTGGAAGCGTCCGGCACGGTGCGCATCAGCGGTCGCGCCATTGGCCAGAAAATCGGCGCCGGCAGGGTGCGGATTGTGGCCAGCCCGGCGGAAATGGAGCGGGTGCAATCGGGCGACGTGCTGGTGAGCGACATGACCGACCCCGACTGGGAGCCGGTGATGAAGCGCGCCGCGGCGATCGTCACCAACCGCGGCGGGCGCACCTGCCATGCGGCGATCGTGGCGCGCGAACTGGGCATTCCCGCGGTAGTGGGTGCGGGCGATGCGACCACCGTATTGCAAGACGGCGAAATGGTGACGGTGTCGTGCGCCGAGGGCGATACCGGGTTTGTCTACGCCGGCCAGTTGCCGTTCTCGGTGGAGATGCTGGCGAGCGGGACACTGCCGCAGCCGCCCGTGAAATTGATGATGAACGTCGGCAACCCCGAGCGCGCCTTCGAGTTCGCGCAGATCCCCAATCATGGCGTCGGGCTGGCACGGCTGGAATTCATCATCGCGCGCATGATCGGCGTGCATCCGCTGGCGCTGCTGGAATACGCCAACCAGACGCCGGCACTGCGCGATGAAATCGATCAGCGCATCGCCGGCTATGCCGATCCGGTGTCGTTCTATGTCGACAAGCTGGCCGAGGGTATTTCCACCCTGGCGGCGGCATTCTGGCCGCAGCCGGTGATCGTGCGCCTGTCGGACTTCAAGTCCAACGAATACGCCAACCTGCTGGGCGGGGAGCGCTACGAGCCGAAGGAAGAAAATCCCATGCTGGGCCTGCGCGGCGCGGCGCGTTATGTGTCGGCGCTGTTCCGCCCGGCATTCGTGCTGGAGTGCCGCGCGCTGAAGCAGGTGCGCGAGACCATGGGATTCGACAATGTCGAAGTGATGATTCCCTTCGTGCGCACGCTGGAGGAATGCGCAGCCGTGGTCGACTTGCTGGCGGCCAACGGCCTCAAGCGCAGCGAAAACGGCCTGCGCCTGATCATGATGTGCGAGATACCGTCCAACGTGTTGCTGGCCGATGACTTCCTGCAGTACGTCGATGGCTTCTCCATCGGCAGCAACGATCTCACCCAGCTGACCCTCGGCATCGACCGCGATTCCGGTCTGGTCGCCGGCGGCTTCGATGAACGCAATCCGGCGGTGAAAAAGCTACTCGCCGAGGCGATTTCCGCCTGCAAGCGACACGGCAAATATATCGGCATCTGTGGCCAAGGGCCGAGCGATCATCCCGATCTGGCCGACTGGCTGGTGGCGCAGGGCATTGGCTCGCTTTCGCTCAATCCGGATAGCGTGGTAGCAACCTGGCAACGCCTCGCGCTGGCGTGATATTTTGTCGGCCTTATCAGGGAGATGACATGCAGGCACCGACGACGAGCCCACGCAAGAGCGGACTGAAATGGATTGTGTGGCTGGCCGGGCTGCCACTGCTGCTTTTCGCGCTTTATCTGGCGTTTGTACTGAACTGGTCGTATTCCGAAGGCGAGCGTGCCGGGTATCTGCAACGGTTCTCGCACAAGGGCTGGTTGTGCAAGACCTACGAAGGCGAACTGGCCATGACCACCGTGCCGGGGGTAGCGCCGGTACTGTGGAATTTCACGGTCAAGGACGCGGCGGTGGCCAGGCAGCTGAATGCGCTGGCAGGCAAGCGTATCGTCGTTTACTATGAAGAGCACCGTGGCATCCCCACCACCTGCTATGGCGAAACCAACCATTTTGTCAGCAGCGTGCGTGAGATCGAGGACATCGGCGTGCATACCAACCCGGTCAAGCCGCTGCAGCAGATTCCGCAATAAATCGCACCGATGTCGGCCGTTCAACTGCATCGTCATTGAGCCATCATGGGTGATGGAGTAGAATCCGTCATCACCCGCCCCCGCTTAGTAAAATGACGAAGTATGTGTTTGTCACTGGTGGAGTGGTTTCTTCCCTCGGGAAAGGGATCGCCTCCGCCTCACTCGCTGCGCTGCTCGAATCGCGCGGCATCCGTGTCACCCTGTTAAAGCTCGACCCGTACATCAACGTCGATCCCGGCACCATGAGCCCGTTCCAGCACGGCGAGGTGTTCGTGACCGACGATGGTGCGGAAACCGACCTCGACCTGGGCCATTACGAGCGCTTTTCCAGCGCGAAGATGGGTAAACGCAACAATTTCACGACCGGCCAGATCTACAAGTCGGTGATCGACAAGGAGCGGCGCGGCGATTATCTCGGCGGCACCGTGCAGGTCATTCCGCACATCACCGACGAGATCAAGGCCTCGATCCGCGCCGGCGCTGAAGGCTCCGACGTGGCGATGGTGGAAATCGGCGGCACGGTGGGCGACATCGAATCGCTGCCCTTCCTCGAGGCCATCCGCCAGATGGGCTTTGAAGATGGTCCGGAAAATACCTGCTTCATCCATCTGACGCTGCTGCCCTACATTCCCACCGCAGGCGAGCTGAAAACCAAGCCGACCCAGCATTCGGTCAAGGAGCTGCGTGAAATCGGCATCCAGCCCGACATCCTGCTGTGCCGTGCCGACCGCGAAATCCCGGTCGACGAGCGCCGCAAGATTGCGCTGTTCACCAATGTGCGGCCGGAAGCGGTGATCCAGATGCTGGATTCCGACTCGATCTACAAGATCCCGGCAATGCTGCACGACCAGATGCTGGACGAGATCGTCTGCCACAAACTCAATATCCTGGCGCGCGCGGCCGATCTGACCATCTGGAAAAAGCTGGTCAACGCGCTGGAACACCCCAAACACACCGTCAACATCGCCTTCGTCGGCAAGTATGTCGATCTCACCGAGTCCTACAAATCGCTGTCGGAGTCGATGATCCACGCCGGCATGCATACCCTCAGCAAGGTGAAGATTCACTACATCGATTCGGAACAGATCGAGCAATCCGGCACCGGCAGCCTGAAGGACATGGACGCGATCCTGGTGCCCGGCGGTTTTGGCAAGCGCGGCGTCGAAGGCAAGATTGCCGCGATCCGCTACGCGCGCGAAAACAAAGTGCCGTATCTCGGTATCTGTCTGGGCATGCAGCTCGCGGTGGTCGAATATGCGCGCGATGTCGCGGGCATGGCCGATGCGCACTCCACCGAATTCGACGCCGCCACCACGCATCCGGTCATCGGCCTCATCACCGAATGGCTGGACCGCGGTGGCCAGATCGAAACCCGCAGCGAACAGTCCGATCTGGGCGGCACCATGCGTCTGGGCGGCCAGCCCTGCAACCTGAAGGAAGGTACCCTGGCGCGCGAAGTGTATGGCGCAGCCGACATTACCGAGCGCCATCGCCACCGTTACGAAGTCAACAACACGCTGCTCGCCGAACTCGAGGCCAAGGGCCTGGTGGTGGCGGGTCGCGCACCGGGAACCGATTTGTGCGAAATGGTCGAGTTGCCGCAATCGGTGCATCCCTGGTTCGTGGGCTGCCAGTTCCATCCCGAATTCACCAGCAATCCGCGCACCGGCCATCCGCTGTTCATCGCCTTTGTACAAGCCGCACTGACTCACCAACAGGAGAAGCGTGCATGAAGCTCTGTCACTTTGAAGCTGGATTGGACAAGCCGCTGTTCCTGATTGCCGGCCCCTGCGTCATCGAATCCGAGCAACTGGCGATGGATACAGCCGGTGCGCTGAAGGAAATGTGCGCCGCGCTGGACATTCCGTTCATCTACAAATCGTCGTTCGACAAGGCCAACCGCTCGTCGACCCAGTCGTTTCGTGGTCTGGGGGTCGAAGAAGGTCTGCGCATCCTGTCCGAGGTGAAAGCGAAAATCGGCGTGCCGGTGCTGACCGACGTGCACGAAGACACGCCCCTGAATGAAGTGGCGGCGGTGGTGGACGTGCTGCAAACGCCGGCGTTTTTGTGCCGCCAGACCAATTTCATCCAGAACGTTGCGCGCGTCGGCTTGCCGGTCAATATCAAGAAGGGCCAGTTTCTGGCGCCGTGGGATATGCAGAACGTCGTCGACAAAGCGCGCGCAGTCGGCAACGAGCAGATCATGGTGTGCGAGCGTGGCGTGAGCTTCGGTTACAACACGCTGGTGTCCGATATGCGTGGCCTGGCGATCATGCGTGGCACGCAGTGCCCGGTGGTGTTCGACGCCACCCACTCGGTGCAGCAGCCTGGCGGGCAGGGCGCCACCAGCGGCGGCCAGCGCGAATTCGTGCCGGTGCTGGCGCGCGCGGCGGTGGCGGTGGGCGTGGCGGGTGTCTTTGCCGAAACGCATCCGAACCCGGCTTGCGCGCTGTCGGACGGCCCCAATGCCTGGCCGCTCGACATGATGAAAGAACTGCTGGAAACCCTGAAAGAAATCGACGTGCTGGTGAAACAGCGCGGATTTATTGAACACAAAATAATGAAAGTCTGAACGGAGGGACGGGGGGTCGCGTGACCACTATCGTTCTCTTATCTGGAATCTAAGGAAATAAATTGAGCGCAATCATTGATGTCATCGCCCGGGAAATTCTCGACTCTCGCGGCAATCCCACTGTAGAAGTCGACGTGCTGCTGGAGTCCGGCGTGATGGGGCGTGCCGCCGTGCCGTCCGGCGCATCCACCGGCAGCCGCGAAGCCATCGAATTGCGTGACGGCGACAAGTCCCGTTATCTCGGCAAGGGCGTGCTGAACGCCGTCGAACACGTCAACACCGAAATTTGCGAAGCCATCATCGGCCTCGACGTCGAAGATCAGGCCTTCATCGATCAGACCATGATCGAGCTCGACGGCACCGAGAACAAGTCGCGTCTGGGCGCCAATGCGCTGCTCGCTGTGTCGATGGCGTGCGCGCGCGCCGCCGCCGAACAGGCCGGCCTGCCTTTGTATCGCTATCTCGGCGGCGCAGCGCCGATGGCCATGCCGGTGCCGATGATGAACATCATCAACGGCGGTGCGCATGCCAACAACAACATCGACATGCAGGAATTCATGATCATTCCGGTCGGTGCGCCGAGCTTCCGTGAAGCGCTGCGCTACGGCGCCGAAGTGTTTCATGCGCTGAAGAAACTGCTCGACGACGCCGGCATGGCGACGACCGTGGGCGACGAAGGCGGCTTTGCCCCCAACCTGGAATCGCACGAGGCGGCGCTGAAGCTGATCGTGCAGGCCATCGAAAAAGCCGGCCTGCAGCCCGGTATCGATGTCGCCATCGGCGTCGATTGCGCTGCCTCCGAGTTTTACAAGGATGGCCTCTACCATCTCGAATCCGAAGGCCTGAAGCTGACATCGGCGCAGTTGACCGATTATCTTGCGGCCTGGTGCGACAAATACCCGCTGATCAGCATCGAGGACGGTATGGCCGAAGGCGACTGGGACGGCTGGAAGGTCCACACCGAAAAGCTCGGCGCGCGCGTGCAGCTGGTGGGCGACGATCTTTTCGTCACCAACGCCAAAATCCTCAAGGAAGGCATCGAGAAGGGCATCGCCAACTCGATCCTGATCAAGGTCAATCAGATCGGCACCCTCTCGGAAACCTTTCAGGCCATCGAAATGGCCAAGCAGGCCGGCTACACCGCAGTGATCTCGCATCGCTCGGGCGAAACCGAGGACACAACCATTGCCGATCTGGCCGTCGCCACCAATGCGCGCCAGATCAAGACCGGTTCGCTGTCGCGTTCCGACCGCATGGCCAAGTACAACCAGCTGCTGCGCATCGAAGAAGAACTCGGCGACACGGCAAGCTACCCTGGGCGTGATGCGTTCCGCCAGCGCGGCTAATTTCAGCGCGAGCGGCTTTGCCGCGCGTGTACGCAGCCAGGGGCTGACCTGGGCGCTGGCTGCCGCGATCGTGTTGTTGCAATACCCGCTGTGGCTGGGGGCGGGCGGCTGGTTGAGCGTGCGGGAGCGCGCTCGGGAAATCGACATCCAGCAGGCATTGAATCAGCGTCTGCAAGCGCGCAATGCCGGTTTGCTCGCCGAGTTGGGAGACCTCAAACAGGGGCGTGACGCGATTGAAGAGCGCGCGCGCAATGAATTGGGCATGATCGCGGCGGACGAGTGGTTCATCCGCGTGGTGCCGGCCCATTCGGTTCAGTCTGGAAAAACGCATGAGTGATTTGCAAATCAGCTTGTTGGCGATCGGCGCGGCCATCGTGGTGGCAATACTGGCGTTCAACTGGTTTCAGGAACGGCGCTTCCGCAACCAGGCGAATGCCGCGTTCGAGTCGCCGGTCGCGGATGTGCTGATGCAACCCGGCAGCGCCCCGTCTGCGCGTGACCCGCACAAGCGGGTCGAGCCCGCATTCGATGCAAACGATGCACACGACCTGGCCGAAGCCCAAGAGCCGCATTTGCACATCGACAGCAATCCTGTACCAACGAGCGCTGCGACGACGGCTGCCGACGACATGGCGCATGTCATGCGCGCCGCCGCCGAAGTTTCGGCGCAGCCAGCCAGTGCCGCCGCTCCGATCGCGGTTGCACCCTACGACGAACTGATCGAATACCGCATTCGTCTCGGCAGTGACGGCGTGCAGGCCAATGCACTGGCCGACGCATTCAGCCACACCCGCACCCTGGGCAAGAGCGTGCGCTGGATCGGCGTGCCGGTGGGCGCGACGCAATGGGAAGAAGTCCAGCCATGGCGCGACCTGCATTACCAGCAGCTGGTTGTCACCATGCAGCTCGCCGACCGCAATGGCGCGGTGCTGGAAGAGCAACTCACGGGCCTGTGCGAAATGATGCAGACCCTGGCACAGAACCACGGCCTGCGCATCGCCTGCGACGACGTGGTCGAGGCGCTGGAACGGGCGCAGGCGATCGACCGTTTCTGCGTCGACGTCGACGTCTTGATCGGCCTGAACGTGGTGGCGCGTGGCGAAGGCGCGGTGAACCTGACCCGCATCGTGCGCGAGGCCGAAGGCAGCGGCATGGTGCTGGGGATGGATGGCGTGTTCCAGCTGCTCGACAGCCGCAGCGAACAGCTTTACGCCTTGTGCAACCACGATGCCGAGCCCTTCAGCAACGAAGTGGTCGAGGGGCAAACCTCGCAGGGCGTGACCCTGCAATTCGACGTGCCGCGCGTGCCCGACGGGCTCAAAGTGTTCGACGGCATGGTGGCGTTTGGCCGCAAGCTGGCCAACGAAGTCGGTGGGATCCTGGTGGACGACAATCTGCGTCCGCTGACCGACACCGGCATTGAAAAAATCCGCACGCAGCTTGCGCACATCTACGAACGCATGGAAGCGCGCGGCGTTCCATCCGGCTCCCGGCGGGCGCTGCGTCTGTTTTCCTGATGGCTTCGCCCGACGTGCTGGCGCGCGTGACTGCGCTGCGTCGGGAAATCGAACGCCATAATCACGCTTATTACGTACTCGATCAGCCGACGATTCCAGACGCGGAATACGATCGCCTGTTTCGCGAACTGCAGGCGCTCGAAGCCGATCATCCGGAACTGCTGACGCCCGACTCACCCACCCAGCGCGTTGGCGGCACGCCGCTCGACGCCTTCCCCAAAGTGCGGCATGTGGTGCCGATGCTGTCGATCCGTACCGAAACCGATACCGAGGCCAGCGGTGCGCAGGCATTCGATACGCGGGTGCGCAAGGAGCTGGAACTGGCCGAGTCCGATCCGCCAGTCGAGTATGCGGCCGAACTGAAATTCGATGGCTTTGCGATCAACCTGCGTTACGAACATGGCCTGCTGGTGCAGGCCGCCACGCGTGGCGACGGCGAAACCGGCGAGGACGTGACGCAGAACATTCGCACCGTGCATGCCATTCCGCTGCGCCTCGTCGGCGATGCCTTGCCTGCCGTGCTCGAAGTACGCGGTGAGGTGTTCATGCGGCGCGACGATTTCGAACGCTACAACGCCCGGCAGCGCGATGCGGGCAAACCCACGCTGGTGAATCCGCGCAATGGCGCAGCCGGCAGCATCCGCCAGCTCGATCCCAGGCTCGCCGCGCAGCGTCCCTTGTCCTTTTTTGCCTATGGCCTGGGTGAAGTGCAGGGCTGGCACGGTGCGCCCGACACCCACAGCAAGACACTGGCGGCGCTGGAGCAGATGGGGGTTCTCGTTTGCGCCGAGCGCATCACCGGGCAGGGCGCGGCAGCCCTGATTCAATTTCACGACGACATCGCGGCTCGCCGCGACCAGCTGCCGTTCGACATCGACGGCGTGGTGTACAAGGTCAACCGCTTCGACTTGCAGCGCCAGCTGGGCTTCGTCACGCGCGAGCCGCGCTGGGCGGTGGCACACAAATATCCTGCGCAGGAGGCGCTCACCACGGTGCTCGGCATCGACGTGCAGGTGGGGCGCACCGGCAAGCTGACGCCGGTGGCGCGGCTGGCGCCGGTATTCGTCGGCGGGGTGACCGTGACCAACGCCACGCTGCACAATCAGGACGAGATCGACCGCAAGGATGTGCGCGTTGGCGATACCGTGATCGTGCGGCGCGCAGGCGACGTGATTCCGGAAGTCGTCGCGTCCGTACCGGAGCGGCGCCCGCAGCCCGCGCCGCCGCGTTTCGATATTCTGCAAACCTGCCCGGTTTGCCCGGAGTGCGGTTCGCACGTGGTGCGGCTCGAAGGCGAGGCAGCGGCGCGCTGTACCGGCGGCCTGGTGTGCCCGGCGCAGCGCAGGCAGGCGCTGCTGCATTTCGCCGGCCGCCGCGCGATGGATATCGAGGGGCTGGGCGACAAGCTGGTCGAGCAACTGGTCGAGCGCGGCCTGCTGCACACGCCGGCCGACGTGTATGGTCTGAGCCTCGACACGCTCGCCGGGTTGGACCGCATGGCCGAAAAATCGGCAGCCAATCTGCTCGCCGCCGTCGAAACCAGCAAGACCACCACGCTCGCGCGCTTTATTTTTGCTCTGGGTATCCGTAACGTGGGGGAGACCACCGCCAAGGATCTGGCACGCCATTTCGGTTCGCTGAATGCGCTGATGGCCGCCGACGCAGCCGGCTTGCTGGCGGTACGGGATGTCGGGCCGATCGTCGCGGAGTCCATCCTGCAGTTCTTCGCCGAACCGCATAACCGCGAGGTGATCGCCATATTGCGCGGCGCCGGCGTGCATTGGTCCGAATCAACCGGCGTGCAACAATCGGCCGGTATGCTGGCCGGCAAGACGCTGGTGCTGACGGGCAGTTTGCCCACGCTGACGCGCGATGCGGCGAAGGAGCGGATCGAGGCCGCCGGCGGCAAAGTGGCAGGTTCGGTGTCGAAGAAAACGGATTACGTGGTGGCGGGTGCCGAGGCAGGCAGCAAGCTGGACAAGGCGCGCGAGCTGGGCGTCGTCATACTGGATGAGGCCGGCTTGCTGGCGTTGCTGGCCGCCGATGAAGCTCCCGGGCAATTCACGCTGAATTTTTAAAACCAAGAAACACAGGGAAGAGTCATGCAAACAGTCAGAAAAGCCGTATTTCCCGTAGCCGGTCTGGGCACGCGTTTTTTGCCGGCCACCAAGGCCAGTCCCAAGGAAATGCTGCCCATCGTCGACAAGCCGCTGATCCAGTATGCCGTTGAAGAGGCCATGGATGCGGGCATCACCGACATCATTTTCATCAGCAGCCGCACCAAGCGCACGGTAGAAGATCATTTCGACAAGGCCTACGAACTGGAAACCGAGCTCGAAGCGCGCGGCAAGAAGCGCGTGCTGGAACTGGTGCAGTCGATCCGTCCGGCAGGCATCAACTTCATCTATATCCGCCAGGCGGAAGCCCTGGGGCTGGGGCATGCCGTGCTGTGCGCCCAGCCGGTGGTGGGGAACGAACCCTTTGCGGTCATCCTGGCCGACGACCTGCTCGACGGCAAACCGGCGGTGATGAAGCAGATGGTCGATCAATATGGTTATTACCAGTGCTCGGTGCTCGGCGTGCAGACCGTGGCGCCCGAGGAGACGGCGTCCTACGGCATCGTGGATGCGACCCCGATGGCCGAGCGCGTGTCGCGCGTCAATGCCATCGTCGAGAAACCCAAGCCCGAAGACGCCCCGTCCAATCTGGGCGTGGTCGGTCGCTACATCCTCACGCCGCGCATTTTTCACCATATCCAGCAGCTCAAGCCGGGCGCCGGCGGCGAACTGCAGCTCACCGACGCCATTGCCGCCTTGCTGAAAGAGCAGCAGGTGCTGGCTTACGCATTCGACGGCATTCGCTACGACTGCGGCAGCAAGTTCGGCTACCTGCAGGCCACGGTGGAATATGCGCTGAAGCACGCCGAAGTCAGCGAAGAGTTCGCCGCTTACCTGAAAAAACGGATGTGCTGAGTCTGGCGGGCTGAGCCGCCGCAGCGGTTCAGCCTGCGGGCTCAAGCTGCGCTGCGATTGACGGCTGAGACCAGCCGGACTCTTGCAGCCATGCCGCCAGCGTGTCTGGCGGCATGGCCCGGCCCATCAAATAACACTGTGAAAAATCGCAGCCGAGGATGTCCCGGATCGCCGCCAGCTTGTAAGCCGGTGGCGAGAATCTACACTGATAGGGTGTGTTTCGGGCCGGAAGGAGGCTGCAATGGATACACGTCATCGCACCCCGGCAGGCGGCCTTTTGATGCAATGTGCCGATGAAGAGGCCTGCACGGTATTCAGTTGCGAGATCTGCCTCAAGGATGTCCCGGCAGACTCGGTCAAAGTGAGCGACGTTCAGGATTACGTTCACCATTTTTGCGGGCTGGATTGCCTCGCGGTCTGGCAAAAGCGGGCCACGCTCGCCAACAAGCGGGTCTGACAGGCCGCGTCGATCAGCTAAAATAGCGTCTTTGCCCATTTGCAAAGACGCTCATGTCTTCAATCGTTTCTCTTCCCGGCAGTGCCGCGCTGTCCACTTTCCGACTCGACAAAATCCGCCAGGAAGCCGCCCGTTCGGGGATCGTGCTGGGTGAGTTGAGCGCGCGCTACTGGCATTTTCTGGAGATCGAAGGCGAACTCGACGCCGCCGCCATGCAGGTACTCGGGCAGGCGCTCGACTACGGCACGCCGACCGATGCGCCGGCCGCGAATGCCGTGCAGTGTCTGGTGACACCGCGCCCGGGCACGATCTCGCCGTGGTCGTCGAAGGCGACGGACATTCTCAGGAACAGCGGGCTGGCTTCAGTGCGCCGGATCGAGCGCGGCGTGGCTTGGCGCGCGTGCGATGCGCAGGGCGCAGCCTTGCCGGCGCAGGCGCTGACAGCCTTGCTGCCGCTGCTGCACGACCGCATGACGGAGACCGTGCTGGCCTCGCTGGAAGACGCCAGTGTGTTGTTCCAGCACGTGCCGCCGCGCGAACTGGCGACGGTGGACGTGCTGGCCGGCGGCCGTGCCGCGCTGGAAGGCGCCAACCGCGACCTTGGGCTCGCGCTGTCGGACGACGAGCTGGATTATCTGGTCGACAACTTCACCCGTATCGGACGCAATCCCACGGACGTCGAACTGATGATGTTCGCGCAGGCCAATTCCGAGCACTGCCGCCACAAGATTTTCAACGCTGCTTGGGTGATCGACGGCGCCGCGCAGGCCAAATCCCTGTTCGGCATGATCCGCGATACCCACGCCGCCCACCCGGAAGGCACGGTGGTGGCGTATTCGGACAATTCGTCCGTGATTGAAGGCGCGCAGATCGAGCGCTTCTATCCGCGCGCCGACGGCAGCTACGCCTACAGCAGCGAGCTCACCCACGTGCTGATGAAGGTGGAGACGCACAACCACCCGACCGCGATTTCGCCGTTTGCGGGCGCGGCCACCGGCAGCGGCGGCGAAATCCGCGACGAAGGCGCGACCGGCACCGGTTCCAAACCCAAGGCCGGGCTGTGCGGTTTTTCGGTATCGAACCTGAATATTCCCGGCGCCACCCAGGCCTGGGAGGCCGACGCTTACGGCAAGCCCGAACGCATCGTGTCGCCGCTCGCCATCATGCTCGAAGGCCCGATCGGCGCGGCGGCGTTCAACAATGAATTCGGCCGCCCCAATCTGGCCGGCTATTTCCGCACCTTTGAAGAAACCGTCGCCGGACAGCGCCGCGGTTATCACAAGCCGATCATGCTGGCGGGCGGCGTCGGCAGCATTCGCGACGACCATGTGAACAAAAAGATGCTGCCGACCGGCACCCTGCTGATCCAGCTGGGCGGTCCCGGCATGCTGATCGGTCTGGGCGGCGGCGCGGCGTCCAGCATGGACACCGGCAGCAACGCGGCGAATCTGGACTTCGATTCGGTGCAGCGCGGCAACCCCGAAATGGAGCGGCGCGCGCAGGAAGTCATCGACCGTTGCTGGCAGCTGGGCGACCACAATCCCATCCTGTCGATCCACGACGTCGGCGCCGGCGGACTGTCGAACGCGTTGCCCGAACTGGTCCACGGCGGCGGCCGCGGCGGCCGTTTCGAGTTGCGCGCCGTACCGTCGGAAGAGTCTGGCATGTCGCCGCGCGAAATCTGGTGCAACGAGGCGCAGGAACGCTATGTGCTGGCGATTCCGCCTGATCGCATCGGCGAATTCCGCGCCATCTGCGAGCGCGAGCGCTGCCCGTTTGCGGTGCTGGGCGAAGCGGTCGAAGACAACCATCTGCAGGTGACCGACGCGCATTTCCAGAATGCGCCGGTGGATATTTCGCTCGACGTGATTCTCGGCAAGCCGCCGAAAATGACGCGCGAAGTGGCGCATCAGGCGGCCGTTCCTGCGCCGCTGGCGCTCGAGGGCATTGCGCTGCACGAGGCGGCTTACCGGGTGCTGGCGCTGCCCGGCGTGGCGTCGAAGATGTTCCTGATCTCCATTGGCGACCGCACGGTCGGCGGCCTCACCGCGCGTGACCAGTGCGTGGGACCGTGGCAGGTGCCGGTTGCGGATTGCGCGATCACGCTGGCGGGTTACCAGACCACGCAGGGCGAAGTGTTTTCCATCGGCGAGAAAGCGCCGCTGGCGCTGATCCATGCCCCCGCATCGGGGCGCATGGCGATTGTCGAGGCGATCACCAATCTGGCGGCGGCGCGGGTCGAAGGCTTGCACCAGGTCAAGCTGTCGGCCAACTGGATGGCGCCGGCCGGCCATCCAGGTGAAGACGCCGCGTTGTTCGACACCGTGGCTGCGGTTTCGGCTTATTGCCAGGCGCTGGGCATTTCCATCCCGGTCGGCAAGGACTCGATGAGCATGAAAACGGTGTGGGAGGCCGACGGCGCGAAGCAGGCCGTGACCTCGCCGATTTCGCTGGTGATTTCGGCCTTCGCCAACAGCCCCGATGCGACGCAGCATCTGACGCCGCAACTGCGCACCGATTTGCATGGAGAGCAGTGCGGCGAGACCGACCTGATCCTGATCGACCTCGGCCTGGGTAAAAACCGTCTCGGCGCATCGAGCTTTGCCCAGGCCTACAAGCAGGTGGGCGACCGCTGCCCGGACGCACCGACACCCCGGGCGCTGGCGGCGTTCTTCGACACGGTGCAGGCGCTCAACGCCGATGGCAAACTGCTGGCGTACCACGACCGCAGCGACGGTGGGTTGTTCGTCGCGCTGGCCGAAATGGCGTTCGCCGGGCATTGCGGGCTGGACCTCGACGTGGACGAGCTGTGCCTCGAGCAGATCCGCCATGAGGTCGAAGACGAGGGCTTGCCGGAACCCGAGTTGCTGACTGAAAGCGATGTGTCGCAGCGTATCTTCAACGTGCTGTTCAACGAGGAGGCGGGCGCGGTGCTGCAGGTGCGCCGCACCGACACGCAGGCTGTGATGGAGGCTTTCATGGTGGCCGGGTTGCGCGGCGAGTTTCATGTCATCGGGCAACCGAATGCGGATGACCGGGTGCGCATCCTGCGCGGCAACCAGGCGTTCTTCGACGAGGCGCGCACCGATCTGCAGGCCGCCTGGGCGCGCACCAGCTACGAAATGGCGAAGTTGCGCGACAACCCGGCCTGCGCGGAGCAGGAGTTTGCAGCGCAGGCGGATGCGGCCGATCCAGGGTTGGGCTTCAAGCTCAGCTTCGATGCCGGGGCCGATGTCGCGGCGCCCTTCATAGCCACCGGCAAGCGTCCGCGCGTGGCTGTGCTGCGTGAACAGGGCGTCAACGGCCAGGTCGAGATGGCGGCTGCGTTCGATGCCGCGGGCTTCGCGGCGGTCGACGTGCACATGAGCGACATCCTGTCCGGCCGGGTGAGTCTGGGCGATTTCACTGGTTTGGCGGCCTGCGGCGGCTTCAGTTATGGCGATGTGCTGGGCGCCGGCGGCGGCTGGGCCAAGTCGATCCTGTTCAATTTGCGTGCACGCGACCAGTTTGCTGCGTTCTTTCAGCGCACCGACAGCTTTGCCCTGGGGGTCTGCAACGGCTGCCAGATGATGAGCCAGTTGCATGAACTGATCCCCGGCGCCGAGGCGTGGCCGCGTTTCGAGCGCAATCTGTCGGAGCAGTTCGAGGCCCGCTTCGCCCAGGTTGAAATACTGGATTCGCCGTCGCTGTTCTTTGCCGGCATGGCCGGTTCGACGATGCCGATCGCGGTGTCGCACGGCGAGGGCCGCGTGGTTTTCCGCGATTCCGCGCATGCCGCACAGGCGCTGGCCAGCGTGCGCTACGTCGATCATCACGGCGTTCCCACCGAGACCTATCCGCTCAACCCCAACGGTTCGGCTGGCGGCTTGACCGGCTTTACCACGGGCGATGGCCGCTTCAGCATCCTGATGCCGCACCCCGAACGCGTGTTCCGCGCCGCGCAGTTGTCGTGGAAACCGGTTGGCATGGCACATGCTAGTCCATGGATGCGGATGTTCCGTAATGCCCGCCTCGCGGTTGGGTGATGCCTCTCGATATGAGAAAATCCGCCCTGCACGTCCATCCCGTCACGCTTAATTGAATCGATTCCCCATGACTGCTCCCGAGAACCTACTGACGGATGACCACCTGCGCGCGCAGGTCAGACTGCTGGGCACTCTGCTCGGTCAGGTGTTGCTGCAATTTGCCGGTGAAGACGTTTTCAACGCAGTGGAAACCTTGCGGCGCGGCTTTGCCGAATTGCAGCAGCAGGAAAACCAGCAGCGCCGCACCGAGCTGATGGAGATGATCGACGCCATGCCGGCCGACAAGGTCGAACTGGTGGTGCGCGCATTCTCGAGCTATTTCAAGCTGGTGAACGTGGCGGAAGAAAGCTACGCCCACCGCAACCGCCGCCGCATGCTGTCGCACGGGATGGCGCTGTGGGATGGATCGTTCGACCGTACTGTGGCCGAGCTCAAGATCCAGGGCCTGTCGCCGGATACCCTGCAGGGCATGATCAACCGCCTGCATTACGCGCCGGTGTTCACCGCGCATCCGACCGAGGCGCGCCGTCGCGCCGTGATGGAAGGGATGCGCCGGGTGTTCCTGATTTGCGACCAGCTCTACAGCCCCATCCTCGGGGTGAACGACCAGCGCGAACTGGAAGCGCAACTGGTCGCCGAGATCCAGGTGATGTGGCGTACCGACGAACTGCGCAGCGCCAAGCTCGAAGTGCGGGACGAGGTGCGCAATGGCCTGTATTACGTGCGCGAAAGCCTGTTCGAGGCGGTGCCCAAGGCCTACCATTTCTTTGAAAAGGCGCTGCGCAAGCATTACGGCGTCAATGCCGAAGGCGTGGCGCCGATCAGCGTGCCAAGCTTCATCCGCTTCGGTTCCTGGATCGGCGGCGATCGCGACGGCAATCCCTTTGTGACCGCCGATGTCACCGAATGGACCGTGCATACGCAGATGGAGGCCGCGCTCGACGAATACCGAAAACGTGTGCTGGAACTGCGGCAGACGCTCACCCACAGCAGCGGCTGGTGCACGCCTTCCGCGCCCTTCCTGGAGCGGCTGGCCGAGTATGAGGCCGAGTACGGCGAACAGGTGTTCCGTGGTACGGCGGTGCAGATCTACAGCCGCGAACCGTACCGGCGCATGGCAGCGATGATGCTGGCGCGGCTGGATGCCAATCTGTCCTACATCCACCAGTGTCTGGCCGATGTGCCGAGCTTCACCTCGCATCTGGCCTATGAAAACGCATCGGTTTTCCTCGACGATTTGTACCTGTTGCGCGACTCGCTGATCAGCCATGGCGACCGCATCGTTGCCCAGCAAGATCTGCAAGCGCTGATCCGGCTGGTGGAAAGCTTCGGCTTCCATCTGTTGCAACTCGACATCCGTCAGGAATCGACTGTGCATACGCGTACCGTCACGGGTGTGCTGCAGCAAATCGACCCCGATTTCAATTATCCGGCGGCGAACGAGAGCGAGCGCCTGCAGCGCCTGGCAGCGTGGATCGGCCATATCGACCCGATTGCCATTGACGATTCCGCACTGGACGACGAAGCGCGCGAAGCGGTCGCCGTGTTCCGCCGCATGGCCAAACTGCAGGCCGAGGTGGGCGACGAGGTGTTCGGCGCCTACGTGATTTCGATGACGCACAGCGCGTCGCACGTGATGGAAGTGATGCTGCTGGCGCGCCTGGTCGGACTCGCCGGCCACAACGGCCGCGACTGGTTCTGCCGCATCCTGGTTGCACCGCTGTTCGAGACGGTGGAAGACCTGCAGCACAGCGAGGCGATCCTCGACCAGTTGCTGTCGAACAAGGCCTACCGCGCGTTGCTGACCGCGAACGGCAACCACCAGGAAGTCATGCTCGGCTATTCGGATTCATGCAAGGACGGCGGCACCCTGGCATCGAACTGGAATCTCTATCAGGCGCAGCTGTCCATCATCGCGCTGACCCAGCGCTACGGCGTCGAGTGCCGCCTGTTCCATGGTCGCGGCGGCACCGTCGGGCGCGGCGGCGGCCCCACCCACGATGCCATCCTGTCGCAGCCGCCTGGCACCGTGAACGGCGAAATCAAGTTCACCGAGCAGGGCGAGATGCTGTATTACAAGTACAGCAATCCGGAAACCGCCAATTACGAAATCGGCATGGGCGTCACCGGCCTGATGAAAGCCAGCGCCACCGCGCTGGCGCAAAACGAGGTGCGCTACCCGCAGCAATATCTCGACTGGATGCGCGACATGGCGGCTGCAGGCGAAGTTGCGTACCGTGCGCTGATCGCCACGCCGGGCTTCATCGACTATTTCTACGAAAGCACCCCGGTCACCGAAATCGGCCTGCTCAATATCGGCAGCCGGCCCTCGCACCGCAAGAAAGCCGACCGCTCGCTCGGTTCGATCCGGGCGATCCCCTGGGTGTTCGGCTGGGCGCAATCGCGCCACACCCTGCCTGCATGGTTCGGCATCGGCAGCGCGCTGTCCGGCTTCATTGCCCGGCAGCCGGATGGCCTGGCGCAATTGCAGACGATGTACCGCGAGTGGCCTTTCTTCCGCGGTCTGCTGTCGAACGTGCAGATGGCGCTCAGCAAGGCCGACATGGAAATCGCCGAGGAATATGCACGCCTGTGCGAACACCCCAACACCATGGCGGTGTACCGCGTGATCGCGGACGAGTTCGGCAGCACCGTGGCAGGGGTCAAGCAGGTTGCACAAATTGAGGCGCTGCTGGAAGAAAACCCGTCACTGTCGCGCTCGATTTCGCGCCGCCGGCCCTACATCGATCCGATCAACCACATCCAAGTGCGCATGTTGAAGCGCTACCGCAGCGGCAGCGTGTGGGAATCCGAACAGGACACCTGGCTGACGCCGCTGAAACGCACGATCAACGCCATCGCGGCGGGGATGCGCAACACCGGATGAGGCCCGGCACGCAAGCGAGCAATCCCGCGTTGCCGCAGCGGCGCGGGCTGATCGTTTCGATCACCGTCAATGCCGTATTGTTCATGCTGGTATGCGGTCTGGCCTTGTATGCCTTCATGCTCAAAGTGGATATCGACGACGGCAAGCGGCGGCTTGCCAAGGAAGTCGAAGTCCGTCAGCAGACCGAACGCTATCTGATCGAGACGCGCAATCTGCTGACCAACAGTCTGCGCGATATCGAGCAGCTGAAAGCGCAGCTGGCCTGGAAGGAAAGCGATTATCAGGCGGTCGTTTCGGCCAAGCCGGCCTTGCCGGTGGTGGTCGACTTCCGGGCTTCTTTTCTTGGGCAAGGCCTGGTGGCCGAAATCCGCAATACGAGCGACCGCTATCTGGCCGTGTCGCTGGTGGTACGCAATCCCGCTTCGTCGACGGCCAAGCGCTTCATGCTTGAGCTGAACCCGAAATCCAGCCTCGACTTCGGCCATCTGGAAGGCTGGCAATTTGCATCGGGCGACGAAGTCGCGTTGTTCAACGACGCGTTCGGCGCGCTCAGGCTTACTGTGCCGTGATAGTTTTTTCCTGCTTGCGAAGGCGCAGGCCGAGCAGAGCCGGCATCAGCAGCAACTCGAATACCTGACCCGCAAACAGGCCGACCGCACAGAGAATGCCGAAGTGCGCAGTGGGGCGGAAATCGGACAGGCCCAGCAGGATGAACTGGGCAATCAGCACCATCGAAATCGCAATCACGGCGCGCCCCGAGCTTTCCATGCTACGGATGATGGCGAACGCCGGGCTGACGCCGCGGCGCAGACGGTGCTGGTAGCCGTGATAGAGATGGATGGTGTCGTCCACGGTGATGCCGAGAATGATGCTGGCAATCAGTACGGTGGCGACGTCGAGCGAAATGCCGACTGCACCCATGACCACGAAAATGAAAAACAGCGGCGCCAGATTGGGCACCATGCAGATCAGTGCGCCGCGGAATGAGCGGAACAACAGGGCGAGCAACAGGAATATCTGCAGGAAGGCGGCGCCGAAGCTTTTCACCTGGCCGTCGACGATGCGGTCTTCCTGGTCCGAGAAGATGCGGCCGAAACCGGCCAGTTCGACCGACATGCCCTTGACCGGTTGTTCGGCGACATGGGCGCGGATCCGCTCGATCACCCGGCTGATTTCATTGGCGCCATGCACGTTGAGGCTCAGGGTGATGCGGCCGCGCTGAAACTCGCGATTGACCAGCTCGTACAAATCCTTGCCGTCGTAAATCAGCATCAGCTGTTCGATCAGTTTGCGTTCGGCAGGCAGAGCGTCAGGCCCCACGTCGCCGCCGTTGAATGCGCGGTTCATTTCTTCCAGCACGTCGACCATCGAGAAGCTGCGGTCGATTTCGGGTTGCTGTTCCAGCCAGGTTTGCAGTGCCTTGATCTGAGCCAGCGTGACGGGGTCTTTCAGGCTGTCGCGGGTGCTGCCGGTCAGCACGACTTCCAGGCCGGTGACGCCGACGAGCGCGCTTTCGACGCGTTCGGTGCTGCGGCTGATACTGTGCTCGGGGGCAAAAAACTCGAGCAGGTTGGATTCGACCTTGACCTGCAAAACCAACGGAATCGCCGCAGTCAGCACCAGGGCAGTCGTAATCAGGACTGCTTTTGCATGGCGCAGGCTGAACACCGATACCGCAGCCGCGATATGGCGCGCGTGCGCCATGCCGGAGCTGCGGCGCGGCCAGCGCGGGGTGTCCCATTTGAGCAGGATCGGTGGCACCAGCACGAACACCACGATGAAAACGATGAGCGTGCCGATGGCGCCCGACAGGCCGAATGCCTGCACCGGCGGGATATTCACCAGCAGCAGGCTCAGCATGCCGGCACCGGTGGTCAGCACATTGAAAAGTCCAGGCACTAGGGTTTCCCTTAGCGCGCGCTCGATGCGCTGTGGCCGCGCCAGCAGGGCGATACGGGCACGCTGGATGGCGGCGTAGAAGTGCAGCAGGGTGGCCGTGGTGTAGGCCGCCATCAGGGTGGGAATCATGGCGGTGATCGGCGTGTAGGGCTGCCCGGCAGCCACCAGCCCCGCCACGCTGGCGGCGACCACGGCGCCCATCGCGACGCCGCCGACCACCATGGGACGTATCCGGCCGACCACCCACCACATCAGGGCCATGCCGATCACCACCGTGAGGGGGATGAAGATCGCGCTGTCGCGCCAGATCGAGCGCAGTTCCTCGACCGTCTGCGCGATGGTGCCGGCGGTTGCGGTGCGTGCCTGCTCGAGGTTTTCAGCGGCGATGGCCTTGTCGAGTTCGATCTGGATGTCGCGGCGGGTCAGGCTTTCCTTGAGGAACTTGGGGCGCACCACCAGCGCGACCGCACGGCCATCGCGCGAGGCGATCAGGCCCGGTGCAAAGGCGTCGCCCAGCACGCGCGCTTTCCATTGCGCAGGGGTGCGTGCTTCCAGATGGTCCGGGTCGATCAGTATGGAAACCGCGAAGCCGTCGTCGGTGGCATCGATGTGCTCGGCGGTGGTGAGCGTCAGCACCCGGTCCACCGCCGGGTGTTTTTCCATCCGTATCGCGGTGCGGTGCAACGCGGCGAGAAACGCGGGGGTGTAGAGCTGGTCGCCCTCGAACAGCGCGATCAAGGCTTCGTCGTTGGGGAATTCCTTGAACAGCGATTCGCGCAGCTGGATGATGGGGGCGTCGGGCGGCGAGTAAATGTCGCCCGCGTTGTTGAAGTGCAGCTTGAAAACCAGGGGCAACGAACCCAGCAGGATGAACAGCAGGATGCCCAGCGCCAGCCAGGGCGGCAGCATGCGGCTGCCATTGAGCCAGGATTTCAGGAGGTTCACGTCGTCACGGAATTCAGAACTGGCCGCGGATGCCCAGCACACCCATCGAGTGGTCTTCCTGGAAACCCGCCAGGGTGCGGTCGTCGCCATTGAAGTAGTGGTAGCCCGCATACACCGCGAAGGGCTCCCAGGCGACGTAACTGATTTCGGGGTTGAGGTAGAGGTTCTTCACGTTGAGGCCGCCGAAGAAACGCAGGCCTGCGGTCCAGCGGCCCTGGCCGAACGTGGTTTCGATTTCACCGTTGGCGCCGTAGTACTCGGTCAGCTGCAGTATGCTTTGGTCGGTTTGCAGGGCCTGGGCGACCAGTTGCAGATTGATGCGCGTGTCCGCACCGCCGGGGAAGAATTCGATGCCGCCCACCCAGTCGAGCGAAGGGACGTAGGTGGTGGCAGTGGTGGGCAAGGTGACGGGAATGTTGTCGGTGTAGCCCAGTTCCATGCGCCAGGTGATGCCGTTGCTTTCGAGTTCCATATCGGCGCCGGCAAAATTGTTGAACGGATGGATGGCGGTGAGCGTGGGCGCCAGAGGGATGCCGCCGATCAGGTAGTACGGTTGCGACTGCCGGCTGCGAGCCAGGGTGACGCCATAATCGACGGCGCCGCCGGTTTTGGTCAGGCGTACGCCGCCGCCGCCGCTGCCGTGTTCGTCCTCGCTGATGACGGCGTTTTGCACCAGCGCGGCAACCGCCGGGCTGGGGGCAATGCCGACGATTTCGCCGGTGGTGAGATTGATCGGGCTCCAGACGCTGGATGCGTCGGGCAGTTCAGCGGCGTTGAAGACCGGCAGCCACACGGCATCCAGCTTGAAGTCACCCAGGGTTTGTTCCCAGCGGGCCGCCAGTTCGGCGCGGCGACGCTCGGGCAGCTCGTCCAGCGTAAAGCGCGTGAGGTCGGCACGGCTGACGCGGTCGGCCAGCGGGATCTCGTCGACGCGCCCCCAGATGATGGTTTGCGCGCCCAGGGTCAGCCGCGTGTCGCCGCTGCGGTAACGCACGTAGGTGTCGGTGAAATCGGCCGACATGTCGTTGAAATCGGCTACCCCGCCATTCTGCATGGCGCCATCCACCCGTGCGCCCGCGCGCAGTTCCCAGTCGCGGTTCGGTTGCCACAGCACATAGGCCTTGGCACGCAGGGTGGAATAGGTGTCGGCCTCGGTGGCATCAGGCAGGCCGCCGGCTTCCAGCAGCAGGTCGTCGACCCCGTATTTGAGCGTCGGCTGCGCGCTGCGTGGCTTGGCTTTTTTGGCACCGGGTGGTGGCAGGTCATCTGCGCCTTCAAGCGGTACAGCGGCTTGGGCGGTTGTTGTGCCGGCGGCTGCCGCGGGCGGCTTGCGAGTGGATGTGCGCGGTGGGGGCAGGTCGTCTGCGCTGCCCGCTTCGGCGGCGCGTGGCGGTGGCAGATCGTCGGCAGCCGAGGCGTGTGCGGGCAACAGCGCCGGCAGGGTAGCGAGGGAGAGCGTCAGATTCAGCAGCAGCTTTTTCATGGGCGATATTCCGATTCCAGGTTTTCGTCAGCGAGGGCTTGCGAGGTGAAGAGTTTGGCGGGCAGTTTCTGGTCGTACAGCGCAGAGTCGATCACCATGCGGGTTTCGTGGCCGCTGGTCAGGTCGATCACGCGGCTGTCGGTGAGCGTCCAGTAGCCCTGGTTGCGCTTCTTGCCGCGCAGCAGCCAGCGCTTGCTGGGGGTGTCGGGGTCTTTCTCGAAATAGTCGGTGCGCTGGACGATGGCGGTCGCGGGGTCAACCCAGAGAATGCGCTTGCGATAGACCGAATTGTCGGGATCGACCGGCACGCTTTCCAGCACGTCGCACAGGATGCCGTTCTCGGTCTGCTTGCCGAGCAGGCGGTGGCGGTCTTCGCTGGGCTTGCGTTCCTGCAGGTCCTCGAAATACAGGTCGGAGCCGACAAAGCGCCCGCCCTTGCGGTCGCTGGAAATGCGCCGCACCCGGTCCAGCGCAGGCAGATACAGCCACTGGTCGGTGCTGCCGTCAGCCTGGTCTATGCTGAGCAGACCGGTGCCGGCAATGTCTTCCGGGTCGAGAAAACGGATCAGGTTGGCGGTTTCGCCGTTCGCCTTGTCGAGCCGGTACGTGACGAGTTCGCGGATGCGCGGGGCGCGGCCCTTTTCGGTCAGCACCATGCGCCCCTGGGTCACCAGATCGCGGCCGTTCGGGCGGTCGTAGACCTTTTGCGCAAGCGCCGAGGCCTCGTCGGCATGCGCGGCCGACGTCGCCAGCAACAGGCTGAGGGCCAGCATGCGGAACAGGCGGAGCAGGAAAATGAGGCGGGACATGAATAAGGTATCCGGGCGCGTGTGTGGAGGAGACAACGGCTTTCTAGCACCGAACTTTACCGCAAAAGCGGGCGGGTTCCTTGAGGCTGGCTTGCCCGGATTTTGCTTGAAGCGATATAATAAAAAGATAAATATATCCTCATAAGGACGCCGCAATGACGACGACTCTGGAGTTGCTGCAGAAATACAGCGTAGCCGGCCCGCGCTATACCTCGTACCCCACCGCACCGTATTTCCACACCGGTTTTGGCGAGGCGGACTGGCTCGAAGCGCTGGCCGAACCCGCGCCCGACCGCGGGATTTCGCTGTACGCCCACATCCCGTTTTGCGACTCGCTTTGCTATTACTGCGGCTGCAACATGGTGGCGACGCACGATTACAGCAAAACCCAGCCTTATCTCGCCACGCTCGATCAGGAAATGGCGCGCACCGCGCAGCAGGTCGACACCCGTCGCCCGGTGCGTCAGCTGCACTGGGGCGGCGGCACGCCGACTTATCTCAATCCCGACGACATTCGCCGCCTGATGGCGATGATGCGCAGCCATTTCACCCTGGCCGACGATGCCGAAATCAGCTGCGAAGTCGATCCGCGCGAACTGACGCGGGCGCATCTGGAGGCCCTGCGCGAATCCGGCTTCAATCGCCTGTCGTTCGGCGTGCAGGATATGGACCCGGCGGTGCAGCAGGCGGTCAACCGCATCCAGTCCGAGGCGCTGATCCAGCAGGTGCTCGATTGGTCGCGCGAACTGGGGTTTTCCAGCATCAATCTGGACCTGATCGTCGGCCTGCCGAAGCAGACCGTGGCGAGTTTCAGCCGCACCCTGCAACGCATTACCGAATGGGCGCCCGACCGCCTGGCGGTGTTTGGCTACGCCCATGTGCCGTGGCTGAAAAAACACCAGAACCTGATTATCCAGTCCGACCTGCCCGATCCGGCCACGCGCCTGGGCTTGCAGCAGGCGGTGAACGAGGCGCTGGGCGCAGCGGGTTACGTCAACATCGGCCTCGACCACTTTGCGCTGCCCGACGACGAACTGGTGCGCGCGCAGCAAACCAAAACCCTGTGGCGCAATTTTCAGGGTTACACCACCCACAAGGACTGCGACATCCTTGCCTTCGGCGCTTCAAGCATCAGCCAGACGGCGGACGTCTACATGCAGAACGAGAAGAACATCAAGCGCTATCAGGAGCGCGTCGCCGCTACCGGCTTCGCCGTCGAGCGCGGCCTTAAACTCACCCGCGACGACCAGATTCTGCGCGAAGCGATCACCCGCGTGATGTGCGACCTGGAGCTGGACTTCGCCGCCTTCGGCAGCGAATGGGGCATCGCCTTTACCGACTACTTCGCCGACGCCCTGAGCGACCTGCGTCCGCTGGCCGACGACGGCCTGGTGGAAATCAGCACCGGAAAAATCAGCGTCACGCCCAGCGGCCGCCTGTTCCTGCGCAATATCGGCATGTGCTTCGACCGCTATCTGAAACAGGCGGCCAGCGATCAGCCGCGCTATTCGCGCACCGCGTAAGCCTGGACATGAATACGGTAGCGGGCAGGCGGACCTGCCTTTACACCGAGGTCCAACTGGAAGCCATCGTTGCCGACATGGCGCGCCAGGCGGCGGGTTTGCTGACGGGGCGAACCCGCGTGGTGATCGTGGGCATTCTGCGGCGCGGCACGCCGCTGGCCGATAGGCTGCACGCACATCTGGCAGAGAACTATGGCCTGACCGAGTGCACGAGACTGGACTTGCAAATCAAGCGTTATGCGGATGACCTGACCCTGCTGTATCCGGAAACCCGGTTGACCGAAAACCCGGTTCACGCCGCGATCAATCTCGAAGGCCAGACCGTGCTGGTGGTCGATGACGTGATGTATCGCGGCCATTCGATGCTGCGCGCGGTGGAATATCTGGCCGGCAAACAACCCGCCGAAATTCGCACCGTGGTGCTGGTCGATCGCGGCGTGGCAAAATTGCCGGTGCGCACCGATATTGTCGGCGTGCGCCTCGACGTGGCGCCGTCCGACATCATTGAATGCAATGTGCCGCCTTACGAGGCGGACTTCCGGATCGATCTGCTGCAGCCTGGGGTTTAGCGGGCGCGAACGACGGAGGCGCTGCCCGGTGCCGATGCCTTTTCGGCCTAAGTCGGCAGCTTGCTGAATGCCAAAACATTGAATCAGCCATCAGGTGATTTCCGAATCCTGATGGCGATATCTCCAGTGGTATTACGTATCAGTTGCGTCCCGCGATCACACCACCGTCGACATCCCATATTGCACCTGTCACCCAACTGGCATCGTCACCGAGAAGGAATGCGATGGTTTTTGCAACATCATCCGAAGTGCCAATCCGGCCGATCGGATGAAAGCTGTTGAATGAGGAAAGTGTTTCGTCAATTTTTTCTGGATCAATGAATGATTCATAAATCGGCGTTTTAACCACGGCAGGCGAAACTGCGTTTACCCGGATATTAAGGTCGGCCAACTCCATCGCCATATGTTGCGTGAGTGCGTGCAGTCCGGCCTTCGCCATCGAATACGCAGAAGATGGTGTCGCCTTGATCGCCTGTTTTGCCCACATTGAGCCAATATGAACAATCGATCCGCCGCCGTTCGCTGCCATGTTTCTGGCCACTGCCTGCGAAATGAAGAACAAGGCACGGCTCAGATCCAGATATGTGTCATAGGTCTTGTGGTCATGTTCAAGGAAAGACGACGGCTTGAAATAGCCCGCCGCATTCACCAGGTATTTAATGTGGCAATTTTTATTCTCGGCAAAGGCAACGATGCGTTGCACCCCATCTGGTTCGTACAAGTTAGCCTGGATTGCCTCGACATTGCCAAAGGCCGAAAGATCACGCTGTGCCTTATCCAGCTTTTCGGATGCGTTGCCCACAATCACTGTCTTGATACCCTGATTCATCAGTATCCTTGCCGTCGCAAAGCCCATTCCACTGGATCCACCCACAATCAGGGCCAAGGGTTGTACAGAATTTTCCATCACACCACCTCTTATCAAAAGTCACGGGAGGCCGCATATTAGGAAGCCAGGACGCTCTATGAAAAGCAGGCACAAAGAGGTGCGTCAGGTACTAATCGGTACAAGTTGATGAGCAATCAAGACAAAAAATTTTCCAGAAAATCCGCTCCTGAACGGAGTGCACGCATGGTTGAGACCATCTATGGCTGTAAATGGTCTCTTACCGTTTATCAACTACTGGCGATCGGCATCAACCGGCCAGGCGAAATGGTGCGTAACGTTGAAGGGCTGACGACGAAAGTACTCAACGAGTGCCTACGTAAAAACATAGAATTTGGCATCATCGATCGCGTCGCCTACGACGAATCTCCACCACGTGTCGAGTATCGGGTTACGGCATTTGGTGAAAAGTTCATCCGTATTCTGGATGAGCTGGAAATACTGCAGCGTGAAATCGTGCGTGACGCATAGCCCCAAAATGAGTCGGGCCATGAATCATCCCCCTCCGCAGGATTGACCGGTCACTTGACCTGAGAGAACTGCGGCAGCATCTGGCCGACGAAACCAAAGGGGTCGCTTCGCATTTATAAATATCACTAACAGAATAGGGTCTACCCAGCCGCTGCGCCGTGAGGCGAGAACGGCGGGCCTTGTAAGCGGGCGCGCGCTCAGCTCAGCAGCAATTGCTGCCGTCATCCCGCTTGGGGCAGCCCTCGGGACGCTTGCGCGGGGGCAGCGGACAGCGGTTGATTTCGTCGGCGCTGCGCTGGAAGTAACAGGTCATGGCGGAGGACGCGATGCCCAGCAGCCAGAATACGAAAAAACCGACCGTGTAGGCGGCCAGGCGCTGCTCGATCAGAGGTTCGCCGCGGTAGAGGATTTCCAGCGGGTCGAACAGGGTGGTGAAGAGGATGTCGGCCACCCCCGCCACAAGGAAGGATGGCCACAGGATGTGGATCAGGCGCTGCAGCATGATGGGTGCTTCCTCCTCATCGATCCGGCCTGCGTGAGCAGGGGCGGACTCGGGTTGATCGTTTGAGCCGGATCATTCTTCCGGTTCGTTCATCTTGCGCTTGACCAGCTTCACCATGAAAAAGCCCATGCCGATGATGAAGATAATGGTGAACAGGCTCAACAGGCCAATTCCGCTGGTGAACAAGAGGTCGAGTGCAGCGTTCATGTCAGTCTCCTTGTGGTAGTGGTCGAACGGTGGAAGCGGATAGGGTGACGGGTTGCGTCAACGGCAAATGCAGGATGCCGGACACGCGCCAGGTAGACGCTGCATCGGCCAGTTCGGCGTGCCATTTGCCGGCAGGCAGGCTAGGCATGGCGACGCGATACAGCCCGTCGCCCGCATGATGCAGCGTCAGAGCCTGGTCCATCCCGGAGCGGGTGGGATGCGCCAGACTTAGGCTCAGCTGTTCGGGGTAGGCGGGTAAGCGTCCGCCGAGGGCCAGCCGCAGCGTGCCATCCTCGTTGCGGACGGTGGCACTGAGCGCCATCGCGTAGGCGACGTTGTCGCGCGCCAGCGTCTGGTTGATGGCCAGCCCGGCCTTGTAGTAATCGCCGACCACCATGCCGTCCGCGCTTTGCACTGCAATCACGACCGTGGTGATGCCTGCGACAACGGCGGTGGCAGGCAGGCTCATCAGGAACCACGGCCAGAACTCGCGGTACCAGGGCTTGGGTTGCAGGGTGGTATTCATCACGGCGTCATTCCTCATGGCGATCAACGGTTGAAGAACTTGGTGCCGACTTCGGTATGGATGCCCGGATCGTCGGTGGAACGGATGTTGAACGTCACCTCGATCGAACGGCCCTTCAGGTCGACCGGGTCGGCAATCAGGCTGACCGGGATGTCGATGGTCTGCAGCGGTGCGGCGGACACCTCGCGGCTGGCGGTCACCACCTGCAGGCCGTTGATGCCTTCAGCCTGGATCGTGTAGCGGTGGGTCTGGTCGTCCTTGTTGATGAGCTGCAGACGGTAGACGTTTTCGATCATGCCCTCGTCGGTCTCCTTCGACAGGGCGACGCGGTCGCGCACGACGTCGACACGCAAGGGCACGCGGGTGGCGAGGCTATAGAGAAACGCGCTGGCGATGGCCGTGAGCAGCACGGTATAGATGATGGTGCGCGGGCGCAGGATGTGCTTGAGGATGCCGCTGTCGGGGTATTTGCCCTTCACCACGTTTTCGGTGGTGTAGCGGATCAGGCCGCGCGGGTAGCCCATCTTGTCCATGATCTGGTCGCAGCCATCGATGCAGGCGGCGCAGCCGATGCATTCGTATTGCAGGCCGTTGCGGATGTCGATGCCGGTGGGGCAGACCTGCACGCAGACGTTGCAGTCGACGCAGGTGCCGAGGCCGGCGGCTTTGTAGTCGGTTTTCTTGCTGCGCGGACCGCGCGGTTCGCCGATCGAGTTGTCGTAGGTCACGGTCAGCGTGTCGGAGTCGAACATCACGCTCTGGAAGCGTGCATAGGGGCACATGTATTTGCAGACCTGCTCGCGCATGAAGCCGGCGTTGCCCCAGGTGGCGAAGGCGTAGAAGAAAATCCAGAAGGCTTCCCACGGACCGAGGCCGAAGCTGACAAATTCAACCGCCAATTCCTTGATCGGCGTGAAGTAACCGACGAAGGTGAAGCCGGTCCACAGCGCGAGCGCGAACCACGCGACATGTTTGAGGCCGCGTTTTTTAAGCTTGTTGGCATTCCACGGCGAGGCGTCGAGTTTTTTGCGCGCGACGTGGTCGCCTTCCAGCCAGCTTTCCACCCACATGAAAATTTCGGTGTACACGGTTTGCGGGCAGGCGTAGCCGCACCATAGCCGTCCGGCCACCGCGGTGAACAGGAACAGCGACAGCGCCGCCAGGATCAACAGGCCGGTGAGATAGACGAAATCCTGCGGCCAGAACACCAGGCCGAAGATATAGAACTTGCGCGCCGCCAGATCGAACAGCACGGCCTGGCGGTTTTCCCACTGCAGCCAGGGCAGGCCGTAATAGACCAGTTGCGTGATCAGCACCAGCGCAACGCGCCAGTTGGCGAATACGCCGTGCACCGCGCGTGTCTGGATGGTCTGCCGGATCGCATAAAGCTGCTGCTCGATCGGCGTTTCTGCGGAGGCGGGTTTGTTTTCGTCGGTCACGTTGCGCTTAACCAGAGATGTCTGAGCTGCCTGAGCATACTAGATCGGCGCTTGGCCAATACGCTCAGGCAGCTTGCCGGATTGCTCCGGCAACGCTGTTCACTGCTTACTGCTTTTGCGACAGCCCGTACACATAGGCCGCCAGCAGGTGCAGCTTGGCGTCCTTGTTGGACGTGGTGCCCAGGGTTTGCGCCATGGCGGGCATGACGCCGTTGCGGCCCTTGGTGATGGTCTCGATGATGGTGGCTTCGCTGCCGCCATACAGCCAGATCTTGTCGGTCAGGTTGGGCGCGCCCAGCGCCTGCATTCCGGTACCGGCCGGCGTGTGGCAGGCGGCGCAGTTTTCGGCGAACACCGCCTGGCCGGAGGCTGCGCGCGTAGCGTCATGCTTGCGGCCCGACAACGACATCACGTAGTTCGCGACATCCTTGGTTTTTTCCGGACCGATGGCAGCGCCCAGCGCAGGCATCACGCCGCCGCGGCCGTTGGTGAGGGTGGCCTGGATGGTGGCGGGATCGCCGCCATACAGCCAGTCGCTGTCGGTCAGGTTGGGGAAACCCGTGGCGCCGGCCGCGTCCGAACCGTGACACTGCGAGCAGTAGGTCAGGAACAGATTCTTGCCGATGGCGCGCGCTTCGGGATTGGCGGCAACCGTTGCGATATCCTGCTTCATGAAGCCCGCATAGACCGGCTGGAACTTGGCTTCGGCGGCTTTCACCTCAGCCTCGTACTCGCCCCGCGAAGACCAGCCCAGCACGCCTTCGAAGTTGCCCATGCCCGGCCACAGGATCAGGTAGCCGACCGAGAAAATCATGGTGCCGTAGAACAGGCCCAGCCACCAGCGCGGCAGCGGGTTGTCGAAGTCCTGCAGGTCGCCGTCCCAGGTGTGCTGGATCAGTTCGGCCTTTTCACCGGGCGCGAGTTTGCGGGTGGTGTGCGAGCGCAGGAAAATCCAGGTGCCGATGATGCTCACCGCCGTGATCAGGCTGATGTAGAGCGGCCAGAAGCCGCTAGTAAAGTCGCTCATTGCTTGTCTCCTTATTTGGCAGGTACGTCGTCGTCAGCGAAGGGCAGCTTGCCGTCTTCTTCAAACCGCTGCTTGTTGTCCTTGCTGTACGCCCACCAGACGATGCCGATGAAGGTTGCAAGGCAGACAACGGTGGCGATGCCGCTCAGGGTTCCGCTATCCATGTGCCGTTCCTCAGGTTTTGGGGGCGTGGATGCCGAGGCTCTGCAGGTAGGCGATGACCGCTTCGAGCTCGGTCTTGCCTTCCAGCGCGGCGGGCGCTTCGCTGATTTCCTGCTCGGTGTAGCCGTGGCCTACCGCGTTCAGCGCGCGCATCTTGGCCTGGATCGACGCGTCCTCCAGCGGACGGTCGAGCCAGGGATAGGCCGGCATGTTGGACTCCGGTACCACGTCGCGCGGATTGTTCAGGTGCGCCATATGCCAGGCGTCCGAATAACGGCCGCCGACGCGCTGCAGATCCGGGCCGGTGCGCTTGGAGCCCCACAGGAACGGCCGGTCGTAGACGTATTCGCCCGCCACCGAATAGTGGCCGTAGCGCTCGGTCTCGGCGCGGAACGGACGCACCATCTGCGAGTGGCAGCCGACGCAGCCTTCGCGGATGTAGATGTCGCGGCCCGACAGTTGCAGCGCGGTGTAGGGCTTCAGGCCGGCCACCGGGGTGGTGGTCGAGGTCTGGAAAAACAGCGGCACGATCTGCACCAGACCGCCCACGCTGACCACCAGGATGGTCAGCACGATCAGCAGGCCGAGGTTCTTTTCAATAGTTTCATGCGAAAACATGTTCGGTCTCCTTAGGCGTGAACGGCTTGCGGAATGGCTGCGTCGTTGACGACACGGCCGATGCGCACGGTGCGCCAGACGTTGTAGGCCATCATCAACATGCCGCTGAGGAACAGGGTGCCACCCAGCAGGCGGATGCCGTAGAACGGATACATGGTGTTGAGCACCTGGGCGAAGCTGTAGGTCAGCGTGCCGTCGGCGTTCGAAGCGCGCCACATCAGGCCCTGTGCCACCCCGGCGATCCACATCGAGGCGATATACAGCACCACGCCGATGGTGGAGAGCCAGAAGTGCCATTCGATCAGCTTGGTGCTGAACATCGATTCGCGGCCGAACAGGCGCGGAATCAGGTAGTACATCGAACCGATGGTGATCATCGCCACCCAGCCCAGCGCGCCGGAGTGCACGTGGCCGATGGTCCATTCGGTGTAGTGGCTCAATGCGTTCACCGTCTTGATCGCCATCATCGGGCCTTCGAAGGTCGACATGCCGTAGAACGACAGCGCGGTAACGAGGAACTTGAGGATCGGGTCGGTGCGCAGTTTGTGCCATGCGCCGGACAGGGTCATGATGCCGTTCATCATGCCGCCCCAGCTCGGAGCCAGCAGCATCAGCGAGAACACCATGCCCAGGCTTTGCGCCCAGTCGGGCAGCGCGGTGTACTGCAGGTGGTGCGGACCTGCCCACATGTAGATGAAGTTGAGCGACCAGAAGTGGACAACTGAAAGTCGATAAGAGTAGATCGGACGGCCGGCCTGCTTCGGAATGAAGTAGTACATCATGCCGAGGAAGGCGGTGGTGAGGAAGAAGCCCACCGCGTTATGGCCATACCACCACTGCACCATCGCGTCCTGCACGCCGGCGTAGGCGGAGTAGGACTTGAGCATGGAGCCACCGAAGAAAGCGATCGGGATTTCCATGTTGTTGACGATGTGCAGAATCGCGATGGTCAGGATGTAGGCGCCGAAGAACCAGTTGGACACATAGATGTGCTTGGTCTTGCGCTTGGCGATGGTGCCGAAGAACACCAGCGCGTAGGCCACCCAGACCAGCGTGATCAGGATGTCGATCGGCCATTCCAGTTCGGCGTATTCCTTGGAACTGGTGAAGCCCATCGGCAGGGTGACCGCAGCCAGTACGATGACCGCCATCCAGCCCCAGAACGTGAAGGCCGCCAGGCCCTCTGCCCACAGCCGCACCTGGCAGGTGCGCTGCACGATGTAGTACGAGACGGCGAACAGCCCCGAACCGCCAAAGGCGAAGATCACCGCATTGGTATGCAGCGGACGCAGACGGCCATACGACAGCCATTCGATCCCATAGGTTATTTCCGGCCAGATCAGCATTGCTGCCAGGATGACCCCGACCAGCATTCCGACTATCCCCCACACCACCGTCATGATGGCGAACTGGCGGACGACCTTATAGTTGTAGGTTGTCGCTTCCATACACGTCTCCCGTGATTGATTACTCAAATTGGTCTATACGAACGTCACTGCACGTTCGTATATGCAGATAAATATATCTTCTTTTAATTCTGTGTCAAGTTGTCGCACCTAGCGCATCTTAGGAAAGATATGGGATGTTGCTAGTTGTCTGATTGCGCAGCGATTTGGCGCTGCGGCACGGGGCTCAGGCCCCCGCCAGATCTTCTGCGAGTCCGGCGTGGGTGATGGCGCCGGCGTGGATTTGCAGGCCGGCTTTCAGTCCGGAATCGGCGTCGAGCGCTGCCAGCCCCTGCGCGGCCAGCGCCAGCACATACGGCAGGGTGGCGTGGGTGAGGGCTTCGGTTGCGGTGCGTGCGAGCGCACCCGGCATGTTGGCGACGCAGTAATGCACCACGCCTTCGGCAATGAAAAACGGATCGCTGTGGGTCGTGGGGCGGGAGGTTTCGGCCACGCCGCCCTGATCGATCGCGACATCGACCAGCACGCTGCCGCGCCGCATGGTCCTGAGCTGGGCCAGCGAAATCAGGCGCGGTGCATGGCGGCCTGGAATCTGTGCTGCACCGATCACGATGTCGGCGCAGGGGAGCGTGTCGGCAATGGCGTCGGGCGTCGAGTAGCGGGTTTCGACGCGCGCACCAAAGTTTTGTTCGGCGCGGGAAAGCGGCGCGGCGACGCGGTCGAGCAGGGTGACGCGGGCGCCGAGGCCGATCGCCACACGGGCTGCGCTCATGCCGACGATGCCGGCGCCGATGATGGCAATGTGCGCCGGCGGCACACCCGGCATGCCGCTGACCAGTACGCCGCTGCCGCCGTTGCTGGAGTGCAGGCCGAGCGCGCCCATTTGCGGCGCCAGCCGGCCGGCGATTTCGGACATCGGCGCCAGCAGCGGCAAGCCGCCGCCCGCATCGCTGACCGTTTCGTAGGCGATGGCGCTGACGCCGCTGGCCATCAGGCTGCGCGCCAGCGCGGGGGCCGGCGCGAGGTGCAGGTAACAGAACAGGATCTGGCCGTCGCGCAAATGGGGCACTTCCACCGCCTGCGGTTCCTTGACCTTGAGCACCAGCCCGGCCTGCCACACGTCTTTCGAACTGGCGGCAATGCTGGCGCCGGCGGCGCGATAGGCCGCGTCGGCAAAGCCGGAGCCCACACCTGCGCCGGTTTCGACGCTGACCGCATGTCCGGCGGCGACAAGTGCCCGTGCGCCTGCCGGGGTGAGCGCGACGCGGTATTCGTGGTTCTTGATTTCCCTGGGGATGCCGATGTGCATGCGGATGAGCTCCGTGATTTGATTTATGGGGTGGGCACGGTTTCGGCGCGGCGCTCGAAGCGGTAATACGCCGGCGGCACCTTGCCGAGCTTGAGCTCGCGGGTGCCCCAGCCGACCGGCAGGCGGGCGACGGTGCGGTACGGTCCCATCATCGACGGCGCGGCCTGCACGTCGTACAGCCCGGGTGCGATCACCCGTGCCGACACGCTCAGTCCGTTGTCGCCTGCGCGGGTGGCCACACCGGCGAACGGACGGGCCAGCGGCTCGCCGATGAAGATGCCCTGTCCCGGCATCTGCACGCTTTTCCAGTACGCCTCGATCAGGGTTTCGCCCATTAAATAGTGCGCCATCACCACGCCGGGGATAGGGAACTTGTTCGGGTAATTGCAGGGTTCGATTACCGCACCATAGCTGCCGGTCGCGCCGGCTTCCAGCCATTTGAGACTGCTCATCTGCCCGCCGCCGAACAGCACGCCACCGGCCGACGTGAGGTGGTCGCCGATGGCGCCCGGCAAGAATGTGTTGCTGTCGAGCGCGGACACATGGGTGAGGCCGGTGAAATAAAACATCACGTCCTGCTTGTCGCTCAGTACATCGGCTTTGACGATGTCGGTCGGGATGATGGGGTTCATCAGGGTGCGCAAGGCATCGAAACCGGCCGCCCGCACGTTGCGCGCCTTGTCCGAGGTGCTCATCAAATAGGCCGTGCCTGCCGGATTGCTGTTGTCGGAGGCGAGGCCGCGGTCGATCAGTTTTTTGGCCTCGGCCACGCTGGCGGCGGCCAGGCTCATGGTCGGGCGCATGGCGTAGGCGCTGTACGGCTGCGCCACGTTGCTGTTGAAGTAGGGGCTGATGCGGGTCGGCTTGCAGCTGCTGGCGCAATAGGCGGCGTTGAAGCCGAAAGCGAAGGCGGAGGTGATCGACATGCAATCGACCCGGTAGGGCTGCGCCCAGGTCAGCGCGAATGCCTGTACGGTTTTGGGGGCGGCACGGTCGACCTGGCGCTTGATCCGGGCAAATTCCTCGCGGCTCAGGGTGCTGCTGCCCGGCTTGAAGCGGACATGGATCAGATTGGCCGCCGGGATGCTGCGCTTGTCCTGGTAATAAGCGGCGATGGCGACGCTGTCGGGGTCGTCGTCGTTGACGATCACGCCGAGCTGGTCGGCGCCGAGGCCAGGCTGGGCGAAGTGGGTGATGACGGCCTGTTCCAGCGCCTGGGCATGGGCCGTTGCCTGCAGCAGCAGGCCCGACAGCAGGGCGGCGATCAGGCGCAGGCTCATGACTTGAGCGCCAGCACGCAGTCGCGGATCAAATCGGGGCCGCGATAGATCAGCCCGGAATACAGCTGTACCAGCGAGGCCCCCGCCGCGATTTTTTCGCGGGCATCGTCGCCCGACAGGATGCCACCGACGCCGATGATCGGCACTTCGCCTTTCAGGTGATGCGCTAGCGCCGCCACCACGCGGGTTGCGGCCGCGCGTACCGGCGCGCCGGAGAGGCCGCCGGCCTCGCCCGCATTCGGCAGCCCGGCCACCGCATCGCGCGCAATCGTGGTGTTGGTGGCGATCACCGCGTCAATGCGATGCATCATCAGCAGCGCGGCGATCGCGGCGATCTGGGCGTCGTCGAGGTCGGGTGCAATTTTCAGCGCGATCGGCACATAGCGGCCGTGGCGCTGCGCAAGTTCGGACTGACGCAGCTTGATCGCGGACAGCAGCGCATCGAGCGCTTCGTCCTTCTGCAGTTCGCGCAGGTTCTGGGTGTTGGGTGACGAGATGTTCACCGCCACGTAGCTGGCGTGCGCATACACCTTGTCGAGGCAGGTCAGATAGTCGTCCACTGCGTGCTCGTTGGGCGTGTCCTTGTTCTTGCCGATGTTGATGCCGAGCACGCCCTGGTAGCCCGCGGCTTCGACGTTCTTCACCAGATTGTCGACGCCCAGGTTGTTGAAGCCCATGCGGTTGATGATGGCTTCGGCCGCCGGCAGGCGGAACAGGCGCGGCTTCGGGTTGCCGGCTTGCGGGCGCGGCGTCACCGTGCCGATTTCGATGAAACCGAAGCCCAGCGCCGCCAGTGCCTGGATATGCGCGCCGTCCTTGTCGAGCCCCGCCGCCAGTCCCACGGCATTCGGGAAGTTCAGGCCCATCACGTGCACCGGTGTCCCCGTTGCACTGGGCCGCAGCCCGAGCAGGCCGAGGCGTTGCGCCAGATCGAGGCTGGTCAGGGTCAGCCCGTGTGCGTCTTCGGGATCGAGGCTGAACAGGGCGGGTCGCAGAAAGGAATAAAGCATGGATAGGGACAGAAAAGTGACTGACGCGAGTTTAACAGGGGCGATCCGGACTGTTTCGGGGCGGCGGCTCGGTGTATCCTCAAGTCCGCGCGTCAAGCCCGCGCGAATGAGCACTTTCAGCCCTCAAAAATCCCCTTTACGTGATTACGACACCGATGATGACCCCGTATTTCCTGCAGCGCCTGGTATTGCTGTTCACCCTGTTGATCGTCCCCACGGCATGGAGCGCGCAGATTACCCCGCCGCCGCCGCCCCTCGCCGCCAAATCCTACATATTGATGGATGCTGCCAGCGGGGCCGTTCTGGTCAACCAGCTGGGCGACGAGCGCCTGCCGCCCGCCAGCCTGACCAAGCTGATGACGGCCTACATCGCCACCCTGAAAATCCAGCGCGGCGAACTGAAGGAAAACGAACAGGTCACCATCAGCGAAAAAGCCTGGCGCATGGGCGGCTCGAAAATGTTCATCGACGTCGGCAAGCAGGTGTCGGTCAACGATCTGTTCCACGGCATCATCATCCAGTCGGGCAACGACGCCAGCGTGGCGCTGGCCGAACATATCGCCGGCAGCGAGGAAGCCTTTGCCGCGCTGATGAACGGCGAGGCCAAACGCCTGGGCATGAGCAACAGCCATTTTTCGAATGCCACTGGCTGGCCCGCACCTGACCATTACTCGACGGCCCGCGACATGGCCATTCTGGCGCGCGCCATCATCAATGCCGACCCGGCGCACTACGCGATCTACGCGCAGAAGTATTTTCTGTGGAACGGCATCCAGCAGCCCAACCGCAACCTGCTGCTGTGGCGCAACGACGGCGTCGACGGCCTGAAAACCGGGCATACCGAAGAGGCGGGTTACTGTCTGGTGGCGTCGGCCAAAAAGAACGATCAGCGCCTGATCGCCGCCGTGTTCGGCACCGACAGCGAAGCCGCACGCGCCACCGAAACCGCCAAGCTGCTGGGTTACGGCTTCCTGTTTTTCGAGACCAAAACCTTTTACAGGAAAGGCGCGGTGCTGACCGAGGCGGAGGTCTGGAAAGGCGCCGCGCGCACGGTCAAAGCCGGGGTGAATGCCGATGTTTCGATGAGCATGCCGCGTGGTGATGCGGCTCAATTCACGACGCAGACCGTGGTGAACCCGGAATTGATTGCGCCGCTGAAGCCGGGCGCGGTGATCGGCAAGGTTGAGATCCGCCGCGGCGACAAAGTGGTGAAGTCGGTTGATCTGATCGCGCTGGAAGCAGTGGAACAGGGCGGCTTCTTCCGCCGCGTGTGGGACAGCATCCGCCTGTTCTTCAGCGGCCTGTTCGGCTGATCGCGGGCCGCAGCTAGGCCGGGTAAAACACCGCCTGCCAGAGCGCGCGCACCGCGGCCGGATGGCCGTCCACGCTGGTCGCGTCGACGTGCGCATGCTCGGCACCGGCGAGCTTGATCTGGTGCTGCAGGCGGCGCAGTTCGCGGTAGGCATCCGCTGCGGGCAGGGCGACGCCTTCGGGCAGCAGGCCGAGCGTGGCGACGCGTTTGAGCAGGGCGATGTTGCCGACGTTGTCGCTGAGCTCGGGAAAGGCGTGGGCGTGTGTCAGCAGCAAGTACTGCACGCTGAACTCGACATCGACGATGCCGCCGGCATCGTGTTTCAGATCGAACAATCCACTGTCATTGGGATGGCCCGCGTGCATTTTCTCGCGCATGGCCAGCACTTCGTCGCGTAACCTGGCGGTATCGCGCGGTGCGCAGAGGATTTCGCGGCGCAAGGCCTCGAAATGGGCGCCGATGGCTGCATCGCCGCAGACAAAGCGCGCCCGCGTCAGCGCCTGGTGCTCCCAGGTCCAGGCGTGGTGCAACTGGTAGTCGCGGAAGGCAGCCGTCGAACTGACCAGCAGTCCCGACGCGCCATCCGGGCGCAGCCGCAAATCCGTTTCGTACAGCATGCCGGCCGAGGTGAGCGTGCCGAGCCAGGTGTTGATACGCTGAGCCAGGCGCGCATAGATTTCCTGCGCACGTGCATCGTCATCGTCGTACAGAAAAACCAGGTCGAGATCGGAGGCGTAGCCGAGTTCCTTGCCGCCGAGTTTGCCGTAGCCGACGATGGCAAAACGCGGGCTGTCGCGATGGCGGATCGTCAGTCCACCCCAGCAGCGCGCGAGGGTTTCGGCGAGCAGCGTGGCGGCCAGATACGACAAATGGTCCGACAGCGCTTCCAGCGTCAGCCGGCCCGCCACGTCCTGCGCCAGCAGGCGCAAGGTCTGCACCTGCTTGAAGCGGCGCAGCGCGTCCATCTGCGCTTCGGTGTCGCCGGGGCGGGCATCGAGTTCGGCGTGCAGTTGTGCGCTCAGCTGGGTCCAGTCGGGCAGTTGCATCAGATGTTGCGGTGCGATCAGCTCGTCCAATAGTTGCGGCTGTCGCGTGATCATCTGCGCCGCCCACGGGCTGGCCGCCAGCAGGCGCACCAGCTGGCGCAGGGCGGCCGGGTATTCGCCGAGCAGCGCCAGATAGGTGCTGCGCCGCGCGATGGCCTGCAGCAACGTGGCAAAGCGCTCCAGCGTGGCCAGCGGATCGGGCTGGCTACCGATGATTTCGAGCGCGGGCGGCAGCAGCGTGTTGAGCCGCTGCTGGGTCGATTCGCTGAGGCGCGCCACGTGCTGGCGCAGCGTATCGAGTAGCGCCAGCACCCGGTCCGGATCGGCGTAGCCGGCGTTTTCCAGCAGGGCATGCGTGGTGGCGGCGTCCGCCGTGCCGCAGCACACCGCAGTGAGCGGGTGGCTGTTCTGGTCGGTTTGCGGGGCGGCGAACACTTGCTCGAAATGGCGGGTCACCTTGTGGCGATGCTGGTCCAGCATGGCGATCAGCGCGGCGTAGTCGGGCAGGTTCATCGACTCGGCGAGCATCGCCTGCGACGCGGCATCGTCCGGCAACAACTGGGTTTGCGCGTCGTCGAGATATTGCAGGCGGTGTTCCACCCGGCGCAGGACGTCGTAGGCGGCGGCCAGTTCCTGCTGCGCGTCCGTCGTCATCAGCCCGCTACGCGCCAGTTCGGCCAGCACCGTCAGCGTCGGGCGCTGGCGCAGCGCGGCAATCTGGCCGCCGCGTATCAGCTGAAATACCTGCGCCGTGAATTCGATTTCGCGGATGCCGCCTGGCCCCAGCTTGACGTTGTGCGCCATCTCGCGGCGCGCAACCTCACGGCGGATCTGCACGTGCAGGTCGCGGATCGCGGCAAAGGCGTCGAAGTCGAGGTATTTGCGGAACACGAAGGGCCGCACGATCTCCATCAGCGCATCGTGATGCGTGCCGGTGAGCGGGCGCGCCTTGATCCAGGCGTAGCGTTCCCATGGCCGTCCCTGCGCCACCAGATAGTCCTCCAGCATCGCAAAGCCCATTGCGAATGGTCCCGAGTCGCCCCACGGACGCAGCCTCAGATCGACGCGGAACACATAGCCGTCGGCGGTGTTCTCCGACAGCGCGGCGGTGAGCTTGCGTCCCAGGCGTATGAAAAACTCATGGTTGGTGAGGGGTCTCGGCGTGGATGAAGTACCGCCGTCGGTATTGCCTTCCTCGGGGTAGAGATAAATCAGATCGATGTCGGACGACACGTTGAGTTCGCCGCCGCCCAGCTTGCCCATGCCGACCACCACCAGCTGCTGCGGCTGGCCGGATGCGTCGCGCGGTTCGCCGTGGCGCTCGGCGAGCACGGCGTGGTGAAACGCGAGGGCTGTCGTGGTGCAGACTTCGGCCAACGCGCTGTAGGCCGCGGTCACCTCGGCAAGATCAGCCGTACCTGCCAGATCGCGTGCCGTGATGGCCAGCCAGATGCGCTGCCGCAACTGGCGCAGCCGCTGGTGCAAGCCCGCTTCGTCCGCCGGCGGCGGCTCGGCCAGAAATGTTTGCATCGCCTCGCGACTGACCCCCTGTTCAATCCATGCGGCCACCGCGTCGGCCAACTGCGGCTGCGCTTCCAGCAGGCGGCGGCCAAAACGCGAACAGCGGGCAACACGGTCAAGGGCGGAATGGCTCATGGCGAGTATCGAAGGGCTTGAATTAGAATGATCGATTAGCACAACTTTATCAGCGGAGAGGCGATATGGCAGACATCGAGTCGATTTTGACCGAAACCCGAGTGTTCCCGCCGGCGGACGATTTCGTCGGGCAGGCCAACGTATCCAGCATGGCGGCGTACCGCGCGTTGAGCCAAAAGGCGGAAGCCGATTACGCGGGTTTCTGGGCAGGGCTGGCGCGCCAGCATATCGACTGGCATGCGCCTTTCACCCGCTCGCTCGACGAGACGCATGCCCCGTTCTACAAGTGGTTCGAGGACGGCGAACTCAACGTGTCGTACAACTGCCTCGACCGTCATCTGGCGACGCGCGGCGACCAGACAGCGCTGATCTTCGAAGCCGACGACGGCAATGTCACCCGGCTCAGCTACAGGCAGTTGCACGCACGTGTGTGCCAGCTCGCCAACGGCCTGCAATCGCTGGGCGTGGAAAAAGGCGATCGCGTCATCGTCTACATGCCGATGAGCCTTGAAGCAGTCGTCGCGATGCAGGCGTGCGCGCGCATCGGCGCGATCCACTCGGTGGTGTTCGGCGGCTTTTCCGCCAAGAGCCTGTTCGAGCGCATCGAAGACGCCCGCGCCAAAGTGGTGATCACCGCCGACGAAGGCATGCGCGGCGGCAAGGCCGTGGCGCTCAAGCGCGCCGTCGACGAAGCGCTGACGATGGGCGACACCACCTGCGTCGAGCGCGTGATCGTGTATCGCCGCACCGGCGGCGCGGTCAACTGGGGCAAGCGCGACCTGTGGTGGCACGAACTCACGCAAACCCAGGCCGACACCAGCGAACCGGTGTGGGTATCGGCCGAACACCCGCTGTTCATCCTCTACACCTCGGGTTCCACCGGCAAGCCCAAGGGCGTGCAGCACTCCACCGGCGGCTACCTGCTGGGCGCGATGCTGTCGATGCAATGGGTGTTCGACGCCAAGCCCGATACCGACGTCTACTGGTGCACCGCCGACGTCGGCTGGATCACCGGCCACACCTACGTCGCCTACGGCCCGCTGGCGCTGGGCATGACCGAAGTCATATTCGAAGGCATCCCGACCTACCCGCACGCCGGCCGTTTCTGGGAAGTCATCGCCAAACACAAGGTCACCACGTTTTACACCGCGCCGACCGCGATCCGCAGCCTCATCAAGCTGGGCGCCGAACTGCCCGCGCAACACGACCTCAGCTCGCTGCGCCTGCTCGGCACCGTGGGCGAGCCGATCAATCCCGAAGCCTGGATCTGGTACAACGAAGTCATTGGTGGCGGCCGCTGCCCCATCGTCGACACCTGGTGGCAGACCGAAACCGGTTCCAACATGATTTCGCCGCTGCCCGGCGCCGTCGCGACCAAACCCGGCTCATGCACCCTGCCGCTGCCCGGCATCATGGCCGCGGTGGTCGACGAAACCGGTCATCCCGTCGAGTCCGGTCATGGCGGCCTGCTGGTGATCAAACGGCCGTTCCCCAGCCAGTTGCGCACCCTGTGGAACGACCCCGACCGCTTCAGGCACACCTACTTTCCTGACGAGCTCGGCGGCACCACCTACCTCGCCGGCGATTCGGCCCACTGCGACAAGGATGGCTACTTCTGGATCATGGGGCGCATCGACGACGTGCTGAACGTGTCCGGCCACCGTTTGGGCACCATGGAAATCGAGTCCGCGCTGGTGTCCAACCCGCGCGTCGCCGAAGCCGCCGTGGTGGGGCGTCCGCACGACATCAAGGGCGAGGCCGTCGTGGCCTACGTTGTGCTGAAGGGCGCGCGCGCCGTCGGCGAGGAAGCGAAAAAGATCGCGGCCGAACTGCGCGACTGGGTCGGCAAGGAAATCGGCCCAATCGCCAAGCCCGACGAAATCCGCTTCGGCGACAACCTGCCGAAAACCCGCTCCGGCAAAATCATGCGCCGCCTGTTGCGCGCGATCGCCAAGGGCGAGGACATCACGCAGGATATTTCCACCCTGGAAAACCCGGCCATCCTCGATCAGTTGAAGGAAGCCGTGAAGTAAGCGCGTTGTCTGGCGCGCAGATATGGAAAGGCCGCTTCCCACACGGGAAGCGGCCTTTTTATCGCCCTGTGGGCGTGAACGGCTCACCACCATTGCAACATCCGTGCGATTGACGCATCCAGCAAGGCTCGATTAGAGTCCGGCCACTATCACGGCACGCGCAACGTACGCGCGCCGACCTTGCGGAAGAACAAACAATTAAATGCAAGACGCGAAGGGGAGGGGTATGACGAAAGGAATGCGTTCGTGCGCGCAAGGCGCATGTGAGTTTGATCAAGTCCGGGATTGTTTACCAAAAGGCGCCGGCCCAAAATTGGCAGTTAGGTTTTGGCGTGCGCGGGCGAAAGACCTAGTCCCGTTAGCTTTGTTGCTGTTATCTGGGTTTTCAATCGACTATGGTTATGCAGCAACACCCACACCCCCTGCAGCCTGGGTCTGCAAGTGGAACTGGCCATCAGCGTCTCGAGGTATTTCAAGTAGTGCCCCTGACCCCCATAGTTGCGCCGAGCTTATTTTCGAGCAGGCAAATATCATCTCAGCGACTTCAGGGAGCATGATCCCTAACCGGTTTAGCGTAGGTGCATGTTCTCCTGCTCAGTATCTAGGCACCTATTGGTATTCAAAATGTGATGGTTATGACAGTTATGGCGGCACGCCCAAGCTTAGTGCCAATTCCACAATATCGCCCACGGGTACAGCTATTGCACCACTTAAGAACGCTGGGGCAATATGCCCCAGCGTTGGCAATCCAATCAGTCCATCCGTAGGGAACAAATATCAACTCGAGACTGATTTCAACAATGAGTCGGTTTTTCGTTTGAGTTTGCAACGTCATTACAACAGTGAAAAAAAAGTTGTGCCAAGTCGATTTGGTAAAAGCTGGCGTGGGACATATGACCGCTCCGTTATCCTCGCCAAAACCCTAGGAATTAATACTGCTATGGCCTATCGGCCCGATGGCAAGACGTTTTTCTTTGCGAATCTAGCCGACGGAGTATGGGGTCCCGAGTCCGACATCCCAGACCGCCTCACCGAACTTAAAGACGCCAACAACGTTCGCACTGGCTGGCGCTACACCGTAGCCGGGGACAATTCAGTCGAAACTTTCTCTGCCAACGGCAAGCTGTTGTCCATAGCCGACCGCACCGGCCGCACCCAGACCCTTGCTTACGACATACCTGCCGCAAGCGGCGGCGACGGCAACCCTGACACCCTCGACACTGTCACTGACGACGCTGGCCGTCAGCTTGTCTTTGCCTACGACACCAACAAACGCATCGCCACCGTCACCGATCCCGCCGGCGGCGTCATCACCTACGGCTACGACGCCCAGAGCAACCTCGTCTCCGTCCAGTTCCCCGACGGCCGCAGCAAGACCTACCACTACAACGAATCCGCCAACACCAGCGGCGCCAACTTACCCAACGCCCTCACCGGCATCACCGACGAAAACGGCGACCGCTACGCCACCTATCAATACCAGGCCGACGGCAAAGCCATCTCCACCGGACATGCCAACGGCGCCGACCTGCACACGCTGACGTACGGCACCGACAGCACCACCGTCACCGACCCGCTCGGCACTCAGCGCACCCACACCTTCACCACCATCCTCGGCGTCGTCAAAAGCACCGGCCAGTCGCAGCCCGGCGGCTCCGGTTGCGGCCCGGCCTCCAGCGCCACCACCTACGACGAAAACGGCAACGTCGCCAGCCGCGCCGACTTCAACGGCCACCAGATCTGCTACGCCTGGGACCTCACCCGCAACCTCGAAATCGCGCGCGTCGAAGGTCTGGCATCCGGCACCGCATGCCCCACCAACCTCGCCACCTACACCCCCGCCGCCAACAGCGCCGAGCGCAAGATACTCACCGAGTGGAGCACCAGCTTTCGCCTGCCCACCAAAATCACCGAAGCCGGCCGCGAAACCAGTACCGCTTACGACACGCACGGCAACGTCACCAGCACCAGCATCAAGGACACCGCGCTCAACAAAACCCGCAGCTGGAGCACCGCCTACACCTACCACGCCAGCGTCCCCGGCGTGCTGGTGCAAAAGGTCGACAACGGCCCGCGCATCGACGTGACGGACACCACCACCACCGACTATTACGCCCCCGACGAAGCCTGCCTCGGCGGCCATTACGGCTGTCGTGGCCAGGTCAAACAAGTGACTAACGCCCTCGGCCACGTCACCCGTTACGACGAATACGACGCCCACGGTCATGTCCTTAAAATGACCGATCCCAACGGCCTCGTCACCACGCTCGCCTACACCCCGCGCGGCTGGCTCGAAACCCGCGACGTCGGCGGCGAACTCACCCGCTTCGACTACGACGGCGTCGGCCAGCTCATCAAGCTCACCCGTCCCGACGCCAGCTTCACCGGTTTCGAATACGACCCCGCCCACCGCCTCACCGCCATCGTCCAGCAAGACGGCAGCCGCCTCACCTACACCCTCGACCCCGCCGGCAACCGCACCAAGGAAGAGATCACCGCCGTAGATGGCGGTTACGTCTACTACACCCACCGCCGCGAATTCGACGCCCTCGGCCGGTTGTGGAAAGACATCGGCGCGCTCAACCAGACCGTCACCTACGAATACGACGCCCAGGGCAACATGAAGCAGATCGACGGCGCCCGCACCGACGTGACGGATATCGTCTCCCGCAGCTACGACACCCTCGACCGCCTCACCCAAACCCTCAACGCCGACAGCGGCATCGAGCAATACAAGCCCAACGCCCTCGACCAGACCACGAAAGTCATCGACCCCGCCAACCAGGCCACCACCCACACCGTCAACGCCCTCGGCGACGTCACCCAGACCGTCAGCGCCGACACCGGCACCACCGTCCGCACCTACGACGAAGCCGGCAACCTCAAGACCGAGAAAGACGCGCGCGGCGTCACCGTCACTTACACCTGGGACGCCCTCAACCGTGTGACCAGCAAAACCAGCTCACAGGTGGGCAGCCCGACCTATACCTATGGCTACGACAGTTGCGGCAAAGGCCGTCTGTGTGCCATCCTGAGCAACGCCACCGCCCACCTGTCCTTCAGCTACGACGTGCAGGGGCGGCGCACCTACCAGCTGGGCACCATCCCCGGCGTGAGCGCGTATTCCAGCCAGCATCTGTACGATTCGTATGGGCGACCCAACCGAATCGTCTATCCCGGCGGCCGTAGCGTCACCTACAGTTATGACATCCAAGGCCGCATCAGCCAGGTGTCCACCAACGGCGGCTTCGATATCGTGCTTGCCAGCAACTTTGTCTATGCTTACCCCTTTGCCGGCCCGCAGAGCTTCAACTACGGAAACGGCCTGACGTTCTATCAAAGCCGCGATCAGGACTATCGTCTCTCGAATAGTACCGACGGCCCCCGTACCAAGCTTGCCACCTACGACGAAGCCGGCAACCTGAAGAACCTCAACGATGTGAGCAATGGCGCACTCGCCTACAGCTACGACGCCACGGGTCGTCTCGTCTCTGCCCTCAATACCGCCACCGGCAGCTTCGGCAGCCTTGCCTGGACCTACGACCAGAACGGCAACCGCCAGAGCGAGACCCGCAACGCCGGCACCATGCCCTACGTCTACAGCCCCACCGGCAGCAACTGGCTGTACCAGCGCGGCAGCGACAGCCGCAGCAAGACAGCAAACGGCAACACCGCATCGATCAGCGGCGTCGCCAGCTTCACCTACGACGGCTTCAACCGGCTGGCCACCAGCGTCACCGCCAGCGAGACCACCACCTACACCTACAACGCCCTCGGCCAGCGCATCAAGAAGCGCAACCAGAACGGCCTGCAAACCGTCTTCCACTACGGCCAGAACGGCGAGCTGCTGTACGAACGGGATGCCAACGGCAACACAAAGGAATACGTCTGGCTGGAAGGCCGCCCCTTGGCACGGATCGATTACGGTACGGTGATCTACTACTACCACGTCGATCACCTCGGCACGCCGCAAGTGATGACCAATACCAAGGGCTTGGTTGAGTGGCAGGCGGGCTACGAGCCGTTCGGCAAGGCGACCGTGAAGGTCTCGACGGTCGAGAACAACCTGCGGTTGCCCGGCCAGTACTTTGATCGGGAGACGGGGCTGCATTACAACTACTTCAGGGATTACGATCCGACCACAGGCAGGTACGTGGAGGCGGATCCGATTGGGCTTGATGGCGGACCGAATGTGTACACCTATGTTGAAGGGAATCCACTTTCGTTGGTTGATCCCGAGGGATTGGCTTCCTGCACTTACTCTATTTCTTCACATACGCTTGTATGCACGCCTAACTCAGGAGGTGGGGCGATAACACTTGGCCCAGTAGGAGTCTTTTCTGGTGTCCCGGGGCAGTGTAGGAATAACCCAGATTGCTCCAGCAATGAGAATGAAGGTCCTATCTCACCTGGGAATTACAGATTGAATCAGGATGACCGCCCAGGCAATGAAGGATTCTGGCGGTTGGAGCCTAATCCAGAGATTCCTGGATGGAAATGCAGACTGGGCTTGGAACGGTGTGGCTTTATGCTTCACCCTGGTCAAATATCACTAGGATGTATCACCGCAGATCCAGAAAATATAAAGACGATGCGTCAGTACAATAGGATCGATAGCCTATTGCAACGTGAGAATGGTTCAAACACGCTTAAGGTGATGAGATGACCCGCAGGATGGTAAAGCCAATTCTTAGTGTCGTAGTTTTCTTAGTGGTTATCGTTGTGGGAGTTTCTTACGGTGTAACTAACCTTTTTGATCGTGCGGTGATGGAGATGAAGACTGGGCGATATGAGCCAGCCAGATCAAAGCTTGAAGCACTCGCTATGGTCGGACACAAGCAAGCCAAATACCTCTTAGGCCAAATTTATGCATACGGTTGGGGAATTTCTCGCAATCGAGACGAGGCGCTCAAATGGTTTCGCCAAGCGGCTTACCACGGCGAGGGCTTGCAAGACCCTGCTGCGTACGCGGCCCATTACGTTGGTCAAAACTACGCGGAAGGTATAGGCGTTCGACAGGATACTTTGGAGGCCGACTTTTGGTTCAAGTTTGCCGAACAAGGGGGTTATACCGGCGATTCCGCAGGGAAATAAGAAACCCGGAAGAAATCAGGGGTCATGAATCGCCCCGGGGCATCGAAGGCCGGGGTCAAAGGCCGGGGTCATCAAAGGCCGGGGTCAGGTCTCACAAAGGCCGGGGTCACAAAGGCCGGGGTCAGGTCCAAAGGCCGGGGTCAGGTCTTTCATTATCACATCCCCCATGCCATACTCCCCCCGCATGGCACGCCCCCTGAGACTTGAATTTGCCGGAGGTCTTTACCACGTCACCGCGAGAGGCGATGGGCGCGAAGATATTTACCTGTCGGAGGCGGACCGTGAAATGTGGCTGGAGGTGTTCGGCCAGGTCTGCAAGCGCTTTAACTGGGTATGTCATGCCTGGTGCCAGATGGACAACCATTACCATCTGCTGATCGAAACCCCCGAAGCCAACCTGTCCAAGGGCATGCGGCAACTCAACGGCGTGTATACCCAGCGCTTCAACCGCGCCCATGGGCGCGTCGGGCATGTGTTTCAAGGGCGCTACAAAGCCATCTTGGTTGAGCGCGACAGCTACCTGCTGGAACTGGCGCGCTACATTGTGCTGAACCCCTTGCGCGCGAAAATGGTGAAGCGGCTGGAAGCCTGGCCATGGAGCAGCTATCTTGCCACCTGCGGTCAGGCGCCTGCGACCGAATGCTTGCAGACGGACTGGATACTGGCGCAGTTTGGACGGCAACGCGCCAACGCGATCCGCAAATACGTCGAGTTTGTACATGAAGGTGCGCGTCTGCCCAGCGTATGGACGCAGTTGCAGGGGCAGATTTATCTGGGGTCAGATGCTTTCGTAAAAAGGATGCAGGCACAGATCGAGAAGAAGCCTGCCCTGGATGAAATTCCCCGTGCCCAGCGGCGTGCCTTGACGCAGGCGCTGCCGGATTTCGAGCGTCGCTACGAACGTAATGAGGCGATTGCGCGAGCGTATTTGTCGGGCCAGCACACGATGGCTGCCATCGCGCAGCATTTCGGGGTGCACTACACGACGGTGAGCAGGCTGGTGAGCGCGTACGAGGGCTCGGTGAAGGGGTGGTGTGATAATGAAAGACCTGACCCCGGGGTCCGGTGGTGGGCACGGTCTTGACACCCCAGAGCACTCTCATTTATTTCAAATGATTCAGGGGCCTGATTGCTCTTGTCGCTGGAACAAAGTCAGCAATTTGGGAGGGCTTGGCGTGCTTTGGTTTAAGGCATTTTGGGCTCCCACATGCCCCTTCGCTTCGTATTGATGTCGCTTGCACTAAGGGAAAACAAATGTCTGATGTCATACCTGTAGTACTTGGTTTTGATTTCCGCTGTTACCCCTCCGATAAGGAGGCTAACCCACTCACGATTGACGTGAACGAGTGGCCGCAGGTTGATGGTTTTGGTCGCGAGGCTTTGTTACAGCGTGCTGCATCCACCCTTGACCGCGAGGAGACATCGTTGATTAGCCCTCTAGACATGTCGATGCTCGTTTGTCTGCCGAGAACCTGGCTCGATACTGAAGTCGATGTTTTGAAAGATGTTGTTGTCGTAGCATTTGCATCGTTGACAATCGGCCTTAGTAGGCAGGCATATCGTGTTGATCTTGCGGACGGGTACTATGGATGTGAAATTACGTATGCTGAACTGTTGAAAGCTGGTTGGGTTTCGTTGGGGTTCGACGTTTGCGACGACTCTCTAAGTGCTAGTTTGTTATATAGCGGACAGAAGGGCTTGATTGAAGTGACCGCTAATTGCCCTGGCCTAACGGAACAACTCAATTCGTATGGGCTATTTTTAAATCGTGAAAGCGCCAGCGCGTTTTCTGCAAAGTGTGAATATTTGATGGTCGAGCATAGCCCGTTCTCCTCTGTAGAGGTGCTGGTAAAAGGCAACGCCTATAAACGAATAAATGGAGTCACCGATTAGCCCGCGAAACTTCGGAAACTCGGTGAGCTAGCCCAGGTTTTCCGGACGGACTAATCAAGCATCTGCCACTCACGTTCCCCCTGAATCAAAGGGGCCACCCATTAGCCAACCGTATTCAAGCGCGAACACCTTCCCCGCCCGCTGTTTTTGATGGCGGTTTTCCAAAGAAGGGGGTCATCCAAAGAAGGGGGTCAGGTCTTGCCTTTTGCCTCTACCCCCTCTACCTTGAATCATGTCCCGTCCCCTCCGTATAGAATTTCCCGGCGCGATTTACCACGTCACCTCGCGGGGGGATCGGCGTGAGCCGATATTCGACGATGACGCGGATCGGGGGGTGTTTCTGGATACGCTCGGCGCGGCACTTGACCGGTTCGATGCTTGCGCCCTGGCTTATTGCCTGATGGACAACCATTACCATCTGGTCCTGCACACGCGCCGTGCCAACCTATCCATGCTGATGCGCCACATCAACGGGGTGTACACCCAAGCGTATAACCGGCGTCATCGCAAAGTCGGGCATTTGTTTCAAGGCCGCTTCAAGGCGATTCTGGTCGATCAGGATGCCTATCTGCTGGAAGTGTGCCGCTACGTCGATTTGAATCCGGTGCGTGCTCATATGGTTGGGCATCCGGTTGACTGGCACTGGAGCAGCTATCGGGCGCACGTGGGGATCGACTCGGCGCTGCCCTGGCTGGATACCCCTGCTGTGCATGGCTATCTGCTGGGGCGAGATGTTGCCACTGGCCGTGACGCCAAGCGCGCCGTAGTACGTTATGAAAAGCTGGTCGCGCAGGGCAAGGATGTACGGCTATGGGACGATGCGCTCAAGCAGCAGATTTATCTGGGCGATGATTCGTTCATCCAGCGCATGCAGGCCTTGCTGGAGCCCGAGCGGATTCGTGCGGCTGAAGTGCCGCGCCTGCAGCGTCGAACCCGACCGGATTCGATCCAGGCATACTTGAATGCCTATGAACGGAATGAAGCGATGGTACGGGCCTGCCGCGAGGGTGGTCACACCCTCAGTGCGATTGCGCGGGAAGTGGGGTTGTCGGTGTCGCGAGTGAGCAGAATCATTGCGACTTATGAATAGGGTGGCCGGAGGCAAAAGGCAAGACCTGACCCCGGTTTTGCGGTTTTGTGTGACCCCGGTTTTGTGCCGGTTTTGCTGCATGCACCAGTGCAGAGACAAGAAAAATCAATGGGAGGATCATGTTCCTGCGTTTGAACAAACAAAACTTCATTTATCTAGACTCGTGGCTAAGGCAGAGGCCAAGAATTGCCCCGTTCCTCCCAAGGCATATGATTGGTTGCAAACACCTTGTCCCTTGCCCAGCACTCCTAGAAACTCATCACCGGGGTATTGAGATGATTAGAAATTTAGCTGCCAATTGGATCGAGGCAACAGAAGGCCAGTTGCGGGGCTTCCCTTTGAGCGCGAAAGACGAAGATGCAGTGGTTGGCCTGCTTGAATTAATTTTGGAGAATCCAGGTGATGCATTTGAAGAAATATTACAGATCATCAAACGAAAACCGAGTGAGCGTGCTTTAAATCGTCTTGGGGCTGGTCCTATTGAAGAACTACTTGTTAGCCACCCCGAATTTTTAGAAAAATTAATTCTCGAAGCGAGTGATTTAAATGCGCTCAAGAGATGCCTGACGTATGTCAATGCTGATGAAGGATCAGCGCTGGAAAAAGGCCTAACAGCGGCGATAAATCGAATCGGCGATGAAGAACAACAGTAAGCGTCCAACGGTTCCACCTAAAGCGGGGCAACGGCGCGATAAGGGGTCAGCCTGACCCCAAATCTGCGCACATTCAGCTATTCAAGGATCGAGGCGCGCGTTGCGATGGATTTTTACGGTCAGGTATCGATAGAGAAGGCTGGACGGAGCGGTCAGGTCCGGGTGGCCATCGAGGGGCAGTGCGTGCAGTTTTACTGGGAATTCGGCGGGGGCGACTGCATTGCGTTTGTCGCCGTTCCCGATCCGGAGCGCTGGCTTGCCGCCGCCCCGTATTCCGCTTATCCGCGGAACGATTTTCTCAACGGCCTCGCCAAGGAGATTGCCCGGCAGGAGTGTCCGGGCGCCCGATTTGAAATCGGGCGCGATGGCGTCTACTTTTACGCATAGCCGGACGCCTACTATCGGCCCGTTTGGAGTGTGGCGTGAAGGGGCGGATTTTTTGTCGGTGACCGGGCTTGAGTTTTCATGCCCGCATCCCATTTATAATAAGGACATATTTGTCTTTATAACCCGAAAGGAAGCGTATGTCGCACTACCATGCAGTCGTCTGGCTCGACCATAACGAAGCTCACATCATGCATATCAGCCCGGAAGATGTTGAAACATCCGTGGTGAAGCCAGCGACGCCGCATCGCAACCTGCAGCGCAAGCGCGGCTCGGTCAGCGGCAGTCGCCAGCCCGAAGACCAGCATTTCTACCATGAGGTGGTGGAGGCCATGAGCGGCGCGAAGGAGGTCCTGATTGTCGGGCCCGGTCAGGCCAAGCTCGAGCTGATCAAGCACATCCATGCGCACGACCCCAAAGTCGCCGATCAGGTGGTGGGGGTGGAAACGGTGGACCACCCGAGCGATGCGCAGGTGGTGGCGTTTGCCCGCAAGTATTTTGCGGCCAAAGACCGGATGCTGTCGCAGTAAGGCGCGGCTGTCCCCGGTCTGCTGGGGGCGGGTCGCTTACGCCCGGTTCAGGGCGCGGGTGTGATTGACCAGTTCCAGCACCAGCGCATGCAGGCGCGCGGGGGATTTCAGCGCGCCGTTTTCCGGGTCGAAGGCGTGATCGGCCTGCGCCAGCGAAAACTGGCCAGGCAGGACCAGCACGCCGAGGGTGTTCAGGATCTGGCGCAGGTGCGGCAGCATGCGCATGCCGCCCAGGCTGCCGGGGGAGGCCGCGAGGATGGCGGCGACCTTGTTCTGATAAGGCACCAGCCCGGATTCGCCCTGCCATTCGCGCGAGACCCAGTCGAGGCTGTTTTTCAGCAGCGGCGGAATCGAGCTGTTGTATTCCGGGCTGGCGATCAGCAGGGCATCGTGTTCCTTGAACAGGGCTTTCAGGCGCAGCGCGTTGTCGGGCAGGCCGTCGCGGTCTTCCAGGTCACCGTTGTAGAGCGGCAGCGGATAGTCGGCAAGGTCGATCAAGGTGACTTCGCCGCCTGCGGCGCGGGTGGCGTCGACGGCTGTCTTGATGAGTTTGCGATTCCAGGAATCGCGGCGGATGCTGCCGGAGAAGGCGAGAATTTTGGGCATGAGGTAGGTTTGCGCGAAATGGAAAATTATATCGAAGCCGGCGCCGCTTGCCGTGCGCGGCAGGCGGGGCGGGATGAATTCTGACCAGCAGCCGGCCGAAAAAATCCGGCTCGACAAATGGCTGTGGGCGGCACGCTTTTTCAAGACGCGCAGCCTCGCCACCCAGGCGGTCGACAACGGCCGGGTCAAGCTCAATGGCGCGCGCGTCAAACCGGCACACGAAATCAAAACGGGCGACCGGCTAGACATCCATGCGGGCGAGGCCGACTGGAAGCTGACGGTGCGTGGCCTGTCGACGCAGCGCGGCCCGGCGCCGGTGGCGCAGGCGCTGTACGAGGAAGACCCCGCCAGCCTGGCGCGCCGCCAGCAGCAGCTCAGCGATCGCAAGTTGCTGGACACGCCGGGGGCGGCCCTGCGCGGGCGTCCCACCAAACGTGACCGGCGGCAGATCCATCGTTTTACCGATGCGTGATGCACACGAATATAGCTGGGACGCGCGCCCTAAAGGGGGCCGTAAACGCATAAAATCGATAGGGTTCAAGCCCCTTTCATGATTGTTTCTTCTGTGTTTTCCCGATTTTTGCGCCGCGCCGCACGCTGGCTGGCCGTTTTGACGGCGCTTGCCGCGCTGGGCTTTGCGGCCGCTGCCGCATGGATGTTCTTCTGGGTGCTGCCCAATATCGCCGATCACCGTGACACGGTGGCGCAGCTGATGTCGCGCGCGCTCGGTCAGCGGGTGACGCTGCAGGCGGTGTCGGGCGTGTGGCAGCAAACGCGGCCGGAGTTCCATTTGCAGGGCGTTCGCCTGTACGACCGGCAGAATCGCCCGGCGCTGTATTTGCCCGACCTGCAGGCGCAGTTTGCCTGGCGTTCGCTGCTGGTGCTGGAACCGCGCTTCAGCAAGATCGAATTGCAGGGCCTGACGCTCGACGTGCGGCGCGCGCGCGACGGCCATTATTACGTCGGCGGCATCCCCATCAATCCAGCCGCGCCCGATAGCGGCTTCACCGACTGGCTGTTGCGCCAGGGCCAGGTGCATGTCAGCCAGGCCACCCTGACCTGGCGGGACGAGGTGCGTGCCGCCGCGCCGCTGGTGCTCACGGCCGTGGACTTTACGCTCAGCAGGCGTCTGCGTACCCATCAACTGGACCTGCGCGCCACGCCGCCCGCCAGCCTGGCGCGGCCGCTCGCCATCACTGCGGAGATGCGCGCGCGCAAGCTGGATGACATCCGGACCTGGAATGGCCGGATCGAGGCGGAGGTGTCGGGCGTGTCATTTGCAGAGCTGGCACGCTGGCTGTCCCTGCCTGTGCAACCGCAGCAGGGGCAGGGCGCGCTGCGGGTGCGCTTCGATGTGGTCCAAGGCGCGCTGAGCGCGGTCACCGCCGGGGTCGATCTGCGCCGGATCGAAACGACCCTTGGGGAAGGCTTGCCGGCCTTGCAACTGGCGCAGGTGCGCGGGCAGGCGCAGTGGCAGCGCCAGGCCGGCGGCCAGCAGGTGCGCTTCGACAATCTGCGCGTGGCCTTGCCGGGCGGCGCGCTGGGCGAGCCGATGAGTGTTGGCTTGGCGTGGAGCGGCGCGGCGCGCGAATTCTCCGCGCAGGCCGTGCGGCTGAGCGGCTGGCAGCCGATGTTGCCGAGCCTGCCGATGGACGCCGCGCTGCGCCAGCGGCTGCAAGGCCTGCACGCGCAGGGCGTGGTGGAGGATATGCGCCTGCGCTGGAAGGGCGCCCAGCCGGGGTTGGACAACTTCTCCCTGACGGCCCGTTTTCGCGGACTGGGTGTGGCGGCGTCGGGACAGCAGCCGGGCGTGCTCAACCTGAGCGGGCGCATCGAGGGCAATGCGCAGGCAGGCCGCTTCGAAATCGACGCGCCCAAGCTGGCGATCGATCTGCCGATGCTGTTTCGCGAGTCGCGGATCGGGTTCGATCAGTTCACCGCGCGCGGCGGCTGGAAGAAAACGGCGCGCGGGCGTTTGCTGGTGCTGGACGCTCTGGCGTTTGCCAATGCCGATGCCGCGGGAACGGCCAGCGGGCAGTACGAGCTGATTGCCGGTCAACCCGGCGTGATCGATCTGGGCGCGCATCTCACCCGCGCCGACGGCCGTGCGGTGTACCGCTATTTGCCCAACATGATCGGCGACGACACCGTCGACTGGGTCAAGGCCGCCGTTGTCACAGGGGGCTCGAACGATGTGCGGCTGGTGCTCAAAGGCGATCTGGCGAAATTTCCCTTCGAGCACGGCGAAGGCGCGTTCAGCGTGGACTCGCAGATCCAGGGGGCGGTGATCGACTATGCGCCCGGTTGGCCGCGCATCGAAGGCATCCAGGCGCGCATGCTGTTCAAGGGCAAGACAATGGAGGTCACCAGCAGCCAGGCACGCATCTATAACGTGGCGCTGGCGCCGGTGCGGGCGTTCATTCCGGACTTGCTGCTGCTCGATAACCTGTTGTTGATCGAGGGCGTGGCGCGCGGTCCGGCGCAGGATTTCGTGCGCTATGCCAATGCCAGTCCAGTTGGCGATCACTTGCGCGGTTTCATGAAGACGCTCGATGCCAAGGGCACGATGCAACTGGGCCTGAAAATGCAGATTCCCATGCGCCACAGCGACGACACCACCCTCTCGGGCAAGCTGAGCCTGCGCGACAACAGCCTGATGTGGAGCGGCCTGCCGCCTGTCGAGCGGGCACGCGGCGATATCGATTTCACCGAGAAAAGCCTGGGTGCAAAAAACATCGGCGCGCAGTTTCTGGGAGGGCGCTTGCGGGTCGACGCCGTCACCCGCCCGGGACAGGGGCAGGCCCCGGCGCAGGTGCAGATTCTGGCGCAGGGGCAAGCAAGCGTCGACGCGGCGGCGAACTGGCTTAAAGCGGACCTGGCTAAATATCTGGCCGGACAGACGGCTTGGCGCGGCCAGATCGATCTGCTGCCCGAAGGTGAACGCGTCCGCATCGAGTCCGATTTGCTGGGGCTGCAGTCGCGCCTGCCGGCACCGCTGGCCAAGCCCGCCGCCCAGCCCCTGCCTTTGCTGATCAGCATGCAGCCGCAAGGCGCCGAGAAACAGGTTGAGGTGCGCGTGGGACAAACCGTCGGCGCGGTCTGGCGCAGCACGGCCGACGGCCGTCTGGCCCGCGGCGAGCTTCGCTTTGGCGGCGCCCCGGTCTTGCCGGCGGCGTCCGGCTTGCGCCTGGCCGGCAGCGGGCGCGGCCTGGATGTCAGCGGCTGGCTGGCCTTGCTGCCGGATACGCAAGGCGGCGAGGCGTTGCCGCTGTCGGCGCTGGATTTGCGATTCGATTCGCTGGACCTGCTGGGGCGGCGTTTTCAGGATATCCGCTTGCTGGGCGCCAACCGCAACGGCCTGTTCCGTACGCAGGTGAGCGGTCGCGGCGTGAACGGGGTGCTGAACTATCGTCCGGCAGGCGAACTCACGGCCCGCGTATCGGCGCAGTTCAGGCAGTTGACCATTCCGGATGCGGGCGCGGGGCCGGTTGCCACCACGCCGGGCGCCGAGGCGGATGCGATGACGATGACGGCGGCTGAATTTCCGCAGCTGGAAGTGACGGTCGAGGACTTCCGCTTGCAGGCACGTCCCCTGGGCCGGCTGGAGGTGTTGGCGCATGGCACGCCGCAGGGCCTGCTGATCGACAACCTGCAGCTGACGCATGCCGACAGCGTGTTTCGCATGAACGGCCTGTGGCATGAACAGGGCATCAGCGAGACGCGGGCCGAGCTGAATTTGCAGGTGCTGGATGCGGGCAAGTTCCTCACCCGATTCGGTTACGAGGACGCGCTCAAGCGCGGCAGTGCCAAGATCGCCGGCAATGTGAGCTGGGCCGGATCGCCTGCCGACTTCAGTCTGGGCACGCTCGCCGGCCAGCTGGATTTCTCGGCCAGGGAGGGGCAATTCCTGAATATCAATCCCGGTGCGGGCAAGCTGCTCGGCGTGTTGAGCCTGCAATCCCTGCCGCGCCGGTTGAGCCTGGATTTCCGTGATATCTTCACCAAGGGCTTTGCCTTCGACGATATGCATGCCGCGCTGCGCATTGCGCGGGGTGTGGTTTACAGCGATGATTTCAAGATGCGCGGTCCGGCCGCCACGGTCCACATGTCGGGGCTGGCCGACCTGAATCAGGAGTCGGTGCAGCTGCGCCTGAAAGTGGTCCCGAAATTATCCGAAGGCGTGGCGGTGGCCGGCGCACTGATCGGCGGGCCGCTGGTCGGCGTCGGCGTACTGGCCGCGCAGAAGCTGATGCGCGATCCGATCGAAGAAGCCAGCAGCCGGAGTTTCATGGTGACGGGACCATGGCTGGCGCCCGAAGTCACCCGTATAGTGAACCCTCAGCCCAAACCGGATGCCCAGGCAAACGAACCTTGATTGTGGAACTTGATCATGACGACAAAAAAAATCACCCAAGCTGTCCCCGCTAAATCCAGCCCAGCCAAATCCAGTACGGCCAAACCGGGCCCGGGCAAATCCAGCGTGGCGCGCCCCAAAGGCGCCCAGGTCAAAAAATCGGCGCCGCAGGCCGACACGGTGCGGGTGGCGGCCATTCAGATGGCGTCGGGCTCCAATGTATCGGCGAATCTGGCCGAGGCCGAACAGCTGATCGAGCTGGCCGTCGAGGCCGGCGCGCGTCTGGTCGCGCTGCCGGAGTTTTTCTGCATCATGGGCTTGAAGGACAGCGAAGTGGTGAAGGCACGCGAACCGGAAGGAAGCGGCCCGATCCAGTCGTTTCTGTCGCGCATGGCCAAAAAGCATCGCATCTGGCTGATCGGCGGCTCGGTGCCGCTCGAAGCCAGCGTGGCGAACAAGGTGCGCAACAGCTGCCTGGTGTACGACGAACGCGGCAAGCAGGTGGGGCGCTACGACAAGATCCATCTGTTCGGGCTCGACCTTGGCAACGAGCATTATCAGGAAGCCAAGCTGATCGAGCCGGGCGATTCGGTGGTGGTGATCAACAGCCCGTTCGGTCGCATCGGCCTGTCGATCTGTTACGACCTGCGCTTTCCCGAGCTCTACCGCGCGATGCCCGAGGTCGATCTGATCGTGGTGCCGTCGGCGTTCACGGCCACCACCGGCCGCGCCCATTTCGAGGCCCTGATCCGCGCACGCGCCATCGAGAATCTGGCCTATGTGATCGCGCCGGCGCAGGGCGGCTACCATCTGTCCGGCCGCGAAACCCACGGTGACAGCATGATCGTCGATCCCTGGGGCGTGGTGCTCGACCGCCTGCCGCGCGGCTCCGGCGTCGTTATCGCCAACATCAACCCGGCTTACCAGGCCAGCCTGCGCAACAGCTTGCCGGCGCTGAAACACCGTTTCATCAAGTGCGAGCAGATCGGCACCAGCGTGGCCGAGCGACGTGTTGCCGCGTCGCGCGAGAAGGCCACCAAATAATCCAGGACATCCCCCATGAATCCCATTGACGCCTTCGTTCCGATCCAGACCGCCGAGCAACTGTTCCAGTCCGCCGAGGCCACCTTGCTGAAACCCAACGGGCTCGACGCCGACAAGCTCGCGCCGGTGTTTTCGCGCCTGATGTCGCACGACGTCGACTATGCCGACCTCTACTTCCAGTATTCGCGTTCGGAAGGCTGGAGCCTCGAAGAAGGCCAGGTCAAATCGGGCAGCTTCAACATCGACCAGGGCGTCGGCGTGCGCGCGATCTCGGGCGAGAAAACCGCGTTCGCCTATTCCGACGACATCAGCCTCGACGCGCTCGGCGCCGCCGCCGATGCCACCCGCGCCATCGCCCGCGCCGGGCAGCAGCGGCAGACTGCGGTGGCGCGCCGCGGCGACAGCCGCCTGCTGTACAACGCGGTCGATCCTTTAGTGAGCCTCGCCGACGCCGACAAGGTCGCTCTGCTGGAACGGCTGGAGAAAAAGGCACGCGCCATGGACCCGCGCGTGATCCAGGTGATGGCGAGCCTCGCTTCCGAATACGAAGTGATTTTCGTCGCGCGCTCCGACGGCCATCTTGCCGCCGACGTGCGCCCGCTGGTGCGCCTGTCGCTGCAGGTGATTTCCGAGCAGGATGGCCGTCGCGAGCAAGGCAGCGGTGGTGGTGGCGGCCGTTTCGACTACAGCTATTTCACCGACGACATCCTCGACAAATACGCACGCCAGGCCGTGCATCAGGCCAGCGTCAACCTCGACGCGCGCCCCGCGCCCGCCGGCAGCATGACCGTCGTGCTCGGCTCCGGCTGGCCCGGCATCCTGCTGCACGAAGCGATCGGCCACGGCCTCGAAGGCGACTTCAACCGCAAGGGCAGCTCGGCCTTCTCCGGCCGGATTGGTGAGAGAGTGGCGGCCCCCGGTGTGACGGTGATCGACGACGGCACCATCCCGCTGCGCCGCGGCTCGCTCAACGTCGACGACGAAGGCAACCCGACCCAGCGCACCACGCTGATCGAAGACGGCATCCTCACCGGCTACATGCAGGACATGATGAACGCCCGCCTGATGGGCATGCCGGTCACCGGCAATGCAAGGCGCGAATCGTATGCCCACCTCACCATGCCGCGCATGACCAACACCCTGATGCTGAACGGCGACAAGAACCCGCACGAAATCATCGCCTCGGTGAAGAACGGCCTCTACGCCGTCAACTTCGGCGGCGGCCAGGTCGACATCACCAGCGGCAAATTCGTCTTCTCCGCCGCCGAGGCCTACATGATCGAAGACGGCAAGATCACCTACCCGGTCAAAGGCGCCACCCTGATCGGCAACGGCCCCGATGCGCTGACGCGCGTCTCCATGATCGGCAACGACATGGAAATGGATTCCGGTGTCGGCACCTGCGGCAAGGAAGGGCAGAGCGTGCCGGTCGGCGTGGGCCAGCCGACGCTGCGGATCGATGGGTTGACGGTGGGCGGGACGGCGTGAGCGGGACGGATTCAAGCACGCAGGGTTCACGGACTTGGGGCGCATCTTTAATCGTGATGCTTCCTGTCTGTTCATGGGCCGTTTGTTAGTGAAGCAGTTGAACATGTAGTCATGAGAAACCTCCTCTCCAGACTGTTCCCGCAGCAAGCCACTGTCTCGCATCGCGAGCGGGTGCTTTCGGGACTGGGAGGAATTCTTGCCATCTTTCTCACCACGCTGATTGCGCAGCGTTATATCGGCGGCGTCACGCTCCCTTTCATGCTGGCCTCCATGGGGGCTTCCACAGTGCTATTGCTGGGCGCACCGCATAGCCCCTTGTCTCAGCCTTGGGCTTTCGCTGGCGGGCATCTGGTTTCGTCGTTTGTCGGCATTAGCTGCGCGACGACTATTCCCAATGTCTATCTGGCGGCGGGCTTGGCTGTCGGCCTGTCCATCAGCGCCATGTATTACCTGCGCTGCCTGCACCCACCGGGTGGCGCAACTGCCTTGTTGACGGTTATCGGCGATCAGAAAATCCATATGCTGGGCTTTCATTTCATGCTGATGCCGGTTCTTGTGAATGTGGTGGTTCTGCTGGGGGTGGCGCTGATAATCAACAACCTCATTCCGGGGCGTCGCTATCCCGCCAACATCGTTCTCCACAGCAAGACGGAAGCGCACCATGGAGATGAAACCCCATCCCCGGTCAAGCTGAGCTTTGACCAGGAAGATCTGCGCACTGCCCTGCGTGAGATGGACGGTTACATTGACGTCAGCGGCGAAGACCTCACCCGCATCTATGGCCTCGCCACGTTACACGCCCACCAGCGTGGCTTTGGCGGCATGAGCCTGGGCGACATCATGACGCATGATGTCGTGACGACGAAGGCGGATACGGATCTGCGGGCGCTGTGGGCACAGATGAAAAAACACGGCATTCGCGGCGTGCCGGTCCTGGGTCAGGATGGCAGGGTGGTAGGGATGGTCACCATCGTGGATTTTCTCAATGCCGTGGACTGGCGTATTTGCGAGAGCTTCATTCACCGGCTGAAAGACGCCTTCAAACGCAAATCGCCATCCACTGCCGAGCGCATCATGAGTGCGCCGGTTATCACGGCTCGCGTCGATACCCCGCTTACCGAAGCCTTCCTGACTTTCTCGGAGCACGGGATCAATCATCTCCCCGTTATTGAAACTGACGGCCGCCTGATAGGTATCGTGACGCGGCTCGATCTGCTGTCTGCGCTTTACGGCGACCGGGTGGGTCAGCAGGCAAAGTGAGCCGTTTGTGTAGGGCGCGTCATCGAAGCGCATTGCATGCGCGAACAGCCCGTGCGGGTCGTCCCCCACCTCCATCGGCGCCACGGAGGCCACCCATTCGCCGAACCCGCGCGTGATCCAGGTGATGGCGAGCCTCGCCTCCGAATACGAAGTCATTTTCATCGCACGCTCCAACACCGTCTGGCAGCGGGTGTGCGTCCGCTGGCGCAGCTGCCGCAGCAAGTCGTCGCCGAACAGGACGATCGCCGCGAGCAGGGTGGCGGCACCTGTGGCAAGGAAGGCCAGCACGTAGGTTGGGCAGAATGAAATGAAGCCCAACGCAGGCCATCGCACATAGGCAGACAATCACTCATGCAATTGGGCTTTTCAGCCCAACCTACGTGCTCAGTTATCAGCGCCCGACGCGTAGGAATAGCGGCCAGCTCAGGCGCAAGGCGGCGTCCGGTGTCCCCCACAGCAGTCCGAGTTCGGCTGCCAGCGCCGGCAGCGGATCGTGACCCTGCGTGCCCTGATAACGCTTCACCGCCGACCAGGTCGAGAGATACGCGACAAGGCGTGGCAGGGTCCACTCGACCTTGATCGCGAAGTTGGGGGCAGCGATTTCCGCAAACGGAAACGGCAGGCTCTTGTAAGCGTCGTCGATCAGCGCGCGCTCGGGTGGCCAGTAGGGCCCGACGGTCTCGGCGTAGAAGCGCTGGAAGGGTGCATCGAGTTCGCCCGGCAGCACCATGCGGCCGTAACCCCATAACGCGATCACGCCGTTCCGCTTGAGCACCCGTTTCGCCTCGGCATGGAAGCGCGGCAGGTCGAACCAGTGCGCGGCCTGCGCGACGGTGACGAGATCGACGCTGGCATCGGCCAGCCCGCTCGCTTCGGCGGTCGCCACGCGGTAGTCGATGCGGGCGTGTGGTGCGGCGTGGCGTATCTGTTCGGCCGACGCGTCGGTGGCGACGATGCACTGGAAATGCGGCGCCAGACCGAGCGCCGCCTGGCCGCTGCCCGTGGCGCAGTCCCACGCCAGGTTGCGTTCAGCGCTGAGGCTGGCGAGCCAGGCATACAGCTCGGCAGGGTAGTCGGGGCGGAACGCGGCGTAGCGTTCGGAGGCGGTAGAAAAGTGGTCTTTGAAGTCGCTCATTGCGGCAGCAGCGTCAGGCGCAGGTCGTTGCCGACCGCACGCACGTCGCTCAAGCGGAAGCGGGCAGCCTCTGCCAGCGTCATCAAGGGTGGATGGTCGAACAGTCCGCGCGCGCTGTCGCCTGCAGCCATGGGGGCGAGGTAAGCCACCCACTCATCGATCAGACCTGCGGCGAGCAAGGCGCCGTTCAATCCGGCGCCCGCTTCGACGTGCAGTTCGTTGACGCCGCGTTGTGCCAGCAATGTCAGCAGAGCGGACAGATCGACGCGGCCGTCTGCTGCGGGCAACGCAACCACCTCTGCGCCGGCGTGTTCGAGCGCAGTGCGTGCAGCCGGATCGGCGTGATGACAGGCGATGAGCGCGGGCAGGATCGCTGCGTCCGCCGGCGTGCGTAGGGCGGAATCGACCACCACGCGCAGCGGCTGGCGGCCGATGTCGAAGTCGCGCACGTTCATGCGCGGATTGTCGGCCAGCACGGTGCCGCTGCCGGTGAGGATGGCGCAGGCGCGGGCACGCAGGCGTTGCACGTCGGCACGCGCGGCCGCGCCGGTAATCCATTGCGACTGGCCGTTGGCGAGGGCGGTCTTGCCGTCCAGCGTCGATGCGGTTTTCAGTCGCACCCACGGACGCTGCCGTGTCATGCGCGAAATGAAGCCGGGATTGAGCGCGCGCGCCTCGGCTTCCATCAATCCGACCTCGGCTTCGATGCCGGCCAGCGTCAGCATGTCGATGCCGCCGCCCGCAACCAGCGGGTTGGGATCGGTCATCGCCGCCACCACGCGCGCCACGCCGGCGCGGATGAGCGATTCGGCGCAGGGCGGGGTGCGGCCGTGATGGGAACAGGGTTCGAGTGTGACGTAGGCCGTTGCGCCGCGTGCGGCGTCGCCTGCCGCCTGGAGCGCATGTACTTCGGCATGCGGCGTGCCGGTGCGCTGATGCCAGCCCTCGCCGACGATTTTCCCATCCTTGACGATGACGCAGCCGACGCGCGGGTTGGGGCTGGTGGTGGCCAGCCCGTACGCGGCGAGTTGCAGCGCGCGCGCCATGTGGGCGTGGTCGGCAGCAGAGAAACGCATGGTTGGGAGTGGGCAGCAGCCAGAAACGGAATAGCCGGATTATCGACGCGCCGGATGAAAAAAGTCGAGCCGTCCGGACAGCGGTCGCGGATGGCTCGGGTGCCTGCTGTACAGGCCCGATCGCCGCCAAGCCCGATCGCGGCCATGCCTGATTGTCGCCTGGGTTGGGCGAGCCTGCGAGGGGTTATTCGAACAAGTCGCCCACACCGTGCGGTGGGCTGCGCTCCAGATCCTGCAGCATCTCGCGAAAGTCGTCCGGGTCCTGAAAGCTTTTGTAGACCGAGGCAAAGCGGATGTAGGCGATCTTGTCGAGCTTTTTGAGTTCCTGCATCACCAGTTCGCCGATTTCGCGCGCAGGCACTTCGCGCTCGCCCAGGGTCAGCAGGCGCTGGCGGATGCGATCGACGGCCGCATCGACCAGCTCGGTCGAAACCGGCCGCTTGTGCAGTGCGCGGCGAAAGCCTTCGCGCAGCTTGCCTTCGTCGAAGTCCGCCCGCATGCCGTTGCTCTTGACGATCTGCGGCGGCCGCAACTCGGCGGTTTCCCAGGTGGTAAAACGCTTGTCGCACTGCGCACAGCGGCGACGGCGACGGATTGCATCGCCCCCCTCGTTGACGCGGGAGTCAATGACCTGGGTATCGAGGGAACCGCAGAAAGGGCATTTCATTTTGGGGGGGCGGTGAGCAGTGAGCGGTGAGCGGTGAGCGGTGAGCGGGGTTAACCGTTCACCGCTTCCCGCTTACCGTTCACCCATAAATTCACCCATAAACCGGATACTTCGCCGTCAACTTCGCCACTTCGCCCTTGACGCGTGCGATCACGGCGGTGTCGTTTGGCGCGTCGAGGAGGTCGGCAATCAGGTTGGCGAGTTGTTCGGCTTCGAGTTCCTTGAAGCCGCGCGTGGTCATGGCCGGGGTGCCGATGCGGATGCCGCTGGTGACGAACGGCTTTTGCGGATCGTTCGGAATGGAGTTCTTGTTGACCGTGATGTGGGCGCTGCCGAGCAGGGCTTCGGCTTCCTTGCCGGTCAGGTTTTTGGCGCGCAGGTCGACCAGAAACACATGGCTCTCGGTACGGCCGGAAATGATGGCCAGCCCGCGCTCGATCAGCACCTTGCACATCACCAGCGCGTTGGCGGCGACCTGTTCCTGATAGTGCTTGAATTCCTTGGTCGATGCTTCCTTGAACGCGGTGGCCTTGCCGGCGATGACGTGCATCAGCGGGCCGCCCTGCAGGCCGGGGAAGATGGCGCTGTTGATCGCCTTCTCGTGCTCGGCCTTCATCAGGATGATGCCGCCGCGCGGGCCGCGCAGGGTTTTGTGGGTGGTCGAGGTGACGACGTCGGCGTGCGGCACCGGGTTGGGATAGACGCCCGCGGCGATCAGGCCGGCGTAGTGCGCCATGTCGACCATGAAGATCGCGCCGATTTCCTTGGCGATTTTCGCGAAGCGCTCGAAGTCGATGCGCAGCGCGTAGGCCGATGCGCCGGCGATGATGAGCTTGGGCTTGTGCTCGCGGGCCAGCGCTTCCATCTTGTCGTAATCGATGGCCTGTTCTTCGTTCAGGCCATACGCAACGACGTTGAACCACTTGCCCGACATGTTGAGCGCCATGCCGTGGGTGAGGTGGCCGCCTTCGGCGAGGCTCATGCCCATGATGGTGTCGCCGGGTTTGAGGAAGGCCATGAATACCGCCTGGTTGGCCTGCGAGCCGGAGTTCGGCTGCACGTTGGCAGCTTCGGCGCCGAACAGCGCCTTGACGCGGTCGATGGCCAGCTGCTCGACGATGTCGACGTATTCGCAGCCGCCGTAGTAGCGCTTGCCCGGATAACCTTCGGCGTACTTGTTGGTGAGCTGCGAGCCCTGCGCTTCCATCACCGCCGGGCTGGTGTAGTTTTCCGACGCGATCAGCTCGATGTGATCCTGCTGGCGTTTATCTTCTTGTTGAATCGCCGCCCACAGGTCGGGGTCGGTCTGGGAAAGGGGCAGAGGAGCAAACATGGCGGAGTCCGGAACGCGAAAACCGGCATTTTAGCAAAGCGCGTCGGAGAACGCGTGACAGCCGTTCAGCTGCCTGGTATTTCGTCAGCCTTCGACTTTGCGGGGGGCTGTTCCAAACGCTCGCGCAAGTAGGCAATCTCCTGGCGCAAAGCCTTCAGGTCATGATGCATTTCCAGCCGCATGCGCCGTTCTTCCTGCCCGACAAAAAAGGCGGCGAGCGAAGCGGTGACCAGCGACATCATGCCGTAGGTCAGCACGATGACCACGCTGGCAAACAGCCGGGCTGCATGGGTGGTGGGGGTGAGGTCGCCGTAACCCACCGTGAGCCCGCTGGTGAACGCCAACCAGACGCCGTCCCAATAGCTGTGCACGGTCGGTTCCATCCAGTAGAACCCTGCGCCGGATAACAGCATCAGGCCAAAACCGAGCACCAGGATATAGGGCGTTGAGCCGGGCGTGATCGAGCGCATCTGGTGCGCCAGTCGCGCGATCAGCAGTCCGGCGAGCGCAATGCGCAGCAGCCGCAACAGCGCTGATAATTCTCCGGGCAGGTGTGCAATCAGCAGCGACAAGGCGGTGGCGGCAATAATGGCGAGCGATAGCCAGTTGTGCAGCAGATAGCGCGTGCGCTGGGTGGTGACATTTAGCATCAGCAGCAGTTCGACCGAAAACGCCAGCAGCACTGCGCGATCCAGCATGCGGCCAAGCCATTGCAAATCCGGCTCGGCCGCCAGTTCGCCCAGATAAAACGCAGGCAGGGCCAGCAAGGTCACGATCAGCATGGGCCAATGCAGGCGCTTTTCCCACTGATAGGCGCGGGAATTGTCGTGGGGCGGCACGCCACCCAGTCCCAGGGCAAGTCGGATATTGAAAGGCATTCGGTATGGATCGTGAAGGTATCTTTATAATTCTAGACCTTTGCATCCTGTTCCCCAGTTTCCCTGTTAACCGTGACCGGAGTGTCCATGCGTTTCAATCGCCGTGATTTCCTGGCGGGCACCGCCGCCTTGCTGCCGCTGGGCACAGCACAGGCCGCGGTTGCTGAATCCGGCTCGCTACCGGCCGTTCGCTGGCGTCTGGCATCGAGCTTCCCCAAAAGCCTGGACACCATTTATGGCGCGGCCGAAACCCTGTCCAGGCGCGTGGCGGCCCTGACCGGGGGCAAGTTCCAGATTCGCGTGTTTGCGGGCGGCGATCTGGTGCCCGGCCTGCAGGTGCTCGACGCGGTGGGCAACGGCACCGCCGAATGTGGCCACTCGGCGGGCTATTACTACGTGGGCAAGAATCTGGCGCTGGCATTCGATACGGCCGTACCGTTCGGCCTCACGGCCCGTCAGCAGAATGCGTGGATGTACGCCGGCGGCGGCCTCGAACTGCTGCGCAAGCTGTACGCGAAATACGGCGTGCTGCAATTTCCCGGCGGCAACACCGGCACCCAGATGGGCGGCTGGTTTCGCAAGGAGATCAACTCGCTGGCCGACCTGCAGGGACTGAAAATGCGTATCCCGGGGCTAGGCGGCAAGGTCATGGCCCGCCTCGGCGCGGTGCCGCAAACCCTGCCCGGCGGCGACATTTATCCTGCGCTGGAGCGTGGCGCGCTTGACGCGGCGGAATGGGTGGGGCCGTACGACGACGAAAAGCTCGGCTTCCACAAAATCGCCAAGCACTACTACTATCCCGGCTGGTGGGAGGGCGGTCCGCAACTGAGTTTTTATGTGAACCAGACGGCGTGGCAGGCCTTGCCCGAGGCGTATCGCCAGGCCTTCGAAGTGGCCACTGCCGAGGCCAACCAGCTGATGCTGGCCCAGTACGATGCCAAAAACCCGCCCGCGCTGCTGCGGCTGGTGGGGCAGGGAGTCAAGCTGCACCCCTACCCCAAGGACGTGATGCTGGCTGCGCGCCGCGCCACCTTCGAGCTGTATGAGGAAGAAGCGAAAATCAATCCCGACTTCGCGGCCATCTACCGCCCATGGAAGAAATTCCGCGATACCGAGTTCCAGTGGTTCAAGGTCAACGAGGCGGCATACTCCAATTTCAACTATTACGTGAAATAGCCATGAATCCACTCGACCGTTTCATCACCACCTTCGACCTCGGACTGCGCACCGTCTTCGCCACGCCGCATGCCAGCCGGCCCTATCCTGCAGCCGCAGCGCCCGAAGCGGAAATGAGCGAAGCCGAAAAGGCCCACGCCGCCGCGCTCATGCGCGTCAATCACGTCGGTGAAGTCTGCGCCCAGGCGCTCTACGCCGGGCAGGCGCTCACCGCGAAAAATGAAAAAGTGCGCGGCGAACTCGAACAGGCCGCGCGCGAGGAAACCGACCACCTCGCCTGGTGCGAACAGCGCATCAACGAACTCGGAGGCCGCAAGAGCCTGCTCAACCCGCTGTGGTTCGGCGGCGCGTTTGGCATGGGCGTCGTCGCTGGCCTGCTGGGCGACAAATGGAACCTCGGTTTCCTGGCCGAAACCGAACGCCAGGTCGAGGCGCACCTCGACGGCCACCTGCAGCAGTTGCCGGAAGCCGACGCGAAGAGCCGTGCGGTTGTCGAGCAGATGAAGACCGACGAGATCAAGCACGCGCAGACCGCTGTCGACCACGGCGGCGCGCCGTTGCCGCTGCCGGTCAAACAAGCGATGCGTCTGGCGGCCAACGTGATGCGGCAGACGGCGAGCCGGATTTAGACGGATTGATGGTCGTTTCCGACCGCGTGGACAGTAAGGCACCTATTCTTGCGCATCGGCCTATGATCAGCCTGTGTTGTGTGTGCGGTTATCTATGCACAGACCAGCACTTCTGTAGCCGTTGCAAGGAGAATGAGCATGGCAAAAGGTCAGGTACGCGGAAACAAGGAAGCCAAGAAACCCAAAAAGCCGAAACAGGTCGTGGTTCCGGTGGGATCGTTCATCACCCCACCCAAATCAGGCAAGCCGGAAAAAACCCAGCACTGATTTTTTGGGATCAGGAAAACGCCACCGTTCAGGTGGCGTTTTCACAACTGTAATTCCATGTCGAATCATGGGCGAACTGGCGGGTTTTCCGGAGGCATGCAAATGGCGACAATAGCTCGCATATGGTCACCGCCACCTTCCGCTTCTATGAAGAACTGAATGACTTTCTGGCACCGAAACGGCGCAAGCAGGAATTCACCGTGCCGTGCGCGCAGGCGGCGACGACCAAGCACATGATCGAGGCGCTGGGCGTGCCGCACACCGAGGTTGAACTGATCCTGGTCAACGGCGAATCGGTGGGGTTCAGTTATCTGTTGCAGGACGGCGACCGGGTGGCGGTATATCCCCGCTTCGAGGCGATGGACGTGACGCCGCTGCTGCGGGTGCGCGAACAGCCCCTGCGGCAGCCGCGCTTCGTGGCCGACGCGCATTTGGGCGGCCTGGCCCACATGCTGCGCATGCTGGGGTACGACACGCTGTACGACAACCATTTTGACGATGACGAAATCGTGGTGATTGCCGAACGGGACGGCCGCATTGTGCTGACGCGCGATCGCGAGTTGCTCAAGCGGCGGGCGGTGACGCATGGCTGTTATGTGCATGCGTTGAAATCAGAGGCGCAGTTGCGCGAGGTAGTCGAGCGGCTCGACCTCACGCGCAGCGCACGGCCCTTTACCCGCTGCCTGCACTGCAATATGCCGCTGCGTCCGGTCGACAAGGCCAGCGTGCTGGATCGTTTGCCGCCCCGGGTGCGGGCCCATTACGAGCGCTTCAGCCTGTGCGATGGGTGCGGGCGCGTGTACTGGGAAGGCTCGCACTGGCGCAACATGCGGAGGGCGCTGGACGGGCTGCTGCCTGTCGACCCGATAGTGGAAGACGACTGACTAAACGCGGTCGCTCTGAAACGCAAGCAGGGTGGGTCGGCGGTCATGCGACCGCCGGAAGGCTTAGAAGTGGAACGCCGCGCCCAGTGCGGGACCGCTGAACTCGACATCCTGCAGCAGTTTGTCGCCTTCCATGTCGTAGCTCAGGTGACGGTAAACCAGGCCGACATCGCCCCAGTTCCAGCTGTACGCCACGCCCACCATCGCCTGCCAGGTCAAGGCGGAAGAGCCGGCGCCGGCGTCGGCGTAATACGGCATCGACCAGTGGCTGTTTTCACCGAGCTTCACCCGTCCGCGCACGCCGACGACGGCGTCCCACAGATCTTCCTTATCCGAAACGCCCCCGGCCGGTGGAAGCAGGCCGATGGGGCCGGACAGCGTCCAGTCAGTCGAGGCTTCGAGGCTCAGGTAGCGAAAACCGCCAATGACGTCGAGCGTGGCCTGAGGGCTCTGCACCGCCGCATAACCGCCGACCAGGGTCCAGACCCCGCCGGTGATGGAAGACTGCGTGCCGAGGTCGACCGTGGCACTGACATGGCTTCCGCCGACTGTTTTGACCCGGCTGTTCTCGTCGCCGAAATCGAGGTAGATCAAATCGGTAAAAATCGACCACTTGTCCTTGCGCGCTTCGCCGCTGATCATCAGGGCGAATTCGAGATGGCTCAAATAGTCGTTGGGGCCGGTTTCCACTTCGGCGTTGGTATTGAAGCTCGGCAGGTCGTATTTCAGCGAGCCGTTGATGGTTGGCAGCCACAGGTAGGGCGTCACGGTGAATGCCCAGGGGGTGCTTGCGGACGACTCGGCGGCAACCGGCAGCGCGGTGAACGCGAGGCCGGCAAGGGTGATGGCCAGAACAGGCTGCTTGAGTTTGGATGGGTTCATGGATTGTTTCCGTATGGGTTTGGACGGGACGCATTCATTCCGGGAAGCGCGCCCGGAACCAGCGCTTGAAAGCCTTGGCATACTATCAAACTCCCATTTACCCGTATTGGCAGGACGCCGGGAAAATGTGGGCATGCCCCGTATTCCGCTCCACGGGTGTGGATTTTCCTGCCGGAGCGGCTGGTAAACTGTCCGCCTCAACTTCCCCCATCAGGAGTCAAACCATGAGCGAATACGGATTCGACACCCAGATCAACGGCCCCTTCGACGCAGCCGTGGACAAGGTCACCGCCGCCCTCAAAACGGAAGGCTTCGGCGTGCTGACCGACATCGACGTGCAGGCCACCATGAAAGCCAAGCTCGATGTCAACTTGCGCCCCTACCGCATCCTCGGCGCCTGCAACCCGCCGCTGGCGCATCAGGCCATCACGGCCGAGCTCGATGTCGGCATGCTGCTGCCGTGCAATGTGGTGGTGCGCGAGGAAGCCGACGGCAAGGTGACGGTGTCCTTCCTCGACCCCGGCATCATGGTCAAGCTGGTGAGCAACTCCGCCGTGCACGGCGTCGCCACCGAGGCACGCGCCCGTCTGCTACGGGTGAAGGACAGCCTGACTGCGTGAGCGGTTTAGCGCCTACGACAAAGCCCGCATTCGCGGGCTTTGTCGCTTCAGGCTGGGGCGCGTTCAAGTCGTCACCCAGTCTCCTGTGTTCGCCAGAAAAGGCGATATTTGCACTTCACCAATCCAGCGCAGGGGCAGCGCGCCGACAACTTGCCTGACGTGCCGTATCCCGAATCGCAGCAGGCGTTCCGCCCCAGCAAAAGCATCCATTTCAGGGCTGTCGAAAATAATCTGTGCGTCAGCCGCAATGTAGAGCAGGTCGCCGGTTTCGAAATCGATGAAGAGCAGGCCCGCGCGCGGGTTCAGCATGATGTTGCCGAGCGTATTGAAGAAGCGGTTGCCGGCGAAATCGGGGAGGATCAAGGTGTCGTCGCCCTCTGCGCGCACAAAACCGGGCTCGCCTCCACGGTGCGACACGTCCACCCCGTGTGATCGCGCGGTTCCATGGTGGGCGCCGGGGTGGGCGGTGGCGATAAACAGGGTGTCCGCGCGCGCGACGATTTGCCGGGTCGCTTCATTCAGCGCCGTGGCGAAATGGACTGTGGCGGAATGAACAGCGCCGGGGCTTTCGATAGCCTGGTATTCGACCTGGCGTGCCTGGATATATTTTGGGCAGTTCCCGAAGCTTTGCTGTACGCCGACCAGAAAGCCGTCATCGTCCATGCGTTCGACGCGGCCGTTCATGCGGTTACGGCGACGCGTAGCCTGCTCTATTCCCAGCAGGGCAATGGGCGCGCCGGTGGCAAGCGTCTCGCGTAGAGGATCGAAGACGGCGGGCCGGGCGCGAATCAGAAGATGGCGTGCATCGGGGCTGCTTATGAATCCCGGCGGGTTAGGCAGTACGGATGCCCAGGGCTGTCCCTCGGCATCCATGCTGCCCACCATGACGAACGGCAGCTGGGCGAAAAACGTCCGCTGTTGTTCGGGCATGGACGTGCGTATCGCGTTCTCTCCGATTGCCGCCATGCGATCACGCACCCCCACGCGCGCCTGCACCCGGCATTCGCCCGGGTGAAACACCGGTGGTTCCTCAGGCGATTTCATTTCAGGCAGCCAACCCAACCCTGGAACTCGCCATGGGGACGAATCCCGACAACGCCTCGATCCGTTTCAGCCAGCTGCGCAGATTGGGATAGGGCTCAAGCGAGACATTGCCTTCAGGTGCGTGGGCAATGTAGCTGTAGTTGGCGATGTCCGCGATGGTCGGTGTGTTGCCCGCCAGAAAGGGCGAGATGTTCAGTTCGGCTTCCATCACGGCAAACAGCGCATGGGTTTGCGCAATGGCTTCTTCGGCATTGACGGGAGCCTTGAACAGCGTCGCCCGTCGTGCCGTTGCTGGGCCAGATGCGACCTGCCCGGCCGCTACCGACAGCCAGCGTTGCACGGCGGCGGCAGCGGCCGGATCACGCGGGAGCCATTGGCCAGCGTCATATTTGCCCGCCAGATACACCAGGATCGCATTGGAGTCGGCCAGGGTGATCTCGCCATCCTGGATCACCGGAACCTGGCCAAACGCGTTCATGGCCAGAAACGCGGGTTGCTTGTGTGCGTTGGCTGCGAGATCCACGTCCACCAGCTCATAGGGCAGCTTGAGCAGCGACAGAAACAGCTCGACACGATGGCTGTGGCCGGAGAGAAAGAAGCGGTGAAGCTTGATGGGGCGTGCAGGAAAAACGGCAGCGGTATTCACAATCAACTCCTTTTTGAAATGGGGAAAGTGTCCGGATGCATTGTGATCACCGCCACTTGATGAATAAATGGCGTGTTCCGAACATGACTGATCCACTAAGTGGAATAATTGGCGCATGGACAAACTCAAGGCCATGCAAACCGTTGTCAGCATTGCCGATGAAGGCAGCCTGACGGCTGCTGCCGCGGCGCTGGATTCGTCGCCCCCCGCCGTCGTGCGTACGCTGGCGGCACTGGAAGCCCATTTGGGCGTCCGCCTGTTCAACCGCACCACACGACGCATCTCGCTCACCGAAGAAGGTCGTCACTACATCGAAAGCTGCCGCCAGTTGCTGGCGGCCGTCAAGGATGCCGAATCGGCCTTGACCACGGACGCAGTCGAGCCCAGCGGCCAACTCACCATCACCGCGCCCGTGTTGTTCGGGCAGATCTATGTCGCGCCTGCCGTGACGCGCTTTGTGCAGCAATACAGCAAGGTGCGCGTCAATCTCATGCTGCTGGATCGCGTGGTCAACCTGCTGGAAGAAAATATCGACGTGGGGATACGCATCGGCGCGCTGGAGGATTCGTCCCTGGTTGCGCAGCCCCTGGGCAGCGTTCGCCGCATGGTCGTCGCCAGCCCGGACTATCTCAGCCGGCGTGGCGTACCCGAACACCCACGGGACCTGCTCAAAGCCAACTGCGTGAAGTTCTCAGGCGGCATGGGTCCGGGCTGGATATTTTACGAAGGCGGCAGGCAGTTCTCCGTGCCTGTGACCGGCAACCTCGAGTTCAATCAGGTCGCCCCGGCAGCCGACGCCTGCCTGGCCGGGCTTGGGTTCGGCATGTTCATCTCTTATCAGGTTGCGCATCACATCGAGAAGAAGCGTCTGCAAATCGTGCTCGAACCATTCGAACCGCCCCCGCAGCCCATTCATGTGATCTATCCGCATGCACGGCTGCTGCCGGCGCGCACCAAAGTCTTTATCGCGTGGATAAAGGAGGAATTAAAGGACTGCACCCCTAATCCGGGAGAGTGAACAACCGGGGACGGAACCTGAGCTAACCCCGGTTCCGGGGCACGATGGCCGTCATGGCTATAACGCTGAGCGGCCGTTCCTGCTTTTTTACGCCGAATCCAGTTCCTTCAGCACTTCCTGCACCAGCACCCACGGCGCCACCACCACGGCCCAGAATTGCGGCTGCCGCGCATGCCAGTCCTCGGCGTCATGCATTTCTGCGCGGGCGATGTGGCCATCGGCGAGCCAGGCCTGGGCCGCGGCCGTATCGTTTTCGGCAATCAGCAGCGCGGCGTCGATCAGGTCGGTGCCCACGGCGACCCGGATCACGTCGCCGCGCGCGAAGTGGCGTTCGAGTTCTTTCCAGCCGAGCCGGGCGGTTTCGAGGACGAGCTTGGCGCGCAGGACTTCGCGCTCGGCGTGATGAACGCTTGAATTCATGATGGACGGCCTTTTCCGCCTCCGCGGCGCTGACTCAGGGGATGTTTGGGGACTTGCGGCGGGCGGCCGCGCGAGGCGGGGGGCGCGACGCGCGGCTCGCCCTTGACCGGCACGTCGCGCAGGATGCGCGCGCCTTCGGGGCGCTTGCCGGTGCCGGCGGGCTGGAACAGCGGGATCAGGTGCTTCTTGCTGTTGCCGATCAGGTCCTCGCGTCCCATTTCCTTCAGCGCCTCGCGCAGCATCGGCCAGTTCTCGGCGTCGTGATAGCGCAGGAAGGCCTTGTGCAGGCGGCGGATACGGCCTTGCTTGACGACGTCGACCGCTTCGCCCTTGCCGCCCAGCACCTTCTTGAGCGGGTTCTTTTCGGTGTGGTACATGGTCGTCGCCAGCGCCATCGGCGTCGGCAGAAAGGTCTGCACCTGATCCAGGCGGAAGTCGTGCTTTTTGAGCCACAGCGCCAGATTCAGCATGTCTTCCAGCGTGGTGCCTGGATGGGCAGCGATGAAGTAGGGGATCAGGTACTGCTTCTTGCCGACGGATTTCGAGGCGGCTTCGAACAGGGTCTTGAAGCGGTCGTATGCGCCCATGCCGGGCTTCATCATTTTCGACAGCGGGCCGGCTTCGGTGTGCTCGGGGGCGATCTTGAGATAGCCGCCGACGTGGTGCTGCACCAGTTCCTTGATGTATTCGGGCGAACGCACCGCGAGGTCGTAGCGCAGGCCCGAGCTGATCAGGATTTTCTTGATCCCTGGCAGCGTGCGGGCGCGGCGGTACATGTGGATCAGCGGCGTGTGGTCGGTGTTGAGGTTGTCGCAGATGTCGGGAAACACGCAGCTCAGCCGGCGGCAGGCCTTCTCGATTTTTTCCGACTTGCACGCCATGCGGTACATGTTGGCGGTCGGCCCGCCGAGGTCGGAAATGACGCCGGTGAAGCCGGGCGTCTTGTCGCGGATCGCCTCGATTTCCTTGATCACCGAATCTTCGCTGCGGCTCTGGATGATGCGGCCCTCGTGCTCGGTGATCGAGCAGAAGGTGCAGCCGCCGAAGCAGCCGCGCATGATGTTGACCGAGAAGCGGATCATTTCCCACGCCGGAATCTTGGCGTCGCCGTAGCTCGGGTGCGGCGCGCGCGCGTAGGGCAGGTCGTAGACGCCGTCCATGTCGGGGGTCGACAGCGGAATCGGCGGCGGGTTGAGCCAGACGTCGCGTTCGCCGTGCGCCTGCCGCAGCGCGCGGGCGTTGCCCGGATTCGATTCGAGGTGGAGCACGCGCGAGGCGTGCGCGTAAAACGACGGGTTGTTTTTGACCTGGTCGTAATCGGGCAGGCGGATCACGGTGCGCTCGCGCACGTCCTGTTTGGCCGCGAGCCGCTCGGCCCTCGGCACGATGCGAACCGGGGCGGTGCCTTCCGGTGTTTGCGCGGTCGGGCCGCTGGGCGTCATGGCATACGGATCGACGTGGGCATCGATGGCGCCCGGCGTGTCGAGTTCGGTGGACAACACTTCCAGCCAGTTGTCGGCGGGTTTCCACTCGCGTCCCACCATGAAACCGGTGCCGCGCACATCGCGGATGTCGGCGATCTTTTCACCTTTGGCCAGGCGTTCGGTGACCTCCAGCAGAGCGCGCTCGGCGTTGCCGAAAATCAGCAGGTCGGCCTTGGAGTCCGGCAGCACCGAGCGGCGCACCGTGTCCGACCAGTAGTCGTAGTGGGCGATGCGGCGCAGGCTCGCTTCGATCGAACCGATGATCACCGGGGTGCCGGGAAAGGCCTCGCGGCAGCGTTGGGCGTAGACCGTGACCGCGCGGTCGGGGCGCTTGTTGGGCGCGCCATGCGGGGTATAGGCATCGTCGGAGCGGGATTTGCGATCGGAGGTGTAGCGGTTGACCATCGAGTCCATGTTGCCCGCCGTCACGCCGAAATACAGCGTCGGCTGTCCCAGTGCGCGGAAGGCCTCGGCCGAATGCCAGTCGGGCTGCGCAATGATGCCGACGCGATAGCCCTGCGCCTCCAGCAGCCGTCCGACCAGCGCCATGCCGAAGCTGGGATGGTCGATATAGGCGTCGCCCGTCACCAGAATGATGTCGCACGCATCCCAGCCGAGCGTGGTCATTTCGGCGCGCGACATCGGCAGGAAGGGCGCGGTGCCGAAGCGGGCGGCCCAGTGCTTGCGGTGGGAGAACAGAGCGGGTGTCATGGAGCGATTTTACCGGTCAGGCGGGGCAGAAAAGACAGGAGGCCAGGAGGGTTATTCCCTGCCTGGCCTCCTGTCCGCCTTGCGACAAGGCGGGCTGCTGATTCGACTTAGCGTACGGCCAGCAGTTCCACGTCGAACACCAGCGTCGCGTTCGGCGGAATCACGCCGCCTGCGCCGCGTTCGCCGTAGCCCAGATGCGGCGGGATGGTGAGCTTGCGCTTGCCGCCTACCTGCATGCCGGCCACGCCCTGGTCCCAGCCGGCGATGACGCGGCCCATGCCGAGTTTGAAGTCAAAGGGATCGTTGCGGTCGAGGCTGGAATCGAACTTGGTGCCGTTGGTGAGCCAGCCGGTGTAATGCACGACCACGGTCTGGCCTGCGGTTGCGGTGTCGCCGGTGCCGACGACGAGGTCTTCGATAATGAGTTCGGACATGATTTTAAATAGGAAATTGGACTCGGGGCAGCATTCTAACAGGTGACCGGCCGGATCGATTCAGCGCCATTCAGCCGGCAGGTAACCCGCAGCAGGATCGACCTCGATCGGAATGTCGGTGACGCTGCTGGCCTCGGGCGGGGCGTCGCGCAGCACGATCTGCGGGAAGGCGAGCACGGTCGCGACCATGATGAGCTGGATGACGAGAAAGGGGATCGCCCCCCAGTAGATATCGCTGGTGCGAATGGATTTGGGCGCCACGCTCTTCAGGTAGAACAGCGCGAAGCCGAATGGCGGGTGCATGAACGCGGTCTGCATGTTGACCGCGAGCATCACGCCGAACCAGATCGGGTCGATGCCGAGCTTGGCGGCGACTGGGGCCAGCAGCGGCACGGCGATGAAGGCGATCTCGAAAAAATCGAGAAAGAACGCCAGCACGAACACCATCAGGTTGACCACGACGAGGAAGCCGAGCACGCCGCCGGGCAACTGGTTGAACAGATGCTCGACCCAGAGGTCGCCACTGAGGCCGCGAAAGGCCAGGGTGAAGATCGTCGAGCCGATGAGGATGAAAATGACGAAGGTGGTGAGTTTGGTGGTGCTGTCGACTGCCTGCGTCAGCTGCAGCCGGGTCAGCCGGCCGCGCACCAGCGCCAGCAGCAGCGCGCCGGCCGCGCCCATTGCACCGCCTTCGGTGGGGGTGGCGACGCCGAGGAAGATGGTGCCAAGCACCAGGAAGATCAGCACCAGCGGCGGCACCAGCGTGGTCAGCACGCGCAGCAGCAGTGCCGACCCGTGCAGGGTGCGCGCGCTGGCGGGCATCGCCGGCGCGGCAGCGGGGCGGACCAGGGTGAGGACGAATACGTAGAGCAGATACAGGCCGACCAGCGCCATCCCGGGCAACAGCGCGCCCTTGTACATGTCGCCCACCGACGCGCCCAACTGATCGGCCAGCACGATCAACACCAGCGAGGGCGGGATGATCTGCGCCAGTGTGCCCGAGGCGGCGATGACGCCGGACGCCAGCCGCTTGTCGTAGCCGTAGCGCAGCATTACCGGCAGCGAAATCAGCCCCATCGCGATCACCGACGCGGCGACCACGCCGGTGGTGGCGGCGAGCAGCGCGCCGACCAGGATCACCGCGTAGGCCAGGCCGCCGCGTACCGCGCCGAACAGCTGGCCGATGGTGTCGAGCAGGTCTTCGGCCATGCCCGAGCGTTCGAGGATCAGCCCCATCAGCGCGAAGAAGGGAATCGCCAGCAAGGTCGGGTTGGCGACGATGCCGTAGACGCGCTCGGGCAGCGCCTGCATCAGCGAGAAATCGATCACGCCGCTGGCCAGCCCGATTCCGGCGAACAGCAGGCCGTTGGCGGCGAGCGCGAACGCCACCGGATAGCCGAGCAGCAGAAAAAACACCAGGCCGAGGAACATGAACGGAGCAAGGTTCTCCATCACACCTCCTCCGCAGGGGCTTCGGCGGGCAGCGTCAGCGCACCGGTCAGCACGCCGATGCGCTTGATGATTTCGGCCACGCCCTGCAGCGCCAGCAGACCGAAGCCCAGCGGCAGCAGCAGCTTCACCGGCCAGCGCAGCAGGCCGCCGGCGTCGGGCGACATTTCATGTGAGCGCCAGGCGTCCATGAACATCGGCCACGCTAGCCAGACCAGCAGCCCGGCCATCGGCAGCAGAAACAGCAGTCCGCCGATGAGGTCGACCAGCGCCTGGCCCCGGGCGCTCAGCCGCCCGTAGAAAATATCGATCCGCACATGGCCGTTGTGCTTGAGCGTGTAGCCCGCCGCCAGCAGGAATACCGCGCCGAACAGATACCACTGGACTTCCAGCCAGGCATTCGAGCTTGCGCCAAAAGCCCAGCGTGCCAGCGCATTGCCTGCCGAGATCAGGGTCGCGACCAGCACCAGCCAGATGACGAGTCCGCCGATGCGCTCGGTGAGCGCGTCGATCGCGCGTGCCAGGGCGAGCAGTGTTTTCATAGGGCGCCGGATTCCTTCAGCAAGTCGGCAAGCTGCCGGGCTATCGTTTGATAACCGGCGGCGTTGGGGTGGATGGGGTCGGATTTGAGCGCGTTGTCCTTCAGCACCGCGTTGAGCGTGTCGCCGTCGTAGGGCAGTTCGAATTCTTCCGCCAGTTGCGCGTAAAAGTCCGGCGCACCGCCGAACAGCTTCGGCTCGGGCACGCCGATCAGCACCACCTGGATGCCGCTGGCGCGCAGCGTCTGCAGCATCAGGCGCAGATTGTTTTCGGTTTCGGCTTCGGGCAGTCGCCGCAGCATGTCGTTGCCGCCGAGGCACAGCAGCACCAGCTTGGGGCGGTGTTCATCCAGCAGGGCCGGCAGTCGCTTCAGGCCTTCGGCCGTTGTCTCGCCCGGCACCCCGGCGTTGACCACTGCGCGTTGCGTTAAGCCGACCAGCTGCGCCGGGTAGGCCTCGCTTGGGGCTGCGCCGGTGCCGTAAGTGAGGCTGTCGCCAAAAGCGAGAATGACATCGTGCGGACCCAGTTTGGGCAAGGTCGGCGCGCGGTCGCACGCGGCGAGCAGCAGCAGGGCGAACAGTGCAAAGAGGGCGCGTTGAATGGCGCGCGTCATGCAGCGCCCAGCTTGCTGCGAAACACGAAATACACCGCGCCGAGGATGCACAGAGCGGCCCACAGGTAATCGAGCTTCAGTGGTTCCTTCATATAGAAGTAGGCGAACGGCACGAACACGCTGAGCGTGATGACTTCCTGCAGGATCTTGAGCTGGGCCACCGACAGCACCGTGAATCCGATGCGGTTGCCCGGAACCTGCAGCATGTACTCGAAGAACGCGATGCCCCAGCTGATCAGCGCCGCGACGAGCCAGGGTTTCTGGTTCAGCTCCTTGAGATGGGCGTACCACGCGAATGTCATGAAGACATTGCTGAGGGTGAGCAGGAGGATGGAGAGCCCGATCGGATGCATGGTTTGCTAGGGTGGTGGTCCAGCTTCGTATTACTTTTTATTGCGAGGCTGACCGTTTCAGTTCTCTTGCACAGCGTATTTTCCAAGTCCTGCGATTCGGAAATATTCGTCCTCGGCTTTCGCCGCGTCGCGGCGGTATTTCATTGTGGCCAAGACGTAGCCAGCGACCGCAACGCCAAGCGCGAGTAACCAGCTTTCCCACTTCAGGTAAACAGATGTTGCTGCAAGAGCAGCAAGTGGCCAGCCCAAATTCTCCGCTACGCTCAAACGCGCGTCGGCAAGCTTAGAGAGTTGATGCAGGTCGGTTTCAGTTTCCATAACGCTTCCCATTCTGATGTTTAACGTTAAATAGCAGTCGCCTGACGGAATAAAAACTATTGGACATGTTTGGCCTCCTGTCTCAACACCTTTAACCCTGCTGGTTCAATTCCCCGCCAGCGTCATCCTGTCAATCAAAATCGACCCCACCTGCTTGCTGCCGCGCCGCTCGACATCCTTGCCGATCGCAACAATGCCCTTGAACATCTCGGCCAGGTTGCCGGCGATGGTGATTTCCTCGACCGGGTACTGAATCTCGCCGTTTTCCACCCAGAAACCCGCCGCGCCGCGCGAGTAGTCGCCGGTGACCATGTTGGCGCCGTGGCCGAGCAGTTCGGTGACGAACAGGCCGGTGCCCATTTTGCGCAGCAGGCCGGCCAGATCGAGGTCGCCGTGGGAGACGATGAGGTTGTGGCTGCCGCCGGCATTGCCCGTCGTCGCCATGCCGAGTTTCTTCGCCGAATAGGTGGAGAGGAAATAGCCTTCGACCACGCCGTTTTTCACCACGTCGCGTTCCAGGCATGCAACGCCTTCGCTGTCGAACGGCGCGCTGCCGAGGCCGCCGCGCACGAAGGGCATTTCGCGGATGCTGATGTGCGGCGCGAAGACGGTTTTGCCGAGGCTGTCGAGCAGGAAGGAGGATTGGCGGTAGAGGCTGCCGCCCGACACTGCGGCAACAAAGTTGCCGATCAAGCCGGTGGCGATCTGCGCTTCGAACACGACCGGGCAGGTGCGGGTGTCGAGCTTGCGGCCGTTGAGGCGCCGCACGGTGCGCTCGCCGGCGGTGCGGCCGACGATTTCGGGGGCGTCGAGGTCGTTGCCGTTGCGCGCGCTGCTGTACCAGTAGTCGCGCTGCATGCCGCTTGCGTCTTCGCCGATCACCGCGACCGAGATGCCGTGGCGCGAGCCGGCGTAGCCGTTGCAGAAGCCGAGGCTGTTGGCAAAGATGAACTGCGAGGTGTGGGTGGAGACGCCCGCGCCTTCGGAATTGGTGAGGCGCTTGTCGACCGCCAGCGCGGCGGCCTCGCAGGCCTGCGCGCGCGCAGCGGCTTCTTCCACCGTCAGCGCCCAGGGGTGATAGAGATCGAGGTCGGGCACGTTTTGTGCCAGTTTGTCGGCGTCCGGCAGGCCGGCCGCTTCGTCTTCGGCGGTGTAGCGGGCGATGGTGAGCGCCTTGTCGACGGCGCTTTTGAGGGCGGCTTCGGACAGGTCGGAGGTGGACGCATGGCCGCGCCGCTGGCCGACGTAGACCGTGACGCCCGCGCCCTTGTCCTTGTTGTATTCGATGGTTTCGATTTCGCCCTGGCGCACCGAAACGTTCTGGCCGATGCCTTCGGAGATTTCGGTGTCGGCAGCGGTGGCGCCGCTTTTCATCGCGTGCTCGATGACGGTCTGGGACAGGCTGATGAGCTGGTCGCGGGTGTAGCTGAAATGGGAACGGGACATGGCGTGTAGGCGAAAAGGGAAGGGGGGCGGCGATGTTTTTTTGGGCGTTTTGTTGGGCTGGAAACTACAATGGCGATCATAACAGCAACCGAAAGCCCCACCGTGCGCCTGATCGATCCCGATGCCGAGCTGGAATTCGACCCCGACGAGGTCTACAGTGGGCCCAGCAAAAGCCAGCAAAAACGCGATGTCGAAGCCCTGCAGGATCTGGGGGAAATCCTGGTCAAACTGCCCGCAGCCCAGTTCAAGCGCATCGAACTGCCGGAAACCTTGCGTATCGCCGTGGCCGACTGCCGCAAAATCACCCAGAACGGCGCGCTGCGGCGGCAGAAGCAGTACATCGGCAAACTGATGCGCGGCATCGACCCGGCGCCGATCCAGGCCCAGCTCGATGTGTTCAACGGCGTGTCGGTGGCGGAAAACGCCAAGTTTCACCAGGCTGAGAAGTGGCGCGACAAGCTGATTGCGGACAATGAGGCACTGACCCTATTTCTCAATGCGCACCCCGATGCCGACGCCACGCATTTGCGGCAGCTGATCCGCAATGCGCGCGACGAAGCGGCGCGCAGCAAGCCGCCGAAAGCCTTTCGCGAGATTTTTCGGGTGATTCGCGAGGCGCTGGAGAAAAACTGAGTTATCCGCACAGACCCTGCGGGGCGTGCGGGAAATCGCCGACAGGGGGAGCGCAGCATGTGGGGACGGGTGGTCAAAATTGCGTTGAGCCTGCCGTTTTTGATCGCTGCGGGGCTGTTCGGCACCTATCTGATTTTCGGCTTCTTCCTGGTCAATCCGCTGGCGCAAAAGCTGCTCCCCTGGGTGGGCGAGCACAAGCTGGCCAGCCAGCTTTCCGCGCAGCGGGTCGAGTTCAACCCGCTTACCCTCGAAGCCACCGTGACCGGCCTCAAACTGGCAGAAAAAAACGGCGCGCCGCTGGCCGGTTTCGAGCGCCTTTACCTCAATCTCGGCACCACCGGGCTGTTCCGCTGGGCCTGGCGTATCCAGGATATCCAGCTCGACAGGCCGGCTGCCACGCTGCGGGTGCAACCCGGCGGGCGGCTCAACTGGCAGGACCTGCTCGACAAGCTGAAAGAAGACAAGGAACCGCCGTCGGATACCGTCCCGCGCGTGTTGATCGACCACATCCGCATTGTCGACGGCGACATCGACTACACCGATGCCAACCGCAGCGGCCCGCCGTTCAAGGTCTCGCTCGAACCGCTTGGTATCGAGCTCGACGGCCTGTCCACCCTGCCCGAGGACCGCGGCGACTATCTGGTTGCCGCGAAGCTGCCGGAGCAGGGCGGCACGCTCAAATGGAAAGGCGACGTCGGCCTCAACCCGCTGGCGTCGGCCGGCCAGATCGGCCTGGAGAACGTGCGCCTGGGCAAGCTGCTGCACGTGATCAAGAGCCCGCGCAATTTTGAATTGCCTGCGGGCGTACTGGCCGCCGGGCTCAATTACCAGTTCGCCATGGTGCGGACGAAAGCGGGCGAGGACCTGCCCTCGCTGCAGGTGCAGGGCGCCAACCTGCGGGTGAATGATCTGGTCGTCGCACCGAAAGGCGGCGGCGCACCTGTGCTGCAATTGCGCGAGGCGAGCGTGAACCATGCGAATGCCGACCTGTTGCGCCGCAGCATCGATGTAGAAAGTGTGCGCCTGAGCGGCGCGCAGATCGTGGCAACCCGCAACGCGGCAGGCGTGCTGGATTGGCAGACCCTGTTCGCCCCCGTCAGTGCACCTGTAGCTGCGCCTGCGGCGGCCCCGCCGCCCGCCGCCGCCACAGCACCATGGAAGCTCGCGGTGCGCGAAATCGCGCTGGACGGGTGGACGGCGCAACTCACCGACCAGACGTTCGCGCAGCCGCTGACCGCCCATGTCGGCCGCTTCGACCTGAGCGCCGCCGTGGCGGGAGAAATCGGCGCCACGGCTGCGCTGACGGTCGGCCCGGTCAAGGCGACGCTGGGCCCGGTCGAACTGCGTTCGGGCGATGCGCCGGTGGCGAAGCTGGCGCGTGCCGAACTCGACAATGCGCGCATGGCGCTGGCCGACAGGCGTCTCGACATCGACGCGCTGACGCTGTCGGGGCTGACGACCGAGGTGACGCGGGACAAGGACGCGACGCTCAACTGGGCGCGCATTCTGCAGAAAGGCCCGGGTACGGCCGCGCCTGCATCCCAGGATGCGCAAGCCCCGCCGCTGCAGCTTGCGCTGGCGCGGTTTTCACTCGAAGGCGTTGCTGTTGGATTCACCGACCACACCACGATTCGCCCGGTCAGGCTCGATCTCGCCGATGGTTTCGTCAGATTGGCCGGACTGAGTCTGGATCAGGCGCGCCCGCTGCCGGTCGAGGCCGGGTTTGCCGTCAAGCAGGGCGGGCGTTTCGATGCCAGCGGCACGCTGGCGCCCGCGCCGCTGACGGGCGAGCTGAAACTCAAGCTGGCCGGTTTGTCGCTGACACCGTTTGCACCCTATATCAACACCCTCGTGCGGCTGAACCTCAACCGCGGCACGGCGAACACCGCCGGCCGGCTGAAACTGGCGGCGGCCAAGGGCAAGCCGCTGACGCTTGCGTTCAAGGGGGGCTTCAGCGTCGACCGGCTCGACATCACCGAAGAACTGAGCGGCGCGTCCTTCCTCGGCTGGAAACGCCTGGCGAGCGACGACCTGCAGGTGGGGCTGCATCCCAACCGGGTACGCATGACCATGCTGCGCGCAACCGAGCCGTTCGCCAAAATCCTGATCCACGAAGACGGCCGGCGCAATATCCAGACGCTGATGCGCGATCAGCCCGTCCAGCCGGCGCCGTCAGCGGCGGCTCAGGCCGGGGCAGAGCGCGCGGAGACGCCGGACGATGCGGCGCCAGCGGCCCGCTCGCCCGCCCCGGCGCAAACGGCTTCGGTTCCATCCGCCCCCCCGGCGTTTCCGCTGGATATCGCGCAGGTCCGCGTCGACAACGGCAAGCTGGATTTCGCCGATCTTTCGCTGACGCCCAAATTCGGCACCCTGATGCACACCCTGTCCGGCGTGATCAACGGGGTGTCCAACGACCCCGCAACCGTGGCGCAGCTGGAGCTCGACGGCAAGGTCGACGAGTTCGGTTCGGCGCGGATCCGCGGCTCGCTGCAACCGTTCAAGGCGACCGAGTTCACCGATGTCACGCTCGCCTTCCACAATCTGCAAATGGCCAACCTGACGCCGTATTCGGGCAAGTTCGCCGGCCGTCGCATCGAGTCCGGCACGCTCTCGGTCGACCTCGAATACAAGGTCAAGCAGCGCCAGCTGGCGGGGGAAAACAAGTTCGTCATCAACAGGATCAAGCTGGGTGAGCGGGTCGAGGGCCCCGACGTCAAGCATCTGCCGCTCGACCTGGCCATCGCCCTGCTGGAAGACAGCAATGGCATCATCGACCTCGACCTGCCCATATCCGGCAGCCTCGACGACCCGAAATTCAGCTACGGCAGAATCATCTGGAAAGCGATCGTCAACGTGCTGACCAAGCTGGTGACCGCGCCTTTCCGTGCCTTGGGCAAGCTGCTGGGCGTCAATGCCGACAAGCTCGATGGCGTCAGCTTCGAGCCCGGCAGCGGCGTGCTGTTGCCGCCGGAACAGGAGAAACTCAAAACGCTGGCCGAGGCCATGGACAAACGGCCCGCGCTGACGCTCAGTCTCGAACCGGGCTTCGACCCGCTGGCCGACCGGCGCGCGTTGCAGGAGCAGGCGCTGCGCCGTGAAGTGGCGATCGTCATGGGGATCAAGCTGGCGCCGGACGAGGCGCCCGGCCCGGTGGATGTCAACAGCTACAAGGTGCAGACCTGGCTCGAAGACCGCTACGCCGAACGCGTCGGCAAGGCGCAGTACCAGACGCTACGCGCCAGCTACAAGGCCAAGGATGGCGGCAACGCGATCACCGACAGCGCGACCGTCGAGCGGCTCGGCCGCCTGTTCAAATCGCGCGACAGCGGCCCGGCGTCGCCGTTTCATCTGGAGCTGCTGGAGCAACTCACGCAGCATGTCGTCGTCGACGATGCCGCGCTGATCCGGCTGGCGCAGGCGCGCGGCCAGACCCTGCGTGACGGCCTGATCCAGTACGGCCTGGCAGCCGGGCGTGTCAGCGTGGCTGCCCCGCTCGAACAGCCAGTCAAGGACAAGATGATTGGCAGCAAGCTGGTGCTGGGTGCAGCTGGATCGGGGAACCCCGCGCCGGCAGCCGCGCCGGCGGCGCAGCCGTGACAGCTCAAGCGGCCGCCGGGCCGGCCGTTAAGGACTGCTCCTCCGCTGGACGCCCGCATTCATGACTTTTCGCCGATTCCGTATTCTTATCCTGCTCGGTGTGCTGGCCGGCGCATTCAGCCTGAACTGGCTGGAACAGACCCTGGTGCGAGGCTGGCAGGCGCCGCTCGATGTGGCAATCACGCCGATCAATGGCGATGGCTCGGAACAGGCGGTGGAAACGATCCGGGCGCTGCAGGCGAGCGACTTCGACGACATCAATGCTTTCCTGCAACGCGAGACCGCGCGCTACGGCGTGAAGCAGAATCAAGCCATGCAGATCACCCTGAAGCCGGAGCTGGCAGACAAACCGCCTGCGCCGCCGCACGACCGCAATGTGCTGAAAACCATCTGGTGGAGCCTGCAGCTGCGCTGGTGGGTGTATCAGCATTCTGGGCAAGCGATGCCGCAGCTCGGCCGCATCAATCTCTTCGTGCTGTATCACGCGCCGCAGGATGGCGTTGCGCTGGAACATTCTCTGGGTCTGCAAAAGGGCCTGATCGGCGTGGTGCACGCCTTCGCCGATCCGCGGCAGGCGCAGCAGAACAACATCGTCATCGCGCACGAATTGATGCATGCGTTGGGTGCGTCAGACAAGTATGGCCCCGGCGGGCGGCCGCTCTATCCGCAGGGCTACGCCGAGCCGGATTGGCCGGAGGGCATGCCGCGCACGGCGGCTGAAATCATGGCGGGGCGCTACGTCAACGCGGCAGGCAATATCGTGATGCCGCCCAGCCTGGCGCAGTGCACGATCGGCGCGCAGACCGCTCACGAGATCAATGTCGACGCCGGCTTTCGCCAGCAATATGCTGCGCCGGACTGAACTACTGCATCACTCCGCCGCGGGTCGTAGGGCGGACTTGGGACGGAACACCGCGATGCTGCCGGGCAACGCTTCGAGGTAAGGCCCGCCGATGAGATCGATGCAGTAGGGGACGGCGGCAAAGATGCCGTCGAGGGTTTCCTTGATCGCCTTGGGTTGTCCCGGCAGGTTGAGTATCAGGCTGGCGCCGCGCGTCACGCCGACCTGGCGCGACAGGATCGCGGTCGGCACGTATTTCAGCGACACCGCGCGCATCGCTTCGCCGAATCCCGGCAGTACCTTGTGTGCGACCGCCAGCGTGGCTTCCGGCGTCACGTCGCGGGCGGCGGGGCCGGTGCCGCCGGTGGTGAGGATAAGCGCGCAGCGTTCGGTGTCGGCCAGCTCGATCAGCGTGGTTTCGATCAGCGCCTGCTCGTCCGGAATCAGGCGGGTGACGAACTGCACCGGATTGCGCAGCACCCCGGCAAACCAGGTTTCGAGCGCGGGCAGTCCCTTGTCTTCGTACACGCCGCTGCTGGCGCGGTCGCTGATGGAAACAAGGCCGATGCGGAGGGGGTCGTGGGGCATATGGTCTGAATGTCTGCTTGCGGAAAGCGCCGAATTTATCAGAATGACCTCCAATACCCGAGGAGATCAATCATGAAACAGCCCCTGTTATGGCTTGCCCTGTTTTTTGCCGCCACAACCGCATGGGCGGACCCGCCTGCGGGCTATCCCTTTGTCGACTACAGCGCCGGCCTCAAGGCGGCGCGCGCGAGCGGCAAGCCGGTTTTTCTGTACTTCGGCCGCTACGGTTGCGGCTGGTGCGCCCACACCAACAAGACCACCTTCTCCGATCCCGCGCTGAAAAAGCTGTACAGCGCGCATTACGAGCTGGTGTATGTCGACTCGGAATCGGGGCGGCGCGTCACCCTGCCGAGCGGCGAACGCATCACAGAGGCCGAGCTGGGCGTGCGGATGAACGCCTTTGCCACGCCGCTGTTCGCTTACCTCACGCCGGCGGGCGAGCAGATCGTGCAGATTCCCGGATTCAAGACCGTGGAGGATTTTCGCGACTACGACCGCTACGTGCGCGGCGGACATTACAAACAGCAGACGCTGCTTGAGTTCCTCGGGGGCAGACCGTGAGGGCGGCGCTGGGCTTGCTCGCCTTGCTGGCCATGCCGGGGCATGCGGGCTGGGGCTGGGAAGCGGCGCTTGAGGTGAACTCGGCCCATGGCCCGGCGATTTTTCCGCATCTGGAATCGGCCAACCGTCAGGGGGTGGCTGCAGCGGGGGGCGCGGTGGCGGTGGTGTGGGAAGACAACCGCAGTGGCGCGCCGCGCTGTTATGCGGCGATCAAGCCGGCCACAGCTGCGGTGTTCCAGCCTGAGCGCGCGCTCAGCGACGGCGAATGCTACGAGCCGGTGGTCGCGCCGCTGGGGCAGGGGCGCTTTCTGGCCGCCTGGGAAGAGGCGGGCAGGGTGCACGCGCGCGTGCTGCCGGACGGGCCGCCGCTGCGCCTGAGCGCGGGTGACGCCGCACAGGTGACGCTGGCCACGGGCAACGGAAACATCCATGCCGCGTGGGCGGAACAAGCCGGTGCCCATCGGCGCATCGTGGTGGCCGCATTGGCGCTTGACGGCAATAGGCTGGCACTGGCGCGCGTGCAGCCGGTCGAATCCGGCCTGCCGGCGGACGGGCAAGCCTGGCCCGCACTGGCGGTCAGCGGCAGCGGCGGGGTGACGGTGGCCTGGGAAGACCGCCGCGCCCATCACACGGTGCCCATGGCCAGCCGGGGCGATGCCGGGCTGGCCTTCGCCGAGCCGCTGCGCATCACCGATCAGGCCAGTGGCGGCATGAACGGGCTGGGCGCGGGCCTGGGGGCGATGCGGCCCAAGCTGGCGACCTGGAAACAGGGCACGGTCGCCGTGTGGCTCGACAAGCGCGACTTCCTCTCGGGTTACGACGTGTATGCAGCCTTCGATACCGGCAGCGGGCCTTACACCCCCAACCTGCGCGTGCAGGACAGTTTTGGCGATAGCATCGTCCAGTGGCATGCCAGCGTCGTTGCCGACGACACGCGGCTGACAGCCGTGTGGGACGACGCGCGCGACGGCACGTCCGACGTCTGGCTGGCGAATTGGGAGGGGAGCGGTTTCAGCGACAACGTCGCCGTGTCGGCAGCGTCGGGGCCGGGCGATCAGAGCGACCCGGTGGCCGCGCTAGACGAGCGCGGCAGGCTGCATCTGGTGTGGCTGGACCGCCGTGCCGACGGGACGCGCGTGCGCTACGCCCGCGCGCAGTGGAAATAGCCGGCGGAGCTTAGATCCAGCCGCGTTTGCGCAGCCGCCGGATCAGATAGACCATGGCGACGCCGGTCACCAGCAGTACCGCGGGATAGGCCCAGCGCCATTTCAGTTCCGGCATGAACTCGAAATTCATCCCGTACAGACTGAATATCACCGTCGGGATCGCCAGCACCGCGCCCCAGCCCGCCAGCTTCTGCACCGATTCGTTTTGCTTGACCGACAGCGAGGCGAGATGGAACTGCATGGCATCCGAAGCCGAATTGCGCAGGCGGTCGATCGCCGCCGCGACCCGCACCGCGTGGTCGTCGATGTCGCGGTAATACGCCTTGAGCGATTTGGTGACCAGTTCGGGATGCAGGCGCAACAGGTTGTGGGTGATTTCCTGCATCGGTTCGGCAGCATCGCGCAGGGCCGTGAGGTCGCGCTTCAAGGCGTAGAGCCGGTCCAGCATGCCGCGTCCCGGCTTGGCCCCGCCCGTCAACTGGGCTTCCAGCGACAGGAAACGGTCCTGCATGCCGTCGATCACCGGACGGTATTGGTCGACAATCAGGTCGAGCACCAGATACAGCGCATAGGGCGTACCCGGCTTGATGCCGCTGGGGCAGCGTTGCAGCTTCTCGCTGACGCGCTGGTAGCCGCTGCCGTTGTCGTGGCGGATCGCGACCAGCCAGTTGCTGCCGGCGAACAGATGGGTTTCGCCAAATTCGATGCGCGCTTCCCACAGTTGCGCGGTGCGCAGGGCGATGAACAGGTGGCCCTCGTAGTCTTCCAGCTTGGCGCGCTGGTGCGTGGAAATGGCGTCTTCGAGCGCCAGCGCGTGCAGGCCGAGTTCCTCGCCCAGGCGAGTGATGAGGGCGCTGTCGGGCGATTTCAGCTCGATCCAGATGAAGCGGCCATCCTGTCCGACATGGTCGCTGATGGCGTCGAAAGCGATGGCTTCGGCCTTTGAGTCGTGGAACAGCAGGCAGTCGATGATGGGCTCCGGGGTCGATGCGGGAAACTGCGGCAATTTTAGGGCGTGTTCAGATCAAATACACGCGGATTCAGGTTCTGTGGGCTCAATTTTGGCCCGTTCCTGACCGTCATAGCGGTACGGATTAAAACGCATCCATTCGTGCGGGCTGTTCCGTGACCGCAGCATGCTGCCGCAGCGCAAAAGCAATCGCAGTCCAACAATAACGATGAGCAGGAGACAACATGAAGTCATTCTGGATCAGTCTGATCCTGATGCTGGGGACGGCTTGTCACGCCGCATCCCCCAGCCCCTACGCGTTCGGCGTGCTGAACCAGCGCAGCCTGCAGGCAACGGCGGCTTACTGGAACCCGATCCTGAGTTATGTGACGACCCGCTCCGGCGTGCCGCTGGAACTGCACATCGGACGTACCGCCAACGAAACCACCGACCGCGTGACGGCAGGCAAACTGGATTTTGCCTATACCAATCATTTGTTCACCCCCAAGCGCGACCGGCTCGGCTGGCGCGTGCTGGCGCGCCAGAATTCGGCCGGTATTCGCGGTCAGCTGGTCGTGCTCGATTCCTCGCCAGTGAGATCGCTTGCGGCACTGGCGGGCAAGCCGGTGGCGTTTGCCAATCCCTATGGCTTTACCGGCTACTACGTGCCGATGGATGCCTTGCTGCGCGCCGGAGTCAAGGTGGTTCCGGTATTTGCCGGCAACCAGGAGGCGGCAATGGGGCAGCTGGTGTCGGGTGAAGTGGCCGCCGCCGGGGTCAACCATCAGGTGATGGCGGATTTCGCCAAGCGGCACGGCTTGAAGTACCGCGTGCTGAGCGATTCCGATCCTTACTACGATCTGGCAGTCATGGCATCGCCGCGCGTCAGCCAGACCGATGGCGAGAAGGTTCGTGCGGCCTTTGTCGGCATGACCGAAGACCCGGAAGGGCAGCGTGTGCTGCAGGCGGCGGCACGGGAGGTCGGCGCCTCCAAGGCGTGGGGGTTTGCCCCGGCCGACGAGCGTGATTACGACAATTACCGGGCGTTCCTCAAAGCTACCCTGGTCCCGCTCAATGAATGAGCACATGGGCGTGCGCGCCACCCGCTACAGCCTGACGGCGAATATCCTGGGCGCGGTGTTTGCCTTGATTCTGCTGATGTATCTGGTGACGCTGATCGGCCTGGGGTTCTCGCTGCGGGAACGTGCCCAGAAGAATCTGGAATTGGCGACTGAACGCGAACTCAGCGCATTCATGACCGTGATCCAGGATCAGGTGCTGCTGCGTGACTATCCTGCTATCGAGCAGCTGATCGCAGCGCGGACCAGGCATGAGCATATTTTGCTGGCGCGATTTGTTTCGCCCGGCTTTTCTTATGAAGCACGGACCCCGTCCGTACATCCGACTTCCCCAGCGTGGTTTTCCCTTATGCTCGATTTGCCTGCACCGCTGGCGGAGTCGGATGTAAAAGTGGGCGGAAGCAACTACGGCAGGATGAGCGTGATGCTGGATCCGACGCCGTCGGTACAAGGCTTGTGGAGCCTCACCGTGCGCTTTACCTGGCTGGTGATTATCGGCCTCGCGGTCAGTATGCTCTTGCTGAACTGGTTGCTGGGGCGCAACCGTCGGGGTCTGGCCGCCTTGCGCGAAGCGGCGCGCGCGATCGAAACCGGCAACCTGCGCGCGCGCGTGAGCCTGGCGCATGGTTCGTCCCCCGAGGTGCGCGAAACCAAGCTGGCGTTCAACCACATGGCCGACCACGTCAGCCAGCTGGTGAGCGCGCTGGAAAGCGAGCATGCGGATTTACTGGTTGAAAAGGAACGCCTGCGGGTGACGATCGAGTCCATCGGCGATGCCGTCATCGTGACCGACTCGCGCGGCCTGATCGAATTCATCAATCCCAAGGCCGAGGAACTGACCGGCTACAGCAGCAGCCACGCGCGCGGCAGGCCAGTGTCCGAGGTGTTGCCGCTGTTCAACGAAGACAGCGGTGCGCCGGTGACCAATCCGCTCGAGCTTGCCCTGCGGGGCAACCAGGTCGTCGAGCTGGCCAGCCATTCCGTGATTGTGCGTCCGAGCGGGGCGACGCTGGCGATCAGCGACACCGCCGCGCCGATCCGCTCGCGCGAGGGCAAGGTGCTGGGCGGCGTGCTGGTGTTCCACGATGAAAGCGAAATGCGCCGCCTGATGCAGCGGCTGGCGCAGCAGGCCGAGCGCGACCATCTCACCGGCCTGTGGAATCGCCGCGCCATGGAAAACCGGCTGGCCGCGGCCTTGCAGGGCGTGCAGCAAAAAGGGCAGCGCTATATTTTTTGCTACATCGATCTCGACCGCTTCAAGCTGGTGAACGACACCTGCGGCCATCGTGCGGGCGATGCCCTGTTGCAGCGGCTGACTGCGTTGCTGGCCCGGCGCGCCGAAAGCGAGCAGCATTTTCTGGCGCGCCTGGGCGGGGACGAGTTCGGCCTGCTGTTCGTCGACACCACTTTGCCGGCGGCGCTGGAATACATCCAGGGCATGCGCGACGAAATTGACCGCTTTCGCTTCGAGTGGGACGAGAAAGTATTCCGCCTGGGCGTGAGCATCGGCGTGACCGAACTGCACAGCGGCATGACCGATATCGGCGAGATTCTGGCGCAGGCGGATACCGCGTGTTACCACGCCAAGTCGCTCGGCGGCAGCATGATCCAGGTCTACGAGAAGACCCATCCCGCATTGCAGAAAATCAGCGACGAAATGCAGTGGGTGAGCGCGATCACCAAGGCGTTCGAGGCGCACCGCTTTGTCTTGTACCGCCAGCAGAAGGTCGCGCTGGCGCCCGGGATCGCCCAGCCGCATTACGAAATCCTGCTGCGTCTGCGGGGCGAGGATGGCGTGATCATTTCACCGGGCGAATTCCTGCCGGCGGCCGAGCGTTACGGTCTGGCGCCGAGTTTCGACCGCTGGGTGGTGCGCAACCTGTTCGCCTATCTCGACACCCATCCGGAAGATCAGGCCTGGTATGCGCTGAATCTGTCGGGGCGCAGTCTCAGCGACCAGGGCACTGCGGATTTTGTGCTGGAAGAACTGGATCGCTACAAGCTCGACCCTGCCCGGATCAGTTTCGAGGTCACCGAAACGGCTGCGATCGACAACCTCGATGCGTGCGAACGTCTGATCCTGACGCTGCAATCACGCGGCATCCAGTTTGCGCTGGACGACTTCGGCAAGGGGCAGTCTTCGCTGGGCTACCTGAAGCGCCTGCCCGCGGCCTACCTCAAGCTCGACGGCGATTTCGTGCGCGGCCTGGATCACAACCGCGAGAATCTCGCCATCGTCAAAGCCATGCACACGCTGGCGCACGAGCTGGGCAAGCAAACGGTGGCCGAGCAGGTGGAAACGCAGGGCGAGCTGGGGTGTCTGAAAACGCTGGGCGTGGATTTTGTGCAGGGCTATCTGTTGCACCGCCCGGAACTGCTGCAGATGGATTAGGGCCTGAGGACGCTTCGTCAGGTGTGAAAAAGCCGCCGCATGTCTTCACCAAGACATGCGGCGGCTTTTTTGATCGCGTGCCGGTTCAGAACGGCAGCGCGAGATCGGGCGCCGCCTGCCGGATCACCCGGCGGAAGTCGGCCTGGATTTTTTCCAGCGCCTCGGGACTGTCGCCCTCGAAGCGCAGCACGATCACTGGCGTGGTGTTGGAGGGACGGGCGAGGCCGAAGCCGTTGGCGTATTCGACGCGCAGGCCGTCCAGCGTGATGACTTCCTGCGCGTCGGGGAAGGTCGCGGTTTTCTGCAGCGTGTCCATCAGCGCGTAGTGCGCGCCTTCCGCCATCTGGATGTTCAGTTCGGGCGTGTTGACGGTGTCGGGCAAGCCATGCAGGGTGGCGTTGATGTCGGCCTGCTTGCTCAGGTATTCGAGCAGGCGTGCGCCGGCATACATGCCGTCGTCAAAGCCGAACCAGCGCTCCTTGAAAAACACGTGGCCGGACATTTCACCCGCCAGCAGCGCGCCGGTTTCCTTCATCTTGGCCTTGATGAAACTGTGGCCGGTTTTCCACAACAGCGGACGGCCGCCGCGGTCGGTGATCCAGCTGAACAGATTGCGTGTCGACTTGACGTCGAAAATGATCTCGGCGCCGGGGTTGCGCGACAGCACGTCGTCGGCGAACAGCATCAGCTGGCGGTCGGGGAAGATGATGCTGCCGTCCTTGGTGACCACGCCGAGGCGGTCGCCGTCGCCGTCGAAGGCCAGGCCGATTTCGGCGTCGCTGGTTTTCAGCGCGGCGATCAGATCCTGCAGATTTTTCGGTTGCGAGGGATCGGGGTGGTGGTTGGGGAAGTTGCCGTCAACTTCGCAGAACAGTTCTTCCACCTGGCAGCCCATGTCGCGGTAGAGCTGGGGCGCAAACGCGCCGGGTACGCCGTTGCCGCAGTCGACGATTATTTTCATCGGCCGTGCCAGTTTCACATCGGAGACGATGCGCGCGAGGTACTCGCCGGCGATGTCGTATTCGCGGTAGCTGCCGTCGCCGTGCGCGAGGTCGTTGTCGACCAGCCGCTGGCGCAGTTTCTGGATGGTGTCGCCCGACAGGGTCTCGCCGCCGAGCACCATTTTCAGGCCGTTGTAATCGGGCGGGTTGTGGCTGCCGGTCACCATCACTGCACTGTTGGTCCCCAGTTGATAGGCCGCGAAGTAGGTCATCGGGGTGGCGACCATGCCGAGGTCCACCACGCCGATGCCGGCCTTGCGGATGCCGCGCGCCAGCGCAGCGGCGAGTTCGGGGCCGGACAGGCGGCCGTCGCGGCCGATGCAGATTTCGGTTTGCTTGCGGGCGAGCGCTTCGGAACCGAGCGCGTGGCCGATGGCCTCGACGATTTCCGGGGTGAGGCTTTTGCCGACGATGCCGCGAATGTCGTAGGCCTTGAAGATTTCCTTGGGGTATTCCACAGCGCACTCCTGATTGAGGGTGCGCCGATTCTACCTTTGGACGGTGTCGAAATGCTGCATCAGCCGTTGTGGCATCCAGTCGATATTGCCGGGGAATGGGCCAGACGGGAAGGCGACGTGGCCACCGGTTTCCGGCTGTTCCAGCGTCACGTCGGACGCTACCGCGGCGGCGGTCGGCAGCGCCCAAGCCGGCAGAAAAGGATCGTTCCGGGCGTTGACGATCAGCGTCGGCACGCGGATTGCGGGCAGCACGGGCCTGGACGAGGCACGCAGCCAGTAATCGTCGGCGTCGCGAAAGCCATGCAGCCGTGCCGTCACCAGGGTGTCGAATTCGCGAAAGCTGGCGGCGCGGGCAATGGCGTCGGCATCGAGCGTACCGGGGAACTGCCGGGCTTTTTTCAGCGCCTTCTGCTTCAGCGTGGCGAGGAAGTGTGCGGTGTAGACCCGGCGGTTAAAGCCGCGGTCGAGTGCATTGCCGGCCGCAGTGAGATCGAGCGGGGCAGAAATGGCGGCTGCGCGCTCGACCAGCGCCTGCGCCGCCGCACCGGACTCGCCCAGCCAGCGCAGCAGTGCGTTGCCGCCGAGCGAGACGCCGGCAGCGTGCAGCGGCGCGTCGGGATGGCGCGATTTGACGTGGCGCAGGATGCGGCCGATTTCCACGCTGTCGCCAGCGAAATACGCACGCGGCAGGCGGTTGTCCTCGCCCGAGCAGCCGCGGAAGTGCGCCACCACACCGCTCCAGCCACGCTGGCGGACGCGACGCATGAGGTCGTAGGCGTAATGGCTGGCCGAGCTGCCTTCGAGGCCATGAAACAGCACCACGACCGCTTGCCCGGGGTCGCCATCCACCCAGTCGAAATCGAGAAAATCGCCGTCATCCAGCTCCAGCCGCTCGCGCCGGTATTCCACCGGCGGCACGCGGATGAACAGGCTGCTGTAGAGGGTTTGCGCGTGGCCGCCGGGGAGCCATGCAGGCGCGCGGTAGGGGCCGGGCACGGCGTTTGGCAGGATCAATGCAGTACCGGCGTCGTGCGATCGGGCGGCGTGCTGCCGCCGACCTGCAGCGGCGAGGCATGGTGCAGCACGATATGCCAGCCGTCGGCATCCTTGCGGTAGATATTGGTCGCCAGGATCGGTGGCCGCGGTGTGGTTTCCTGACCGATGACGAGGTATTCGCGCACGACGCGGATGACCTGGTCGGCATCGCGTATTTCGTGCACAAGCTCGACCTGCGTGCGGAACTGCCCAGCCGCTTCGAAGATGCTGCGCCAGCCCGCCGCCACCGCCACGCGGCCGTTGAGCGGTGCGACCAGCGGATGGATGCAGACGATGCTTTCGTGGCTGGCCCATACCGCCATCATGGCGTCGAGGTTGCGGGCTTCAAACGCCATGTAGAAGGCGGATTCGGCGGATTCCGGGGTGGCGAACACGGACGGGCTCATAGGCGGGCCGGCGCGGGGTCTGCAGGCTTCAATTAGTGTGAGCCGCCGCTGGGCTTGCCTTTCAGGCGATAGAGCGTGCCGCAATACGGGCACAACGCGTCGCCGCGGACTTCAATCGGCAGATAGACGCGCGGATGGGCGTTCCAGTCCGCGTGTTGCGGCATCGGGCAGTGCAGGGGCAAATCGTCCTCGTTGACCTCGATGACGCGCTGGGTGTTGTCATGCAGTTCGCTCATGCCCGCTCGCTTACTTGACGGGCGTGAGCCAGCCGGTATGGGCGGCAGCACGGCCGTGCACGCAGTCGAAATACATCGCCTGCAATTTCGCGGTCAGCGGACCGCGCGTGCCTTCACCAATGGTGCGGTTGTCGAGTTCGCGGATCGGGGTGACCTCGGCTGCAGTGCCGGTGAAAAAGGCTTCGTCGGCGGAATACACTTCGTCGCGGGTGATGCGTTTTTCCACCAGTTGCAGGCCGATTTCGGCGGCGAGCTGGATGATCGTATCGCGGGTGATGCCTTCCAGCGCGCTGGTCAGATCCGGCGTGTAGAGCTTGCCGTTGCGGATGATGAAGACGTTCTCGCCCGAACCTTCGGCAACGAAGCCGTCGACATCGAGCAGCAACGCTTCCTGATAGCCATCCATCTCGGCCTCTTTGTGAGCGAGGATGGAATTCATGTAGTTGCCGTTTGCCTTGGCCTTGCACATGGTGATGTTGACATGGTGGCGCGAGAACGAGCTGGTCTTGACGCGGATGCCTTTGGTCAGCGCTTCCTCGCCCATGTAGGCGCCCCAGGGCCAAGCGGCGACGATGATGTGCACCGACAGATTCTTCGCCGAAATGCCCATCGCTTCCGAGCCGAAAAACGCCATCGGGCGCAGGTAGCCGGATTCGAGTCCGTTCTCACGCACGACGGTACGTTGCGCTTCGGAAATCGTGGCTTTGTCGTAGGGCAGTTTCATGCCGAGGATGTGGGCGGAGCGGAACAGCCGGTCGGTGTGCTCCTGCAGGCGGAAAATTGCCGTGCCCTGTTCGGCTTTGTATGCGCGCACGCCTTCGAATACGCCCATGCCGTAGTGCAGGGTGTGGGTGAGGACGTGGGTGGTGGCTTCGCGCCAGGGGACAAGCTTGCCGTCGTACCAGATGACGCCGTCGCGGTCGGCCATGGACATGGTGGGGTTCTCGTAACAAAGGGAAATCCGGATTTTACCGGAATCTTTGCGACGCGAAGCGTGAAACCGCTTGTTTACAGGTAAGCGCGAGCCTCCTCGCCGGGATCGGGCAGGCCGGCGACGCGCCAGGCGATGCGCGGGTTAGGGAACAGATGCTGCATGCAGTCGGCGCTTTGTCCGGTGAGATGGCAGACGTGGCTGAGCGCGGTGACGCATCCGTGCTTGGCATACTCGCTACGCAGGGCGTGCAGCAGGCCGATCTGCAGGTCGTTCAACTCGCCCAGGCCGTCGGCCTGGGCAATGCGGTCAGCCAGCGTGATGCTCCACACGTTCGGGTCGATCAGGAAACCGCTGGAATCGAAGAGGGCTGAATGGTTGTTGCTCGGGGTCATGGCAACTCCTTGCTCAGAGGCTACGACCCTATATATAGCACTATGAACTCAATCGGCTAGCTGTGTCATGGCGGGCTGCCGCCGAGCACCTTTTCAACCGGTTGCGGGCGGCCGAAGTGGTAACCCTGTGCGAAATCGATGCCCAGTGCGCTGACCCGTTTGAGGATGGCCTCGTTCTCGACATATTCCGCCACCGCCTGCTTGCCGTAGCCGTGGATCGCCTCGACCAGGGCCTTGACGAACAGCTGGTCGTCCTCGCTTTGATCGAGGGTGCGGATGAAGGAGCCGTCGATCTTGACGAAATCCACCGGCAGATGCTTCAGGTACTGGAAGGTCGAGAAGCCGACGCCAAAATCATCGAGCGCCAGCTTGCAGCCGAGCGCCCGGATGCCGCTGAGCAGAACCTCGGCATGGGCAAGCTGGTTGAGCGCTGCGGTTTCGGTGATTTCCAGGGTCAGCTGCTGCGGGTCGACCTGATGTTTCTGCAGCAAATTGTGCAGCAGTGCAGGGAGCTCGGGGTTGTCGAGGCTACGCGCAGACAGGTTGGCAGCCAGATGCAGTCCGGGCCAGCGGGCGATCAGTTCGATGACGCGTTGCAGCACCCACAGGTCGATTTCGCGGATCAGGCCGGAAGCCTCGGCTGCGGCGATCAGCGGGGCGGGCGGCAGCGTCTGGCCGTCCGCCGTGTGGACACGCAGCAGGGCTTCGTAATGGGCCGGCCGGCCGGTTCGCACCTCGATGATGGGCTGCAGGTACAACTCCAGCCGGTCGTTCTGCAGGGCGTCTGTCATCAGGGCGAGCTGTTCGGTGCGATCAAGCAGGTTTTCGCGAATGCCGTCCTTGGGGTTGTACAAATGCCAGTTGCTGCGGCCTTTGCTGCGCGCCTGCGACAGGGCGAGGTCGGCCTGTCCCATCAGGGATTCGGTGTTGGCGCCTGGTCCATTCGGCTGCAGCGTGGTGATGCCGATGCAGGCTGTGGCGATATGCTGCTTCTGCTCACCTTTGCACAGCAGGCGGGCCGTTTGCAGCAGAGAAGCGTCGGGCATGGGATCGAAAAACAGCGCGAATTCGTCGCCGCCCAGACGCGCAGCCAGACGTGGTTCGGGCTTGAGTTCGCGCAGCCGTTCGGCCATGCGCTGGATCACCGCATCCCCTGCGCTGTGGCCGGCCAGATCGTTGATGGCCTTGAAATCGTCGAGGTCGATCAGCAACAGTGCGCCGCCTTGCGCGCCAAGCAGAATCTGGTCCAGACGGCGCTGGAAGCCCTGGCGGTTGTACAGACCGGTGAGCGTGTCGTAATCGGACAAATAGCTGGCGCGCGCCTGCGCGCTCTTGAGCTCGGTCAGATCGAGGCCGACCGACAGGATGAGGGGATCGCTGCCGCTGGCCTGGCCGATCAGGGAATGCACCCAGGTAATGTTGCGCAGGCCGTCCGCAGTGACCAGCGGCGCTTCAAACCGCAGCGGCGTCAGGTCGCGGGTGAAATGCGTCAGCAGGCGGGAACGCCATTCCTGGCGCTCCTGCTGGGCAACCATCAGGTCGAAGTAATCCTTGCCGATGAGCTGATTTTCCGTGAGGCCGGTAAGGTTTTCGCAGTAATGGTTGGCCATGCGGATCACGCCGCGCTGGTCCTGCGTCAGGATCAACGCCTGGGCGGTATCGAGCAGGCCGGTGATGAAATCGCGCTCGTGCGACAGGGTGTCCACCAGTTTACCGAGGTCGTTTTGCTGGTTGCGTGTGGCGGTATCCAGCGTTTCAAGCTGGCCCGCGAGCGATAGCGCAGCATCCTTCAGCGTGGATATTTCGTCGCGCGGCTCCTTGTCCGGGATGCGCAGATACTGGCGAACCTGCTGCCAGTGTCCCTGGCCGAGCAGGGGCAGGCAGGAGCTGACGCGGTTCATGCGCCGCATAAACCAGATCAGCGCAATGAGGAGCGCGACTTCAGCAAGTACGAATACGCCGATGCCGGTGAACAAGTTGCTCATGAACACGCGCTTGATGGCCTGCTCGTCTGCGGTGACTTCCTTGCGAGCAATGAAGTAAGGCGTGTTGGCTGCAGCCTCCAGTGGTTGCAGCTTCTGCCATTCGTAGGTCTTGCTGTCGTTGTGGCTGATGGCCGATTCGATGTGCGGAAGCTGCGGGTAAGGGGTGAAGTCGATCGCGCCGAGCAGCGTTTTGAGCGGCGGCGTGGTGGCGCTCAGCACGCGGGGCGCTCCCGCACGGTCGATCGCGACCGCGAGATCGCGTCCGCTGCTCTTGGCGAAGGCGCTCAGCAAACCCGAAAGATCCATGGTGACCACCACAGCCCCGGCGGTGACGCCCTGGCGCAGCACGGGCACCATGCCGACGAACAGACAGCTTTCGGTGCAATGCAAGGCGCTGGACGGGTGCTCCTGACGCAGCACTTCAGCCAGTTTGGCGCGAATCTGGCGGTCAGCCGGGGGCACGTTGCCAAAACCGATGACCAGATCCTGGCTGACATCGTAAAGTCGCAGGCTTTCAAATCCCTGGTTCAGACTGAGCTGATCCCAGTAGGGTTGCAGGAAGGCGGCAGAGTCCAGCTCGAGCGAGCCGGTGCTGCCGACCACCAGAAAGTCGGCCAGCGCGGTGCCCGCATCCAGCAACTGGCGTTCATTCTGCTGAATCAGAAAGCGCAGCAGCGCCTCGTTGCGCATGGCGTCGTCACGCCGGCTCTGTTCAACGGTGTTGCGCAGATTGGCGTCGTTCACCCAGGTGAGCGCGATGGTGCCGGCTGCCATGGCCAGCGTGAGCGGCAGCAGCAGCTTCCATTTCAGGCTGACGAAGCGCGGGATGAACATGGTGTCAGAATCGGTAGGCTGCTTGCAGCAAGCCCATGTTCCAGCGCTGTTCGGTGGCGAAAATGTCCGGGTTGTCCAGCCCCGGCACCCAGCTGGTGCCATCGACGTGGTGGTACTCCGCGCGCAGCATGAAATTGGGCGTGACATCCCAGCGCAAGCCGATTACCCAGTCGTCGCTGTACATGGCATGCGCCGGCAATCCGGTGGCCGCCTGCAGTTTCCTGCCGGTTTTATCCGTCTTGTCGCGGTAGTTGACCTCGTTGCGCAGCACCACCTCCCATTCGGGATGGAAGCGCCATTCACCCTGCACGTAACGCGTGATCGAGTCGCGCCCGCCATCGGGAAAAGCCGGGCCGAAACCGGAGCGGTCGGTGCGCGGCTGGCCATACTCGGCAGTCAGCGTCACGGTGTCGAGTCGCTGCTGAAATGACAGCAGCAGATTGCGGAAGTGGATCTCGCCTGCGCCAAGGGTGTCCGGTGTGCCGGGTTCGTAGTCGGCATTGGCGTCGACGTAGGTCAGCATCAGCGTGGTGTCGGTCGGAGCCTCCCAGCGCAGACTGCTGCTGAATGCCGAGGAGTCTTTCAGCGCCCCCGGCCGGTTTCTGCCCAGGAAGACGTACTCCACCGCTTCGCTGTCGAAGTCGGGTTGCGCCCAGCCCAGCGTGAAGTCGAGCGTGCCCTGCGCACCGATCGCACTGGCGTGGAAAATGGCGCCCGGTGCGGCGATCAGCACACTGCGGCTGCTATCCAGATAAATGGCTTGCGGCAACAGAATGCTGGGACGGGTAAACGGGACGTCGCGCGTTTCGTTGTAAAGGCCGTACGGCACCTTGACCTTGCCGAGCTTGATCCCGAACTGGGCAGCATCGCTCTGGTAAAACCGCCAGTCGGCCTGGGCGTAATCCAGGCGCAGGCCTTCCTCGTCCCCTTCGCCTGCTTCGCGGTACAAAATCTGGCCGGACAGCTGCAATGATTTAACCGGCAACCAGAAAGCCTGCAGCCCGATTTCGGTGAAATCGGTGCTGATGGCGTCGCGGCTTTCGCCAAAAAAATTATTGTTGGTGCTGCTGATGAGCGTCTGTGCAGCAAACCCCTGGATGCGGAAACGCGTATCGGCAAGGCCGTCTGCGTGGACGGCGGTTGCCTCCAGCAAGCCTGCCAGCAGCAGGCTACTCCAGCGTGAGCGTCTTGATGCCGTCATGGCGTGTGTCCTTGCTTGCGTCCTTGGTTATATAACCGATTGCTCCGGGTGTGGCGCGTACGCGTGCGCGCAGTTCATTCTCGTCCTTGACCTCTATCGGCGCGCTGGCCATGCCGCTGTAGCTGAGGCGGTCCCAGATCTGGCGCAACCGGTAGGGGTAGAGGCCGAGTTTTTCCTTGGTAAAAGTTTCATGTGCAGGGTGGTTGTCCGGCAACACGAACACCACAATCATCTGGCCGCCGGGCCAGTTGGTTTGGCGCAGGGTGTAGATGTTGCGCAGGCTGGATGCGCTGATGCTGTTCACGCTGACACTCGGGTTGACGATGACTTCGGCCATGACAGTCAGTGGGCTTGTCAGCAGGGTCAGTCCAATCAGCCAACAGGATGCAATTCGTACAAAGGTCACAAGGGGTGGCTGGGCAGGTGATGAGCTCCGCGATTTATAGCATGGAGTCAGCGAAACAGTCAGTAGTTATCACTCAATCTTTCATCAGTTGCACAACAAGTTTGCGTATGGGCGAGGGCAGGGCGGCATCCAGCGCATCGGCCGGAGGCAGCCAGATCTGGCCGGGCGCGGTGGCAAGGCGGGACGCGAGATGCAGTTGCACCGGCTGGATATGCAGCTTGAAGTGCGTGAAGCTGTGGCTCAGTTTCGGCAAGATTTTTTGCGATCGGGCGGCCACGCCGTAGTGTTCCTGGCAATGCCGGCCCGGGTCGTCGTCGACCGCAAGCTCGGGCAGACTCCACATGCCGCCCCAGATGCCTCGTGCAGGACGCTTTTCCAGCAGCAGCTCACCGCGGTCAAGCAGCAGCAGCATTTGCACCTGTTTCTCGGGCAATTGTTTTTTGGGACGCGGCGCAGGCAGTTCGGCGGTGCGGCCCTGCATGCGGGCGACACAGTCGGCATTGAGCGGGCAGGCGGCGCAGTTCGGCTGGCTGCGGATGCAGACGAGCGCGCCCAGATCCATCATGCCCTGCGTGTAGGTCTCGATGGCGCCGGCGTGGTGCAGTGTGCCGGTCGGCAACAGCGCCTCGGCCAGTTGCCACAAGGTGACTTCGATTTTCTTGTCGCCGGGCCAGCCCGCTATCCCGCCATGGCGCGCCAGGACGCGTTTGACATTGCCATCGAGAATCGCGCAATGCTGTCCATGCGCCAGCGCTGCGATCGCGGCGGCGGTGGAGCGCCCGACACCGGGCAGGCGGGCGATCTGTTCGGGCGTGTCCGGAAACACGCCGGCGTGTTGCTCGATGATGTATCGAGCGGCAGCGTGCAGGTTGCGGGCGCGGCTGTAATAGCCGAGCCCGCTCCACAGTGCGAGCACATCGTCCTCGTCGGCCGCTGCCAGTTGGGGCAGGCTGGGAAAGCGTGCGACAAAACGTTCGAAATAGGGAATGACGGTGGCAACCTGGGTCTGCTGCAGCATGATTTCGGACAGCCAGATGCGGTAGGGGTCGCGACTGCCCTGCCACGGCAGGGTATGACGGCCGTTGTGCTGTTGCCAGTGGATGACGCGGGAAGCAAATGATTTCACCCCGGCAGGGTAACACTCCCCCACATGCCCAGGCAGGCGGGAGAGGGCTCAGGCGTGACCGAGTTTCTGGCGGAACAGGTTCATCAACTTGCCGAGTGCGGACTCGGTAATGGACTTGCGTTCGACCAGGACAGCCTCGCCGCGCCGCAGTTTGTCGGCCAGGCGGTGCAGGCCGATGGAGAAGCTGTTCAGGCCATCCTGATCCGAGAACAGATAGGTGTTTTTGACGCCGCTGACCCAGCCCAGACGCGCCCAGCGGATGGTGCCGTCTTCGTAGTGAAACTCCACCCAGTCGCCTTTATTGAGCGAGCGGGCGCGCAGGCTGAACAGGTCTTCGAACACGGGGGCGGCTGGTTCCGATTCGGCCTCCGTTGTTGCAGGCACATCGGCAACGGTGTTTTCGGCTTCGAACTGCTCGATGGCCGCGACCTCTTCCACCACTTCTGCCGGCGTCGCCTCCGGTAGCGGCACGGGCTGGGTGTTGGGCCGCACCGCGTTGGCATGCAGGATGACCAGTGTGGCGTAGAAACGGTCTGCCAGCTTGGCCGGGAAGTTGATTTTGGTCGTGCCTTCGCGCAGGCGTTTCAACAAGCCCGGCAGAATGCGTACCAGCATCAGGCGGGCATCCATATCCGCTTTGGATTGCACGCTCCAGACCAGTTCGCGCATGGTCTCGACGCTGCTGCTGAAGTGCGCGCCTTGCTCGCCTTCTTCGATGTAGTCCGTAGTGAGCAGCCGCGACCAGTCGCGCCGCAGGAATTCGCGCACGGCTTCCGGCACCGGCTGGTCCTTGAGGGCGCGATTGATGAAATCGTGCACGATGACCGGTGCGAGTTCGGCACGTTCGGCCTGTTTGATCTGGGCGATATCCTGTTGCAGGCTGACATCGACCGTTTCCTCCAGGGTTTCTTCCAGCGTTGCGCCCATCGCCTCCAGTTCGGCAGCGGCAGAGTCGAACACGGCAATGTCCTGTTCGAAGGTGTCGAGCACCCGGCTGACGATGTTTGAAATGGCATCAAGGCGGGCATTGCCCGCTTCGTTGTCGGGCAGATGGATCGACAGGGTGGCGATGGCGTCCAGCATGCGCCGCACCGGATGGTTTTGTTCCGAGAAGAAATTGCGATCCAGCATGGCCGCCTTCAGTACCGGAATCTGCAGCCGTGCGATTTGCGCTTTCAGCCGGTCGGGGATCGCGGCTTCGTCGAATACCACATCGAAAAGCATGGCGACGGCATCCACCAGCACGGCGTCGAGCGGGCTGGCCGATTGCATGACCGGACTTTGCTGCAAGCTGCGCAGCACGTTCTGGATGGAGGCCGCTTCCAGAATCGGCAATTCGAAGCTGCCGCCGTCAGGCAACCTCATGGCGCCGAGCTGCAGCTGACTGAGCGAGTCGAGCAGGCTGAAGCCGCCCCCGCCCGCGGCACCCGAAAACCCACCGCCACCTGAGGCGCCCGCGCCGGATCCGCCTGCGCCTTTGCCGCCACCGGCGAGCTGTTCAAACAGGTTGAACATGTCACCGCCAGCCGCTGCTTGAGCGGCGCCAGCAGCTTGAACGGAGGCAGACGAAGGCTGGCTCTGCGCGCGCGCCTTGGTGCCGGCCTTCAGGTCCGGGAGAACGGCGTGGTTCACCAGGTAACGGTTGATGGCCTGATAAATGCCCGCAAGCTCGGTCGTGAGCACCAGATTGAACTGATTCATCAGCACGATCTTGATTTCCTGCGACACATTCATCTGGGTGATGCCGTCCAGCAGCGCCTCGCACAGTGCGCGCGGCCCCAGGGGATTGTCGTTTTCGCCCAGATTCGGGCGTGCCGCCAGATGGGCGATGCGCGCATCCAGGGCAACCAGTTCTTCGGCGCAATTGAAGCGCAGACGCGAGGTGGCCTTGTCGACGGCCAGGGTGAGCTCAAAATCCTGGTCGCCTACCAGGGAGAGTTCGGAGAGTTCGAGTGTGGCGGGCTTTTCGCGCCCCAGGGTGAATTTGCTGAACCCCTGGCAATACGCGTCCTTGCATGCGCTCAGCAATTCGTTCGCCTGCTTGTTGAGAATGCCCTGGGCGCCGTAATAGACGTTGCGTGTATCGAGCAGGGGCGCGCGGTCGGCCATCGCCAGCAGCGTGCCTTCCATGGCTTCCATCTGATGGGTCAGGGTGCGGGTCGCCCCTTCGATCAATTGGTCGCGGCAGTCGTTCAGCATGGTCAGGGTCTCGGCAGAGACCTGGGCTCCCGACGAGGCGCGGCGTGAACGGTCGAATTGATTGAGATTGACTACGACTGAGTTTTCAGACATTTCGCGCTCCATGAGTTCACCTCGCTGCATGTGCGATGCGCCAATCAGGGAACGAGGGAAGGCGGTCAAGCCGGAGTGCTACCGGCAGTCCCGCTATCTCGATCTGGGTGATCGAGACCGGAAACTTTGCGTCCCCGTCTCGCGGCGGGTTTGCCCTGTTCGGTGATCAGCGCATACGCCTGTGAAACAGACGCAACATCGCATAGCTGATCTATCGACGGCTTTCAGGGGAACTTGAGGGGCTGCAGGAAAAAAATTTACGCTGCGCTGTCTAGCAAATGCGATTTGAGACGCAGCATGGCTTTCCGGGTAAGCGATTGCTCCGGAATGCGTGCACGGCCGGCACGTATTTCGGCTGCGAGCTGGGTGCAGTCGAGCGAAAAGCGCTGTTCTTCGGCGTCGTCGCAAAACAGCAGGTAGCCATGTACCCCTACCCAGGCCACACGCGCCGTTGCCAGGCCTTCGTAGGGGGGCTCGAAATCGACCCAGTCGCCTTCGAGCAGTTGTTCGGCTTGCAGCAGGGCAGGGTCATCCGGGGCGGGGGGCGCCAGGTGCCGCGCCAGCGATTCGATTTCACCCTGTGAAATGGGCTGGGGCACGAACGTATCGACTACGCTGGCAGGCTGGCTGACATCCGGGCGAATCCAGCACTCCTGGGCTGTGGTGATGGCGCTGAAAAAATTTTTGAGCTGCGCGGAATCGGCACCCTGTGCCTGCAGCCCGCTGCGCAGTGCAGAACTGATTGCGGGGATGGAACGCAAGCGGGCTTCCCTTGCTTCTGGCGGCGGTGCTTGCAGGCTTTGAAACAACTGCAGCAAGGTGGAACAGGCATCGCGCCAGCTCGCCCCCTCGCCGGATTCGGCTACATAGAGCGAAGCCATGTAGGGAACCCAGGCGGCTTCCAGCCGCCGCAGAACGGCTTCGGGGGCGGGGAAACGCGCAGTGAGATCGTGCAGGTTTTGCAGTGCCAGCAGGGTGCCCAGTTCCTGTCTTTCGATGTGTTGCAGATGGGCGACGTCAGACTTCAGCTCGGCTTCTGCACGGGTGTTTTCATCTTCCAGCCAGATGCCGAGTTCGCGCAGCGCCTGCTCGAATGCTTCAGTTGGGCGCAGCGGAGAGTCTGCGATGTGCCCGCAAGCCATCTCGACCTGTTGCAGGGCATCGGCGTAGGCTGGGTGCGTGTCGGGGAAGCGTCGTGAAAACTGGCCAAGCAGGTCGATCAGCTGGCGTGCCGGGTGGTGGTCGTCGCTGAAAAAAGCCGGCGATTCAAGGGCGACGCGCAGGGTCGGGATTTGCAGCTGCGCAATCGCAGCTTTATAGCTTGCCGAAACATCCGGATCGCCCAGGATGAACTCGAACAGACCCGCCAGCGCATCCAGTACCGCAAGATCGAGACTTCCCGCATCGGTTTGGCGGGCGCTTTGCTGCAATTGTCGCAACAGTTGGGCGGAGGGCGCGGATGCGATGCTGCCTGGAGCGGGACTTGCCTGGCTTTGCCAATGGGCAAGGCTGTCGATAAAGCTTGGCAGGATGGCTAGCCGCTCACGGGTGCCGGACGACGGATTGCTTCCGGTGGCCGATGGGTGCGCGGCAGTCGGTTGGGCGGCCGTGCTTTGCGCCGCAACCGACTGGATGTGCGCCAGAATATCCACGCCGAGGGCTGATTCAGTGCGTCGCGATGTGGGGCCTGGTAGGGTGCGAATGGTGGTGCTTTCTTCGATTCCCTGTTCTTTCAGAAACTGATCGAGCGCGCTGTATGTGTGCTTCAGCGTATCGCATAGCGGGCTGATCGTGCTTTGCATCAGCAGGGTGCCGCTCAGCGGGGTCAAGTCCAGCGTATCGAGGGCGCGCGAGAGCGCGTGGATGACGGGTGGCGGGCCAAACATCCGGGTATGCTCGGGCTCGCGCTGTGCGGTTTTCATCAGGGACTGCAGGCGGCTGAACAGCAGCAGCAATTCGGGACGCAGGCTCTCCGTTAGCTGGGCGGCGATTTTGTCTTCTGCCAGCTGTCGCCCCAACACATCGTCATCCACCAGTTGAAGAGGAGCCGACTGGTTGCTGGTTTGCTGTTCAAAAGTTTGAGATTGGTCGAGTTGCTGGCGAAACTGCTCGGCAAAGGCTGTCGACAGGGTGTCCGGATAGGCATTGATCCAGTCCAGCGAGGTTTGCCCGGCGGCCAGTATTGTTGGCGTGATCTGGGTGGCAATGGCGCGCAGGAGGGTGTCCTGGATTTCCTCGCGATTGCGCTGGAAAAAGTTTTCCAGCGCAATCGCCATGCGCTGCTCCACTTCGTGGAGCAGCGCAACGGCAGAAGTCGGGTCGAGCGAAGCAGACATGGCCGTCAGTTAACGGCTGAATCGGGCGGAAAATTGAATGGCGGCAGGCTGGCAGGGTATTTTGATGCCGGGATTTGGAGCGGGCGAAGGGAATCGAACCCTCCTCATGAGCTTGGGAAGCTCAGGTAATGCCACTATACGACGCCCGCACGGCAGGGATGCAGCTTCATGTCCCGTTGGGTGCTTCAGGGTAGAATCCGGCATTCTACTGAAACTCACGTCCCCCGGATAGAAGAAGTGTCCTGTGATTGAACTTCATATCAATGGCGAGCCCCGCCGCTTTCCTGCACCGCTTACCGTAAGTCAATTGATCGAATCGCTGGATTTGGCGGGCAAACGCATCGCGATCGAAAAAAATGGCGAGATCGTACCGCGCAGCCAGCATGCCGCCACGTCGCTTGTCAGCGGCGATCGTCTGGAGATCGTCGTCGCCGTCGGCGGCGGCTGACGCGGCCGGGGTGTCAGGGGTGAAACCCCGGCCTGCCCCATCGCGCCTTCGTTTTTACATCTGACGCTTTACTTGAATATATGAGCCCACTCGTCATTGCCGGACAATCCTATTCCTCCCGCCTGCTGGTGGGGACCGGGAAATACCAGGACTTCGAACAGACCCGCCTCGCGGTTGAGGCCTCGGGGGCGGAAATCGTCACTGTCGCCATCCGCCGCACCAATATCGGCCAGGACGCGGGCCAGCCCAGTCTGCTCGACGCGCTGCCGCCGTCGAAATACACCTATCTGCCGAATACCGCAGGCTGCTATACGGCAGACGATGCGATTCGAACCTTGCGGCTGGCGCGCGAGCTGCTGGATGGCCACAGTCTGGTCAAGCTCGAAGTGCTGGGCGACCCGGCCTCGCTGTATCCGAATGTGGCCGAAACGATCAAGGCCGCCGAGGTACTGGTGAAGGACGGCTTCCAGGTGATGGTCTACACCTCGGACGATCCCATTGCCGCCAAGCAGCTGGAAGACATCGGTTGCGTCGCGGTGATGCCGCTGGCGAGCCTGATCGGCTCCGGCATGGGCATCCTCAATCCGTGGAATCTGCAGATCATCATCGACCGTCTGTCGGTGCCGGTGATTGTGGATGCCGGCGTCGGCACTGCCAGCGACGCGACGATTGCGATGGAGCTGGGGTGTGACGCGGTGCTGATGAATACGGCCATTGCCGGCGCAGGCAATCCGGTGCTGATGGCGTCGGCGATGAAAAAAGCGGTGGAGGCCGGGCGCGAGGCCTTCCTGGCGGGCCGCATGCCGAAGAAAATCTACCAGGCCAGCCCGAGTTCGCCGACCAGCGGTCTTATTACTGATCAACAAAGCGCAGGCAAAAAGTAAGCGATGACTGACGCATCTGGCGCGCATCCGCGCATCCGCTCCTATGTACTGCGTGCCGGCCGGGTCGGCCCCGGGCAGGCGCGTGCGCTGGCCGAAATCGGACCACAGTGCATGGTGGCGTTCCAGCCCGGCTTGCTCGATCTTGATGCGGCATTTGGAAGGATTGCTCCACGTATCCTGGAGATCGGCTTTGGCATGGGCGAGGGGCTGGCCGAGATTGCGGCGGCCCATCCCGAAAACGATTACCTCGGGGTCGAGGTCCATACGCCGGGCGTGGGCGCGCTGCTGAAGCAGGTGGGCGAGCGCGGCCTCACCAATGTGCGGGTGGTCCAGCACGATGCCGTCGAGGTGCTGACGCGCATGCTTGCCCCGGCCAGCCTCGCGGGCATCCACATTTTCTTCCCCGATCCCTGGCACAAGAAGCGCCACCACAAGCGCCGCCTGATTCAGGCGCCGCTGGTCGCCTTGCTGGCCAGCCGCATTCGTCCGGGCGGCTACCTCCATCTGGCAACCGACTGGCAGGACTACGCCGAGCAAATGCTCGCCGTGCTCGCAGCCGAACCGCTGCTGGTGAATACGGTGGCCGACTATGCACCGCGTCCCGCAACGCGCCCGCTCACCAAGTTCGAGCAGCGCGGCATCCGCCTCGGGCACGGGGTGTGGGATCTGGTCTTCACGCGAATCGAATAAGCCTCATGCCGTGCGGCTATGATGCACGGCATGGATATCGCTGAACTCGCCAAGGCCGCACTCGCCCTATTCGCCATCGTCGACCCGGTCGGCGTCATTCCGCTGTTTCTCGTCGCCACCCAGGGCTACTCGCAGGCGCAAAGCCGTTCGGCTGCGCGCATTGCGGCGTTGACCGTGCTGGGCGTGCTGACCCTGTTCGCCTTCCTTGGCGAACCCATCCTCGGTTTCTTCGGCATTCGCCTCGCCGCTTTTTCGGTTGCCGGCGGCTTGCTGCTGCTTCTGCTGGCCTTGTCGATGGTGCAGGCGCACGTCAGTCCGCAACGGCAAACGCGCGATGAGGCCGTGGAGGCCGAGGCGCGCGATGCGGTCGGCGTGGTCCCGCTGGGCATCCCGTTGCTGGCGGGTCCAGGCGCCATTACCCATGTGATCGTGGCGGCGGGGGCAACGCATGGAAACTGGGTGCAACAGATGGCCTTGCTGATTCCGGTAGCGCTGGTGGCGTTATCGGTGTGGCTGTCGTTTCGCGCAGCGCCGGCGATTGCGCGGCGGCTCGGCAAGACCGGGATCCATGTGGTCACGCGGCTGATGGGCTTGATCATCGCGGCCATTTCAATTGAAATGATCGCGACCGGGCTGGGCACGCTGTTTCCGGGCTTGCTGGCCTGATGCGGTGCATGGTGCCCCTGACAGGTGCACGGTATATCTTCATCGCGCGTCAAACGCGCGTCCTTTCACGAGTTGGCTGTTGGCACGATTGTTGCGCCATGCAGGTAGCTACCTAGCTTCAACGAGGAGTCAAAATGGAATTTGGAATTATCGGGTTGGGTCGCATGGGTGGAAACATGGCGCGGCGTCTGGCGCGCAAGGGCGTCAAGATTGCCATCCACAATCGCAGCCATGAAGTCAGCGAAGCCATCGCCGCCGAGACCGGGCACCTCGCTTGCGCCAGCTTGCCCGATCTGGTGGCGGCATTGCAGACCCCGCGCATCGTCTGGCTGATGTTGCCGGCAGGCGAGGCCACCGAGTCGGCACTGGCGGCACTGACCCCGCTGTTGAGTGCGGGCGATCTGGTGGTTGACGGCGCCAACGCCTATTACAAGGACGATCAGCGCCGTGCCGAGCTGATGGCCGCAAAGCAGATCGACTATGCCGATGCCGGCGTGTCGGGCGGAGTATGGGGTCTGGAGAACGGCTACTGCATCATGTTCGGCGGCAGCGATGCCGCCGCTGCCCGGCTCAAGGCCTACATGGAAGCCTTTGCGCCGACCCCCACCACCGGCTGGCTGCACACCGGCCCGGTCGGCTCGGGACACTTCGTGAAGATGGTTCACAACGGGATCGAGTACGGCATGATGCAGGCGTTCGCCGAAGGCTTTGCGCTGATGAAAGGCAAGTCGGATTTCGATCTCGACATGAGCGACATCGCCGAGTTGTGGCGGCACGGCAGTGTGGTGCGCTCCTGGCTGCTGGATCTTTCGGCGGATTTTCTGGCGAAGGACCAGGCGCTCGACAGCATCGAGCCCTATGTGTCGGATTCGGGCGAAGGCCGCTGGACCGTGCTCGAGTCGGTCGAGCAGGGCGTGCCGACGCCGGTCATGTCGCTGTCCCTGATGATGCGCTTCGCCACGCAGGGCAAGAACGATTACGCAGCCAAAATGCTCGCCAAAATGCGCCAGGGCTTTGGCGGCCATGCAATCAAGGAAGAGTCCACATGAGTGTTGATCACGAAATAGTTTTGCCGTGCACGTTTGTTATTTTTGGCGCCACCGGCAACCTTGCCAGCAACAAACTGCTGCCCGCGCTGTACCACCTGGAAGTCGCCGCGCGGCTGTCCGAATCGCTGAGCATCGTGGCGTTTGCACGCCGCCCCTGGAGCGATGAAGAATGGCGTGTGCACATGCGCGAGGTGCTGGGCAGCAAGGTCAAGGGCAGCCTCGACACACCGGTATTCCAGCGCTTCATCGCGCGCTTCCGCTACCAGCAGGGCGACCTCAACAATGTTGCGTCGTACCAGGCGCTGGCCGATCGCCTGCCGCCGGAGTCGGCCTGCTCCAGCACGGTGTTTTACCTGGCGATCAAGCCGGCCGAGTTTTCCGCCGTCATCCACAACCTCGAAGCGGTCGGCCTCAACAAGCCGCGCGGCTTGAACCGGGTGGTGATCGAAAAGCCCTTCGGCGAGGACATCGAATCGGCGCGCGTGCTGAACCAGTTGCTGCACCAGAACTTCGGCGAGGAACAGGTCTATCGCATCGACCACTTCCTCGGCAAGGAAACGGTGCAGAACCTGCTGGTGTTCCGCTTTGCCAACACCCTGATCGAGCCGCTGTGGAACCGTAATTTCATCGACCACGTGCAGATCACCGTGGCCGAATCCATCGGCATCGAAAAGCGCGCCGATTATTACGACCGCGCCGGCGCGCTGCGCGACATGCTGCAGAACCACCTGATGCAGTTGTTGACCGTGGTGGCGATGGAGCCGCCGCCCGCGCTGGAAGCCGACGCGCTGCGCGACGAAAAAGTGAAAGTGCTGCGCTCGATCCGGCCCATCGCCAAGCGCGCGGTGCACGCGCACGCGATCCGCGCGCAATACGCGCGCGGCAATGTCGAGGGCCAGCCGGTACTGGGTTATCAGGAAGAGGAAAACGTCGAGCCCAACTCGATCACCGAAACCTATGTCGCCGCCAAGTTCTACATCGACAACTGGCGCTGGCGCGGGGTGCCGTTCTACCTGCGCACCGGCAAGCGCATGAAGCACCAGACTTCGATGATCGCGATCCGTTTTCGTCATCCGCCGCAGCAGCTGTTCCGTGAAACCCCGCTCGAATCGATCGAGCCCAACTGGATCCTGCTGTCGATCCAGCCGGACGAATCGATGCGCATGGAAATCCACGTCAAGCAGCCGGGGCTCGACATGGATACGCGCATGATGCAGATGAACGCGAGCTTCCTGAAAACCGACGAGGAAACGCTCGACGCCTACGAAACCCTGCTGCTCGACGTGATCGAAGGCGATCGCTCGCTGTTTTTGCGCTTCGACGAAGTCGAGTGGGCGTGGCGGGTGGTCGATCCGATTCTCAAGCACTGGACGGTCGAACGCGACTACATCCCCACCTATGCGGCCGGCAGCTGGGGCCCGGCGGATTCCAACCGTCTGTTCGACAACGACGACCAGACCTGGCGCAACGAGTTGTGAGTCTGCCGGCCTGGCACGTTTTTGCCGACGCCAACGCGTTGGTGGCCGAGTTGAGCGCCGCGCTGTGTGCCGAAGCAGCTTCCGCGATTGCGGCGCGCGGTGACTTTCATCTGGTACTGGCAGGCGGCACCACGCCGCTCGCGCTGTATCGGGCGCTGGCCAGTCAGCAGGTGGGCGATGCGCGCTGGCATGTCTGGTATGGCGACGAACGTTGTTTACCGGTCGACCACCCCGAGCGCAACAGCGGAGCGATCGAAGCAGCCTGGCTGGCGGCATCGGCCATTCCGCCGGAAAACCGGCGGCCGATACCGGCTGAGCTGGGTTCGCGCGCTGCGGCTGAATCGTATGGCGCGTGGCTGGCTGGCGTGGCTGATTTCGATCTGGTCCTGCTCGGCATGGGCGAGGATGGCCACACCGCCAGTCTGTTTCCCGGCCACGATTGGAACGGCGCGGACGTGCTGGCCGTTCACGACGCGCCGAAACCGCCGCCCGAACGTGTCAGCCTGTCAGTCGCGCGATTGAATCGCAGTCAGCAGGTGTGGTTTGTGGTCACGGGAGCGGGCAAGCGCGAGGCGTTGTCGTGCTGGAAAAACGGCGCATCCTTACCCGTGTCGGCGATACACGGCAAGCAGCAAACCGCAGCCTGGATAGACCGGGCGGCCTGGTCGACCGATACATGATTGGGTGTTCGGGCAACACCCTCATGCACAACAATCAGCCCAGGCAGTTGCTTCAGTAGGAAAAGCGCCAACGATCTTCGTGCTTCCGGGCCTGGTGATCGCGCTCAGGAGGGATTCTGGTCGGGACGGTATTTCTTCAGTTTGTACCAGAGGGTGCGTTCGCTGATGTCGAGTAGCGCGGCGGCGCGGGCCTTGTTGCCTTCGGCCTGGGTCAGCGCTTCATCGATCAGGCGTGCTTCGAGATCTTCAACCGCCTGGTTCAACGGGGGCGTTGTTTTCGATCCTTCGGCCGGCAAACTGGATGTCTTGAGCATGACTTCAGCCGGTTTGGGCTCAAGCAGAAAATGCACCTCTTTCAGCAGTCCGCCCCCACTCAGGATGAGCGCCCGCTCAACCATGTTTTCGAGTTCGCGGACGTTTCCGGGCCAAGCGTATTCCTCAAGTCGCTTGAGCACCCCGGGGGCCAGTTTTGTGTCGGCCGTCGAATGCCCATGCTTGGCAATAAAGTGTTCGACCAGGCCTGCGATGTCTTCCTTCCGCTTGCGCAGCGGCGGCAACTCAATCGAAAAAACGTTGACCCGGTAGTACAGGTCTTCACGCAGTTTGCCCCCCCGCACACCTTCCAGCGGATCACGGTTGGTGGCAGCGATGACGCGCAGGTCGAGGTTGATCACGCGGTTGCCACCCAGGCGCTCAATGGTGTTTTCCTGGAGAACCCGAAGCAGCTTCGCCTGCAGGGCCATGGGCATTTCGGTCAACTCATCGAGGAAAATCGTGCCGCCATCGGCCAGTTCGAATTTTCCGATGCGCTCCTTGACCGCCCCCGTGAATGCGCCTTTTTCGTAGCCAAACAGTTCGCTTTCGAGGATGTCTGCCGGAATCGCTGCGCAATTGATCGGAACAAACAGGTTGTCCCTGCGTGGCGAAGCATTGTGTACCGCCCGCGCCGCCAATTCCTTGCCGGTGCCCGTCTCACCCGTGATCAGCACCGAGGCCTTGCTCGGTCCCACGCGCTGGATCAGTTCATACACGGCCTGCATCGGCTGGCTGGTGCCGATGAAGGCATCCCAGCCGCGATTGATTTCCTGCCGCAGGAAGGCATTCTGCCGTGCCACCTCAGCGCCGTTTAGCACGCGCGCGACGGCGAGTTCCACCACATCGATATCGAACGGTCGCAGGAGGTAATCGCTGGCGCCGTGTTTCATGGCGGCCACCGCGGTTTCGATGGTGCCATGCGCGGTGATCACCATCACCGGCACCTCCGACGCCTGCGCCCGCAGCGCAGCCAGCAGTTCGATACCGTCCATTTCGGGCATGCGCAGGTCGGTGATGACGAGGTCGACACTGTTGGCCTGAAACAGCGCCAGTGCCTCGACGCCGTTGCCGGCCCCGAGCACGCGGTGGCCCATCTTCTGCAGCAGGATTTCCAGGACGCGCCGCATCTTCGGCTCGTCGTCCACGACGAGGATCTGTTTGCCTTTCATACTGCTCCAGTCGGTGTGCGGGGGAGGCGGATGCGGAACAGCGCTCCTCCCAGTCTGCTTTCCAGCGCTTCGATTTCGCCGCCGTGCGCGCTGACGATCTGCTGCACGATGGCGAGCCCGAGCCCGATGCCGCCTTCGCGCTTGAAGAAGAAAGCCTCGAACACGCGCGCCCGTTCTGCCGGGGCGATGCCCGGACCGTCGTCGGCGATGTCGATGAAGAGTGTGCGCGCGTCATCGTGGGTGGCGATTTCGATGTGGCCGCCCTGCGCCAGAATCTGCAGCCCGTTCATCAGCAGGTTGAGCAGGACCTGGGTCATTTGTTCCGCGTCGCATTCGACCACCGGCTGCGCCGCCAGGAGCGACGCAGTCACGCTGACCTGCTTCTTGCCGGCCTGCGCGCCCAGCATGGCAATGCTCTTGCGGATCAGGTCGTGCATGTCCACTGCCACGTAGGAGGGCGCACGCGGCCGTGCGGTATCGAGCATGGCCGACACCAGACGATTGAGGCGCTCGGTCTCGCTCTCGATGAAACCGACCAGCTCGCGGCCCTCGTCGCTGAGGGCGGATTCGCGCTGCAGCATCTGCGCCGAGGAACGCAGAATCCCCAGCGGCGTGCGCACCTCGTGCGCGATCACCGAGGACATCTCGCCGACCACCGCCAGCTTGGAGGCGCGCACCAGGTTTTGCTGCGACTGGTCGATGTCGCGCACCATCTGCACGAAGGCTTCGGTCAGTTCGCCCACCTCGCCGCCTTGTGCGACTGGTGGCACCTGCAGCACCTTGTTGCGCATGTAGCCGCGGGCAAACCCGGTGAGGGCGGTGATAGGCCGCGCGATCTCGCGGCTGACCCAGGTGGCCATGGAAACGGTCAGCAGTGCGATGAGGCTGAGCAGGCCGAGGAAAATTAGCGCCATGCGATGCACCGGCGCCAGCGCCTGGTCGACTGGCTGGATGATCAGTGTGGTCCAGCCGAAGCCGGCGAAGTTGGCATAGCCATGCGAGCGGGCGGCGCCGACGATGACCTCGGAAGCGGCCACCGGCGCCCCCGCGCGCAGCGACACCGCCTGGCCAGTTCCCGTGCGCCAGCCGGCGAGCGCTGTGCCGAGCAACAAGCCGCGCTCGCGCAACGACCGCGAGGCCGCGATCAGCCGGCCTTCGCGGTCGAGGATGGCGAGGGTGCGGCCGCCGCCGCCGCGGGTGGCCTGGTCCAGCATGTCGTTCATTTCCGACCAGTCGAGTTTCAGCCGCAACTGGCCGAGCGTGCCGCTGGCAAAGGTCGAAACCAGAGGCACCCGCATCAGCAGCGCGCCGGCCTCGCCCGCGACCGGCGATTCGAGTTCGATGCGGGCATTGGACAGCGATGCGCCGAGCCAGACCGGCTGGCTCGCCACCTGCTGGCCAACCCGGGCGGCGTCGCTGCTGCTGACGACGCGGCCCTGCGGATCGACGCAGGACAGGTCGAGGTAGACATCCTGGTAGCCGGCCTGCAGGCCCGCCAGAAAATGCGAGAGCCGCTTGTCCACATCGCGAACCTGCATGTCCTGCATGATGTCGAGCTGGCTCCAGGTGGCCGCGTTCTGCAGACGTTCGAACATCATCTTGTCGATGTCCGCGGCGACCCCGGTCGCCTGGATGGCGAGGTTGCGTTCGATTTCTGCCTGCACCGCCTCGCGCGCCTTGACAAAAGCCAGGCTGGCCAGAAGTATGGCGGACAGAAGGCCGACGCTGAGGAAGGCGACGAGTAGCGTCTTGCGTATGGTCACAGCGGAATGGTAGCCGAATGAATGTTGGAATGAGACCGGAGCGTAAGCAGTCCATGAAAAATCCCGTATGACGCCGCCCCCTGTTTTGCCAGCGGGCCGGCCAACGCGAGCGCTGCGGCAGCGCCTGTGTGCTGCCGTGCGGTTGATCGCCAGTTTCTGTCTGCTGTTCAGTGGCATTGTGGCCGCCGCCGACAACACGCTTTCCGACATCGACTACCGGCTGGGCCATGGCCTGCAAGTGGCGGACACCGGCCTCTCGCTGGGCGGCTATGCCACCGCCAGCTACGAGGACCTGCAGCACGCGCCGTCGCGTGTCGCCCTCGACAACCTGAGCCTGTTCGTCTGGTGGCAGGGCGAAGGCCGCTGGAAATTCTTTTCCGAGCTGGATTACGAGAACGTGCTGGCGTCCAACTCGGCCGGCCAGGAGGGCGAAGAGCGCTACCTGGCACTGGAGCGCCTGTACCTCGACTACGACGTCACCGATACGGCCACCCTCCGCGCCGGCAAATTCCTCACCCCGATCGGCCGCTGGAACCTGATCCATGCCACGCCGCTGGTGTGGACCACTTCACGCCCCCTCACCACCACCCGCATCTTTCCGACCAACGTCACCGGCCTGATGCTCTACGGCACCCTGCCCGCCGTGGCAACGGGCTTCGAGTACACCCTGTACGGCTCGCGAGGCAACGAGATCCGCCCCAATCCGGGCATCGACACGTTTGACGAAGTCTTCGGGGCGCACGCAACCCTCCCCGTTTCGAGCGAGGGGCAAGTCGGGTTTTCCCTCGCCATGTTCGAGCAGGAAGACGACCCGGACGAGACCCGGCAGATCGCCGGACTGGATTTCGTCTGGGCGCGCAATCGCTATGAGTTCAGCGCCGAGGCGGCCTACCGGTTCTCGGAAAAGGGACACCTGAGGGATGAGCGCGGCGCCTTCGGCCAGCTGGTCGTACCGCTTGCCGAAAAAACCTACGCCGTGGGCCGCTACGAGGTGTACCAGCCGGCCGGGGCAACGCAGGCGACCCAGCTGTTCGTTGCCGGTTTGAATTACCGCTACACCCCCGCGGTCGTGCTGAAGGCCGAATGGATCGCCGGCAGGAACAATCAGAGCGGCGCCCCGGAAGGCTTCATGTCCTCGCTCAGCATTCTTTTCTGAAGCCCGGCATGCCGACGCTTCCGTCCCTGCTGGCTTCCACGCTGCTGATCTTTGCCTTTGCCGTGCCCGACGCCTGGGCGGCGGAACGCCCGTTTGCTGTCATCACTGCGCCCGGCGTCTCCGACTATCGGCCGTCGCGCGAGGCCATTTCGCTGATCTTCAAGCGCAAGCAGAAATACTGGGGAAACGGCACCCGCGTCCAGCCGGTCAACCTGCCCGCTTCCCACCCGCTGCGCCGCGTCTTTTCGCAAAGCCTGCTGGGGCAACTGCCGGCGGAGATGGAAGACTACTGGCGCACAATGTACTTCCACGGCGTGCTGCCGCCGCACGTACTGGAGTCGGAAGAAGCGGTCATTCTGTTTGTACGTTCCACGCCCGGCGCGATCGGCTATGTGTCGACCTGCATTCCGGAACAGGGCGTCACGGTCGTCCTGACGGTCGGCGAATTGCCCCCCTGCCCCAAGTAGTGGTCTGCAAGTTTGGTCAACAAGACTTGCAGCAAAGCAGCGGTGCGCACGCCGTGACAGCCCCCGAGTACACGCGCGCGAATTTGTTTTCGCATTCAACATCAATGGCTTGAACATATTTTTTGGATTTCCAGGCTAGCTGGCACTGGGTTTGCACTGTCTTTGGCATCTGCCCTGCGGCCTCGCCGCACCTCATGCCAAGGAATCCGATGTCTTCCCTGACCCATGCCCCACTGCTGCCCCTGGAAATCCGTTCATCGCTGAACGCCCTGCACAGCTTTCTTTTCCCCAGCAGCCAGGGTGCGAAACAAGATGCTTCCGCTGCCACCAAGCGAGCCTCCCGCCCGTCTTTCGAACTGGTCGAGCATGCCGGGGCCGACCGCGCAGCCGTAGAGAGCTTCATCAGCCAGCGCTTTGCCGAAAGCTTCGGCTCCCGCATCGAAGGCTTCATGCCGCGCCTGTTCAGCGTGCGCAACCGTGAGGGCGAGATCTGCGGCGCCTTCGGCCTGCGCTCGGCCAGCCGCAATCTGTTTCTCGAACAGTATCTCGACACGCCGATCGAGAAAACCCTGGCAGAGCGCGTCGGCGTCACGGTCGAACGCCGGCTCATCGTTGAGGTCGGCCACTTCTCCGGAGCCGTTCCGGGCGTGGTTCGCGCCATGATCGGACTGCTGACGGAACGCCTGCGCCGCGAAGGCTACGAATGGGTGGTATTCACCGGCACCACCAGTCTGCGCAATGCATTCTGCCGCCTTGGCCTGTGCCCGATCGACATCCAGGCGGCCACGATTGACCGCCTGCCGGTCGAAGAACGCGCCGCCTGGGGCAGTTATTACGCGCATGGACCGCGTGTGCTGGTCGGCAATATCGCGGAAGGCTACCGGGCCATGCTGCCCCCGCCCGCGACAGACAAGGCGCAGCCAAAGGAATTTGCGTGAGTCGGATCATCGCTGCCCTGCAGCGTCATGCCGCCAGCGATCCCTGGAAACTGGCGCTGCAGGACGAGACCCGCTCGCTCAGTTATGGCGAGCTGCTGCCGGCAATCGACGCGCTGGCCCAGCAATTGCAGGCGAGCAACCCGCGTGTGCTGGGCATCCTGGCCGACAACGGCACGGCGTGGGCGCTGGCCGATCTCGCCGCACACGCAGCCGGCATCCCCACCATTCCGCTGCCGCTGTTCTTTTCTGCCGCCCAGCTTGCCCACGTGATCAGAACAGCGGGGATCGATCAGGTGCTGACCGACCATCCCGAACGGCTGCAGCTCGCATTCCAGCAGCCGGACCTGCAGGCGGTGCCTTGTTACGGCTCATTGCAGCGGGTTCATCTGCAGACACGTGCGGATGACGCCGCCCCCCTGCCTCACGGCACGCAAAAGGTGACCTTCACCTCGGGCACGACGGGCGAGCCGAAGGGCGTGTGCCTCGCTCGGGAAGCGATGGAAACCGTGGCCGAGTCGCTGGGCTACGCCAGCGAGGCCCGCCGCGACGACCGCCATCTGTGCCTGCTGCCGCTGGCCACGCTGCTGGAGAACGTCGGCGGCCTCTACGCTCCGCTGCTGGCGGGTGCCACGGTTTGCCTGCCGCTGCTCGCCGCGGTGGGCCTGTCCGGCAGTTCCGGGCTGGATGTCGGGCGCCTGCTGGCGGCACTCGGCGAATGGCAAGCCAGCAGCGCAATCATGGTGCCGCAGATGCTGCAGGCCGTGGTGGCGGCCGGCCAGGCCGGTGCGCCGCTGCCGCGCAACCTGCGTTATCTGGCGGTCGGCGGTGCGCCGGTCTCGCTGCGATTGCTGGAGAACGCGCGGGCGCTGGGCCTGCCTGTTTTTGAAGGCTACGGCCTGTCGGAATGTGGCTCCGTGGTCGCGGTCAACCGCCCGGGCACACAGCGCGCTGGCAGTGTTGGCAAGCCCCTGCCGCATGTACGGATCGACTTCGCCGACGACGGCGAAATCCGGGTTCGCGGCCTGCCTTGGCTCGGCTATCTCGGCGAACCCAGCGCACCGGCAACGGACGGCATCGCCACCGGCGACCTCGGCCACCTCGACGCCGACGGCTTCCTGTTCCTGACCGGGCGCAAGAAAAACCTGTTCATCACGGCCTTCGGCCGCAACGTCGCACCGGAATGGGTGGAAGGCGAACTGGTGGCGCATGCCGGCATTGCCCAGGCCGCGATCTTCGGCGAGGCCAGGCCCTTCAACTGCGCGGTGATCGTGCCTTACCCGGGCACCCCGGCTGGCGCCATTGACGCGGCATTGGCGCAGGCCAATCGCCAGCTACCCGACTACGCGCAGGTGCAGCGCTGGATCAGCGCCGCCGAGCCGTTCACTCCCGGCAACGGCCTGTCGACAGCGAACGGCCGCCTGCGCCGAACTGCAATCCTGGGCAAGTACGCCGCCCATATCGATGCCTTATATCAATCTTAATCAGCACAGGAATTCCATGGACTTCTATCAGCAGCTGCAGCGCGCCACCGTCAACGAACGCGCCACCCTGTTTTCGGCACCCTTGATCACGGCCGCGCTGGCAGGCCAGGTGACCCGGCAGCACTACCTCCAGTTTCTCAGTCGCGCCTTCCATCACGTCAAGCATACGGTGCCGCTGCTGATGGCCTGCGGTTCGCGCCTGCCCGACCGCCAGGAATGGCTGCGCAGCGCCGTTGCCCACTACATCGAGGAAGAGCTCGGCCATCACGAATGGATCCTCAACGACATCGCGGCGGCCGGCGGCGATGCCGCTGCCGTGCGGGCCAGCGCGCCCGATTTCGACACCGACGTGATGGTTGCCTATGCCTACGACACGGTGATGCGGCGTAACCCGATCGGCTTTTTCGGCATGGTGTATGTGCTCGAGGGCACCAGCGTCAGCCTCGCTTCGAATGCGGCCCACGTGCTGCAGGATGCCCTCGAACTGCCGCCCAGCGCCTTCAGCTACCTGAGCAGCCATGGCGCACTCGACGTCGAACACATCGGCGATTTCGAGCAACTGGTCAATCGCCTCGACACGCCCGCTGACCGCGAAGCCGTCTTGAGCCACGCCAAGACCTTCTTCCGCCTCTACGGCAATGTGTTTCGCAGCATCGAAATCGAGGAGGTCGCATGAAAATTTCCGGCAGCACTATCCTGATCACCGGCGCCAGCGGCGGCATCGGCGGCGCCATCGCCCGCCAGCTGGCGCAGCGCGGCGCGACACTGATCCTGGTCAACCGCGACGGCGACAAGCTGGCGGCCTTCGCGGCTGAACTCGATGCTGCAGGCGGCAAGCCCATCCCGCTGGCCGGCGACCTTGCCCAGCCCGGCGAGCCGGCGCGTATTGTTCAGGATGCGCTCGCCCAGTCCGGCAGCATCGACATCCTGATCAATTGCGCCGGGGTGCAGAACTTCGGTTTCTTTGCCGAGGAAAGTGCCGCCGACACGGCGACGCTGTTCCAGATCAATACCGTCGCGCCGATCGCGCTGACCAACGCCGTGCTGCCGCACATGCTGAAGGCGGGCAAGGGACAGATCGTCAATCTGGGTTCGATTTTCGGCTCAATCGGCTTTCCCTGTTTCGCCACCTATTCGGCCAGCAAGTTTGCGCTGCGCGGTTTCTCCGAAGCGCTGCGGCGCGAACTGGCGGGAACTGGCGTCGGCGTCACCTACGTCGCCCCGCGCTTCACCAAGACCGCGTTCAACCGTAGCGCAGTCACCCGCATGGCCAATGCCCTGAAGATGAACCAGGACGATCCGGAAAGCGTCGCGGCCAGCGTCATTGCCGCCATCGAGCGCAATGACCGGGAGCGTTACCTCGGCTGGCCCGAGAAGCTGTTCGTACGCATCAATTCCATCCTGCCGCGCCTGGTCGACCCCAGCCTGATCAAGCAGGTCGGCCAGATGCGTCCCTTTGCCACCGAATCCACCCGTTAACCCCCTTACCCGGAGAATCCCATGTTCCGCAAATCCATCGCCACCCTGATCCTATTTGCCAGCCTGAATGCGGCTGGCATGGCCGCGCAGCCCACCCTGGATGACGCCATTGCCGACATCGGCCATCGCTGGGCGAAGGTGTCTTACCAGACCCCGGAGTCCGGCCGCGAAGCCGCCTTCGCCCCGCTAATCGCGCAGGCCCAGCAACTCACCCAAATCTTTCCCGGCAAACCCGAGCCGCTGATCTGGCTGGCCATCGTTCTCGCCAGTGCAGCCAAAGCTGAAGGCGGGCTGGGCGGACTCAGCAAGGCCAAAGACGCACGCGACTGCCTGCTTGCGGCCGAGAAAATCAATCCGGCTGCGCTGGATGGCTCCGTCTACAACTCGCTCGGCAGTCTCTACGCCAAGGTGCCGGGCTGGCCGCTCGGATTTGGCGACAAGAAGAAAGCGAAGGTTTATTTCGAGAAGGCACTCGCCCTCAATCCGAACGGGATCGACCCCCATTACTTCTATGCGGATCTGCTCGCCGACCAGGGTGAGTATGCGAAGGCAGCCGAGCATCTGAAACGTGCCTTGGCCGCCCCTGCCCGCCCCGGGCGCGAAGATGCCGATGCAGGCCGCCGCCGCGAAGCCATGCATGCGCTGGAAACGCTCAAGCAGGAGCATGGCGACCAACTCGTCGGCAAGCAGCCAGCCTGATGATGCCCGCGATGATGAACAATCACACAGACCTGCTTGATTCGCTCTGGTGTCTGATATTCAGCATCAGCAGCATTGGTGGATTGCTGTGGTTCTGGTGGCATTTAAGCATTCAGGGCTAGTCGTCCCTTTTGCTGCGCGGTTATTTTGTGACCCGACAGGGCGTCAGGCGGCCGTCAGGCAAGATGGGTTCTACTCAATGCACGGTGTCGTCCGCGCCGCAGCATTTCTTGAATTTCTTGCCGCTGCCGCATGGGCAGGGGTCATTGCGGCCGGGTTCGGGTTCCTTGCGGATCGGGGCGTGCGGAACGAAGCCGCGGTCGAGCCAGAATTCGCGCAGGTCGTAAGCGCCCCAGATCGCGCTGGCGACGTGTTCGTCGCGGTTGAGCTTGCGTTCCTCGGGCGTCCAGTCGGCTTCCGGGGTGATCAGCGCGTAGAACGGGTCGAGGCAGGCGTCGACGAAGGTTTCGTCCTTGCTGTCTTCGGGTAGCGACCAGTCGTCTTCCCAGTGTTCGACCACGATCAGGAAGCCCGCGGCCCACAATTGTCCGTAGGCGGGCATGTCCTGCCGGACTTCATCGGCTTCCTTTTTGGGCAGTTCGCTCAGCAGGCCTTCCCAGTCCATGATCAGCGGCGCCAGCGCCTTGGGGTCGGCCAGGTTCTCAACCGGGGCAGCCAGCGCACGCTTGATCTCATTCCAGCGGCGGTTGAAGTAGTCCATGAATTGCCGTTGCTCGGCCTCGTCCTTGAACGCGCGGGCGTCCGCTTCGCTCAGCAGCACGGGTAAAAACTCTTCCGGCGGGATCGAACGGGGCGCAACCAGCAGCGCGGTGGCGAAGCCGTCGATGCCTTCGAGCGACAGCGCAATGTCGGCGCGCTCGGCGATGTCGTGTATGAGATCGCTGTAGGCGGCCAGTTCGTTGTCGGTCAAGGCTTTGTTGGAGGTGGAAGTCATAAGCGCTTTCGTGGCGGCGGGGTGGGGACGCATCGCGTAAAATTCGGCCATGAATTTTACCGCGCCCGCCCTGTTTGCATCTGTGTTCCCTGAATCATTTCAGTGGGTTGGCTGGCTGGGGCTGGTGTTTCTGGCATGGCGCTGGCTGATGTCGGGCGACTGGCGGCAACTGGCTGATCCGCAGCGCTTGAATCTGTTTCTCGGCGCCACTGTGGTGGTGCTGGCCTTGTGGCAAATCCGCGCCGGGGTGAAGCCGGGCCTGTCGTTTCATCTGTATGGCATGGCGGCGCTGACGCTGATGTTCGGATTCTGGCGCGCCACCTGCGCGGGCGTGCTGATCCTGTTTGCCAACGCCGTCTTCGGGCGCGGCAGCTGGGAGGCGCTGGGGGTGGATGCCCTGCTGACGGCAGCGCTGCCTGCTGCAGTCAGCTGGGGTATCTTCCGCCTGCTGGACCGTTTCCTGCCGAATCATTTTTTCATCTATGTGCTGGGGAATGGCTTCTTCGGTGCGGCGTTGTCGGTGGTGGCGGTCGGCCTGGCGACAACTGCGCTGATGGCGCTGGGCGGCGCCTATACGCTCGATTACCTGCTCACCCACTACACGCCGTATGCCCTGATGATCAGCTGGGGCGAGGCGTTCACAACCGGCATGATGGTCACGGTGATGGCGGTTTACCGTCCCGACTGGGTCGAAAGCTTTGACGATGCGCGGTATATCCAGAACAAGTAAACCTTTTATCTTCGCGCTGCCGCGCGGATCGTTTTGAATTGTCGAGCCCTGATTTGAATATCCACTACCCCGACCTGCCCGTCAGCGCCCGTCGCGACGACATACTTGCCGCACTGCAACAGAACCGGGTGCTGATCCTGTGCGGCGAAACCGGCTCGGGCAAGACCACGCAGATTCCCAAGATGTGCATGGAAATGGGCGTGCGTCCGGGCAAGCTGATCGGCTGCACCCAGCCGCGCCGCATCGCCGCACGTTCGGTGGCGGCACGCATTGCGCAGGAACTGGGGCCCGAGCTGGGCAGCCGGGTGGGCTACAAGGTGCGCTTTACCGACACCACCCGCCACGACGCGGCGATCAAGGTGATGACCGACGGCATCCTGCTGGCCGAAAGCCAGGGTGATCCGCTGCTGTCGCGCTACGACACGATCATCATCGACGAGGCGCACGAGCGCAGCCTCAATATCGATTTCCTGCTCGGCTATCTGAAAACGCTGGTGGAAAAGCGCAGCGACCTGCGCGTGGTGATCACCTCGGCCACCATCGACGCCGAACGCTTCTCCCAGCATTTCAACAATGCGCCGGTGATCGAGGTGTCGGGGCGCACCTATCCGGTGGAGATGCGCTGGCGGCCGATCGAGCGTGAAGAACCTGCGACGCCGGCCAAAGGCGAGCGCGAGAAAAAAGACAAGGACGCGCCTGACCAGATTGCCGCCATCCTCGACGCCACCGACGAACTGGCGCGCCTCGGTTCCGGCGACATTCTGGTGTTCCTGCCGGGTGAGCGCGAGATCCGCGACACTGCCGAGGCGCTGCGCAAACACCACCCGCCCGGCACCGAAATCCTGCCGCTGTTTTCACGTTTGTCGGTGGCCGAGCAGGACGCTATTTTCAAACCCTCCAATCAGTCGCGGCGCATCGTGCTGGCGACCAACGTGGCGGAAACCTCGCTCACCGTGCCGGGTATCCGCTACGTGATCGATCCCGGCACCGCGCGGGTGAAGCGTTATTCGGCGCGCAACAAGGTCGAGCAACTGCTGATCGAAAAGGTGTCGCAAGCCTCGGCCAACCAGCGCGCCGGACGTTGCGGCCGGGTGGCGGACGGCGTCTGCATTCGTTTATACGACGAGGCCGATTTCGCCAACCGGCCGCGCTTCACCGATCCCGAGCTGCTGCGTTCCTCGCTGGCCGGCGTCATTCTGCGCATGAAGACGCTGGGCCTCGGCGACGTGGTGGGTTTTCCTTTCATCGACCCACCCAGTTCGCGGCTGGTGAGCGACGGCTATCAATTGCTGGCCGAACTGCACGCGCTGGACGAGCAGGGGCGGCTCACCGACATCGGCAAGAAGCTCGGCAAGCTGCCGCTTGACCCGCGCATTGCGCGCATGCTGCTGGCGGCGGAACAGCAGCGTTGCGTCAACGAAGTGCTGATCATCGCCAGCGCGCTGTCGGTGCAGGACCCGCGCGACCGGCCGATGGAACGCGCGCAGGCGGCCGATGAAAAGCACAAGTTGTTCGCCGACGAGCGCTCCGATTTCATGGGCTGGCTCAAGCTGTGGCGCTGGTACGAAGAGCAGGTGCAGCACAAGAAAACCAACCGCCAGCTGCAGACGTTGCTGCAGGATCATTTTCTGTCGCCGCGGCGCATGCGCGAGTGGCGCGACATCCACGGCCAGCTGCATGCGCAGGTCAGCGAGCTGGGTTTGAAGGAGAACGAGAAGGTCGCCGGCTACGACGCGATCCATCAGGCTTTGCTCACCGGTCTGCTCGGCAATATCGGTTTCAAGTCGGATGACATCAAGGCACGCGCCAAGTCAAATGAAGGCGCGGGGCGCGCTAAGCCGGGCGAAGGCAACTACCAGGGTGCGCGTGGTATCAAGCTGGCCATCCATCCCGGCTCGGCACTGGCGAAAAAGGGACCGAAATGGATCATGGCGGCCGAACTCACTGATACGGGTAGGCTGCTGGCGCGCACCGTTGCCGAAGTGCGGCCGGAGTGGATCGAGGCGGCGGGCCGGCATCTGCTGACGCGCATGTTCATCGAGCCGCACTGGGAGAAGGAGGGCGCGCGCGTGGTCGCGTTCGAGCGCGTCAGCCTGTATGGCATCACCCTGGTGGCGCGCCGCAAGATTCACTACGGCAGCATCGATCCGCTGCTGTCGCGCGAACTGTTCATCCGTGGCGCGCTGGTGGCGGGCGATTACGACACGCAGGCGAAATGGCTGACACACAACCGCGCACTGGTTCAGGAGATCGAGGACCTTGAACACAAGGCGCGCAAGTCGGGCGTGTGGCTGGACGAAGAGCGCATCTTCCGCGTGTTCGACGCGCGCATCCCCGCCGACATTCACAACGGCGCGGCGTTTGAGAAATGGCGGCAGCAAGCTGAGGCCGCGAACCCGAAAATCATGTTCCTGCAGCGCGAGGACATTCTGGGCGAAGCCCTGGGCGCGGATCACACCCTGTTCCCCGAAACCATGCTGGTCGACGGCGTCGCGTGCAAACTCAAATACCGCTTCGAGCCGGGCCATCCGCTCGACGGCGTGACGCTGCAGCTGCCGCTGTACCTGCTCAACCGCGTCGAGGCGGCGCAGGCCGACTGGCTGGTGCCCGGCCTGATTCGCGAAAAGCTCACGGCCTTGTTGAAGCTGCTGCCCAAGGACAAGCGCCGCCCGCTGATTCCCTTGCCCGACACGGTGACGGCCTTTCTCGGCGTGGCGAAGTCCGGCGAGCAGGTGCTGACTCAGGCGCTGGCCGCGTATATCCGCAAGAAGACCGGCACCGACATTCATCCCGATGAATGGTCGGGCGAGTTTTCGGCCCATCTGAAAATGAACTTCAGCGTGATCGACGACAGCGGGCAGGAACTCGCCAGCGGGCGCGATCTTGTTGCGCTGCGTCAGCAACTCGGCGGCGCGGCGCGGATAACTTATGGCGGCGGCGCCGAAGACAGCGAATTTGAGCGCACCGGCTTGATGGAGTGGAGTTTCGGCGACCTGCCGGAGCAGGTGAAGTTCAAGCGTGGCGGACGTGAGCTGACCGGCTATCCCGCGCTGGTCGATACCGGCGAGAGCGTCGATCTGCGCCTGCTCGATACGGTCGACGCGGCTGCAAACGAAACCCGGCGTGGCGTGGTGCGGCTGTTGCGCATCGCCCTGGCGGCCCAGTTCAAGCAGCTCGATAAAGACTTGTCGCGCGAAACGGCGCTGGCGCTCAAATTCCGCAGCTTTGGCAGCGCCGAGGCTTTGCGCGAGGCGCTGATCGATGCGATCGCCACCCGCGCCTTGTTGGGCGACGACGACACGCCGCGCAAGCTGAAGGAATTCGACAAGCAGAAAGAGCGCGCCAAGCCCCGGGTTGCGGTGGTCAAACAGGCGCTGTTGCGCGAAGTGGCGGACATTCTCGACCTGCATGCCCAGGTGGCCGCGCGTCTGAATGCCAAGCCTCAGTTCACTGCGGCGATGCGCGATGAAACTGCGCATCTGGCGGCGCTGGTTCCGCCTGATTTCATCACCGTCACCGCCTGGGCGCATCTGCGCGATCTGACGCGTTACCTGCGCGGCATACTCAAACGGCTGGAAAAACTGCCGGCCTCCGAAGTGCGCGATGCGCGCGGCATGGCCAGCGTGCTGACGCTGCAGAACAAGTATCTGGCGCGGCGTGCGCAGGTGAAGGGTGAACTGCCGGCGGCACTGGACGACTTCCGCTGGCAACTGGAAGAGTTGCGGATATCGCTGTTTGCGCAGGAACTGAAAACCCCGTACCCGGTGTCGGCCAAGCGCCTCGACAAACTGTGGGACGAGCTTGCCAGGCAGCCGCTGCATTGAGTAGGGTTCACCCCATGAGCGAACGCATCCTCAATCTGCCGAATGCCATTTCGATACTGCGGCTGGCAGCCGTGCCGCTGGTGGCATGGTTGATTCTGCAGCAACGCTGGGAGCCGGCCTGCTGGCTGTTTCTGGCCGCGGCCGTATCGGACGGCATCGACGGCCTGCTGGCGCGCTGGCTCAATCAGATGACGCAGCTGGGCGCCGCGCTCGACAGTGTCGCCGACAAGGCGCTGGGCGTAGTGGCTCTGGTGTTGCTGACGCAGGCGGGTGCGATACCGCTGTGGGTGACGCTGGCGATCCTGTTGCGCGACAGCATCATCGTGCTGGGGGCGTTGAGTTATCGCGGGATGGCGGGACATCTGGAAATCCATCCCACCTGGCTAGGCAAGACGCATGTGTTTGCAGAGTTTGTGCTGCTGGTACTGGTGCTCGCCGATCTGGCGCGCGTACTCGACATCGATGCCTGGTTGAATCCCTTGTTCGTCGGCGTGTTCATCATTGCCGTGGTATCGGGCGTGCAATACGTCTGGATATGGGGGGCCAAGGCACGTCGCGAACGTGCAGGGGAAAGCTGAAACCTTACTGAGTCGCGCGCTGCAGCGTGCGCAGGGTATGCGCCACTTCCTGCACATGCAGAGCCGGATCGACCTTGTCGAAGCGCGCAGCGATGCGGCCGTCCGGCCCGATGATGAAAGTGCGGCGGCGGGCGAATTTCACCAGACCAAGATTCAGCAGGCTGTCGTAATCCGCCGCCGTGCGCCCGTCCGGATCGGACAGCAGCGGAAACGGCAACTGATATTTGCGGGCAAAGGCAGCGTGCGAACGGGTGTCGTCCACGCTGACCCCCAGCACCGTCGCGCCCAGATCGCCCAGCACCCCGATGTCATCGCGAAAGCGGCACGCCTCCTGCGTGCAGCCTGGCGTGTCGTCCTTGGGATAGAAATACAGCACGAGCCAGCGTCCGGCGTAATCGCCGAGACGATGCATTTTTCCATGTTGATCCGTCAGGCTGAAATCCGGCGCCATGCTGCCTTCCACACGCTGCGTGCCCGGCCGCAGCATCCACAGCACCACGCTCGCCAACACCAGCAATGCAGCCAGTCCACCCAATATCAGTTTGGTCATGTGCTCTCCCAAGACGCGCCAATTTAACCCAGGTTGATCGCGGATTCAGCGTCGTTCGGTAATCCGTGCAGGATTCGGTAGAATCGCGCCACGCCTCGGTAGCTCAGTGGATAGAGCGACCCCCTCCTAAGGGGTAGGTCGGACGTTCGATTCGTCTTCGGGGCACCAGTAAAAACAAGAGCTACAAGGATTGCTCTTCTGGATGGCGAATCTAAAAAATCGCGCGCTCTGTTGCCGCTGCGAGTCCTTTGAGGTTGAGTTCTGGCACATCAAAAGACGGTTGCAACCGTCCTTTTGCATCATCTGGCGGAGGCGATTTAGCTAGAGGCTGGGATGATCAATCGCTCCATACTAGTCCTCAAAATTTCTTTCCTTTAACTCTTCGCAAGCACCATCAAGTCCGGGGAACAGCGAACCCGCAGTAATGCCCATGTAGCTCAATTCTTGTATCACTGCCCGTCGCTCAGACACTGGTAGATCGATGGCCCAAAGATACGATCGACCGGTGTTTTCGTGATGGAATTGGATGTAACTTTCTATGTCATCAATATTCGTCACCGTAGAGGCGGCTTGTTGTGGAATCATCCGTTCGTTTTCGATTGCTAGGAATTCCCCAATACTTAAATGTGGTGCGAAATGAAGCAGTTGCCGCATTTGCGGTAAATCGGCCTTCCACTGCGCTTGGTCAAAGACGTGAATTCTCACTTTATCGGTTGGCAACGCTTTAGCCGCTTCCTGATTAGTAATTCCCCGATACGCAAAATACGCAGCAACGTATGGCGAATATGTCCAGTCCAATAATGGCGTCGGGTATCCGTGGTGCTGTACCAGATTGTAGAACGCCCCGTTCTCGTTCGGATTTTCTAAGTTAAATACATGCCGCGTCCTTGCACTTAGGTGCTTGTGGAGGACCTGAATATCCTCGTTAAGGTAGCGGTGCAAATTTGCTCTAGAAGTGCGGTGAAATGACGTGCGAAGCCGCCATGGTTTGCTCTGGCCTCTGAATAGGTAACGATTCCCCTCCAGCGCTAGCACATGTTTTTTATAGGCGGCCCAATCGCTTACCTCTGGGTGGGGTTGAAGCTCTGAGTGGTCGCCCGCTCTGGAGCAAGGTAATTCGCAATAGCCATGGGTATCAATATTCGTTTTCCAAGTCATCTTCAGAACGGTCTCGGTCCATTCACATGCCACATCAGCGTACTGTGGAATGGCAATGTCCTTGCCAAAGAACTGCTTCACGTTATCCCAGGAATCTGTTGTTCCGGTATGGGGGTTGATTGGCAAAATCTGGCTGGTGCGGAAAGAAATTTCCTGGTGCTTGCTGGGCGTTGTAAAGAAAGCGGCAAGATTGGGAAGGTGATCACTCTTGTCGTTAACGAAAGCCATTCCCTCGAATGCCGCTTGCCGCTCATCAATATTGACAAGGATGTATCCTTCGTTGGCGCCGGTGTACCGGCCAATCCATTGACCCTTCATGCTCGTGTCCTATCCCTTTCTGGGCTATCGCGTTTCACAAATCCTATCAGCATGATGACGAATCCTTAAGGGATAAGACTATGGATAAAGTTGGGTGATCCCAGTCAGCGGAGAAACAGTACTCCGTCAGGGCAGATACCCCGTTGCCGTCATATACATAAAAACGGACCCGGCGAACCGAGGACCACAAAAACCAAAAATCTAGGGTCAGGGCTAGCCAAGTAGCATAACGACGATAATGGGCCAAGGCGCAAAGAGACAAATCGGGACAGGTTTTTGTGGGCGGCCACGGCCTTGCTGGGCAGCGCGGCCTACGGGCGCAACAAAACACATCGGTCGTGTGTATCGCCGTGTGATTGAATGCTGATTGTTTGAATTTGTCACGATCCTGAAAGGATGGTGGCGTCCCCACGGGGATTCGAACCCCGGTACCTACCGTGAAAGGGTAGTGTCCTAGGCCTCTAGACGATGGGGACCTGGACGACGGCATGAACCGTCTAAATTACTGCTCCGACTTGCGTCGTTACTTCTTGTTTGAAAGCTGCGTCAAGGTGACGCCGAGCAACAAACCGACGAAACCCAATGGTACCAGTCCCAGCCAAACTTCGGCCAGTTCAACTCCATTCAGCATCTTCCAGAAGCCAACGATCAACCCGACCACACTCAGAATCAACGCCAGCAACGTGGTGATGACGCCCAGTTTGTGCATCGGACTTCCTGTTAGTTGGTGGAGGTAAGCGGGATCGAACCGCTGACCTCTTGCATGCCATGCAAGCGCTCTCCCAGCTGAGCTATACCCCCAACGAAGCCGCGCATTCTATAGACGCCGCGCGCGCTTGTAAAGCATTCGCCCGAACTTAATCGGGAAAAAGTTTGCCGGGATTGAGCAGGCCGAGCGGATCGAACTGCTGTTTGATGGCGCGCATGACGCCGAGCGTGGCGGGATCGATTTCCTGGGGGATGAAGCGGCGCTTTTCGGTGCCGATGCCATGTTCGCCCGAGAGGGTGCCGCCCAGTTCCAGTACACGCTGAATGATGGCGTCGAGCGCATGGTGGGCGCGCGTCATTTCTTCGCTGTCGTCCGGGTGCACCATGAGATTGATGTGCAGGTTGCCGTTTCCGGCATGGCCGAACGAGACCACGGGCAGGCGATACGTGCTGGCTGTGTGGTCGATGAAGTCGACAAATCCGGCCAGCAACGAAACCGGCACCACCACGTCTTCATTGATTTTGAGCGGTGCGATGCGCTTGACGGCATGCGACAGCGATTTGCGTGCTGTCCACAGTTCGGCGATTTCATCGCGCTTGAAACCGCTGCGCAGTTCGAGCAGGCCGTCGCCCGCGAGCGCGTGTTGCAGTGCGGCAATCTGGCGCGGCAAGTCCTGCGTTGCGCCATCGGCCTCGACCATCAACAAGGCACGGGTGCCGGACGGCAGGTCGTCTGCCGTACCGGTGGGGCGGATGGCGTCAATGGCGCGATGGTCCATGAATTCGAGCGCGCAGGGTACGACCGGCTGGCGCATGATGCGGCTGACCGCGGCGAGCGCAGCATGGTTGCTGGCATAACACACGCGCAGGGTGGCGACGGCTTCGGGTGCGGGCAGCAGTTTCAGCGTTGCTTCCGTGATGAGCGCAAGCGTGCCTTCCGAACCGATCAGCAGGCGGGTGAGGTCGTAGCCGGTGACGCCTTTGGTGGTGCGGCAACCGGTGCGAATGGTTTCTCCGCTGCCGGTGACGGCACGCAGCCCGAGGACGTGATCACGGGTGACACCATATTTGACCGCGTGCGGCCCGGCGGCATTCATCGCGAGATTGCCGCCTAACCGGCAATAGGCGCTGCTGCCGGGGTCCGGCGGGTAAAACAGGCCTGCGCTGCGTGCGATGCGATTGATTTCATCGGTGACGATGCCTGCTTCGACGACGATGAGCCGGTTGTCCTGATCGAACTCAAGCACGCGTTGCATGCATTCGAAGCTGACGACAACGCTGCCTGCTGCGGGCAGTGCGCCACCGACGTTGCCGGAGCCCGCGCCGCGCGGCGTGAGGGCAATACGATGCCGGAAAGCAATTTGCGTCAGTGCGGCGACATCGTCGTGCGAAGCCGGAAACAGGACGGCTTCGGGCACGATCTGGCGCGGGGTTTCGTCGTGGCTGTAGAGCGCGCGCGTGGCTGCATCGTCGAGGGCGCGGTCGGCGCCCAGGACGGAGCGGAATTCGGCTAGCGCGCGTTCGGGCAGCATGGCGAAACAGGGTTCAGCTGGTGTGCTCGGGCGGCAGTTGCGCAATCAGCTGGGCGATCATGTTGGCATCAAAGTCCATGCCGATATCCCAGCCGGGATTGAGCGCAATCGGCACGCCGCCGCCGATGCGGCGCAGCAGCCAGGAAAATTCGGTGAGGATGCCGCCCGCAAATTCCGGGTAATGCTCGACAAAGGGCTTGGCGCGCTCGGGGCTGGTAAATACCGCCAGCACGCGTTCGCCGTCTTCGTCTTCGATGACCAGCAGATCGGCCTGGGTCGAGCGCTGGAAGCCCTGAATCGGGTTCTTTTCGTCGCGCACCGGCATGAAGAGTTGCTGGTCGATCAGTTGCAGGACGAAGGCTTCGGGATCGAGCGAGCCGGCATGGACCGCAGCCAGCTGTTCTTCGAGTGTGTTGTGGGGAATGAAATTCATGGGAGGCAGGCTTTCGCACGAGGGTGGAAGCAGTTTAACCGATGGCCGCCGCGCAATGCGCGTCGTACCACGGGTGCTCAGGTATTCCAGCGTTCAGGGTGTGCCCAGTAACGGGCGTTGAGCCAGTCCGGCACGGTTTTATAGGTGTCCAGGTCGTAGTGAAAAACGCGGGTGGCGTCGGCCGGGTCGGTTGCGGACAGCATGAAGCCGAGCGCCCGGAAGGCGGCTGCATCGAGGGCGCAATCCGGTTGGGCGGCAAGCAGGATACGCGGCGCGACATACAGGCGGGTGTGGTTGATCAGGCGGTGGGCTTGCGGTGCGTTCAAATGGCTGAGGACGTCGATTCCCAATGCCAGCGTACAGAGGGTGTTCGGCGGGTTGTCGGGTCGGGATACCGGTGTGGCGGGCAAGATGGCCTGAGCCATCCGATACGCCGCCTCGTCCAGTGCGCATACGCTCTCGGGGCGTTGCTCCAGCAAGTGGCGCTGAATCTGGTCGCGCCAAGGCATGGTCAGGTCTTCCTGGGCACGCGTACGAGGCGGGTGCCGACGATGCGGTCGTGAAAAAACTGCCGGTCGCGATCAAACAATGCCCACCAGAACCCCGCGCCTGCAAGCAGCAGTCCCAGCAGAGCGAGCGAGAAGCGCAGTGCGGCCTGTTTCAGCGTGACAGGCTGGCCATCGGGATTCACCAGGCGGATGCGCCATGTCTTCATCGCCAGTGTCTGGCCGCTGCGTAGCCAGAATGCGCTGAAGTAGGCAAACAGCACGCCGACCAGATAAAGCTGGAAAACATGGTGCAGCCAGCCGGTCTGCGCATTGCCTACCAGATAAAGAAATGGCAGCGCAGCGACAAATATGACTGCGGTCACCAGCAGCAATTCGTAAACCATGACGGCGATTCGAATTGGCAGCGGGGCGGAAACGGAGGCTATTGCGTTGTCTTGCATGGTGGCTCTATATTGCAGCTTGGCGCGACAAATTGCCACAACGTGCTGAAGCGAGATCCAGCCGTAAGAAAACATAACTTGGAGAAGGCTCGATGAATATCGTAAAGCAACTCATGGCTATTCCTGGTGTGATTGCCGCAGGCGAGTTTGCCTTTCGCGGTGACCGTTTTTCGTACGAGGGTGCGCTGACTGACGAGTTTGCCCGGATGGCGTCGATTCTGTGTCGTGCAAATACCCTGGCGATCAATATGCAAACCGAAATCGTCGACTCGTTCGCCGAGGGCTGCGGTTGCCGGCCGGTGCAGGGCTGGATTGCGCACGGCAATCTGGTCACTATCTGCGTAGTCGGCAATTATTTTGCCTTTATCGAAAACCGTGACGAGTTGCTGAATGACGTCATGACCATCATGCGCGCCAAGGTGGGGGATATACGGGATGACCTGCTGGCCAACCTGTATTCCAAAATCGGGGGCGACACCCGGGAAGCGCTGTACTGAAATCTATACCAAAGGAGACACAGGGATGAATCTGGACAAAATGATGGACTTGCCGGGCGCGATGGCGGCGTTTACGTATTCCGACAAGGGAGACCTGCAAGCGCACGTGCTGCGCGAAGGAACCGAGCTCACGCCGCAGGTGCTGGACCTGCTGGCGCATTCCTGCGTGGCCAATCTGGCCATTGCCAACATGGAAGCGCGTGGCTGGGAAGCGGTGACGGGGCAGGGCGGGTTCCAGCCGCTCAAGGGTTTCTCGGTCGTGGGTCTGGAGTGGTCGGTAGTGGTCAATGGCAATTGCGGCGTCGTCGTCCGCAATCGCGATGCCGACTATGAGGCTGCGTTCAAAGCCTTGCAGGCTGCCTGAGGAGCGCATATGTCGCTGAGAAAAATCCTGGTTCTTGATGGCGTAACGGCCGTGTGTCGCTTTCGTGACGACGGTGTGGTCATGGAGGCCGACGGCATGCTGCCCCCCGAGTTGATGGAGCGGCTTGCGAAATTTGCCCAGTGGTATCGCCGCATGGTGTCGGGCAACACCGATCTGCTGTCGCTGTTTTCGCAGATGCGGGGCTGGTCGCCATCGCAGGGCTGGATCGTCCAGGGCGACACCGTGACCGTGTGCAGTTCAGGCAACATGGTGTGCCTGTTCGACAACGCGGAAGGCTCGCTGAATCAAATCATGCAGGCACTGACCGAAGCTGCGCACGAATAAAGCTGTTGCGCAGCCTGGAACGTGTCGCACGTTCAAGCCCTCCATCTGGAGGGCTTTTTCATGCGCGCGAGACAGGATTGCGTGCATGAAAATGGCGTGTTTTGATGGAATCGCGGCCAAGTGTCTTCGCAGAGCAGGATTTCTTGACCAAAACAGGGCAAAACGATTACCCTCACAGGTTCACCAACGAATTGATTTTTTGCCAGTTTATGGAAGTTACGGGCGCTGAGATCGTCGTACGTTGTCTGGCCGAAGAAGGGGTCGAATTTGTGTTCGGCTACCCCGGCGGAGCCGTGCTCAATATTTACGACGCGATCTTCAAGCAGGACAAATTCAAGCATGTACTGGTGCGCCACGAGCAGGCAGCGGTCCACGCTGCCGATGCCTACGCACGCGCAACAGGCCGTGTCGGCGTGGCGTTGGTGACTTCGGGGCCCGGCGTCACCAACGCGGTGACCGGGATTGCCACTGCGTACATGGATTCGATTCCCATTGTCGTCATCAGCGGCCAGGTGCCGACGCCGGCGATCGGCCTGGATGCGTTCCAGGAAGTCGATGCGGTCGGCATTACCCGTCCCTGCGTCAAGCATAATTTCCTGGTCAAGGACGTCAAGGACCTAGCCGCGACCTTCAAAAAGGCGTTCCATATTGCGGCGTCCGGTCGCCCCGGTCCGGTGCTGATCGATGTGCCGAAGGATGTAACCGCGCACCTGACCGAGTTCGTGTATCCCGCGACGGTCGAAATGCGCTCCTACAACCCGGTGGTCAAGGGCCACAGCGGGCAACTGAAGCGTGCTGTGCAGATGCTGCTCGAAGCCAAGCGGCCGATGATTTATGCCGGCGGTGGCGTGGTGCTGGGCGATGCGGCGACGCAGTTGACCGAACTGACCCGCTTGCTGGGCTTTCCCTGCACCAACACGCTGATGGGGCTGGGTGGCTATCCCGCTACCGACAGGCAGAACCTCGGCATGCTCGGCATGCACGGCACCTACGAAGCCAATATGGCGATGCAGCACTGCGATGTGCTGATCGCGGTGGGTGCGCGTTTTGACGACCGGGTGATCGGCAACCCCGCGCATTTCGCGCGTGAACAGCGCCGCATCATTCACATCGACGTCGATCCGTCGTCGATCTCCAAGCGCGTCAAGGTCGATGTGCCCATCGTCGGCGACGTGAAAAACGTGCTCGACGACCTGATCGCATTGCTGAAACAGTCCAAGGAAAAGAACGACGCTGCCGCGCTGAATGCATGGTGGACGCAGATCGAGCTGTGGCGTTCGAAGGATTGCCTCAAGTACAACCGCAACGGCAACATCATCAAGCCGCAGTACGTAGTGGAAAAGCTCTGGGAAGTGACCAAGGGTGATGCTTACGTTACCTCCGATGTGGGCCAGCACCAGATGTGGGCGGCGCAGTATTACAAGTTCGACAAGCCGCGCCGCTGGATCAATTCCGGCGGTCTCGGCACCATGGGCGTCGGTCTGCCGTATGCGATGGGCGTGCAGCTCGCCTTTCCTGATGCGCAGGTGGCTTGCATCACTGGCGAATCCAGCATCCAGATGTGCATACAGGAACTGTCGACCTGCAAGCAGTACCGCATTCCGGTCAAGGTCATTACGCTCAACAATCGCTACATGGGTATGGTGCGGCAGTGGCAGGAGTTCTTCTACGGCAGCCGCTACGCTGAGTCCTACATGGAATCGCTGCCTGATTTCGTGAAGCTGGCCGAGGCTTACGGCCACGTCGGCATGCGCATCGACAAACCGGAAGACGTCGAAGCCGCGTTGAAGGAAGCTTTCTCGCCCGCGCTGAAAGAGCGCCTGGTGTTCATGGACTTCCAGACCGACCAGACCGAGAACGTCTTCCCCATGGTGGAAGGCGGCAAGGGATTGTCTGAAATGATTCTGGCGGAGGAGCTGTGATGGTGCGCCGCCATATTATTTCGCTGTTGATGGAAAACGAAGCGGGTGCGCTGTCGCGCGTGGCCGGCCTGTTTTCTGCGCGTGCCTACAATATCGAGTCCTTGACGGTTGCGCCGACCGAGGACGCGACGCTGTCGCGCATGACCATTGTCACGGTGGGTTCGGAAGAGGTCATCGAGCAGATCACCAAGCAGCTGAACAAGCTGGTGGACGTGATCAAGGTGATGGATCTGACCGAAGGCAGCCACATCGAGCGTGAGTTGATGCTGGTCAAGGTCAAGGCAGTCGGCGCTGGGCGCGAGGAAATGAAGCGCACCGCCGACATTTTTCGTGGCCGCATCATCGACGTCACCGACGCTACCTACACCATCGAGCTGACCGGAACCGGCTCCAAGCTCGATGCTTTCCTGGAGGCGATCGACCCCGTCTTCATCATCGAAACTGTGCGCACCGGCGCGTCTGGCATCGGACGTGGCGAGCGCAGTCTCAAAGCCTGATTTTCGAATCGCCTATATTTTTCAAATCGCTGTACTCATTTATTTTTTGCCTGGGAATTCACCATGAAAGTTTTTTACGACAAGGACGCAGACCTCTCCCTCATCAAGAAGCGCAAGGTCGCGATCATCGGCTACGGCTCGCAGGGGCATGCGCATGCCAACAATCTGAAGGATTCCGGCGTCAAGGTCACCGTCGGCCTGCGTAAAGGCGGCGCATCGTGGGACAAGGCCAAGAAGGCCGGCCTCGACGTCAAGGAAATCGGCGATGCGGTCAAAGCAGCCGACTTCGTGATGATCCTGATCCCCGACGAACTGATGGCGGGCACCTATTACAGCGACATCGAGCCCAACCTGAAAAAAGGCGCCACCCTGGCCTTCGCTCACGGCTTCAACGTGCATTACAACCAGATCACTCCGCGCGCCGACCTCGACGTCGTGATGATCGCCCCCAAGGGCCCCGGCCATCTGGTGCGTTCGACCTACACCCAGGGCGGCGGCGTCCCCTCGCTGATCGCGGTGTATCAGGACAAAACCGGCAAGGCGCGTGACCTCGCGCTGTCGTATTCCTGCGCCAACGGCGGCACCAAGGGCGGCGTGATCGAAACCTCGTTCCGCGAAGAAACCGAAACCGACCTGTTCGGCGAGCAGGCCGTGCTGTGCGGCGGCTGCGTCGATCTGGTGAAAGCCGGTTTCGAAACCCTGACCGAAGCGGGCTACGCGCCGGAAATGGCTTACTTCGAGTGTCTGCACGAACTGAAGCTGATCGTCGACCTGATGTACGAAGGCGGCATCGCCAACATGAACTACTCGATTTCCAACAACGCGGAATACGGCGAATACGTGACCGGCCCCAAGGTCATCAACGCACAATCCAAAGCCGCGATGAAGGAATGCCTGGACAACATCCAGAACGGCAACTACGCCAAGCAGTTCATCCTCGAAGGTCGCACCAATTACCCCGAGATGACCGCGCGTCGCCGCCTCAACGCCGAGCACCAGATCGAAGTCGTCGGCGCCAAGCTGCGCGCGATGATGCCGTGGATCAGCAAGAACAAGCTGGTCGATCAATCGAAGAACTGATGCGTGACAGGCGTTAGGGGTGAGGCGCAAGGGCGGATTGCCCGAGCGCCTCACCCCTTTCGTTTTTCACATCCATCCTCATACCCGAGCGAATTCATGACACATCCTCTCATTGCCCGCGAGGGCTGGCTGGTACTGCTGGCGGCATTCGCCGCGGCGATTCTGGCAACCGTATTCCTTGGCGCGTGGTCGATCCCCTTCTGGATCTGGGCGGTCTTTGCGCTGCAGTTCTTCCGCGATCCGGCCCGCATCCCGCCGGGCGACGCCGATGCGGTCATTTCGCCCGCCGACGGCCGTATCGTTGCGGTTGAAAAAGTGCGCGATACCTATCTTGATCGCGATGCGCTGAAAATCAGCGTGTTCATGAACGTGTTCAACGTGCACTCGAACAAGAGCCCGGTGGATGGCGAGATCAAGGGTGTCTGGTATACGCCGGGCAGTTTTGTGAACGCCGATCTCGACAAGGCTTCGACCGAAAACGAGCGCAATGCGCTGTGGATCCAGACCCCGCACGGTGATGTCACGTCGGTGCAGATCGCCGGCCTGATTGCGCGGCGCATCCTGTGCTACGCCCGTGTCGGCGACAAGCTGGCGCGCGGCCAGCGTTACGGCTTTATCCGCTTTGGTTCGCGGGTGGATGTCTATCTGCCGACAAGCGCGCGTACCGAAGTTTCGATTGGCCAGAAAGTGACCGGCGGGCGTACCATATTGGCTCGCTGGTAATCATCCCCACACATGCCTGAATTTCAACACCGTAAAGCCGAATTGGCGCGCACACGCATGCGTGATCGCGGTATTTATCTGTTGCCGAACCTGTTTACCACGGGGGCGCTGTTCGCCGGATTTTACGCGGTGGTGCAAGCGATGAACGGACGCTTCGAGCATGCTGCCGTGGCCATTTTCATTGCCATGGTGCTCGATGGGCTGGATGGGCGGGTGGCCCGCATGACGCATACGCAAAGCGCGTTTGGCGCGGAGTACGACAGCCTGTCCGACATGGTTTCGTTCGGCGTTGCACCCGCGCTGGTGATTTACGTGTTTGCCTTGCAGAGCCTTGGCAAGATCGGCTGGATTGCGGCTTTTGTCTATTGCGCGGGGGCCGCCTTGCGGCTGGCGCGTTTCAATACCCAGCTCGACGTCGTGACGGACAAGCGTTTTTTCCAGGGGATGCCCAGCCCCTCGGCAGCGGCCCTGATCGCCGGCTTTGTCTGGGTGATGGTCGAGTACGGCGTGGATGGTCATGACGTGCGCTGGCTGGCTGCCGTGATCGCCCTGTTTGGCGGCCTGACCATGGTCAGCAATTTCCGTTATTACAGCGGCAAGGAAATCAACCTGCGCAAGAGTGTCCCGTTCTTCGTCATCCTGTTGGTGGTGCTGGCCTTCATTCTGGTATCGACCAGTCCGCCGGAAGTGCTGTTCGGCGTCTTTGTGCTGTATGGCCTGTCGGGCTATGGCGATGGGCTGATGCGCTTCGTGCGCGGCCGGAAGAAAGGCCCGGCAAGCCCCCCCTTGCCGGGCGACGAAAAATAGATACAATTTAGACCATGTCTAAACAGTCGCACCGTTCCGTGTTGTTCTCCTGCCTGACGAACGTCCTGTTCGGCGGCCTGCTGCTGCGCCCCGCGCGCGCACATTAAATCCCCCTCCCTGCAGTACCCCGTGCCGTCAGCTTCACGCGGCAAGCCCTTTATAATGCGTCGGCCCAAGTCACCTTGACTCCGGCGCTGACTGACCATGGAGCGAACCATGAAAGACCGTTTGTTTGTTTTTGACACCACCTTGCGCGACGGCGAGCAAAGTCCCGGCGCATCAATGACCAAGGATGAAAAATTGCGCATTGCGCGCCAGCTGGAAAAGCTCGGCGTCGACGTGATCGAGGCAGGATTTGCGGTCGCCAGCCCGGGCGATGCCGATGCCATCCACGCCATCGCGGAAGCGATCAAGGAATCCACGGTATGTTCGCTGGCACGCGCCAACGAGCGCGATATTCATGCAGCCGGCGGCGCGATCAAGCCGGCACGGTCCGGGCGCATCCATACCTTCATCGCCACCTCGCCCATCCACATGGAAAAGAAGTTGCGCATGCATCCGGATCAGGTGATCGAGGCGGCGGTGAAAGCGGTCAAGCTCGCGCTTGAGTACACCGACGATGTGGAGTTCTCGGCTGAGGACGCCGTGCGTTCGGAAATGGATTTTCTGGTGCAGGTGTTCGACGAAGTCATCAAGGCCGGCGCGAAGACGCTCAATGTGCCCGACACCGTCGGCTACAGCATTCCCGCCTTGTGGGGCGAGCGCATGAAACAGTTGATCGAGCGCGTGCCGAATTCCGGCAAGGTGATCTGGTCGACCCACTGCCACAATGATCTCGGCATGGCGGTGGCCAACTCGCTCGCCGCCGTGATGAATGGCGCGCGTCAGGTCGAGTGCACCATCAACGGGCTGGGCGAACGCGCCGGCAATGCCTCGCTGGAAGAGATCGTCATGGCGGTGCGTACCCGCAAGGACGTGTTTTCCTGTGATACCCGCATCGATGCCACGCAGATCGTGCCGGCTTCAAAGCTGGTGTCCACCATCACGGGGTATCCGGTGCAGCCGAACAAGGCCATCGTCGGCGCCAACGCCTTCGCGCATGAATCCGGTATTCATCAGGACGGCGTGCTGAAGCATCGCGAAACCTACGAAATCATGCGCGCCGAAGACGTGGGCTGGAATGCCAACCGCTTGACGCTGGGCAAGCTGTCCGGCCGCAACGCATTCAAGACCAAGCTGGGCGAACTGGGCATCGTGCTCGACAGCGAGGAAGCGCTCAACGCGGCGTTTGCCCGTTTCAAGGAGCTCGCCGACAAGAAACGCGAGATTTTTGACGAAGACCTGCAGGCGCTGGTCAGCACCGAGGGGTATGCCGCCGAACACGAACGTTACAAGCTGGTGTCGCTGAAGGTTTGCTCCGAAACAGGAGAAATCCCGAACGCGCGCCTGGTGTTCACCGACAACGGCGTGGAAAAGCAGGCCGAAGGCATCGGTTCCGGCCCGGTCGACGCCACCTTCAAGGCGCTCGAGTCGGTGGTGGCCAGCGGCGCCGATCTGTTGCTGTATTCGGTCAACAACATCACCAGCGGAACCGATGCCCAGGGTGAAGTCACGGTGCGTCTGGCCAAGGACGGTCGCGTCGTGAACGGGCAGGGGGCCGACACCGACATTGTGGCGGCTTCGGCCAAGGCCTATCTGCACGCGCTGAACAAGCTGGATTCAAAGCTGGAGCGGGCGCACCCGCAGGTGTGATCGTTCCGGGGCAGCAAGGAGGCGGCCGCTGTAAATGCATCAAAAGCAGTCTGGCCATCCTCCCCGCCAGCCCCGTAAATCCGTTAAAATCCACATAGTTATCTCATCCCTGACCGGGCACGGAAACGTGCCCGTTTTGCTGTGTCGCAGAACCTGATCCGTAATTTCTCCATCATCGCCCACATCGACCACGGCAAGTCCACGCTTGCCGACCGCCTGATCCAGTATTGCGGCGGACTGTCGGAGCGCGAGATGGAGGCGCAGGTGCTCGATTCGATGGATCTGGAAAAGGAACGCGGCATCACGATCAAGGCGCAAACCGCTGCCTTGAGCTACAAGGCGCAGGACGGCCAGATCTACCGTCTGAACCTGATCGACACGCCCGGGCACGTGGACTTTTCCTACGAAGTGTCGCGTTCGCTGTCGGCGTGCGAAGGCGCGCTGCTGGTGGTGGATGCTTCGCAAGGCGTGGAAGCGCAGACGGTGGCCAACTGCTACACGGCGATCGACCTTGGCGTCGAAGTCATCCCGGTATTGAACAAGATCGACCTGCCCGCCGCCGACCCGGATCGGGTGGCGGAAGAGATCGAGGACATTGTGGGGCTGGACGCCAGCCAGGCGGTGCGTGCCTCGGCCAAGACCGGCATTGGCATCGCCGAGATTCTCGAAGTGGTGGTCAAGCAGGTGCCCGCACCGCGTGGCAAGGAAGACGCGCCGCTGAAGGCGCTGATCATCGACTCCTGGTTCGACAACTACGTCGGCGTGGTGATGCTGGTGCGCGTGGTTGACGGCGTGTTGAAGCCCAAGGACAAAATCCGTTTCATGGCGAGCGGTGCGCAGCATTTGACCGAACACGTCGGCGTGTTCACGCCGAAATCGGTGGACCGTCCCCAGTTGTCGGCGGGCGAAGTGGGCTTCGTGATCGCTGGCATCAAGGAGTTGAAATCGGCGCAGGTGGGCGACACCATCACCCTGCTCGACAATCCGGCGAGCGAACCGCTGGCCGGGTTCAAGAAAGTGCAGTCGCAGGTATTCGCCGGCTTGTATCCGATCGAGTCGCACGACTTTGAGGCGCTGCGCGATGCGTTGACCAAGTTGCAGTTGAACGACGCGGCGCTGCAGTTCGAGCCGGAGGTGAGCCAGGCGCTGGGCTTTGGTTTCCGCTGTGGTTTCCTCGGCCTGCTGCACATGGACATCGTGCAGGAACGTCTCGAGCGCGAATACAACATGGACCTCATCACCACCGCGCCGACGGTGGTGTACGAAGTGCTGATGAAAGACGGCACCATGCTCAACGTCGAGAACCCGTCCAAACTGCCCGACCTGTCGAAAATCGAGGAAATCCGCGAGCCGATCATCACCGCGACGATTTTCGTGCCGGAAGAATACGTCGGCAACGTCATCACCCTGTGCAACCAGAAGCGCGGGATGCAGGTGAACATGCAATACCACGGCCGCCAGGTGATGCTGGTGTACGACCTGCCGATGAACGAAGTGGTGATGGACTTTTTCGACAAGCTGAAATCGACCAGCCGCGGCTACGCCTCGCTCGACTACGAATTCAAGGAATACCGCGCGGGCGATCTGGTCAAGCTGGATATTCTGGTCAACACCGAGAAAGTCGATGCGCTGTCGCTGATCGTTCACCGCGCCACCAGCGTCTATCGCGGGCGCGAGCTGGCGTCGAAGATGCGCGAGATGATTCCGCGCCAGATGTTCGACGTGGCGGTGCAGGCGGCCATCGGCGCCAACGTGATCGCGCGTGAGAACGTCAAGGCGTTGCGGAAGAACGTGCTGGCCAAATGCTACGGCGGCGACATCAGCCGCAAGAAAAAGCTGCTCGAAAAACAGAAGGCCGGCAAGCGCCGCATGAAGCAGGTCGGCAACGTCGAAATTCCGCAGGAAGCCTTTCTTGCGATTCTCCAGGTCTCGGACAAGTAATCCTCATGAACTTCGCCCTCATTCTCTTTAGTGCGCTGGTGATCACTGGCGGTATCTGGTTGCTCGACGCCTTGCTGCTCAAACGCAGCCGGGGCCCCGATGAGCGCGAGCCGATGCTGGTCGAGTATGCCAAGAGTTTTTTCCCGGTCATCCTGGTCGTGTTCGGCCTGCGTTCCTTTCTGGTCGAACCGTTCAAGATCCCGTCCGGCTCGATGATGCCGACGCTGCTGATCGGCGACTTCATTCTGGTCAACAAATACACCTACGGCATCCGGCTGCCGGTCATCAATCAGAAGATCGTGCAGATGAACAACCCCGAGCGCGGCGACGTCATGGTGTTTCGGTATCCCGCCGACCCCAGCCTCGATTACATCAAGCGCGTGATCGGCGTGCCGGGCGATCTGGTCGAATACCGCGACAAGCGGCTGACGGTGAACGGCAAGCCGGTTCTCACCGCCAATACAGGCACCTACAGCTATGTGGGCAATGGCCTGAACTACATCAGCGCAGCGGTATACGACGAATCGCTCAAGTCCACCCCTCACACCATGATGACCGAGCCCGACAAGCCATCGGTATTTCCGCCGCAGGTGATGGACTTCCCCTATCGTGAAAACTGCTCCTACAATGCCGAAGGCGAAGGCTTTACCTGCAAGGTGCCCGCAGGGCAGTACTTCATGATGGGTGACAACCGCGATGCCAGTAACGATAGCCGCTATTGGGGTTTCGTTCCGGACAAGAACATCGTCGGCAAGGCGTTTTTCATCTGGATGAGTTTTGACGATTTCAGCCGCATCGGTACCACCATTCAATAATCAAGGAGATCTCATGCAGAACCTGTCCTCCAAGGCGCAGCAACGTGGTTTGACCATGTTCAGTTTTCTGTTTTTCGCCGTTGTGTTTATCAGTATCGCCATGCTGGCAATGAAACTGGTGCCGGCTTACATCGAGTTCTTCTCGGTGAAGAAAATCCTGTCCGCGATGGGGCAGGACGGCGAGCTCAAATCGAAGAGCAACGCCGAGATCCGTACCGACTTCCTGAAACGCGCCAGCGTGGGCTATGTCACGGTGGTGAAACCGGAAGACCTCAGCGTGTCGCGTCCGGGTGGCGTGCCGCTCATCGAAGTGGAGTACGTTTTCCGCACCCCGCTGGTTGCGAACATCAGCCTGGTGGTCGATTTCAGCGCCAGCTCAGACCCCAACGCGGCGCCTGTCGAGGTTGAATAACCCGATTCTCACCCAGCGCCTGCAACAGGCGCTGGGATATACCTTTATCCGCGCCGAGCTGTTGACGCAGGCGCTGACTCACCGCAGTTATGGCTCGCTCAACAACGAGCGGCTCGAATTCCTTGGCGACTCCGTCCTGAACTGCACCGTTGCCCGCGCGCTCTACGACGCCTTCCCCGGCTTGCCTGAAGGCAGCCTGTCGCGTCTGCGCGCCAATCTGGTCCGGCAGGAAACCCTGGCCGAAATTGCCGTTACCCTGCGCCTGGGCGACACCCTGCGGCTGGGCGAGGGCGAGCTCAAGAGCGGCGGATTCCGGCGGCCCTCGATTCTGGCCGATGCGCTGGAATCCCTGTTCGGCGCGATCTTTCTGGAAGCCGGGTTCGACGAGGCGGCGCGTGTGGTGCGCCATCTGTTCGATCCGTTGCTCGCGCAGATCGACCCCAAAGCCTCGGGCAAGGACCCGAAGACGCAGTTGCAGGAGTGGTTGCAATCGCACCGCCAGCCCTTGCCCGAGTACCGCCTGATCAGTACCGAAGGTGAGGCGCACGACCAGAATTTCATCGTTGAGTGCGTGCTGGGCAAGCCCGCACGCATCACCCGCGGCGTCGGTAAAAGCCGCCGTGCAGCCGAACAGGAGGCCGCACGCCTGGCGTGCGACGCATTGCAAAAATGAGCCAGTCAGACGAACCCACGCCGTATAAATGCGGCCTCATCGCCATTGTCGGGCGACCCAACGTCGGCAAGTCGACGCTGCTCAACCGCATCGTCGGGCAGAAAGTCAGTATCACCTCAAGGAAGGCGCAAACCACGCGCCATCGGGTGATGGGCATCCACACCACCGACGAAGCGCAATTCGTGTTTGTCGATACCCCGGGGTTCCAGACCCGCTACGCGGGCACCATGAATCGCGCCATGAACAAGCGCGTGCGCGAAACCCTGTCGGATACCGACGTGGTGATGCTGCTGGTGGAAGCCGGTCGCCTTAAAAAGGAAGACCGTCAGGTCATCGATCTGCTGCCGACGGATCGTCCGGTCATTCTGGTGGTGAACAAGATCGACCAGGTCAGCGACCGCGGCGAACTGATGGCGTTTCTGCAGGAAGTGGCAGCGGCGCATCCGTTCACCGAGATCGTCCCGGTGTCGGCCAAGCAGTCCAACAATCTGGAAGAACTGCTGAAAACCCTGCAAACGCATCTGCCCGAGAATGCGCCGCTGTTCGGCGAGGACGACGTGACCGATCAGACCGAACGCCAGCTGGCTTCCGAGCTGATCCGCGAAAAGGTGTTTCGCCTGTGCGGCGAGGAAATTCCCTATGCGGTCGCCGTACAGATCGACAAATTCGAGGAGGAGGGCAATCTGCGCCGCATCTTCGCCACCATCTTGGTCGATCGCGACAGCCACAAGGCCATCGTCATCGGCAAGGGCGGCGAAAAGCTCAAAACCATCTCCACCCAGGCGCGTCTCGACATGGAGCACGCCTTCGACAGCAAGGTGTATCTGGAAGTCTGGGTCAAGGTCAAAGGCGGCTGGGCCGATGACGTGCGGATGCTGAAATCGCTGGGACTGGACTGAAAGGCAGCATGCCCCAAAGGGCACTCGCGGATCAAAGAAGATGTCCACCGACGCCCGCATCAACAACGAACCCGGCTTCATCCTCCACACCTATCCCTTCAAGGAAACCAGCGTGGTGGCCGAGGTGTTCACCCGCAGCCACGGCCGCGTCGCCCTGATCGCACGGGGCGCGCGCCGGCCAAATTCCGCGCTGCGCGGCCTGATGCAGCCCTTCACGCCCTTGCTGCTGTCCTGGTTTGGCAAGTCCGATCTGAAAACCCTGCACGCCGCCGAGTGGCACGGCGGCATTGCACCGCCGCAGGGCCGTGCATTGATGTGCGGCTTCTATCTCAACGAACTGTTGCTGCGGCTGCTGGCGCGCGGCGATGCGCACGAGGCGCTTTACGCGCACTACATGGATGCCCTCGATCAGCTGGCAGGCGAAGCGGCCAGCGTCGATTTCGAACGCATCCTGCGGCGCTTTGAAAAACGGCTGCTCGGCGAGATCGGCTACGGCGCCACCTTCGATATCGACGCCGACAGCGGCGCGCCGGTTCACGCCGCCCGCCGCTACGTGTTCCAGCCAGAGCGCGGCGCACTGCACGCCCTCGACAGCCTCACCGCCGACGGCCAGCCGGGTTGTCCGGTATCCGGCCAGACGCTGCTCGACCTGGCGTCCGACAGCTTCGAGCGGCCGCTGACATTGAGCGAATCGAAGTCCCTGATGCGCATGCTCATCAACCATACGCTCGGCGCCAAGCCACTTTATACTCGCCAGTTATTGCGCGAGCTCACCGAACTGAATCCCCCGACCTGAATCCTTCTGCCTGAATCATGAGCATCTATCTCGGCGTCAACATCGACCACATTGCCACCCTGCGCCAAGCGCGCAAAACCCGTTATCCCAGTCCGCTCGAAGCCGCATTGATGGCCGAAACCGCAGGCGCCGACTCGATCACCCTGCACCTGCGCGAAGACCGCCGCCACATCCAGGATGCCGACGTCGCCATCCTGCGCCAGGTGCTCAAAACCAAAATGAATCTCGAAATGGCGGTGACAGAGGAAATGCTCGGCATTGCCATCGCCACCCAGCCACAGGACGTTTGCCTAGTACCGGAAAAGCGCGAGGAGCTAACCACCGAAGGCGGCCTCGACGCCAACGGCCAGTCGGGCAAAATTGCCGATGCCTGCAAGCGTCTGGGCGATGCCGGAATTCGCGTTTCACTCTTCATCGACCCCGACTTTGCCCAGCTCGACGCCGCCCGCCAGTGCGGGGCGCCGGTCGTCGAAATCCACACCGGCGCCTACGCCGATGCGCTGACGGAAGAAGCCCGCACGGCCGAATTCGAGCGCATCCGCACGGCCGTTGCCTACGCCCAGAGCATCGGCCTCACCGTCAACGCCGGCCACGGCCTCACCTACCATAACGTCCAGCCCATCGCCGCGTTGCCCGGCATCCACGAACTCAACATCGGCCACGCGATTGTCGCGCAGGCACTGTTCGTGGGGTGGAAAGAGGCGGTGGCGGAAATGAAGCGGCTAATGGTGGAGGCGGCGGGGTGAGTGGCGATTTCTGGCCGATGCACTGCCAAATAAAACCAACTAGTTGTGAGTGAATTGCTGGCGTTATTTGGCAAGCGCCGCCTGGTTATACGGCAGGTTTGCCATTCAATTCACGTTAGCGTGCCAGTTACGAATGGGTGAACATGAATAGATTATCGCTAGGTATCATCGCGCTCCTAAGCTGCCTTCCCTCCTACGCAGTTGCTAGCGCGAACTACTCGAAAGAAGGTCTCTGGCGAGCGTCAGACGCGTTCGAGAGTGCACTGAATTTTCGAGACTTCAAACGCATCTCATCCCAAACGAATCGGAAGCTCGTTGAGATATTGGGCGGCGAAGCGGCTTTGATCGAGATTCTTCGGAAGAAACTAGACAATCTGTCGTTTAGTAATTTTCGATTCCATGTCAAAGAGCGATCCTGCGCAGCCGTTTCGCCAAGTATCGTGTGCATCCTGCCGTACTCTGCAAAATTTGTATTCGAAGGTGAGACGTATATCGTCGATTCCTTTTACTTGGCATCCACGTCTGACGGTGGCAAAAGCTGGTACTTTGCTGACGGAAACGGTGTCTATCGTCCTGGAGCTATGGATTTTCTGTTTCCCGAGTACAAAGCCAAGCTCCAGCTACCAGGCAAATCGGAACCGCGAAAGCAAGAAGACGGTGGTAAGCCAATACCTAACACTGCGTATACGGACTCCCCCCAATAGTAAGAAACCAGATCGATAGTTGTGGCTGGTTGGAATTGCGTGCAGTCGTATATCCGGCATCTGATGTGGGTTCTGTGTGACCCGTGCAGACATGGAATCTGCTGTGCGCGGCTTGGCTGTGGACTGAGGAAAACCGAGTCAGCTTGCCCGTTTCAGCGCGTTTACTTACGCCGCTGCCACCACACATAGCCGCCAATGATCAGCGCGACGAACACGATCACGCCGATGGTGATGTGATGCTGGTATTCCCGGATCAGTGCTTCGTTGCCGCCGAGGAAATAGCCGAACAGGGTAAGGATCAGCGACCACAGACCGGCGCCGAGGCAGGTGTAGAACGCGAAGGCGCCGGGGTTCATGCGGGTGAGTCCGGCCGGGATCGAGATCAGGTGGCGGATGCCGGGGATGAGGCGGCCGGTGAAGGTGGAGACCGCACCGTGCTTGAGGAAGAAGGCATCGGTTTTGTGCAGCAGCTCGGGGCGCACGAAGAAATAGCGGCCCCAGCGTTCGAGGAAGGGGCGCCCCAGCCACATCGACACGACGTAATTGAAGGCTGCGCCGACCAGGCTGCCGACGGTCGAAGCCAGTACGATCAATCCGAAATTCATCTGCCCCTGATGGGCCAGGTAGCCGGCCGGTATCAAGACCAGCTCGCTCGGCACCGGCAGCACCGTGGACTCCAGCGCCATCAGGATGAAGATGCCGGTGTAGCCCCAGTCGTGGACGGTGGCGAGGATCCAGTCGATGAAGGTGTGGAGCATTTTGGGTGAGCGGTGAGCGGTGAGCGGTGTGCGATGAGCGGTGAGCGGTTTCCGTTCCCGGTTCACCGCTTGCCGCTCACCCGCTTACACAACCGCTTCTTCTTTCTTCTCGACAGGTTTGATGAAGTGCTCGCGCTTGACGCCGAACATCAGCAGCAGCGGCGAGGCGACCAGCACCGACGAATAGATGCCGAACATGATGCCGATGGTGAGCGCCAGCGCGAAGTTGTGCAGGGCTTCGCCACCGAAGAACAGCATCGCCAGCACCATGAGCTGGGTGGAACCGTGGGTGATGATGGTGCGGCTCATGGTGCGGGTGATGGCGTCGTCGATGATCTCCGGGATGGTGGCGCCGCGCATCTTGCGGATGTTTTCGCGGATCCGGTCGAACACCACCACCGATTCGTTGACCGAGTAGCCTAGAACAGCCAGCACGCCGGCCAGCACGGTGAGGGTGAACTCCCACTGGAAGAAGGCGAATACGCCGAGGATGATGACGATGTCATGCATGTTGGCGAGCATGCCTGCGACCGCAAAGCGCCATTCGAAGCGGATCGCCAGATAGGCCATGATGCCGAAGGCGACCACCAGCAGCGCCAGCGCGCCGTTGTCGTAGAGTTCCTTGCCGACCTGCGGTCCGACAAAGTCGACGCGCTTCAACTCAACCGAGGGATCGACCGTTTGCAACGCGGCCATGACCGTGTTGCTGGTCGTTGCGGCGTTGGCGCCGTGCTTGGCAGGCAGCCGAACCAGTACATCGCGGCTGGTGCCGAAGTTCTGCACTGAGACTTCGGGCAGCCCGGTTTTGTCCAGTGCGCCGCGAATCGCATGCAGGTCGGCCGTCTGGCTGGTGCGTACTTCCATCAGCGTACCGCCGGTGAAATCGACGCCCAGATTCAGACCCTGGTGCCACAGCGCCCAGATGGCGAAGAGGAAGGTGAGTAACGAAATGGCCGTCGTCACCTTGCCCCAGCTCATGAAGGGGATGGTTCGTTTGAAAGGGAAAAATTCCAGCATGGCGGTGCCTTAAATGGAGACTTTGGCCAGCCGTGCCTGGCGACCGTAAGTGAGGTTGACCATCGCGCGCGACACGGTGACGGCGCTGAACATGGAAGTGAGGATGCCCAGACACAGCACCACCGCAAAGCCGCGCACCGGACCTGAGCCGAGCCAGAACAGCGCGACGCCGGCGATCAGGGTGGTCAGGTTGGAGTCGAGAATGGTCGCCCAGGCGCGGTCGTAGCCGGCGTGGATCGCCGCTTGCGGAGTGGAGCCGTTGCGCAGTTCTTCGCGGATGCGCTCGTTGATCAGCACGTTGGCGTCGATCGCCATGCCGAGCGTGAGCGCGATGGCGGCCATGCCGGGCAGGGTGAGCGTGGCCTGCATCATCGACAGCAGCGCGATCAGGAAGAAGCCGTTGATGGCGAGCGCAACCGCCGAGAACAGCCCGAAGATGCGGTAGTAGATGATCATGAACAGCGCGACCGCGGCGAAGCCCCAGATATTGGAATGGAAGCCCTTCTCGATGTTCTCGGCGCCCATGCTGGGGCCGACGGTACGTTCCTCGATGATCTGCATTGGCGCGGCCAGTGCGCCGGCGCGCAGCAGCAGCGCGACATCGGACGCTTCCTGCGCGGTTTCCATGCCGGTGATCTGCACCCGGCCGCCGCCGATTTCGTCGCGAATCACCGGTGAGGTAATCGCTTCGGCCTGGCCCTTTTCAATCAGCAGGATCGCCATGCGCTTGCCGACGTTCTCGCGCGTGACGTCCTGGAAAATGCGCGCGCCCTTGCCGTCCAGGTTGAGGTGCACCGCAGCCTGGCCGCTGGTGCTGTCGAAACCCGGCGAGGCATCGGTGATCGAGTCGCCGGTCAGCACGACATCCTTCTTGACGGCGATCGTGCCGCCTTCGCGGCTGGGGACGATGTCGTCGCCGAAGGGCGCCTGGCCCTGGCTGACCGCAATCGGATCGGCCTGCTCGTCCACCATGCGGATTTCCAGCGTGGCGGTGCGGCCCAGAATGTCCTTGGCCTTGGCGGTGTCCTGCACGCCAGGCAATTGCACCACGATGCGGCTGGCGCCCTGCTGCTGGATCACCGGCTCGGCAACGCCGAGTTCGTTGACGCGGTTGCGCAGGGTGGTGATGTTTTGCTGCAGGGCGAATTCCTGCACCTTGGTTTCGGCTTCGGGGCGCAGGCGGGCAGAAAAGCTGAAGCCTTCGGCCTGGTCTTCCGGCGTCAGAATCAGTTCGGTGAATACCGTGCCCAGCTTGTTGATCGCGGCGTCGCGCTGATCGCGTGTATTGAAATGCACCGAAACGACATTGCCTTCGCGGGCGATGCGGCCGTAGCGGATCTTGTCGGCACGCAGCTCGGTGCGGAAATCGTTCTGGTAGCGAATCGCCGACTTTTCCAGTGCGGCCTTCATGTCCACTTCGAGCAGGAAATGCACCCCGCCGCGCAGGTCGAGGCCCAGGTACATCGGCAGTGCGCCGATGGCGGTGAGCCAGTCCGGCGAAGCGGACACCAGATTCAGCGCCACCGTGTAGCGTTCGCCCAGGCCCGATTGCAACGCGTCCTTGGCCTTGATCTGGGTGTCGGTATTGGCAAAGCGCGCCTTGATGCTGTTGCCTGCCAACTCGATTCCGCTTGAAGCCAGACCGGCGGTTTTCAACGTGGACTCGATCCGCCCCAGCAGCGCGATGTCTGCTTTTTCGCTGCTGCGAACCGGCGACACCTGCACCGCCGGCACTTCGCCGTAAAAGTTGGGCAGGGTGTAGAGGAAGGCGACCACCAGCGTGACGCCGATGAGCACATATTTCCAGAGCGGGAAGCGATTCATTTTATTAAGGTGAGCAGTGAGCGGGGAGGGGTGGGCAGCAGGTCGGACATACTGCTCACTAGAGCTTACAAGCCTTTGATGGTTCCCTTGGGCAGCAGGGTCTGCACCGAGGCTTTCTGCACATGGGTGATGACGCCGTCGGCGATTTCAAGCGACACGTACTGGTCGCCCAGCTTGACGATCTTGCCGAGCTGGCCGCTGGCAGTGACTATTTCATCGCCCTTGGCGAGTTCGGCCAGCATCTGCTTCTGTTCCTTGGCGCGCTTCATCTGCGGGCGGATGAGCATGAAATAGAACAGGACGAAAATGACGACGAGCGGGAGAAACTGCTGGATCAGTTCGGCGCCGCCGGGGGCGGCAGCGGCAGTTTGCGCGTGGGCAAGGGAAATCATGGGTAAGACTCCGAAATCAAAAGACGATCAATTAAAACCGGGCGATTCTACCATCCGCGTGTTTGCATCTCGTGAAACTGCGCGGTGAAAGCGGCAAAGCGATGTTCTTCGATGGCTGCGCGCATTTCGGCCATCAGGCGGTGGTAGTAATGCAGGTTGTGAATGGTGGCGAGCCGCGCGCCGAGAATTTCGTTGGCGCGGATCAGGTGATGCACATAGGCGCGGCTGAAATGGGTGCAGGTGTGGCAAGTGCATTCGTCGTCGATCGGCGCGGTGTCGGTTTTCCAGCGTGCATTCTTGATGCGCATGTCGCCGCGCCGGGTGAACAGGATGCCGTGGCGCGCGTTGCGCGTCGGCAGCACGCAGTCGAACTGGTCGATGCCTTGTGCCACCGCCGCAACCAGATCGGACGGCGTGCCGACGCCCATCAAATAGCGCGGCTTGTCGGCCGGCAATTGGGGCGCGGTGTGGGCGAGGATGCGCTTCATGTCTTCCTTGGGTTCGCCCACGCTCAAGCCGCCGATGGCGTAGCCGTCGAAATCCATCGCGATGAGTTCGCGCGTGGATTCGTCGCGCAGGGATTCGAACATGCCGCCCTGCACAATACCGTACAGCGCATTCGGATTGCCGGCGTGCGCCGCCTTGGAGCGCGCCGCCCAGCGCAGGCTCATCCGCATCGAGTCGGCGGCCTCGCGTTCTGTGGCGGGGTAGGGCGTGCATTCGTCGAAAATCATCACGATGTCGGAGTTCAGCGTGCGCTGGATCTGCATCGATATTTCAGGGGTCAGAAACAGCTTGTCACCGTTGATCGGCGAGGCGAATTTCACGCCTTCTTCGGTGATCTTACGCAGCTTGCCCAGGCTGAACACCTGAAAGCCGCCCGAGTCGGTGAGGATGGGTTTGTCCCAGCCCATGAAGCGATGCAGCCCGCCGAACTTTTCAATCACCTCCAGCCCCGGGCGCAGCCACAGGTGAAACGTATTCGACAACAGCATCTCGAACCCGGTTTCGGTGAGTTCGGCTGGTGTCATTGCCTTCACCGTGCCGTAGGTGCCGACCGGCATGAATACCGGGGTTTGAATGGTGCCGTGCGCGAGGTGGAGCTGGCCGCGCCGCGCGCCGCCGTCGGTGGTGATCAGGTCAAATTTCATGGGGAAGAGCGTTCTAAAAGCATCGCGTCGCCGTAGCTGAAAAACCGGTAGCGTTCCGCAATGGCGTGGGCATAGGCCGCGCGGATGCTGTCGAAACCGGCAAACGCCGAGACCAGCATCAGCAGGGTGGATTTGGGCAAGTGGAAATTGGTGATGAGCGCATCGACCACTTTGAAGTGATAGCCCGGCGTGATGAAGATGTCGGTTTCGTTCGAGCCCGCGTGCAATTCGCCATGCTGTGCGGCAGCCTCCAGCGCGCGCAGGCTGGTGGTGCCCACTGCCACCACACGGCCGCCGCGCGTGCGGGTGGCGCGGATTGCGTCGACGGTCGCCTGCGGAATCGTGTAACGCTCGCTGTGCATTTTGTGGTCAGCCAGATGATCCACCCGCACCGGCTGAAACGTCCCCGCGCCGACATGCAACGTCACCTGCGCAGTGCGCACGCCTTGTTCGCGCAGCGCAGCCAGCATCGCATCGTCGAAATGCAGCCCGGCCGTCGGCGCCGCCACCGCGCCGGGTTCGTCCGCATATACCGTTTGATAACGCGCCTCGTCGTCGGCGGTTGGCGTGTGGGTAATGTAAGGCGGCAACGGCAACTGGCCGAGTTGCTCCAGCACTTCCAGCACCGGGCGCTGGAAACGCAGCTGCGTCAGGTCATCCTGCCGCGCCAGCACGTCCGCCCACACGTCGTCGGCCAGCATGATCCGCGAGCCAGGCTTGGGCGCGTGGCTCGCGCGGATAAACGCCAGCGCCTCGAATTCAGCGGACACGCGCTCGACCAGCAACTCCACCTTGCCGCCGGAATCCTTGTGCCCGAACAGCCGCGCCTTGATCACGCGGGTGTCGTTCATCACCAGCAAATCATCCGCACGCAGCAACGCGGGCAGGTCGCGAAACCAGCGGTCATGCCGCATACCAGTCGCATCGACATGCAAAAGCCGGCTGCCGCCACGCACTGTAGGCGGCAGCTGCGCAATCAATTCATCCGGTAAATCGAAGTCAAAATCAGAAACCTGCATGGGGCGCGATTATCCTTGATTCCTCGGTTGAACGTGCCCGAGTGCGCGATTTTCAAGTTGGCTGGCAAGGCGCGAGGAGGCGCATGGCCGTCCCCTGCAACGAGGAGCAACGCAGCCAGGCGACTTGAAAATCGTGCAATCGGGTGCGTAGCGGTCTCAACCGATGGGCGAACGTCATCGAAGCTGGGATATTTGGTATTCATCAGACTTGCCTGGGGAGGGTAAGCGGTCAACCGAGGAACCAAGGATTGTAGCCGCCGCCTTGCAGCAGGCCACCCGCTTGGGCCATAATGCGCGGCTCTGTCGCCGGGCGCGTTCGCCTCCGGCCCCTTTGCCGGGATGGCGGAATCGGTAGACGCAGCGGATTCAAAATCCGCCGCTGGTAACAGTGTGGGGGTTCGAGTCCCCCTCCCGGCACCAATCTCTTAACGGCCCATGCTGTCGCTGGCGCCCTTGAGGCTTCCTTCCATCCCAGCCACGTGCCGGGATTTTTTCTGCCATGTCCAGGCGATGCCCAATGCGTTCGCGTTTTAGTCGGTAGGGTCTGCAGGAGCAATCAGGGGCCTTAGGGATGGCTTCAAAGCACTGGGGACGTTGTCGATCTCAGCAAGGGCATCCGCGAAACGCAGAAGAGCATTTTGGACGATCAGCGGATGGGCTTGATGACGCTGTGAGGCCTCAATGAACGTGTAGAGGTGAGACGCTATTTTCTGCCTGTGCTCACTGTCTTCGAGATAGGGCCCCCAAATGATCGCGTCTAGCATAAATTCCATAAAGAGCACTCGCTCTTCGAGGCTCATTGACTCTGGCATGTCGGTCTCCTGTGTCATAGATCAGCCGAGATATTAGCTCACCGATTCAGCGGAATAGACCGAGTATCAACCGGACTATCTCTTGCATGTTGGGATTGAAAGAAGCCACGGCCAGAGCCATGCAGCAGGCGCGGACATTGAGCGCCCGGCGCCGCTCGCGGTCATCCTTGAATCCGTTGTAGGGGTCGGGCTTGAAGTGGCGGGGCATGTCTCTTCCTTTTCTGGGATGAACGTGTGGCCCACATTGCCGCGATCGTTGAGCGGTTTCACGGGGGGCGAAAGTTCAGTCCCGAGCTGGACCCGGGAACCTGAGAAAACCTGAGATCCAGCAGGCGCTATCCGAGCGCATGAAAGCCCGCGAGCAGCGCGCGAGTGGGGTGAGGTTTTGGGAGGGGTGGCGATGGTGTTGTAAAGCAGACACGCCCCGGTTTTGCGGGTACATCTGCGGGTATCAGCTCACACAGCATGCTGTGAGGCAAAGTAAATACGCGGCTTTCGGCGTTTCATGCGAGTCCCTCTCCCGCACAGATTTCAAACAACAACCTCAATGATCGCAGTCCACTTGCCGGTGTGGTTTAACGCTTGCTTGCTCTCGCTGCGCGCAAAACTCGCCGGACGCTTTCGTATACAGGCTTCGGTTGGCCGTCTTCCCCGAACAGCAACGCAGCGCCCTTGCCGGGGAAATATTCCGGTATCCACGAATAACGGTCGGTCGTGCCCCAGGTGGAAAAGCTACGGCACTGTGGCTGCGCCAAACAAACTTTGAGCGTGTCGCGGTAGATCACTGCTTGCTTGTTGAGGTTGGCGCGGCTGGCCGGCACTGGCAGCATCACGTCCATTTCGCTGATGTGGGTGGCCAGGCCCAGCGCGGCCAGACGCTGCAGGTTGGCGCGCAGGTCCTTCGAGGGGGGTGCGTCATCCGGGCTCACGTGCATTTGCAGGCCGACGCCGTGGATCGGGACGCCTTGCCAGCGCAGGTCGGCCACGATCCGGTAGATGCCGTCCGCCTTGGCGCCGGCGCCTTCGCCGCCGTAGTCGTTGTAGCGCAGATGGGCCTGTGGGTCGGCTTCGTGTGCCCAGCGGAACGCCAGCGCCAGGTAATCCGGGCCGATGCCGCGCGACCAGAAGGTGTCGCGCGGCTGGCCGTCTTCGCCTACTGCTTCGGCTGCGACGTCCCACGATGCGACGCGGCCGCGATAGCGCGTCACCAGGGTCTGGATATGTTCGCGCAGGATGGCTTTCAATTCGTCCTGGCTGAACTGTCCCTGCATCAGCCAGTCCGGCAGTTGCTGGTGCCACACCAGCACATGGCCGTTCACCTGCATGGCGTGCGCTTCGGCAAAGGCGACCAGGGCGTCGGCCTGGGTGAAATCGTAGCGTTCGCGCTCGGGGTGCACGACAGTAAACTTCATCGCGTTTTCCGGTGTGACGAGATTGAATTCGCGCGCCAGCAGGTGGGCGTAGGCCGCATCCGTATTCAGGGCCTCGACGTTCACCGCGGTGCCGAAGTGGATGCCGGCCGCCTGGGCCAGGTCGCGCAAGCCAGCGGCCGCGGTAGGCAGGGTGATGAGCAGCGCGGCCGCCATGACGAGGGCGCGCGGGTGCATCTCAGTAGCCCCGGTTGGCGGCGGGGCCCGCCCACTGCGTGACGAAGCCGGGCACCGGCGGCTGTTGCGATGGACGCAGGCCGGCCTGACGCGACCAGAGTTCGAGCCAGGATTCGCCGTTGAATCCGCTGTAGCCGACGGTGGATGCATAGGCGCTGTCCTGGAGGGCGTCGGCGAGTTCGATGAAACGGTAGCCGCGCTGCCGCAGCATGGCGGCGAGCGCATCGAAGTGGTCCGCGTTGAGCGCGTTGGCGTGCAGTACCAGCACATGGGGAATGGGGCGACCGAACAGGTCGAGCGCCTGTTGCTCGGCGCGCGCGAACACGGCGTCCATGTAGGGCGCATAGGCGGCGCCGATGCGTTGCGCTGCCTCGGTGTCGCCTTCTGCCTGCGCCCGTGCATAGGCGACGGCGAACACCCATTCCGAATTGTTCACGGTCACCGGCGCCGCCGTGTAGCCGTGTGCCGCGAGAAATTCCTGGAAGGCGACGCGCACCTCGGGGGTGGTGCCCAGGTGCAGGAAGGGATGGCGAAACCAGCGCAGGGTGCGGCCGGCGCTTTGCATGAGCGGGCGCGTGACGGTTTCGCCCTGCAGCAGGTCGGCTTCGAAGGCGTCGAGCGGCACGCGGTTAAGCGAAGGGTGGGAGGCGGTATGGTTGCCCAGCTCGAAGCCGGCCTGGAGCCAGCTGCGAAGCAGGCCGACGCGTGCCGGGTCGAGGCTGCCTTCGCGGTAGAGCTTGGCTTCGTTGACGAAGCCCACTGCGGGTACTTGTTCGGCTTGCAGGTGTTGCAGCAGCCGGCTGGTCACGCCGACGAGGCTCGCATTGTCATCAGCTGGCACAGCGGCGAAGGGCAGGTCATCGAAGGTGATGGCGACCGCGCGACCGGCAGGCGGTTGCGCGGCAGCCGCGCCAGGAAAAAGCAAAGCCAGGACCAGCAGCCAGATATTCATTGTCCGGTGCGCAGGTTCCTGTGCTGCGTCAGAAGCGCCGGGTCAGGTTGATCTCGAACATCTGCGAATCGTAGCCGCCGGTGGCGCCGCCGCCGTAGTTGGACACGCCGCCTTTCACGTTGAGATACCAGTCGCGATAGATGCCGAAGAAGCCTTCGACCACGATGTCGCCGCCGGAACTGAAGCCGGACATGGAGTTGTCCTTGTAGGGGCCGTAGCTGAATGCCACGCTGACGCCGTCATCGTCGCTGATCTTCCAGTAGGTGAAGGCGGTCAGCGCGTAGCGCTGGTAGAGCGAGGGCGCGTAGTAACCGTGGCCCGGATCCTCGTCGAAGCCGTACCAGCGCCCGCTCACGCCCAGGTCCAGGTTCAGCAGCTGGTTGCGCACGAAGGCGCGGCGCGGGGCGAGACTCACTTCCCAGCGGTCGTTGCCGTCGGAGAAGGTGTCGTAGCCCAGATAGCTGTCGATGGTGTAGCGCAGGTCGGGGGCCCAGGTCGCGTAGAGGGAATTGGCGCGGCGCTCGATGCCGAGTTCGGTCGCCAGCGGCGACACGGCATACATATCCTGCCGGTGCGACAGGCGCATGGCCAGTTCGTCGGCCGGCTGCAGATTGGCGCCGATTTCGTAAACGAAGCTGCTGTCGCCGTCCGCGTCGCCGCCGCCGATTTGCGCGTCGAGCGACAGCGTGGGTGAGAGGCGATGCAGGATGCCGAGCCAGGCGCGCTGGTAGTCGATGGACGTGCCGCCGTCCGTCATCTCGTAGCCGCTGCCGAGCTTGGTCGAAATCCGCTGCAGGTCGGTGCCGCCGAACAGGCGCGTCTCGGGGTTGATCACATATTCGCCGGCGAGGCCGGCATGGCGGATGGTGACATCGTCGGAGCCGGTAAAGTAGCCGAAGCCTACCGTTGCATTGGAGCGCAGCGGGGTGCGGATGAAACGTCCCAGGTCGAGCGTTTCCGCGCTGTCCGGACGCAGGCGGGTGACTTCGTCGAGGCTGGCCAGCGCCTCGCGCGGGCGGTGGGCGTAGTGCAGGGCAACGGTCTTGGTGTAGCCCAGGTCATAGTCGCCGGGCAGCGTGGGCTCGAGCTCGGCGACGAGGCCGAGCGCCGGCGTCGGGCGCTCGGCCCAGGCCAGCACGCGCGCCTTTTGCTTGCGGTAGACCGTGTTGTCGCCAAATTTCGCACGATAGTCTTCCAGCAGTTCCATCGCGCGCGCGTAGTCGCCCAGTTCGGTGACGACCACGATGTATTCCACCCACGGTGCGGCAACGCCGGGCTGCTGCGCCAGATACGTGCGATAGGCATCAGCCGAATTGTCCAGCTCGCCGCGCCAGTAGTTGACGCGGGCGATCCCCAGGTGCGCGCCGGCGTCGTCCGGTGCGATGGCGAGAATGCGCTGGTGGCTGTCCAGCGCCATCGCGTAGTCGCCGCGCCAGGCGGCGAGGTCGGCGCGGGTGCGCAGGTATTCCAGGTTCTTCGGCTCGAGTTCCACCGCGCGCTCGATCGCCGCCGCGGCGGCCGCGGCCTCCTTTTCGCTCGGGTAGCTCTGCGCCAGCCGGTAGTGCAGGGCGGGGTCCTGCGGCGCCAGACGGCTGGCTTCCTGCAAGGCGGCCGAGGACGCGGTGGGGTTGTTGCCGAGCGCGTAGATGTCGGCCATGCGCAGCCAGTATTCCTTGCTCTCGCCGAAGCGCTGGCGATACAGGGCGTCGACTTCCTGCACCGCCTGGGTGTTGCCGCGTTCGGCTTCCAGTTCCATGTATTCCAGCATCGCGTCCTTGTCCTGCGGATGCTGGTCGAGGTAGCTGCGGTAGCGGGTCACGGCGGCGTCTTTCTTGCCGCTGCGTGAGTTGGCGCGCGCGGCACCGAGCTGGGCGGCGCCGTCCTGCGGCGTAGTGGCAAGAATGCGTTCGAAGCTGGCGAGCGCCAAGGCATAGTCGCCGCTCCAGGTGGCGAGTTCACCGCGCGCGCGCAGATAGGTGGCATTGGCGGGTTCGAGCTCGACCGCGCGGTTGATCGCAGTGAGTGCGGCCGGCCCTTGCTGCGCCGCCGCCAGCGCCTGCGACAGCTTGTAATGCAGCCGCGCATCGGTCGGGGCGTATTTCACCGCTACACGCATCGCCTCGGCTGCGCCCGCGGGGTCCTTCAGCTGCGTGGCGCGGATGTCGGCGATGCGTTCCCACAGATGCGCCTGCGCCGGATTGGCCTTGAGCGACTGCTGGTAGATTTCCACCGCAGCGGCCCACTGGCCCTGCATCTCGGCGCGCAGGCCGTCATCCGGAATCGGCGGTGCTGCGTTCGCCGCGCTCGAACACAATGCCAATGCGACTATCCAATGCAGCTTCATTTGCGCCACCGCCGGTTACGGGAGATCCACAGGTCGGCGGCAAAGCGGCCGATCGTGACGAGTTCGAACAACAGCACCGCATAACGCAATGGCGTCACCAGCAGTCCCTTGAAGAAATATTCCAGCCGATGCCCCTTGGCCACCGTCACCAGGATGCCGGTGGCGACCGCTGTTTCCGCAATCAGCGTGATCGCCAGCGGCTCCCACAATTGCAGCAGGATCATGATCAGCAGCGTGGTCGGAAACGCCACTTTCTCGAATGCCGACATGAACAGCACCCAGCCGATCGGGCGGCCATACTTGATGGTGGTGTCGATGCCGAAGGTCTGGCGGTACTGCTCGTGGTGGACGCGCTTGTCCGCGAGCCCGGCCGCCAGGTTGGCCTGCTCTTTCTTCTTCTGGCGATAGCGCTTGAATGCCTTGAACGGGCTGCGCATCAGCTCGTCGAAGTAATAGCAGCTTTGCAGGAAGGACGAGGACCACAGGTAGATCTGCCCGGGCACACGCCCGACTTCCGGTTCCTGCGAGCGGGCGTAGATGTCGGTGAGCTGGATGTTGCGGTAGCCGTTGTCGTTCATCGCGAAGCCGATGAAGATGTCTTCGGAGTTGGTGAGGTCGTCGCCGAGGATCGGCTCGTAGCGGTCGAACACGATGGTCTTCAGCACGCTGCGACGATAGGCGACGGCGCAGCCCACCGGGTTGAGGATGCTGCCGAAGAATTTCATTTGCCCGACGTAGACGAATTTCTGCAGGAAGTAATACAGCACGTCGCGGTACATGTCGGTGATGCCGCGCTGCAGGTGGTGGAACCAGCCTACCTTGGGATAGATGGTGGCCTCGGGGTGGGCGCCGAGGAATTTCTTCAGCGCTTCCGTATCGAGCATGGCGCGGCGGTCGCGGTCGCGCAGCGGCAGCACCGTGCCGCAGGCGCTGGCGATGCCGGCGCCCTTGTAGAGCTCTTCCACCACGCGGTCGATGTAGTTGTCCGACTCCAACACCGTATCGCCGTCGAGAATGAACTCCACATCCGAGTCCGACTCGCGCGACTGGCGTTTCAAGGTCGGGGTCTTGCCGATGGAGCGCTCGCGATGAATGGTGGTCAGTTCCATGCCATTCAGTTCGCAGAAGGTCCGGGCGTATTCGACGGTGCGGTCCTGGCTGCCGTCGTCGATCAGGACGATGCGCGTGGGCTTGCGGGTCTGGCGCGCCAGGGCGGCCAGACACAGCGGGATGTTGCTTTCTTCATTGAAGGCAGGGATCACCACGTCGACGGTGGCGTCGCGCCAGTCTGCCGCCGGATTGGGGACGGTCTGGTCGGGGCCATGGATCAAGCCGACGATGCTCAGCACCGTGTTCGGGCTGAGGATGAAGTAGGGAGTCGTTGCCATGGCGCGCTATTCTAGGCAGCACGCAGCGTTTTTACGCGCGCTTTCTCGATCAGGTCATCCAGGGTGTCGTTTAATGCCCACACGGGCTCGAAGCCGGTGAGTGCCCGCAGCTTGTTGAGCACCGGGCGCCGGTGCGTGACGTCTTCGAATTCCTCGCCATAGGCGTCCTTGTAGGACATGAACTCCAGGCGCGATGCGCTGTGGGCGCGCTGCACGATCAGTTTGGCCAGGTCGCGAATGGAAATCTCCTGGTCGTTGCCGACGTTCACCACCTCGCCCCAAGCCTCCGGACAGCCGGCGAGGCGGTCAAGCGCGACAACGGTGTCACGTACATCGCAGAAAGAGCGCGTCTGGTTGCCTTCGCCGTAGACGGTGAGCGCCTGATTGCGCACTGCCTGATTAACAAAACTGGGCACCACCATGCCGTAATGGCCCACCTGGTTCGGTCCGACGGTGTTGAACAGGCGCACGACCACGATATTCAGGCCGTATTTGCGTGCATAGGAAAAGGCGAGAAATTCGTCCGCCAGCTTGGTCACCGCGTAGGCCCAGCGCAGGCGGCCGGCGGACGGCAGCACGATGTGGTCGGTTTCGGCGAAGCTGTCTTTTTCGTTGAAGCCGTATACCTCCGAGGTTGAGGCGATGATGACCTGCGGATTCCAGCCGCCACTATGGATGGCGCGCAGGACTCGCTCAGTGCCGGTCATGTTGGTCGCCAGCACGGCCACCGGGTCTTCCAGCACTTTTTTCACGCCGACGACGGCGGCCATGTGGTAAATGCGGTCGGCCCAGGCGATGGCCTTGTCCAGGCCGCTCCAATGCAGGATGTCAGCCTCGGCAAAGCGGAAAGCGGGGTTGCCGCGGAAGGAGTCGATGTTCGCGAGCGAACCGGTGCTCAGGTTGTCCACCACATAAACCTGATCGCCGGCCGCCAAATGGCGTTCCGCCAGATGCGATCCGATGAAACCTGCACCTCCAGTAATCAAAACATGCATATCGCGCACTCTCTCCGAATTTTCGACAGTCACCGCCGAACGATTGGCAGGCCGGCAACGGGGTCCATATTTAACTTCGATGAAAAACAAGTGGATATTTCGTTTTTCGGGGAAATCTGACTGCAATTTCCACTCCTGTCTGGAACACTGCAAATTGCATACCAAGTCGCGAGGTATGATGGCTTGAGCGTCAAAAGCACCTTTTGGGTGCATTGCCGTCCCCTTTTTGGGATGCCTGGATTCTTTAACGCGATTTTGTGGCGTAAATTGAGGTTTGTAATCAGGATTTCTCTAATTTTAATTAGGTTAATCAATTGGTTACGAATCGGTTTTGCCAATGGCATAGCCATTGCTTGATGGAAATCGGGTGGCATCGGATATCGCGCCAGCGTTGAGCGCTCACACGATCCGGTGAATCAGGAGGTAGCGCTTCATGGTTTTGTCGGTGTTTGCGAAAGAGAAACAGGGGGCGTCGCCCGGGTTGCAGCATCGTTCGGCAAGCCCGCAGCTGCGTGCGTATTGCGCGCCGGAAAAGCAGATTGGTGTGGGTGGAATCTGGAACCTCAAATCCTGCGGCCACGCCGCTGCGATTAACGGCTCTCGCCGCATGAGCTACCCACGCGCGGGCTTATAGTTCGACTATGGAACGAATTGCGGGCGACATTGGCGGAACCAAAAGCTGGCTGGCGTGGGTGGCAATCCCATCCCATGGCGCGCAGCAGTTGCGGTTCGAGAAGATCTACGTCAGTGCTGATTTTGCTTCGGCGGAAGCCTTGTTGCGACAGTTCATGGCCGATGCGCAGACTGCTTGCCAGGCAGACGAATTGATCCTGGCGCTGCCAGGGCCATTGCACGCACAGCGAGTGCGCCTGACCAATCTCGACTGGACGCTTGATGCAACTGAATGGCAGACCGCACTGGGAATCGCCAGGGTGCGCTTCATCAACGATTTTCAAGCGGCAGCGGCAGGCGTGGCGACGCTGACCGATGCTGACGTGATCGCGCTTAACGCGCAGGCGGCTGCTCCTGGTGGTGTGCGTGCGATCACCGGTGCGGGAACCGGGCTGGGATTGGCGTTCATGCTGGCAGATGCTCAGGGGCGTTATCAAAGTTTTGCAACCGAAGGCGGGCATATCGACTTTGCACCGGCCAATGCGCTGCAGGCGCGCTTGCTTGAACACCTGCGCGCCAACCAGGGGCACGTGTCGTGGGAGCGGGTGGCGTCGGGTTCGGCACTAAAGGATTTGTACCGATTTTGTTGTGCCGAGCTGGGCCATTCCCCGGCTGGCGAGGTAGTCGATGGTGCAGCGCTTGCCGTGCGTGCGGAGTCGGGCGATGCGGCCGCCGAAACCGCGCTGGATTTGTTCATTGATCTGTACGGCGCGTGGGTGGGCAATGTGGCGCTGATGTACCAGCCGTTCGGCGGCCTGTATATCGCGGGCGGGGTGGCGACGCACATGCTGGCGCGCATGCAGTCGCCGCGTTTCATGGCGGCGGCGACCGACAAGGGGCGGATGCGCGGCGTGGTCGAGCGCACGCCGATTTTTCTGATCACCTGCAAGCGGCTGGGCGTGCAGGGTGCAATGGTTCAGTCCCAGATTGACTCACCGGCAGCATTTAAATATCAATAGGGCGGTTAATTTCGTTACATCAGAAGCTCATTCCAATATCTAGGGTACGAACGGAGGAAACATGACGATTTCGAAGGAAGAACAGGAAAAGTTGTACCGCTATTACACCGAGCCGAAAACGGTGACGGATCTGGCGCGCAAGACGCTGGCGCTGGTGCTGGCAGGCGGCGAGGGCTCGCGCCTGAAAGACCTGACGGCATGGCGCGCCAAGCCGGCGGTGCCGATTGGCGGCAAGTACCGCATCATCGATTTTCCGCTGTCCAATTGCGTGAACTCGGGCATCCGCCGCATCGGCGTGCTGACGCAGTACAAATCACATTCGCTGATTCGCCATTTGCAACGTGCCTGGGGTTTCATGCGCGCCGAAATCGGCGAGTTCGTGGAGATTCTTCCCGCGCAGCAACGCACCAACAAGAAGGAGTGGTACCAGGGTACCGCCGATGCGCTGTTCCAGAATCTGGACATCATGCAGCGCCACCATCCCGAGTATGTGCTGGTGCTGGGCGGCGATCACGTCTACACCATGGACTACTCCGAAATGCTGCTTGCCCATGCGCAAAGCGGCGCCGACTTCACCGTGGGCAGCATCGAAGTGCCGGCCGAGGAGGCGAGCGGATTCGGCGTGATGTCGGTGGACGAAAACATGCGCATCACGAAGTTCACCGAAAAACCGGACAACCCCGACTGCATTCCGGGCAAGCCCGGCATCGCGCTGGCGTCGATGGGGATTTATATTTTCTCTAAGGACTTCCTCTACAAGACGCTGATCGACGACGCCTGCAATCCCGCGTCCTCGCACGACTTCGGCAAGGACATTATCCCGGCCAGCATTGCGGCCGCGCGCGCGATGGCCTACCCGTTCCGCAACAAGGCCGGCGAACCGGACTACTGGCGCGATGTGGGCACCCTGTATTCCTACTGGCAGACCAACATGGAGCTGTGTTCGGTGGCGCCCGAGCTCAACCTGTACGACCGCAACTGGCCGATCTGGACCTACCAGCCGCAGTACCCGCCCGCCAAATTCATCTTCGACGACGAGGGCCGGCGTGGCTCGGCGATCGATTCGCTGATCGCCGGGGGCTGCATTCTGTCGGGCGCGCTGGTCAAGCGCTCGGTGCTGTTTTTTGCCACCACGGTGGAAGGCAGCAGCACCATCAAGGACAGCGTGATCCTGCCCAAGGTCAGTATCGGCAGCAACTGTCGGATTACCCGCGCGATCATCGACAAGGGCACCAGCATTCCGGACGGCACGATCATCGGCGAAGACGCCGTCGAGGATGCCAAGCATTTTCACGTCACGCCCGAGGGCATCGTGCTGGTGACATCGGCCATGTTGGGGCAGAACCTCTATGCAAGACTCCACAATGACTACGACAACTAAATCCCTGAATGTGGTGCTGTGCTGGCACATGCACCAGCCGTATTACCGCGAAGGCCTCAAGGGCGCGTATCACCTGCCCTGGGTGTATTTGCACGGCATCAAGGACTACAGTGACATGGCGGCGCATCTGGAGCGTTATCCGGCGATGCGGGCGGTGGTGAACTTCGCCCCCGTCCTGCTCGAGCAGATCGACGACTATGCGCAGCAGATGGACGCCTTGCTGAAACAGGGCAAGCCGACGCAGGACCACATGATCAATCTGCTCGCCGGCGCCGAGCGCATTCCCTCGGATGCCGCTGCGCGCCTGGCGATCATCCGCGACTGCCAGCGCTGCCACGCGCCGCGCATGATCCATCCGTATCCGGCGTATCGCGGCTTGCTGGAAATGGTCGGCGCCACCTATGAGGCAGGGCATGGTGAAAGCCGCCTGCATACCCATCTGGGCTATTTGTCCGAGCAGTATTTTCTGGATTTACTGACCTGGTACCACTTGGTCTGGCTGGGCAATTCGCTGCGGCCGCTGCCGCTGGTACGGCGCCTGCTGGCGCAGGGGCGCGACTTCTCTTCCGCCGATCGCCACGAACTGCTTTACGTGATGCAACACTGCATGGCGGGCTTGCTGCCGCGCTACCGCGCGCTGGCCGAACGTGGCCAGGTCGAATTGTCGATGACGCCTTACGGCCATCCGATCGTGCCCTTGCTGAACGACTTCAAGAACATGCGCGACGCCCTGCCCGACGCACCCGCTCCGGAGGCGGCAGTCTATCCGGGCGGTGCGGTGCGCGCCCGCTGGCATCTGCAGCATGGGGTCGGGGTGTTCGAACATTATTTTGGCCGCAAGCCCACGGGCGTATGGCTGTCCGAAGGCGGGGTGAGCGAAGACGCGCTGGCGCAGCTCGATGAAATGGGCGTGGCCTGGACCGCCACCGGCGAAGGCGTATGGCGCGGCAGTTGCGCCAAGTCGGGCTGCCCGGTCGACGAAACGCAAACCAAGCGCAGCCTGTTTTCACCCACCCGCGTGGACGGCTTCAAGACCCGCGTATTTTTCCGCGACGACGGACTGTCTGACCTGATCGGCTTCAAGTACAGCGACTGGCATGCGGACGATGCGGTAGGCGATTTCATCCATCATCTGGAAAACATTGCGACCTCGCTGGGCAAAACGGCGAACCAGAATGTGGTGTCGGTCATTCTCGATGGCGAAAACGCCTGGGAGTACTACCCCGACAACGGCCATCATTTCCTGGACGCGCTCTACTCGCGCCTGTCCAGTCATCCCACCCTCAACGTCAGCACCTTTGCCGAGCAGGCCGCGAGCACGCCGGCCAAACCTCTGAAGCGGCTGGCCGCAGGCAGCTGGGTGTACGGTAGCTTTTCGACCTGGATCGGCTCCACCGACAAGAACCGCGGCTGGGATTATCTGGTCGCGGTCAAGCAGGCGTATGACCGTACCCTGGCGGCAGGCAAGCTCGACGCCGAGCATCAGGCCATGGCCATCCGCCAGCTGGCCGTGTGCGAAGGCTCGGACTGGTTCTGGTGGTTCGGCGATCACAACCCGGCGGGCAGCGTGAGCGATTTCGAGCAGCTTTACCGTACCCAGTTGCGCGAGCTGTACCGCCTGCTCGGCGTGGCACCGCCCGCCTTGCTGGATGTGCCGCTGTCGCACGGCGGCGGCGCGGCGGAAAACGCCGGCACCATGCGCAGGAATACCTGATGAACTTCAACAAGCGCTCTGCAGGCCTGTTGCTGCATCCGACCTCATTGCCCTCCGGCACGCTGGCGGATGCCGGGCGCTGGCTGGACTTCCTCAAGGCGGCCGGGGTCAGCGTGTGGCAGATGCTGCCGCTTGGCTTGCCGCTCACCGGCCTGTCGCCGTATCAGTGCGCTTCGGCGTTCGCGGTGAATCCGGCGTTGTTCCCTGCCGACATACGGGTGGACATGCGGCGCTTTTCTCCCTGGCACCGGGCGCAGGCGCATTGGCTCGACGATTACGCCCGCTTCATCGTCATCAAGGCCGAGCACGCGGGCGCGCCCTGGACCGACTGGCCGCCGGCGCTGCGGGATCGCGATCCGGCGACGCTGGCGGCATTCGATCTGGCGCACGCCGATGCCCTGCGCGAGATCATGCACGCCCAGTTCCGTGCCGCCACGTTCTGGCGCGGCATGCGGGCAGAAGCGGCGCAGCACGGGATTCAACTGTTCGGCGACATGCCGATTTTTGTCGCGCACGACAGTGCCGACGTGTGGGCGCAGCGCGACCTGTTCCTGCTCGATGCCGACGGCCAGCCGACCGTGGTGGCTGGGGTGCCGCCGGATTACTTCTCTGAAACGGGGCAGCGCTGGGGCAATCCGCACTACAACTGGGCAAACATGCAGGCCGACAACTTCGCCTGGTGGCGGGCGCGGCTGCGGGCGCATTTCGACTGGTTCGACTGGGTGCGTATCGACCATTTTCGCGGGCTGGCGGCGGCCTGGTCGATTCCCGCCAACGAGCCGACGGCGATCCACGGGCAGTGGGTGACCTCGCCCGGCGCTGCGCTGTTGCAGGCGGTGATCGACGAGATGGGCGAGTTGGCCCTGGTCGCCGAAGACCTCGGTGTGATCACGCCGGACGTCACCGCACTGCGGCATCAGTTCGGCCTGCCCGGCATGGCGGTGCTGCAGTTTGCGTTCGATGCCCACGCCGACAATCCGCACAAGCCCGAAAACGTGCAGACCGACACCGTGTATTACACGGGCACGCACGACAACGACACCCTGATCGGCTGGTGGCACAACCTGCCCGAGCAGGCGCGCCCGCACGTGCGCTGGCAGCTGGGGCTGGGCGATGTGGAAGCGGCGAGCGACGCGCAGATCGCCGACGCCATGATCCGCACCGTGCTGCAAAGCCGCGCCGCCCTGGCCGTGCTGCCGCTGCAGGATGCGTTGCGTCTCGGTAGCGAAGCGCGGATGAATACGCCCGGCACCGAGAACGGCAACTGGACCTGGCGGTTTGAGTGGAACGCTATTCCCGCTGACTTGGCATCCAGCTTGCTAGACCTCATCCAGATGTCTGATCGATGTGGAACCTTGGACCCCGCATGAAAACATCCCCTAAAGCTGCACCGAAGACTGCTCTGCCCGCCATCAGCGAACCGATCCTGCGCCTGCAAAAAGGCACGCATCACGATCCCTTCGAGGTGCTGGGCCCGCATGCCGCACCGAACGGCGGCGCGTTGCTGCGCGAGTTTCTGCCCGCGGCCGAAGTGGTCGAAGTGGCTGGAACACGCATGGCGCGCGTGCCCGGCACCGACTGTTTCGAACTGCTGTTGCCGTCCGGCCAGACATTTGAGCCGCATCCCGAACTGCGCTGGCAAGACAAGGGCGCGGGCGCATGGCACACCCTGCAAAGCCCCTACAGCTTCCCGCCGCAACTCGGCGAGCTGGATTTGTACCTGCTCGGCGAAGGCCGGCATTTCGAAGCCTGGAAGGTGCTTGGCGCTCGCCAGAAAACCATCGACGGCGTGGCGGGCTGCCTGTTCGCCGTGTGGGCGCCCGCGGTACAGCGCGTCAGCGTCATTGGCGATTTCAACGACTGGGATGGCCGTCGCCACCCGATGCGCTGCCGCGGCGCCTCCGGTATCTGGGAATTGTTCATCCCCGGGCTCACGGCCGGCATGGCCTACAAATACGAAATTCTCGGCAGCCACGGCCATCTGGCCAAAAAGACCGACCCCTATGCGCGGCAGATGTTTTCGCGTCCGGAAACGTCGAGTTGCATAGCCGACGACACCCCGTATGCCTGGGGTGATAAGGGCTGGATCGACGCCCGCGCGCATTTCGACTGGCAGCATCGCCCGGTCTGCATTTACGAATTGCACCCCGGCTCCTGGCGACGTCACGCCGACGGCAGTTTTTACAGCTGGGGCGAACTCACCGCCGAGCTGATTCCCTATGTGCGGGAGCTCGGCTACACCCACATCGAACTGCTGCCGGTGGCCGAGCATCCGCTCGATGCCTCGTGGGGCTATCAGGTGTCGGGCTACTACGCGCCGACCGCGCGCTTCGGTTCGCCCGACGACTTCCGCGTGTTTGTCGACGCTTGCCACCAGGCCGACATCGGCGTGCTGCTCGACTGGGTGCCGGCGCATTTCCCCAAGGATGACTGGGCACTGGCGCGCTTTACCGGCGACGCCGTGTACGAACATGCCGACCCGCGGCGCGGCGAGCACCAGGACTGGGGCACGCTGATTTTCAATTTCGGCCGCAACGAAGTGCGCAATTTTCTGGTGGCCAATGCCTTGTACTGGCTGGATGAATTCCACATCGACGGCCTGCGCGTCGATGCGGTGGCGTCGATGCTTTACCTCGACTATTCGCGCAAGGAAGGCGAATGGCTGCCGAACCAGTATGGCGGGCGCGAAAACATCGAGGCGATCCATTTCCTGCGCGAGATGAACACCGAAGTCCATGCCCGTTTCCCCGGCGTGCTGACCATCGCCGAAGAGTCCACCGCGTGGCCGGCGGTGTCGCGTCCGGTCGAGCTGGGCGGCCTGGGATTCTCGATGAAATGGAACATGGGCTGGATGAACGACAGCCTCGACTACATCGAGAAAGAGCCGGTCTACCGCAAATACCAGCACAACCAGCTGACCTTCAGCCAGATGTATGCGTGGACTGAAAACTTCGTGCTGCCGCTGTCACACGACGAAGTCGTGCACATGAAGAAAAGTTTGCTCGACAAGATGCCGGGCGACGTCTGGCAGCGCTTTGCCAACCTGCGGCTGTTTTACGCCTGGCAGTACGCGCACCCCGGCAAGAAACTGCTGTTCATGGGCAGCGAGTTCGGCCAGTGGAACGAATGGAAGGAGTCCGGCCAGCTCGACTGGGTGCTGCTCGATTTCCCCGCGCACGATGGCATCCGCGCGCTGCTGCGCGACCTCAACCACCTGTATCGCAATGAGGCGGCGCTGCACGCGCTCGATTTCGATCCGCGCGGCTTTCGCTGGATCGATTGCCACGATGCCGACCAGTCGGTGCTGAGCCTGGTGCGGCAGGGGCACAACGATGCCGACAAGATCGTGGTGCTGCTGAACTTCACTCCGGTGCCGCGTGTGGGCTATCGCATTGGCGTGCCCGGCAACACGGCCTGGCGCGAAGTGCTGAACACCGATTCGGAGTTTTATGGCGGCAGCAATCTCGGCAACGGCCGCCTGCTGCATTCCCAAAACCAGCCCTGGATGGGATTCGAGCACTCGATCGAAGTCAGCCTGCCGCCTTTGGGCGCCATTTTTCTCAAACCCCAGTCATAACGTTTAACCCTTGAAAATAATCATAAAAAACCGACGATGCGGAGCTGTAAAAAATAATGAAACGCGGTGAACTCAAAATTTTATTTGTCGCCAGCGAAGCCTATCCGCTGGTGAAAACCGGCGGGCTCGGCGATGTGCTTTACAGCCTGCCGCATGCCGTGCACGCGCGCGGCGCCGATGTGCGCCTGCTGTTGCCGGGCTATCGGGCCCTGCTGCGCCAGCTCGAGCAGGTGCGCATCGTCGGCTGGATCGATGTGCGCGGCGCGGAGGGCATCGACAGCGCGCGCATTCTGGAAACGCGTCACCCGGACTACGCGTTCCCGCTGTGGGTGGTGGATTGCCCGCCCTTGTTCGATCGCCCCGGCAATCCCTACGTCAATGCCAATGGCCAGGACTGGCTCGATAACGCCGAGCGCTACACGGTGTTTTCGCGCGTGGCGGCATTGCTCGCGCTCGATTCGCTCGAGCTCGGCTGGAAGCCGGACGTGGTGCATGCGCACGACTGGCAGACCGGACTGGTGGCAGCGTTTTTAGCGGAACATCCGGAGCGCCCCAAAACCGTATTCACCATCCACAACCTGGCTTACAGCGGCTACTTTCCGCACGGTGATTTTGTGCGGCTGCAATTGCCCAGCCACTGGTGGTCGCCCGAAGGCGTCGAGTTTCACGGCGGCCTGTCGATGCTGAAGGCCGGCATCGTGTATGCCGACGCCATCACCACGGTGAGCCCGACCTACGCGGCCGAAATCTGCACCCCGGAATTCGGCTATGGCCTGGATGGCCTGCTGCTGTCGCGCAGCTACAAATTGCACGGCATCCTGAACGGTATCGATACCCGGTTGTGGGACCCGCACACCGACGCGCGCCTGCCCGCGCATTATTCGGCGGCCCGCATCCTGCCCGGCAAACGCCGCAACAAGCAGGCGTTGCTCGGACGCTTTTTGCCCGCTGTCGACGACGCCATGCTGGCCGCCCCGCTGCTGGGGCTGGTGGGGCGTCTGGTCGAGCAGAAGGGGATCGACTGGGTGCTGGCGGCGATCCCTGTCATGCTGGCCGAAACCGATGCGCGTTTCGTCTTGCTGGGCAGCGGTCAGGTGAGCTACGAGCAGAAGCTGACGCGGCTGGCCAAGCAGCACCCGGACCGGGTGTTCGTCGAAATCGGCTACGACGAATCGCTGGCGCACCTGATCGAGGCCGGCGCGGACATGTTCCTGATGCCTTCGCGCTTCGAGCCCTGCGGTCTCAACCAGATGTACAGCCTGCGCTACGGCACCCCGCCCATCGTCTACAAAACCGGCGGTCTGGCCGACACCGTGGTGGATGCCGACGAAGCGGCGCTGGCCGACGCCAGCGCCAACGGTTTCGTGTTCGAGTCGCCGGACACTGCCGGCTTTCTCGACGCCATTCGGCGCGCCCTCGAGCTCTACCGGCAGGCCCCGCGCTGGCGCCGCCTGCAGCAAACCGGCATGCAGCAGTCGTTCGACTGGTCTGACAGCGCCGCCCATTATCTCGACCTGTATTCCATCTGAATTCCGTGACGCCAACTATGGGAACCAACATGCCAGATCAAACGCCTTTACAGGCTTGCCAGCCCACGCTTGAATCCTTGCCGGTGACGGCTGACGCGATCAGGCAGGACATCAAGCAATACCAGTTCTATCACCTGGGCCGCATTCTTAAGGACTGCCCGCCGGTCTACACTTATCGGGCGCTGGCATGGACGCTGCGCGACCGCCTCATGTCCGACTGGATGAACACCTATGCCCGTCGCGACCTGCCGGGCAAGCGCCGTGCGTACTACATGTCGCTGGAATTCCTGATCGGCCGCGCCCTGTCCAACCACGTGCTGAATCTCGATCTGGACAAGACCGCCCGCGCGTCGCTGCAGGATTTTGGCCATTCGATGGAGGAGCTGGTGGAGGAGGAGCCCGATGCCGGTCTCGGCAACGGTGGCCTCGGGCGGCTGGCAGCGTGCTTCATGGACAGTTGCGCCAGCCTCGACCTGCCGGTGATGGGCTACGGCATCCACTACGAATACGGCATGTTCCGCCAGCGCATCGAGAACGGCTACCAGAAGGAAGACGCCGATCACTGGCTGCGCGACGGCAATCCGTGGGAAGTCGAGCGGACGGAGTTCATCCAGCGCGTGCAGTTTGGCGGGCGCACCGAGCACTTCACCGACAAGGAGGGCGTGCGCCATGCGCGCTGGGTCGATACCAGCGACGTGCTGGCGATTCCGTTCGACATGCCGATCTCGGGTTATCGCAATCACGCCGTGAATACGCTGCGTTTGTGGAAATCGACCGCGACCGATGCCTTCAATCTGGACGAATTCAATGCGGGCAGCTACACCGAGGCGGTGCAGGAAAAGAACCATGCCGAGCACATCTCGATGGTGCTGTACCCCAATGACAGCAGCGAGAACGGCAAGGAGCTGCGCCTGCGCCAGCAATACTTCCTCGCCTCGGCCAGCCTCAAGGATGCGCTGCGCCAGTGGCACGCGGCGGGCAACAGCGATCTGTCGAAGTTCGCCGATGACAACGTGTTCCAGATGAACGACACCCACCCGACCATTGCGGTGGCCGAGCTGATGCGTCTGCTGATGGACGACTACCGGCTGGACTGGGACAAGGCCTGGGCGATCACCACCCAGTGCATGGCCTACACCAATCACACGCTACTACCCGAAGCGCTGGAGCGCTGGTCGGTTGCGCTGTTCGAGCGCCTGCTGCCGCGCCTGCTGGAGATCATTTACGAAATCAACGCGCGTTTCCTGCGCACCGTATCGATGAAATGGCCGGGCGATCTCGACCGCCAGCGCCGCATGTCGATCATTGAAGAAGGCGGCGTGCAGCAAGTGCGGATGGCCTGGCTCGCCATCGTCGGCAGCTTCTCGGTCAACGGCGTGGCGGCGCTGCATTCCCAGCTGTTGAGAGACGGCCTGTTCCGCGACTTCGTCGACCTGTGGCCGGACAAGTTCAACAACAAGACCAACGGCGTGACGCCGCGTCGCTGGGTGGCGCATGCCAATCCCGGCATGAGTGCACTGATCACCCGCGAGATCGGCGACGGCTGGGTGGCCGACCTTTCGCAATTGGAAAAACTCAAGCCGCTGGCCGAGCTTTCCAACAAGGCTTTCCATGCCGACTGGCATGCGGCCAAGCGCGCCAACAAGGAACGCCTGGCTGCGTTGGTCAAGGCGGACTGCGGGGTCGAGTTCAACCCCGACGCCCTGTTCGACGTGCAGGTCAAGCGCATCCATGAATACAAGCGGCAGCTGCTCAATGTGCTGCACGTGATTCATCTGTACAGCCGCATCAAGAAAGGCCACATGCAGGGCTGGGCTGATCGCTGCGTGCTGATCGGCGGCAAGGCTGCGCCGGGCTACGCGATGGCCAAGCGCATCATCAAACTGGTCAACAGTGTGGCCGAGGTGGTGAACAACGACCCCGACGTCAATGGCCGTCTCAAAGTGGCCTTCCTGCCCAACTACCGGGTGTCGAGCATGGAAATCATTGCGCCGGCGACCGACTTGTCGGAGCAGATTTCAACGGCCGGCAAGGAGGCCTCGGGCACCGGCAACATGAAATTCATGATGAACGGCGCGCTTACCATCGGCACGTACGACGGCGCCAACATCGAGATCCTCGACGCCGTCGGCGAGGACAACTTTTTTCTGTTCGGCTTGCGTGCGGGCGAAGTCGACGCGCTGCGCGGGCATTACCAGCCGCATACCTATCTCGAGCAGGACCATGAATTGCGCGACGTGATCGACCTGATCGGTTCCGGGCATTTCAATCCGGTCGAGCCGGGCATCTTCGACATGATTCTCGGCGCGATCCTGAGCCCGCACGATCCCTGGATGACGCTGGCGGACTTCCGTAGTTATGTCGATGCCCAGAATCTGGTCTCGCTGGCCTGGCATGACAAGGCCAATTGGACGCGCATGAGCATCCTCAACACCGCCTCGTCCGGCTTCTTCTCCACCGATCGCACCATGGCCGAATACAACCGCGACATCTGGAAACTGCGGCCGGCCTGACGCGCATCAATCAGCCAGCCGGCCCGTGCCCGGAACAAACGCCCCCAGTGTGGCTACACTGGGGGCGTTTTCCATTCGTGCTTACGCCATGTCCTTCTCTGCCCTCGGGCTTGTCCCCGCGCTGACCCGCGCGGTCGCCGAACTCGGTTTTGCCGCGCCCACCGCGATCCAGGCAGCCGCCATTCCTGCCGTGCTGTCCGGACGCGACGTGCTGGCCACTGCGCATACCGGTTCCGGCAAAACCGCGGCCTTTGCGCTGCCGCTGCTGCAGGGCTTGCTCGCCGACAGCGCACACCCGCGGCGGGTGCGTGCGCTGGTGCTGGTGCCTACTCGCGAACTGGCGCTCCAGGTGGGCGACGTATTGCAGCGCCTGACGCATGCGCTGGCGCCGCCGCTCAAGCTGGCGGTGGTGTTCGGCGGCGTGTCGATCAACCCGCAAATGATGGCGCTGCGCGGCGGCGCCGATGGGGTCGTGGCCACGCCGGGTCGCCTGCTCGATCTGCTGCAGCACAACGCCCTGACGCTGGCGGGAGTGAACTGTCTGGTACTGGACGAAGCGGACCGCCTGCTGGATCTGGGGTTTGCCGAGGAGTTGGCGCAGGTGCTGGCGGCTTTGCCCACGCAACGGCAAAACCTGTTTTTCTCGGCGACATTTCCGCCCGCCGTCGTGGCGCTGGCACAGGGCCTGTTGCAGGATCCCCTGCGCGTGGCAGTCGAGGCCGAAGCCTGCGTGGAACCGGCAATCGTGCAGCGGGTGATCGAAGTCGATGCGACGCGTCGGACGCAGCTGCTGCGTCAACTGATTCTGGACAGCCACTGGGAACGGGTGCTGGTATTCGTGGCCACCCAGCATGCCGCCGAACAGGTGGCCGCCAAGCTGAACCGCGACGATCTGTATGCCACTTCGTTTCACGGCGGACTGAGCCAGGGCGCACGCAGGCAGACACTGGATGAATTCAGGGACAGTCGCTGGGATGTGCTGGTCACCACCGATCTGGCCGCGCGCGGCATCGACATCGTGCAGTTGCCGGTCGTGGTGAATTACGATTTGCCGCGTTCAGCCGATGATTACGTGCACCGCATTGGCCGCACCGGGCGCGCAGGGGAGAGCGGGGTGGCGATCAGTTTTGTGAGTGCCGACAGCGAAGCGCATTTCCGCCTGATCGAAAAACGCCAGAAACTGAAATTGTTGCGCGAACGGATTGCCGGTTTCGAGCCGGTTCAGACTGCCACCGCGGTCGTATCCGGCAACGGTGGCATCAAGGGCAAGCGGCCCAGCAAGAAAGACAAGCTGCGGGCGGTCGCCAAGGCGGCGGAATCCGCCTGAAAACCAGAGGCCTCAGGCCGCCTGCACCGGGATCGTGTGGCGCGTGTCGAGGATGCGGTTGGCGGCGTCGACGTACACCAGCTCGGGCTCGAAACGGGCCATTTCGAGTTCGTTGTACACCCCGTAGGTGGCGATGATGATGAGATCGCCCGGGTTGGCCTTGTGTGCGGCGGCGCCGTTGATCGAAATCACGCCCGAATCGCGCTGGGCCCGAATCGCATACGTGGTGAAACGCTCGCCATTGGTGATGTTGTAAATCTGGATCTGCTCGTATTCATGGATGTTGGCCGCATCCAGCAGGGTTTCGTCGATCGCGCACGAGCCTTCGTAATGCAGCTCGGCGTGGGTGACGGTAACCCGATGGAGTTTGGACTTGAGCATCGTGCGTTGCATGACGGTGCCCTCAATAAATAAGGAAAGGCTTCTATTATACCTTTGAGGCCAGCCTAAATTTCAACCCGTTCCGGCAGGGCAAAGTCGAGGTTGTCGATCAAGCGGGTCTGGCCCAGCCAGGCCGCGCCCAGCACCACCAGATGGGTGCTGGCAGGCGTGGGAAGCTGCAGCGTGCCGGCATCGCGCAGCTCGACATAATCGACCCGCCAGCCCGCCATTTTCAGGTGGCGGCAGGCGGCGGCCGACACGCCGGCGAAATCCCGCTCGCCCGACTGCACCGCTGCCCGGATCCCCGCCAGTTCTTGCTGCAGGCGCGTCGCCTGCATGCGTTCGGAGGCGTCGAGGTAAGCGTTGCGCGAACTCATCGCCAGGCCATCCGGATCGCGCAGGGTGTCGCCGGCGACGATCTCGATGGGCAGGTTGAATTGCCGCACCAGTTCACGAATGACCAACAACTGCTGGTAGTCCTTTTTACCGAACACCGCCACGCGCGGCTGCACCAGATTGAACAGCTTCAACACCACCGTTGCGACGCCGTTGAAATGGCCCGGACGGAACGCGCCGTCCAGTTCGCCGGTGAGGCGGCTACACGGTTGCACGCTGAAGCTTTGCGGCACGGGATACATCTCGGCGACGTCCGGCGCGAACACGAGGTCGCAACCCGCTGCTTCGAGCTTTCCGCAGTCAGCTTCCAGCGTGCGTGGATAGCGCTCGAAATCCTCGCCGGCGCCGAACTGCAGGGGGTTGACGAAAATGCTCGCCACCACCGGCTGGCCGTGCTGTTTCGCGAGTTCGACCAGCGACACATGACCGGCGTGCAGATTGCCCATGGTGGGCACGAATGCGGTTTTTGATTGCCCGGCCAGCGCGGCGCGCAGCTCGGCGGCGGTGTGCAGAAGCTGCATCAGAACGTGTGCTCGGCAGCCGGGAAACGGCCGTCTTTGACTGCGGCAACGTAGGCGCGCACGGCGGCTTCGATACTGTCTGCGCCGGCGAGAAAATTCTTCGAAAACTTTGGCGCGCGCGGGTACAGCCCGAGCAGGTCGTACAGCACCAGCACCTGGCCTGAACATTCAATCCCCGCGCCGATGCCTATGGTGGGGATTGAAAGCGCCTCGGTGACGGCTTGCGCCAGCGCGGCGGGCACCATCTCCAGCACGATCAGGCCGGCCCCGGCAGCTTCCAGCGCGCGCGCGTCAGCGATGAGTTGCGCGGCGGCGGCCTCTTCGCGCCCCTGCACCTTGTAGCCGCCCAACTGGTTGACCGACTGCGGCAGCAGGCCCAGATGCGCGCATACCGGGATGCCGCGCCGGGTGAGGAAGGCCACCGTTTCGACCATCACCGCGCCGCCTTCGAGTTTGACCATGTGCGCGCCCGCCGCCATCAGCCGTGCAGCGGCGGCAAACGCGCGCTCGGGCGAAGGCTGGTAGCTGCCGAAGGGCAGGTCGGCGACGATCAGCGCGCGTTCAGTGCCCGCCGCCACGCAGCGCGTGTGGTAGCTCATCTCGGCGAGTTTCACCGGCAAGGTCGAGCTGTGTCCCTGGACCACCATGCCGAGCGAGTCGCCGACCAGCAGCACGTCGACGCCGGCGGTATCGAGCACGCGTGCGAAGCTGGCGTCGTAGCAGGTGAGCACGGCGATTTTTTCGCCGCGCTCGCGCATGGCGTTCAGCGTGGAAAGGGTGGTGGCCTTGCTCATGCTGCCCGGCTGAAAAATTCGCGCGGTCCGCGCATCTTGCTCATGCGTTCGAGCAGCAGTTCGAAGTCCGCCTCGCTCTGCGCGAAATTGAGGTTTTCGCTGTTGACGATGAGCAGCGGGGTGGCGTCGTAGCGATGGAAGAATTCGCTGTAGGTTTCGGCCAGCCGGCGCAGGTAATCGGCCGACATGCCGCGCTCGAACTCCACGCCGCGTTGCTTGACGCGTGCCTGCAGGCTGTCGATCGGTGCCTGCAGATAGATCACCAGATCCGGCGTCGGCGCCTGCGGGGCAAGGTCGGCATAGACCTTCTGGTACAGCTCGAATTCGTCGTCGTCGAGGTTGAGGCGGGCGAACAGCATGTCCTTGTCGATCAGGAAATCCGATACCGTGCCGCCGCGAAACAGGTCAGCCTGCGCCAGGTCGCGCAGCTGGCGCGAGCGTTCGAACAGGAAATGCAGCTGCGCCGGCAGGGCGTAGCGTCGGGGTTCCTGATAGAAGCGCGGCAGGAAGGGATTGTCGGTCGCGTTTTCCAGCAGCGTGTCGGCGTTCAGGCGTTCGGCCAGCTTGTGCACCAGGCTGGTTTTGCCGACGCCGATCGGACCTTCGACCACGATGTATTTGAAGCGGGAGAGGCTCATGCGTTGACGGCAGCGGCAGGCGGAATGAGGGGGCTCACGTGCTGGTCGCCGCAGCGGGCGACCCAGTCGGCGGCGCGTCCGCGACCGGGGATCACGGCATCGGGCGCAATTTCCAGCAGCGGAAACAGCACGAAGCCGCGCTCGCTCATGCGCGGATGCGGCAAAGTCAGGCCGTCTTCGTGGAAATGCGCGGCGCCGTACAGCAGCAGGTCGAGATCGAGCGTGCGCGGCGCGTTGCGGAAGCTGCGCTCGCGGCCGTGGCGGTGTTCGATGTCGAGCAGCGCGGCGAGCAGGGCGCGCGGCGCGAGGGCGGTTTCGATCTGCGCGACGGCATTGACGAAGTCGGGCTGGTCGACATAGCCGACCGGCGCCGACGCATACAGGCTGGAACGGGCAAGCAGGCGGGTGGCGGGCAGGCGATCGAGTTCGGCCAGCGCATATTCCACCTGCGCCGCCGGATCGTTGAGGTTGGCGCCCAGCCCGACGGTGGCGACGACTTTCATTCCGGCGAAGTCTCGCTGGCGGCCTCGCCCGGGCTCTTGCGCTTGCGGCGGCGGCGCGGCTTGGGCGCGTTGTCGGCGATCAGCATGCGTTCGCGTTCGGCGTCGCCGACATCCTGAAAGCGCGTCCACCACTCGCCGAGCTCGGTGGCGACTTCGCCCGATTCGGCGCGCAGCAGCAGGAAGTCGTAGGCGGCGCGAAAGCGCGGGTGTTCCAGCAGGCGATACGGGCGTTGTCCGCCGCGCTGCTCGAAGCGTGGCTGCAGCGCCCAGACCTCTTTCATCATGCCGTCGTAGCGGCGCGGGATGGCGAGCTGGCCGCGTTGCGCGTCAAGCACCTCATCCATCGCAAAAAACAGCGCGGGCTGGGATTTTTCGCTGGCCGCTTCGAGCGCTTTCCAGCGCTGCAGCACCTGCGGCCATAGCAGTGCGCCGAACAGGTAGGCGGGCGAGGCCGGCTTGTCCTGCAGGATGCGCAAGTCGGTGGCTTTCAGCGCCGCGGTGATGAAGCGTTCGCCGGTCGGGTCGTCGAGGATGGTGTCGAGCAGCGGCAACATGCCGTGATGCAGGCCTTCGGCGCGCAGCTGGTGGACGCCGCGCAGGGCGTGGCCGGACAAAAGCAGCTTGAGCGCTTCGTCGAAGATGCGTGCGCGTGGAATGTTGGACAGCAGCGGTGCCAGCGTGGCGACCGGCTTGCGGGTGTCCGGGTCGATGTGGAAGTCGAGCTTGGCGGCAAAGCGCGCGGCGCGCAGCATGCGCACCGGGTCTTCGCGGAAGCGCGTTTCGGGGTCGCCGATCATGCGGATCACGCGCTTTTTGCAGTCGGCGACACCGCCGAAATAATCGTGCACTTCGTCGCGCGCGGGATCGTAGTACAGCGCGTTGATGGTGAAGTCGCGGCGCGCTGCATCGTCCGCCATGTTGCCGAACACGTTGTCGGTCAGCAGGCGGCCGTGCTCGTCGGTCGGCCGTTGTTCGTCGTCGTCTTCGGCTTCCTTCTGGCCGTTGGAACGGAAGGTGGTGACCTCGATGGTTTCGCGGCCGCACATCACATGCACGATCTGGAAGCGGCGGCCAATGATGCGCGAACGGCGGAACAGCTTGCGGATCTGTTCCGGCTTGGCATCGGTCGCCACGTCGAAGTCCTTGGGGGTAAAGCCCAGTAGCAGGTCGCGCACCGCGCCGCCCACCACATAGCCCTTGAATCCCGCCTGCGCCAGGGTTTCGCAGGTCTTGAGCGCGCACTCGTCGAGCTGGTTGCGGCGGATGCCATGTTTGGCCTGCGGCAGGATCTGCGCGCTGGACCCGGCGGCGCGCGGCTTGCGGCCCAAAACTTTGTTGATGAAGCGACGAATCATTGAGTGGCGGAGCGGAAGGTGGAAAAAACCGAAGGCGCGATTATACAGGCTGGCATCAGGCCTGCCGCCGCCACAGCGCTGCGGTGCCTGCACCATACAGTGCCTCTAGTGCGTCCGGTGTGAGCAGCTCGGCGGTGCTACCCAGCCGCCAGCGGCCGTCGCCGTACAGAAACAGCAGGCGGTCGCACTGGCAGGCCGCCCAGTTGGGGTCGTGCAGTGTCAATGCCACGCTGCGTCCGGCGGCGGCCTCGCTGCGCGCCCAGGCCAGCAGCCGCGCCTGGTGCGCCGGGTCGAGATGCGTCAGCGGTTCGTCCAGCAGCGCGATCTGCGGCAACTGCACCGCCAGCTGCGCCAGCCGTGCGCGCTGGCGTTCGCCGCCGGACAGCGTATCGAGCGGGCGTAGGGCCAGTTCGTCCAGTTCCCACGCCGCCAGCGGCGTCACCAGCTGCGCCGGCGCATCGCCAAACGGATGGCGGCCCAGCGCGACAAACTCGGCGACGCTGCCGAAAAATCCGCCCGTGTCGCCTTGCGGCAGCAGCCCGATATGCTGTGCGCGGGCCAGTGGCGGCAGCGCAGCGAGCGGCTGGCCGTCGAGCGTGACCTCGCCTCGAGCAGGCAGGGCTAGGCCCGCCAGCACGGTGAGAAGAGTCGATTTGCCCGCACCGTTGGCGCCGAGGATGCCGAGTACCTCGCCCGGTTCGAGGCTGAGGTCGAGCGCGTCGATGAGCGTGCGTTGGGCGCTTTGCAGGGTGAGCCGGTGGGCGCTCAGGCGGGATGAAGTGGGTGGCATGGATCACAGGTAAGAAGGCGCGCGCCTAGCATAGCAGCCCGCTGCGGTTGATGCGCGCAGGGGCGGGTGGCACACTGCCCCTGCGCCGTCCAGCTGGAAAGCCCGGCGCCGCCCCCGGTCGCGCAGCCCGGTTTTTCTGTCCACGATCGCCTTCGCTGATGCCTTTGCTTCAATACGTATACGTCCTGGTTCTGTGTTTGCTGAGTACGGCGGCGCTGGCGGCTTCGCCTGCCGGCGTCGTGGCGGTGTCGCATCCGGCTGCTGCCGCAGCCGGTGCTCGCATGCTGGCCGAGGGCGGCAACGCCATCGACGCCGCCGCCGCGGTGCAGTTCGCGCTCAACGTAGTCGAGCCGCAATCGTCCGGCATCGGCGGCGGGGGATTCATGATGGTGTATCTGGCGAAAACCGGCGAAACCGTCATCGTCGATTCGCGCGAACGCGCCCCGGCCCAGGCAAGCGCCGACATGTTCGCGCCCGACGGCTTGCCGATACCGTTTGCCCTGGCCTCGACCAGCGGCCTTGCGGTCGGCGTGCCGGGTACGCTGCGGGGGGTTGATCTGGCGCTGCGCCGCTGGGGCACGAAAAAGCTTTCCTCCACGCTGGCACCGGCGATCGAACTGGCCGAGCATGGGTTCCGGGTCAACCGCTTTCTTGCCGAGGATATTCGTCTGGACAGCGGCCGCACGCAGCTGCAGCCTGAAACGGCCGCAATTTTCCGGCCTGGTGGCGTGCCGCTGGCCGAAGGTGACTGGCTGGTGCAAACTGATCTCGCCAAAACGTTCAAGCAGATTGCGGCCAAGGGGCCTGACGCTTTCTATCAAGGCGCGCTGGCGCGAGCCATCGTGCAGGCGCAGCAGCGCGCGCGCAGCGAACTGGGGGCGGCCGGCCGCGGCAGGATGTCGCTCGCCGACCTGGCCCATTACCAGCCAGCGCTGCGCGCGCCCCTGATCGGCCACTATCGTGGCTGGACGCTCGCCGGCATGCCGCCCCCTTCATCCGGCGGTCTCACCGTCATGCAGATGCTGGGCATGCTGGAGCCTTATCCCCTGGGCGATAGCGCGCAGGGCTACGGATTCGGTAGTCCCCAAACCCTGCATCTCATGATCGAGGCGATGCGTCTGGCGTTTGCCGACCGCGCCGTCTGGATAGGCGATGACGACACCGTGCCGGTGCCGCGCCTGGGTTTGCTGCACCGTGAGTACCTCGCCACCCGCGCCGCCCTGATCCAGCCCGGCCAGCGTATGAACACGGCGCTGGCTGGCGACCCTACGCCCTGGGACAAGACCGCGATACCGGAGAAGCCAGCGCGGCTGCCGGCAGAAAGCCCCCATACCACGCACTTTTCGATCATCGATCGCTGGGGCAACGTGGTCAGCTACACCAGCACCATCGAAGCCACTTGGGGATCGGGCATCACCGTGCCGGGCTACGGATTTCTGCTCAACAATGAACTGACGGATTTCAACTTTCTGCCCGTTACAGACAGCGCAGCCGATGGCGCAAACGACGTCGCGCCCGGTAAACGGCCGCGTTCCAGCATGGCACCCATGATGCTGTTCAAGGACGGTCGCTTCGTTGCAGCGTATGGCTCGCCCGGCGGCGCCACCATCATCAACAGCGTGCTCAACGTCACGCTCAACCTGATCGACCACGGCATGACGATGCAGCAGGCCATCGCTGCGCCGCGCCTGTCGGTTACCCATGCGGCGGGCAAGGTGAGTTGCGAAGGTGGGCAGGATTTCATGCGGCCCGGCTTGGGTATCGCCGCTCAGGATACCTTGCGGCAGTTGGGCCACGTGGGCTTGGGCGATGCCGGTACGCAGGGCTGTCTGGGCAGCATCGGGTCGGTGCAGGCCGTGACCATCGAGCCGGCAAGCGGCGCAGCGCATGGGGCGGCTGACCCGCGCCGCGAAGGGACGGTGATCCGGGTCGGGCCTTGAGCAGCTTGCCCGTTCCATTTCGCTCGGGCCGGGGTGCTTAACCATTCAACCAGAAAGGGAGTTGTTGTCGGATTTCCTTACACATTGATTGCGCCAGTTTGATGTCGGGCTGGTTAAATAAAATTGAATCAGTCGCATCTTTATGATTAATTGGGTTAATTTGATTGGGTTTGTCTGGGCTAGCCAACCCGGCATCGATGTTGCTTGATTTTCGGCGAGGATTTTTGTACATAAAAAAAGCAAGCAATTAAGTGCAAATCACTCTTGGCCATCAAGAGCCAGTCGCTTCACCAGCTCCCAGCCTGGCCGAGGCCGCAACAAAACAGAACGTGCCGCGCGTGAACCGAAAGAGCATCCCGTTGAAGGGCTTTTTCGCCGTCAGCGTGTGCGCAGCAGTCTGGTTGTGGCTGGAAATATAAGAGGAGATTGATGATGGCGCCTGTTCTAAATCACACTGTTCTAAATTACAAACGAAGCGCTGTGCCCAAGCTGGCCGCGCTCACCCTGCTGCTAGGTTTGTCGGCAGCAAATAGTGCCCAGGCGGTTACGTTGTTCAGCGAAAACTTCGAGGGATATTCAAGCTTCCCCAACTATGATCCATTTCTGGATCCGGTGAATTCGGGTATCGCCAAAACATCCGAAGGCGCGAATGAAGCATGGTACGGCGCTCGCTTTGAAACGCCGGATAACGGCTCGATCAACGAAGATCTGGCCATCCAGAAATTTGGCGGTGGCAGCAACATGACCCATACCGGTCGGGCGGAAGACGATGCGGGCATGCTGTTCAAGATCGACACCACCGGATTAAACAACGTCAATCTGAGCTTCGACTGGCGCACATTCCTCACGACCACCAGCGACCGTTTCGTCGTGGGTTACCATGTGGGGTCGATCGCGGGTTTCGGGACGTGTACCGGTAATGGCGAGGCGGGCTGCTTTGCAGATCTGAAAACGAGCTTGCCGTGGTACACCAACCAAAATGACTTGAACCCCACGACAACCGGCAACTGGACGCAACTGCTACGCGCCAGCCAGAACAACAGCTGGACTAATCAGTCCTACACGCTTGGTAACGACGCCAACAACCAATCCGAAGTCTGGATTGCCTTCTGGATGGACAACGGCGAGGGCGATTACGCGAAGTTCGATAACGTATCGGTGAGCGCCGTTCCGGAAGCTGACAGCTATGCCATGCTGCTGGCGGGTCTGGGCCTGGTGGGCTACACCGTGAGCCGTCGCAAACGTACTTTATAAGCAGTGCGCGGCTTACGACCCCGCTGCACGCAGTCTGCGTGCAGCGGGGTTTTTTTATGGGAAGGTCTTGTTAGATGGCCTTTTTTGTCGGATTTTTTTACACATTGAAGGGATTAATTTTTCTTCCTTAATGAGTATAGATTTTATGTATGTGTAAGTTAATGATGTGATGTGAATTTTTATGAGGCCATGACTGCTTCGTGTAACCCGGCATTGATATTGCTTGTTTCCTGCCGAGTATTTTTTGTACGAGAAATAAATTGAAACGTACAAACCTGCTCAGGCCATCAAGAGCCACTTGTTTCTCCGGCTGACTAGTCGGTCGAAGCCATAACAGAATCACCCGTATCGCGCGTGAACCGAAAGAGCATCCAGTTGATGGGCTTTTCGGCTATCAATTCGTGCGCGGTGGATTTGGTTTTGCTTAGAGCATAAGAGACAAGAGGAGCAGGTCATGTTGGTCAAAAAGTTAATCGCGAGTGTCCCCAGCCAACTGCTGGCGCTGACAGTGGCGATCGCGGGTGCCAGTGGTAGCGCGCACGCCGGATACGCCGTTTCCGCCAATACCATCTCGAATTTCGACGTTGATTTCGTCAATTTGAGTGGCACGTTCAGCGGGTTCACCTTTACCACTGACGTCGCGGCGCATGGACTGTCGGACGAAGCGAATTACGGTGCAACAGATGCGGCGGGCGCCTGTGTCGGTGCGGCTTGCAGTAGCTACAACAATTCATTTATGTCGCATGGCACGTCAGGCGACTATGCCTATGGCGATGCACAGATCGGCAATTCCAATGTTGTGGGTGGGTTGGGGTCGGCATCGAGCATTGGCGAAGTCTCCTCTGTTACTGCAGAAGGCTACGCCGCAGGCGCCAATACCATGAACGCTTCGTTCAGCCTGCTGGCGGGTGGCAGCGTGTCATTTTCATTCAATGCCGCACCTTATCTCAGCATCGCCGCCGGAAGCGGCCCGGCAGCAACGGCTTTCGGCACGATGAATATCACCATTCGCAAAAATGGCAGTGAGGTTTTCAGTTGGACGCCAAACGGCGCAGTTGGAACCGGCATTAATAACGGTACCGAATCGTTCGATGCCTTCAACCTGAATACCGGCGTTGATCAGGGTTTGACCTACAACCCTGGAACTGGCCTGTTCCAGGCGACGACCAATGTGCTGGGAGCTGGGAACTACAGCATCACCATCAACATGACCAACCAGGCTTCTGCCGTGCCGGAAACCGACACTTATGCCATGATGCTGGCGGGTTTGGGACTGGTGGGCTACACCGCGAGCCGCCGCAAGCGCACGATTAGTTAAACGTTCAAGTTTTATTGTCCCTCCGCTCGCCGACAGGTGAGCGGAGGGATTTTTTTATGGGCGCCTGCTGGCTACGCGGGGCTTCAAGCGTCAGATTGCTTCAAGGCCTGCGCAACAGCCACAGCATCAGCGGCACCCCCAGCAGCGCTGTCAGCACGCCCACCGGCAACTCGCGTGGGGCGATCAGCGTGCGCGCCAGTGCATCGGCCAGCACCAGCAGGCTGCCGCCGGCGAGTGCAGCGGCCGGCAGCAGCAGGCGGTGGCGGGTAAGACCGATGCGGCGCAGGGCATGCGGCACCATCAGTCCGACGAAGCCGATGCTGCCGGCCTGGGCGACTACCAGCGAGGTGCATAGACCGGCCAGTGCGAACAGCGTCCAGCGGGTAGGGGCGACGGCGACGCCGAGCGAGGCCGCCTTGAGTGGGGCAAGTTGTAGCACGTCGAGGCGCTGCGCCAGTCTCAGTGCGGCGGCGACGGCAAGCAGCAGCGCCGCCCACAGCAGCGCGGGCTGGTCCGTCCACGCCAGGTCGCCCATCAGGAAGAACAGCATGCCGGGCAGGCGCTCGGCGGGGGTGACGGAAAGCACCAGTGCGATCAGCGCGCCGAAGCCGGCGGCGAGCATGACGCCGGCCAGCAGCAGCGGCGTGTGGTCGCGCGCCAGCAGGCGGCCGCCGAGTAGGGCGGCCAGCGCCAGCGCCAGCAGGCTGCCGGCGAAGGCCAGCACCGAGATCCACGGCCACGCCAGCCCTGCGGCCATGCCGAGCAGCGCCAGCAGGCCGGCGCCGCCGGAGACGCCGAGCAGATAGGGTTCTGCCAGGGGATTGCGGAACAGCGTCTGCATCAGCGCGCCCGCCAGCGCCAGCAGGCCGCCGCAGGCGAAGGCGGCGGCGACGCGCGGGCCGCGCAGTTCGGTGAGGATCTGCTGCGCCAGTTCGCGATCGTCCGGCAATGCGCCGGCGGCCAGCCCGAGCGCCAGCGAAGCGGGCGCGGCCAGTGCAAGCAGCAGCAGTTTGGTGGCGGGCGACAGGGTGGTTTACGGCTTGGCCGGAGTGGCGGGTGCTGGTTGCGCTGGAGCGGCGGGCAGCACGGACACCCGTGTCATCACGATGGGCTCGACCGGCACATCGCCATGCATGCCGCGGTTGCCGCGCGGCACTTCGACGATGGCGTCGACCACGTTCATGCCGTCGACCACCTGGCCGAACACGGCGTAGCCCCAGCCTTCGAAGCTTTTGCCGCGATGGTTGAGGAAGGCGTTGTCGGCGACGTTGATGAAGAACTGCGAGGAAGCCGAGTGCGGTTCGCCGGTACGCGCCATCGCCAGCGTGCCGCGCAGATTTTTCAGGCCGTTGTCGGCTTCGTTCTGGATCGGCGCACCCTTGGGCTTTTCGACCATGTCCGGGGTCATGCCGCCGGTCTGGATCATGAAGCCGGGGATGACGCGGTGAAACGCGAGGCCGTTGTAGTAGCCGCTGTTGACGTAGCCGAGGAAATTCGCCGCCGATTTGGGTGCGTTGCCGGGGAAGACTTCGACCGTGATATTGCCCTTGGTCGTTTCGATCAGTACGCGCGGGTTGGCAGGTTGGCCAGTGGCCGGCGCGGTCGAGACGGTTTGCTTGCCCGGCTCGCTGGCGCCGCAACCGGCTACGCCGAGCATCAGGGTGAGCAGGAAAAGGGCGGCTTTGGCGGATAGGGTGGCACGCGACATGGTGAACTCCGGAATTGAAATGGCGGGGGGTAAGAAAGCTGGCGGCATTTTACGCTGCGCACCCGACGGCTTGTCAGCCTGGGCACAAGAGCAGGCGATCGAGTTCCGCCTGCACGGCATCCAGCGGCTGCCAGCCGTCGGTGATGCGGTCGAGCTGTTCGCCGCGTTGCAGGATCAGGGTGGGAAAGCCGCGCACACCGGCTTTGCGCGATTGCGCGAAGTGCGCCTGGGTGCGGGCACGGGCCGCTTCGCTGTCGAACGCTTGCTGAAACGCGGCCGCATCCATGCCGAGTCCGGCGGCCAGTTCGGCCAGCACGGCAGGCTGGGTGACGTCGCGACCCTCGGCGTAAAACGCGGTCTGGATCGCCTGGAACATCGCGAAGATTTTCGACGGATCGAGCCCGCCCGCGGTCACCACGGCGCGGCTGGCGGGTTCGGTGTCGTAGATGAAGCCGTCGGGCAGCGCGCCGTCGAACTGGAAGGGCTGGCCGCTGCGTGCGTGGACCTGCTGCCAGTGATGCAGGATGTCGTCGCGCGCCGCGGCGGTCATCGGTGTGGTGGTGCCGGGGCGCAGCCCACCCAGTACCAGTGCGATTTTCAGACGCTCGTGATAGCGGTTACGCACGGCTTCGATCACCGGCGAAAAGCCCCAGCACCAGGAACACATCGGGTCGGCGAAATACCAGAGGAGCGGGACGTTCATGCAGGAGTCACCGGAGGCTGTGGCTGAAAATCCGCAGCATACGCGATGCGTGCGTCAGGACGGCGGTGTGGCCTCGTCCTCGGGAGCCGCACGCGGCGGATGCGGCGTGTCGTCGTCCATGATGACGCTGTGCGCCGGGCCTTCGAGATCGTCGAACTGGCCGCTCTTGGTGGCCCACAGCATGATCCAGGCGATGACGCCGACAATGGCGAGGCTGAGCGGAATGAGCAGGATGAGGATGTCCATGAACGGGTCAGCGGTGAGCCGTGAGCGGCGAGGGGTGGGTGGATGCGGCGGCTGATGGGTTCGGCTTGTAGTCCGACAGGCGCAACGCGTTCAGCACCACCAGCAGTGAACTGACCGACATGCCGATGCCGGCCAGCCACGGCGTGACATAGCCGAATGCGGCGGCGGGGATGGCGATGAGGTTGTAGCCGAGCGCCCAGCCGAGGTTCTGGCGGATGATGGTCTGGGTTTTGCGCGCCAGCGCCACGCCTTCGGACAGCGTGGCCAGCCGGCTGCCGAGCATCACCATGTCGGCGGCGGCCTGCGCCACGTCGGCGCCTTCGCCCATGGCGATCGATACCTGCGCACCGGCCAGCACCGGGGCATCGTTGATGCCGTCGCCCACCATGGCGACGATGCGCCCCTGGCTTTGCAGGGTTTTCACATATGCAAGCTTGTCTTCCGGCAACGCGCCGGCGTGCCAGTCGGCGATGCCGAGCTGCTGCGCGGTCGCCTGCACCGCGCCTTCGGCGTCGCCCGACAGCAGGTGCAGGCGCAGGCCTTGCGCTGTCAACGCAGCCAGCGCGGCGGGCGCATCGGCACGCGGCGTGTCGGCCAGCGCAAACCAGGCGATCAGTCCGTCGCCGGCAGCCAGCGCGATCCAGCTCGCGCCTTCTGCCGCTTCGGGCAGCGTGTGGGAAGGCGCGGCAAAGCGGGGCGAGCCGAGGCGGTAGACTTGATCGCCGATCATGCCTTCGACGCCGCGCCCCGGGGTGTTGCGAATCTGGCTTGCGCTACGCGTCGCCGTCGCCGCTTCACGCAGCGCGCGCGCGATGGGATGTTCCGAGCCGGCTTCGAGTGCGGCGGCAATGTCGCTCACTTCGTCTTCGGTGTGTCCGTTCAGCGTGATCACCCGCCGCACCGACAGACGCCCCTGCGTTAGCGTGCCGGTCTTGTCGAACACCAGATCGGTGGCGCGCGCCAGGGTTTCCAGGGCGTGGCCGCGCGTGGTCAGCAAGCCCAGTTTGGTCAGCCGCCCGGTGGCGGTGGTCAGCGCCGCGGGGGTCGCCAGGCCCAATGCGCAGGGGCAGGTGACGACCAGGATCGACACCACGATCCACAGCACTTTCGACGGGTCGATGACGTACCACACGAGACCGACCAGCACGGTGATCACCAGCAGCAGGCCGACGAACCAGGCAGCGGCGCGATCGGCCAGTTGGCCGATGCGTGGCTTCTCGCTCTGCGCGCGGTCGAGCAGCCGCACGATCGAGGCCAGCCGCGTGTCGGCGCCGAGCTTGTCGACTTTCACCACCAGCGGGCTGGCCTGATTGAGGCTGCCGCCGACCACTTTTGAATGGATGGTTTTTGTCACCGGCAGCGATTCGCCGGTCAGCATGGCTTCGCTGACTGCGCTGTCGCCCTCCACCACCACGCCGTCGGCGGGCAGGGTTTCGCCGGGACGCACCAAAATATGGTCGCCCACTGCCAGCCGCGCGACCGGCACCTGCTCCTCGTCGCGTAATGGCCAGTTGGGCAGCCGGGTGGTGGCGGCCGGAATCAGCTTCACCAGTTCTTCCACCGCCGCACCAGCGCGGCGGCGTGCGTTCATTTCGAGAAAACGCCCGGTCAGCAGCAGAAAGATGAACATGGTGACCGAGTCGTAATACACCTCGCCGTGACCAAAAAACGTGGCGTACACGCTGGCGACGAAGGCGGTGCCGACACCGAGCGCCACCGGCACGTCCATGCCCAAGGTGCGGCGCTTGAGATCGCGCCAGGCGCCGATGAAGAACGGCCAGGCCGAATACAGCACCACCGGGATGGTGAGTACCAGACTCGCCCAGCGCATCAGCAGGCGGATGTCGTCGGTCATGTCGGTGGCGGTGTAGCTCGGCAAGGCGTACATCATCACCTGCATCATGCCGAGGCCGGCGATGGCGAGACGCTTGATTGCGATGTTGCGTTCGCGCTTGTAGATATCGTCGGAGCGGCCGGGGTCGAACGGGTGCGCGATGTAGCCGATGTCGGACACCGCTTTCAGGATCGCCGACAGCTGGATCCGGCTGTTGTCCCAGCGCACCCGCGCGCGGCGGGTGGCGTAGTTGATTTCCACCGACAGCACGCCCGGCAGCGCGGCGATGTGGCGCTCGTTGAGCCAGATGCACGCGGCGCAGACGATGTTTTCCAGAATCAGTGCCGCCTCGCGGATATTTTCGGCTTCGACGCGAACGAAGCTTTCCTGGATTTCCGGCAGGTCGTACAGGCCGAGTTGTGCGAGTTCGGCTTCGGCCGCCTGCGGCGTGGCGGGCAGCGCGGTGCGGTGGGTGTAATAGGCGCCTTGGCCACTGTCGATGATGGTTTGCGCCACCGCCTGGCAGCCGCGACAGCAGGCTTCTTTCGTTTCGCCTTCGAACTGGATGGGGTAGCGGGCGCCTTCAGGCACCGGCAGGCCGCAGTGAAAACAGTCCGAAAAAAAAGGGGCGTCCGTGAGCCGAGGAGAGCTGCTCACGAAACGCCCCGCAAGAAAGTGCTGTAACGCAACGCGTCCGGGAGAGAGGTCGGACCCATCGCAAGCACCGGGAAAAACCGGACGGCAAAACCGGAATCGGCAAGCTGGAGCGCACGCGGATCGTTTGATGTCCGGGCCGCGGAGGATGGGCATGCTGCTGTAAGCAACGCCGATCCGGCTTGTGTCGAGTTCGTGTGTTGAGCCATTCTTCCTTACCGCCCTGTTCCCCGGTGTGCGATACAGCATCCGGTCAATCGGCCATTATAAAAGCGGGAGCGGCCAGAACCTGCACCGCTTGTTTGATGCGCCGACAAGACAATAACGGTATTGAAGATGTGCATATCATAATATAATCCTATTCGGGAATGCAAGCCCGTACGCATCCGCTACCATGGGGGCATGAGCGAATGTCACGCGGACTTCAGCGTCTTCCCGCCGGTCGAGAGCGCCCTGACCGAGCCGAACGGCTTGCTGGCGCAGGGCGGCGATCTGTCGGTGGAATGGCTGCTGGACGCCTATTGCCACGGCATCTTTCCCTGGTTCAATCCCGGCGAGCCGATTCTGTGGTGGAGCCCCGATCCGCGCATGGTGTTGCTGCCGGCCGATATCCGCGTCACCCGCTCGCTGGCCAAGCGCATGCGCAACGGCGGCTTCGAACTGCGCGTCGACAGCGCATTCGCCGACGTGATGCGCGCCTGCGGCGCACCACGCCCGGTTAAACCGGGTGAGGGCGCGGCCGGCACCTGGATTTCGGAAGCGATGGTGGCGGCATACGGCCGACTGTTCGACGCCGGCTATGCACATTCGGTGGAAATCTGGCACGACGGCCAGCTGGTGGGCGGCCTGTATGGCGTGGCCATCGGCCGCATGTTTTACGGCGAGTCGATGTTCAGCCGCGTGCCGGATGCATCAAAGATTGCGCTGGTGCGGCTGGCGCAGCAGTTGCAGCAGTGGGAGTTCGGCATGATCGATTGCCAGATGGAGACGCCGCATTTGTCCAGCATGGGCGCGCGCACCCTGCCGCGCGCGGCGTTCGTGGCGCGGCTGGCGGAATTGGTAAAATTGCCGCATCGACCCGGCCCCTGGACTTTCGATGTACCCGACTGAACCGCCGTTCCAGCGCATCCAGTTCTACCTGACTGCGCCTTACGATTGCAGCTACCTGCCGGGTCAGCGTTCGCGTTCGCAGGTCGCTACCCCCACCCACCTGATCGATCCCGATGCCTACAGCGCGCTGATTCGCGCCGGTTTTCGCCGCAGCGGCCAGTTCACGTATCGCCCGCATTGCGAGGCCTGCCGCGCTTGCGTGCCGGCGCGGGTGAGGGTGGCCGAATTCGTCCCCAACCGCAGCCAGCGCCGCTGCGAAAAGCGCAACCGCCATCTCGCCGCGCGCTTCCTGCCGCTCGATTACCGCGAAGAACATTTCGAGCTGTACCGGCGTTACCAGGCCGCGCGCCATGTTGGCGGCGGCATGGATCGCGATGACGCCGACCAGTACCGGCAGTTTTTGTTGTCTTCGAATGTCGACAGCGTGCTGGTGGAATTCCGCGATGGCGACACGCTGGTGATGCTGGCGGTGATCGACCAGATCGACGATGGCCTGTCGGCGGTCTACACCTTTTTCGATCCCGCGCGCGAAGCCGGCAGTCTGGGCGTGTACGGCGTATTGTGGCAGATCGAACTGGCGAAACGGCTGGAACTGCCTTACCTGTATCTCGGTTACTGGATCGAGGCCAGCCGCAAGATGGCGTACAAGAAACAGTACCCGCCGCTGGAAGGCCTGCTCGACGGGCACTGGCAGCTGATCACGCAGGCATGAGCCGATTGCCGCGCGGGTTTCCGGCAGCGGGCGAACGCTGCTTAGTGCCGGATGCCCGGCGCGTTCATTTTTTGTCCCTGGTTGATGACGGCCAGCGCAATTTCCAGGTCGCCATATTCGGGCGCGTCCGGCGGCAGTTCGTTGGCGCGGATGGCGACGTTGCACCACTGGAAGCGTTTGCGGATATCCCAGATTTCGCCGCGGCTGGTGCGCCAGGTCGGGAAGTGGGCGAACTGGCCCTGGGTTTCGGTCAGGTACTGGCCGCGGATCCACTTGTTGGCGCCGAGGCTGTGGCAGTCCATGCAGGCGAAATTGAGCTGGCCGATTTTGCGTGTCATCAAGGCGTTGCCGCGTTGGATCGCCGCGACCGAGTCTTTCGATTGTGTGTCCACCTTGATCGGCGTGCCGTTGGCGAGATAGCGCAGAAAAATGGACAGATCGATGTTGTCCGCGCTTTGCATCAGCAGAGCGTCGCCGGTGGTGCTGCGCGCATGGCGCGCGATGAACTCCTCTACCCCGATGACTTTGTTCAGGCGCGCTTCGTAGCGCGGCATGCCGGCGGCCCAGTTCTTGAAATTCTTTTTTGGCGTGAAATGGCAGTGGCCACAGGATTTTCCACTGGTGCCGGCGCGCGAAAAAACCAGTGCGCCGCGTTCCACGGCGGCCATGCCATCGTTGGTAAAGGGATCTAGGTTGTCGCGTGTCTCGACCGGGATCGGGCGGCTGGCAGGATTCTCCAGCGCATCCTTGAAGGTGCTGGGTTCCTTGAGCGTTTTCAGGAAGGCCACGATGTCCTGGATTTCCTGCACGCTGAAGAGTTGGTGGGCGCCCCACGGCGGCATCATGGATTGTGGATTGACGCTGCGCGGGTCGTACACATAGTTGAACAGCCACTGGTCAGACCGCCCCCAGAGGCCGATGGTGGACAGATCGGGCCCGACGCTGCCGGGCAGCGCGGGCGTGGTCTTGCCCATGACGTGACACGCCACGCAACTGCCGCCGCGGTTGCGGTCGAAAGACAGCTTTTCGCCGTTTGTGGGGTCGCCGGCAAGCGGGCCGGTCAGTGTGGGCGGCGGCGCGTAGGCGGGCGATGCGGTTTGCGTCAGCGTGTTGTAGTCTTTCCAGTCTGCGCGCGTCCAGTTGCTGTAACGCAGCCAGGGCATGGCGGCGGCGGATTGTGTCAGATCCATCGGGACCGGCGCGGCGGCTCCGGCAGGCGGGAGCGCCGCCAGCACGCCCGCACCCAACAAGGCGAACCATGACATGCGTGCGAACCGGACAGTTGAAAACTTCATTTTCAGGACTCCCTTTGTGATCAAGCGGGACGCTCCAGCCGATGCGTTATGCCGCGGGTGTGGGCGATCTCCTGGTCAATATAGTTGACGGCGCGCAGATGAACGAGTCGAACGTCGCGTCAGGATGGCGGATGCAGGCAGGGCTGCTGATTGTGATTTGCATGATGCTGGCCGGTTGCGCGCTGACCGTCAGCCATTCCCGAGCGCTGCTTCCGGTCGAGGGGTTCGTGCCGCTCGCATCCGATTCGCGCATCCAGGTCGAGCCCGGCTACGAGGCCTATGGCGAGCGCGTCGCCAAGGCTTTGCCGCAGGCCATGGCGCAGGTCGAGGCCGCGCATTACCTGGCGTTTGCCAGCACGCCGCGCGTGTATGTGTGCGGCACCGACGCCTGCTTCAAGCGCTACGTGCTGACGCCTAAACTGTCCGCTGCTGTGGTGCCGGATAACCGTCTTTTCCTGTCGCCCAATCTCGATGGCAAGGAAAGCCGCCGCTTGTCCGCGCTGCTGACGCACGAACTGGCGCATCTGCATCTGGGGCAGCGCATCGGCCATTACAACAGCAGCCTGCCCGTGTGGTTTCACGAAGGCTGGGCGTCGCTGACCGCGAATGGCGGCGGGGCCGAATTTGTCACCGACGCGCAGACAGAGGAAGCGATCCGTGCCGGGCGGCGGGTGAATCTGAACTTGCGTGATGCCCCCGGCAAGCGCCACCGCGCCGCTTCGTCCAATCTCAGTGTCTACGAGTTTTACCGCCAGTCCATGCTGCTGGTCGGCTGGCTGAAAACGCTGGATGAAGCGCGCTTTCGCCAGCTGGCGCTGGCAGTGCAGGACAATGCCGATTTTGAAATCGCCTTCTGGGATATCTATGGCCAGGCGCCCGCCAGCAAGCTCGCGGGCTATTACGAAGGCGTTCTGGGCGATAATCTACCCGTTCAAGCAGCCCCCGCCCAACCATGAAACCCTACCTCGACCTGATGCGCCACGTGCTCGAGCACGGCACCCGAAAAGACGACCGCACCGGCACCGGCACCCTGTCGGTGTTCGGCTGGCAGATGCGCTACAACCTCGCCGAAGGCTTCCCGCTCGTCACCACCAAGAAATGCCACCTGCGCTCCATCCTCCACGAGCTGCTGTGGTTTTTGCAGGGCGACACCAACATTCGCTACCTGAAGGAAAACGGCGTCAGCATCTGGGACGAATGGGCGGACGAGAACGGCAACCTCGGCCCGGTTTACGGCCACCAGTGGCGCAGCTGGCCCAAGCCCGACGGCGGCACCATCGACCAGATCAGCGAAGTGGTGAAGACGCTCAAGACCAACCCCGACTCGCGCCGCATCATCGTCTCGGCGTGGAACGTCGCCGATCTCGACAAGATGGCGCTGGCGCCGTGCCACGCTTTCTTCCAGTTCTACGTCGCCGACGGCAAACTGAGTTGCCAGTTGTATCAGCGCAGCGCCGACATCTTCCTCGGCGTGCCGTTCAACATCGCCAGCTATGCCTTGCTGACGCTGATGATGGCGCAGGTGACAGGCCTCGAGCCGGGCGACTTCGTTCACACCCTGGGCGACGCGCACCTGTACTCCAACCATCTCGATCAGGCGCGCGAGCAGCTTTCCCGCGCGCCGCGTCCGCTGCCGACGATGACGCTGAATCCTGAAGTGAAAGACATCTTCGCGTTCCGCTTCGAGGACTTCACCCTCAGCGGCTACGACCCGCACCCTGCGATCAAGGCGCCGGTGGCTGTTTAGTGAGCGGTGAACGGTAAGCAGTGAGTGGAGAAAACATGACCCCAAACAAACCCCGCGTCAGCGTCATTGCCGCGCTCGCCAAAAACCGCGTCATCGGCATCGAAAACCGCCTGCCGTGGCGGCTGCCGGAAGACCTTGCCCACTTCAAGGCGCTGACCCTCAACCACCCGATTTTGATGGGCCGCAAAACCTTCGAGTCGCTCGGCCGCCCGTTGCCGGGACGCACCAACATCGTCATCACCCGCAACCCGGACTATTGCAAGGACGGCTGCCTGGTCGCCGCCTCCATCACCGCCGCGCTCGCGCTGTGCGCGGATGCCGACGAAGTTTTCTTCATCGGCGGCGCCGACCTCTATGCTCAGGCCATCCCGCTGGCTGATCGGCTGTATCTGACCGAAGTCGATATCGAATCCGAGGGCGACGCCTGGTTTCCCGACTATGATCGCGGCGTGTTCAGGGAAGTCTCCCGCGAGTCGCACACCGGCGAAAAAGGCGATGCCTTGGGGTTTGATTTTGTGGTGTACGAGCGGAAGGTAGTTTGAATCCTGTGCCATCCTCGAAGTGCCAATGAGACATGGTGAAACAGCTACTTCTCTGTAAGAGAGTTTTCGGTGAGGGCGTGGCTTTTGCCGAACGTTCCGACTCCGTCTCCAGCGGGCTAGCGATATCCCTCTTCCAAGATTCGGTCGAAATGTATGTGTGGGCCCTTGTCAAAGAGAAAAATATATCGGTTAAAGATGGGGCACCATTTATGGGGAACCTTGAAACTGTTCAAAAGACCGGTGTTGTGCTGGAGCATGTTGCAAAACTCATAGAACTAAACAAGGCGCGAGTTGGTTTTAAACACTACGGTAATCTTCCTGCGCCAGATGAAGCAGGAAAGTTTCAGACATACGTCGAAGATTTCCTACGAACCTCTTTTCAAAATCACTTCAGTCAAGACTTCGACGACTTGTCTTTGGTCGATTTGGTTTCTGATGTTGGTGTTCAAAAAAGGCTAAAGGAAGCTGAAAGATCAATCGAGGCTGGAGATTTTTATAAGGCAGCAACAGAAGCGGCGATTGCTAAGACTATGCTTTTCACTAAATTGGATAACTTTTTTCCAAAGGTGGATCGCAATTTGCGCGATGTAGACTCAATTGTTAATAAAATTCCAGGAACTCGACATACGCGAACCTTTCAATCGCTCACAGAGTATCTGGAAGTAGTTCGTGAAGTGACACTTGCCGCGCTACTAAAGCTCCCACTGCAGGACTACACATTTTTGCGCAATGTCCTTCCTGCTGCATTTCAGATGATGAGCGGCGAATGGCGTACCCAATCATTTGGAGCGCGACAGTACGACGAGACGATGTGCAAACGTGCGGTGGCTTGTTTGGTTAACATTTCTATCCGTTTGGAAAGCGTAATTTGATGAGCAACTCAGGCCACGATTTGCTTGGGCTTTAAGTAAGTATTTAAAACAAATAGCTAGAGGGAAACGGAATGGAAGTGAAAGACAGTGATTTAACCGTACAACGAGGTGCAGCATGAGCGGCGCACCTAAATGCCCGCAGTGCGGTTCGGAATATGCCTACGAAGATGGCGCGATGTACGTGTGCCCGGAATGCGCCCATGAATGGCCGCAGGATGCGGTAGCCGCTGCGGATGACACACGGGTGGTGCGCGACTCCAACGGCAACGTGCTGGCGGACGGCGACACGGTGACGGTGATCAAGGACCTGAAGGTCAAGGGTTCGTCGCTGGTGGTCAAGGTGGGCACCAAGGTCAAGAACATTCGCCTCGTCGAGGGCGATCACGATATCGATTGCAAGATCGACGGCATCGGCCAGATGGGCTTGAAATCGGAGTTTGTGCGGAAGGTGTAAGGCACGCGGATTTCAGCAGATGACGCCGCAAACAAAAACGGGGCCGCGGCCCCGTTTTTGTTTGCGGCCATTTCCCGATCAGCCCAGCACTTCGGCCCAGATGTTTTGCGACCACGATTCGGCGTAGTGGAAGTTGGCCTCGTCGCCCGTGCTGGTGGCGCCGCCTTCGGGCTGGCTGACGTAGCCTTTGCCGGCCTCGAAGCGGTAGACGTTGGCGACGTGGCCAGCGGTGCTGCCGGAGGTGGCGGAGTAGCAGGTGTTGGCGACGACCGGGATGGGGTCGGGCGCGCGTCCGGCCAGCAGGTCGACGATGGCGGCGGCGCATACCTTGGCGTGGTTGGTGGCCATGTGGCCGGACTTGGGCAGGTTGGATTGCACCGAGTCGCCGAGGATATGGACGTTGGGCGCGGCGGTCGATTCGAAGGTGGCGAGGTTGACGGTGCACCAGGCCTTGTTGCTGTCGTTGCGCGCGCCGACGAGATCGCAGACGGTGCCGGCACGCTGCTTCGGCACCACGTTCAGCACGTCGCCGCGAACGTCGTCGAACTCGGTGGAGACGGTCATCTTGTTGCCGTCCACCGCGAGCGGGGCGTTGTTGGGGCGGTAGTCGATCATGCCCGGGTAGAAGGTGTTCCAGGCCCATAGGAACAGGGCCTTTTTGGAGGCGATGTCGGGATTGCCGTCAAGCAGGATGATCCTGGACTTGGGCTTGGCCTGCTTGAAGTAGTAGGCCACCATGCAGGCGCGCTCGTAGGGGCCGGGCGGGCAGCGGTAGGGCGCGGCCGGTACTGACATCACGAAGGTGCCGCCATCCGGCATGGCTTGCAATTGTTTGCGTAGCAGCGCGGTCTGCGGGCCGGCCTTCCAGGCATGCACGACCTTGCCGGCAGCTTCGGCTTCCTGGAAGCCTTTGACGCTGTCGGTGAGGATTTCGATGCCGGGGGCGAGCACCAGGCGGTCGTAGCCGATACTGGCGCCGCCCTGCGTTCTGACGATGCGCTTGTCGGCATCGATGGCGACGACGCTGTCCTTCAGCATGCGGATGCCGCGTTTCGGCAGCTTGTCATAGCTGTGGGTGATGTCGTCCATGCTGCGCAGGCCACCCAGCACCCAGTTGGAAAAAGGGCAGGAGACGAAGCTGTCGTTCGGCTCGATCAGGGTGACGTCGAGGTTGGGGCCCCACTGGCGCAGGTATTTGGCGCAGGTGGCGCCGCCGAATCCGGCCCCGACTACGATGACATGGCCGCGGGCCGCTGCGCCGTACTGGCTGGCGCATCCGGTGAAGGCAAGCGCGGCGCCGGCGCCGGACAGTTTCAGAAAATCGCGACGATTCAGGCTCATGATGGATTTCCTCCGTCGGTTTACTGCAGGCTGGCGAAGTAGGCGGCCAGGGCTTCGGTTTCAGCGTCGGTATAGCCGGCCGCGTGGCGCTTCATGATGGACGATAGGCGTTTGCCGGATTTGAATTCCTGGAGGCGCTTCACGAAATCGTCCTGCTTGAGGTCGACCAGGCTGGGAATGGTGCCGAGGCTTTTTCCGCCGGGACCGTGGCAGGACATGCAGGTGGCCGCGATGACTTCGGTGTGCCGGTCGGCCGCGCTGATGGGACCGGCCAGCGCGAGGCCGATGAGGCTGGCGCCGATCAGGGTGGTTGTCTGGTTCATGGGCACCTCCAGGGAAGAGGATGAAAGAAGGGCGCAAATCTTGAAACCGTTGGCGGTTTGGGAGACTCAGCTGCGCTACTCATGCTGGCGCAGAGGGCCCGATATTCAACAAGACTTTGCTTATATAGCGCGCCCGGCAAGCACGCCGATCCGGCCCGTATCAGCAGGCCTCGCGCGGCTCCCGACTACACACCACCCGCTTCCCGGGTTGCCGGGAACACGCTATTGCAACTCGACAACTAGTCGAGTTCGGGCTCCGCTGCCGATTCCAGTGCGCGCTGCACGGGACGCCGCCCGACCTGGATGTTCAGCACGCGCGATTGCTGCTTGCGCGACACCGTCAGCTGCGCCTGCGTACCCGGTTGCAGCGCGGCGATCAGATTGAGCAGGCTTGCCGAGTCGGTCACCTTCTTGCTGTTGACCGCCAGCAGGATGTCGCCCGGGCGGATGCCGCCGGCATCGGCTGGGCCGCCTTTCAGAACGCCCGCGATCAGCGCGCCTTCGGCATTTTTCAGACTGAACGACTCAGCCAGTTCGGGCGACAGGTCCTGCACCTCGACGCCGACCCAGCCGCGCGTGACGCCGCCGGACTGGATGATCTGTTCCATCACCTGGCGCGCGATGCTGACCGGGATGGCGAAGCCGATGCCCTGCGAGCCGCCGGTGCGCGAATAGATCGCGCTGTTGACCCCGACCAGATTGCCGTTCGCATCCACCAGCGCGCCGCCTGAGTTGCCCGGGTTGATGGCAGCGTCGGTCTGGATGAAGTTTTCGAAAGTGTTGATGCCGAGATGGGTGCGGCCGAGCGCGCTGACGATGCCCGCAGTGACGGTCTGGCCGACGCCGAACGGGTTGCCCACCGCCAGCACCCAGTCGCCGACCTTGAGGCTGTCGGCCTGGGCGAAGGTGATGGCGGGCAGTTTGTCGGCATCGATTTTCAGCACGGCGAGATCGGTGTCCGGATCGGTGCCCACCACGCGGGCAGGCAGGGTCTGGCCATCCGCCAGGGCGACCTGGATCTCGTCGGCGGCCTCGACCACGTGGTGATTGGTGAGAATGTAGCCGTTCGCACTGACGATCACGCCCGAGCCCAGGTTGGAGGCCTGGCGCGGACGCGCATCCGAACGGTCGCCGAAGAAATAGCGAAACACCGGATCCTGCTGGGAAGGGTGCGCCGGGCTGCGGATGGTTTGCTGGGTAAAGATGTTCACCACCGCCGGAATGACTTTTTGCGCCGCCGTCGCGAACGATTCGCTCGGCTCGTGCGGGCTGCTCGCATGCTGGGCTTGCTGGATGGTCAGGCCCTGCGGTTCAGGCTGCTTGTTCAGCAAATCGGGTTTGAACAGGGTGACGACGAACAGCACGCCCAGCGCCACGGTGGCGGATTGGGCGAAGAGCAACCAGATTTTGCGCATATTCAGTAAATTCAGTGACTTGGCGTAAATTGCCACATGGCGATTATAGCTGTGGGCGAAGCGCGCCCTCTTCAATACCCATAACAGGCTTCCGGTGAGGGCGGCAAATTGGTTAGAATGCTGGCTTTATCGCAACACGTTCAGGTCAGGTAATCATGAGCCAGGAAGTCGATGGACAAAAAATGAACCCAAGTAAACGCAAATTTCTGATTGCCGCGACCAGCGCAGTCGGCGGTGTTGCAGCGGCCGCAGTCGCCATTCCCCTGGTGATGAGCATGCAGCCGAGCCAGCGCGCAAAGGCAGCAGGCGCGCCGGTCGAGGTGGATATCAGCAAGGTCGAGCCGGGCATGATGCTGACGGTCGAATGGCGCGGCAAGCCGGTGTGGGTGGTCAACCGCACCAAGGAAATGCTCGCCAAGCTGCCCACGATCGATGGCCAGTTGGCTGACCCGAAAAGCGAGCAGCCGCAACAGCCCGAGTATTGCACCAACGCCACCCGCTCGATCAAGCCGGAATATCTGGTGGCGGTCGGTATCTGTACCCACCTGGGTTGCTCCCCCACGTATCGCCCCGAAGTCGGCGCGGCCGATCTGGGCGCAGACTGGCCGGGCGGCTTCTTCTGCCCCTGCCACGGTTCGCGTTTTGACCTCGCCGCGCGCGTGTTCAAAGGCGTGCCGGCCCCGACCAACCTGGTGATTCCGCCTCATCAATACATCGGCGACGCCAAGCTGCTGATCGGCGAAGACGCAAAAGGAGCCTAAATAAATGTCTGCCCTGCAAAAAATGATGGGTTGGATCGACGACCGATTCCCGCTCACTTCCACGTACAAGGCGCACCTGTCCGAGTACTACGCACCCAAGAATTTCAACTTCTGGTACTTCTTCGGCTCGCTGGCGCTGCTGGTGCTGGTGCTGCAGATCGTCACCGGCATTTTCCTGACCATGAACTACAAGCCGGACGCGGATCTCGCATTCATGTCCGTCGAGTACATCATGCGCGACGTCGACTGGGGCTGGCTGATTCGCTACATGCACTCCACCGGCGCGTCGATGTTCTTCGTCGTGGTCTATCTGCACATGTTCCGCGGCCTGATGTACGGCTCTTACCGCAAGCCGCGCGAACTGATCTGGATTTTCGGCGTGATGATCTATCTGGCGCTGATGGCCGAAGCCTTCATGGGCTACCTGCTGCCGTGGGGCCAGATGTCGTACTGGGGCGCCCAGGTGATCGTGAACCTGTTCGCTGCCGTGCCCTTCATCGGTGAAGACCTGTCGATCTGGATTCGCGGCGACTACGTGATCGGCGACGCGACGCTGAACCGCTTCTTCGCTTTCCACGTCATTGCCCTGCCGCTGGTGCTGCTGGGTCTGGTGGTGGTGCATCTGGTTGCGCTGCACGAAGTCGGTTCCAACAACCCCGACGGCGTCGAAATCAAGAAACACAAGGACCCGGTCACCCACATTCCACTCGACGGCATTCCCTTCCACCCGTATTACACGGTGAAGGACATCGTCGGCGTGATCGTCTTCCTCATGGTGTTCTCGGCGATCATGTTCTTTGCCCCGGAAATGGGCGGCTACTTCCTCGAAGCGGCCAACTTCGTTCCGGCCGACCCGCTGCAGACGCCACAGCACATCGCGCCGTTGTGGTACTTCACCCCGTTCTACGCGATTCTGCGTGCGGTGCCGCCGCTGTTCGGTTCGCAGTTCCCCGGCGTGGTGGCAATGGGCATGTCGATCGTGCTGATGTTCTTCCTGCCGTGGCTGGATCGCAGCAAGGTCAAATCGATCCGCTATCGCGGCCCGATTTACAAAGTCGCACTGGCACTGTTCATCATCTCCTTCGTTGGCTTGGGCTATCTCGGCCTGTTGCCGTCCACTCCGGTGGCGACGATTTTTGCCCAGGTGTTCTCAGTGATTTACTTCCTGTTTTTCCTGCTGATGCCTTGGTATACCTCGATTGATAAAACCAAACCGGAACCAGAAAGGGTGACTGGCTAAATGAAACGCTTGAAGAACTTTCTTTTGCTGCTGGCTGCAGCGCCCGTCCTGGCTTTTGCATCGGCCGGTGGTGTCCACCTGGACAAGGCGCCAGTCAACCTGGCTGATCAGGATTCCCTGCAACGCGGCGCGCGCATGTTCGTCAACTACTGTCTCAACTGCCACAGTGCAAGCGCCATGCGCTACTCGCGCCTGCAGGACATTGGCCTGACCGAAGAGCAGATCAAGGACAACCTGCTGTTCGCTGCCGATAAGCCAGGCGAACTCATGAAGGTTGCCATGACCAGGCGCGAGGCCAAGGCCTGGTTCGGTGCGGCGCCTCCCGACCTCAGCGTGGTTGCCCGTTCGCGTGGCGCCGACTGGTTGTACACCTATCTGCGCACGTTCTATCGCGACGACAGCCGCGCCACCGGATGGAACAACCTGGTGTTCGACAAGGTCGGCATGCCGCATGTGCTGTGGACCCTGCAAGGCGAAATGGTGCCGGTCCACAAGAAACATGGCGAGCACGATGTCATCGAGCGTCTTGAACTGGCCAAGCCCGGTAGCGTGACGCTGGCCGAATACGATGCCCAGGTCGGCGATCTGGTCAACTATCTGGTATGGATGGGCGAACCCGGCCAGCTCCAGCGCAAACAGCTGGGCCTGATCGTGCTGGCCTTCCTGGCGATCTTCTTCGTGGTGGCTTACTACCTGAAGAAAGAGTTCTGGAAAGACATTCACTGATCCTGACTTGTTTTTAGCCAACAGCCGGACTGTGTCCGGCTGTTGACGTTTCAAGCATCAAACACACGCAACATCACAATTAGGGAACCCCCGCCATGATGACCTTGTATTCGGGCAGCACCTGTCCTTACAGCCACCGCTGCCGTATTGTCCTGTTCGAAAAAGACATGGATTTCGAAGTCATCGATGTCGACATGCACAACAAGCCGGAAGAAATCGCCAGCATCAGCCCCAGCGGCAAGACGCCGGTTCTGGTCGAGCGCGATCTGATCCTGACGGAATCCAACATCATCAACGAATACATCGACGAGCGCTTCCCGCATCCGCAGCTGATGCCGCCTGATCCCGTCATGCGCGCGCGTGCCCGCCTGGTGCTGTTCAATTTCGAGCACGACCTGTTCACCCATGTGAATACCCTGCAGCATTCGCTCGGCAAGGCGTCGGACAAGGCGCGCACGGAAATCCGTGACAGCCTGTCGCAACTCACGCCCATCCTCACCAAGCAGAAATACCTGATGAACGACGAGTTCTCGATGCTGGACGTCGCCATTGCGCCCTTGCTGTGGCGCCTGGAGCATTACGGCATCGAACTGCCCAAGGTCGCTGCGCCGGTACTCAAATACCGCGAGCGCCTGTTCAGCCGTCCCGCGTTCATCAACGCGCTGACGCCGACCGAAAAGGCCTTGCGCAAGTAAGCGCGCATTTCCGGAACAACGGTGGCCGAGCTTTCAACCAAGCCCTACCTGATCCGCGCGCTGTATGAATGGTGCACGGATTCGGGTTACACCCCGCAGCTGCTGGTTTCGGTGGATGCGCACACCCGCGTGCCGATGGGCTTCGTCAAAGATGGCCAGATCGTGCTGAACATCAGCGCAGGCGCTACCCGCAACCTCATGCTGGACAACGACTGGATCCAGTTTTCCGCGCGTTTTGGCGGCGTCTCGCACGAGATTTCGATCCCGGTCGAACGGGTGGCCGCTATCTTCGCGCGCGAGAACGGTCAGGGTCTGCATTTCGAGCCGGTCGATGCGACCGAGCCGCCGGAGCCGGCGCCACCATCCGCGCCGGGTGAAGCACCGGCCCCGCCCAAGGGAAGGCCGACGCTCAAAGTCGTCAAGTAATCGCTCAATCAAGCGTGCGGCATCGCTATAATGTCGCCCGTCGCCGCTTTAGCTCAGTTGGTAGAGCAACCGCCTTGTAAGCGGTAGGTCGTCAGTTCGATTCCGACAAGCGGCACCAATATTCAATAACAACACGTAGCACTATCTGACACAAACCCCGGTAAGCCTGGCTTCCGGGGTTTTTTGTTTCCGTAACATTCTGGGGCTTGGATCAGCCCACGTTGTTGTAAATGCTAGAGGACTGCATGCAAAGATTGAAATAAGGCCATGGCTTCGTCCATGAGAACTGGATGATCGTTGCGCATGTGAAATGTAATGTGACGTCCTTGGTCATAGAGCTGGAATAACGGGAATGAGCCGTCGTTTGGGCCGCTATTCAGCTGATGAAAATTGAATGCCATGGCGTGCATTTCCTGCAATTCGAGCGGTTCATTTTTGGGGGCGTCAATTGACCTGTGGGCAGTGTGTTTGTGGCGAAAACTTATCAATTCTTTAGCCCGTGGCAACAGGGATTCCAGCTGCATTGCTTTCGCAAAGGCAAAGAATTGGCCGAGTCTGCCGATGTAAGCTACAGCTTCATGATCAAGACCATCTAGATGGTCTCTCTCTATCACTGTGGGGAAGATGGGGTGGCTGGTGCTGCCACCTGGAAGGCCAGCAACGTGCTCCAGAAACGCATTCCTTCTTGTATAAAGGGGCGCCAATTGCTCGACATGGAGCATGAACTTGCGATGATGATAGTCAAGCCCAGAAAGCATGTTGACCGCGCCCGCAATTTGTACATGTGGTTTGTCTAACAAGTCTTGCTTTGCCGCTCTGGCAAGCCAACTCTTGGCACGGGCGGATATAGGATGAATGTCACAGAGTGGCAACGAAGGGCAGGCATCTTGGAAATTGAACTCAATCATACGTGCTCAATAGCTCTCTTCGTTACAGGCGATATTTGTCGCCGACAGAGGTGATTGGCATTGATCCGATAAGTCCGGGCTCTAACTTCTCAAGTTTTCTGTTTTCTTCATGTGTGACGGCCGCCGAAAGGTAAATTAATGCGCTTCTCACCAATTTGAGCAATTTAATTGATTGTTCCTTGAGCTCAAGATCGCTAACCGGGAAGCTTTGGTCGTGCCCGTGTCGAGCTCTTGCTTCTGCGGTTCCATACAGCGTATGGTCATGAACCCTAAGGTATTTATGGGCTATGTGATTCCGAATTTCGTGCAGAATTTTGGCCTCTGGATCGACGACGGCGCGATCAGACTTTGTTTTGTAGGAGAAGTCCTTACTCAACCAAAATAGGCCACGCAGTGGCCAGTTATCCGAAGACGCAAATCTGTCAGCGATTTTCGATTTTGAGGTGTCAGCGTACCAAATCAAATTGAAGTTCACACCTCGCACACCTAATTCGAGCTTCCAATAATCGTTGATGAGGTAGGCAATCTTGTCGAATATTGCGTGCGCCGACAAAAATGCCATCTTTAGTTTTTCGATCCAAAGGCGATAGTAGCGATAGTCAAGGGCGTCATATAAGACTACGCCTCGATCTGCAAAATGCAGTGGTTTGCTTTGCTCTTGAATTGCTTCGAAAACAAGGTAACGCGCGGAGACATATTCCTGCTTCAGCTGATTGAATATTGCGTACGCTTCCGGCAGCGTAGCGCTTGCTTCTCGCGCAGTAAATGTGATCGCCGGTAAAGTGAGCGAGTCTTGAAGGCTGACCCAGTCTCGCGACAAGTCATTGACTGGGCTCAGGACGAGTCGATTTTGAACACACCAGTTTCGATATTGGCGTTCAACCTTCGAAGTGCCCTTTCGGAATCTTGGTACTTTTGGATTCACCGTGTCCCAATTGGCTGCGTTGCCAAGATGCGTCACCCAGGCTTGTATATGGGGTTGTGCGTGGCCTTCGACACCAATGGATGCGGCCAAGCGAAATGACACATAACTCTCTTTAAGAAAGAGGTCTTGTGTGGTGCCATCGTTGAGGTATCTCGCATACCAGTATAGGGCTAGCGCCCTGTTTCCAATTGCCATCGAAAAACTCGGATGCTCGGATATAGCCTGATCCCAGAGTTCAATCGCTTCGACAAAGCGGCCAGCATGGTTTAGCGCGTTCGCAAGGTTTGTTGTTACCCTAAATTTTAGGTCTGTCGCTATGTTTCCTTTCGGGGCACTGACGAGTCGGTTTAGAGCTAGCCTGAGATGATGGATTTCATTTTCTAACAGTGGCTGAGCCCATGCCCAGTCTTGGTGAGCTTTCTGCGTGCGGCGTAGTCCCGCGTAAGCATTTGCCGCATAGAAATCCAGTGTGGCTTGCTCCTCAAGCGTCAATGATTCGTAGTCGAATTGCGCGATGATTTCAAGCGCCCTACGAAGAGAGGCAGCATCATTTCGACCGCATGCGGCGTCAATCGCTAGAGCAAGCTCTTGTAGAGGGTCAGTCATTTACCTACGAGGCCAATTCATATGTGAGCCGGTGTCCAGTCAGCTATCAATCTCGACAATGCCAGCAGACCACCATGGCGCGATCCGACGCGACAACACATACTACTATTCGATCCCCAGCCGCTCCAGCCGGTAGCGCAGGCTGCGGAAGGTGACGCCGAGCACGCGGGCGGCGGCGGTTTTGTTGTAGCGCGTTTGCTCCAGGGCTTCGAGGATGGCGGCGCGCTCGGTTTGGTCGAGGTAATCCTGCAGGGGGTATTTGCTGCCGGGCGTTGTGCTGGACGCGGGCAGGGTAGGAGCAAGGTTGAGGTCGGCGGCCTGGATGTGCTGGTTGTCGCACAGGGCCAGCGCGCGCTCCAGGGTGTTTTCCAGTTCGCGTACGTTGCCGGGGAAGGCGTAGGCGGCGAGCGCCTTCTCGGCGTCGCGGTCGAGTTTGACCTCGACCCCGCCCAGCTTGTTGAGCAGAAAGCGCGCCATCTCCGGGATGTCTTCGACCCGCTCGCGCAGGCTGGGCATCAGCAGGTCGATGACGTTGAGGCGGTAGTACAAATCCTGGCGAAAGCGGCCGGCTTCCACCAGCGTGGCCAGACTTTGGTGGGTGGCGCTGACGATGCGCACGTCGATGGCTTCTTCGGCGGTGGCGCCGACCTTGCGTACTTTCTTTTCCTGCAGCACGCGCAGCAGTTTGACCTGCATCGACAGCGGCAGGTCGGCCACTTCGTCGAGAAACAGCGTGCCGCCGTCGGCGGCCTGGAAGAAACCATTGCGGTCGGCCTCGGCGCCGGTGAACGCGCCTTTGCGGTAGCCGAAGAACTCGCTTTCCATCAGGGTTTCGGGAATCGCGCCGCAGTTGACCGCGACGAAGGGTTGGTCGGCGCGGCTGCCGAGCCGGTGGATCAGCCGCGCAGCGAGTTCCTTGCCGCTGCCGGATTCGCCCGCGATGTGGACCGGCGCCTGCGTGCGCGCCAGCTTGGCGATGCGCGCGCGGATGTCCTGCATGGCGGCGGACTGGCCGATCAGGCCGCGCGCAGGGTCGTCGGACTGCGCGCTGCCGGGCACCTTGATGGCGGATTTGATCAGTGCGCGCAACTGGTCGAGCGCCACCGGTTTGGACAGGTAGTCGAACGCGCCTGCCTTCAGCGCGGCCACCGCATTGCCGGCGTTGCCGTAGGCGGTAATGACGGCGACCGGAACCGGCGCGGCCAGGGCGCTGGCGAGCGCGACCACTTCGAGGCCTTCGCCGTCGGGCAGCCGCATGTCGGTGAGGCAGAGGTCGTAATGCTTGTGCGACAGCTGCGCGCGCGCTTCGGCCACGCTGGCCGCGCGATCGGTTTCCAGCCCCATCTTGACGAGCGTGAGCTCCATCAGGTCGAGCAGGTCGGGTTCGTCATCCACCAGCAGGATACGTGGGCTGTTTGCCATATTTTAGGTACTCCCGTACAGACTCAGGCGGAAACGCGCCCCCCAGGCGCCCGGCACGTAGGCCAGCACGGCATGGTTGGCCTCGGCCAGTTCGCGGGCGAGAAACAGGCCCAGGCCGGTTCCTTGTGCGTCGGTCGTGAAAAAGGGTTCGAACAGTTTGCTCTGGTGTTCGGGCGGCACGCCCGTGCCATCGTCCTGGATTTCGAGCAATGCCAGTTCGGCCTGCTGATGCAGGCGAATCTGGATGCAGCCCGGATTCTTGCTGCACACGCGCCAGGCATTGCGCAGCAGGTTCCACAGGATCTGGCGCAGATGGTCGGGGTCGAACTGAAAGTGCAGGCGCTCGTCCAGGTTGACGCTGATCCTGTCGGCCGGGATGGCTTCGGCCTGCTGCAATTCGGCGATCAGCGCGGACAGGGCGGCGTGATTGACGCTGGTCGGCTTGAGCCGGTCGCGCCGGTTCAGCGTCAGCACTTCTTCCACCAGGCGGTCGAGCCGCCGTGCGTTGTTTTCGATGATGCCGGTGAGTTTGACCTGGGTGGGATCGTGGGTGTCCTCACTCAGCAGCTGGGCCGCATGGCTGATGGCCGACAGCGGATTGCGGATTTCGTGCGCGATGTTGGCGGTCAGCCGTCCCAGCGCGGCCAGCTTGAGGCGCTGTGCCGCCTGCGCCGCCAGGCTTTGGTCTTCCAGCACCAGCACCCGGCTGCCGTCCGCCGTGGCCAGCGGGATGCAGCGCACCCGCAGGGGGCCGTTCGGTGCATTCAGGGTGGGGGTGGCGTCGGGCGAGAGTTGGCGTGCCAGGCGCGCCAGTTCGGGCGAGCAGGCTTCGAGACGGGTGCGGCCCGGCACCACCGGCGTCGTCACCCCCAGCAGCGCCAGCGCACGCGGGCTGGCATGGCGCACGATGCCGTCGCCGCTGACAGCCAGCAGGCCGTCGGGCGAATTCTCGATTGCCAGCGCGTTGATGCGATTCAGCAGCGCCAGTTCTTCGGCTTGCTGCTGCGCCAGCGTTTCCGAGCGCAAGGCGCGTTGCGTCAGCGTGTGCGCCAGCCAGCCGATGGCGAAATAGCCGGTGCAGAGCAGGCCGACCTGAAAATAGGAACTGTTAGTCGGGCTGTAGCCCAGAATACTGAGGCTGTGCTGCAGCAGCAGGGCAATCGACGCGATGGAAGCGTAGAGCAAGGTGAGGCGGCCGCTGCCGACCAGCCCGCCCGACGCGATCGACACTACCAGCAGCAAGCCCATGCCGTCCGCCAGTCGCTGGCTGGTGCCCATCAGCAGCACAGTGAAAATGATGTCGGCGACGATGTGCGTCGTGAGCTGCACCTGAAATCCCGGCCAGCGCGCGCGGATGCCCAGCACAAACAGGGCGGCGACGACTAAATAGGCAAAGGCATAGGCCTGGAAGCGTTCGCCCGCACCTTCGGTGAACATTTCCGACGCCCCGAACAGCACGCCGGTGAACACCAGCGCCATTGTCAGCGTCAGGCGATACAGATTGAAGTAGTCGAGACTGCGCCAGTGCGACGCGAAATAGCCCTGAGTAGCCAGACGCGGCCGGGCCGCAGTCGCAGCGTTCATTTCTTGCCGAGTTTCTGATGCTCGGGCGAACAATACAACTCACCGCTACTATATATAGCCTCGCTGCGGGGCAGATTGACCCCGCAATGCGCGCATTTCACCATGTCCTCGACCACCGAGTCGCGGCTCGCTACCGGCGGCTTGTTGAGCGAGCGCAGGTAACTGCGAAACAGCGCCCACACCACAAAACCAATCGCAATCAACAGCAGGATTTTGATCACGCCATACCCTCCAAAATGGCGCTCAGCATAGCATGGCGGCTCGCGGGGCTGCCATGCATGCACCGCATGGCAGCGTGCCTGGGGGGCGGTTTTGCTGGGCAGCGCGGCGATTAAAGGTCCGGTAGTCTGAATGTGCTAGTTTTGCGGGATAATGTGTCCAGCCCACAGCCTATCGGCCCGTGGCGGAGGAAGAACAGACCAAGTGCCTTTTTAAGGGCCGTTCAGGACAACTGCATTGTTTACGATACACATCGCGTCATGACAAACCACAACCAGTGGCTGTTCAGGCAGCAACTTTCCGTTGTTTCCCTGACCAAGATCCTGCTCGACCCCTTTGTGGCCGTGCTGGTGCTCATTGCGTGTGCGCTGTATTTCGACGAGCCTTTCAAAGGGCCGTATCCGATTCTGGCGCTCATCGTCTTTACCCTGACCTTTCCGGGCAAATGGCCCGAGGTAACCCTGCGCGCCTTCTGGAATGAGTCCGTCATGCCCTGGTTCTTCCTGTCGGGGCTGATCCTGCTGTTCGGCTATTCCACCGGGTATCTCGATTTCTTCCCGCCCAACCTGGTGATGGCGTGGATGCTGGCCACCCCCATCGCCATGTACGTCGCGCACCGCATCACCCGCAAGCTGTTGCCGCGCCTGCTGCTGCTCGAAGGCGGCCGCCGCCGCGCCATCATCGTCGGGGCAGGCAACCTGGGCACCGAACTGCGCGGCCGCTTTGTCGACGACAGCGCGCTGGGTGTGGATGTGGTCGGCTTCTTCGACGACCGCACCATCGACCGCACCGAGCTGACCGACCCCGCCAAGCTGCTCGGCAAACTCGTCGCCATCCCCGAGTACGTCAACCGCAACGGCATCGACCTCGTCTACATCACCCTGCCCATGGCCGCCCAGCCGCGCACCCTGGGCCTGCTCGACGCCCTGCGCGACACCACCACCTCGGTTTATTTCGTGCCGGACATCTTCGTCTCCGACCTGATCCAGGCGCGGGTCGACCACATCCACGGCATGCCCGTCGTCGCGCTCACCGAAACCCCCACCCTCGGCGTCAGCGGCATCGGCAAGCGCCTCAGCGACCTGGTCATCGCCAGCCTCATCCTGCTGCTGATCTGGCCGCTGCTGATCATTCTGGCCGTGGGCGTCAAACTGTCCTCGCCCGGCCCCATCATCTTCAAGCAGCGCCGCTACGGCCTCGACGGCCACGAAATCCTCATCTACAAATTCCGCTCCATGCGCCCGCATGTGGAAGGCGAGGTCATCCAGCAGGCCGGCCGCGAAGACCCGCGCATCACCCGTTTCGGCAGCTTCATCCGTCGCACCTCGCTCGACGAACTGCCGCAGTTCATCAACGTGCTGCAAGGCCGCATGAGCGTCGTCGGCCCGCGACCCCATGCCGTCTCCCACAACGAGCAATACCGCAAACTGATCAAAGGCTACATGCTGCGCCACAAGGTCAAGCCCGGCATTACCGGCTGGGCGCAAGTCAACGGCCTGCGCGGCGAAACCGAAACCCTCGACAAAATGCGCGCCCGCGTGCAATACGACATCGACTACATGCGCAACTGGTCGCTCGTGTTCGATCTCATGATTATTGGCAAGACCCTGGCTGTTGTGTGGCGGGATCAGAACGCGTATTGACAGCGCCGAATGAATAAAGCGCAACGCTTTCTATAAGCTGCTGAATTGAGATAAGCGCCACTGGCGGATAACCCCGGTTCGTTGCACGGCCGTATGAGCGTCGATAGCCCGTGCGTGCCCTGGCACACAACGAACATTGCCTCAAGCCCTGGTCCGCAATGCTCTTGGCGCGTTTGGCAAATGCGGCGCGGTTCCATTCAGTTTGTTGTTAGCCACCTTCCCGCTTCAATATCCGGATAGAACTTGTCCAGGGCTGCCACGCCCTGCCCGGCACGACGCTGCCAGCCTTTTCCGCGGGACACGAGATCTGCCCATGCATCGTCGATTTCCCACGGCCGGTGCTCTCGATGATATGCGAGTAGCGAGGCCGCCTGCCGCAAATCCTTGGTGCTCTTGGCGGCAAAGGCACCTTCCCGCTCTCCGTATACGATCAACTTATGCAGTGCGTAGCGGGCGGGATGGGGCACGCTGACCAACACAGCGTTTCCGGCGTCGAACAAGACGGTCTGCTGGATGTTTTCCAGTGAGAACTCCATGAACTTGAGTGGCTGGAGCGGGACATTAAGCTGGGGGTGTACATATATCTCCTCGCCCTTTCGGTGGGGAACCGTCAGGAAATCCAGCCTGAATTCCGGCTCTTTCGGGTTCAGGTATGTTGCGCCGGACTTTCCGGAAAGTCCGGCCACTGGCAGAAACCCCATTTCCAGCGACTCAATTGCGCTGTGCATTTCCACCTTGACGGTGGCCGGAAGCGCAAGAGACACGCTTTTTCCTGAATGTGCGAAGTCAATATCCTGGGTGCGTGACGAATCTCCCCAACGCAGCCCCAGCATGTTTCCGTATGCCAGAAACGCATGGGTTCCGACAAGCACACCACCCGCGCGAAAGAACCCATAGTCAGCCAACCGGCCGATCACCTTTAATTGGCGTGAAATCACAGGCGCGCACCCTAGCGCCAAGGCTGATCTTGCCAGCGGTATCAGCGATTCTTTTGCGGCCGGCTGGGTGCGGCGTGCCATCAGCCGATGGACCGCTTCGTTGTCCGGACCGATGAACACCTGGGCACGTTTCCCCGAGGGCTCGTAGTATTGGTAATACCAATAAGACGTCCCCTTGACGGTCTTTTGCGCAAATGAGCCCGGAAGGTCTGCAATCGAGCGGAGATGGTCGACCGATAGCGCCGAATCGAGAAGCTGGGCATAAGCAGTCTGGGCTGAGAGTGGAAGTTCATCGAAGTAGGGCATCTGGTTATACTCTTGAATTTGTTTTGAGGAGTATAACCAGCGCGGGTTACAGAGCAAGCTGAATCAGTCAGGCGTGACATACGCTGATGCCCCTCATAAGCGTCGTCGGCCCGCGCCCCCATGCCGTCTCCCACAACGAGCAATACCGCAAACTGATCAAAGGCTACATGCTGCGCCACAAGGTCAAGCCCGGCATTACCGGCTGGGCGCAAGTCAACGGCCTGCGCGGCGAAACCGAAACCCTCGACAAAATGCGCGCCCGCGTGCAGTACAACATTGACTACATGCGCAACAGGTCGCTCGTGTTCGATCTCATGATTATTGGCAAGACCCTGGCGGTTGTCTGGCGGGATCAGAACGCTTATTGATAAGGTGTTAAAAGCGGGCTGTTAGCCTAGCTTGCGCCATCAGGTGTTTTTCAGCCCCGGTACGCAGTCTCTTGTTGGCGAAGCCCCCCTTCGTCTAGGCAAACTGATCGCGTGCGGGCGAGGGGTGCCGTATTTACGGCCAAAGTTACCAGGGGTCTACGCCAGGCGGTTTTGCTGTTTACACACTCCCCAGATATCCGGACGGAGCTCGGTTAATCAGACTGGATTCCGGCTTTGCGCCGGGTTGGCGCGTGTGGACATCTCAGCGCCCCCTTGAAGTAGCCCGCGAACAGGCTGAATATCGGCCGCCGCATCCAAGGCTGCAAACTTGGCGCATATCCGCTGCAAAAGTGGTCAACCGGGTGATGGTGGCTTCCTGGGATGCCGGTGCCAAAGCGCTGTAGGCGCATGCAATCCACGACCCCGCAAAGCAGTTTTATGCGCAAGACAGATTACAGCCCTTACCCTTTGCATCTAAATACATAGAGGTGTGTCCGCATACCGGCAGCCATGATCAGCAGACGCCAGGTTCCTGCCATTAGTAGGCCTTAAGCATGGGGAACAGCGTGTTTCCCGTGTCGTCACTTTCGTATGTGGAGCCAAAATGACTTGAAGCGATTGAATACGCACCAAAGCATTCAATCCATTCTTAATAATGGCCTTGTCAGACGAATCGTCTGTATAAAATTTATCCGTAAATAAACTTTATTTATCAATATTGGTTTGTCGATAAATTTTACACGCAGCGCTCATGGCGGGGTAATGTTTTAAGCAATTGATCTGTCTAGGGAAGTTTGCTTGTTGGTACGTAGTACAAATAGCTCATCAATATCTGGTACTGGATACAACCCGATTGGCCGCCCGAATTTTGTCGGAAAATTTTACACTTCCGGATAGGCGAGCACCATTTGAGGGCGGCTGGCCAGAGGCTATAAACATTTATTTCGTTGATATGCAAAGAGTATTAGTAAATGTTTAATTAGGTTGGCATTGCCATTGCTTAATGTGTAGCGCCGCGAAGGGAATTAATCGGAGCTCAGTTTCCGCCCGGGTAGGTAACAACAAATGTAGTTGTTTAATCGATCGATACTTAATCTACATGAGGAGATTTACAATGAATTTCACAATGACAAAGATTGCTGCTGCGGCAGTTTTGGCTCTCGCTGCTTCGGGCGCGCAGGCTGTTACAGTTACGTCCGCTTCTGTTACTGGCGGCAATTTCGAAATGATTGGCTTCGGCGCACCCATTACGTTTGCAGCCTTTGGTACCGGTGCAGCGGATATCCTCGGTTATGACGGCACCACCCCCGGTTCCGCTGTTGCCAATACCGCTTTTAGCGCGGACGGGATCGTTGGCTTTGGATTCGGTGCGGGCATCCCTGGTTCAACCCAGAAAACGGTTAACACCTACACCGCTGCAGCCAATCTGGGCGACGTTAATTCGGCAGCAGGCACCATTTCCGGCTTCGCCCCGGTAACATTCAATATTGCAAGCATGACAAATGGCGCCAGCATTACGGCGGACACGAGCGCTTGGTTTGCCAACTACAATGGCACGGACTTTAACCAGGGTAGCGGCCGGAATCTCGTCGACGGTGCGGCTGACGGCTCTTTTGCAACCGGCACGCTTTCGGGCTGTTCGGGTAATAGCTGTTCTTATACTCTGAACTGGTCGTCTTACATTGTCGGCGGCTCTTTTGATGGCAACACCGGCGTATGGAATCTCAGCGGTACTGTTACTGCTGCTGTGCCGGAGGCATCTACCTACGGCATGATGCTGGCTGGTCTGGGTCTGGTTGGCGGGATGGTTGCACGTCGCCGCAAGCTGGTTGCCTAATTGGTGTGCAAGCACGAATAACGTTGTTGTTAGTCGTGCTTGCAAACCCGGATTGAATCTAATTCGGGCATGCAAAAAAATACGGCGGGAAACCCGCCGTATTTTTTTGCATGGTGATTCAGTTCCGAAAATGTGAAAACTTCATTGAATGCCGCAATGATCAAGTTACTCATTTACTGCATTAATGTAACAGCCCAAAAAACTTGTGCTGTTAATTATGGATGGCTCCCATTAAGCCCTAGTAGAATTTCTACCCTTGTGTTCAAAAATAATAGTTGTGCAAAAAACGGGTTAGATATCAGCACAATTTTCAAAATATTAATAACACATACTATTTATTACAAACGGAGGAGTTATGCATTTTGCTTTGAAACATGCTGCCTTGGTGGCAGCCTGCCTAACAACCACTTCTGCACAGGCTACTAACGGCTTTTTCCTACCGGGATCTGGCGTCCGCTCGACGGGTATGGGGGGAGTCGGTATTGCTTATGGACGTGATTCGCTATCTGCCAATGCCAACCCTGTCAATATTCTCAATGCAGGTATGCGCGGGGATATGGGCATTAGTATTTTTAACCCGGAACGATATGCCACGGTAGGTAGACCTGCGGGCCAGACATCTCCTTTTGCCGGTACGTTCACTGGTGATGTTGAAAGTGAATCGCGGTATTTCCTGATGCCGGAAATGGGCTTTACCATGCCCCTTACCGAGCAACTGTCGATTGGCTTGGCGGTAGTAGGCAGCGGTGGTATGAACACCAATTATCCTGCGAATTTCTTTTCGTTTGCCGGAGATCCGCCTGTAAGCGACAGAATTGGCGTGGACATGATGCAGGTGCTGATTCCGATTAGCGTGGCCTACAAAGTCAACGAAGATCAGGGGGTCGGTGCTTCGTTAGTGCTTGCTACGACGCGCTTCCAGGCCTACGGGCTTGGTGCTTTTTTGACTTTTGATGATTTTACGACGATCACATCCGATCCAGCGCATATGACAAACAATGGCTACGATTACAGTTATGGTGGGGGAGTCAAACTGGGTTGGCAAGGTGAGTATATGGATGACAAACTCACGGTCGGCCTGGTGTACACATCAAGAATTTCAATGACGAAGTTTGACAAGTACCGGGGCTTGTTTGCCGAGCAGGGCGGCTTCGATATTCCCGAAAATTATGGCATAGGCATTTCCATCAAGCCGATGAAGAATCTCGTGATTGCCGCTGATGTGTCACGGATCAATTTTGGGGATGTTAAGTCCTTCGGTAACCTGGGGCCGGGCACTTCTGCAACCCCATATCCTGGCCCTGGTCCTTCCACAAAAAATAATGCAGTAAAAGCCATTCCTTCTACAGTTGATCCGTCTAAAGAACTCGGAAATGATGCAGGCATGGGGTTCGGCTGGCAGAATCAGACTGTGTATAAGCTGGGTATCCAGTATGGCGTGACTAGTCAGTTGCAAGTTCGTGCAGGCTACAACTATGGCGCGACTACGATTCCTAACACCCAGTTGACATTTAATACGTTAGCGCCGGCTACTGTTGAAAGGCATATATCGGTGGGTTTTACCTACAAGCCCAGTGATGAGCTTGAAATAACCGGCACTTATATGCGTGTTCCGACGAATTCGCAAACTTCGCCGCGGAACCAAAATATTATCGGTATGGCCGACATCGGAATGAATCAAAATGTATATGGGGTGAGCTTGGGCTGGGTACTTGCTCCAGGCGTGAGCGAATATGGCGATCCATCAGAAGATCAGACGCCATGGGGTTTCTATGCGGGTATGGGTATTGGCCAGACCAGTAATAGCAAGTGGGAATCATCTAATATTAACGCTTCCCTCGCGGCCGACGGCATCACGGCAACATCCGATCTCGATAATACAAACGCGAATGGGAACTTTCCCTGGAAATTTTATGCGGGCTATGAAATTAACCCGTTCGTCGGAGTGGAAGGTGGGTATATGGCCTTTCAGGATCTCTACGCAAATGTGACCGCGACCGCGCCTACAGCCGCTACAGCTCGGCTGGCTCAGCAAAGTGATGCCTGGATGCTAGCGGCCATGGGATCGTATCCGGTCACTCAGGATTTTTCTGTGTTTGGCAAACTGGGGGCCAATTTTTGGCGTAAGCAACTCTTGACTACAGACACCACTGCTGGCGTCCCAACCGCAACTACGGCAACCCAGTCTACGGAATCGGATAGTGGTACGGGTCTGTATTACGGTTTGGGCGTAAGTTACGATATGGGTGATTACTTCACTCTGCGTGCTGAATGGGAACGCTACGATGTCGATGGAGCCGATGTTGATGCGTATACGGGTGGATTCTTGTTTAAATTTTAACGACCCTTGCCGATCGCCGGATTCAGGCGGTCATCTCCCCAAAACAGCCTGGCTTTGCCAGGCTGTTTTGTTTGGTGCATCACTTCAAATGAATGAACTGATTTCACGGCTACTCGGGTACAGCCATGCCAATCTGAGCTTTCTTGAGACTGCCAGTGATCAGGCTGTCGATAAAGCGTAATTTTCCAAAGAACCCCATGGGCAGAGCAGCCTCATGGTGAGCTGTTCTGCCAATAGCGGCGGTGAGACGGGCGATATTCCAAGGTCTCCACACCGGTTTGGCTGATCCTCAGTTTGATGAGCCCGCTGCTATCGCTGCGCAGCATGCGGGCATCCTGCTTCCGGAATTGGGCGACGACCTGGGGATGCGGGTGACCGAAGCGGTTGCGGTAGCCCATAGTGAAGACGCCGATTTGCGGTTGCACCTGTTCGACGAATTCGGCCAGCGACGAGGTGCGGCTACCATGATGGCCAGCGATCAGGACGGTGGCAGACAGGTCCGTGCCGTTGTTGCGTAACGCCTGTTCCATGAGTTCGAGCTCAACGCGCCGTTCGCCATCGCCGGTGATCAGCAGGCTTTGCCCGCCGCTGCTGATTTTCAATACGCAACTGTAATCGTTGTCGCGGCGATTGGCTTCGCCGTAGGCCGTGGCGGGCGGGTTGAGAATATCGAAGCGCACGCCGTCCCATTGCCAGTGTTGGCCGCGCTGGCAATGGCGTGGGGCGGGCGCGCCTTTCAACAGCGGGCTGCTGGCGGGCAGGCCATGCAGCAGCCAGCCGGTGGGCAGGTCGCGCAACACGGAGCGCAGGCCGCCGCTGTGGTCGCTGTCGTCGTGGGAGACGATCATGCCTGACAGTTCGCCGACGCCTGTGGCGCGCAGGTAGGGCACGATGATGCGTTCGCCGGCGTCGCTGTCGGCAAAGGCGGGGCCGGTGTCGTAGAGCAGGGTATGGCGGGCAGTGCGGATCAGGATGGCGGTGCCCTGGCTGACGTCGATCACGTCGGCTTCGAAACGGCCAGGGGCGAGGTTTGCCTGCGGTGGAAACGCCAGCGGCAGCCACAGCACGGCGCCCAGTGCCCGCAACGGAAACCCGCGCGGCAGCAAAAGCCACACGGTGCCGATGACGGCCAGCAGGGTGGCCCAGCCATCCGGCGCGGGCCGCGCGGCAACGGCCCAGGGCAGGGCGCTGGCCCACTGCAAGCCCTGTCCCAGTCCGTCCATCAGCCATGCGGCCGCATGCCATAACGGCGGGACGATCACGCCCAGCAAGGCCAGTGGGGTGACCAACCAGCTCACTACCGGGATGGCGATGGCGTTGGCCAGCGGCGAGATCAGCGACACCTGCTGGAACAGCAGCAACAGGGCGGGCGCCAGTGCTAGCGTCAGCGCGGCCTGCACGGTGATCCAGCCACGCAGCTTGTTAGGCATCGCCACGCGGCCGAAGCTCACCCACAGAATCACCGCCATGGCACCAAACGACAGCCAGAATCCGGCAGACAACACCGCCCACGGATCAATCAGCAATACGATGAACAGCGCCCAGGTCAGCGCCGAAAAGGGCCGCGGTTCGCGCCGCCCCCAGAATGCCAGCGCCAGCGCGGCGAGCATGAACAGGGTGCGCTGCGCGGGCACCTGAAATCCGGCCAGCAGGCTGTAGGCCGCTGCGGCCAGCACGGCCGCGACGAGGCCGGCCTGCCGTGCCGGTACACGTTCCGCCAGGCGCGGCAGACGCCGCCAGCCCTGTGCGAGCAGCCAGCCGGCCAGCGCGGCAATCATGGTGACGTGCAGTCCCGAGATGCTCAGCAGATGGTTGACGCCGGTGCGGGTGAAAGCCCGCCATTGTTCGTGCGGAATGCCGCGCTGGTCGCCAATCACCAGCGCGCTGATCACGCCGGCATAGGGGGCGTCGCCTAGCGTGCGCATGATCCGTTGGCGGATCGTGGCGCGGGTGGCGGCGATCCAGGCGGCGAGTGTGCCGGCGCGGCCTGCCAGGCGTTGCGGCGATGACTGTTCGCGCACATAGCCCGAAGCAGCGATGTCGCGTTCCAGCATCCAGGCTTCCAGATCGAAGCCGTGCGGGTTGTGGGTGCCGTAAGGGGTTTTGAGCCGCACGGTGAACTGCCAGCGTTCGCCTGCCTGCACGGTGGGTGTGTGGCTGGGGTCATCGCGCGGCCAGTACCGCGCGAGCTGGATGCGTTGCAGGTTCGGCGCATCGGGCGTCAACACCTGTTCGACGTCCAGCACAAAGCGTTCGCCGCGCGCATCGCTTTGCGGCAGGTCGCTGACCACCCCTTCCAGACGAATGTCCACCCCTTGCCAATGACCAGGCAGGCGATCCGCCAGCCGCAGGTCGGCACGCCATCCCGCCCAGGCAAAGCCGAGCGATAGACTCAGCAGCGCAACCGCCAGCCGGCGCAGGGCTTCAGGGGTGGGTTGGGAAAAACGCGGCAGCCATAACACGCTGCCCAGCAGCGGCAACATCCACAGCCAGCGCGCGGGTGGCAGCGTGGCCTGCTGTTGCAGCAGCCATACGCCAAGACAGAATGCGATGAGATAAAACCGCATCGCGCGGGGGTTACGCCCTGAGCAAACGATGCGTCAGTAAGGTGCGCAGGTTGCGCCGGGTGTCGCACACGATATGAATGACGATGACATCGGGCTGGATTTCGTAGATCACCCGGGTTTGCCCAGTGATCAACTGGCGGTAATGCGTTAGTCCAAGGTGGGCGATTTCGTCCGGCACGTTGCCGATCTGGGGAAACTCCGCGAGTTCCAGGATCGCCTGTTTCAGTTTGCGTGAATGCGTGCGCCACGCCTCGCTGGAAAACTGCTGGATGAAATAGATGCGCAGGTCATGCAGGTCGGTTTCGGCATCTTTGAGAAAAACGATCTTCATTTATCCAGCGCGTCGAGGTCGGCAAACACCGCGTCGGCAGAGCGAAACTGTCCGGCGTCGATTTGTTTTCTGCCCAACGCCAACAGCTTGAGCAGCGCCAGTGTTTCTTCATACGCCTCGTAGGATTTGACATCCATCACCACCAGGCGGGCTTCGCCGTTTTGGGTGATGAGCATGGGTTCGCGGCATTCGTTCAGTTCTCGAACGATTTCGGCTGCGTGGCTTTTCAGATAACTGATGGGTTTGGTGCGGGTGGACAGTTCCATGTTACGTACCTCCAGGCGGCTATTGGCCGAATATAGTCTTAATTCGGACTGCCCGCTAGGCCTGCAACATCCCATCGACCAGCCGCAACTGCCGATCCATGCGCGCCGCCAGATTGCTGTCGTGGGTGACGACGATGAGGCTGGTGGCCTGCTTGCGGTTGAGGTCGCGCATCAGGTCGAACACGGCATCGGCGGTGTGGCGGTCGAGGTTGCCGGTAGGTTCGTCGGCCAGGATGCAGGCGGGCTGGGTAACCAGCCCGCGTGCAATGGCGACACGCTGACGCTCGCCGCCGGAGAGTTCGCCGGGGCGGTGGGGGAGACGATGGCCCAGTCCCACTTCGGTCAGGACTTCGGTCGCGCGCGCCATGGCCTGGGTGCGGTCGAGCCGGCGGATGGTGAGCGGCATCGCGGTGTTTTCCAGCGCGGAAAACTCGGGCAGCAGGTGATGGAACTGGTAGACGAATCCCAGCGCGGTGTTGCGCAGTTCGCAGCGCGCTGCTTCGGAAATGGCAAAGGGGTTGCGCCCCAGCAGTTCGACCGTGCCCTGGGTCGGCGTATCGAGGCCGCCCAGTAGATGCAGCAGGGTGCTTTTGCCGGAGCCCGATGCGCCGACGATGGCCAGCGACTCGCCGGCGCGGACTTCGAGATCGACGCCGCGCAGGACCGGCACGTCGTTCCTGCCTTGGCGGAAGGTTTTGCTCAGGCCGCTGCAGCGCAGCACGATGTCATTCATAACGCAGCGCCTCCGCCGGGTTGATGCGCGACGCAGCCCAGCTGGGATACAGCGTCGCGAGCAGGCTGATGAGCAGCGAGATGCCGCCGATAATGGCGACGTCGCTCCAGATCAGTTTGGACGGCAACTGGCTGATGTAATAGACGTCGGCCGGGAACAGGTCCATGCCGAACAGGCGTTCGATCATCGGCACCACGGTTTCTACATTGAGCGCGAGCAGGACGCCGCTCGCCACCCCGAGCAGGGTGCCGAACACGCCGATGAACGCGCCCTGCACAATGAAGATGCGCATGATCGAACCGGGTCTTGCGCCCAGCGTGCGCAGGATCGCGATGTCGGATTGCTTGTCGGTCACCGCCATCACCAGGGTGGAAACGATGTTGAATGCGGCGACGGCGACGATCAGCAGCAGGATCAGGAACATCATGCGTTTTTCGATGGCGACGGCGCGAAAGAAGTTGGCGTGGCTTTGCGTCCAGTCGGTGAGGTAGAAATCGCCCCTGAGACTTTGCGCCAGCTCGCGGGTGACGAAGGGCGCGCGGAACAGGTCGTCGAGCTTGAGCCGCACGCCCGATACATCGTCGCCCATGCGCAGCAGCTTCTGCGCGTCCTGCAGGTGAATCAGCGCCAGCCCGGAATCGTATTCGAACATGCCGGCCTCGAAGATGCCGACCACGGTGAACTGCTTGACGCGCGGCATCACGCCGGCCGGCGTGATGTTGCCCTGCGGCGTCAGCAGCACCACCTTGTCGCCGGGATACACGTTGAGCATGCGCGCCAGTTCGCCGCCGAGGATGATGCCGAATTCGCCGGGCTTCAGGTTGTCGAGTTTGCCCAGCTTGACGTGCCTGGCGAGATCGGCCACCTGGCTTTCCCTATCCGGCAGGATGCCGCGAATGATCGCGCCACGCACGTTGCCGCCATTGGCCAGCATGCCTTGCGCGTTGGCATAGGGTGCGCCGCTTACGACGCTCTTGTTTTGAGCGGCTTGCGCCAGCACGCCGCGCCAGTCGGGCAGGCGGTCGCCGGGGCCGCTGATTTCGAGGTGCGCCGCCACGCCGAGGATGCGTGCACGCAGTTCTTCCTGGAAACCATTCATCACCGAGAGCACCACGATCAGCGCCATCACGCCCAGCGCAATGCCCGCCATCGAGACGATGGAAATGAAGGAAATGAAATGATTGCTGCGCTTGGCATGGGTGTAGCGCAGGCCGATCTGGAGTTCGAAGGGAAGCAAAACAGGACTCGCTGAAAATGAGTTTTGAGTATGCCACAGCCGACGGGTCCGGCTGGCAGCGGCCGGGCCGCGATCGTCGCGAATCCGCTTACACTTTGCACATGATCATTCTGGTGCCGCATTTGTTCCCGTCCGCGCGTTTGCTCGAAGCGGCCACGCCGGGCCTGGTGCTGCCCGCATTGCAAACACTGCTTGCGCGCGGCACCCGGATAGCCTGTCCGGACGAGGGCACGGAAGCGGCTCTGTGCAGCGCACTGGGCATCGCCCGCCAGCAGGACTGGCCGCTGGCACCGGTGACTGCGGCGGCCGATGGCGGCAGCGGGGCAGGCTACTGGTTGCGTGCCGACCCGGTGCACTTGCGGGTGATGCGCGACCGGATCGTGCTGGCGGACAGCCGGACCTTTGCATTGACGCAGCAGGAGGCAGCTGCGCTGGTCGAAAGCATCAGCCAGCATTTCGGCGATAGCCTGAGTCCGCAGCCCTTGCATCCCACCCGCTGGTATCTGCATTTTGCGCAGCCGCCGGATTTGCGTACCACGCCCCTGTCGGTGGCGAGTGGGCGCGACATTCAGCCCTTGCAGCCCCAGGGCGAGGACGCCCGGCGGTTGCGCAGTGTGCTGAACGAGTTGCAGATGCTGCTGTTCGAGCACCCGGTCAATCAGGCACGCGAAGCGCGTGGCGAGCTGCCGGTGAATTCACTTTGGTTGTGGGGCGGCGGCAGTCAGCCTGCCGTGCCCGGGGATGCGCCGACGCTGTATGCGAACGATGCGACGGCGCGTGCGCTGGCCGCCTTCTGCGGGGCCGGAAATTTTCCGCTGCCGCCGCAGCTGGATGCGGCCATGCTGAAAACGAAGCGCTTGGTGTTGCTGGATGCACTGACGCCGGCCGGCCAGTGCGGCGATGCCTACGGCTGGCGCGAAGCGTTGCGGGCGCTGGAAAAGAACGGGTTCGTGCCGCTGCGCGCAGCCTTGCGTACGCTGGATTCAACCGGTGTGCAGCTGCTCGATCCGGTCAATGGCCGGGGGCTGCAGTTGCAGCGTGTGGATGCCTGGAAAATCTGGCGACGCCCGCGTCCGCTTATCGCGATGCTGGCCTGAACCGGCGTTCCAGAATCAGAGCGGCGTCGCCCACAAATCGTGTTCGTCGGCTTCGTCGATGCGCACTTTCAGGCGCGTGCCCGGCTCCAGATCGAACACGCCTTCGAGATACACCACGCCGTCGATTTCCGGCGCGTCGGCATGGCTGCGCGCGAGGGTGCCGACTTCATCTTCTTCGTCGACGATGACTTCGATTTCGCGGCCGATCTTGGCGTCGAGCCGGGCTGCCGAAATTTCCGCCTGCACTTCCATGAAGCGTTCCAGACGTTCGTCCTTCAGATCTTCCGGCACCGCGTCGGGCAAGTCGTTGGCCAGCGCGCCTTCGACCGGCGAATACTTGAAGCAGCCGACGCGATCCAGTTGCGCCTCCTTGAGGAAAGCCAGCAACTCCTCGAACTCGGCATCGGTCTCGCCAGGGAAGCCGACGATGAAGGTCGAGCGCAGGGTGAGATCGGGTACGGCGGCACGCCAGGACTGGATACGGTCGAGGGTTTTTTCGACGGCGCCGGGGCGCTTCATCAGTTTCAGAATGCGCGGGCTGGCATGCTGGAACGGAATGTCCAGATACGGCAGGATGATGCCGTCGGCCATCAGCGGAATCACATCGTCCACGCTGGGATAGGGATAAACGTAATGCAGGCGCACCCACGCGCCGAGGCTGCCGAGCGCGCCGGCGAGTTCGGTCATGCGGGTTTTGAGCGGGCGGCCGTTCCAGAAGCCGGGGCGGTATTTGACGTCCACGCCGTAGGCGCTGGTGTCCTGCGACACCACCAGTAATTCCTTGACCCCGGCGCCCACCAGCGCCTCGGCCTCGCGCATCACATCGCCCACCGGGCGGCTTACCAGATCGCCGCGCATCGAAGGGATGATGCAGAACGTGCAGCGGTGGTTGCAGCCTTCCGAAATTTTCAGATAGGCGTAGTGGCGCGGCGTCAGTTTGACGCCGCCCGGCGGAATCAGGTCCTCGAACGGATCGTGCGGTTTCGGCAGCGCCGTGTGCACGGCCTGCATGACTTCATCCAGTGCATGCGGGCCGGAGACGGCCAGCACTTTGGGGTGCGCTTCGCGGATGACGTCGGCCTTGGCGCCGAGGCAACCGGTGACGATCACCTTGCCGTTTTCCGCCAGCGCCTCGCCGATCGCTTCGAGCGATTCCTGTACCGCGGCGTCGATGAAGCCGCAGGTGTTGACCACCACCACATCGGCATCGTCGTAACTGCCCACGATGCCGTAGCCTTCGGCGCGCAGCTGCGTGAGGATGCGCTCCGAATCGACGGTCGCTTTGGGGCAGCCGAGCGAAACGAAACCGACGGTCGGTGAGCGGGTGGGAGCAGCTTTGGTTACCATGGCGTTCAATCCTGATGGAGCAGTGAGATGTATATCGTAGCGATTGGCTGGGCGTATGTGATTCTGATGATGGCGATTACCGCCAGCAGCATCGGCAAGGCGCTGGCCATCCTGGTTTTTCTGGGCGTGTTGCCGCTGGCCTTGTTCGTCTACGCATTCGACCGGCCGGGCCGTCGCCGCCGCTCAGTGGCCGTGGCCGATGAGGTGGCCGATCAGGGCGACGCTGCCGATTCCCAGTCCGATCAGCGCTAGCTGCTGCAGGGTGGCGCCGATCTCGGCGCGTTTGTGCAGGCCAGGGATCAGATCCGACATCGCCACATACAGCATGCTCGCGCCGGCCAGCCCCAGCAAAACTGGCGTCCAGCCCTGCAGCATCGACAGGGCGAAATACCCGATCAGCGCGCCAACCAGGGTGGCGATACCGCTCAGAAAGTTGAGCAGCAGCGCGCGGGTGCGTGTATAGCCCGAGTGCAGCAGAATCAGGAAATCACCGATTTCCTGTGGAATTTCGTGCGCGATGATTGCCAGCGTGGTGACCACACCGAGCCGGAAATCGGCGATGAACGCGCCGGCGATGATGATGCCGTCGACAAAATTGTGGAAGGTGTCGCCGACCATGATCATCGCGCCGGAACGGCCGTGGTCGTGACCGTGGCCGTGACTGCCGTGGGCTTCGCACACCTCGTCGTGACAGTGTCGCCACAACACCAGTTTTTCCAGCAGGAAGAACATCAGGATGCCGCCCAGCACGGCCTGGCCGACGGTCTCGATCTCGCCACCCATTTCCACGGCCTCAGGCAAAACCTCCAGCAGGGAAGCGCCCAGCAGCGCGCCGATGGCGTAGCTCACCAGAACCGGAATCCAGCTGGGACGCGCCGAAAAGGCCAATGCCGCTGCGAGCAACAAGCTCAGCACACTGCCGGCGGCAGTCGCGATCAGAATGACGGCAAGGGTAGACATGGGGAAGCAGAGCGGCCAGGAAAGCGCGAATTATACTGGCTCGGCCAGAGCCGTCTGCTTTCGCTTGCAATTGATGGGGGCGTATCCCGCATGCGGAACACCCGCGGGATACGCAGGAGGCGCCGCAGCGCCTCGGGACAATGCTTATTTTTTCTTGCTGCTGTCCGGGCCAACAGTCAGTTCGCCCTTGAGTTTGTCGATACTGGCTTTGCCAAAGCCTTTCACTTTATCCAGGTCGTCCACGCTCTTGAAACTGCCGTTGGCATCCCGGTAAGCGATGATGGACTGCGCCTTGCTCGGCCCCAGTCCCTTGACGGCTTCCAGCTCGGATTGTGTGGCGGTGTTGATGTTGACCGCGGCAAACGCCGGGAGCGCCATCAAACCTGCAACCAGCATCAGCACAAATTTACCCATTTTTTTCATACTGCCTCCTTAGATTGGTTGGTCGTGGAAATTCCACGACAGGACCTTAGCGCCGATCAAGAAAAATGGATGTACAACTTTAGTCGTAGGCGGTGCCTATCTGGCTGATTCTTAATGGAAAATAGTTTGCTTGACCGGATCAATCGGTGACCGGGACGCGCGTTGTGTGTGTGATGAAGCGAAAGGCAACCACATGAGGATGTGGTCGGGGCGAGAGGATTCGAACCTCCGACTCCTGCGTCCCGAACGCAGTACTCTACCAGGCTGAGCTACGCCCCGAGGCAGATGGCGAGATCAGTGGTGAACTGAAACTCTATTTGAAGAACTAACGGGAGATTAAAACTGCGCGGTTAAAAACTACGGTCAACCGCGAAAGCCGCTAATTGTAGCAAAGCTGATTTGGAATTTGAATCAGGCAGGACAGAAATTGCTTCGTTTGCGGCCAGAACTTCACGTTGCGCGACTTCGCGGGTGTACTGCAGGGCCTGCGTGTCCTTGATTGCGGCGAGCACGCTCTGGAATTCGGTGAGGCCGCCGTGTTCGATTGCCTGACGGATGCTGGCGGTCTGTTCCGGCGTGCCGTGCTTCATGGCATAAAGCAGGGGCAGGGTGGGTTTGCCTTCGGCCAGATCGTCGCCGATGTTTTTGCCAGTTTTGAGAAAGTCGCCCGAATAGTCCAGCACGTCGTCGATCAGCTGGAAAGCCGTGCCGAGATGCATGCCGTAGCGCGCCAGCGCGTCTTTCTGCTCATCGGTGCCGCCGCTGATAACCGCACCCAGCCGACCGGCCGCTTCAAACAGCTTGGCGGTCTTGTAGCGGATGACGCGCAGGTAATTCTCTTCGTCGATGTCGGGATCGTGGCAGTTCAGCAGTTGCAGCACTTCGCCTTCGGCGATGGTGTTGGTGGCGTCGGACAGGATGCGCATGACTTCCATGTTGTCGACCGCCACCATCATCTGGAACGCCCGCGAGTAGAGGAAGTCGCCGACCAGTACGCTGGCGGCATTGCCGAACAGGGCGTTGGCGGTTTCGCGGCCGCGGCGTAGTTCGGATTCGTCCACCACATCGTCGTGCAGCAGGGTGGCCGTGTGGATGAATTCAACCACTGCGGCGAGGGTGTGATGGGCGCTGCCCGAATAATTGAAGCAACCAGCAGACAGCAGAACCAGCGCCGGGCGCATCCGCTTGCCGCCGCTATTGATGATGTATTCGGACACCTGGCGGATGAGGGCCACGTCGGAATACAGGCTTTGGCGGATGACATGGTCGACGGCATGCATGTCGTCGGCCAGATAGGTTTGCAGGCTCTCCAGAGACACGATTTGGGCTATACAAGCTTGTTATTGAGATAATCCCGCATGGTAGCAGCCCCGTCCCGCTTTTTCACAGCGGGCGGGTTCCGGATAAAGACTTGCCGAATGGTTTGACTTACTCTGGGTTCGCCGCTAGAATCTCGCGCTTTCCCGGGTTCGTAATGGTTGGAGACCCCCCATGTACGCAGTCATCAAAACCGGCGGCAAGCAATATCGCGTGTGCGCTGGCGACAAACTTAAAATTGAAAAGCTCGAGGCCGACATCGGCAGCGAAATCACCTTCGACCAAGTGTTGATGGTGGGCAATGGTGCCGACATCAAAGTGGGTGCGCCCATGTTGCGTGGCGCCACGGTCACCGCCACGGTGCTGAATCAGGCACGCGGCGACAAGATCAAGATTTTCAAGATGCGCCGTCGCAAGCACTATCGCAAGAGCCAAGGCCATCGCCAGTACTTCACCGAAGTGCAAATCGGCGGCATTACCGCATAAGGAGCAGATAAATGGCACACAAGAAAGCAGGCGGTAGTTCGCGTAACGGCCGCGATTCGGAATCGAAACGTCTGGGCGTGAAATGCTACGGCGGTGAGTTTGTTCTGGCCGGCAACATTATCGTGCGTCAGCGCGGCACCCAGTTCCACCCCGGCGATAACGTCGGCATCGGCAAGGATCACACCCTGTTCGCCAAGGCTGAAGGCACGGTCAAGTTTGAAGTCAAGGGCGCTGCCCGCCGCCGTATGGTACGCATCGAGCCGCTGGTTGCTTGATTTGAGCTGAGGCCGAACCGGTCGCCAAAAAGCCCTGTCCGCCGGATGGGGCTTTTTTGTTTGTGCGGCCTTGATTGCGACCACGCATTAGGACTATTCCACTATGAAATTCATCGACGAAGCAAAAATCGAGGTGCTGGCGGGTAAAGGCGGCGACGGCAGCGCTTCGTTCCGGCGCGAAAAATACATCCCGAACGGCGGGCCGGATGGCGGCGATGGCGGGCGCGGCGGAAGCGTCTACGCGGTGGCGGACTGCAATATCAATACCCTGATCGAATTTCGCTACACCCGCATTTACAAGGCGCAAAAGGGAGAGAACGGGCGCGGTGCACAGTGCTACGGCAAGGGCGGCGAAGACCTGACGATGCGCGTGCCGGTTGGCACAGTGTTCACCGATATCAACAGCGGCGAGGTGGTGGCCGACATGGCCGTCAATGGTCAGAAGGTTTGTCTGGCCAGAGGCGGCAAGGGTGGGCTGGGCAACCAGCATTTCAAGTCGAGCACCAACCGCGCACCGCGCCAGCACACGCTGGGCGAGCCGGGCGAGGAACTGGAACTGGCGCTGGAGTTGAAGGTGCTGGCCGATGTGGGGCTGCTGGGCATGCCGAATGCGGGCAAATCGACTTTTATCCGCGCGGTGTCGGCGGCGCGTCCCAAGGTGGCGGACTATCCGTTTACCACGCTGGCGCCTAACCTGGGCGTGGTGCGGGTCGATAGCGAGCGCAGCTTTGTCATCGCCGACATTCCCGGTCTGATCGAGGGCGCGGCCGAGGGTGCGGGTCTGGGCCACCAGTTCCTGCGCCATTTGCAGCGCACCCGCGTGCTGTTGCATCTGGTGGATGTTTCGCCGCGTTATGACGACAGCGATCCGGTGCGCGAGGCGCGGGCGATTGTTGAAGAGCTGCGCAAGTACGATCAGCAGTTGTATGAAAAGCCGCGCTGGCTGGTACTGAACAAGATGGACATGGTGGACGAGGCCGAGCGCAAGGCGGTCGTTGCGCAGTTCGTCAAGGATTACCAGTGGACAGGGCCGGTGTTCGCCATCTCGGCGCTGGATGGCACGGGATGCAGTGCGCTGACCTACGCAATCATGGATTATCTGGCTGCGCAGGGTGCGCGTGCAGGGGATGAGGCCGCGACGGACTCAGCGGCGGCGGCCGACAAGACGCCGGATTATCCGGGTTAAAGCGCGACCGACTCGTCGGGCGGATACGCTTCGCCGCCGACGCGCTTCCAGTCGTTTTCCTGCAAGGCCACCTGATAACGCGCCCAGCGCGCAAACTCAATCGGGCTGCAATGGCCTTTCTTGCGGCGGCAGATGCCTGCCACACCCTTGAAGTGATAAACCGCCTCACCGCTTTCGGCATCGTGTCCGATTGCGGCGAGCTGGCGCACGCCCCAGGTGCGGCCATAGGCGCCGTTGCTGTAGAAGTATCCGATTTTCAGTTCGTCGAGACTCATGTCGTGCGGGTTCAGGTTGTGATGCGGCGGTAAATGTCTGTCACTTTGACCGGCAATTGTCGCACGTCATCCAGAATGACGTAACGCGCCGCGCCGTACATGTGCGGCAGGTAGTCGCGTGCGTCGCGGTCGAGGGTGATGCAGAAGGGGTGAATGCCGGTGCGTGCGGCTTCCAGCAATGCCATGCGTGTGTCTTCCACGCCGTAGACGCCGCGATAGACGTCGAAATAGTCGTCCGGGCGGCCGTCCGAGAGCGTGATCAGCACGCGGGTTTTGGCTTCCACCTGATTCAGGAGTTTGCTCATGTGGCGCAGTGCAAATCCCATGCGGGTGTATTCCTGCGGGCGAATACCGGAGATGCGCGCCTTCACTTCGTCGTCGTAACGGTCGTCGAAAGTCTTGATGCGGAACAGTTCGCAACGTTTGCGCGTGGTGCCGGAAAAGCCGTAGATCGCGTAGCGGTCGCCCAATAGTTCCAGCGCTTCGCACAGCAGGATCAGCGCTTCGCGCTCGGCCTCGTTGATCCAGCCCTGGGTCGATCCGCTCATGTCCACCAGAAACACCACCGCGATGTTGCGCTCGGCACGGTGCATGCGCTGGAACAGGCGATCGCTCATTTCGCTGCCGTCGCGGGCATCCGCCAGCGCCTCGATCAGCGCGTCGAGATCGATTTCATCGCCCTGGGTTTGCCGCTTGTCGAGGCGGTTTTCGTCGCGCAGCGCCTCGAATTTCTTGCGCAGGTGTTTCACTACGCCCGCGTATTTCCCCAGCGTCTCGCGGTGGAAGTTGTCGTAAACCGGAGCGACGGTCTTTTCGCGCATCACACACCAGTTCTTGCGGTAGTGCTGGCGTCCATGATCCCACTCCGGGTAGAGCTCGGCGCCCTTCTCGTGATAGGTGCCCTGCCACACCGCGTCGGGATCTTCGGGCTGGTCGAACACCCGACTTGCATCGTATTCGCCTTCGCCTGCCGGGGTGAGGTAGTCCGGCGGGATATCGCCAAAGTCGAGATAGATCGAGGTCAGAAGTTGCCTGACACCATCGGGCGGCGCGATGGGCGCATCGTCGAGGGTGATTTCAAAATCGAGCCGGCCGTTTTCGTCCCGTGGTGCGACTTCGAATTCGGGGGGCGGCTCGGATGCAGGCCGGGTTTCCGGCTGCGTTGCCTGCTGCTCCGCCAGCAGTTCGGCGAGCTTGATGCGCAGCCGCGCTTTTTCCTTGTCCAGGCGTGCGGCACGGGCGGCGGCGATGGCATCCGGGCGCAGGCAGCCCTGATCCGAAAATTGCGGGCATGCGGTTTCGGCATAGGCTGAATCGAGCAGGGCCAGGCTGTCGTCCACCGTAGCCCCGGATGCGGCGAGTCGGGTCTCGAACGCTTGCCATGCGGGTGACAGCGGCGCGTCGAGTCGGCTGCGCAAACCTTGCATCGCGCGATGCAAACCGGGCAACTCGCGCTTGATCTGCGCCGACAGCCGCAGGATTTCCAGCGCGTACAAATGATTCAGCGCACGCTCGGGGTCGGGGTAGCCGGCTGCGACGGCGACCAGATCGATACGCAGGGTACCGAAGCGGGTCTGTGCCCACAGTAGCGCCACCATGACTTTGGCGAGCTGAAAATTATCGTCTCGATCGGGCAGGGCGGCGATCAGCGGCGGCAGCACGATGCGTTCACCGTCGGTCCAGGCGGCGTCGCCTTCCTCGATCCGCAAGCGGCGCCCCGATAAACCGCAGACAAAATTTCCCAGCACTGGCGAGATTTCTTCAAACAGTGCGCCAGCGGCATCGTTCTTGTGTTGCACCACGTCGAAGCTGTCGACCTGTTCCATCACGCGCAGCGCATTCTGCAGGCCGGTACGATCGAACACGTCGCAGGTATGCAGCGCCCAGGCTTCGAGCAGGCGCAGTTCCATATGCGGCAGCAAGGCCGGCGCACGGCGGCCGAATTGCCAGGCGAGCGTGATGTGGGTGGAGGCGATGCGGCGGATCCAGCCGAGGATGAAATCCTGCTCGTCGCGCGTGAGCCGGTCCAGTTCGCGCGCGAGCTGGTCGACCTTGTAATACGTGAACTCGGTGTCCAGCCAGACGTGGAGGCTGGCCTCCATTTCGCCGGCAGTGAGCGGCGCCAACGCCATGATTAAAGCGACGCCATCAGAAGATCGAGGAGGACAGTTCCTGGATGGCTTTCAGCATATCGGCATCGTCGGTGACGGCCTGCGCCACGGCCGCTTTGCATGCCGAAACGGGGCTGACGCCGTCGGCGATCAGTTTGCCGGCGTGCACCAGCAGCCGCGTCGACGCGCCTTCCTCCAGCCCGCTGCCCTTGAGGTTGCGCGTCATCTGGGCGAAGCGCACCAGGTTGTCGGCGATGGCGTCGGAGACGCCGGATTCGGTGGCGACGATGCGGCGCTCCAGCGCTGCGCCGGGGTAGTCGAATTCAAGTGCGACGAAGCGTTGCCGGGTGGATTGTTTCAAGTCCTTGAGCACGCTTTGATAGCCCGGGTTGTAGGAAATCGCCATGCAGAACTCGGGCGGCGCTTCGACCACCTGACCGAGTTTTTCCATCGGCAGATTGCGACGATCGTCTGCCAGCGGGTGGATCACCACCATGGTGTCCTTGCGCGCCTCGACAATTTCATCGAGGTAGCAGATGCCGCCGCAGCGCACCGCGCGAGTGAGCGGGCCGTCGACCCAGACGGTTTCGCCGCCTTTGACCAGATAGCGCCCCACCAGGTCGGACGCGGTGAGATCGTCGTGACACGAGACAGTGATGAGCGGGCGCTTCAGGCGCCAGGCCATATGTTCCATGAAACGCGTCTTGCCGCAGCCGGTGGGACCTTTCAGCAGGACCGGAATCTGCTGCCGGTAGGCGGCTTCGAACAGCTGAATTTCGTCGCCGACGGCCTCGTAATAAGGCTCTTTTTCGATCAGATGATGGGCGGGGTCGAGGGTGCGTGCGTTCATGGGGAGGCAATCAGAAGCAGCCGGACTGCTGTTTTTTGGCTTCGAGGGACTGAATTTCCTGGTTCCACTTGTTCATCTGTTCCTGGGTGTAGCCCTTGCGGCGCGCTTCGTCCATCTTGTCGAAAATCGAGCCCAATTTGTCGCTCAGGCTGTCGCATTGGCGTGCCGAGGCGGGTTTGGCGGGCTTGCCATTGGAGTTGGTGCTGAGCTGCGGTGCGCTGTCGGATTCCGGCGGGGTTTTCACCGGCGCGACTTTCACCGGAGCCAGCTTGGGCGCAGCCGGTTTGACCGGATCGGGCGCAGGAGCCGGATCGATTTCCACCGCCTGTGTCTTGTGCGCGTTGCGGCAGGGCAGGTTGGAATACGTCACCTGTCCCATCGCATCGATGCATTTGTTGAGCGTGGCAGCCTGCGCGCTGCTCGCCAGCAGCAGGGCTGTCACACCGGTCACGAAGGTCATCCGCATCGCTTAATGTTCACCCGAGTATTTGTCGTCCTCGTTCGCCATTTTCTGCTCGATTTCGGCTTCCGGATTTTGCTCGGCCAGGGCGCGGCGGCGTGCCACACGTTTTTCGTAGGCACCCGGATGCTGTTTGACGAACTCTTCGCCGAATAAGGCGTGGCGCAAAAAATTCATGCCGAAATCGAGCAGGACTTCGTCGTCGGCGATCAGCGCCGCCATGATTTCGACCGGAATATCGTAGGTGTCATTGAAGCTCGGGCTCATGACAAAAGCACGGAAGCGGTCCATGTCGTAGCTGGCCATGAAGAACAGCTGGTTCGAGACTGGCGAAGGCTTGCCGATGGTGGGGCCGGCCGACTTGCGCTTGACCACCAGTTGCCGCCACGCATGCGCTTTTTCGTCATATTCGACCACGCCTTGCTCGGCGCGGTATTGCTCGATGGTCTGGGTTTTGTCTTCAAAATGGCCGAGGCAGTGCGATTCCCGCACCAGGGCATAGGCGCTGCGATCGACGTATTCATCGGAACGGCGCATGGTCAACAGCGCGACCGGGTAGTAACGGCAGGCGGTGGGGCGGTCTTCATAGACGCCGCAGCCTTCGGGTGTCATGAACTGGCAGGCGGTCCCGCCTTCGACTGGATTCAGCTTGATGCCGGGCATGCCTTCCTTGTCCATTTCGAACGGGATCGAGTACTGCTTGAGGAAGTCGCCCGACGACATGTCCAAGCGCTTTTTCAGGCGCAGCACATCGTAGGGGGTGAGGGGAATGTCGATGTTGCTGCAGCAGGCATTCCAGCATTTGACGTTGCGGTGGCAACGGAATTGCAGCGAAGCGTCTTCTGCCAGCATGATGGGTTTGACCGGGCTGCCCGCGAAGGGAGAGTCGTCGATCAGGTCTTTGAATTCGTTTTCGTTCATTTCAGCTTTCTGTGGGGGCAACCCCATTACTTAACACACACATGAAAACGCGAGGTTACGCGCTTTCGGCTGGATGCTAAACCTTGTCGGGCATGCTGTTTTGCCTGCCGGAAAAAAAACGGACACCCGAAGGTGCCCGTCTTCATGCTGTATGCGCGGATTAATGCGCAGCGGGCTTGAACAGCTTGGACTTGTCGACCAGATCCACGTGGGCGCGCTTGAAGCAGTTCCACTGTTTGGAGTTCTTGTCGTAGACCGAGTTCACGAAGCAGTGCCAATTTTCCTCATCGACAAAGTTCTTGTCCATGCGGTAGTAGAAGCCGGGGTAACGGCTTTCCTGGCGGAACTGGATGTGCTTCATGTGGGCTTCGGCGGTCAGGATGCGGTGGTAGTTTTCCCACGCGCGCAGCAGTTCGTGCAGGTCTTTTGCACGCATCTTCTCGGCATCTTCCTTCAGCATGTTCAGCTTGTCTTCTGCCACGCCCAGCATGTTTGCGTTGGTCGTGTAGTAGGTGGCGACACCCGCAACATACTCGTCCATGATCTTCTGCAGACGGAACTGCAGCATCTTGGGCGTGATGTAGTTGGGGTTGACGTCGATCGCCGTGGTGTAGTCCTTGTGCTCCAGGAAGGTACGCACCGGCTTGTAGATGTCTTCCACCAGTTGCTCGACGGAGGTGTCGAGTTCGGGCTTCATATCCTTGTTGTCGATGCAGTACTTGACCATGGACTTGGCGCACATGCGGCCTTCGGCGTGCGAGCCGGAGGAGAACTTGTGGCCGGATGCGCCCACGCCGTCGCCGGCGGTGAACAGACCCTTGACCGTGGTCATCGAGCGGTAGCCCCAGTTCCAGCCCTTGGGCAGGTGAGCCGGGATCTTGTCTGCATCGGCGTGGTCTTCGGAGGTCGGTGCGCCGATATCGGTCGGACCCGACACCCAGATGCCGCAGCAGCCGGAGTGTGAGCCGAGCAGGTAGGGCTCGGTCGGCATCAGTTCAGAGTTTTTCTTCTCCGGCTCGATGTTTTCCCCGACCCAGATACCGCACTGGCCGACGCACATGTCGAGGAAGTCTTCCCAGGCTTCTGCTTCCAGGTGCTTCACTTCGCGCGGGGTCAGCGTTTCACGCAGTTTTGCCAAAGCGGTCACGGTGTCCATGTAAATGGGGCCGCGGCCTTCTTTCATTTCCTTCAGCATCAGGTGGTTACGCAGACACGATGCGGGAACGGCTGCCTGCCCGTAGGGGGGGTAGTCGTTCAGCAGTTCCTTGTTCTTCACCATGTAGACTTCGCCGTAGGCGTTGACGGCTTGGGCTTTGAACAGCAGGAACCAGGCACCAACCGGGCCGTAGCCGTCCTTGAAACGGGCGGGCACGAAGCGGTTTTCCATCATGGTCAGCTCGGCGCCGGCTTCGGCAGCCATCGCATAGGTCGAACCTGCGTTCCACACCGGATACCAGGCGCGGCCGGTACCTTCACCGACAGAGCGCGGACGGAAGATGTTTACGCAACCGCCAGCAGCCAGCAGAATGGCCTTGGCCTTGTACACCACGACTTTATGGTCGCGGGTCGAGAAACCGACGGCGCCGGCGATGCGGTTGGGGTCGTTCTTGTCGTTGACCAGCTTGACGATGAAAATACGCTCTTCGATGCGGTCCATGCCGAGCGCTTTTTTGGTGGCTTCAGCAACGATCCATTTGTAGGATTCGCCGTTGATCATGATCTGCCATTTGCCGGAACGCACGGGCTTGCCGCCGTCCTTCAGTGCGGGCAGACCCTGGGCGCCGTCATGACGCTCGCCGTTTTCGTCGGTTTTCCAGATCGGCAGACCCCATTCTTCGAACAGGTGCACGGAATCATCGACGTTGCGGCCCAGGTCGTAGGCCAGGTCGTCGCGGGTGATGCCCATCAGGTCGTTGGAGACCATGCGGGCGTAGTCGGCGGGATCCTGCTCGGAGCCGATGTAGGTGTTGATTGCGGACAGACCCTGCGCCACAGCGCCGGAGCGGTCCATTGCAGCCTTGTCGACCAGCTTGATTTTCAGGTCGATGCCCATTTCGGCTTTGGCCGCATCGGCCCAGCGCATGACTTCGTAACCGGCGCCGCAGCATGCCATGCCACCGCCGATCAGGAGGATGTCTACTTCCTCCTGGATAACTTCGGGATTACCAAATGTTCCAGCCATTTCGTTTACCTCTCTATTTAACCGGGATTACTTGCGGATCAGTTCGGCAGGGTTGCCAGCGCGGTAGCCACCCATCATGTCGCGGGTGAACGAACCGGTCGATTCGATTTCAGCCATCTTGGGCATGGGCTTATTGCCATAGGGATCGATCGAACCTTCGGGCGTGGTGCGGATCGGGAACTTGAAGCGCTTCAGTACGCCATTGCGGAACTTGATGGTCCACATGATGGAGTCGGAGCCGCGCAGCGGCTGCACCATGCCGCCCAGCGGCACAACGTCAGCGTAATGGCGGCATTCGATCGCCTGTTGCGGGCAGATTTTCACGCAGGAATAGCATTCCCAGCACTGCTCGGGTTCCTGGTTGAATGCACGCATGGCGTGGCCGGTCTCCGAACCGTCCTTGTCCAGCTTCATCAGATCGTGCGGGCAGATGTACATGCAAGCGGTCTTATCCTGACCTTTGCAGCCGTCGCACTTATCGGTACGAACATAGGTTGGCATTACAGTCTCCTAAAGTTAGCTAACAATCCGCGTACGTCGCGGTCCGATTAGAACTGAACCCGTCCTTGGCCGGGGCGTATCGCGAGTCCGCTTCCGGTAGGCTCGTGTCCTAAAACCCTTGTCCGGGACCGCATGGCGGTTGCCCGGAAAAAATCATGCGGCCGAATGGCCTTTCAGTTCGACCTTGACGTTTTGTTCGGCAGTCAGGCCGGCGTAATACTTCTGCAGCACCTTGGCGACTTCCGGACGGCTGAATTCGACCGGCAGGTCCTGGCCTTCGGACAGCATCGAACGTACCTTGGTGCCGGACAGCAGGATGCGGTCGTCCTTGGTGTGCGGGCAGGTGCGCTGCGAGGCCATGCCGCCGCACTTGTTGCACCAGAAGGTCCAGTCGATGTTCATGTTCTGGGTTTCGAGCGAGCCCTTGGGGATCTCGTCGAAAATTTTCTGTGCGTCGAACGGGCCGTAGTAGTCGCCTACACCGGCGTGGTCGCGGCCGACGATCAGGTGCGAGCAGCCGTAGTTCTGGCGGAACAGCGCGTGCAGCAGCGCTTCGCGCGGGCCGGCATAGCGCATGTCGAGCGGGTAACCGGCCTGGATGACGGTATTGGGCGCAAAGTAGTTCTCGACCAGTACCGAAATGGCTTCGGAGCGCACTTCGGCAGGGATGTCGCCCGGTTTGAGTGCGCCGAGCAGTGAGTGAACCAGCACGCCGTCCATGGTTTCGATGGCGATTTTCGCCAGGTATTCGTGGCTGCGGTGCATCGGGTTGCGGGTCTGGAAGGCGGCGACCTTGGACCAGCCCAATTGCTCGAACTTGGCACGGGTTTCGGCGGGGGTCATGAACTGGTCGCCGTATTCTTCCTTGAAGCTGCCGGTGGACAGCACCTTGACCGGGCCGGCCAGGTTGTACTTGCCCTGGGCCATGACCATTTTCACGCCGGGGTGTTCGAGGTCGGTGGTCTTGTAGACCTGCATGCACTCGTGGGCCTTGTCGATACCGTATTTTTCGGTCACCTTCATGGTGCCCATGATCTCGCCGGATTCGCCGTCCAGCAGCGCGACATCGTCACCCGCCTTGATGGTTTCGTCGTCGGTGGAGAGGGTGACCGGGATCGGCCAGAACAGGCCGCTGGCCATCTTGTAGCCGTCGCATACGCCCTCCCAGTCGGCGCGGGTCATGAAGCCGTCCAGCGGTGTGAAGCCGCCGATGCCCATCATGATGAGGTCGCCGGTTTCGCGCGAGCTCAGTTTGATCTTGGGCAGCGACGCGGCACGCGTTTTCTCGGCGGCAAGGGCATCTCCTGTCAGCAACAGGGGTTTGAGTTCTCCGCCGCCGTGGGGGCGTACCAGTTTGGACATGCTGTCTCCTCAGATTTTATGTGGGTATTAGAGTCCGGGCAGGATAGCACCGCGGTTGGCGCATGAATAATGCTTTATTTTTATAAAAGGATAAGTGGGGCTGATATTGCGGGTGGGCAATAAAAAAGCCCGGGAAAACCGGGCTTTTTTATTTATAAACAGTGGCTTATGCGTCGAAGAAGGCAGGCATGTCGGTCTGCTCGGTCTTGATGACATCCACCCAGGCCGGCTTGGTGTCGCCACCCGCTGCGGCGAGTTTTTTGGTCTCGTCGTAAAGCATTTTCCAGCGGTTGTAGAGGCAGTCGCTGACCTTGCGCATGCCGGAATCGAAATAGGAATTGTGCAGATCCCCGATCGTGCGGGTGAAGGATTCCATTTGTTCCAGCAGGTTGTGCGGATAGCCATGGCGGTTGGGATCGGCGTATTTCACCATCTCGCGCTTGACTGCCCGCGTAAAGACCTTCTGGCCTTCGGTGAGGTCGCTCTCGGCGCGGGGTGCACCGCCATAGTTCATGACTTCGTGAATGAAACCATTCAGGCGTTCACCAAAATCGAAATGGGTGTAGTCGACGTTTTCCATAAATCCTCCGTTATTTCAGATGATGCGGGTAAGGCAGGGTTTAACCCGGCGCTTATCCTACGCCGCATCAAGCGACTGTCCAGCAGGGCTCGGGGCTTATCGGCTAAGCCCTTGAATCCAGCGGGAATAAATTTTGTCGGCCAGTTGGTGCAGTTGGGCGGCACGCGCTTCGACGTCTGTCTGGATCAAATCGGGCGACTGCACGCCTGGACTCCCGCTGGCGGCGATTTCGGCTGCCCCGTTTTCGCACCAGCTGGCAATGAGTTCGGGTGTCATTTCGACGTGGCATTGCATTCCGATATGGCGATCGTTCAGAACGAAGGCCTGGTTGGTGCACCAGGCGCTTTCGAGAATCCGGGTGGCGCCGGGCGGTACGCTGAAGGTCTCGCCGTGCCAGTGAAAGGCGGGCATTGACTGCGGGGTGTCGCCCAGCCAGGGGCGCGCCGCTTCGATATCCGTGATGCGGACATCGCCCCAGCCGATTTCCTTGTCCGGGTTCTGGCTGACGGAACCGCCGAGCGCTTTCGACATTAGCTGTCCGCCCAGGCAATGGCCGATCACGGGCACGCCGGCCGCGACTGCCTGGCGTATCAGGTTCAGCTCCGGCGGGATCCAGGGCAGGTCGTCGTTGACGCTCATGTGCCCGCCCATCAAGCACAGCCCGGAGATGCCGTTAAGGGTTTCGGGCACGGCATCGCCCGCGTCGATGCGTACCAACTGCCAGGGGATGCCGTGGCGATCCAGAAACGTGGTGAAATAGCCCGGCCCTTCGGTCGGGGAATGACGAAATACCAGAACAGGATTCATGATGACCCTCAAGCAAAAAATTTCCGTCGCTATCTTAGCCGGAGTTTGTGTCGCCAGTTCGGCGGCATGGGCAGCCAGCGTTTCGGTCATGGGCTTGTTCAAGGACAAGGCCATCGTCAGCATCGACGGCGGCAAGCCGCGCACGCTGAGCGTCGGGCAGACTGTGCAGGGCGTGAAGCTGGTTGCGGCCGATTCCGCCAGCGCCAGCATCGAGGTCGACGGCAAGCGCCGCAGCCTCGCCATGGGGCAATCGTTCGCGGGTGGAACGCCGGTGGGAACGCGCCAGTCCGTGTCGCTGACAGCCGATTCGCGCGGGCACTTTGCGGCGATGGGCGCCCTGAATGGCTTTCCCGTTACTTTTTTGGTCGATACGGGCGCCACCACGATCGCCATCAATGCATCCGAGGCGCGCCGCATCGGACTCGATTACCGGGCTGGGCAAGCCACGGGGGTGAATACGGCAGGGGGCGTCGTGCCGGCCTGGCACGTCAAATTCAACACGGTCAAAGTGGGCGGGATCGTGCTCAATCAGGTGGACGGCATGGTGGTGGAGTCGGGCCTGAGTGTGCCGCTGCTGGGCATGAGCTTTCTCAACCGGATGGAAATGAAGCGCGACGGACAGACCATGACGCTGACACAGCGCTTCTGATTCTCCGCGTGCCAAAAAACAAGGCCTGCAATCGCAGGCCTTGTTCAATTCAAGCAGCGGAAATCAATGCTTGGTCTTGTCGCGCTCGATCAGCGCATAAGCGCTGTGATTGTGGATCGACTCGAAGTTTTCGGCTTCCACGATGTAGGCGTCAATCAGCGGCTCGGCGTTCATGGCTGCGGCCACGTCGCGCACGATATCTTCGACAAATTTGGGGTTGTCGTAGGCGCGCTCGGTGACGTATTTCTCGTCCGGACGTTTCAGCAGGCCGAACAGTTCACATGAAGCCTGATCCTCGACCTTGCGCACCAGATCCTCGATCCACAGGAATCCATTGGTTCTCGCGGTGACAGTCACATGCGAACGCTGGTTGTGCGCGCCGTATTCGGAGATTTTTTTCGAGCAGGGGCACAGGCTGGTCACCGGCACCAGTACCTTGGTGGTGTGGGTGAATTTGCCGTTCTCGATCACGCCGATGAAGGTGACTTCGTAATCGAGCAGGCTTTGCACGCCAGAAACCGGCGCGGTCTTGTTGACGAAGTAGGGGAAGCTCATTTCGATGTAGCCCGATTCGGCTTCGAGGCGTTCGACCATCTGGCGCAGCATGCCTTCGAAGTTTTCGACCGAAATCTCGCGCTCGCGCGTGTTGAGGATCTCGATGAAACGCGACATGTGGGTGCCCTTGAAATTGTGCGGCAGGTACACGTACATGTTGAAGTTGGCGATGGTGTGCTGGACGCCGCCTGTCTTGTCCGCGACCCGGACTGGGTGGCGGATGCTTTTGATGCCGACCTTGTCGATGGCGATTTGCCGGGTGTCGACCGAGTTTTGTACGTCCGGCATGCAGACGGCGGTATCGCAAACTTGGTTCATGGCAGGCTCCTTATGGGTTCAGTTTAGACTCAGTATAAACTGCCATAATAGTTGAGTAAACTACTAGGGTAATAGGGTTATCCGCTGGCGGACGGCGCGTTCAATTCCTGCCGCATCGAGGCCGCATTCGGCCAGCATGGCAGGCACGTCGCCGTGTTCGATGAAGCGGTCGGGCAAGCCGAGATGCAGCACGGGCACCTGAATGCCGAGTGCGGACAGCGCTTCGGCCACGCCGGCGCCGGCGCCGCCAGCCACCACGTTTTCTTCCAGCGTCACCAGCAGCCGGTGCTGGTGGGCCAGCGCGCGCAGCAAATCCAGGTCCAGCGGTTTCACAAAACGCATGTCGGCAACGCTGGCGTCGAGCGCTTCGGCGGCCGTCAGCGCGGGCGCGACCAGACTGCCGAATGCGATCAGGGCAATGTCGCGGCCGCTACGGCGCAGGATGCCTTTGCCCAGTTCAAGCGGTTCGAGCCCGGGCTCGATGGCCGCGCCTTTGCCGCTGCCGCGTGGGTAGCGTACCGCCGAAGGGCCCTTGTGCAGATAGGCGGTGGTCAGCAGGCGGCGGCATTCGTTTTCGTCCGAAGGCGCGGCAATCAGCATGTTGGGGATGCAACGCAGGAAGCTCAGGTCGAAGCTGCCCGCATGGGTGGGGCCATCCGCGCCGACCAGGCCCGCGCGGTCGATCGCCAGCATCACCGGCAAATCCTGCAGGGCGATGTCGTGGATCAGCTGGTCGTACGCGCGCTGCAGGAAGGTCGAGTAAATTGCAACGACCGGCTTGACGCCTTCGCAGGCGAGGCCTGCGGCAAACGTCAACGCATGCTGCTCGGCGATGCCTACGTCGAAATAGCGCTTGGGATAGTCCTGCGAGAAACGCACCAGGCCCGAGCCTTCGCGCATCGCCGGCGTGATGCCGACCAGTCGCGGATCGGCCGCCGCCATGTCGCACAGCCAGTCGCCGAAGACCTGGGTGTAGGTGGGCTTGCCGCCGGTTTTTTCGGCGATGCCGGCGGCCGGGTCGAAGCGCGATACGCCGTGATACAGGCAGGGATTGGCTTCGGCCTGGGCGTAGCCTTTGCCCTTGCGGGTGACCACGTGCAGAAATTGCGGGCCGCTGAGCTGCTTGATATTGGACAGCGTATCCAGCAGCACGTCGAGGTCGTGGCCGTCGACCGGGCCGATATAGTTGAAGCCGAATTCCTCGAACAGCGTGCCGGGCGTCACCATGCCCTTCATGTGTTCCTCGGCACGCTTGGCGAGTTCGCGGATCGGCGGCGCAACCGACAGGACTTTTTCGCCGGCGCGACGGGCTGCGGCGTAAAACTTGCCGGACATCAGCCGTGCCAGATAGTTGTTGAGCGCGCCGACGTTGGGCGAAATCGACATGTCGTTGTCGTTCAGCACCACCAGCAGCGGCAGGTCGGTGGCGCCGGCGTTGTTCAGCGCTTCGAACGCCATGCCCGCCGTCATCGCGCCGTCGCCGATCACCGCGACCGCGCGCTGGCTGGAGCCTGTCTGGCGGAAGGCCTCGGCCATGCCGAGCGCCGCCGAGATCGAGGTGCTGGAATGGCCGACACCGAACGCGTCGTATTCGCTCTCGGCGCGGCGCGGGAAACCGGCGATGCCGCCCGGCTGCCGCAGTCCGGCCATGGCGGCGCGGCGGCCGCTGAGAATTTTATGGGTGTAGCTCTGGTGGCCGACATCCCACACGATGCGGTCACTCGGCGTGTCGAATACGTAGTTGAGGGCCAGTGTCAGTTCCACCGCGCCCAGGTTGGAGGCCAGATGGCCGCCGGTTTGCGCGACTGATTCGACCAGAAACGTACGCAGTTCCTGCGCCAGTTTCGGCAAGTCGGCGGGCGCCAGGGCGCGCAGGTCGGCCGGCGAATTCAGTGTGTCGAGCAAAGGCCCCGTCATTTAGAAAGCGCGCTCGACGACAAAATCCGCCAGCTGGCGCAGGCGGTCGGCCGATGCGCCGGCCTGCGCCAGCGTGGCGTGCGCGTCGGCACGCAGCTCCTGTGCCAGTTCGCGTGCACGCGCCACGCCGAGCAGGCTGACGTAAGTCGGCTTGTTGTTGGCGGCATCCTTGCCTGCGGTCTTGCCGAGCGTGGCGCTCGAGGCTTCGGCATCGAGCACGTCGTCGACCACCTGGAAGGCGAGTCCGATGCATTTGGCGTAGTGATCGAGCGCGCCGGCCGTGGCTGCGGACAGCAATCCGCACTGGGCGCCCAGCAGTACCGAGGCACGGATCAGCGCACCGGTTTTGTGGATGTGCATGAACTCGAGTTCGGTCAGGTCGAGCGGTTTGCCGACGCTGGCCAGGTCGATTGCCTGGCCGCCCGCCATGCCGCGCGAACCGGCCGCCTGCGCCAGCAGCTGCAGCATTTTCAGCTGGGTGTTCGCGTCGGCAGTCAGCGGTTGCGCGGCAAGGATGTCGAACGCCAGACTTTGCAGCGCATCGCCTACCAGCAGCGCGGTGGCTTCGTCGAATTCGACATGTACCGTGGGTTTGCCGCGTCGCAGGGTGTCGTTGTCCATGGTCGGCATGTCGTCGTGCACCAGCGAATAGGCATGGATCAATTCGACTGCCGCGGCCGCGTGCTGCACCTGTTCGACATCGGCGCCGGTGAACTCGCCCGCGGCAAACGCCAGCAGCGGACGCACCCGCTTGCCGCCGTCAAGCACGGCGTAGCGCATGGCTTCGTGCAGGCGCGCAGGGGCAATGTGGGCGGGGGGGAGATGCGCGGCCAGTACGCCTTCGATGCGTGTCTGGCAGGCGCGCGTCCAGGCGGCAAAATCAGTCATCGGCAGACGCGGTTTGGGCGGAAGGATCGGGCTTGAAGTTCTGCAGCGTACCGTTTTCGAGGATTTTCACCTGTTGTTCGGCATCGGCCAGTTGCTGGCGGCAGTAATTCAGCAGTTCGGCGCCGCGTTTGTAGGCCGCCAGCGAGGCGTCCAGCGGCAATTGGCCTGATTCCATTTCAGCCACGATGGCTTCAATCTCGGCCAGTGCGGACTCGTAATCTTTTGGGGGTGTGGCGGCGCGGGATTTGGCCATGAAATCGAACCCGGGCAGAAACAAAGCCCGATACTTTAACCGAGATTGCGGAATTGGGCGCGCTTCCGTGCCGGGGAGAATCAGGCTGAACTGACCAATATCATCTGCTGCAGGCGCTGGCACAGGGTGTCGATGATGCGGCGCGACAGCGGGGCCGAGTGTGTCATCAACTCTTCCAGGATGTGCGGCGGCAAGGCCAGTACCGTGATGTTGGTTTGGGCAATGATCGAAGCGGTGCGTTTTTCATTCAATAAATAAGCCATTTCACCGAACAGCTGGCCTGCGTTGAGGCTGCCGATCTGGTGTTGACCTTCATCGGTGCGCTTGTAGACCGCCGCGCGGCCCGTGTGGAGAAAGTAGGAAGTACGGCCATCGCTGCCTTCCTCGATCAGGGTGTGACCGGCAGGGTGCGTTTCGCCGTATTTTTCGAGCAGGCGATGGGGGTCGCCGAAGACGAAGGCTTCGAGCCTGCCAATGCCGCTCGTGTTGCCGAGAAACAGTTTCTCCAGCGCGGTGATGTCCGCCTTGCCATGGGCGTACAAGGCTTGCGCCCACAGATAGAGCAACAGAAAGCTGAAATAGGCGCCCATCAACACGAACACCACGCTGCCGGGCGCACCGTAGAGACTGCGCAGGCTTTCGAGCTTGAAAAATGTGCCGAATAGCGACAGCAGAACAGCCAGGCTGAGCGTGGCCGCGAGGGCGAACAGCGCCGCAGTCCGCGCAGGTGGATGCTGGCGCGGCAGCCGCCAATACGCTGCGAACAGCAGCGACCACACCATGGCAAAGCCGAACAATGAATTAAGCGTCTGCAGCAGTTGTGCATTGCCGCTGCCGATGAAATTGTTTTGCGCCAGAAAACTCAGCGTCATCTGCGCCAGCATGGCCAGCCCCATCAGCGCAAACAGCAGCGGCAAAATGATCAGGGGCAACACCCAGGACAGCATCAGGTTGCGCTTGTCCGGACTGGGGAAAATCACGTTGAACGCACCTTGTACTGCGTTGACCAGTCCGCGCGACGACAGCACCAGCGTGAGCAGGCCGATGCCGCCCACTGTCAGTTGGGCCTGGCGCGGGATAAAGCCCAGCGCGGTCAGATTGTCCAGCCGCATCTGGTCGTAGAGCGCGGCCATCAGGATGGTGGCAGGCACCGAGTTTTCGGCAATGTGGCCAAGCAGCTGCAGGGCGTAGCTCAGCAACAGCAGCAGCGGGGTGGCGGACAACAGAAAGTAGAAAGCCGCCGCCGCCGCGTGATTCTGCAGACCGTTGCGGCCGAACAGACGCGCGGTGGTGTGGGCGAGCTGGAGCGGCCCGCTCAGGCGCTCACGCAGAAAAGCCAGGACGGGAAAGCGCATGATCCAGGCTTGCCCGTGTCGGCACGCTATGCCAGCGCGGCGGCAATGCGCTTGATGGCTTTTTCCAGGTTGGCCTGCGAGGTGGCGAACGACAGCCGGATATAGCCTTCGGCGCCGAAAGCCGAGCCGGGCACGACGGCGACGTCGGCGGATTCGAGCAGGTATTCGGAGAAGGCGATGTCGGTCGGTTCTTCGATGATGTCGCGCGCCAGCAGATTCATGATCGCGTCGCGCACGTCGGGGAAGGCGTAGAAGGCGCCGCCGCTGTCCACGCACTTGAAGCCCGGAATGGCGTTGAGCGCGTCGACGACATAGCGATGGCGGGTTTTGAAGGCGTCGAGCATTGGGGTGATGCAGCTCTGATCGCCGTTCAATGCCGCCTCGGCCGCCACTTGCGAGATCGAGGTGGGGTTGGAGGTGGACTGCGACTGCACGTTGGTCATCGCACGCATGATGGCTTCAGGGCCGGCCGCATAGCCGATGCGCCAGCCGGTCATCGAATAGGCCTTCGACACGCCGTTCAGCACCAGGGTGCGGTCATACAAATCCGGGCACACATTCAGGATGTTGACGAAGGGCGCGCCATCCAGACGGATGTGCTCGTACATGTCGTCGGTGGCGATCAGCACCTGCGGATGTTTGCGCAGCACGGCGCCGAGCGCGGCGAGTTCGGCGCCGGTATACACCGCGCCAGTGGGGTTGGACGGGCTGTTGATGACGACCAGCCGGGTTTTCGGGGTGATCACCGCTTCTAGCTGCGCCGGGGTGATCTTGAAGCCCTGCTCGATGCCGGCTTCGACAATCACCGGCTTGCCGTCGGCGAGGATGACGATGTCCGGGTAGGACACCCAGTAAGGCGCCGGGATGATGACTTCGTCGCCCGCGTTGATCACGGCCTGTACCAGATTGAAGAAACTCTGCTTGCCGCCGCACGACACCAGGATCTGCTTGGGCGTGTAGTCGAGGCCGTTGTCGCGCTTGAATTTGGCGATGATTGCGGCCTTCAGGCCCGGCGTGCCGTCCACCGCGGTGTACTTGGTGAAGCCCTTGTTGATCGCCTCGATGGCCGCATCCTTGATGTGCTGCGGGGTGTCGAAATCGGGTTCGCCGGCGCCCAGGCCGATGATGTCGCGGCCGGTTGCCTTGAGGGCGGCGGCGCGGGCGGTGACGGCCAGGGTGGGGGAGGGTTTGATGGCCTGTACGCGGCGGGAGAGTTCCACTTTGGTTCCTTCATGCATCCGTCTTGACGGAGTGCTACTATCGGTTGGTTTTTGCCGCGCGATTTTACCTGTGTTCGTCACCTTCCCCAATAGCCCGTTCCGCCTGTTCCAGCCGTTCCCGCCGGCCGGCGACCAGCCGAACGCGATCGAAAAGCTGGTCGAAGGCATCGAGGACGGGCTGGCTTTCCAGACCCTGCTCGGGGTGACGGGCTCGGGCAAGACCTTCACCATGGCCAATGTGATCGCCCGTCTCGGGCGGCCGGCGCTGGTGATGGCGCCGAACAAGACACTGGCGGCGCAGCTGTATTCGGAAATGCGCGAGTTCTTCCCGGAAAACGCGGTCGAATATTTCGTCTCCTATTACGACTACTACCAGCCCGAAGCCTACGTGCCGGCGCGCGACCTGTTCATCGAAAAAGACTCCAGCATCAACGAACACATCGAGCAGATGCGTCTCTCGGCGACCAAGTCGCTGCTGGAGCGGCGCGACACGGTGATCGTTGCGACGGTGTCGGCGATTTACGGTATCGGCGATCCGTCGGATTACCACAGCATGATCCTGCTGCTGCGGGTGAACGAAAAAATGAGCCAGCGCGACGTCATCACGCGGTTGACGCAGATGCAGTACGAGCGCAACGACGTCGATTTTTCGCGCGGTCATTTCCGCGTGCGCGGCGACGTCATCGACATCTTTCCGGCGGAACACGCCGAGACCGCGATCCGCGTCGAACTGTTCGACGACGTGGTGGAGACCCTGCATCTGTTCGACCCGCTGACCGGACAGATCCTGTCGAAGGTGGCGCGATTTACCGTGTTCCCGTCCAGCCATTACGTCACCCCGCGCGAAACCACGCTGCGCGCGATCGAGCAGATCAAGGTCGAGTTGCGCGACCGGCTGGAGTGGTACTACGCCAACGGCAAGCTGGTCGAAGCGCAACGGCTGGAACAGCGCACCCGCTTCGATCTGGAGATGATGGCCGAGCTGGGCTTCTGCAAAGGCATTGAAAATTACTCGCGCCATTTGTCGGGCCGCAAGGCGGGCGAGCCGCCGCCTACGCTGATCGACTATCTGGCGCGCGATGCGCTGATGTTCATCGACGAATCGCACGTCACCGTGACGCAGGTCGGCGGCATGTACAAGGGCGACCGTTCGCGCAAGGAAAACCTGGTCGATTACGGTTTCCGCCTGCCGTCTGCGCTCGACAACCGTCCCCTCAAGTTCGAGGAATTCGAGGGTCTGATGCGGCAGACCGTGTTCGTGTCGGCAACTCCGGCCAAATACGAGGCCGAGCACGCCGGTCAGGTGGTCGAGCAACTGGTGCGTCCGACCGGGCTGGTCGATCCGCAGGTCGAGGTGCGCCCGGTCGGCACCCAGGTCGATGACCTGATGGGCGAAGCCCGCAAACGCATCGCAGTCGGCGAGCGCGTGCTGGTGACCACGCTGACCAAGCGCATGGCGGAAGACCTGACCGATTACCTGGCCGAACATGGCATCAAGGTGCGCTATCTGCATTCGGACATCGACACCGTCGAGCGCGTCGAAATCCTGCGTGATTTGCGCCTGGGCGTGTTCGATGTGCTGGTCGGCATCAACCTGCTGCGCGAAGGGCTGGATATCCCCGAAGTGTCGCTGGTGGCAATTCTCGATGCCGACAAGGAAGGCTTTCTGCGTTCCGAGCGTTCGCTGATCCAGACCATCGGCCGCGCCGCGCGTCACCTCAACGGCAGCGCGATTCTGTACGCCGACAAGATCACCGAATCGATGCGCCGCGCGATGGACGAAACCAGCCGCCGCCGCATCAAGCAGCTGGCTTTCAACGTCGAGCATGGCATCACCCCGCGCGGAGTGGTCAAGCGCATCAAGGACATCATTGATGGCGTATACGATGCCGACGCATCGCGCCAGGAACTCAAGGCCGCGCAGACCGTCGCCGCATACAAGGTGATGGACGAGAAGTCGCTGACGAAGAAAATCAAGACGCTGGAAAAAGAGATGGCCGACGCGGCAAAGAATCTCGAATTCGAGAAAGCAGCGGAACTTCGCGACCAGTTGAAGGACCTCAAGCAGGTGTTATTCATGATTGATCCAGAAATCTGAATCAATCATGAATAACTGCCGAAATTCAATTGTTATTGATTCGAATCGAATCAATAGAGGAGTGGAAGAGCACGATACATGACCAAAGTCTTATTCGTTTGCATGGGCAATATTTGCCGTTCGCCGATGGCGGAAGGCATGTTCCGCAAGGCCATCCGCGAAGCGGGACTGGAGCAGCAGGTGGAAACGGATTCCGCCGGCACTCACGCCTACCATGTCGGAGATGCGCCCGACCCGCGTGCGCAGCAGGCGGCGCGTCAGCGCGGCGCCGATATCAGCCGCTTGCGCGGGCGCAAGGTGGCGGACGCGGATTTCGAGGCGTTCGATTACATTCTGGCGATGGATGGCGACAATCACAGCCGCCTGGTCGAGCGTGCGCCGGCGCAGTATCACGGCAAAATTCGACGCTTGCTGGCGTTCAGCCGCAAGTACCCCAATCTGGACGTGGTCGACCCGTATTACGGCGGCCCGCAGGGCTTCGAAGAAAACCTCGACATGATCGAGGATGCGGTGCAGGGATTGATCCGCGAGATTACCGGCGATCGCCAGGCCGGCGGACGCTCTGGCGCCTGAATTCGCGCCAGTCGATCAACCTGCCTTGACGATGCAATTGCGGCCGTTTTCCTTCGCCTGATACAGCCGCCGGTCCACAGCTTCGATGAATGCGACAGGCTCATCGGCATGAGTGGGAACGACGGTGCCCACGCCGATGCTGACGGACAGGATCTGGCTCACCGGGGAGTTTTCGTGCGGGATCTGTTCCTTGAACAGCAGGTTGCGGCAGCGCTCGGCAATTTTGGCGGCGGCCGCCTCGTCCGTTTCGGGCAGGACCAGTACGAATTCCTCACCGCCGAAGCGGGCGACAAAATCGCGTGAGCGGGTCGCGGCGGAGGTCAGCACCTGCCCGATCTGTTTCAGGCACTGGTCGCCCTGTATATGGCCATAGTGATCGTTGTATTGCTTGAAATAATCGATGTCCAGCATGATCAGCGACAGCGGCTGGCTGCTGTGTCGGGCATGGGCCCATTCCATTTCCATGATCGAATCGAACATGCGCCGGTTGGCGACGCCGGTCAGACCGTCCTTGAACGACAGGGCCTCGAGTTCCTTTTGCAGGTCGAGCAGTTTCTGCTCGGTTTTTTTCCGCTCGCTGATGTCGAACATGAAGCCGACCAGTGCCTCCACATCGCCGGCGGCGTTGCGTATCACGTGCACCACATCGCGGATCCACACATAGTCGCCCGCCTTGGTGAGCGCACGATAATCCGCCTCGTGGTCGGTTCCGGCCTGGGATTGCGAGACGCAAAAGTCCACCACCCATGCACGATCTTCCGGATGCATGCGGGTCGCCCAGTCCTCGGCGCTCACCCAGCTTGCGGGCGTCCAGCCGAGCAGGCTTTCGATCTGTGGGCCGATGTAGTCGAAGCGCATGCTGGCCCAGTCGATTTTCCACGGAATCGCTTTGGTCGATTCCAGCAGGGTTTTGTAGATGCCAGTGTCGGTTTCAATGTCGTGTGAAAAATCGGTCATTGCTCGAGACTCCTCCTGCTGCATTGCTCATGTGGAATGGTACGCACTGCGCCTAAGCAGGCGAGGCCCGCTCAAAAAGTTCCATCAGGGATTCCGGGTCATCATAAACGATGCGCCGCCCGGCACGCAGGTCGCGGCGCATCAGCCGGATCATCTGCTGGAGTACTTCGACGGGGAAGAAGTCCGCTGGATGTCCGGTGACTTCGGCCAGCCGCCCGGCGATCACGGCCGGGTCGCTGACGACCGGGCAGATACGGTAACGGTATTCGCCGCCGATAGCTTCCGGCACGAGATCCATAAAGCGATCGGCTTGTTGCCGGAAAAAGCTCAGGGGCAAGCGGTAGGCATTCCGGCCGAGGATGGGCAGGTCGTCTGGCACCGGTTCGTTTTCGTCCAGCGTCTGCAACCCGCTTGCCAGCGGCAGCAACTGGTCGAGCTGGTAGTCTTGCATGTGCGGATTGCCCACCCGCACCAGATTGGCAATCAATTCGCCAAGCGAGGCATGGCCGATGATCGCGGCGCGTTTGGGCAGACCGCCCCATGCGCCATCGGCACCATTGAGCAGCGCCTCGATCACGGAGGCGTTTTCGAAGCCGGCGCCGGCATGCATATGCACCAGAATTTTCAGCGGCGGCGGCAGGAACACCCGCGCCGCTGCGACGTACGCACCCACCTGGAAAGGCAGATAGGTGCCGCGGTCATCCTCGATGCTGACGCCTTCGATCGGCAGCCCGGCAAGCAGATTCAGGACTGAAAACACCGTCTCGGGGGACTCGGCAAAGGCATCGCAGCCGTCCACGATGTTGATCAGGATGCGCGGCTTGGCGCCCGCGTCGCCGCGGACGTTGTCGTTGAGCCACTGGATGCTGGCGGGCAGGCTGCGAAACAAGGTCGCGAGATCGTACTGTCCCCGCATACCCGCCTTGCTGAGATAGATTTCGTGCAGCGTGTTGGGCACGCCATAAGCCTGCAGCTTGAGAAGGGAAGGCGAAGGCGTAAAGCTGCCATCGGGCTGGGCGATTCCGATGTCGGTAAACGCAAAACAGCCGCACATATCGATCTGGTGATCGCGCAGGTAGAGCATGAAGTCGTCGTCTACCTCGGGCTCGTCCGGCAGGGCGTAATCCAGCGTGCCCAACAGGATGTTGCTGAACCCGAATGCACGCAGCCTGGGCAGAATGGCCAGCTTGTCTGCCAGTGTTTGTCCGATACGTGCCCCCACGGGGTTTTCGCGCAGGGACAAGTCGATCAGGTAGGGGCGGATGCTGCGGAGGGCATCCACTTTGTCCTGCGCGCCTGCGAGAAGGGTTCGGGCTAAGTCTGTTTGCGTGGTCGACATATTGATCCAAGCATACTGCGGCTATGTGGCTGCATTGTGTACGGAGAATGATTCATGTCCTGACACAGATGGCGGAAAAAGAGCCGCATCAAGCGGCTCTTTTTCTTGCATTGCAGGCGCTTACTTTGCCTGGGTTTCCACCTGAACCAGCGGTTCCTGCGTCGTTGCGACCTGCGGACGCGGGCGGCGACGCGTGGGGTGGGGCGCATCGGCCACTGCGGCCTCGACGACGGGGGCTGCCGCTGCGCTGGTTTCCACCTGCATCAGTCCGCTCGCTTCAGCCGCGGGCTTGGCAGCCGGGCGACGGCGACGGCGTGGACGCCCGGCGTCCTGCGCGTCCGATGCGCTGGCTGCGATGCCCTGGGTTTCCACCTGCTGCAGGCTGGCGGCGCTCGACGCCATGCCGGCCAGGATGGCAGTCGGCGAAGCCGTGACCGCGGTGGGCGGCAGGCTGGGCGCTGCGGTGGCTTCCAGTTGCAGATCCTGTTGCTGCGTCGAGGTCTGCGGGGCTGCGGCGGCCTTGGGTGGACGTGCAATCTCGACGATGGCGCGGAAGCCGGCGATTTCGATCACGGCCATCGGCGTGCTGCTTGCGCCTTCGGGGCGCGCTTCACGGGGGCGGCGATTGCCGCGGCCGCGACGGCTGCGTGGTTCGCGCTTTTCTTCTGCACCGTTTTCACGCGGCGCTTCTGCCGCTTCGGCTACGCGCGGTGCAGCTTCCGTTTCGGGACGCGGTTTCGGCTGGCGGGGGGGACGCGCGGGTTTTTCTGCATCGCTTGGGCGTGCCTCGTTTTGGCGCGGCGCATTCTGGCGCGCTTCGCCACGCGTCTCGCCATTGCGCGCTTCGGCATTGCGGCTTTCGCCGCGACCGCGGCGCTGGCCGGGCTTGCGCTCGCTGGAACGTTCGCGGCGTTCGTTCGGACGTTCGCTGCGTTCACTGCGGGTAATCGCAGCAACCGCTTCAACCGGAGCCGATTCGCTGGAGGGCGCCTCGTCGGCGCGCTTCTTGAACCAGCCGACGATGCGGTCGAGCAGGCCGCCCTGGGCCTGCGGCGCCGCTGCGACGACTGGGCGCGCGGCCGCTACGGGTTGCGGCGGCGCAATCGACTTGACCGCAGCTTCCTGGCGGACAGGCGTGGGCGCCTGTTCGGCCTGGTAGCCCGATTCGGTTTCCGGCAGGGTGGCCATTTTGTAGCTCGGCTCGGCCACATCGCGCTGGTTCAGCTCGTCGTGGCGCAGCCGGGTCATGGTGTAGTGCGGGGTTTCCATGTGGATGTTGGGGATCAACACCACATTGACCTTGAGGCGCGACTCGATGGTGTAGATGTCGACGCGTTTTTCGTTCAGCAGGAAGGTGGCGACATCGACCGGCAGCTGGACGTGGATGGCGCCGGTGCTGTCCTTCATCGCTTCTTCCTGCAGGATGCGCAGGATGTGCAGCGCCGACGATTCGGTGCCGCGGATGTGGCCGGTGCCGTGGCAGCGCGGGCAGGGGTTGTAGCTGGTTTCGCCCAAAGACGGTTGGAGTCGCTGGCGCGACATTTCGAGCAGGCCGAAACGCGAGATCTTGCCGGTTTGCACGCGCGCGCGGTCGTGGCGCAGCGCGTCCTTCAGGCGATTTTCGACGTCGCGCTGGTTCTTTGGATTCTCCATGTCGATGAAATCGATCACGATCAATCCGCCGAGGTCGCGCAGGCGCATCTGGCGGGCAATTTCGTCTGCCGCTTCGAGGTTGGTGGCGGTGGCGGTGTGCTCGACATCGCTGCCCTTGGTGGAGCGCGCCGAGTTGACGTCGACCGACACCAGCGCTTCGGTGTGGTCGATCACGATTGCGCCGCCGGACGGCAGGTTGACCTGACGCGAATACGCCGACTCGATCTGGTGTTCGATCTGGAAACGCGAGAACAGCGGCACGTCGTCGTGGTAGAGCTTGACCTTGTTGACGTTGGCCGGCATCACGTGGGCCATGAACTGCTGCGCCTGGTCATAGATATCCTGGGTGTCGATCAGGATTTCACCGATGTCTGCCGAGAAATAGTCGCGGATGGCGCGGATGACCAGGCTGCCTTCCTGGTAGATCAGGAACGCGCCTTTTTGCGAGGTGGAGGCGCCGTCGATGGCTTTCCACAGGCTCAGCAGGTAGTTCAGGTCCCACTGGAATTCCTCGGCGGTACGGCCGATGCCGGCGGTGCGGGCGATCAGGCTCATGCCTTCGGGGATGTCGAGCTGCGCCAGGGTGTCGCGAAGTTCGTTGCGGTCTTCGCCTTCGATGCGGCGCGAGACGCCGCCGCCACGCGGGTTGGTCGGCATCAGCACGACATAGCGGCCAGCCAGCGAAACGTAGGTGGTGAGGGCGGCGCCCTTGTTGCCGCGCTCGTCCTTTTCCACCTGAACCAGCAATTCCATGCCTTCTTTCAGGTTTTCGGGGGCGCGGCCATTGCCGGGCAGGCAGGCGCGGGAAATTTCCTTGAACGGCAGGAAGCCGTGGCGCTCGCAGCCATAATCGACAAACGCGGCTTCCAGGCTGGGCTCGACGCGGGTGATGACACCCTTGTAGACATTGCCCTTGCGTTGTTCCTTGCTGGCGGACTCGATGTCAAGGTCGACGAGTTTTTGCCCGTCGACGATGGCAACCCGGAGTTCTTCCGCCTGGGTTGCGTTGAATAGCATGCGCTTCATTGTTTACTCCCGCGCGCGTGCATACGGGACAGGCCAGACTGCCGCTGATGTCAGCGGCTCATGCGATTACAGATGTTGTAAGTGAAACGGCATGGGTTAGGTTGTCCTGTTCCTGGAGAGTGTCGTCGGCAGAGCCGAGGCGGTCTTTCCGATTCCCGCTGGCATGGGCCGGGCGTGAATGCTTGTTTTTCGTATGCGTGTTGTCGCGTCATTATTGATAACATCGCTGCTTTGCCGACTGGCGGGGCAGGGTGGTTTCGACTGTTCGCGCCAGCTCGATTGTGAGCGGTGCGGCAGGAATCCAGACGGGCCGGGCAGGCGGCGGCCGGTGAGCGTTGTAACCGGCGGTATTCGCTAGAGGTCTAGTCGACAGCGGTCTAGCCTCTAAATTTGTCAGCCAAAACAAGGCCTGAACCGGCAGTAGTGTATATGAAAAATAATGACTTAGAGAAAGATTCTGTCCGCCGCGTGAAGATTGACGACAGCGCCGATGGCCAGCGGCTGGACAACTTTCTGATGGCGAAGCTGAAAGGCGTGCCGAAAAGCCGCATTTACAAGATCGTGCGCGGCGGCGAAGTGCGCATCAATGGCGGCCGGGTCGACGTCAGCTATCGCCTGCAGCTGGGTGACGAGGTGAGGATTCCACCGGTGCGGGTTGCCACCCCGCTGATCACGCCCGCCACCCATTTGCCGCAGGGCGGCATTCGCCTGTTGCCGCGCATCCTGTACCGCGACGAGGCCTTGATTGCATTGAACAAACCTGCCGGCATGGCGGTGCACGGCGGCAGCGGCATCTCGCGCGGGGTGATCGAGCAGATGCGGCTGGAGTTGCCGGAATGCCGCTATATGGAACTGGTGCACCGGCTCGACCGTGAAACCTCCGGGGTGTTGCTGATCGCGCTGAAGCGGCGCGCGCTGGTCGGGCTGCACGCCGCGATGCGCGACGGCAAGATCGAAAAGCGCTATCTGACTCTGGTGGCCGGGCGCTGGCCGAACCCGGTTCAGCACGTGAAGCTGCCGCTGCACAAACGGGTGGACGACAACGGCGAAAAGCGCGTCACCGTGCGCGACGACGGCCAGACCGCGCACACCATCTTTCGCCGGCTGGAGCCGTTTGCCGATTTCACCCTGCTGGAAGCGGAACTGAAAACCGGCCGCACCCATCAGATACGCGTGCATACCTCGCATTTGGGGTTTCCGATTGCGGGCGACGATAAATATGGCGATTTCGAATTGAACAAGACGCTGGCCAGGCAGGGACTCAAGCGCATGTTTCTGCACGCGGCCAAGCTTTCGTTCGTCCACCCCATTACAGAGGAGCGGCTGCTGATCGAAGCACCGTTGCCCGACGAACTTTCAGCCTTCCTGGATTCCCTGCGTACACCATGAGCTTCCCCCCCCGCCAATTTGACCTGCTGATTTTCGACTGGGACGGCACCCTGATGGATTCCGCCGGGGTCATCGTCGATTCGATCCAGCGCGCCTGCGAAGACATCGGGCTGGCCGCGCCGAGCGATCGCGCCTCGCGCCTGATTATCGGACTGGGCCTGATACAGGCGCTGCAGACCTTGCTGCCGGATTTGCCGGCCGACGATTACCCGCGACTGGTCGAACGCTACCGCCATCACTACCTGGGGCGCGACGACGCCATCCCGTTGTTCGACGGCGTGGCGGACGGCATCAGCCAGCTGCATGCCCGCGGATTCCAGCTGGCCGTCGCCACCGGCAAAAGCCGTCACGGTCTTGAGCGGGCGCTTGCGTCCAGCGGCTTGGGCGAGTGGTTCGTCGCCACCCGCTGTGCCGACCAGACACATTCCAAGCCGCATCCGGCCATGGTGCTGGAACTGATCGAGGAACTGGGCGCCGACCCGGCCCGCACGCTGGTGATCGGCGATACCAGCCATGATCTGCTGATGGCGTCGAATGCCGGGGTGGCCAGCCTGGGCGTGACCTACGGCGCGCATGAACCGGATGATCTGCACCCGCATGCGCCGCTGGCCTTGATGAACAGTTTTGCCGAGGTGCACGCATGGCTGAACGCGAACGCCTGATCTGTGCGGCCGGCGATCTCGCCGAGCAGGGCAAGGGGGTGCGCTTCGAGCTGGAGCGGCACGGCCGGTCGCAGCCTGCATTTGTGATCCGTTTCGACGATATGCCGCGCGCCTTCCTCAATCAGTGCGGCCACGTGCCGGTGGAACTCGATTGGCAGGAAGGCGAGTTCTTCGACGTCTCGCGGCACTATCTGATCTGCACCACGCATGGCGCGCTGTATCATCCTGCCACCGGCGCGTGCGTGGGCGGACGCTGCGCCGGGCGCGGGCTGATCCCCTTGCCCGTTGTCGAGCGCAACGGCCATGTGTATTTACTTGAACCCGCCTTGATGGAAAACCAATGAGTGAACCTGAAAAATCCGCCCCCGCAAACTGGGAACGCAGCGTGCTGGAAAAGCTGGCGATGTCAGCCGTGCAGGAGCAACGGCGCACCCGTCACTGGGGCATCCTTTTTAAAACGCTGACGTTTTTGTATCTGTTCGTGGTGCTGTTTCTGGCTGCGGGCTGGTTCGGTTCGGACGGCGTCTCGATCAAGGAGCACACCGCGCTGATCGACTTGCAAGGCGTCATCGCCTCCGACCAGGCCAGTGCCGATTCGGTGATCGCCAGCCTGCAGGGCGCATTCGAAGACAAGAAAACCAAAGGCGTGATCCTGCGCATCAACAGCCCCGGCGGCAGCCCGGTGCAAGCCGGCCAGATCTACGACGAGATCAAGCGCCTGCGCGCCAAGTATCCGAAAATTCCGCTGTACGCGGTGGTCGACGACATCTGCGCCTCCGGCGGCTACTACGTCGCGGCTGCGGCCGACCGGATTTATGTCGACAAGGCCAGCATCGTCGGTTCCATCGGCGTGCTGATGGACGGCTTCGGTTTCACCCAGACCATGGAGAAGCTCGGCGTCGAACGTCGCCTGCTGACCGCCGGTGAAAACAAGGGCTTCCTCGACCCCTTCTCGCCGGTCGACCCCAAACAGCAGGCCTTCGCCAAGCAGATGCTCGAAGAGATCCACGGCCAGTTCATCGGCGTGGTGCGTGAAGGCCGCGGCAAACGCCTGAAGGAAACCCCCGAGATGTTCAGCGGCCTGGTATGGAGCGGCGAAAAAAGCATCCAGCTGGGTCTGGCTGACGGCCTCGGCAGCGTTGAGTCGGTCGCCCGCGATGTGATCAAGGTCGAGGATGTCGTCGACTACACGCAGCAGGAAGGTCTGGCCGAGCGGCTCGCCGGCCGTCTGGGTGCGTCAGTCGCCCAGGCGTGGACGCCGTTTGAAAAGACCGGGGTAAGCCTGCGGTGACTGACTACCGGCCGATCGCCTGCGTCGATCACGAGCGGCTGGAGTTTGCCGCGTTGACCCGGCAGCGATTGCAGATACGCGTGGAGGGCGAGTCGCTGCGCGTGTTGCCGCTGGATATCTATGCCCGCGAGGGCACGGAATGGATGCTGGCCGAGACGGAATCCGGCGAACGCTTGACCTTGCGGCTCGACCGCTTCGCGCTTGAGGCCTCGCCGACGCCGGACTGATTGTTGCCATGCCCCAGTTCAATGACGATTTCAACGCGCTGCTGGATGCGCGTTTTCCGATCCTGCTCTGCGAGACGCACGAAGAGTCGCGGGTCTTGGCGCGCTTGCGCGAGATCTGCAATGCGCGGAATGTCCCGCTGTTTTTGTGGAGCCTGGCGGACGGCCTCAAACGCAGTACGGAGACGAACGCCGTCTACAACACCAGTGAATTCACCGATGCCCTGAAGCATGTCGATGCCACACCGCAAAACGGTCTGTACGTCTTCCTCGATGCGCATCCGTTTTTCGATAACCCGCTGAATACGCGCCTGGTGCGTGAAATTGCCTTCGATCATTACCGCCGGGATCGCACGCTGTTGTTCGTGAGCCCCCGTCTTGAGCTGCCCTCCGAGCTTGCGCGCATGTCGGCGCGCATTGCGATGCTGGGCATTACGGCAGACCGGGTGCGCAGTTTGCTGAAAGAAGAGATTGAACGCTGGCAGCGCGAATCGCGTCGCCAACTGGTGCTGGACCGGGAAAGCTTGCCCATTCTGGTTCATCAGCTTGCCGGGCTCGGCGAGGAAGAGGCGCAACGCCTGATCCGCCAGGCAATCAGCGTGGACGGCGAACTCAACCTCAATGACGCCAAACGCATTGCGCGTTTCAAGCAGGATCAGCAGGCCGGCTCGCTGGAAATGACCTTGCCCGACGTCACGCTGGATCAGGTCGGCGGCTTTGCCCGTCTGAAGACCTGGATCGCGCAACGCCAGGCGGTTTTCCAGAACCCGGCGCTTGCTCCGGGTCTGCCGATGCCCAAGGGCATCTTGCTGCTCGGCGTGCAGGGCGCGGGGAAAAGCCTGGTGGCCAAAGCGGTGGCGGGTAGCTGGAAGCTGCCGTTGTTGCGTCTGGATTTCGCGACGCTCTACAACAAATACATCGGCGAAACCGAAAAGAATCTGCGCCAGGCTCTGGATGAGGCGTCGCGTATGGCGCCGTGCCTGCTCTGGATGGACGAGATCGAGAAAGGCCTCTCGGCAGGCGATGCCGACGATGGCATTTCGCAGCGCATCCTGGGCACCCTGCTGACCTGGATGAGCGAGCGCGACACGTCGGTCTTCGTGGTCGCAACGGCGAACGACATCAGCAAATTGCCTCCCGAATTGCTGCGCAAAGGGCGTTTCGACGAACTGTTTTTCGTGGATTTGCCATCGGGCCCCGTGCGCGAGGTAATTTTCTCGCTACATCTGAAAAAACGCGGCCTCGACCCGGCCCACTTCCAGATGGCCCGATTGATCGAGCACAGCGAGGGGTATTCGGGCGCAGAAATCGAGCAGGCCATTATTGCCGCCCAATATGCCGCCCTGGCAGCAAACGGGCCGCTCATGCATGCCCATGTTGAAAGCGAACTGATGCAAACGCGGCCGCTCTCGGTGATCCGTGCTGAAGATTTTGAGCGTTTGCGCGGGTGGGCACAGCAGCGCTGTGTCATGGTCGACTGACCGGGGTGGCCAGTGAAAATATCCTTGTTTACGGGTTTTTCTCGACACGTCCTGCGTGTTTCGGTTAAGATGCGCCCCGCATTAGGCGCGTAGCTCAGCTGGTTAGAGCACCACCTTGACATGGTGGGGGTCGATGGTTCGAGTCCATTCGCGCCTACCAATATTTATGGGTCGGGATGACCTTGGGGATACACGATGTCGCTGCGAACTAGCAAGTGGGTCACTGGATAAACACTGGCGCATTGCAGTTCACAAAACATCAAGCATCTTCTTGTAGTATCTAAAAGCGCGGGCAGTCCGCGCTTTTTTTCATTCTGGAGTTTGGGTCATGGTTAACGTCACGCTTCCCGATGGTTCGGTCCGGCAGTTCGATGCGCCGGTCACGGTCGCCCAGGTTGCATCCAGCATCGGCGCCGGCCTGGCCAAGGCAGCGCTCGCCGGGCGGGTGAATGGCGAGCTGGTCGATACCAGTCATCTCATCGATGCCGACGCGGCGCTGGCGATTGTCACCGACAAGGATGCCGACGGCCTCGACATGATTCGCCATTCGACTGCGCACCTGCTGGCCTATGCAGTGAAGTCGCTGTACCCCGACGCGCAGGTGACCATCGGTCCGGTTATTGAAGATGGTTTTTACTACGACTTTGCCTACAAGCGCCCCTTTACGCCGGACGATCTGGCCGCTATCGAAAAGAAAATGGCTGAGTTGGCCAAGCAGGATACTCCGGTGACCCGCAGCGTGATGCTGCGCGACGAGGCCGTGACTTTCTTCCGGGACATGGGCGAGGCGTACAAGGCCGAGATCATCGCGTCGATCCCGAGCAACGAGGATATCTCGCTCTATCGCGAAGGCGATTTCATCGACCTGTGCCGCGGCCCGCACGTGCCGTCGACCGGCAAGCTCAAGCATTTCAAGCTGATGAAGCTGGCCGGCGCCTATTGGCGCGGCGACAGCAAGAACGAAATGCTGCAGCGCGTGTACGGCACGGCGTGGGCGAAGAAGGAAGATCTGGAAGCCTATCTGTATCGGCTGGAGGAGGCCGAGAAGCGCGATCACCGCCGCCTCGCCAAGCAGCTCGATCTGCTGCACATGCAGGAAGAGGCGCCGGGCATGGTGTTCTGGCACCCCAAAGGCTGGATCGTGTGGCAGCAGATCGAGCAATACATGCGGCAGAAATTTGTCGAGTATGGCTACCAGGAAGTGCGCACCCCGGCGGTAATGGACCGCAGCCTGTGGGAAAAATCCGGCCATTGGGACAACTATCGCGACAACATGTTCACGACGTCGTCGGAGAACCGCGACTACGCGGTGAAACCGATGAACTGTCCCGGTCACGTACAGATTTTCAATAGCGGCCTGCATTCCTACCGCGATCTGCCGCTGCGGCTGGCCGAGTTCGGCTCCTGCCACCGCAACGAACCTTCGGGCGCACTGCACGGCATCATGCGGGTGCGCGGCTTTACCCAGGACGACGCCCACATCTTCTGCACCGAAGAGCAGATCGAGCCGGAAGTGGCCGATTTCATCGTCATGCTGCAAAAGGTGTATGCCGACTTCGGTTTCAGCGACGTGCTGGTCAAGTTGTCGACCCGGCCGGACAAGCGGGTGGGGTCGGACGAGTCGTGGGACGTCGCCGAAGCCGCGCTGGCCGCGGCGCTGGACAAAAACGGGCTGGCCTACGACCTGCAGCCGGGCGAAGGCGCGTTCTACGGCCCCAAGATCGAGTTCACGCTGAAAGACACGCTCGGCCGCCTGTGGCAGTGCGGCACGATTCAGCTGGATTTCAATTTGCCGGTGCGGTTGGGCGCCGAATTTGTCGATGAGGACAACAGCCGCAAACCGCCGGTGATGCTGCATCGCGCGATTCTCGGTTCGATGGAGCGCTTCATCGGCATCCTGATCGAGCACCACGCGGGCAATTTCCCGGCGTGGCTGGCGCCGGTGCAGGCCATGGTGCTCAATATCAGCGACAAGCAGGCCGATTACGCGCTCGAAGTCGTGAAGCAGTTGCGCGCCGCCGGGATCCGCGCCACGTCGGACTTGAGTAACAACAAAATTACCTATAAAATCCGCGAACATAGCTTGCAGAAGCTGCCGTATCTGCTGGTCGTGGGCGACAAGGAAATGGAAACCCGTGCAGTTTCCGTCCGGGCCCGCGGCAACCAGGACTTGGGGCAGCTCGGTTTGGATGACTTGATAGCGCGCCTGAAAGCAGACATCGTGGCGCGCCAATAGGATAGGTCAGACAAGGCGCTGGGGTGGAACCCGCGCCTTGTTTGCATTTTTGCCCCGGCAGATTCCGGGTGATGTTTTGGAGAACGGCTCATCGCAACAGAAAAGAAACAGACACGCATCAACGGGGAAATTACATGCCCGGAAGTGCGTTTGGTCGGTGTGGAAGGCGAGCAGCTTGGCATCGTGAAAATTGTCGATGCGCTGCGTCAGGCGGAAGAGGCTGATCTGGATCTGGTTGAAATTGCGCCGACGGCACAGCCGCCGGTCGCAAAAATCATGGACTACGGCAAGTTCAAGTACCAGGAAAGCAAGAAGCAGCACGAAGCCAAGCTCAAGCAAAAGCAGGTGCAGATCAAGGAAATCAAGTTTCGACCGGCAACGGATGAAGGCGACTACCAGATTAAGCTGCGCAACCTGACCAAGTTTCTCGAAGAAGGCGACAAGACCAAGATCACGTTGCGTTTCCGGGGCCGCGAAATGGCGCACCAGGAAATCGGCATGGCCCAGTTGCGACGCGTGTCCACCGATCTGGCCGAAATTGCGATCGTTGAGCAGTTCCCCAAGATGGAAGGCCGCCAGTTGGTGATGATGCTGGCGCCGAAAAAGAAAATTTGAGGTTGTTTTTCTGTATTCGATTGAATGCAGATGAATACGAGACCGGCGTGTCTCTGTCCCCGGTGGTTCAAGCTGGGGACTAAAGCGCCACACAATACGTGCAGTCGGGTTGGTGAAGCATTCCACACCGTGGGATCACCTGGCCGCATGAGATAAAAGGAAGCATCATGCCTAAGATGAAAAGCAAGAGCGGCGCCGCCAAGCGGTTCCGCGCGCTGGGCAGCGGCAAGTTCAAGCGCTCGCACGCGTTCATGCGTCACATTCTCACCAAGAAGAGCACCAAGCGTAAGCGTCAGTTGCGCGGCATGGAAACAGTCAATGCCAGCGACCACAAAGCGATTTCGCGCATGTTGCCCTACGCATAAAGGAGAGATTTAGATGCCACGCGTCAAACGGGGTGTAACCGCCCGAGCCAGTCACAAGAGAATCATCAACGCTGCCAAAGGCTATCGCGGCCGTCGCAAGAACGTATTCCGCGTCGCCAACGAAGCGGTGATGAAAGCCGGTCAGTACCAGTATCGCGACCGTCGTCAGCGCAAGCGCCAGTTCCGCGCATTGTGGATCGCCCGTATCAACGCGGCTTCGCGTCAACACGGCCTGACCTACAGCGTGTTCATGAACGGCCTGTCGCGCGCCGAAATCGGCATCGACCGCAAGGTGTTGTCCGACATCGCAATTTTCGACAAGGACGCTTTTGCCAAGATCGTCGATCAGGTCAAGGCCAAGCTGGCAGCCTGAGCTGACAGTCAGTAACAAAAAAAGGCCGCAAGGCCTTTTTTTGTTTGTGAATTAATTGAGAACACGCCATGCGAAATCCCAACGAAATCGTTGCTGATGCCCTTACCGCGATTCGGTCCTGCTCCGACTTGCCTGCACTGGAGCAGGTCAAGGCGGTCTATCTGGGCAAGAGTGGCCAGCTGACGGAACTGCTGAAAAGCCTGGGTGCGATGCCTGCGGATGAGCGCAAAACGGCGGGCGCGCGCATCAATGAGGCCAAGCAGGCTGTGGAAGCGGCCCTCAAGGCCTGTCGAGACGACCTCCAGCAGGCCGAACTGGACCGCCAGCTGGCAGCCGAAACCCTGGACGTGAGTTTGCCGGGGCGTGGGCTGTCGCATGGCGGGCTGCACCCGGTTTCACGCACCCTGACGCGGATTCAGGCGCTGTTCCGCTCGATCGGTTTCGAAGTGGCGACCGGCCCGGAGATCGAAACGGATTTCTACAATTTCACTGCATTGAACATTCCGGAAGACCATCCGGCGCGCGCCATGCACGATACCTTTTATCTGCAGACCGAGGGCTTGCTGCGTACCCATACCTCGCCGGTCCAGGTGCGCTACATGCAGACGAACCAGCCGCCGTTGCGCATCATCGCGCCGGGTCGGGTATATCGCTGCGATTCCGATGTCACGCATACGCCGATGTTCCATCAGGTCGAAGGGCTGTGGGTGGACGAGTCGGTTTCGTTCGCCGACCTCAAAGGCGTGCTGGCCGACTTCATGCGCAACTTTTTCGAGCGCGATGATTTGCCGGTGCGTTTCCGTCCTTCGTTTTTCCCGTTCACCGAACCCTCTGCTGAAATGGATATCGGTTGCGTGATGTGCGGCGGCGACGGTTGCCGGGTGTGTTCGCATACCGGTTGGCTGGAAGTACTGGGCTGCGGCATGGTGCACCCCAATGTGTTCAGGCACGTTGAAATCGATACCGAACGCTTCGTCGGCTTCGCCTTTGGCCTCGGAGTCGAGCGTCTGGCCATGCTGCGCTATGGCGTCGATGACTTGCGGTTGTTCTTCGAGAACGACCTTAGATTTCTCAAGAAATTCAATTAACTAGAGCGCATTCATCATGCAATTTCCTGAATCCTGGTTGCGCAATCTCGTTAATCCCGCGCTCGACACCGCTCAACTGGCTCACGCCGTGACAATGGCCGGACTGGAAGTGGAGGCGCTGGCCCCGGTTGCGCCGCCGTTCAGCAATGTGCTGGTGGCCGAAATCCTGTCGGCTGAAAAACACCCCGACGCCGACCGCCTGCGCGTCTGTCAGGTCGATGTAGGCGAAGCCCATCCGGTCACCATCGTGTGCGGCGCACCCAACGCTGCAGCTGGTCTCAAAGTGCCGTGCGCGCGCCCGGGTGCCAAGCTGCCCGGCATCGAAATCAAGGTGGCCAAGGTACGCGGTGTCGAATCCTTCGGCATGCTCTGCTCAACCAGAGAACTTGGACTGGAAGGCGCGGCTGAGGGCTTGATGGTGCTGGCGGCAGACGCGCCGGTGGGCGCGGATTTCCGCAGCTGGCTCAACCTGGACGACACGCTGATTACCCTGAAACTGACACCCAACCGCGCGGATTGCCTGTCGATGCAAGGGTTGGCGCGCGAGGTCGGCGCGATTACGGGCGCGCCGACGCGCTTGCCGCAGATAAGCGATGCGCCCGTGCAGATCCAGGACAGCCTGCCAGTGCAGGTGGTGGCCAGCGAAGCCTGCCCGCTTTATCTGGGGCGCGTGGTGCGCGGCATCAATGCCCAGGCGCCCACACCGCTGTGGATGGCTGAGCGGCTGGAGCGCAGCGGGATCCGTCCCTTGCTGGCGCCGGTTGATATCACCAATTACGTGCTGCTCGAGCTGGGGCAGCCGATGCACGCCTTTTCCCTGCCGCGCCTCGATGGTGGCATCGAGGTGCGGCTGGCACGTACGGGCGAAAAGCTGGCATTGCTCAACGGCCAGACGGCTGAATTAGCCCCCGACATGCTGGTGATCGCCGATGCCAGTGGGCCGGTCGCGCTGGCCGGCATCATGGGTGGGCTGCCGACCAGTGTGGAAGCCGAAACGACCGATGTGTTCCTCGAGGCGGCCTTCTTTGCGCCCGCGGCGATTGCCGGGCGCGCGCGGCGTTTGGGCCTGTCCACGGATTCATCGCATCGCTTCGAGCGTGGCGTGGATTTTGGCGCGAGCCGTCAGGCGATGGAGCGCGCAACCGAATTGCTGCTCGATATCTGCGGCGGGCAGGCGGGGCCGATCACCGAGGCGCTGGCTGCATTGCCGTCGCGCGCGCCGATTACCCTGCGCCTGGCTCGCCTGAAGCGCGTGGTGGGAATCGAGATGGATGCGGATCAGGTCGAGCGCGGCCTACTCGCGCTGGGCGCGCAGGTTGAGCGGCAGGCGGACCAGTTTGTCGTGACGCCGCCGAGCTTTCGCTTCGACCTGACGATCGAGGAAGACCTGATCGAAGAGGCGGTGCGCCTGTACGGCTACGACAACATTCCCGCCCAGCCGCCGGCCGCGCCCTCGCGCATGCTGCCGCAGGATGAAACCGTGCTGGCTGACGATGTCATCCGGCAGAAAATGGTCGATCTCGATTATCAGGAAGTCATTACCTACAGTTTTGTCGATCCGGCCTGGGAGAGCGCGCTGGATGCCGACGCGCGTCCGCTTGTGCTGGCCAACCCCATCGCCAGCCAGTTGTCGGCGATGCGCACCACCTTGTGGGGCGGCATGCTCGAAACCCTGCGCCACAATCTCAACCGCCAGCAGGAGCGTGTGCGCATTTTCGAAATGGGGCGCGTGTACGCGTCGCTGGCTGAGCAGCCGATGAAGCTGGGCGGTCTGGCCTATGGCGACGTGCAGCCCGAGCAGTGGGGGGCGGCCGCGCGGCGAACCGATTTCTTCGATATCAAGGGCGATCTGGAGCGCCTGTTTGGCCATGCGCTGGATACGCGGCGCGGCACCCATCCGGCCCTGCATCCCGGGCAGTCGGCCGAGCTGTGGATCGATGGCAAGGCTGTGGGCTGGCTGGGGACGCTGCATCCGCGTCTGGTGCAAACCTTTGACCTGCCGGGCGCGCCTGTCCTGTTCGAGATCGACAGCGCGGTGCTCGCGCGACGCAGTGTGCCGCGCCACGCCAGCCTGTCGCGTTTCCCCCTGGTCAGGCGCGATCTGGCCTTTGTTCTGGACGTGAATACGCCAGCCGGAGTCTTGCTATCAGCCCTGCGCGAGGCGGCGTTGCCCCAGGTGCAGTCGATCGAGGTGTTTGACGATTACCGTGGGAAAGGCGTGCCAGAAAACCAAAAAAGCCTTGCTATCCGGGTAGTTATGCAAGATACTCAACGCACATTGACGGATCAGGAAGTGGACGACGCAGTGCAGAAACTGGTCGATACCGCGCTCAATCAGTGCAATGCCAGTTTGCGTACTTGATGCGCATTTTTGAAGCCTGTTCATCGCCAATTATCAACACGTATGACCACCCTCACCAAAGCTGATCTGGCCGAATTGCTGTTCGAAAAAGTGGGTTTGAACAAGCGCGAGGCGAAAGACGTCGTCGAGTCTTTTTTCGATGAAATACGCCAGTCGCTCGAAAAGGGCGACATCGTCAAATTGTCTGGTTTTGGCAATTTTCAATGCCGGGAAAAACCGCAGCGGCCAGGACGCAACCCCAAAACGGGTGAAGAAATGCCGATCTCTGCGCGTCGGGTGGTGACGTTCCACGCCAGCCAGAAACTCAAATCCCAGGTGGAAGGCGCCCAAGTTGGAACGCCCATCCCGGAGTGAACTCCCGCCGATTCCGGCCAAACGGTATTTCACCATTGGTGAAATGTCGGAGCTATGCGCAGTCAAAGCCCACGTGCTGCGCTATTGGGAACAGGAATTCACCCAGCTGAGCCCGGTCAAGCGACGCGGTAACCGTCGTTATTACCAGCACCACGAAGTCTTGCTGATCCGCCGCATCCGTGAACTGCTGTACGAAGAAGGTTTCACCATCAGCGGTGCGCGGCAGCGCCTTGAGCATGAGGCGGGGCTGGGCCCCGAATCAGCGCCTGCGGCGGCCAAACCGGCCCTGGACGTTGCAGGACTGCGTGCCGAAATTTCAGCGATTCTGAAAATATTGGACTGATTGGCTTCCGTCAGGGGGCGCTTGTCTGGTAGAATCTCGGGCTTCGTCGGGGCGTAGCGCAGCCTGGTAGCGCACTTGACTGGGGGTCAAGTGGTCGGAGGTTCAAATCCTCTCGTCCCGACCACAAATATAAGAAAGGGCCGGCTCAGACCGGCCCTTTTTCTTTAAAGTGTTCTTTAAGGTGTCGCGTGTTGTCACACCTTGGATGTAACGTTGGGTCGTCACAGTTTGTAGCCGTTTGTTCAATATCAGGAGAGAGTTATGGAACACACCTTGCCCGCACTGCCCTTTGCCATGGATGCGCTCGCACCGCACATGTCCAAGGAAACCTTCGAATACCACTACGCCAAGCACCATCAGGCCTACGTCACCAACCTCAACAACCTGATCAAGGGAACCGACTTCGAGAGCAAGTCGCTTGAGGACATCATCAAGAGCGCGCCTGCCGGCGGCGTCTACAACAATTCCGCCCAGGTGTGGAACCACACCTTCTTCTGGAACTGCCTGACGCCCAACGGCGGCGGCGCACCCAGCGGCGCGCTGGCGGATGCCATCAACGCCAAGTGGGGCAGCTTCGATGCGTTCAAGACCGCGTTCCAGACCAGCGCCGTCGGCAACTTCGGTTCCGGCTGGACCTGGCTGGTGAAAAAGGCCGACGGTTCGGTCGACATCGTCAACATGGGCGCCGCCGGCACCCCGCTGACCACCGGCGACAAGGCCCTGCTGTGCGTCGACGTGTGGGAGCACGCCTACTACATCGACTATCGCAATATGCGTCCCAAGTTCGTTGAGACCTTCCTCAACAATCTGGTGAACTGGAAGTTTGCGGAAGCGAATTTCGCCTGAGTCTTGGCCAGACCGTGAAATCGAAACCGGGGCATTCAGCCCCGGTTTTTATTTGTGCGCTCATTCCGCGTCGGCAAGCCGCAGGATGTCCAGATAGCCTCCGCGTACCATGGCCAGCGCTTCCTGCAGGAATGCGTCGTCTTCATCGACCACCGAATCACCTGCCGTTTGTGCATCCAGCCGACGCAGCATCTGTACCCAGCGTACGCGCTGATTGGCTACCATTTTCGGTGCGGTCAGCCCGTTGCGGCGCAGTTCAGTCGCGCGGCTGACGAGGCGGAATTTCGCGGCGTCCAGTTGCGGCGGCAAGGGCAGTGACAGATCGAAGCTGATGTCCAGCCGGTAAGCCGGGTCAAGTGGCGCAGTGTTTGCAGGTGGCGGCCGCCATGCCAGCTCGTCGGGGCCAGGTGGAACGGGGCGTTGCGGATCGAGTGGAAATTTGTAGAACCCCCATTTCGCACCCATCCAGCATTCGAGCAGGACCCGGTCGTTTTCAGCAATGCAGAGTTCGCCCGTGGGCTGATCCACGGCGTCGTTGCCCGGCAGCGGTCCATAAGCGCGCGGGTCGAGTTTCCAGCGCGGGTAATCGCGATGGGGCGGGGCGCCGTAGTCGGTTTCGAGTGCGTGCCACAGGGCGATGAACTGGCGGTAATCGGCTTGATAAGCGGGGTTGCGGCGCAGGAATTCCCAGGCCCACTGGTCACGCGTCAGCTTCGTGTAGTGAACATCATCGTCCATGTCAGATCGGCAGGAACAGCGTGCCGGCGGCGTTGACCACGCCAAAGCGGATCGCGCGGTTGCTCTTGTCTTCGATGACTTTGGCCAGCGTGTCCTGGATGCCGATGAGCTTGCCGAATTCGCGCTCTATGCTGAGATCGCTCGAGCTTTTTTTGCCGGGCGTGTCGGATACGAGCAGCAGCAAGCCGTCTTGATCGCGGCGCGTGGTGGCAAGCTCCCACGCGACATATTCGGTGTTGCGCGCTGCGTTGTAAAACTTCTGCGCGTCCAGTTCGGAGAGCAGATAGAACTCGGTTTGGTGATTGTAGGCAGCCATGTTCATGATCAGCAGCCCGTTCATCATCGCCATCACCCGGTCGCCGGAAAAATCCCAGCGGCTCGCCTGGGTCAGCAAGTCCTTCCAGTCCAGGTCTTTATGCGGAGACAGGTGCCAGTAGGGCAGGGCTTTGAACGGTGCGGCGGTGGCTGCGTCGGCGCTGGCGTAACCGGATTTTTTCCATTCGTCCGGATTGCAGCGATAGAGCTTGACCGTGAGCGCCTTGAGACTGGCGATAGCTTCCTGCTGGTGGATTTCGACCACGCTGTCGACATCGCTCTTGGCCAGATCCTTGATGCTGAAACTGCGTACGCTGCTACTGCCGTCCTTGCGCTGAATGGTGTGCCCGCTGCAGGCAATCAGGGGAAGGGTTATCAGGCAGGCGAAGGCGGTCCGTTTCACGAAGAGCAGCTTACCTCAATCTTTCGTGCCCAGTCAGGCGGCTCGGCAGCATAGGCGGCGTTTTCTGGTTGCTCGTCGAACGGGCGGGCCAGCAACCGGTGCAGCCGGTTGATTTCGCTGTAGTCGCGTTCGTCCGCCGCACGGCGGATGGCCACTTCAGCCAGATGGTTGCGCAGGATGTATTTGGGATTGACCGCGCGCATCCCCTGGCCGCGCGCGGTGTCGTCCGAACCCTGTTGGCGTAGCGCGGCTGCATAGCGCAGCGCCCAGGCGTCGAAGCCGGCGCGGTCGAGGAACAGGTCGCGCAGCGGCGCGTTGCTGGCCGCTGTCGCGCTGTCGAAATCGCCCAGGCGGCGCATGAAGATCGTGTAATCGACGTGGTTCTGCGCCAGCAGTTGTAGTGCATCCATCAAGAGCGGTACCGTCTCGCCGCTGGCGGGCAGGCCGAACTTTGCGGCCATGCGCGCGACATAGGCCTGGCCGAATTGCTGCGGATAGTCGGCAATTGCAGCGGAGGCGGTTTCCACCGATAGCAGCGGCACCAGCGTTTGCGCCAGCTTGGTGATATTCCACGCCGCCACGTCCGGCTGCTGGTCGAAGGCGTAACGGCCGCCGGTGTCGGAATGGTTGCAGATGTAGCCGGGGTCGAACGCGTCGAGAAAACCGAACGGGCCGTAGTCCAGCGTGAGGCCGAGGATCGACATGTTGTCGGTGTTCATCACCCCGTGCGAAAAGCCCACCGCCTGCCATTGCGCCATCAGTTCGGCGGTACGACGCGCGACCTCGCGCAGCAGTTCGGCATAGGGTTCGGCGCGCGTCGCCAGCTCCGGGTAGTAGCGCGCGATGACGTAGTCGGCGAGATGCCTGATCGGCTCGATCTGGTTGCGGTAATAAAACACCTCGAACGAGCCGAAGCGCACGAAGCTCGGTGCCAGACGCGTCACCAGCGCCGCGGTTTCCTCGTCCTCGCGATAGACCGGGCGGTCGCTGCCGACGATGCACAGCGCGCGGGTGGTGGGAATGCCGAGCGCATGCATCGCTTCCGAGCAAAGGAATTCGCGGATGCTCGAACGCAGCACCGCGCGGCCGTCGCCACCGCGCGAATAGGGCGTGCGCCCGGCACCCTTTAGCTGCAGTTCCCAGCCCTCGCCCGCTGCGTTTTTCACCTCGCCCAGCAGGATCGCCCGGCCGTCGCCCAGCTGCGGCACAAAATGACCGAACTGGTGGCCGGCATACAGCGCGGCCAGCGCATCCATCCCGGGCAGCAGCTGGTTGCCTGCCAGCGTCTGGATCGTCTCGGGGCGCGTTATTTCGCTGGCATCCAGATCGAGCAGCGCCAGCGCTTCCGGGCTGTAGCAAACCAGATAGGGATCGGGAACCGGGGTCGGGCAGACGCGCGAAAAATACGCTTCGGGCAGACGGGCAAAGCCGTTGTCGAAAGTGAGCGATTCAAATTTTGCCATGCTTCGATTTTAAGGCTTTGTAAGGTTTGAACGACCCGGCCGACAACAGGCTTATTCAGGAGAACAACATGATCACTAGCGTCAAAACCTGCGCCACGCGTGGCCTCACTATTCTTGACAATCTGGGCGGCTGGCTGGGAATGCTCGGCCTGCGGCTGCTGCTGGCCTACGAGTTCTGGCAGTCCGGGGTGGAAAAGTTTCGCGGCGACAACTGGTTCGGCGATATCCAGTCGCAATTCCCGTTTCCGTTCAGCATGGTGCCGGTGGATGCCAGCTGGTTCCTGTCGACCTGGACCGAACTGATCGGCCCCGTCATGCTGGTTCTGGGGCTGGGCACGCGTTTCTGGGCATTTTCTCTGCTGATCCTGGATGTCGTCGCCTGGCAGGCCGTCCATGCGGGCAACGGCTACAACGTCTGCGACAACGGCTTCAAGCTGCCCTTGATGTATCTGACGATGCTGATTCCACTGGTCTTGTCTGGCCCGGGAAAGCTGTCGATCGACCATAGTCTGCGCCAGCTTTATGGTCGCTGATTTTCAGGCAACAACCAATAAAACAGGATAGAAGCATCTTGTTTTGTGATGTATATTGGCAGAAGCTAATTTTGCCTGCAGACCTGTTTGGGTTTTAGGCGAACCGGCTGGAGACGCAGCACCGAGTGCTGTGAGATTGATCGATACCACTTGAAAAGGAAATCAGTAATGAACGAAGCCATGAAAACTTCACGCCGACAATTCCTGAAGGTCGGCGGTGCCGCACTCGCCATGATTCCCGTGTTGGCCGTATCCGGGAAGGCGATGGCCGCCACCAACGCCGCAATGCGCACCTCGATGAAATACCAGGACAAACCCCTTGGCGACAAGAGCTGTGCAACTTGCATGCAGTTCGTCCCGGGCAAAACGGCAAAAGATCTCGGCGGCTGCAAGATTTTTGCCGGCGACACCGAGATTTCCCCCAAAGGCTATTGTGTCGCCTGGGTCGCCAAGCCGAAATAATCGGGTTCAAGTCTCTGGTAGCAAAACCGAACCCGGCCATGTGCCGGGTTTTTTGTGCGCTGCCGGATCAGGCCTGCTGCCGGAAGAACAAATAAAAGGGGGCTAGCCTAAGCTAACCCCTTGTATTTTGATGCGCCGGAAGGGTTTCGAACTCCTGACCCCTTGGTTCGTAGGATGGGAATTCGATAATTAACTGTATTTAATCAATGTCTGGCACCACCCGAAACATTGATACGAAGCCCCACGAAGCCATAGTTAATGAGGGGCGTGCTTTCATGTGGTTACGTTTTGGCTACGTTTGTAAGAGATATGATTACCCGGAACAAGGGGTTATTTGAGTCCCACGGTCGGAAACAATTATGGATATGTCTCTTATTCAAGGCATTATTTCCTCACATATGAAAGATTTATCTCCAGACTCTTCGCCTGAGGCAAAAATTCAGTTCCTCGACGAAGATGAGCGCGTAAAGAAAAAACAAGACTTTGAGAGCCGCGCAGAATTCTTTCGCAGAGAATTTATCCCCACAATTCAGCCGAGAGCCGAGAGCGGGGGGCGGCCTAACAAACAAGATCTAGTTGGCATAGTGGATGCGCAAATAGTAAGTGACTATTGCAGAAAGTTGGGCGGTCTTGCAGAGGAAGCATCAAGATATGACTGGACGCACGACGAGCCGAAGATAACTGCTGAGTTTCATCGGCTAAGAATCGAAGGCAGTTTACGTCTGGCTAAGGCCCGCCTACCAAGCTTGGTATTTATTAGCTCAACCATTTCTGGGGAGGTCGACTTCACAAAGGCCCGCTTTCTCGGCCAAGTAGTAGCCTCATATACAGACTTCCTAGATGACGTGTATTTCAATCACGCGGTGATTTCTGGTGTGGCGCTACTGACGGATACGAAATTTTCCGGGAATGCGTATTTTAGTAGTACTGAATTTTCCAGCTATGCTGATTTCCCCAACTCCATTTTTATGGGTGATGCTTATTTCACAGATGCAGCATTCACCTTGGGCTCCAATTTCACAAGCTCCCAATTTCATAATAGAGGAATGTTCCATAGGTCAATCCTCTCTGGCTTGAGTTTTCTAGATGAAGCCACCTTCAATGGGTTTGCTGATTTCGAGGAAGCAAAATTTTTAGGTGTGACAACGTTTAGAAAGGTGAGCTTTCTAAAAGGAGCCACCTTTCAGGGGGCGGTTTTCTCAGACAACGTTGATTTCAGCGACTCAAAATTCCCAGATTTAGCCAACTTCGAGGGCGCAGTTTTTACGCGCCAAGCCAGGTTCCTCGATTGTCAGTTCAAAAAACAGACCATTTTCTCCCGGTCACGGTTCGCACTTTGCCCGCGGTTTCATGAAGCGGTTTTGCACCAAGACACTTCCTTTACTGGGGCTAGGTTTGATTCAATGGCCCTTACAAAAAGGGTTCAACAAATGCTTGCCTCGCTTCCACTTGTTGGGCGCGTACTCCAAAAATTCCAACAAACTTTTTCGGCGGGGGACACCAGAGTCAACTGGGGGGGTGAGGCACGGGCATATCGTACGTTGAAGCTCTTAATGTCAAAGCATCAGGCTCAACATGAGGCGTCGCGATTTTTTGCTGGTGAGATGCGTTGTAGGCGGCGGGAGTTCGGGTTAAAACAGCCGGTCCATTATTTTGTCTCACAGTTGTACGACTTTTTTTCAGAGTTTGGACAATCGGCTGGGCGTGTCTTGTTTTGGATGCTTTTAATCAATGCGATATTTACCTTTGGCTACCTTATTCAAGAGCAGCAAGACACCACTGCGGGGCAGCCTAGGTTTGCAATTGTTGAGCAACAGGGTGGAAGTAAAGCGACAGCCCAGCTTCCTCGTTGGGACAGAGAACACACTTGGCTGGCGTTGTCCATGCAGAGTTTTAACCCCGTGGCCTTCCTGTCCCCCAAGAACACCTGGGTACAAATATACGATGGGGCGGTATTTACGCAGGGCGTGAGTCAGTCACTTATGAATCTGGTCCTACTCATTTTGTTGGCAATCAGCTTGCGAGGTCAGTTTCGTCGTGGATCTGGGGGAGGGGACTAGCTGCCAACAAGGCGGGCGCCGTGCCAATCTTGTAATCTTGCCTTAGCGGTGTTGAATATCGCTCCATGTTCCATATAGTGCAGGCATGGCTCCGAAATCCTTACTTCAGCAGAATCCACACTTGCGCAATGAGCAGGACTATCAGCGCGCTTTGCGCACTAACGTGCTTTCCTCAATGGCGATCGAAGGCGTGAAAAAAGCAGCGGAACGTGCGCTGCCTCCTGCAGTTGCCAAGCAGCCAGCTAAAGCCCGTTGATTGCTCGCCTGAACCACTCGCCTGAAAATCTCCCGCATCGGTTCTTGGTTTCTAGCCATTCCGGTCCGCACTGCAGCAAAGTAGGTCTCGCGCTGCTTGCCCTTGATTACACCAAAATTGAGCAGCGGCAATCCCGCCTGCAACACCATGAGCGTGGACAGCAAAACGTGACAAGCGTCCGTTGCTGATTAGCAAGTGGATAGGGAGGCAACGGCACAAAGCCGAAAAGAAAAGGGGCTAGCCTAAGCTAACCCCTTGTATTTTGGTGCGCCGGAAGAGATTCGAACTCCTGACCCCTTGGTTCGTAGCCAAGTACTCTATCCAGCTGAGCTACCGGCGCATTTGAGGTTGCGCATTATACGCAGATTTCGCGTGAGTGACACAACTCGTTGGTTTGGCGGAGACGGAGGGATTCGAACCCTCGATGCAGGTTTAAGCCCGCATGCTCCCTTAGCAGGGGAGTACCTTCAACCTCTCGGCCACGTCTCCGAACCGCCGCGCATTGTAGCGGAATGCGCGGGACAAAGCCACCTCAAGCGGTGGCTTTGTCGAGTTCGAAGGCCTGATGCAGGGCGCGCACGGCGAGTTCCATGTACTTGTCTTCCACCACTACCGAGATCTTGATTTCCGAGGTGGAGATCATCTGCAGGTTGATGTTTTCTTTCGACAGGGTTTCGAACATCTTGCGTGCGACGCCGACGTGCGAACGCATGCCGACGCCGACGATGGAGACCTTGGCGATCTTGTCGTCGCCGCTGATTTCACGTGCGCCGATGGCGGTCGCGGTGGCCTTGACGATGTCCATGGCCTTGGCAAAGTCGTTGCGATGGACGGTGAAGGTGAAGTCGGTGGTGTTGGCGTGACCGACGTTCTGCACAATCATGTCGACGTCGATGTTGGCGTCGGCGACCGGGCCGAGGATCTGGTAGGCGATGCCGGGGTGGTCGGGCACGCCGACGACGGTGATTTTGGCTTCGTCGCGGTTGAAGGCGATGCCGGAGATGACGGGTTGTTCCATGCTGGCGTTTTCCTCGAAGGTGATGAGCGTGCCGTCGCCTTCGTCCTGAAAGCTGGACAGCACACGCAGTTTGACCTTGTATTTGCCGGCGAATTCGACCGAGCGGATTTGCAGCACCTTGGAGCCGAGGCTGGCCATTTCGAGCATTTCCTCGAAGGTGATGGTCTTGAGCCGGCGTGCCTCGGGCACGATCCGCGGGTCGGTGGTGTAGACGCCGTCGACGTCGGTGTAGATCTGACATTCGTCGGCCTTGAGCGCCGCGGCCAGTGCCACGCCGGTGGTGTCGGAGCCGCCGCGCCCAAGGGTGGTGATGTTGCCGTTTTCGTCGACGCCCTGAAAACCGGCGACCACGATCACGTGACCCGAATCCAGATCGCTGCGCATTCTGGATTCGTCGATCGACAGGATGCGCGCTTTGGTGAAGGCATCATCGGTCAGGATACGCACCTGAGCGCCGGTATAACTCTTGGCTTTGAGCCCCAGGTCTTTGAGCGCCATGGCGAGCAGGGCAATGGTGACCTGTTCGCCGGTGGACACCATCATGTCCAGTTCGCGTGGGTCGGGCGTGGCCTGGATTTGCTTGGCCAGTCCGATCAGGCGGTTGGTTTCGCCCGACATGGCGGACAGTACGACGACCACCTGATGCCCGAGCATTTTGAATTTGGCGACGCGCTCAGCGACTGCGCGGATGCGTTCGACGTTGGCGACCGAGGTGCCGCCATATTTTTGTACGATGAGTGCCATGATGTGTTGTCAGAAGTTAAGCGCAGGATTTTAAAGGATTGTTGCCAAAATTACCGCTCAAACAGTGCAATCGATTCGACGTGTGTGGTGTGCGGGAACATGTTGGCGACGCCGGCGGCGGCAAGCCGGTAGCCTTTGACGTGGCACAACACCTCGGCGTCGCGCGCCAGGGTGGCGGGGTCGCATGAGACGTAGACGATGCGATGCGGCGCGCCGCGCTGTTTCGATTCAGAACATTCGGGCAGGGACTTGACCACTTCGATCGCGCCGGAACGCGGCGGGTCGATCAGCAGTTTGTCGAAATGTCCCAGCGCAGCGAATTTTTCAGGCGTCATTTCAAACAGGTTGTCGACCGCGAAACGGGCGTTCGGCAAGCGGTTGTGCAAGGCATTCTCGCGCGCCCGCGCGACCAGTTCTGGGCTGCCCTCGATGCCGATCACCTCTGCACCGCTGGAGGCGATGGGCAGGGTGAAATTCCCCAGTCCACAGAACAAGTCGGCAATGCGTTCGCCCGTCCGGGGCTGCAGCAGGCGCATGGCACGACTGACCAGTGCGCGGTTGATGGCGGTGTTGACCTGGGTGAAATCGGTGGGCCTGAACGGCATGCTGAGGCCGAATTCGGGCAGGCTGTAGTTAAGTTCGGGCGCCGTCTCGGGCCAGAACGGGCGGACCGTTTCGGGGCCTTTGCTCTGCTCCCACACCTGCACGCCATGCTGCTCGGCGAAGGCGCGCACCTTGGCGGCGTCGTCGTCGTTCCAGGGCGCGAGCAGGCGGAACACCAGCACGGTGATGTGCTCGCCCACCGCGATTTCGATTTGCGGGATGCGGTCGGCGTTGGAGAACTGCACGGTCAGCTCGCGCAGCGGTTGCAGCAGCGCCGATACATCGGGGGTGAGGATTTCGCAGCTCGTCATGTCGACGATATAGCTGGAGCGTTTTTCGCGGAAGCCGACCAGCACGCCGCCTTTTTTATCAACCAGACGCGCCGACAGCCGGGCGCGGGAACGGTAGTTCCAGGACGGGCCGTGCAACGCAGGCAGGATGATTTCGGGTTGGACTTTGCCGATGTGGGCGAGATTGTCTTCCAAAATGCGCTGCTTGGAAGCGACCTGTGCGCTGGGCTCCAGATGCTGCATCGAGCAGCCGCCGCAGCGGCCAAAGTGCGTGCAGCGAGGCGTGGTGCGCTGCGCGCTCGCTTTCAGGATGGCCACGGCATTGGCCGAGTTGTATTTGGCGTGCTGGCGGAAGACGTTGATTTCGACCTGTTCGCCAGGCAAGGCGCCATCGACGAAGGTGACTTTGCCGTCGATGCGCGCAATGCCGTGACCTTCGTGGTCGAGCGAGAGGATGTCGACGATCACGTTGCCGGATTTTGTGCTCATGCCCAGGCCGCCAGAAATGCCTGCCAGTGCGGGGCGCTGTGCTGGGTGAGCGTGCTGCGGGCGAGTTCGATTTCAGCCGTGTAAGCCGCGTCGGACAGCGTGCCGCGCATTTTCTGGAAGCGCAGGTAGACGAGCCAGGTATTCATCGCGTCGGTTTCGCAGTAGTTGCGGATCGCGTTGATTTCACCGCGCTGAAACGCGCCCAGCACCTGCGAACCGTCCATTCCCAGCTTGCCGGGAAAGCCGCACAGCTTGGCCATGTCGTCGAGCGGTGCGTTGGCGCGCGGCTGGTACATCGCCAGCACGTCCATCAGGTCGAGATGGCGGGTGTGATAGCGGCCGAGGTAGCTGTTCCACTTGAAGTCCTTGTCATCGTCGCCCCAGTCCCAGTAGCGCGCCGCGGCAATGCCATGAATCAGCGCGCGGTAATGCAGCACCGGCAGGTCGAAGCCGCTGCCGTTCCATGACACGAGCTGGGGGGTGTGGTGTTCGATGCAGTCGTAAAACTGCTGGATCAGTTCGGCTTCGCTGCTGTCCGGATCGCCGAGCGACCAGGCCTTGAGTGTGCTTCCGCTGCGCAGCGTGCAGGAAATGGCGACGATGCGGTGCAGGTGATGCGGCATGAAGTCGCTGCCGGTTTTCTGGCGGCGGGCGAGCAAGGCCATTTCGGTGAGCTCGGCGTGCGGCAGGCTGCCAATGTCGATGCCGTTGACTGCGGCGAACCCGGTGAGGTCGGGGATGGTTTCAATGTCGAAAACCAGGGTGGGGTGCATGAGGCGGGCGCGCGAGCAAAAACCGCCATTTTACGTTACCCGGCCGCCGGATTCTGCGTTCGAATGGATTGCCGGATTATCTGGAGTTATTGCAAGGCGGCGTCGAGCGCCGACGCGGCAATCAGGGCATCGAGGTAGGCCACGGAAATCTGGTGCAGCGGGACGTCCAGCTGCTGGGCATAGGCGGCCAGGGTGTCGACGTCGTTGTTTTCGCAGGCGTGCGCGAGTCGCAGCAGCGCGCCTTCAGCCGAGTCGTGCACGCCGAGCGCACGCGCGCAGCTGGCGGACAGGCCGAGTTTGCGGGCGAGGCTTTCCTGCGGAATGGCCAGGGCCAGGCTGGCGGTCGAAAGCAGTCCGATTTCGAAGGCTTCGGCCGCATTTTCGGCGGAGGCGCTGAGGCGGGTGATCTTGCCGAGGAACAGGGCACGGGTGAGCGCGGTGATCGCGTAATGACGGCTGGCTTCGGTGGGGTGGATCCCGGTCAGCGCGAGCAAAGCGGCCACGCGGCTGGCGCGTTGCGGCCCCAGCATGATGAGGGCGTGCGCGGCCGATTCGGCGGGCCGGCTCATGCCGCCCACCTGCGAGTGGGCGATGGCGAGCAGGCGCGGCGCCATTTCCGGATTCAGCCGCAGGAACTGGATCAGGGTGTCGAGCGAACTGCGCAGCGCAATGCCCAGCAGGTCGAGTTGCAGCGCCAGTTCACGTGAGCTGTCTGCAGGCTGGGTGTCGCCGGAAAAGAAGCTGCCCTTGAACCACGCGTGGTCGGGCCAGTTGGCCTGGGTGTGGGCATGGCGCACGCCATCCACAACCGGGCGGGCGGAAACGCTGGGCGGCGTGTCGTTGGCATCGCAGGCGAGATAGCGCCAGACGGATTCACTCTCTTTTACAACGGGATTGGCGCGATTGAGCGCGGGGCAGAAGGTCAACCCGGCATCCTGCAGGGCGAGCGCACGCGCCAGATGCTGCTCATTGTCGATGTTGATGCGCCAGACCAGCTGGCGGTGATTGAGTTGCTGCGGGATGTCGCTGAACAGCACGCCCGGGCTGATCTGCACCAGCAGCGGCAGGGTGCCGGTCAGGTTGCCCTGGGTGAGGGAGTACAAGCCCGTCAGCAGCATGTCCTCGTCCATCTGCAGTAGTTCGGGCGGGGCATCGGCTGCTGCGGTGCGCCCACGCAGAACCAGTTGATGCGCAACCAGATTGGAGGCCGAGTCGAACAGGGGATCGAACGACAGAAAACGCACACGCAAGACTTCTTCCCGCACCGGTTCGCTGTCGTCGATGCCCAGCATTTGCGTGACGACGACAGGCTGTTCGGATTCGCGGGTATTGATGCCGCCACCGACGATACGGGGGGGGAGGGGGTCGTCAGTCGTCATGTCGGGCATGCAAGTGTTGAGTATCTTCATTCTAGCGCGGTGAACCCTTTTGCGCCTGCATCGGTCAAGATACGTCATTGCTATCGGGAGGGAGAACCGGATGAGGACAACACACTGCATGGGCATGGTGGTCGCGGGCTTGATGGCGGCCGCGCCAGCCAGCTGGGCTGCACCGCATGATGAAACCGTGAGCACGCTAGCCGATCAGCAAGCGGTGGCGGTGACGATCTACAACGACAATCTGGCACTGGTGAAAGACGCGCGGCGGGTCAGGCTGGATCGCGAACTCAACCGCCTGGCCTGGCGTGAAGTGTCGGCGCAGATACGGCCGGAAACGGCGCAGCTGCGCAACATGTCGAACCCGGCCGGGTTTCGCCTGCAGGAACAGAATTTCGACTTCGATCTGCTGACGCCGCAGAAGCTGCTGGATAAATATGTCGGGCTTGAGGTCATGGTCGTCAAGACGAATCCCGCCAGCGGTCTGGAAACCCGGGAAACCGCCACGGTGCTGTCGACCAATAACGGGGTAGTGCTCAAATTCGCTGACCGCATCGAAACCGGGGTGCCGGGACGACTGGTTTTCCCGAGCGTGCCCGAGACCCTGCGCGACAAGCCGACCTTGGTGATTACCCTGCTCAACCCGACAGCCGGCGTGCAGAACCTGGAGCTGTCCTATCTGACCGGCGGCCTGTCGTGGCGCGCGGATTACGTGGCCGAGCTGAACGCCGATGACAGCCAGCTCGACCTGAACGGCTGGGTGACGCTGAATAACCAGAGCGGTGCCGCCTACCCCAACGCCAAACTGCAGCTGGTGGCGGGCGATCTCAACCGGGTGCAGGAGGAGCAGCCTGCACCGCGCGCGATGATGGCAATGGCGGCCAAGGTCGACAATGCGGCCGAAATGCAGCAGGAATCGCTGTTCGAGTACCACCTCTATAGTTTGCAGCGGCCGACGACCCTGGCGGAAAACCAGACCAAGCAGGTGGCGTTGATGGCGGCGTCGCGGGTGCCGGTCAAGAAAGAGTTCCTGCTGCAGGGTGCGGAGTATTACTACTCGGGGCAGGTCGGCGAGATTGGCCGCAAGCTGAAGGTCGGCGTGTTCGTCGATTTCCAGAACAAGGGCGAGGGGCTCGGCATACCGTTGCCCAAGGGCGTCATCCGCGTCTACAAGAAGGACAGCCAGGGCAATGCACTGTTCGTCGGCGAAGACCGCATCGACCACACGCCGAAAAACGAAACCGTGCGGCTCAAGCTGGGCGATGCCTTCGACGTGACTGCCGACAAGAAGCAGACCGCATTCCAGAAACTCGCAGGCAGCGGCCGCTACAACTATCTGTTCGAGTCGGCCTACGAAATCGTGCTGAAAAATGCCAAGCCGGAAGCAGTGACGGTGACCGTGCGCGAGCCGATGCCGGGCGACTGGGTGATGGTGAACGAATCGCATCCCCACGCCAAAGCGGCATCCGGCACCGCCGAGTGGAAAGTGGCGGTGCCGGCCGAGGGGCAGACGACGCTGACCTACCGGGTACGCGTCAGGTACTGATTCAGCAGAAATCGGGCCCCGTATCGCTTGCCTGCCGAATCAGGCTCTATGTACTGAGTCCGCGCCGGCGGCGGATGTCGGCGATCAGCCCCTGGGTCGAGCCGTCGTGCTCGCCGACCGCGCGCACCGAACTGAGTGCGGCGCGAATCGGAGGGGCGAGCTGCTTGCCCAGCTCGACGCCCCACTGGTCGAAGCTGTTGATCTGCCACACCACGCCCTGCACGAAGATCTTGTGCTCATACAGCGCCAGCAGCATGCCCAGCGTGTGCGGGTCGAGTTTTTGGTAGAGCAGGGTGTTGCTTGGGCGATTGCCCGGGAACACCTTGTGCGGCGCCAGCGCCCGGGCGGCTTCGCGGCTCATGCCCTGGGAAATCAGTTCGGCTTCGATCACGCCGCGGGGCTTGCCCTTGAGCAGCGCCTCGGATTGCGCCATGCAGTTGGCCAGCAGCCATTCGTGCTGGTCTGCCAGCGGGGTCTGGTTGACCGCAGCCATCAGGAAATCGGTGGGAATCAGGCGGGTGCCCTGATGAATCAGTTCGAAAAACGCGTGCTGGCCGTTGGTGCCGGGGGCGCCCCAGACGATCGGGCCGGTGTTGTAGTTCACCATGTGGTTGGCGCGGTTGACGTTCTTGCCGTTGGATTCCATGTCCAGTTGCTGCAGGAACGGCACCAGCAAACGCAGCCGCTGGTCGTAGGGGAAGATGCCGTGGGTGTCGGTGCCCCAGAAGTTGGCGTACCAGATGCCGAGCATGCCGAGGATGACCGGCATGTTGGCTTCCAGCGGCGCTTCCTTGAAATGGACGTCCATCGCATGGGCACCGGCCAGCAGCGCCTGGAAATTGCCCCAGCCGATCTGCAGCGCGATCGACAGCCCAATCGCCGACCACAGCGAATAGCGACCGCCCACCCAGTCCCAGAAGATGAACATGTTGTCCGGGTCGATACCGAAGGCCTCGACCGCTTCGGTGTTGGTCGACAGGGCGACAAAGTGGCGGGCGACTGCAGCCGGCGCACGCAGCGCAGCCAGCAGCCAGGCCTTGGCCGAATTGGCGTTGGCCAGGGTTTCCAATGTGGTGAAGGTTTTGGAGGCGACGATGAACAGCGTGGTCTCTGGGTCCAGATGCTTGAGCGTGGTGGCCAGATGCGCGGGATCGAGATTGGATACGAAATGCACGCGCACGCTCTCCAGTGCGTGATGGTCGAGCGCAGCGCAGACCATGGCCGGGCCGAGATCCGATCCGCCGATGCCGATATTGACCACGTCGCGGATCGGTTTGCCGCTGTGGCCGCGCCAGCTGCCGTTGTGGATGGATTCGACAAAGTGCTGCATGCGTTTCAGCACCAGCGCGACTTCGTGCTCGACATCCACCCCTTCCACCATCAGCCGCGGGCGTGTCGGCGCGCGCAGCGCCACATGCAGCACCGCGCGCCGCTCGGTGAAGTTGATGCGCTCGCCGCTGAACATGGCGTTGCGCGTCGACTCCAGGTCGGATTCGCGGGCCAGTTGCATCAGGTGGGCCATGGTTTCGGCAGTGATGCGGTTCTTCGAATAATCAAGCAGCAGGTTGCCGCAGCGCAGCGAGAGCTGATCGAAGCGATGCGCGTCCTCGCGGAATGCCGTGCGCATGTCGAACGTGCGCATTGTCTTGAAGTGCTGTTCTAGAACTTTCCAGGCAGGGAGTTGTTTGAGCGGCGTCATGATCAGGCAGTGTGCTGTGAGAGCTTCAAAGGTATCATAAGCGCGCTGTGCGGGTGGCGGTCCGGCCGTGCGCAGCGCCCTTTTAGACGGTTCAGGATGAGACAGCATGGTTACCGTAGCACGTCATAAACTCGTATTCATCACCTATTCCATTTTGGACCAGCGCGGCATGGTCGTCGAACAGCACGATCTCCCAGTGGGGTATGTGCAGGGTGCGAACAGCGGCATTCTGCCCGCCATCGAAGCGGCCGTGGCGGGCCGCAAGATCGGCGAGCGGATTGAAATCACCCTGCCACCAGAGGACGGATACGGCGTGCGCGACGAAAGCCTGGTGTTTGTGGACACACTTGAAAACGTGCCGCCGGAATTTCACCGGGTGGGGGCGGAAGTCCTGTTCGAGAACGCGTCGGGTGAAACCAAGGTGTTTTATGTGACGGCGATCGAGAACGGTCAGCTCACCCTGGACGGCAATCCTTCCCTGGCCGGCCAGACCGTGACCTGTCTGGTGAACGTGGTGGATATCCGCGACGCGACACCCGAGGAAATCCACAACGGGCGACCGCTCGACGTCAAAACCGGGACCGTTCATTGAGATCTGACCTGCATTTGACACAGGCGTAAAAAAACCGGGGAATCCCCGGTTTTTTATGCGCGTCCTGCTTACTTGGCAGGGCAGGCCTTGTCGCCGGCAATTTTGCCCGGCAGTTTCAGGAAGGTTTCGAACGGACCCATCACGGTCATCGCTTCCACTTTGGGACCGACGAACTTGAGGCGGCCGAACATCATCGCCTTCATCGGGCCGTATTCGCCTGCACCCATTTCAGTCCACTTTTCGGTGGTGGCGTGCATCGTATAGTCGAACGCGTATTCCATTTTGGCAGCCTTGGGTGCGCCGCCGTATTCGCAAATCGCCTTGCCATCCTTGGGCACGATCTTCATTTCGGTCTGGGTCGCTTCGCCGCATTCGGTGCGGTAGATGCGAATGGTCTTGAAGCCGCGGCCGCCGTCATTCTTGATCCATTTGTCGCCCAGACCCGTGGTCAGGGTGGCGTCCTTGTTCCAGGTCTCGCATGCCTGAGTGGTGTATTCGTCAGACCACATAGGGGTAGCAGCATGGGTTGCGGTAGAGAAAACGGCTGCGGCCGCCAGGGCGATTGATGCGTATTTCATGGGACTCCTCCATTTAAGTATTTGGTTACAGCTTGGTAGATTTGCGAAGGCGCGTGACGCTTCGACACAGGAAGGTAACGATGCCGTGTTGGCTTGTCAATGCAATCGTCATTTTTTCAGCAGCCCGGAAACGACTTTTTCTTATGGGCAAAACAGCCCTGTTTATGGGTTCGCCAACCTTGTTTATGGTTCCGCCAAGAGGCTCTGCTCGACCAGTTGAATGCGCTGGGCGAGGCGCGCGGATGCGGCTGCATCGCCTTGTGACGCGGCCCGCGTTTGCTGCAGTTTGAGGTAAGTCAGAAGCGGCTGTCGCCAGCCCTGGGTGGACGCTGTTTCAGTCGCCAGGCCCAGGGTGCTGGCGTCGGCTTCCTGGCGCATGACGAGCAGGCTGGCGTCGAGCAGGCGGGCCAGCGGGTCGTCAATGCCGGACAGCAGGGCGGGACGAGCGCTTGCCGACGCGCTGACCAGTTCCCGATGCTGCTGCGGCAACAAGCTGCTGTCGAGCGTATCCCAGCGCAAGGTCAGAAACCGGTAATAGGATTCTTGCGTGGCATCGGGTTCGGCTCCGGCCAGCCGGGCATAGTCGGCGCAGGCGTCGTCGATCAGCATGGCGCGGCGGGTAGCGCAGCGCACCAGCCACAGCTGCGCGGTGTCGGCGATGCGTCCGGCGCCGCCGGTGGCCTGGATGGCCTGCTGGAAATAGCGCTCGGCGAGGACGTTTTCGCCGCGCAGCGCATGCTTCTGATACCGCTCGATAAAGTCTGCTGCATCGGATTTCCAGTCGGGAGGCGGGGGTCCGCCACTGCCGCAGGCGGTGAGCAGAACCATGCAGGCGAAAGCAAAAACAGATTTCATGGCAGCTTGACCTCGGGCTCGCGCGCGAATGGCCAGACGTTGTTGATCTTCTCGACCAGTGCGTTGGCTTTGCGCACGGCGTCGTCGATCTCGGCGCGCAGGGCGGCGAGATCCTGGGTGCCGGCCTTGACGTCGGCGGAGATGGCAACTGCGTTGCTCATCAGCGCGTCGGCCTTTTTCAGGCTGGACTGCGCGTCGTCGAGCATGAGCCGGACCTGGGCCAGCGAATCTCGGGTACTGGCGGCGACGCCGTCGGGTGCGAACAGCCACTGGTCGGCCTTGCCCGCCATGCTGTCCATTTTCAGTGCCAGGCTGTCGAGCTTACCGATGAGCGCACGGGTCTGCTCGAGTGAGTCGGTCACGCTGCGGGCTTTTTCCGGGCTGCCGAGCACGCCTTCGAGCATGCCGTATTCGCCCGTCATGCGTCCGGTCACGGTCTGGATGTTGGCGAGGCTGGCGTTGACTTCGCCGTCCTTGCGCGTGATGTGTTCGACGTTGGCGAGAATCGCATTGACGCGAGCGATCAGCAGCGGGATGTCCTTGCTGATGTCGGGCGTCAGCAGCAGCATGGTGGAATTCTCGGGCAGCGGCTCGCCGCCGAGATTGCCGGAATCCACGCTGATCTTCGGGCTGCCGAGCAGGGGTTTGTCCAGGGTGTAGATGCTGTCCTGCTTGAGCCATTTGGCCTGGGATTCCGGCAGTTCAAGCTGGATGACGATACCGCCGCCGTCGTTCAGCCCCAGTGAAGTGACGTTGCCGATCTGGATGCCGGAAAAGACCAGCGGCATGCCGGGCGCGACGCCATCGGCACTGGCGGCGGCGAGTTGCAGCCGGTAGGTGTGTTCGAAATAGCCGCGTGCATACATCAGATACAGCAGAAATGCCGTCCCCAGCAACAGGGTGGCCAGCGCAAACAGTCCTACCTTGAAATGCAGTGTTTTCATTCTGAATAAAGAGGCTGGTTCCAGCTGAAATCGTAAATTTCCCAGGTGCCCGGGGTGTCGGTCTGCGCCGCCAGCTGGCGGATGAAACCCGGATAGGGCACATCGTAAAGCGTCGCGCCGGGGCGGTCGATCACCAGTCGGGGACGCTTGAGCATAAGTGCGCGCGCCAGCTGGGTCACGAATCGCTGCGCGGGCGTCAGGTCGGGGTCGCGCAGCGAAGCGATCCCGGCATGCCCCAGTTGGGCCAGCAGCGCGTGCGCCTGACGGGCGGCTTCGTCCGCGCTGTAATGCCGCTGATACAGCGGAATCAGCGCGATGTTGTCGAGCGCGGACAGGTTCGCGCGCAGCGGCAGGTCGAAGGCGACCCGCGCCACGTCGTCGCCGAGTTCGGCAACCGCCGCCAGCAGCGCAGCGCGGTCGGCGAACGGCGTCAGATGTATTTGAGCGCTAATGACACCACCTCGATCACCACAATGGCGAAGAACACCCGCATCATGCCGCGCAGTACCGAGACCGGCACCATGAAAAGCTTTTTGGGCGTTTCCAGTCCGGCCGTGATCGGGATCAGCGTCACCGCCAGCCCGAACAACGCGCATTTGAAAAACAGGCCGGCGACGATCCGGAAATCGAAAATTTTCGCCAGGGTGCGGGTGAACGGGTCGAACCCGGCCGGGTTCAGGCCGTAGATCGCCAGATAAGCCATCAGCAGCGCGAGCAGGCCGGCCAGCGTGGCCAGTGCGACCACCGACACCACCCCGCCGATCAGGCGTGGCAGGAATTCGAGCTGCATCGGCGGAACCTTGCAATGCGCCAGGGCGTCTAGCTCATTGTTGACCTGCATCAGCGCGATCTCGGTATTCATTGCGCTGCCGGAGCGCAAGGCGATGTAGAGTGCCGTGAGAAAGGGCAGCAGTTCGAGTACCAGCACCCGGATCGTCATTTCGCTGGCGAATTCGGTCAGACCGAAGTCGCGCGCGGTGGTGAGGATGATGCTGATGATGAGCCACGAAATGACCAGCGCATAGGTCAGGAAAACCGGCAGAATCTGCACTGCGGTGAAATACACCTGCTTGATCACCACGTCGAAGGTGGCGCGGTTCCAGGTGTTGCGGTCGAGCAGGGCCAGCACGGCTTCGGTCAGCAAGGCGAACAGGCCATAGCCCACGTTCAGCCCGCCCACAATCTTGGCGCCGAGGGATTCGATGGAGGCCGCAAGGAAGTTCATCGCGGCATCTTAACGCTTTCGATGCAGCTTGCCTCCCCAGGTGGCAGGTCATACAGTTTTACCGTTCGACGGAGATAGCAACATGATGAAACCTAATACGATTCCGGCAGCCTTGCTGCTGCTGATGGCCACGACCAGTGCTGCGCTGGCGGCGTCCGGCACCGTGCTGCGCACCGACAAGATTTATAGCCAGCCCAGCGCGACGGCCAGCGTGGCGGGCAGCGCAGCCAAAGGCGCCAGTGTCACGGTGCTGGCCAAGCAAGGCGGCTGGCTGCGCGTCACCTCCGGCAAGACAAGCGGCTGGATGCGCTTGCTGTCGGTGCGCGTCGGTGCCGGCGGCCTCGGCGGTAGCGGCCTCGGCGATGTGGTGGGCGCGGCGACCACGAAATCGGATCCGAGCCGGGTGGTGGCGGTGGCGGGCCTGCGTGGTCTGAACGAGGAAGATCTGAAAAAGGCCAGCTTCAATGCGGAAGAACTGGCCCGACTGGACAAATGGACGATGACGCCGGCGCAGGGCAGAAGCTTTGCCGGGCAGGCGGGGCTGGTCGCAGTCAAGCTGCCGCTGCTGGTCGAGCCAAAGCCCGCGCAGGCGCCGGCTTCGCCGTCTACGTGGGAGGTGAATTAAATGAAGACCCGGACGATTGCACTGCTGGTTTCGATGCTGGCGCTGGGCGGGACGGCGCATGGATTCGATCTGGGCAAGGCGCTGGAAGAGCGTTTGAACCAGGAGTTGAACAAATCCTCCCAACCGGCGCCCAAAGCCGAGCCGGCGACGCAGCCCGGCACGGCCACGTCGCCCGCCAAACAGAAAATCGATGTCAACCAGCTGGGCTTTGCCTTGTTCGGCGACTACACCCCCGAGCAGGAAAGCCGCATCGGCAAGCAGGTGTCGGGCGACCTGCTGGGCGCGGTGCCGCTGGTGCGCGACGACAAGCTGCAGCGATACGTCAACCAGGTCGGCAACTGGGTGGCGCTGCAAAGCGGCAGCAAGGGGCTGGCGTGGCGCTTCGGCGTGCTCGACACCGAAGACATCAACGCCTTTGCCGCGCCGGGCGGCTACGTGTTCGTGACCAAGGGCCTGTATCGGCGGCTGAACAACGAGGCCGAACTGGCCGGGGTGCTGGGGCACGAGATTGCCCATGTCACCCAGCGGCATCATCTCAAGGTGCTCAAGCAGTCGAGCCTGATCGGTGCGCTGGGTCAGGTGGCGGGCAGCAAGGCGAAAAGCAGTGACCAGGCGGTGCAAAACCTGATCGGCAACGGCGCTGAAATGATGGCGCGCGGGCTCGACAAGCAGGCCGAATACGAGGCGGACCGCATCGGCATGGTGTACGCGGCGCGCGCGGGCTATACCCCATGGGGTCTGCCCGACGTGCTGCAGGATCTGGCCGGGCTGCCTGCAAAAGATGAACGCACCAGCCTGCTGTACAAAACCCACCCGCACCCGGCCGACCGCCTGACCGCCCTGGGCGAGTCGGTGGGCGGGCAGTTCGACGCGCTGCAGGGCAAAGACTTGGCCAAGCGTTTCTACCGCATCCCGTGAAGCCGCTGTCGTCGCGGTGGGTACAGGCCGCGCTGTCGGCGCTGTTCGTGTTGCTGATGGCGGCGCATGTGGCGGGACTGTGGGTGATCGCGCCGATGCAGCGCGCCGAAGCCTGGCTGTATGACACGACCCTGCATCGGACGGCACCGTCCGGGCCGGACGACCGCATCGCCATTATCGACATCGACGAAGCCAGCCTGAAAAGCGTCGGCCGCTGGCCATGGAGCCGCGATCGGATGGCCCTGTTGATGGATCAGCTGTTCGACCGTTACGGCGTGGCGGCGGTCGGGTTCGACGTGGTATTCGCCGAGCCCGACAGCAGTTCCGGGCTCGCCTCCCTGCAGCAGCTGGCGCAGCACGAGCTGGCTGCCAGCCGCGATTTTCAGACAGCCCTGAAACAACTTGCGCCGCGCCTCGACTACGACGCCCGCTTTGCCCAGGCGTTGAGCGGACGCCCGGTTTCGCTCGGTTATTACTTCATCCCCGCCGGCATGGGCGACGCCAGAAGCGGCACGCTGCCGCCGCCTTCACTGCCGCAGGCCCAGGGCAGCGACGCGCCCAGCGGCTATGGGGCGAATCTGGCGCTGTTGCAGAACGCGGCGCAGGGCGCGGGATTTTTCAACATGCGAGCCGATGCCGACGGCACCGCCCGGCAAATGCCGCTGTTGACGCCGTATCGTGCGGGCACCTATCTGGCCTTGTCCACCTCGACCTTGCGGGTGGCGTTCGGCGCGGAACCGGTGGCGGCCGGGGCCGATCGATCGCGCGTGGCGGGGCGGCACTACGCCACGCCGTGGCTGGAAGTGGGCGGCCTGCGCGTGCCGCTGGGCGCCGAGGGTGAGGTATACGTGCCGTATCGCGCGGGCGCGCCGTTTCCCTATATTTCGGCAGGCGCGGTGCTGGCAGGCACGGTACCGCCGGCGCAACTGGAAAACCGCATTGTTCTGGTGGGCTCCACCGCGCCTGGGCTCACCGATTTGCGGGTGACCCCGTTCTCCAACAGTTTTCCCGGAGTCGAGATCCATGCGCATCTGCTCGCAGGCATGCTCGACGGCACCACGCGCATCACACCACCGTGGGCGAACGACGCGCGCCTGCTGGCGGTGCTGCTGCTGGGAGGCCTGCTGAGCGTGGTGTTGCTGCGCGTCAGCCCGCTGGTTGGCCTGGCCACTGTGCTGGCGCTGCTGGCCGCTCTGGCGGCTGCATATGTGGCGGCATGGTCGCGCTTCTGGGTGGTGCCGCTGGCGGCGCCGATGCTCACCGTGGCGGGGCTGTATGTGCTGAATACCGGGTATGGTTTTTTTGCCACGACGCGCAGCAAACGCCAGATGACCAAATTGTTCGGCCAGTACGTGCCGCCCGAACTGGCGGCCGAGATGAGTCTGGACCCGGCGCACTACACCATGGCAGGACAGTCGCGCGAGATGAGTGTGCTGTTTTCCGACATCCGCGGCTTCACCGATTTTTCCGAGAAGCTGCCGCCCGCCGAACTGGCCGAGGTGCTCAACGCTTATCTGTCGACGATGACACGCATCGTGCAGCAGCAGCGCGGCACCATCGACAAATACATCGGCGACGCCATCATGGCGTTCTGGAACGCGCCGGTGGATTTGAGCGATCACGCCAGCCGCGCAGTGCAGACTGCGCTCGACATGCAGGCCGCCTTGCCGCAGCTCAACCGCGAGTTCGCCGCACGCAACTGGCCCGAGGTAAAAATCGGCATCGGCGTGAATACCGGGCGCATGAGCGTCGGCAACATGGGCTCGGAATTTCGCCAGTCCTACACCGTGATGGGCGACGCCGTGAACCTCGGTTCGCGGCTCGAAGGCATCACCAAGCAATACGGCGTCGGCATCCTGGTCACCCAGGCGACCGTCGAGGCCGATCCGTTGCATGCCTTCATGAAAGTCGATACGGTACGCGTCAAGGGCAAGGCGCTGCCGGTGGTGATCTTCGAGCCGCTCGGCACGAAGACGGGTTTGCCGGATGCGCTGCAAGCCGATGCCGCTGCGTTCGAAGCGGCGTTCGCCCACTATCAGGCGCAGCAGTGGGACGCCGCCGAAGCCGCGTTGCACACACTCAACGCGCACGCACCCCGCACGCTCTACACTGTTTATCTGGAACGCATCGCGCATTTTCGCGCCGCGCCGCCGCCCGCAGACTGGGATGGCGTATTTGTATACTCGACCAAATAATCAGCCTTGGAACCCGCCATGAAATTCACCATCCTCGGTTGCAGCGGCGGCATCGGCAGCGGGCGTCACACCACGTGCTTTCTGGTCGACGACGACATCCTGGTCGATGCCGGCAGCGGCATCACTACGCTCAGTCTGGAACAGCTGCAGACGATCGATCACGTCTTCCTTACCCACTCGCATCTCGACCACGTGCTGGGCCTGCCACTGCTGCTCGACGCGGTGGGCGAACAGCGCCGCACCCCGGTCGTAGTGCACGCCTTGCCGGCCGTGCTGGATATTCTGGCGACGGATCTGTTCAACGGGCGGCTGTGGCCGGATTTTCGCGAAATCCCCAGCGCCGCCGCGCCGTGGCTGCGCTTCGAGCCTTTGTCGCTGGGCGAAAGCTGCACGCTGGGGCCGCGCAGCTTTATTCCGCTGCCGGTGCAGCATGTGGTGCCGGCGTGCGCATTCGAGATTCGCACCCCGGCCGGCAGCCTGGTGTTCAGCGGTGACACCACCCGCAGCGAGGCCTTTGTCGCGGCGCTGAACACCATCCCCGAACTGCGCCACCTCATCGTCGAAACCTCGTTCGAAAACGCACTCGCCGATATCGCGCGGGATTCGCAGCACCACTGGCCGGATTCGCTGGCCGCCGACTTGGCGCGGCTTGGCCCGCGCCCGCAGGTCTGGATTACCCATCTCAAACCCGGTAACGAGGCGGCGATCATGGCTGAACTGCGCCGGGCCGCACCGGACTGGACGCTGTCCGCCCTGCAGCAAGGGCAAGTGATCCGATTGAATTAGCGTCTGCGATGTCTAGGATGAATGCCATCCGTCGCTGAATGTCGGGCCGCTGTTCAGGCATTTTCCCAAGGAAAATTCAACATGAGTACTGCCGTGAAACGGGGTGCCGCCACCCGCGGCCAGGTCGCCCAAAAGCTCGACGGCGTCGATGCCATCGAGATCAAGGCGACGATTCCGGACCATCAGATCGATGCCGCGTTGCAACATTACAAGCTGAGCATCGACAACGACGAGGAGCGCCATATCTATTTCTTCGATACCCCGGACCTCGATCTGTTCAAGGCCGGGATGATCGCCCGGGCACGGCGCATCGTCGGCGAAGAAGACGACAGCACCGTGAAGTTCCGTCCGGTCATCCCGGCCGATGTGCCGCAGGACTGGCGCAAATATGACGGGTTCAAGCTCGAGGCCGATGCTAGCGAGACTGGCATGGTCAAATCGGCTTCGCTGACCATGCCGTTGGAAAACGGCCTGATCAAGCAGGTGGTCGCCGGGGAAAAGGGCATTGCCAGGCTGTTCACCCAGGAGCAGGAAGACTTTCTTGCCGCCATCGGCAAACAGCACATCGACTATGACACGTTGAGCGTTCTCGGTCCGCTGCAGGCGCATCGCTGGAAGTTCGACGATCCGGCTTGTCCCTGGCGCATCACCGCCGAACTGTGGAAGCGGCAGGACGGTGCGCGTTTGATGGAGATGTCGATCAAGGTCCCGGTGATCCAGGCCGCGGTCGCCATCGCGGGTTTCATGGCGTTTCTGGCCGAAGTGGGCGCCGAGCGGGACAGCGAACAGCAGACCAAGACGCGCTGGGCGCTGGATCATCATTCAGCGCTGCTGCGGGATGCCAAGCCGACGTGAAATCGCTCAAACTGCTGCAATGCGCCAGCTACGGCCGCCTCCAGCTCAAGCCGGCATAGCCGGTTCGATCAACACCGCCGCCCCCACGCTGCGCCCTTCGGCCGCAAGATAATTGTAGGTGCGGCATAGCGCGCCGATGTCCATCACTTCCAGACCGATGCGTGCATCGATCAGGGCGCGTGTGAGCGAAGGGTGGGGAAAGCGCAGGCGGGTGCCGGTACCGAGCAGCAGGATGTCCAGCTTGTGCTGGGCCAGCCACTCGAAATGGCCTGCGGTAAGGGCGTCAAATCCCAGCCCGGCCCAGGGCGCGATCTCGATGCCTTGAGCGGAGAGTAGCAAACTGGTGCCGAAGCGCTGCTCGTTGATCAGGACGTGATCGGTGCCGTAGCCGGTGAACAGCCGCTGCCCGGCGTCGGTATTGAGATGCAGTTTCATGTCGAAACCTTAGCAGATTCGCTTTCCTGTGTCGCAGGGCGTTGCGGGCGTAAAGTGCTTGCAGTCTCTTTGGGGGATAAGGTCAAATACACCGGCAATAATAGGCTTGGCATCACCATAACAGGGAGTTTCCATGCAACGCGGCTGTCATGCACGTAAGCGCATCCTCATCACTGGTGGCGCAGGCTTCATCGGTTCACATCTCTGCGAACGCTTACTGGGGGAAGGCCACGACATCCTGTGCGCTGATAATTTCTACACCGGCACGCGCGACAATATCCTGCATCTGCTCGACCACCCGCATTTTGAGCTGCTGCGTCATGACGTTACCTTTCCGCTGTTTGTCGAGGTCGATGAAATCTACAATTTGGCCTGTCCGGCATCGCCGATCCATTACCAGAACGATCCGGTGCAGACCACCAAGACCAGCGTGCATGGCGCGATCAACATGCTTGGGCTGGCCAAGCGGCTGCGTGCAAAGATCCTACAAGCCTCGACCAGCGAAGTGTACGGTGACCCGGAAATGCACCCGCAACAAGAGCCGTACTGGGGGCACGTAAATCCGATCGGCCCGCGCGCCTGTTACGACGAGGGCAAGCGCTGCGCCGAAACACTGTTTTTCGACTATTACCGCCAGCACAAGCTGCGCATCAAGGTCGCGCGTATTTTCAACACCTACGGTCCGCGCATGCACCCGGACGATGGCCGTGTGGTGTCCAATTTCATCATGCAGGCGCTGCAAGGCCAGCCTATCACGCTGTATGGCGATGGCTTGCAAACCCGCTCGTTCTGCTACATCGATGATCAGGTTGATGCGTTGATCCGCCTGATGAATAGCCCGGACCAGTTCACCGGGCCAGTCAACCTGGGCAATCCGACTGAATTCACCATCCTCGAACTCGCGCAGCACGTGCTGCGCTTGGTGGGCAGCGATGCCGAGCTAGTGTTCAAGCCGCTGCCGCAGGATGACCCACGCCAGCGTTGTCCCGACATCACGCTGGCCAAGGCAGCACTGGACTGGCAACCCACCGTGACGCTGGATGCCGGACTTCGGCAAACCATTGCCTATTTCCGCAGTCAGTTAACCGCTGCCTGAATGTTGCCATGCCCCCGAGCGTCAGCATCATCATCCCAGCCTATAACGCCGAGGCATTCATCGCGGCAACGCTCGACAGCGTGCTCGCACAAACCGTCGCACCTGCAGAAATCATTGTCATCAACGATGGGTCTACCGACACTACGCCCGAGTTGTTGAGCGCTTATGGCAGTCGTATTCAGGTTTTCCATCAACAGAATGCTGGTCAAGCCGCAGCGCGCAATACCGGCGCCCGGCTGTCGCGTGGCGACTTGCTGCTATTCCTCGATAGCGACGACCTACTCGATCCTGATTTCCTGGCGCAACAGGGTGCTTTGTTGACCCGGTTTGACGGTGCCGATGCAGTGTATTGCGACCACCGCACCATAGATGAAACCGGGCAGATCACCGCTATGACAGGGGCGTTGGGTTACCCGCGCCCGTCCGGCGATATTTTGCGCGCACTGTTGCATGGCCCGTGCATCGTCACGCCGGGCCTGGTGCTGCTGCGCCGCGCCGCCTTCGAAGCGACCTGCGGCTTCAATCAGACAACGGCCATGCGTGGCTACGAGGATGACGCGCTATGGCTGGAGATGGCGGCGCGCGGGTCTTTCATTTACAACCCACATACGCTGTTGTCGTATCGGCGGCACGCGGCGCAGGCTACGCGTCAGTCGGCTTATCAACTCAAGGCCGGTCTGGCGAGGTTGACCGCACTGCAAGCCATAGCCGCCGCAGTAACCGCCCGCGCCCAACCCGAATTGCAGCACTTCTACCAGACACGCTTGCGTGATAGCCGATTGAGTGCCGCTTGGGCGAATGGCCAACTCGGCAATCACGCCGCCGCGCTGCACGCGGCCTGCGCCGCTCTCGCCAATCATCCCGCCTCAGCGCAAGCCTGGCGTGGTTTTGGTCATGCCCTGTTTCGCGCCATTTCCAGCCGCGGTAGCTAGCCGTGAGCTCGACTGTATCGGTTGTCATCCCAACCCATAATCGGCCTGAATTGCTGCGCGAGGCAGTCGATAGCGTGTGTCTGCAAACTCGCCTGCCGCTGGAAATCATCATTGTTGATGATGCCTCCAGCCCTCCGGTCAATGCAGCCGACTTCAACACTCCGGACGGCATTCCGATCCGGGTTGTGCGCCACAATCAATCGCTCGGCGGTGCCGCCGCCAAAAATGCCGGTGCGCATGCTGCCAGCGGGGAGCTGTTGGCCTTTCTGGATGATGATGACCTGTATGCAGCGGGCTATCTTGAACGGGCCTTGAATTTACTGTCGCGTCATCACGAGGTTGACGTTACCTTCATGGCTGTGGCTTGGTTTGGCCCCTACAGCAGTGGTGGGACGCAAAACTACGAACTGGCCATGCGTCGCTTGCTTGACCATGCAGAAGGTCGGGAAGTCGAACCGGAAGCATTGGTATTCGGCCCGGCACTGGTTGATGCGCTGCTGCTGACCGTGCCCATGGGATTCCAGCGCATTGTCGTTCGCGCCAGCGCATTCCAGCGCATAGGCGACTATACCGAACACTGTATTTTATGGGACTGCGATTGGGCGCTACGCGCGGCGCTGGATGGCCCAACCTTGCTCAACCAGAGCGCGCTGTATCGTCAGCGGGCCGCAGGTCAGGGCTTCTTTTCGCAGGCCGAGACTACCCTCAAACACCTGCGTTCCAGTATCGAAATTCGCGAACGCCTGGGTAGCGGATTCCAGACAGAGGCGAATTTCCATCCGCATTTGCGCAAGACGTTTCGACACGCCAGTGCGGGAGCCTACTTCAATCTGGCGTATTACCTGCAAGCCCACGGCCAGAACAACGCGGCCTTGCACGCCTGGCTGGAGAGCCAGAAACGCAACCCTAGTCTGCGTCTATGCAAATTTCCATTGCGCATCCTCGCAAGCACTTTCAGACGGCTGCTCCCCGGACACAAGCCGGGTTAGCCGCGCGCTTGATCCAAAAATCCAAGTACACATGCGGCTCTTGAATTGTGGGACGAATAGTCAACTGTGGCTTTCAGGTTGAACCGTCCATGGCCTGAGCGGCATCCTGAAACAGGGGTAGAGCGTCGCAGGACGTTTGCCGGGGCTGGATGCGTCCGGTAAAATCGCTGGTTTTCCAAGGCGTTGTTTTATCTTGATTTTACGCGCCATGATTCTACGCACACTGGGAACTCAACGTGACGGCTGACAACAAGCCATGCTTACGCACCATCCATAAATCGGCCAAGCTCGATAACGTCTGCTACGACATCCGCGGGCCGGTGATGGCGCGCGCCAAACAGATGGAAGAAGAAGGCCAGCGCATCATCAAGCTGAATATCGGCAATCCCGCGCCATTCGGCTTCGAAGCGCCGGAAGAAATCGTGCAGGACGTGATCCTGAATCTGCCGAACGCCTCCGGCTACAGCGATTCAAAAGGCCTGTTCTCCGCGCGCAAGGCGATCATGCACGAGACGCAGCGCAAGGGCATTGCGGGGGTGCAGATCGACGATATCTTCATCGGCAACGGCGTCTCCGAGCTGATCGTGATGTCGATGCAGGCCTTGCTCAACAACGGCGACGAAGTGCTGGTGCCGGCGCCGGACTATCCGCTGTGGACGGCGGCGGTGAGCCTGGGCGGCGGCAAGCCGCGCCACTACCTGTGCGACGAGGGCGCTGGCTGGCTGCCGGATCTGGACGACATCCGTGCCAAGATCACGCCGAACACGCGCGCCATCGTCGTCATCAACCCCAACAACCCGACCGGCGCGCTGTACCCGACCGAGTTGTTGCTGGAAATCGTGGAAATCGCGCGCCAGCACCAGCTCATCATTTATGCCGACGAAATCTACGACAAGGTGCTGTACGACGGCGTGACGCACACCTCGATCGCCTCGCTGGCGGACGATGTGCTGATCGTGACTTTCAACGGCCTGTCGAAGAACTACCGCGCCTGCGGCTACCGCTCGGGTTGGCTGATCGTGTCGGGCGACAAGCGTCACGCGAAGGATTACCTCGAAGGCCTGGGGATGCTGGCGTCGATGCGCCTGTGTTCCAACGTGCCGGGGCAGTACGCAATCCAGACCGCGCTCGGCGGCTACCAGAGCATCAACGACCTGGTCGCGCCGGGCGGACGCCTGACGCGCCAGCGCGATCTGGCCCACGAACTGCTGACGCTGATTCCCGGCGTGTCGTGCGTCAAGCCGAAGGCGGCGATGTATCTGTTTCCGCGGCTGGATCCCAGGCAGTACCACATCAGCAACGACCAGAAGTTCATCCTCAACCTGCTGGAAGAGGAACGCGTACTGGTGGTGCAGGGCAGCGGCTTCAACTGGCCGCACCCGGATCACATCCGGGTGGTGTTCCTGCCGCATGAAGAAGACCTGACCGAAGCGATCGGGCGCATGAGCCGCTTCCTTGATCGCAATCGCACGCATCGTTGATTTCCATTTTTTGACTGAGACTATTTAATGAAACCCATCAACGTCGGCCTGCTGGGCCTGGGAACGGTCGGTGGCGGCACGCTGACCGTGCTGCGCCGCAATGCTGAAGAAATCACCCGGCGCGCCGGGCGCGAAATTCGCGTAGTACGTGCTGCAGTGCGCGATCTTGAAAAAGCGAAAGCGCTGGCGGGCGATCTGCCGCTGACGATCAACCCGTTCGACGTGGTCGACGATCCCGAAATCGATATCGTGGTGGAACTGATCGGCGGCCTGGAGCCGGCGCGCGAACTGGTGCTGCAGGCGATTCACAACGGCAAGCACGTGGTCACCGCCAACAAGCATCTGGTCGCCAAATATGGCAACGAAATCTTCGCGGCGGCGCAGGCCAAGGGCGTGATGGTCGCGTTCGAAGCGGCGGTCGCCGGTGGCATCCCCATCATCAAGGCGCTGCGCGAAGGCCTCACCGCCAACCGCATCGAGTGGCTGGCCGGCATCATCAACGGCACCAGCAACTTCATCCTCACCGAAATGCGCGACAAGGGCGCGGCGTTTGCCGACGTGCTGAAACAGGCGCAGGCCCTGGGCTACGCCGAAGCCGACCCGACCTTCGATATCGAAGGCATCGACGCCGCGCACAAGCTCACCATCCTGTCGGCAATTGCCTTTGGCATCCCGATGCAGTTCGACAAGGCTTACACCGAAGGCATCTCGAAGCTCACGCGCGAGGACGTGCAGTACGCCGAAGAACTCGGCTATCGCATCAAGCTCTTGGGCATTGCCCGCCGTGCCGAAGCCGGTATCGAGTTGCGCGTGCACCCCACGCTGATCCCCGAGCGCCGCCTGATCGCCAACGTCGACGGCGCGATGAACGCCGTGCTGGTGAAGGGCGACGCCGTCGGTTCGACGCTGTATTACGGCGCCGGTGCCGGCGCCGAGCCGACCGCCTCGGCAGTGGTGGCCGACCTCGTCGATGTCACGCGCCTGCACACTGCCGACCCGCATCATCGCGTGCCGCATCTGGCGTTCCAGCCCGATCAGTTGTCCGACACGCCGATTCTGCCGATGGACGAAGTACGCACCGCGTATTACCTGCGCCTGCGCGCCTTCGACCGCCCCGGCGTGCTGGCCGACATCACCCGCATCCTGGCCGACAGCAACATCTCGATCGACGCCATGGTGCAGAAGGAGCCCGCCGAAGGGGAGGTGCAGGTCAACATCATCCTGCTGACCCACATCACGGTGGAGAAGAACGTCAACGCCGCGATCGCCAAGATCGAGGCGCTCGATACCGTGGCGGGCAAGGTGATGCGCATCCGCCTCGAAGAACTGGCGTCCAAGTAAAAAAGGTCAGGCAATGAACTACCTCAGCACGCGCGGCCTCGCTCCGCAACTCCGCTTCTCCGAAATTCTGCTTGGCGGCCTGGCCAGCGATGGCGGCCTCTACGTGCCGGAAGCGTATCCACACTTCAGCACCGACGAGCTCGCGGCGATGCGTGGCATGAGCTACGCCGACCTGGCGTTTGCGGTGTTGTCGCGCCTGATCGACGACATCCCGCACGACGACCTGCGCGTGCTGATCAATAAAACCTACACCGCCGACGTCTACCGCTACACCACCAACGGCGAGAACGCGGCCGACATCACCCCGCTGAAAACCCTGGAGCCCGGCCTGCACGTGCTGGCGCTGTCGAACGGCCCGACGCTGGCGTTCAAGGACATGGCGATGCAGCTGCTCGGCAACCTGTTCGAGTACGCGCTGGAAAAAACCGGCGGCGAACTGAACATTCTCGGCGCCACCTCCGGCGACACCGGCTCCGCCGCCGAATACGCGATGCGTGGCAAGAAAGGCGTGCGCGTGTTCATGCTGTCGCCCGAGCACGGCATGACGCGTTTCCAGCAGGCGCAGATGTACGCGCTGCAGGATGCCAACATCCACAACTTGGTGATCCGCGGCGTGTTCGACCAGTGCCAGGACATCGTCAAGGCCGTGTCGAACGACCTCGATTTCAAGACGAAGCACCACATCGGCGCAGTCAACTCGATCAACTGGGCGCGCGTCGCGGCGCAGAGCGTGTACTACTTCAAGGCCTATTTCGCGGCGACCCACAGCAACGACCAGAGCGTGTCGTTCTCGGTGCCGTCGGGCAATTTCGGCAACGTCTGCGCCGGCCACATCGCGCGCCAGATGGGACTGCCGATCAACAAGCTGATCGTCGCCACCAACGAGAACGACGTGCTCGACGAGTTCTTCAAGACTGGCGTGTACCGTCCGCGTCCGGAAACGAAGCACACCTCCAGCCCGTCAATGGATATTTCCAAGGCGTCCAACTTCGAGCGTTTCATCTTCGACCTGACCGGACGCGACGCTGCCAGGATTCGCAGCCTGTGGAGCGCGGTCGAATCCGGCGGCAGCTTCGATCTGAATGCCTACCCCGATGTTAAAGCAGGCAACCTGTTCAAGCGCGTCGCTGAGTTCGGCATGGTTTCGGGCTCGAGCAACCACGCCAACCGCCTCGACACCATCCGCACCGTGTACGAGGTGTACGGCACCATGATCGATCCGCACACCGCCGACGGCCTGAAAGTGGGCATGGAACACCGCGAACCCGGCGTGCCGTTGATCTGCATGGAAACCGCGCAGCCCGCCAAGTTCGACGACGCCATCCGCGAGGCGCTCGGCATCGAGCCGGTGCGCCCGGCCGAGTTGAAAGACCTGGAAGCGCAGCCGCAGAAAAAGCACGTCATGGATGCCGATGTGAATGCGATCAAGCGGTTCATCGTCGAACACGCCCGCTAAGTGCAGCCTGACTGTAACGTCTGAAACTGCAAGGCCAGCCCGGTTCAAGGCCGGAGGCCTGACCAATCCGCGCGAACGGGTTGGTGTCGTGCCGGCGACAGTGGATAATGCGCCGACTCATCACGGCCGATTCACACCATGAAACTCGTCACCTCCCTTACCAGCCCCTACGGCCGTAAAGTCCGGATCGTGCTGCAGGAAAAGAAAATCCCGTTTCAGCTCCAGGTTGAAAACCCCTGGCAGGCCGACAGCGTCGTGCCCAGTTTCAACCCGCTCGGCAAAGTGCCGGTGCTGGTGCTGGAAGGCGGCGAATCGGTATTCGATTCGCGCGTCATCGTCGAATACCTCGACCACGTCAGCCCGGTTGCCCACCTCATTCCCGGCGAGCCGAAAACCCGTATGGTGGTGCGGGGCGTTGAAGCGCTGGCCGATGGCGTGACCGACGCGGCGGTGGCGATCGTGCTGGAGCGCAAACGGACGCCCGAACAGCAAAGCAGCGACTGGCTGCTGTTGCAGGAGAAAACCCTGTTTCGCGGGCTGGAAGCGCTGTCCGAGGCGCTGGGCGAGAAGCCCTGGTTCCTTGGCAACAGCATGACGCTGGCCGATATTGCCTGCGGTTGCATGCTGGGTTATCTCGATCTGCGTCTCGCTGAAATCGACTGGCGGGCTGCACATGCCAACCTGGCCCGGCTCGCCGACAAACTGGCCACGCGTGCTTCGTTCGTCGACACGTTACCGCCTGCCTGAATCCCGATCCTCACGCACAAGGAATCCCCATGGCTCATGCAATCGCAACGCTGGCAGGCGGCTGTTTCTGGTGCATCGAGACGGTGTTCAAGCGCCTGCGCGGCGTGGAGTCAGCCGTTTCCGGGTACATGGGCGGGCACACGCCCGATCCCACCTACGAGGACATCTGCAACGGCGATACAGGCCACGCCGAAGTCGTGCAGGTGACATTCGATCCCGACGAGATCACCTACCGCGAGCTGCTGGCAGTCTTTTTCACCCTGCACGATCCCACCCAGCTCAACCGCCAGGGCAATGACATCGGCACGCAATACCGCTCGGCCATCTTCTGGCATACGCCTGAGCAAAAAGCCGAAGCCGAAGCGGTGATCGCCGAACTCGCCGCCGCCCGGCAATTCGATGCGCCCATCGTGACGGCGGTGGCCGAGGCCGTGACTTTTTATCCTGCCGAGGCTTATCATCAAGGCTACTTCGAACGGAATCCCGCACAGCCCTACTGCCAGTTCGTGGTGGCGCCGAAGGTGGCGAAAGCCGAGGCAAAATTTCACGGCAAACTCCGGCCAGACTAGCGCGAGTCAGCCCAATCAAGCGACAAGGCATTCAGACATGAAGCATCAGCGTTCTCTTATTTCTCTGGTCATCGTTTTGAGCCTGCTGTCTCCGGCAGCGCAGGCCTCTTTCCTGCAAGGCGATGCGCTGGATTCGGTGGCGAAATGGCTGGCGCTGTTCATTATTTTTGCCATGCCGATCGGCGGCATCTACCTGTTCTGGATGATCCACATCCTGCCCGAGAAAATTGCCGAGAAGCGCCATCATCCGCAGAAGGATGCGATCAAGACGCTGTGTCTGCTGTCGCTGGTGTTCGGCGGCCTGCTGTGGCCGTTTGCCTGGTTGTGGGCCTACACCAAGCCGGTGATATACAAGCAGGCCTACGGTACGGAAAAGCATGCCGACTACTATCTGGAAGCGGGTGAAAAAGCGATGAAGCAGGAAATGAGTCAGGACGAAATCCGCACGCTGCGCCAGGAGCTCGACCAGATCGCGGCGAAGGGTCATCTCACGGCGGAACTTCAGCGGGTACGCGAGCAGCTGATTGCCGCGGAGACCTTATCGCCGGCTGTGTCGCCCAGCGCAGAGGGGGCACGCTGATGGAAGCGATACTGCTTGGAATTTATTCCTTTTTCGTCTGGCTGATTTTCATCAAGTTCAAGTGGCTGCCCTGGAACACCAAGTCCCAGGTGATCGTGGTCATCATCCCCATCGTCGGCATCGCTTCGCTGATCCTGCTATTGAATATCTTCGCGCCGTCGTCGGCCGATGTCCGCGTCATCAAATACGTGGTGCAGGTGGTGCCGCAGGTACGCGGCCGGGTCATCGAAGTGCCGGTCGCCGGCAACGACTACGTGAAAAAAGGCGCCGTGCTGTTCAAGATCGACCCGACGCCTTATCGCAATACCGTCAAACAGCTCGAAGGCAAGCTCGCCGCCAACCAGGCGGCCATGAACGAAGCGCTGGCGGGCTTGAGTCAGGCCGGCGCCAGCGTGGGCGAGATGCGCGAGGCGGTGAATGCGGCGGCCGGTCAGGCCGGCGCGATTCGGGCCAACCTGGAGCTCGCGAAAAAGCGGGTGGCCGAATACCGCGAACTGGTGGCCACCGGCGCCGGCGACCGCTTCGGTCTGGAACAGTGGGAAGCCAGCGTGCGCGAACTGGAAGGGCAACTGCTTGCTGCCAGGGCGTCCGAATCGCAGGCGAAGTTCAAGTTGTCGGCACGCGCCGGCGGCGATCAGGCGGCCGTGGCGACCGCCAAGGCCAAGGTGGCAACGGCCAAGGCACAACTGGCCGCGACCCAGGCCGACCTCGACAATGCGCGTTGGGAATTGACGCAGACCGTGATGGTGGCGCCAGCCAACGGCTGGGTGATGAACTTGCAGTTGCGTCCCGGCTCGATGGTGGTGGGCGTGCCGCTGGCACCCGCCATGACCTTCGTCGAGGACAACTACCAGATCATCGCGCTGTATCACCAGAACGAACTGCATCAGGTGCAACCGGGCGATGCCGCCGAGCTGGCGCTCAATACCTTGCCGGGGCAGATCATCAAGGCCCGGGTGAACTCCATCGTCTGGGGACAGGGACAGGGCCAGCTGCCGGTTTCCGGCACGCTGCCGCAAACCGGCGCCGCGCCGCAGTTTCCCAACCGCTTCGCGGTCAGGCTGGACGTTGAGCCCAGGCATCAAAGCATTTTCCTGGCCGCAGGCGCCGCGGGCGATGCCGCCATCTATTCGCAGCATCTCAAGGCCATCCATATCCTGCGGATGGTGATCCTGCGCGTGGGGTCCTACACGAACTACCTGATTCCCAAGTTGCACTGATGCGCGCCGCCAGATTTTTTCCGCGCAGCACCCTGGCTCTGGCCGTCAGCCTGCTGGCGGGTTGCGCTTTGCAGACGCCGCCGCCTTCCGCGGAACTGCAGAAGGAGGCGTTGCCCAATGCGAGTCTACCGCAGCAGTGGAAGCAGCCGGCCGAGCCCGGCGCGGTGGCGGATCAGGCCTTCGACAGTTTCAACGATGCCGCGCTGGCGGCGCTGATTCGCGAGGCCCTGACCTACAACGCCGACCTGCGCGCCGGCGCTGCCCGGGTCGAGCAGGCGAAGGGCTATGTCACCGTGGCCGGAGCGGATCTGAAGCCGGGCGTTGCCGCCATGGCCAAGGGCGGCGGCAAATGGAGCGGCGATTACAGCGGCATGGAAAACGCCCTGATCGGCGCCACCTGGGAAATCGATGTGTGGGGCCGCCAGCGTTACGGCGCGCGTGCCGCTGCCGACGATTACGCTTCGGCGCAGCTGGATTATCAGTACGCCCGCCAGTCGCTGGCTGCCTGGGTAGTACGCAGCTGGCTGTTGGCGGTGCAGACCACACAGCAGGAAAGCTTGCTGCAGGAGATGGTGCAATCCGCCAGCAAGCTGGTGGAGATGACGCAGCAGCGACTCAAGTCTGGCATCGGCGACGAACAGGACGTGGCGCAGGCACAGGCCAGCCTGGGCGAGACCCGCGATCGCCTGCGTCAGGTCCAGTTCGCGCGTACGCAGGCGCTGCGTGCGCTGGAAGTGCTGCTCGGGCGCTACCCGGGCGCCGACATCCAGACTGCGGCACGTCTGCCCGCGATGCCCGCGCCGGTTCCGGCAGGCTTGCCCGCCGAGTTGCTGGCGCGCCGGCCCGACGTGGTGGCGGCCGAGCGCCGCGTGGCGGCGAGCTTCAACCGCACCGAGGAAGCGCGCGTCGCGCATCTGCCGAAAATCAGTCTGACGGCCACGTTTGGCGCCGTTTCCAGCGATCTCATCGTGCTGCAAAACAAGGACAACCCCACCACGGGGCTGGGCGGGACATTGCTGTGGCCGATTTTTACCGGCGGCGCGCTCGATGCCCAGGTCGACATCCGTACGGCCGAGCAGCAGCAGGCCGTGGCGCAATACGCGGCGGTCGGCCTGCGGGCGTTCGACGAAGTGGAAGGGGCGCTGGCAAGCGAAACCGCGCTGCGCGAGCGGCAGGCGATCCTGGATCAGGTGGCGCGCGACAGCCGTCGTTCGATGGAACTGGCCACCGTGCAATACAAGGTGGGGATCAACGACTTGCGCGGCGTATTGCAGGAGCAGATGCGGCTCTACAACGCCTTGATGACGCTGGTGCAGGTGCAGGGCGATCGGCTGGCCCAGCGGGTGAATCTGCATCTGGCGCTGGGCGGCGGTTTTGGGGATGAGGCGGCCAATACTGCGGGCGAAACCGGCGCAACGCCTTCTCCAGCAGGGCCATCGCCGACAGTGCCTGCCAGCTGACGTACAACGTTCAAATTCACCCGACGGTGGAAGCTGGCAAAGCCCGCTGTAGCTGGTCGGGTGGAATGCAGGGTTGGGCCTTACCAAATTTTCCACCACGGTTTTTTCTTCTCTATATGTACTGGACGGTTCGTCGTCCTGGCTTCTTGTGCCTGCGCGTCCAATAAGACTCCCGGTATTTCAGAAAGCAAGTTTTCAAGCGGCTCAGGGGGATCGCCTTCATACGAAACAACCGATTCGAAATCCTTGATAAGAGCGCAGCTCACAATCAACACGCAAGCCAAGTCCTTCATGCTCCCGTGCCACGCCATGCTTATGCAGTGATCGCGACCTGCAGCAATTTCCTGTAGCGATTTATCTCCCGCAATGACTTCACTTGTGGGTACGTACTGAATTTCGAAACCGGGCCCTTCTTCGCCGTTCAGAGTAAATGGTAAAAATCCAGAATCCTCGAAAGGCGTGTGCTCAGGGTGAAGTTTCAGATCGAATCCCAAAGCGTCTATTGAGGATTGGAGTTCTGAACGATTCGGGACGCGCGACCGTGAAATAAATGCATACTGAACATTCGACATGGTGTGTCCTATTGGGCCCAACGTTCGAGTTAACCGGTGCGCGAAGGCAGGACGCCTTGGCCCGGACTGGGACAATATATTGCGTACCTCAGTCCGGGCCAAGGCGTCCTGCCGTAGCGCGTCCGCTTGAACGAGGGGTTAGGCGTCATCTGCGAGGACGGTTGCGTAGGTTTTGAATTGTTGCCAAAACTCAATTTCGTAGATTGCGCTTACACCGTCCTCCGGTGCGACAGCTCGCCTGACGACGATTCCAGGCTCGCGGGCAAGTGTTGATCCGGCATTGGCGAGAACCTCTCGAATGGGCTTGGCACCTTCATCGTCGAGCGCGAAGAACTGTATCTCATGTGGCGGCTCTATGAATTCCTTCTGTTCCAAATATGTGAGGCCGCGGACAATCTTCTCTGTAATTCGCCGGAAGCTCTCGGCTGGAATCACAAGCGCAATGCCGCTGCCGCGCTGCCTTCCCCATCGTTCACCGAGTGCAGGGAAGATTCCTTCATTTGGTATCTGATCGCCCTGAAGTAATTCAGAACTGACGCGTCGTCCAAGTGCTTCTCGTGCTCGTTTGTCGGCTGGTGTTGAGGCGTACTTCGGGTTCATAGCGCGGAGTGCCTTCTCGGAAAGGCCCTTGAATCCAGGTGCGTTCGGATCGAGGCAGAGTGCGATGCGGACAAAGAATTCGCTCTCAATCGCGCCGAGTTCCCTATTGCATCGAACGCAACTTGGAATTTTCCACTTTGCGAGGTTGGCCGGCGTGGTCTCGGGGTACCAAGACTCAGGGAAGACATGGTCCCAGTTTCTCTCGACAGGAGTTCTGAGGCAATGGATGCATTTCCCAGGTTTTGGCGGCCTTGCCATGAAGTGATGGTTCCTATGACGCCTAACGTAGAGCTAACCGGCGGCGCTTTAGCGCCGTCCAGCGACCGCAGGGAGCGGGGTTGAGCGCCATGTTGGGCAGCAAGTCAGAAGCCATACTCACGCTCAACACGACAGACCCGGACACGAAATGCCCGATACCAGTCCTTTGCTCGGCTCTGAGCTTGGCGATGAATGAGGTTTTCCTTCCAGGCCGCTATTGCCTCTTGGCTCGCCCAATATGAAACGGAGATCCCGATTTCTTGCCTCGCACTCTCGAAGCCAAGGAAACCCGGTTGTTCGGAGGCAAGCTCCAACATTTGTTTTGCAGTTTCACCATAGTCGTTGTCGCCGTCGGTGCGGACGGATGTAAAGATGACAGCAAAGTACGGCGGTTGTGGTGTTTGCGCGGGCAAAGACATCTATGATCCTTTTTTTGCTGCCCAACGTAGAGCTAAGGGGCGCGAGTGAAAACGCAACCACGAAGTGAGCCGGCTGGCCGAGCGTCCGCCCTTGAGCGCCGGGTTAGGTTTCATGGCTAGAGTAGAGCAGACGTTTTGTTGCCGGTTCATATAGCAGTACCTCGGCTCCTTCAATTTGTGACCGGCCCAAGAGGTGGACCGACGACATATACGCCAGCACGTTGCTGGTGTTTGGCTTTGCCTCTTTTGAGAAGCATTGCCTGTATTTTCCGCTCTCGGCTGCGCTCTCGATAACACTTGAGAAAAGCGGGTCAGCCTCTGGGCCGGCTCTCCACTCAGCTTGGTGTGTTGCATCAACAACAAAGTTGGCCAACTGGATGCAGTGATATATGGCATGGTCACCGTTAAAGGTTGGCGGCGACTCGTAGCTGTACACGACAGAATATTTTTGATTCTTCTCGATGCCGCCCCAGTTGAGCACAAACTCAACATCTTTGGGGCTTGCCTTGGTGGTTTTCTCTGGCTGAAAGAAAGCAGAGATAGCCATACCAACAAAGACGACACACAGCAGCAGAAAAATACCGCCAAGCCATTGCAGGATTATTTTGATGGTTGCCATATGCGCGGAAACCTAACGTAGAGCTAACCGGCGGCGCTTTAGCGCCGTCCAGCGACCGAAGGGAGCGAGGTTGAGCGCCATGTTATGCAACTCTTAGATACCCTGTCTTGCTGTCGAAATTGCCTCGATAGTCTTGGTGTGACCACGTATGAGCCGGTCATGGTATTGCTTCTCCAGTGCAAGTGGCACCTTCGGAGCCTCGTTTAGCCAATGCGAAACGTAATAATGAAATTCATTAATCGTGACCAATACGTTTATTAACGGTGACTTGCTCTTTGCATTGTTCACCAAGCAGTTTTGAGTGACGCGCGATGCAACTGCAACAGATGCTTCAAACTCAGCCACTGAATTTCTTTGCTTTCGGATTGCTTCTGGAAACTCAAGAACGATTGATTTATTAGAGATTAGAAGGCTTGATATTTCAGCCAAGGCACTGTTGCAATCGAGTGTTGCAAGCTTCGCCTTTAGCGCAGCACAGCTGGCAGTACATTTACTGCTGTCATTTTCTGCGGCTCGGATGTGACTGGCTGGCAGCAAAATAGTGATGCAAATTATCAGCGCTCGAAAGATGTTCATGTGCAGTGCATAACGTAGAGCTAACCGGCTCGCCAAAGCGCAGCTTTGGCGAGGAATCTTCCCCCGATTTAATTGACACCGGGTTATTGAGCCAGCAGTCTTTCATA
>NZ_JADMKC010000014.1 GCF_018780105.1 Thiobacillus sp.
CAAAGAACTCGCCCCGCTTTTGTAATGCTTGATTGATTTTTGTGAGCGGGGCTCAAACACCTTTGCCGCTGATCCACCCGGCAGGCTCAATTTCCGGCGGGGCTGAGAGGGGATGAAGATCAAAACCAGGGCGGCGGTGATGGGGCGTCTGCGATTGCTTTTTAGGCTTCAGAAAGTCTTTTGGTAGCCAGTTGTTCGTCTGTAGCAAGAGTCGAGGCCTGCCCCTCTGGCTCCGCCAACAGTGCAAATCGGGTCGCGTTGAGTCATCCAGCCTAGGGCTGCTTGCCCCCACCCGGCTTGGTGACCAGGGCCTTCTCCGCCTGAACCTCCATCAGCAGCTTGTAGGCGATGTAGTACTTGTAGATGTTGGACACATAAGTCACCGTCTCCGCGCCGATTTTATCGGCGGCCACATATTCCACGTTGTGAAACCAGACGTTCGGGTTCAGCCCACGCTTGACCGCTTCCTTGCGCAACTGCGTGACCCGCCCGGCACCGGCGTTGTATGAGGCGAACGCGAACAGCGCCTTGTCGAGCTGGGTCATGGGCTCGTCGCCGTAGTAGTGGTCGATCATCCAGCGCATGTATTTGATACCGGCATGGATGTTCGGCTCGGTTTCGGCGATGTTGCCCACATCGAGGTCCTTGCCGGTGGCAGGCATGACCTGCATCACGCCAATGGCCCCCACCTTGCTGCGGACGGACTGGTCCAGCTGGGATTCCTGATAGCCCTGGGCGGCCATCAGCAGCCAGTCGACGTCGTACTGATCGCCGTATTTATGGAAGTACTGCACCAGGGCGCGGAATTTTTTGCGCTCGGATTCCGCAGCAGCGTTCTTCACGTAGCCGGCATTCTTGAAATATTTGGCCAGGATGACGTTGCCCATGGTGGAACCCTTGGCGTTGCGCGCCAGAAAATCATCGAGGGCGACCTTGAGCTGCGGGCTGTTCTTGCGTATCGCCCAGGCGATGTTGCCGCCAGTGCGCACGGCAACGTCGTCATGCACCTTGATGTCGGGAAACACCTGCTTCCAGAAGTCCGCCATGTGCCTGTCCACCACGATGAGCGGCATCAGGCCGGCGTTGACCATTTCGATCAGGTCTTCATCTTCCAGCGCCTCCGGTGCTTCCTTGATGATCACCGCAGGCTTCTTCTCGGCGGCAAAGCGCTGGTTGAGCGCCACGAGGCTTTCGTAGTAGCTGGAGGTTTTGCGCACGAACACTGTATTGCCGGCGAGGTCGTCCACGCTCGACACCTGGGGCGAGCCCGGGCCGGACACCACCACTTCGCTCGCATCGGGATAGACCGGTGCGGAAAAGTCGACCTGCTTGCGTCGCCCCGGGGTGTCGGTGAGATTGGCCGCTGCGATGTCGCCCTTGCCGGCTGTCAGTGCCGTCAGCAAATCTTCCCGGGCGACCGGAATGAAGACCACGTGCACCTTGAGATGCTTGCCCTTCAACTTGTTCTCTTTCGCCAGACGCTTGTTCAGGTCCGTCTCGAACACGCGAAAGGCGTCATAGGTTGCACCACGCTGGCCGCCCATGTCGAGGAAGTAATTGGTCTTGCTATAGGTCGCCAGAACGCGAATGACCCGCCGTTCGATCATTCCATTGAGATCGCCGGTCCAGGGTTTCGCGGTTCGGTCCAGGTCGATTGTGAGCTGGCCTGTTTCTTCCGGCGGGGCTGCGACAGCTGCTGGGGGCGGCTGGACGGATGGCTTGGCCTCGACCGTTGCGGCAGGGGCTTTCTCACCCTCGCCGCAGGCGCTCAGGATGACTGCCAGAGCAACTGCAGCGATGAGGCCCGGCAGGGCGCGTGACGATGGCAGAGAAAAATATTTCAGCATGCTTGCGCTCCCCGAATGGATTTTGTCTGGCCACAGCCAGAAATGTTTTGAGTATGCAAGGCAAGGTTCGCACCTGCAGGAGCCTGATTCACCGATCTGGCATGCCCACCCACTTGTCGAAATATAGGCGGGAAATCCTGCGGGGAAAACTGCCGTAGTTTTCGTGTTGCGGGCGGGGTCGGCGGTCGCGCAGGCCTGGTCCCCGAAACCCGCCCCAACCAAGCTAAAATGCCGCTTTCCCGAAAAGCCGCTCATCTGCCGTGAAACCCACCTTTCAGGACATCATCCTCACCCTGCAACGCTACTGGGGCGAGCGCGGCTGCGCGCTGCTGCAACCCTACGACATGGAAGTCGGCGCCGGCACCTCGCACACCGCCACCTTCTTGCGTGCGCTCGGCCCCGAGCCGTGGAAGGCCGCCTACGTGCAGCCGAGCCGCCGCCCCAAGGACGGCCGCTACGGCGACAACCCCAACCGGCTGCAGCATTACTACCAGTTCCAGGTGGTGCTGAAACCGGCGCCAGCCGACATTCTGGAGCTGTATCTTGGCTCGCTCGAAGCGCTGGGCTTCGATCTGAAAAAGAACGACGTGCGCTTCGTCGAGGACGACTGGGAGAACCCCACCCTCGGCGCCTGGGGGCTGGGCTGGGAAGTGTGGCTGAACGGCATGGAAGTGACCCAGTTCACCTATTTCCAGCAGGTCGGCGGCATCGACGTGAAGCCGATCACCGGCGAAATTACCTACGGCCTCGAACGCCTGGCGATGTACCTGCAGGGCGTCGAAAGCGTGTATGACCTGGTGTGGACGGAGGGGCTGACCTATCGCGACGTCTATCACCAGAACGAGGTCGAGCAGTCCACCTACAACTTCGAGCACAGCGATGTCGATTTCCTGTTGACGGCGTTCAGCGCACACGAGAAAAAAGCGCAGGAACTGATTGCAGCGCAGCTCGCGCTGCCGGCTTACGAGCAGGTGCTGAAAGCCGCGCACACCTTCAACCTGCTCGACGCGCGCGGCGCGATTTCGGTCACCGAGCGCGCGGCCTACATCGGACGCATCCGCAATCTGGCGCGTGCGGTGGCGAAGAGCTATCTTGATTCGCGTGCGCGGCTGGGGTTCCCGATGGCGCCACGCGAGTGGGCCGAAGAAGTGCAGGCCATGCTGGCGAAGAAGGAGGCCGCATGAGTACGCAGAACCTGCTCGTCGAACTCTTCGTCGAAGAACTGCCGCCCAAGGCTCTGAAGGAGCTTGAGATTAATTTCGGTGGTTCTATCGAATTTAGTCTGAAGAGGCGCGGATTTCTTCAGGACGATAGCGTCAAGAGGGAATTCGCAAGCCCACGTCGTCTTGCCGTCTCCATTACCAATGTGGCTGCCAAGGCGCCAGATCAGAAATTCCGCCAAAAGCTGATGCCAGTCTCGGTTGGGCTGGATTCCGATGGAAGCCCGACGCCTGCGCTTGTGAAGAAATTGGCCTCAATCGATCCAACTATTGACTATAAGAGCCTTCATCGCGAACAGGACGGTAAGCATGAGGCTCTCTTCTATGAGGGTATCCAACCAGGGCTGACTTTAACGGTGGCACTGCAAAAGGCGCTTGAGGATGCGATTGATAATCTACCCATCCCGAAGGTCATGACGTATCCGCTGGCCGACGGTTGGACCACGGTCAACTTCGTGCGCCCGGTGCATGGCCTGGTGGCGCTGCATGGCGCGGATGTCGTGCCGGTGTCGGTGCTCGGTTTGACCGCGGGGCGCGACACCCAAGGCCATCGGTTTGAAGCGCGCGTGAGCCCGGTGTCGATTCAATGTGCGGACAGCTATGCCGGCCAATTGAAAGACGAAGGTGCAGTGATTGCTAGTTATGAAGAACGAAGCCTTTCCATCATCAGACAGCTTCGCGGTCATGCAAAACGCATGAATTCACGCTTAGAAGTAGAGCCGGCAAATCTTCTTGACGCTGAAGCGGAAATCTTTCTTAGTGAAAATGCGTTAGTGCAGGAAGTCACCGCGCTGGTCGAACGGCCCAATGTGCTGGTCGGCACGTTTGAAACCGCCTATCTCGACGTGCCGCAGGAATGCCTGATCCTGACCATGAAGGCGAACCAGAAATACTTCCCGCTGCTGGATGCCGCAGGCAAGCTGACCAACCAGTTCCTCATCGTTTCCAACATCTCGCCCGCCGACGCGTCCGCCGTGATCCAGGGCAACGAGCGTGTGGTGCGCCCGCGTCTGGCCGATGCCAAGTTCTTCTTTGATCAGGATCGCAAGAAGGCGCTCGATTCGCGCGTGCTGGGGCTGGCCAAGGTGGTGTACCACAACAAGCTCGGCACCCAGGGCGAGCGCGTGACGCGGGTGCAGGCGATAGCCCGCGCCATCGGCGAACAGCTCGGAGGCGAGGCGCTGGCGTTGCAGGCCGATCAGGCTGCGCTGCTGGCCAAGGCCGACCTGCTGACCGACATGGTCGGCGAATTCCCCGAACTGCAGGGCATCATGGGGCGCTATTACGCGCAGCACGATGGGCTGTCGGACGACATCGCCTTTGCCATCGAGGATCACTACAAACCGCGTTTCGCCGGTGATGAACTGCCGCGGAATCCGGTGGGCGTGTGCGTGGCGCTGGCCGACAAGCTGGAGACGCTGGTGGGCCTGTTCGGCATCGGGCAGATTCCGACCGGCGACAGGGATCCGTTTGCGTTGCGGCGACATGCGCTCGGCATGTTGAGAATTCTCATCGAAAAATCCCTGCCTTTGAGTCTTTTCGATTTGATCAATAATGCATTTTCGGCGTTCCCGTCCGGGATGCTGGGCGATGCCCACACGGATGCGGAGACTTTTGTATTCGATCGCCTAAGTGGCTTGATGCGCGATCTGGGCTACACGGCAAGCGAGGTGGATGCGGTGCTTTGCATGCGTCCAGTACGTATAGATCTAGTACCGCTGCAGCTCCTGGCGGTGCGCGCTTTTGCGGCATTGCCCGAATCCGAAAGCCTCGCAGCCGCCAACAAGCGCGTTGCGAACATACTGAAAAAATCTGGGGATGAAGTGCCGGTAGCGATTGAGCCGGGGCTTTTTGTTGAGCCCGCCGAGAAAGCATTGTTTGACGCACTGGAACAGATCGAGCCCAAAGCCGATGCGGCCTTCATGGCCGGTGACTACACCGCCTCGCTGCAGGTGCTGGCTGCACTAAAAACCCCGGTCGACGCCTTCTTCGACAGCGTGATGGTCAACGCCGACGATCCCGCGCTGAAAGCCAACCGGCTGGCGCTGCTGGACCAGCTGCACCAGACCATGAACCGGGTGGCTGACCTCTCGCGTCTGGCGGCCTAAAATGACGCCATGAAGCTCATCATTCTCGACCGCGACGGCGTCATCAACGTCCACTCCAGCCAGTTCATCAAATCGCCCGATGAATGGAAACCCATACCCGGCAGCCTGGAAGCGATCGCACGGCTGACGCGTGAAGGCTGGCGCGTGGTGGTCGCGACCAACCAGTCCGGCCTCGCGCGCGGCTTGTTCGAAGTGGCCACGCTCAACGCCATCCACGCCAAGATGCACAAGGCGGTGATGCAGGCGGGCGGGCGCATCGAGGCGGTGTTTTACTGCCCGCATTCGGCCGAAATGGATTGCGGCTGCCGCAAGCCCAAGGCCGGTCTGTTCCACGAGATTTCCGCGCGCTACGGCAAGGAACTGGTCGGCGTGCCGGTGGTGGGCGATTCGCTGCGCGACCTGCAGGTGGCGGAAAGCATCGACGCCTGGCCTTTGCTGGTCAAAACCGGCAAGGGCAAGAAAACCCTGGCGGCGGGCGGCCTGCCCAAAAACACGACGGTGTTCGACGACCTCAGCGAGGCGGTTGACCAATTGCTGACCCTCTCAATATGAATCTCATCCGCTCGCTGGTTTTCGCTTTTTTCCAGACCCTGCTGACGGTCTTGTTTAGCCTGGTCGCGCTGTTCAGCTTTCCGTTTTCCGCCCACGTGCGCTACCGGCTGATCACCGGCTACAACCATCTGGTGATCTGGCTGGCGCGCTGGGTGCTGGGCATCCGTTACGTGGTGGAAGGGCGCGAACATCTGCCGTCGCAGCCCGCCATCATCCTCGCCAAGCATCAGTCGGCGTGGGAAACCGTGGCCTTCCTGTTCCTGTTTCCGCCGGTCTCGCCGGTGATCAAGCAGGAGCTGCTGAACGTGCCGTTTTTTGGTTGGGCGTTTCGCCTGCTCTCGCCCATCGCCATCGACCGCAGCTCCGGGCGCGAGGCGCTGAAGCAGATCGTGGCCAAGGGCGGCGCCAAGCTGGCACAGGGTTTTTGGGTGCTGGTGTTCCCCGAAGGCACCCGCGTCGCCCCCGGCGAAAAAGGCAAATACGGCATCGGCGGCAGCTGGCTGGCGGCGGAAACCGGCGCCCCCATCGTGCCGGTGGCGCACAACGCCGGCGAAGTGTGGCCGAAGAACGCCTTCATCAAACGCCCCGGCACCGTCACCGTGCGCATCGGCCCGGTGATCGATAGCAGCGGCAAAAGCGCCGCCGAACTCACCCGCGCGGTCGAGGCCTGGATCGAAACCGAAATGACGAGGCTGCCCCCTGCTGCCGCACACCAATAGCGGCATGTTGCAACTCGGCGAAGCGGCTGTGCCGTTCGCCCTCAAGCGCTCGCGCCGCCGCCGCACTCTCGGCCTCACCGTGACGCCACACGAAATCCGTATCCACGCCCCCAGCTGGACCCCGCGCCCCGAGATCGAACGCTACGTGGCCCAGCAACACGGCTGGCTGCTGCGCACCTGGGCGCGCATGCAGGCGCGCGTGCCGCAAGACGCCGCGCTGCCCGCCAGCAGCGTGCACTACCTCGGACGCAAACTGGCGCTCGACATTCAGCCTTCCCTGTTCGTCGAAGTGCGCCGCCGCGGCGACACCCTGCGCATCCACGCGCCGCACGATGCCGACCTCGACGACCTGATCCGCAGCTGGCTGTATGAGCAGGCCACCCGCCTGCTGGCCTGGCGCCTCGCGCGCAATGCCCGCAAGCTGGGGCGCGCGCCCAGCCGTTTTGCCCTGTCCAACGCGCAAACCCAATGGGGCAGCTGCACCCACAGCGGCCACGTGCGGCTCAACTGGCGCCTGGTGCAGGCGCCGCTGGCGATCATCGACTACGTCGCCGCGCACGAACTGGCCCATCTGGTTCACCTCGACCATTCGCCGCGCTTCTGGGCGCAGGTTGCGGTGCTGTGCCCCGATGCGTTGGCAAGGCGCGCCGAGTTGCGCAGAATGAGCACAACGCTGTTTCAGCTTTGATAGGGGGGTAAAACCATGCGAATTCTCCACACCATGTTGCGCGTCGGCGACCTCGATCGCTCGATTGATTTCTACACGAATGTGCTGGGCATGAAGTTGCTGCGGCGCAAGGACTACCCAGGCGGCAAGTTCACGCTCGCCTTCGTCGGCTACGACAACGAGGACAAGGCGGCGGTGCTCGAATTCACCTACAACTGGGGCGTGGACAGCTACGAGCGCGGCACGGGTTACGGCCACATCGCCATCGAGGTCGACGATGCGTATGCCGCCTGCGACGCGGCGGCGGCCAAGGGTGGCAAGATCCTGCGTCCGGCCGGGCCGATGTCGCACGGCACCACCGTGATTGCGTTTATCGAAGACCCGGATGGGTATCCGATCGAATTCATCCAGAAGGGCACGGCGGGGTGGGTGCGGGCGCCTGAGGAGAGCTAAACGAATGCCAATCGGGGATATTGCGGGAGAGTTTCTGGGTGGATTGCTGAGAGTTGTCGGCAATGTTGTTCTTGAGGTTGTGCTGGAGATACTGATTCGAGGGCCTGGTTACCTGATATGCCGTACTTTCAAGAGAGACATTAATCCAGAAGGTGGCTGGGTAATCGGGGTCGGTCTGGCCTTCTGGGTTTTCGTTGCAATTGGCGGTTTCCACACGTATTCATCCTTTTCTGAAGCCTTGGCAGCAGATCGATGCTTAGACTCTGGTGGGGCATTTGACCATCAAAGCAAACGGTGTCTTCGAAGCTGAGTCCACATTGATGCGGACACGTTTTAAGGAGTCCCAAACATGGAACAACGCATCAGCCTGATCACTCTCGGCGTACACGACCTCGCCGCCAGCACCGCGTTTTACGAAGCGCTCGGCTGGCAGCGCTCGATGCGGCAGGCCGAAGGCGTGTCGTTTTTCCAGTGCGGCGGCATGGCGTTTGCGCTGTGGCCGTGGACGAGTCTGGCAGCGGATGCGGGGGTGTCGCCCGAGCGCAGCGGCGCGGGTGGTTTTGCGCTGGCCTACAACACCCGCACGCGGGAGGAGGTCGATGCGGTGCTGGCGGAGGTGGCGGCGCTGGGGGCGGAGATCGTCAAGCCTGCGGTCGAGGCGTTCTGGGGCGGCTATTCGGGCTACTTCCGCGACCTCGATGGCCATCTGTGGGAGGTGGCGTGGAACCCAGGGTTCGCGCTCGACGCGGCAGGCGCGGTGACGCTGCCGGACTGAACGGGCAACTTTCCTTTTCCCTCCCTTCAGGCTATCCGGGCAATGTCTTCGTTGTCCATTTGCGAAAAACGGGACGCTTCAAAATAATTGGTCTTGCCCCAATCCATGAGTGTCACTATAGTGGCACTCATGCGCACCGAACTCGTTACTACCCTCAAACGTCAGGCGACCGAACTCCTCGCGGATATCGAGCGGGATAGGAAGCCCATTCTCATCACGCAGCATGGGCTACCGAGTGCTTATCTGGTGGATGTCGAAACCTTTGAGTTGCTGCAAGAACGCATGGCAGTGCTTGAGGGAATCGCGCGCGGCGAAATGGCGCTCGCCGAGGGCAGGGTGGTGTCGCACGCGGAGGCCAAAGCCCGCATGGCCCGATGGCTGAAGTAATCTGGACGGAACCGGCGCTGGCTGATCTGGATGCTATTGCCGATTACATTGCGCTCGACAAGCCCGATGCGGCATCGGCGCTGGTCAAACGTGTGTTCGCGCATGTCGATCACTTGCAGTCATATCCGGAAAGCGGCAGTCGCCCACCTGAATTGAAACGTTCGCGTTACCGGCAGGTTATCGAGCCGCCGTGCCGGGTGTTCTACCGCTACGACGGCAAGCGGGTCACGATCCTGTATGTGATGCGGTCTGAACGTGTGCTGCGTCCGTCAAAAATCGCAGGACGTGATCGGGAAAAATAGGATAACGACGTTGTATTCAGAATGGAAAGGATAGGGCGCTTCCATTTATAGAGTCGTGGACCGGTGGGCGCGCTCGTCGCGGCAGGTGCGGTGACGCTGCCGAGTTAAAGCCAATAAAACCAAATTTATGAAATGCCCTTCGACAAGCTCAGGGCGAACGGACTAAATAAATCAGTGTTCTTAACTGATCGCCTTGGTGATCAGCGGCACCAGCGGTTCCGGCAGCTTGATGGCGCCGGACAGGGCGAAAGCCTGTGCGGTCTTCGACATCTTGCCCCAGGTGCGGCGGATGATTTCCAGCCATTTTGCTTCATCGTATTCCGGCTTGCTCGCGGCGAAGGCCAGCATGTAGTGCTCGATGAAAACGAGGTTGGCGATGTCTTCCAGCAGCTGCGTGTCGGGGTTGACCTTGATGCCGCGCTTGCCGATGGCTTTCTTGACGCGCTCGATCATCGCGTCGTCGTAGCCGGCCTCGCGCATCAGCTCGCCGGCGGTGTTGGCGTGGAACGTGTAGAGCCCGGTGCGCCACGCGTGATAGCCGTCCTTGTCCATCGGGTAGCTGTTGCGCGGCACGGTCCAGCGCCGGATGTGCTGGGCGCGCACCGCCAGCTGCGCGGCTTCGGAGGCGTTCGGCGCGAAGCGGCCGATCATCTCCGACATGCGCTGGCCGTACAGCAGTTCTTTCGGCTGGCCTTCATCCTGATTGGGGTCTTCGGCGTTGGCGGCGTCGAACAGGGCCACGGCTTGATTAAAGCGGGCTTGATCAAAGCGTTCCTGGTTCTCGATCATATTCAGTTCCCTTCGCTCGATTTCAAATGCTGCACGATGCGTTCGTAATCGGCCAGCGGCAGCGCTTCGGCGCGCAGCGTGGAATCAATCCCCAACGCGGCAAAGTCTTCCGGCTTCAGCAGGCTGCCCAGCGTGTTTCTCAGCGTCTTGCGCCGTTGCGAAAACGCGGCCTGCACTATGCGGGAGAACAGGGCTTCGTCGAGCGGCACGACTTCAGCCGGCGTTTTGGGAATCAGCCGCACCACCGCCGAGTCCACCTTGGGCGGCGGATTGAACGCGGTGGGCGGCACGTCGAGCAGCCATTCCAGATGGAAGCGGCGCTGCAGCATGATCGTCAAGCGCCCGTAGTCGTTGGTGGAGGGTTCGGCCACCATGCGCTCGACCACTTCCTTCTGCAGCATGAAGGTCATGTCGCGGATCTGCGCGGCATATTCCATCAGGTGGAACAGCAGCGGGGTGGAGATGTTGTAGGGCAGGTTGCCGATGATGCGCAGGTCGGTGCCGAGGCTGCCGAAGTCGAACTTCAGCGCATCGCAGCTGTGGACGCTGAGCCGGTCGGTGGGCCAGGCGCGGTTCAGCCGCGCGACGATGTCGCGGTCGAGTTCGACCGCGTGCAGGTGTGGCAGCCGTTCGAGCAGGGGGCGGGTCAGTGCACCAAGGCCGGGGCCGATTTCGACCACCGTTTCGCCCGCCTGCGGATGCACGGCGTTGACGATGGCGTGGATGATGCCGTCGTCGATCAGGAAGTTCTGGCCGAAGCGTTTGCGCGGGGTATGCATGGTGGGAAGCGGTGGGGGTGTGGGGTTAACCGTTCACCGCTCCCCGCTCACTGCTCACCATCCCCAGAGCCATTTCGATTGCCGCTAGCAGGCTGCCCACTTCGGCGCGGCCGGTACCGGCGAGGTCGAGCGCGGTGCCGTGGTCGACCGAGGTGCGGATGAAGGGCAGCCCCAGGGTGACGTTCACGCCTTCGCCGAAGCTGGCGTATTTGAGCACCGGCAGGCCCTGGTCGTGGTACATCGCCAGCACGGCGTCGCACTGGGTGTGGCGGATGCGCGAGAACAGGGTGTCGGCGGGCAGCGGGCCGATGAGGTCGATGCCTTCGCCGCGCAGGCGCGCGAGCACGGGTTCGATGATGTCGATTTCCTCGCGGCCGAGATGGCCGGATTCGCCGGCGTGGGGGTTGAGCCCGGCGACGACGATGCGCGGAAAGGCGATGCCGAAGCGCTTCTGCAGGTCGCTGTGGAGGATGCGGATGACTTCGGTCAGCAGCCTGGGCTTGATCGCGTTGGCCACGGCACGCAGCGGCAGGTGCGTGGTGGCAAGCGCGACGCGCAGGCCGCCGCCGGCCAGCATCATCACGACGCGTGCGGTGCCGCTGTGCTCGGCCAGGTACTCGGTGTGGCCGGTGAAGGCGTAGCCCGCATCGTTGATGACGCCCTTGTGGACCGGCGCGGTGACGATGGCCTGATACGAGCCGTTCATGCAGCCCTCAAGGGCAGCGTCGAGCAGCGCCAGCACATGGGCGCTGTTGTCGGGGTTGAGCGTGCCCGGCACCACCGCGCTGGCGACCGGGATGTGATGTACATGCAGCGCGCCCGCCTGATGCGCGGGAATGGCATCGCCGGTGATGAAGTTGACGTGGGTGCCGAGTTGCCCGGCGCGGGCGCGCAGCACGTCGACGTCGCCGAGCACGCTCAGGCGGCAGGGCAGGTCCTGGTGCGACAGGGCGATGCAGAGGTCGGGGCCGACGCCGGCAGGCTCGCCTGCAGTGAGGGCGATGACGGGCAACATGGCGTGGGCCTCAGTCGAGCGGCCGCAACTCGACGTAGGCCGAGTCGCGAATCTGTCGCACCCAGTCCTGGAAGGCTTCTTCGGCCTTGCGCTCGCGGATGGCCTGGCGCGCCTGCAGTTTCTGGCGTTCCTGGGTGACGTCCTGGTCGCGGCGTTCCAGCACCTGGATCAGGTGCAGGCCGAACGGCGAACGCACCGGCTGGCTGATTTCGCCGGGCTTCAGTTCGTCCATCGCGCGCTCGAATTCGGGCACGGTATCGCCGGGGTTGATCCAGCCGAGGTCGCCGCCTTTGGAAGCACTGCCGTCGTCGGAATACTGGCGGGCGAGTTCCTCGAATTTCGCGCCGTTTTCGAGCCTTTCCTTGATCTGCAGCAGGCGGCTGCGGGCATCGGATTCCGAGGTGAGTTCGTTGGTCTTGATCAGGATGTGGCGCGCGTGGGTCTGGGTGACGCTGAGCGCGGCATCGAGCCCGCGCTTGTCGTTGAGTCTGAGGATGTGGAAACCGTTGCTGCTTTTGAGCACCGGGCTGATCTGGCCGGGCTGCAGCGGCTTCAGGGCATCGGCGAACAGCGCCGGCATCTTGCCGCTGGCGCGCCAGCCGAATGCGCCGCCCTGCATGGCGTTGGGCGCGTCGGACGAACTGGCCGACAGCTGGGCGAAATCGGCGCCTTTTTCGAGCTGGGCGTGAACGTCGTCGGCACGGGCGCGGCGCGCCTGGATCTGTTCGGGCGAGGCGTTTTCCGGCGTGGTGATCAGGATGTGGGAGAAGTTGTATTCGGTCTCCGCACCCTGCTGCGCCTTGGTTTGCAGATAGCCTTCGATTTCAGCGTCGCTCACGGTGACGCGGTTGTCGACGTCGCGCTCGCGGGCGCGGGCGATGAGCAACTCGTTGCGGATGGTGGCGCGCATGCTGTCCATGCTCTGGCCCTGTTTTTCCAGCGTGGCCTGCAGGGTGGGTACGTCCATCTTGTTCTGTTCGGCAATCCGCTGGATCGCGCGTTCGACCTGTGCCGGGTCGACCCGTACGCCGGTGTTGCGGGCGTGTTGCTGCAGGGCGAGCTCGGTGATCATGCGTTCGAGCAGCTGCTTTTCGATCACGTTGCGCGGCGGCAGCGGCGTGTTCTGCCGCGCCAGGGCTTTTTCCGTTTCTAGGTAACGCTTGGTGAGTTCCTGCCGGGTGATGACTTCGTCGTTGACGACCGCGACGATGTAATTGAGTTGCACCACTTCGGCACGCGCGGGCTGTCCGGACAGCAGCGATGCCACGACGAGCAGCAGCATCAGCGCCCAGTGAGGGCGGAGCCATTCGGGACGTTCAATAGTCTTCATTTGCATGGGGTGTGGAAAACAGTTCATTGCTCGGCCGGTATCCGGGGACGCTTTGTTTCAGAACGCTGGTTGGATTGGAGCCGATGCCCCCGAGTCCGTTCAATTCCAGCTGGATAAAGAATGAGTCGGTGGATTCCGCGTCCTTGGTAGCCAGACGCTGGACGGCGCCGCGCAGCAGCCAGCAGCCGCCATTGTATTCAAGCCCGGCCAGACCTTCGACCAGCTTGTTGTCGTAGTAGGAATAGTTGTAGCGGAACATGCCGTACCAGCGCCGGGCCAGCGGCCATTGCGCCGAGACGTCGATCTGCTCGGTGTTCCGTTCGATGAAGTTGTAGCCGACGTTCACCACGCGACCCGCGCCTGGACGATACGACGCCGCCAGATTCTGCCGCACGACCGCGCCGTTCTGGGTGTCGTACTGCCAGCCGCCGGCGACGTACCAGTCGCGGCTGACCTGTCCGCTCGCGGCGATCAGCATGTCGGTCGAGTTGCTGCTGCGCGGCGCCACGCCCGGCAGGGTGACTTGCTGCGAGCTGAAATAGTAGCGCTGGCCGAGCGTGACCTGCAGGCGCTCGTAGCCGGTGGCGGCCTCGGTGAAGCGGCTGGTAATCGCGACCGTCAGCTGGTTGGCGTCGTTGACGCGGTCGCCGCCGATGAACTGGTTTTCGGTGAACATCTCGGCATAGCCGAAGTCGAGCTGGGCAGTATCGAACACCGGGATGTCGGTCTGGTCGCGGTAGGGCGCATAGACGTAATAGACGCGCGGTTCCAGCGTTTGCGAGTAAGCGGCATCGCCGAGCGTGAACGGGCGGTCGAAGGCGATGCCGCTGTCGAGACTGAATATCGGCAGGTTACGCGTGATGCGCTGCTCGGGCGCGCTGTCGTCGAGCGCGTAATAGGTGCTGCTCCAGCCGATTTGCGGCGTGATGTAGCCGAACGAGCTGACGAGCGGCATGCGCAGCGTGGGGTAGGCCAGCACCCGGGTGCCCTCGATCAGGCTGTCATGCGCAAAATGCACGGCTTCGGCTTCGAGCTTGAACTCGACGCCGGGGCCGAACGTATCGGCCATGCTGAGGCGTGCCTGCGGCAGCCTGGAATACGGCTCGATGATGGGCGTGACCGCGGTCGAGTCCTGCAGGGTCTGGAAGGTCTGCGCGCGCAACTCGGCACTCCAGTTGCTGTGTTGCGTTATGAGCCAGATTTCCTGGTTGAGGTTGCTGACCGAGGTGATGGCCGCCTGGTTGGAAAAGTCGCGGAAGTAATCGTCGTCGGACACGCGGTTGTACAGCATGCCGACCCGCGTGTTGGCGTTGATGCGCCAGGTGTTGTCGAGCACGACATCCCAGCGCGAGCGATCGAGCTCGCGGTCGTTGGCCAGCAAGTCGACCCGGTTGGTGCCGCCGAACTCATCCAGCAGATAGCGGAACTCGCCGCCCAGCATCAGGCCGCGCTTGGACAGCAGGCGCGGGTAGATCGTGGCATCGTAGTTGGGCGCGAGATTCAGGTAATACGGCACCATGAAGTCGATGCCGCTGCGCTCGGTGGTGCCGAACGTGGGGGGCAGCACGCCGCTCTTGCGCGCGTCGTTGAGCGGAAAGTCGATCCACGGCGTGTAGAGGATCGGCACGTCGAGAAAGCGCAGGGTGGCGTTGTGTGCCACGCCGATCTGGCGCGATTTGTCGAGATCAAGTTCGCCCACCTGGAGATACCAATCCTCGTTGCCGACCGGGCAGGTGGTGTAGGTGGCATCGGTGAGGGTGGAGTTGCTGGCGTCGATGAACGCGATGTGTTCGGCGTGGCCGCGCCCGTTCTGTACCGGCAGGCTGTAGACCGGCTGGGTCAGCTCGCCGCTGTAGTCGTTGAGGTTGAATTTGAGCGTGTCGCCGCTCACCAGCAGAGTGGGCTGTTCCATCCGCACGTTGCCGCGCGCCTCGACAAACCTGCGCGAGGTATCGTAGAGCAGCCAGTCGGCAAAGAAATTCTGGCCGGCCTGGCGGGCTTCCACGTTGCCCGTCGCCACGATGACGTTGGGCGAACTCGATTCGATCTCGTTGGCCATCACGAACATCGGCCCAGCCTCACCGGCTACCGTCGGACTGCTCAGTTCGGCATCGGATTTCAGCACGAGGCTGTCCGCCACCGCAGGACACGCAGTGAACAGCAATACAGTACAAGCCAGGCCGGGCAGGAAGGACAACGAGGTAAAATCCGTCAGTGGGTTAGATGAATACAGCGTTAGATTTAAACCAGCGTTAATTTGAAACCAGCATCATTTGGAGCCGTAACACAGTGGATCGTTTGCAAGCATTACAGCATTGGGCCGCCCAGCAACTGGGCGGGGATGCTCTGGACATCGCCCCGGCATCGGCGGACGCCAGTTTTCGCCGTTATTTTCGCGTCGCCTCAATTGAAAGCGGTGTCAAAGGCCGCGATTATATCGTGATGGACGCCCCCCCGGCGCACGAGGATTGCCGCCCCTTCATCGCTGTGGCCAAGCTGTTCGGCGATGCGGGCGTACATGTGCCGCAGGTGCTGGCGGCCGATCTGGAGCAGGGCTTTCTGTTGCTGACCGATCTCGGCAACACCACCTACCTGTCGGCGCTGAACGAAAACAGCGCACGCGCGCTGTACTTGGCATCCAACGATGCCCTGATCCGCATCCAGCAAGCCAGCCGCCCCGGCGTATTGCCGGAATACGACCGCGCCCTGCTCACCCGCGAACTGATGCTGTTTCCCGAGTGGTATGTGACGAAGCACCTCGGCGTGACGCTGAGCGAGGAACAGAGCGGACACCTCCACACCGTGTTCGAGCGCCTGCTCGCCAACAACCTCGATCAGCCGCAGGTCTACGTGCACCGCGACTGGCACTCGCGCAACCTGATGGTCAGCGATCCCAACCCCGGCATCCTCGATTTCCAGGACGCCGTCTACGGCCCCATCACCTACGACCTCGCCTCGATCTACCGCGACGCCTATATCGAGTGGGACGAAGAACATCAGCTCGACTGGGTGATCCGCTATTGGGAAAAGGCGCGCGCCGCGGGCCTGCCGGTGCGTACGGATTTCGGCGATTTCTGGCGCGATTTCGAATGGATGGGCGCGCAGCGCCACATCAAGGTGCTGGGGATTTTTGCGCGGTTGTATCACCGGGATGGTAAGGATGGGTATTTGAAAGATATGCCGTTGGTGATGCGATATTTGCGCAAGGTGTGCGAGCGGTACATTGAGCTGAAGCCGTTGTTCCATTTGCTGGAGGAATTGGAGGGGAAGTAAGCGCGGTAGGGCGGTCGATTGTTTGGGGTATGTGTTGGGGCAGGCGGTAAGCCGGTGGCTTCCCCTTTATGCCCGCTGGGTGCTTTGGAAAAGGGGGATTGAGGGGGATTTGAAGTCGTTGCTTGACCACTGACCGTTGGCCGGGGGTAGCCCGGCGGCTAGTCACTTTCTTTGTCAATGCGAC
>NZ_JADMKC010000059.1 GCF_018780105.1 Thiobacillus sp.
GGGTTCGACGTTGCGCGGGGTGATGTCGGCGCGGCGCTCGAAGGCTTCTTCGATGATTTTTTGCAGATCGTGCATGGTGGCTTCCTTGAAAATTAAGTGAGGGGTCAGGCGTGTGGGGTAAGGGATTTGGCGTGAGTTGCGATGCGCTGTGCGGCCTCGACGCAGGCGGCGAGGCTGTCGACCAGCGCGATGCGGACGAAGCCCTTGCCGGGATTGACGCCGGAAGCATCGCGCGCGAGAAAGCTGCCGGGCAGCACGGTGACGTGCTGTTGTTCAAACAACCCGCGCGCAAACGCGGCATCGTCGCCGCCCGGCACACGCGCCCACAGGTAGAAGGCAGCGTCGGGCGCGTCGAATTGCAGCACGGGTTTGAGAATCGGCATGACGGCAGCGAATTTCTCGGCGTACTGGCGGCGGTTCTCGATCACGTGCGCTTCGTCGTTCCAGGCCGCCACGCTGGCCGCCTGCACTGCCGGGCTCATCGCGCTGCCGTGATAGGTGCGGTAGAGCAGGAATTTTTTCATGATGTCGGCGTCGCCCGCCACCATGCCGGAGCGCAGACCGGGCACATTGGAACGCTTCGACAGCGAGTTGAACACGATCAGGTTTTTCAGACCGCGGCCGAGCTGCTGCGCAGCGGTGAGCGCGCCCAAGGGCGCTTCACCCTCGCGGAAATAGATTTCCGAGTAGCACTCGTCGGCTGCGATGACGAAACCATGCTGGTCGGACAGCTCGAACAGTTCCTTCCAGTCGGCCAGCGACATCACCTTGCCGGTGGGGTTGCCGGGCGAACAGACGTAAACCAGATTGACCTGCTCCCACAAATCCTCCGGCACCCGCGACCAGTCCATCCTGAAGTCATTTTCCGGCAGGGTGTTGAGAAAGAAGGGGCGGGCGCCGGCGAGCAGGGCGGCGCCTTCGTAGATCTGGTAGAACGGATTCGGCGAAATCACCACGCGGCGCCCGTGGCGGCTGGAATCGACGCTGGCCTGGGCGAAGGCAAACAGGGCCTCGCGCGAGCCGTTGACTGGCAGCACCTCGGTCGCCGGGTCGAGTTTGACGCCGTAGCGTCGCCCGGCCCACGCGGCGATCGCCTCGCGCAGCGCATCCGAGCCCTGAGTGATGGGATAATTCGCCAGCCCGCCGAGACCGGCGACCAGCGCCTCCTTGATGAAGGCGGGCGTCGGATGCTTGGGCTCGCCAATCGACAGATTGATGGGTGAGAGATCGGGATTCGGCGTCACCCCGGCGAACAGTTCGCGCAGTTTCTGAAACGGATACGGGTGGAGCTGATCGAGACGCGGATTCATTGAATGGGCTGGAAACAGAGCAGTTTGCAAACCGAGACATTATAAAGCCCCATGCCCACTCATCGCTTCTTTGCCGTTGCCAGCCTGGTCTACGCCGCCACCCTGTGGGGGCTGGTCTGGTACCCCTATCGCCTGTTGCACGAGTCGGGCGTCGGCGGCATCGCCTCGGGTTTCTTCTCCTACGCCATTCCGCTCCTGCTGGTGGGCTGGCTGCATGGTCGCGCCCTGTTGCGGGCGCGCGGACAGTGGGCATGGCTGGCGGCGATGGGTCTGGCTGCAGGCTGGACCAACCTGGCCTACGTGCTGGCGGTGCTGGAAGGCGAGGTGGTGCGGGTGCTGCTGCTGTTCTATTTGTCGCCCTTATGGACCGTGCTGTTCTCGCGCCTGTTGCTGCATGAAAAGCTCAACCGTGCGGGCTGGGCGGTGATGGCGCTGGCGGCCGGCGGGGCGCTGGCGATGCTGTGGCAACCCGGCGAATGGCCGCTGCCGGCCAATCGTGCCGAATGGCTGGCGCTGTCGGCCGGCGTGGCGTTCGCCGCGAGCAATGTCATCAGCCGCCATCTCGACGGCGTGGCCGAGGGCGCCAAGGCCGTCACCGTATGGGCGGGGGTGGTGGTCCTCACAGTGGTCGGGCTGCTGCTCAGACCCGCCGAACTGGATTTCATGGCTGCGGCAGAAGCGCAGACCTGGCTGCTGCTGATCGCCGTGGCGCTGGCGATCGGCAGCATGACCTACGCGGTGCAATACGGCCTCGCGCGCGTACCGGCCAACCAGGCCATCGTGATTTTCCTGTCCGAGTTGGTCGTCGCCGCCATCGCCGCGTATTTCCTGTCGGCCGAGCGGATGGGCGTGCAGGAATGGATTGGCGCCGCCATGATCATCACCGCCAGCCTGTTTTCCGGGCACATGGAAGACGATCAGTCAAAGGAGAAACGCGATGCCTGAGCTGCCCCCAATCCAGATCGCTGCGTTGTTGCACGCCGGCCTGCTCGTATCCGATCTGGCACGTGCGAAAACCTTCTACGAATCGGTGCTGGGGCTGACACGCTATCCGAACCGTCCCGACTTGCCGTATCCCGGCGAGTGGTACGAACTCGCCGGCGGTCAGCAGTTGCACCTGATGCAGCTGGCCAATCCCGATGCGGCTTCAATTCGCCCCGAGCACGGCGGGCGCGACCGCCACATCGCGTTGGCGGTGAAAAGTATGGATGCGCTGAAAAGCCGGCTCGACTCGGCGGGCGTCAAATACACCGCCAGCAAATCGGGGCGTGCGGCGTTGTTCTGCCGTGATCCGGATGCGAATACCCTGGAGTTTGTCGAGCTTGGCTGATCAACAGGCCGTGCTGATATTTCATCAGGTACGGACGTTCAGGCTTGACTGACAGACAGTGCATGTTCAGGTCGTGCTTCTCTGGCAGGAACCGGCCAGGAGTCGTCCTTCGTGAATGCCGCAGAGCAGCCATTCGACTGACTGTTCCACACTGAAACCTGCCGAACAGGCTACGCGTGCAACTCGGCCTGAGCAGACACTGATGGAAGTTATCTTTTCAGCCCGCTACCGACCCTAAGTGGAAATTGGACGTTCTGAAAGCAGACCTTCAACGCCGTCGTATCGGGTGAGCAGCTTGCTGCACGTCCCATTGAGCGAAGCGAACGATGTTGGCCTTGTTAGCGCCTCGCCTTTTCCATGGCCATAACTTTGGCTGTAAGGGCATTCAACTCTTCAACTTCTTCCTTATGCTCGACATCCAACAACTCATCAAGCCACCCATAAAACGAGACGAGGTTATTGTGGTAACTGGCGACCAATTGGCTCAAGCGGAGCACTTTCTCCTGCGAGCGCAAAAAATCTTTACTCGCGCTCGACCATTTCTTCCACTTCAGCAGTTCTTCGACTTTGAGTAGCACCTGAATTCTTGGGGGCTCCCTTGTATCAAGGTTAAACGATTCACGGATGGAGGATTTTGGTAATCCCGCGTGCAGAAAATAGTTGCGAAAATCTTTGATCAGCACTGTCGGCACATGACCCGAAAACACTTCCTGTACTTTGTCTGAATATGCTGAACCGATTCTGTCATCCGAGTGTCGGTGTTTGATGTAACTACGAGTATGGGACGCCAACGACTCTGCTGCTGCCAAGTAATTATGAAGATGGCGGTGAAGCTCAGAAAACAGCTCAGATCGCTTTTTCTCATCAACCTCAGGGCGCAGATATGTTCCCGGATTCTCGATAAAACTGAGTAAGCCCGAAAGCTGCTTGAAGTTCCCGCCATATATTTTCAAGCTGTTGTCGTGTACTCGACGGCTCTCGATGTATTGGAACCCAGGATGTTTTTCGACTTGCTGCCTAAGAGCCTGATACTCTTGATACTTCTCTTGGTTCATCGCTGACTTTTCGCGCTAACGTTTGAATTCACCGGACTGTCGCGGATTGCCGCGACGGTGGGATGAATTGTTAGGCATTGCTCGCGCCATCATCGAGTCGCCCCCTAAGAAATTTGCCAGTAACTCCCTTTAGCTCGCTTCTGTTAAAGAGCTTGCCTTGGAACTGGAAATCCCGATCAATGCGAACGATGAGCAACTGCTCAAAGTTTCCTTGGCTTTTGACGAGCACACGGTCGTTGGATTTCTCCGGTGAGATGGTCTTTACTTCAACGAGCTTACCGGCAATTGTGCCGTCAGAGCCGGGGGTACGGGTTCCATGACGGCGAAGTCCGAACTTGATCTCAGCATAAATCTCTCCGAGCTCACCCCAGACCTGCAAGTACCTGCCTGTGTTCTCAAAGTGGCGTGCCGCGCAATCAACGAGATCTTGGAATATCTGTGCTTGCTCAAGGACGCTGAAGGGAAATCCATCTCTGCTCTGAAAGGGATCATATGGCTCAACTGAGTAGGCATCATCTTCTGGCTCATCTTCAAGTTGAGAGTTGATCCACTCCCTGCCTATTTGTTCCCACTCCCAAGGCGCAGCGCCACAGCCGGCGGCATCGGCTATTTCTTCCGGACTATAGCCACGCTCGTTCATTTCATAAAGAAAATCCCAATCGCCCATGGCTTTTCCTTGTCTAACGTTTAAGCTGTGCGGCGCAAAGAAGCGCAGCGTAGTTGGCATCCGAACAAGCGCCTTGTTAGCCATTTGCTATGCGCCAACCATGTGCGCCTTGAGCACTGTGACCACCCCAGCACCAGCAGCTTTAGCAGCTCCTTCAGCAAATTTTAGTGCAACACCCTTAAAAGCTTTAACTCTCTCCTCAGCAGTCTTCCTCTTTTTTGCCGCCTCATAACCAGTTTTCAAGTTTTCTAATTCAACTTTGTCAAAGACTGTTTCTAGAACCTGAAACAGACCCGCTGATGATACTTTTACTATTTCGGTATTAAATGAGTAATCAAATATGTGTTGATGTATTTTCAACTGGCCTTGTAACCAATTTTTCGCAAGTGAGTCTTCGATAATTAGACATATCTTTTCACCGTCAGGCTCTATGCTTGCTTTGCTTAACGCGGCCAACAAACGGCCCATGGCTTGGTCTTCTATTCTTCCGCCAAACTTTAGGGCGGCGTCATACCTTAATTTCTTGATCTTCGCGACAGGTGTTTTAAGACGTTCGCTTACAGTTTGATTGCTATAAATAGCTAATGGGCCAGAACCATTGGGCCCATATGTATCTAGCAAATACATAACCAGAGCATCAACGTCCGATTTTGGCATTGATCCAAGACCAAACTTCAAATAATTCTCAAGAAATACTTTTTCAAAATCATTCATGCTTGTGACTTCCTTTTCGATGGTTAACAGTTATTAGCCAGACCGGTCGGTCCGTATTATTAAAATTCAATGTCTGACACATGCTCAGATAAGCCTGAATTTTTACCCATCAGGCTGATGTTTTTTAGGGTGCTACTTCGCTGCGTTCCCGCCGGTATTCACAACCGGCACCGCGTCTAACGGCGACTCGAACGCAATGAAGAGGACACACGGGTCGCTGCTGGCGCAGAAGCCATCGTGGGTTCGTTTGGCCGGGCCATATCCATAGGTTCCCGGCTTGAGGATGGCCGTCTTCTGCCCGTCATAGGTGACATGAAGCTCGCCGGCAACCAGCACCATGCGCTCTGCGGAGGTATGCCAATGCAGTGGGATGGTCGACTTGGCGGGCACTTTGAAGAACACGTCGAGGTTGTCTTGTGCCGGGTCGCCGTGAAGAATGGCGATCGCACATCCTTTGGGTAAGAACGCTGGGCAAGGCCCCCACTTGAGCTGCGCATCATCGAAAGTCTGCGTCAGCGCCGGCTCGGGCATCGGCATTTGTGCGAGGGCGGCGGGGCCGGCCAAGCCCAACGACAGTAACATGACCGCCGGGTATGACCGGTGAATGAGGGTGTGGATATTCATGATGCATGTCTCCTTGGGGTTGAACGCAGCGCGCGGCACGCGGCTGCGGGGGCTCAGTAACTCAGGTCGCGCGATGTGAATAGCCGTTTCGGCGCGCCGTCGAGCACGCGCACCAGTACCGAATTCATCGTCGCGCAGTCGTTGTCGAAGCCGCCGTGGCTGTGGCTGACGGATGCGCCTTGCTGGATGGCGGCGTCCGCTTTGGCGGAGTCGATCGGAATGCCCTCGGACACGACCAGCGCCGGCCGGCCGTCGACGCTGCCGCTGAACAATTTGGCGAGTTGCCTGTCGGCGTCGATGAAGGCCTTCATGCCGAGTATGGGTACTTCTCGCGTGCCCTCGAAGGCATTCGACACCAGATACAGCAGCGACTTTCCATACGGGCCGACGCTGTCTCCGCGCTCCAGCTTGTCGGACAGCACGTACAGGCTGGGCAGTGGCGTCTGACCCGCTTCCAGGCCGGCCAGCAGCAGCTTCTTGAAGTCGTCGGTGCGGATCGCGGGCGCCATGAACTGCACGCTTTTCAGCGGAATGCCCAGGCCGGCCAGCAGTTTCATGGCGTGCGCGGCGAAGATGCTGCCCGCCGAATGGCCGACGATGTGCAATTCCCAACCGGACTTGTCGTGGCTTGTCAGTTTTTGCTTGGCCAGCTCGACATGTTGCGCGACGAGCTGGATCGCGCCTTGCTGATGCGGGTGGTCCGACGCGAGCTGGGCGTTCTCCTTCATCTCGCCCCATAGCCGGCTGCCGGACCGGGCCAGCGTGAGTTCGAGCACGCGGTCCCTTGCTTCGGTCAGGTTCTCCAGAAAACCGCCGCCAGCGAGCTTGTCGGCTTCGGTGAACAGGTCCTTGAACAGCCCGGCGACGCTGGACAGGAAGTCGCTCTCCCACATGATGTGCAGCGGGTAGATTTCATTGTCCAGCATGACGTCGCGCATGGCGACGATGCGCTTGGCCGAGGCCGATTCGGAATTGAGTCCGCCGTGCAGATAGAGCAGGATGCGGCGCTTTTTCCAGTTGCGGGTTTGCGCGGGAATGGTTTCGCAGAACAGGCGTTCGATGTCGGACGGTGTGGTCCAGTACTCGCCGGAATCCGACAACTCGCCGTTGTTGGCGACGTCGATGACGTAGGGCCGGATGTCGGCCAGCGGGATGCTGCGGCTGGCACGTTGCAGGCCGGCGGTGTCGATCGATTTGTCTTCCGCCCACAGGTCCATCGTCACCGGCACGCCGAGTTGCGCCACCCAGACGTCGGTGGCGTGCATCAGGAAATCCTCGTAGGGCAGAAAGGCGAAGCCATCCTTGCCCCAGTCCGGTCCCCAGGAATTCTGGATCACGAAACCCTGTGGGGTGTAGCCGACGATGGCAATGGCGTGGCCGCCGTCTGCGCTGCCGCTGCGCCTGATGACCGGAAACCGGTACGGCGCCTTGCGCCCTTCGACATGCACGTCCACCGTATGCCCCTTGTCCGCGCCCGGCCGCGCCCAGCCGGAATGAACCATCAGCGTGGCGTAGAGAATGCCGGTCTCGTTGAGCGCGGTGTGCATGTCGCGCACGTTGTAGGGACGGATGCGGTAATACGCGCCGCCCGGCGCCAGCTTTGCCTCGGCGATCACCTGGTCGGTCATGTGCTGGATGCCTTGCTGCGTGTATGTCCATGAGCTTTCGGCGCAGACACCGTGCTTGGCCCAGGCCTTGATCGCACCGCGCGCCGACGAGCCGTCGTAATCCTGGCCCGGCCATTCGTCGTAGCGCCGCGCCAGTTCGTAGAGCATGCGCGGGCTGACTCGCGCGCTGTGCCCCTGCAGGGTGCGCAGAAGATTCACCACTGCCGCCAGCGCAAAGCCGGTGCAGGCGCCTTCCTGCCCCTGATTGAGAATCTGCGAACGCGGGATCAGCGGACACGCCAGATAGGCATCAGGCAGCGAAATCAGCGCCGGCTGGTAATACCAGTCGCGCAGGTCGATGCGGTCGGGGAAAGCGTCGAGTCGCTGGTTGGCGGCTTTCTCGGCGCTGGCTTTGAGCGGTCGGTCGGGTGGGGCGGATGCGGTCTTTTTGGTCATGCGGGCTCCTTTGCTGTTTCAATATTTGCCATCCCACACCCGGCGCGCGATGAAGGAATCGATACCGGAATAAATTGGGCCTGGGGTCGCCTGGCGACATGTCTGGAACCGATGCGGAGAAGAGGGTGCAGGTTCGTTGTGCATATCGTCAGGTGAGGATGGGCATGCGCCCCGCGCTGCTCGACGCCATGGCAAGACGGGAATGCCGCTAACCATAGACCACGAATCCGCCCGCCGGCACGCTGATGTGCACGGCCCGGCCGTTGTGCGGTTCGATCTCAACCGTTTTGTCGATCTGCGCTGCATCGGTGGAATAAAGGCAGGTCAGGGTGCCCGGTGCGTCGTGCAGCGCCGCGTCGATGGTCACCCACGCGGCGCGCGGCTGGTGCGCGTCGGTGTTGATGGCGCACAGCACTTCCTGTTCGTCGAACAGGCGTGACCAGGGCACCACCGAGCGTATCTGCCCACCGATCATGTGCGGCAGGCCGAAACTGCCCGGCGCGCCGGTCCCGGAAATCTCGCGCAGATATTGGCGGCCGCGGCGCAGGGCCAGGTAGCGGTCGCGCAGGGCGCAGACCTCGGCGACGAAGCGGTAGATTTCGTGGTCTTCGTCGAAGAAGTGCCGGCCCGTGCTTTGCAGGCTGCCGAAGCGGCCGCCGAACAGGCATTCGCGCAGGAAGCGGTCGTTGTCGCCGGCGCCGTCGAAGCCCTGCTCGCTGCCGTAGTAGAGGCAGCTGATGCCCATGGAGCACAGGTTCAGGCCCAGCACGGCCTTCAGATGCGCGTAGCCGTCGTTCGCCTTGTCGCCGCAAAAGCGCGCCTTGCTGTTGCCCCGGCGCACCTGGTCGTGGTCGTCGAACATGGTCACCACGTGGCGGCCGAACCAGACATGGGAGGACTTGCGCTCTTGGGCGGAGTTGCGGAACAGGTCAAAGTAGTCGGTCGGCTCGCGCCAGCCCTTGGCCAGAAAATCCAGCTTGTCCGGCACGTCGTCGATGCCAAGGGCGGCGTCGAGGCCGGTCAGTTCCAGCGTCTCCCAGGCATGGCCGCGGCCGCCGGTGATCTCGCCCAGCAGAAAGAAGTTCTCCTTGCCCAGGGTCTGGGCGAATTCCTTGAGCACCGATACGAAATAGCGCGTCGCGCCGGGCTCCATATGTTTCACTGTGTCGACGCGGAAGCCGTCGACGTCGGTCAGCGCCAGCCAGTATTTGTACACCCCGCCCAGATGGCGCAGGGCGGCAGAGGGGTGGAAGTTGTCCACCAGACGCCGGCCCTCGGCGTCGCGGTCGTGGTAGCCCAGCTGGATGTTCTTCAGCGTGACGAAATCGCCGTCGTACAACTCAGGGTCGTGGTCCCAGTTGTCGATGCGCCCCTGCGCGGTGAAGTGTTCCGCCGCCTGCATCTCGGCCGGCCAGACCGCGTCGTTCGGCCAGGCATGCGGGTGGCCGGCCGGATCGACCGGGCCGAAGGGAATGTTCGCCTCGCCGAAGGCGTTGCGCCAACCGGCCACAGCGTAGGGCCGTCCGTCCCAGCGCGGGTCCATGCGGCCGTCTGCTCCGGCGTAGCGGTCGGCGTGATAGCCGAACACGTCGCCGGCGTGGTTGATGATGATGTCCAGGATCACCCGGATGCCGTGCGCGTGCGCGGTCTGCACCAGGTCGATCAAATCCTGCCGACAGCCGAAATGCGGATCGACGTCGAGGAAATTCTGGATGCCGTAGCCGTGGTAGGCATGGATGTCGGACTCCACCTGCTTGAACACAGGACTCACCCACAGAGCCGATACGCCCAGGCGCTTGAGGTAACCGATCTTGCTTTGCAGCCCCTTCAGCGTGCCGCCCAGCCACTGGTTGCCGGCATCGGCCCAGGCAGCGCGGTCGGCCTGGTAGGCATCGTCGGAAAAACGGAACGGGGGCGTGGCGCCGGCCGCCACCGGATTGCCGCCGTTGTCGCGATAGCCCCGCTCGTGGCCGTCCGAGAAGCGGTCGAGCATCAGGAAATAGAACACCTCGTCCTCCCACGTCGCCGGCGACGGGGTGAAGGGTTTGGCCAAAAGCGCGGTCCAGTCGATGTCGGCGAGACGGCGTTCGAGTTGGTCGTGCGTGGTGTTGTCGAAGGGCATGATGAGTAACCTTTGTGTGTGTTCTGATCTTGCTAGGTCCGCAAACGTTTGCGATTCCCCGTGCGCGCCTCACAAAGGCCGGGGGGGCTGATAAGGTCCCGACTCGCCAGGTGCGTTGCATCGATTAGACGCAGGTTGATGAAGCCCTCGCGGGCTGTCGGTGTGCGCGAGTCGACGAAGTCGCCTAGGGAGGCCAAAGTCATTCCCCGTAATACAAACCGAATGCGCGGAGCGCGCCGAGCACTTTTTCCTCGGCCTTGTCGAGCAGGTCTTTGCGCTTGCGCCACAGGAAGAATTTGAGGCCTTGCCGGGCGAACCAGCGTCCCTGGGTGAATTGCGCAGCGAGGCGTTCGGAGATGGCATCGTAACGGCGGCCGATGCGATCGCGCAGGGCGGCGAGTCGCCTGTCGGTGTAACGCGGCCAGACGGGCTGGGCCGGCTGTTCGGCGGCGCTGCCCAGGAGCGGAATCAGCGGCAGGAAGTTCTTTCCGCCGTCCTCGATGCGATGCGTTGGGCGTTGCGCATCGTCCCAGCTTGTCGCGAACAGCGGGTGGGTTTCGGCAAGATTGAAGTGGCGTTTGAGAAAAGCCCAGCAGTTGCGCCGACCGAGCAGGTAATCGTGCACGCGGAAATCGCGCGACAGGAAGCCGGAAAACCCGCCCAGCGCGCCGCAGGCGATGGGATAGGGCGCGACCGAGCCGTCTTCCAGCTTGCGCGAGGGCGCGACGAGAAAGCGGCTGAAGACATCTGGATTTTGCGCGAGCAGCAGTTCGTCCGGCTTGAAACGCGACTGGTTTTTCATGGCATTGAACATCTTGAAGAAGACGCTCAGCAGATCTTCCTTCGCCTCGTATTTCGACACGTCGAGATCGGCGCCGGGAAAAGGATCGATCATCACCAGGGCCCGCGTGGTTTTATCGGCTTCGCGCGGCGTGGAACACTCGCCGTTCAGCATGATGCGACGGGCGATGTCGAAAGGCTCGTTGTTCATGACGCCGCCGTCCACGCACACTGCCGCGTAGGCGTCGCCGCCGAGATCGGCCGGCCAGCTTGGCGGGATGGCGCGCATATGGTGCGTATAGCGGCAGCCACCGTCGGCGGCCTCGCCGGCTTCGGGGATTTCCCAGCGCCGCTGCGCGTAGTGGGTGCGGGAAAACGCGAGCGTGCGCGGCGCCAGTCCCACCGGAAACGCGCCGGTGGCGAGCGCGGCCACCTCCAGCGTCTTCCAGTTGGCGGTCTGCTGTTTGGCCCAGTCCAGCCACAGCGCGTCGGGGCACTCGCAGCCCGTATCCGACACCACGAAATGCATGTAATCGGCGTGCGCGTACATTTCGTGACCGCCGCGATAGGCCTCGCCCGGAAATGGCACGTTGTAGGGCACGCCGCGCAGGTTCGAGGCGGTGGTGACCAGATGCAATTGCGGCGATACGAAAGCGCGTCGCGTGCCGCCACCGAACGCGAGCGCGTCGCCGGCGATGGCGTCGAGCACGCTGGAATCGAGCAGCGAGCGCAGCGGGCCGTCGTTGCCCTGCAGGTCGCGCGCGCCCAGCAGGGGAGCGATGTCGATGCGCTCGACCCAGCTGTCGAACAGCTTGTTCTGCGGCGGTGCGCGTTCCGGATCGCGCACAGGATGATGCTCGACCGCAAGCGCGCCGGCCGCCATGGCCGCCGTCATGCCGCCCGCCGAGGTGCCTGCGATGACTTTGAGCTGAACCGCATGCCGTGGCGCCGATGGATCGTTCGCGTCCTTCAGTCGCTGCCACTCGTCGAGCGCCTCGATCAGAAAATCGATCACACCGGCGGTATAGGCACCGGCAGATACCGCACCGGCCATCACCAGGCCGATTTCAAATGGTTTTTCCATGGTTTCCCTTTGTTGAAAGATACTGCCGCGCGACGTGGATCAGGTTTTACCCTCCCACACCCGGCGCGCGATGAAGGAATCGATGCCGGAGTAAATCAGGTCGAACACCAGCCGGTTCGATTCGCACAGTCCCGATTCCATCAGCGTCTTCACGCCTTCCATCATGATGTCGCGCACCTCCTCGAAACTTTTTTCGCTGGTGCCGGCATGGTGGCTGTCGAACAGCCAGTCGTGCACCAGGAAAGCCGGCGCGTAGGCCCACGGCGACAGATCCTTGACGAACCACAGCGCGCGCGGAATCGAGCCGCCGTCGGTGAACATCTTGCCGGGTTCGATGATTTCGCCCGAGCTGCGGATGAAACGGAAGTGCGGGGTGTGCGGTTCCATGCGGAAGATGTCCGGCTTCACCCATACCAGATACGGCTCGCCTTCGAACCTGCCGGTCGGAAAGTCGGGATAGAACTTGCGCTCGGGTTCGCCCCACGCCGCCATCGCAGGGCCGGCTTTACCACCGGCCGGTTTTTTCTTCGCCGGCTTGTTGGCCTTGGCCAGTTCGGCTGCGATCTTTGCCGGCGTCAGCGAAAACTTGGCGTCGATCTGTTTGCGCTCGGTTGCAGTCAGTGCAACAACTTTTTTGGGCATGTTTGAATCCTTTCGGGGGGGGTAAGGGTTATTTGTCCTGCCGCACGAAGAACGCGCCCATCACGCCGGTGGCCAGGCCCTGCACGGCGGCCAGCCACAGCCGCGAGATCGTGAGCAGTTCGGGCAGCGGTTTTCCGGTGAGGGGAAAGAACAGCAGCGGCAGCAGCAACAGCAGCACGTAGAGCAGCGATAGCCAGTACGCGAGCCGGTAGAGGAAGGGGTCGATGCGCGTATCCGATTGGGTCTGGCGATGGGCGTAGACCAGCACGCCGATGATCAGCGACAGATTGGGCACGATGGCGGGCAGGAACCAGTCCCACAGGCCGGTCGGATCGGCATCCGCGGAGAAGAAGCTGATGAAGAGCAGCACGACGAAGCACACCCCCGCGCCGGCGAACCAGACGACTGCGAGGCGCTTGCGCGCGGTGTGCATGGTGAGATTCACGGCTGCGGCTCCAGTGCTTTCAGGATGCCGGCAGCGCGCAGATGCTGCTTGGCGCTGAAAGCGCCGGGACGCTTAGCCGCCGCGCCCAGGCTGGATATCCTGAATTCGTAGACCAGCGCGGTGCAGACGGTGTCCTTGCCATAGGCCTGGGCGGCAAGCGCGGCGGGCAGGGCGGTGGCGCCTTTTTCCACCCAGGCCATGGCCTCGCCGGGCGTGGCGGCTTTGCCGCTGGTGGTGAAGGGGGTGGGCGTGAAGGCGAACGCGATGACGCGGAAGCTATCGCCGTTCTTGCCCAGCAGCGCCTTGATGTAGGCATCGAGATTGAACGGAATCACCGGCGGCACTTCCGTGGACCAGCGCTGTTCGGCTGCGGGGGCGGCGTCGGGCGCGATGCGTTCGATCTGTGTGACGATGGCGAAGCCGTCCGGCACGGCGTAATAGCTGAGCTGCGTGTAGCCATTGGCGGCGAGCGCCTGTTCCATGCGCGCTGCGACGCTGCCGTTGGTGGGACTGGTCTGCCCCGCTACAAGCAGGCCGCGATCCAGTTTCAGCCGGGTCGAGAAGGGCGGGGGCGGCCAGGGAAATTCCGGCAGCCTGAAGCTGAATGACATCGTGGCCGTTTCCCGCGGTGCGGGTGCCGGCGCCGGCATGGCTCCAGGCGCGGGTTTGCTCATCTTCGGCAAAGCCATGGGGGCAGGGGGGCTCGCCGCCGGCTTGGCAGCGGACCAGACTTCCGCATGCCTGGGCCCGCCGCCATTGGCTGCAGCCGGCGGCATCAGGCGTCGCGTGTACGCCAGGCTGTTGTCGCGCGCGGTTTGCGCGCGCACCTCGGGTAGCACGCAGACATGATCCTCCGGACGCGCTTCGCGCCACACGAAGCCGGGTTTGCAGGTATCGGGGCCATAGGCGCCGCCTTGCGGTTCACGGCGCATGGCATCAAGCTTATTGTCCGCGGCCGTCTGGTTGCGCACCTCGGGCGCGACGCAGACGTGATCGCCCGGATAGGCCTCGCGCCAGACATAGCCTTCGACACAGGTATCGGAGCCAGACGAGTACGCGAAAGACGCGAACAACACAGTCAGTAACCCCAGTAGCAGGACGAGGCCGATGAACTCCGGCATGCGTGCGGCACATCGGTTGCAGGGTTTGCCGATTTCACACTGTTGAATGGTCATGCTTCGCGCTCCGTTGGCATTGTCGACGTGGCGAAAGGCCAGCACATCGTCTGCAGCCTGATTGCCGACGGCGCTGATCGCTTCGAGCATGATGTTGTTCCATTCCACGATCAGATTCATTGTGTTATCTCCTCCAGATGTTGCGGTGGGCTGCCCAAGCCTGCAGATGCACCTGCATCTATCTCAGATCAGTGTGATGTCCATATAAAGCGGCGCATGGTCCGATGCCTTGGGCTCGTTGTCGCCGACGCCGTCGAGCCGCTCCTCAGTCACCTGCTGCGCGCGCCAGGGCAGGCCGAGGCGCATGACGCCCGGCATGCCCGGGTTGGCCTGGGCGAGGCCTTTCGACAGCAGCAGGTAATCAAGCTGGCTGTAGGCGTTGCCGCCGGCGTAGTAATGCGTCCAGCGCTCCTTTTCGGGCAGGCGCGTCAACACGTTTGCGAGTCCCTTGTGATCGAGCAGGGCGCCCAAAGCGGTCTTGCCTTCGGGGTAATCGTTGAGGTCGCCCAGCACCACGAAGTTGCCCTTGTAGCCGGACTTCTTCCAGCGCGCGTCGACAATGGCGGCGACGCGCTCGGCCTGTTCCAGGCGTCTTGCGCGGGTGGTTTCACGGCCTCCCATCATTGACTTGAGATGGTTGGCGTACAGCGTGAGCGTCTTGCCGCCGATGTCGAGTTCGATTTCCAGACAGTCGCGCGAAAACAGGAAAGCGGTGCCTTTCTTGTTGCGTTCCTCGCGGTGCGAGCGCAATGAAACGATGGGGTAGCGCGATAGCACCGCGACGTCGATCTGGCGCGGGTCGAAGCAGTCGATCACCGCGCGGTGGGCGTATTTCAGGCCGCCGAGGTAATAGGAATTGAAGCGGTCGAGCACCGGCAGGCTTTCCACTTCCTGCAGGCAGATCACGTCGGCGTTGACCTTGCGGATTGCCTTGGCGGTGATCTTTTTCGATTCGTCGTCGTGGATGCGGAAGGCGGTGTCGTTGATTGTGAAGCCGTCATCCGCCGTGGGCTGGAAGCCGTCCTTGAAACGGTAACGGGCGAACAGGTTTTCGGCGTTGAAGGTGGCGAGGCGCAGGCTGGGCATGGAGTGTCTTTCTCTGAAGGTTTGGAGGCAGTCGCGAGGCTACGGGGTAGTCAATTCAAGGCGATAGGCGCCGGTGGCGGGGTCTTTGAGGTTGCCGACCGTCAATACGTAGTTTCCGCCGTGGGTCAGGGTTTGCACGCCGGGGTCGCCGCAGGCGAGGCATTGGTCGAACACTTTCTGTTCGTCCGGACCGGTCAATTGCCAGTTGATGTAGCTCATGCCTTTGCCAACCTCCAGTACGCGGAAATACACGCGCTGTCCGGCGGCGGCACCAAAGACATAAACGTCGCTGCCGCCGGGCATTTCGATCATGCCTGCGCCGCGTCCTGGCACGCCGTCGGCGATGCGGCTGTTCGTCTGGATGGCGAACCGGTCTGTTGCGGGCACGTTAGTCAAACGAAGCTTGTAGGCGCCGGTGGCGGGATCTTTCGGGTTGCCGACCGTCAACACGTAGTCTCCGCCACGGGTCAGGGTTTGCACGCCGGGGTCGCCGCAGCCCATACATTGGTCGAACACGTTCTGTTCGTCCGGGCCGGTCAATCGCCATTTGATGTAGCTCATGCTTTTACCGAATTCCAGTACGCGGAAATACACACGCTGGTTTGGCGCGGCGGAAAATCGGTAAACATCCTCCGCGCCGGGCGATTCGATCATGCCCGCGCCGGGTTCTGGCACCCCTTCGGAAAGCGTGTTGCCGATTGAGATAGCGAACGCACCCTTGGTCGCTGGTGCGGCGTCGCGCGTCGGTACGACGGAAGTTGAAGGCGGGTTCGCCGTGCTGGAATGGGTGTCCTGGGCGGCTTGTGAAATCGGGGGAGGCGCTTCATGTGCGATGGAACTCGGCGCCGTGTCTTGCGATGGCGGCTTATCCCGCTGCCCGATAAACCCTGTCTGATACAAGGCGGCGACAAGCCCGGTCAGCGCAGTGATGAGCGCCGCCAGCTGGGTAAGGATGCCCGGCAGCGTGACCCACCAGTTTTTGTGTTCTGTGGCTTCAGCCATTGTGTGCTGTCCTGGTCATAAATTCGGGTCGTTTCGCGGCAGGCGAATCAGAGGGTTTTCAGGTATTCCAGCAAGTCGGTTTTGTCGCTGGCCGGCAAGCTCGTGCCGAAGGGATGGCCGCCGTTGCCGTTGCCGCGCAGGCGGGTGTCGAGTGGCGTGCCCGCGCGTTCGGCCTCGGGGCCCTGGACGA
>NZ_JADMKC010000037.1 GCF_018780105.1 Thiobacillus sp.
CGAAACCGCTGCGCTTGATCGATTTCAGGAACTGCTTGGGAATGATCGCATCGGTATCGACGTTGGCGCGGTCGAGGGGCACCACCAGCCCGTCAAGTTGGGTGAAGGCCTGCATGTGTCTAATTACCCGCCTTGCTGCCGGCTTTTTCGATCGACTCGCCCGCCTTCTTCACATCCTGGCCAAACCCTTCCATGGTGTTGCAACCGGCAAGGCTCAGCATGGCGAACATCAAAATGGCTATCATCGGTTTCATCAGGCGTTCTCCTTAAAAAGTTCGTACATCTACAAAATGGCCGGCGCATGCAGCAGCAGCAGCCATTGCCGGGCTGACCAGATGGGTGCGTCCACCCTGCCCCTGGCGGCCTTCGAAATTGCGGTTGGAGGTAGAGGCGCAGCGCTCGCCCGGCTCCAGCCGGTCGGCGTTCATCGCCAGGCACATCGAGCAGCCGGGCTCGCGCCATTCGAAGCCCGCTTCGACAAAAATCTTGTCCAGCCCCTCGGCCTCGGCCTGCTGCTTGACCAGGCCGGAGCCCGGCACCACCATCGCCAGCTTGACGTTGGGCGCGACTTTGCGGCCTTTGGCCACGCTGGCGGCTTCGCGCAGGTCTTCGATACGCGAATTGGTGCAGGAGCCGATGAACACCTTGTCCACCGGAATATCCATCATCGGCGTGTCGCCCTGCAGGCCCATGTATTCGAGGGCGCGGGTCCAGTCGTGCTGTTTGACCGCATCGGGCGCCGCGCCCGGATTCGGCACGCGACCGTTGATCGTCGTCACCATCTCGGGCGAAGTGCCCCAGGTGACCTGCGGCTCGATGTGCGCCGCGTCGAGTTCGACGATGCGATCAAACACGGCGTCGGCATCCGAATGCAGGGTGTTCCACCAGGCCACGGCCTTGTCCCAGGCTGCGCCCTTGGGCGAGTAAGGACGGCCCTTGACGTAATCGATGGTGGTCTGGTCGACGGCCACCATGCCGGCGCGGGCGCCCGCTTCGATCGCCATGTTGCACAGCGTCATGCGGCCTTCCATCGTCAGCGCGCGGATCGCGCTGCCGCCGAACTCCAGCGCGTAGCCGGTGCCGCCGGCGGTACCGATCTCGCCGATGATGGCGAGCGCGATGTCCTTGGCGGTGACGCCCTTGCCCAGCACGCCCTCGACTTTCACCAGCAGGGTTTTCGACGGCTTCTGCCACAGGCATTGCGTCGCCAGCACATGTTCGACTTCGGAGGTGCCGATGCCGAACGCCAATGCGCCAAATGCGCCGTGCGTCGAGGTATGCGAATCACCGCACACCACGGTCATGCCGGGCAGGGTCAGGCCTTCTTCGGGACCGATGACGTGGACGATGCCCTGGCGGATATCGTCCATCTTGAATTCGGTGATGCCGAACTCGGCGCAGTTGGCGTCGAGCGTTTCCACCTGCAGGCGCGACACCGGATCGGCGATGCCCTGCGAGCGGTCGGTGGTCGGCACGTTGTGGTCGGGCACGGCGATCGCCGCATCGACGCGACGCGGCAGGCGGTGCGCCAGCTTCAGGCCCTCGAACGCCTGCGGGCTGGTGACTTCGTGCACCAGATGGCGGTCGATGTACAACAGGGTGGTGCCGTCCGCTTCGACATGGACGACATGGGCGTCCCACAATTTCTGGAATAAGGTGAGTCCGGGCATGCGGAATATTGGCTAACGTGCGTTAAACGATGATTATTTCATAGGTTCAGGGCGGCTGGCACGGCTTTTGTTTGGTGCGATTTCGACTTCCGCTACTTCGATTTACCCCATACGGCGAAGACCGCCCACGCCAGCGCCGCGCTGATCGCGGCCAGGGTAAACGTCCAGGCCGAACCGATCGACTCCCAGGTCAGTCCGCTGGCCAGGCCGCCGATGGTGCCGCCGACGCCGTAGGACAAACTGGTGTACAAGGCCTGCCCGCGCGCCTGGTGGCGGCCGCGAAAGTGCTGGTGAATCAAGGCGACCGCCGCCGCATGATAGGTACCGAAGCTGAATGCATGCAGGGTTTGCGCGCCCCACACCAGCCAGGCCGACTGCACGCCCCAGGCGATGACCAGAAAACGCAGCGCCGCCAGCGCGAAACTCGCCAGAATCAGCTGGCGCGGCGTCACCCGCGCAAAAATGCGCGGGATGATCAGGAAAATGCCGATCTCGCACAGCACACCCAGCGCCCACAACCAGCCGACGGTGGACTTGTCGTAGCCGTGATCGACCAGATAGATGGAATAAAAGGTGTAGTACGGCCCGTGCGTCACTGCCATCAGCAGACAGGCGGCCAGCAGCGAGGCCACTTCGGGGCGCTTGACGATATCCCAGACCGAATGATGGTCGGTGGGGTGCGGCAGGATCTCGGCATCGGGAATAGTGCGCGCCGACGCGACGATGCCCAGCATCACCGCCAGCACCGCCCAAGGCAGCCAGCGGATCGAGACCGTGTCGAAAGCGTAGCCCAGCCCCACCACCATCACGATGAAACCGACCGAGCCCCACAACCGGATGCGGCCGTAGGCATCGCTGCGTTCGCCCAGATGCGACAGCGTCATCGCCTCGACCAGCGGCAGCGAGGCACTCCAGAAAAAGCTCAGCGCCGCCATCACCGCGAACAGCCACCAGAAACTGTCGCTGACGAACACGCCCGCGAACACCAGTACGCTGCCTGCCGCCGCGATCTGCACAATGGAGGTGCGCCTGCCGGTCTGGTCGGCGATATGCCCCCAGATATTCGGCGCGAATATCCGCATCACCTGCAGCAGCGACATCAGCACGCCGATCTGGAATGCGCTGAACGCCAGCGATTGCAGATACAGCCCCCAGAACGGCGACATCGCACCGACGAAGGCGAAATAGAAGAAATAGAAACCGGACAGACGCCAGTAGGGGACTGCATTCATGCGGCCGGATTATCCGCGAACCCGGCGCGAAACTCGCACCGCGCCACGGGCTTTTTGCGGCGCGGGGAATAAGGGACTAGCGCGGCGAGGTATCGGGCGCCATGGCCGGAGCGGCATACCACTGATCGCGCGGCACCACCTTGGCCTGCTCGGGGTCGCCTTCGTAGGCCGGGGTCATGATCTGTACGCCGTATTCGTTGAACGTATCGAGTATGTTCCGGTGCAGCTGCGCGTACAGCCGGTTCATCGCCTGGGCGTCGTCGCAATACACGTTGACTTCATACGTGACGTCGAAACTGCCCAGCTGCTTCTGCAGCACGAAAGGCTTTGGCTGCTTGAGCAGACCGTCGGTGCGCTCGGCCGCCTGCAGCAACATCGCCTCCACCTGGCGCCACGGCGTTTCGTATCCGATCCCGACCGTGGCATGCAGGATCAGCTGCCCCTTGCGTGCCAGCGTGCTGTAGTTCACCACGCTGTTGTTGAGAATGATTGAATTGGGAATGACGATTTCTTCATTCTTCGGTGTGCGCAAATGGGTGACCAGCAGGCGCGACTCGGTGATGTCGCCCACGTAGTCCTCGATCTTGACGCGATCGCCGACGCGGAATGCGCGTCGATAAATCATGGTGTAACCGGCAATGATGTTGCCGATGACCGACGATGAACCCAGTGAAACAATCACGCCGAGAAACAGGGAAATGCCCTTGAACGCATCCGACTGCGAACCCGGGATATAGGGATAGGCCACCACCAGCGCGAAGGCGATCACGAAAAACCGCACCAGCCGGTAGGTGGGCCAGGCCCAGTCCCGCTCGAAATTCACCAGCGGGGTGGTGCCTTCTGCCAAGGCCAGGAAGAACAGTCGGATTGTCTTCAGCAGATAGCGTGTCACGAAGACCAGAATGACCAGGAAGACCAAATCGGGAATCGCAGCCAACACGCTTTCGCCCATGGAACGCAACGGATCGACCAGCAGCGTCCACAGTTGCGTGGCAAACAGCCGGGTCCACGGAAACAGGTGCAGCACATAGTCCAGGTAAAAAATGCCCGCTGCGACGGTCGCCAGCGTCCAGACGAATTTCCGCGCGCCCTGCAACGCGCTCCATAGATGCGCCGCGCTGATCAACCGCAGAGAGCGGTGTTCCAGCCCGGCCAACTGCTCCTTGACGCGGCCATCAAGCTCCTTGTCGATGCGCCGCACCGTGCGTCTTCCAAGCCAGATGAACGCCAGCAAGGCCAGCGTTGCGATAAGCACCTGCCCCGCGCTGCGCAGCAGGTATTCGCTGGTGCGATCGCGCCGGTAGGTCTCGACAGCCTCACCTATGCGCTTGACGTAAATACGAGCGAGAAGCGAACGACTCACCTGCTCTTGTTTAGCATCCAGATCGGACACGACCATGATGAGCTGCTCGCCCAGCGCGATTCGCGAACCCTCGGCAGTCTCGATAACGGTCAGTGCCCTGGGTGACAGGGCAGAGTTTTCTGCGTATGCCTCGATCCGGGCCTGAATGCCTCTGGCGCGCTCTTTGGCCGGAAAGGCATGGATGCCGCTTACGTCAAACAGATCCACGCCATCGATGATGACGGGCGCCTCGGTCATGGACGGAGACGATGGCGGGGCCACGACCTCCGCTTCGGCCGCACGGGCCAGAAGCGGCCCGGACAAGCTCGCGGCCAGCAGGCCCATGCAAGCCCACCGGATCAATTCGTGGAAGCCTTTGCAGCGCATCATGAGCTTGCAGTCCATACGTCCCTCCCTCACATCATCGTTCGGGCGGGAAGCGCCCGCACCCGGTTTCATGCGGTTCCGGCCAGATCGTCCGGCTTAAAAGACCGGGCCCAGGTGCAGAAAGGCCGTGCCGGTTCCGCCCTCGGCAAAACCCACCCCAAGATACAAAGGACCAATCGGGGTATCCGCGCCAAAGAACACGCTGCCATTGAATAGCCCGCTGCTGAAACTGACGTCGCTGCTGTTCTGCCAGGCGTTGCCGAATTCGATCGAAGCCCCCACGTAGCCGGGCAGAATCCTGGCATCCAGGATACGCCGGTAGTAAACCAGGCTGGCAATGCCGACTTGCTGTCCGCTCAACTGGTTGGGCCGATAACCTGAAAGATGGAGGAAACCGCCGGCGCGGAACAGGCTCTCTAGCGGTGCGTCGTCGTCGAGCGTGGTATCGAAGCGGAACGCGCCGATCAGATGGTGCCGCCCCGACGAAAATGCCTCGGTATACGACAACAGCACCTGATTGAAGTCTTCATCTGCGCCTAGCGCCTCCTGGCTGGCGATCAGGCTCACGCCGCCTTTGCGGCCGCTGCCGGGAAAGTAAACGCTGTCCAGCGTATCCACCGCGAGCTGGGCATAAAGCTGCCCAATCTGGAAATCGCCTTCCAGGCTGGGGGGACCAATCACCATGTCGACGTCCCCCTCGCTCCAGAGGTAGCCGATACGCGCCTGGCCCCAGGTGCCGAATTCGCGGCCAAGGCCCAGATCAAGCACTGCGCGCGAAACATCGTACTGGGCTATCGCATCGTTGCCGGCGTAGACGTTGAATTGATTGCTCGCCAAGGCGACCCGGGTATTGATGAAATAACGCGAAGCCGGATCAAGCGGCTGATACCACTCGGCGGCGACCGTCGGGTCCTGGCCGATCTGCAGGCCGAGCCGAATCTCGCCGTTAAGCGCGTTGATCGCGGTGCGCGTATAGAGCACCCCCAGGTTGTAAGTGCTTTCGTTATTGAAATCCGAAGCCAGTTCCATGCCGAACTGCAGGTAGTTGGGACCCCAGGATTTTTCCTTGGCATGCAAAACCAGGCCGGTTTTCCCTCCTTCATCCACGACTTCGTAACGCACGCTCTCGAACACATCGAGGCCATAAATCTCGTTGATTTCCTTATCCAGTTGCGCGCTGTTCAGCGCCTGCCCGGGTTTCAGGGAAATGCGCGACAAAATGACCGTGTCGCCGATGCGCGACTGGTTGTCCAGCCGCACGAAATCGATGATGGGCAGCTTGTCAGGCACCTTTTTGGCCTCGAACTGCTGATACTGCGCATTGCTGGCGGACAATCGCCGCAACGCATCAAGCTGACCGCGTGCCGCTGCCTCGCCAATCACGATGCCTTCGCCCGCCCGCTGAAAATCGCCGCTCCCCAAATCGCCCAGTTGCGGCTTGATCAGGATGTCCGTCGGCTTCAGCGTGGCCAGTTGTTGCTCGACATTGCGTTCGGAAAGGATGTTGGTGAGCTGGGCCACCACATCGAGCGCGCCCTTGATGTCTTCACGCTTGTACAGACCGCTGCCGACATCGACCACGATCAGGATATCGGCGCCCATGTCGCGTGCCACGTTCACCGGAACGTTGTTGGCCACCAGCCCGTCCACCAGCAACCGGCCATCGATCTCCACCGGATCGAATGCGCCGGGTACGGCCATGCTGGCGCGAATGGCACGCGCCAGATCGCCGGATTGCAGCACCACCGCCTGCCCCGTTTCGAGATCGGTGGCGACCGCATGGAAGGGAATCGGCAGCTTGTTGAAATCGTGGATATCGGTGGCTCGCAGGGTCAGACGGCTGAGCTGCAAATCGAATTTCTGGCCATGAATATAGGCCAGCGGTGTTTTCACCTCGCCATCGTCGCTGAACCCCAGCTTGGGCTTGACCATGTACAGATTGTCGTCCAGCTTGCGGCGAAACGAACGGTCGGTGCGTGGTGGCTGATCGATGAAGGTATCGTCCCAGTCGATGGTCTTCAGCTCGTGCCCGATCTCGTCCGGCGTGAAGCCCGCTGCATAGAGCCCGCCGACGATCGCGCCCATGCTGTTGCCGGCGATGTAATCAATCGGGATATGCAGCTCTTCCAGCACTTTCAGCACGCCCACATGCGCCGAGCCGCGCGCACCGCCGCCTCCCAGCACCAGGCCGATCCTGGGGCGCTGCGCCGGATTGGCGGCCTGCGGCATGGACTTGCCCGGCTGTCCGGCCAGGTTCGCCTGCTGCGCGGAAGCCACCTCGACGGGACCAAACAGCGTAGCCAGCGCAACAACAGAAACCAACGCAACTGACACCATCGGTCGTGAGCGGGATAAGACGTAGCGGGTAAGCATGGCGAAAAAGTCAGGGCTCGAATGACGCGGATTATAGGTCCCCGCCATGACCGTAATGTTGGCTCAACGTACAATCCGGCTTAATTTTCCTGCCCGCCAGCGTCTCGCCATGATCCGATTTCTCAAACTGTTCGGCCGCCTAGGCCTGTGGACGGCCTTGTTTGCCCTCACCGTCTGGGGCTGCGCCGCCCTGTGGTTTGACGGCCCGGAATCGCGTCCGCTGGCCAGCCTGCTCGCGTTGATCTATGCGCTTTCCATGCTGGCGTTGCCGGTTCTGATCCACCCGATGCGGCGCGGGGTGCTTGCCAGCCTGATCCTGTTTGCCATTCTGCTCGGCTGGTGGCTCAGCATTCCCCCCAGCAATGCACGCAACTGGCTGCCGAATGTGGCCAACCCACCTTCAGCCCGTATCCAGGGCGATATCGTCACCGTCCGCAACCTGCGCAATTTCGATTACCGTTCCGAAACCGACTTCAGCCCGCACTGGGAAACCCGCACCTACAATCTGTCGAAGCTGCGCGGGCTGGATCTTTATGTCATCTACTGGGGCTCGCCCAGCATCGCCCACACCATCCTCAGCTGGCAATTCGACGACGGCCAGCATCTGGCCGCCTCCATCGAAACCCGCACGGAAACGGGCGAAAGCTATTCTGCCGTGCGTGGTTTCTTTCGCCAGTTCGAGCTTTACTATGTGCTGGCCGATGAGCGCGACGTGATCGGCCTGCGCACCAACCACCGGCGCGAAGACGTCTACCTGTATCGCCTGCGCACCCCACCCGCTCGCGCCCGCGCGCTGTTGCTGGACTATCTGAAGACGGTCAACCGGTTGTCCAGTGCGCCTGAGTGGTACAACGCCTTCAGCCACAATTGCACCACCACCATCCGCCTCCACGCGGGCAACGCCATGGGCGCGATCCCGCTCGACTGGCGCTGGCTGGCAAACGGCTATCTGGACACCCTGCTCTACGAAGATGGCGTGATCAACCGGACCCTGCCCTTTGCCGAGCTCAAGTCGCTGAGCTACATCAACCCGCGCGCACAGGCCGTACCGCTGGACAGCCACTTTTCCAGCGCGATCCGCAAGGGCATTCCGCCACGTCCGGCCCCGCCGCCGAAGTGAGCCATCGGCCACGACTGTTGCGGTATGGCATCCAGGCGTCCACAAAAGGGCGACCGCATGCCCGCCGCCCCTTGCCCAAAGGCGCAAATCCCCACATACTCGGCGCACAGGCAGTCGAGCGTTCCCGACTGGTTTTTTGGCCCGATTCCACTACGCCGTATTGAAATCCACCCATATTGAAATCCACTGTGGCGCCTCCCAGCACTTCACTGATCGAACTGCCCGACCTGCGACTCGATGACGCCAGCGCACTGCTCGCGCATGACGGCAAAAGCAGTCAGCCTCAGCGCGACGAATCGCCCACCGAATATCTGCAGCGAGTGATCGACAGCCTGTGCGAACTCTCCCTCAAGGACCCGTTGACCGGTCTCGGCAACCGCCGGCATTTTCATGCCGCGCTCGAACGCCAGATCGAAACGGTTGCGCGCTCCGGCGAATCGGTCCTGCTGCTGATGCTAGACATCGACCACTTCAAAAATATCAACGACACCCACGGCCATCTGGCTGGCGACCATGTATTGCGGGTAATTGCGCACTGCCTGGCGGGTTGCGTACGCCCGGTGGACACGGTCGCGCGCTATGGCGGCGAGGAATTCGCCATCATTCTGCCGAACTGCCGCCCGCTGTTCGGACTTGCCCTGGCCGAACGTATCCGGCGGACGGTTGCCGGACTTTCGGTGCCGATCAGCCCCCTGCTCAGCCTCCAGGCCACGATCAGCATCGGCGGCGCCTATGCCCCGGAATGGGTACGCTCCACCACCGAGCTCTGGATCGAGCGTGCTGACAACCAGCTGTATCGCGCCAAATCCAACGGCCGCAATCAGGCCTGTATCGATCAACCCCAGGAACTTTCGGTAAGCGCTGAAGAAAAAGGCTTGCTGTTCAGCCACCTCGCCGTGGACAACGCGAACCCGTTTGAGTCCGGTCCGGGCAATGTCATAAACCGAGTAAACGCATGAACGATGTACTGACCCCCCCCACGCAAAACCCGGACGCTGCCCAGGTGCCGCTCAAGCCCCTGGGCAAGGTGCTCGCCGTCACCAGCGGCAAGGGTGGCGTGGGCAAAACCTTTGTTTCCGCCAATCTGGCGGCCGCGCTCGCCAAACGGGGCCACAAGGTGCTGGTGCTCGATGCCGACCTCGGGCTGGCGAATCTCGATGTGGTGCTCAACCTCTACCCCAAAATCACCCTGCATGACGTCTTTACCGGCAAGGCCCGCCTGGACGAGGCGATCCTGCCGGCGCCGGGCGGATTTTCCGTGCTGCTGGCCGGTTCGGGGATGGTCGAGTATTCGCGCCTGACCTCCGAAGTACGCAACGAATTCCTGCGCGTGATGAATAGTCTGGTGCCGAATTACGATGTGGTGATTCTGGATACCGGCGCAGGCATTTCCGATGTCGTGCTGTTTGCCGTCTCGCTGGCGTCCGAAGTGCTGATGGTGGCCACCCCCGAGCCCACCTCGCTTACCGACGCCTACGCCACCATCAAGGTGCTGGTGGGGCAGCAGCAGCGCCAGGTCATCCGCGTCATCATCAACCAGGCCACCCGCCCGGGCAGCGGCGCGGCGATCACCAACCAGCTGCAGCAGGTGCTCGACCGTTTCGTCGTGACCGGGCTCAACCAGCCGATCCGCCTCGTTCACCTGGGCGATATCCCGGTTGATCCCGAAGTGCGCCAGGCCATCATGCGGCGCCAGTTGATGATGCAAGCCACGCCCGGCTGCCCCGCCGGGATGGCGCTCACCCAGCTGGCCCGCAATCTGGAAGACAGCGTGATTCCCCGCGCCGCCTGAAACCGGTAGCGGCAGCTTGATTCGAAAGGGCTGGGTTAGTGCGGTGCCGGCGTGGCCTGCACCAGCGCCATCACCCGTTCCGGTTCCATCCGCAGCAGATCGCCGATGTCCCGATAATCATCCGGCAAGGCCGCGTTATCCCAGCCTTGCGCGGAATGTCGCGCCAGATTGACCGCCAGGGTGACATTGCGCACCCGCGACGTTTTCGCCAGCGCCGGATCGAGCAAATTTTGCAGCAGCTCCGGCAAATGCCAATCGATGGCCAGCTGGCGCTGCAACTCCACTCCGGTAAAGCCCAGTACGCGCTTTTGCGCGTCGGCGCTGCGCAAAGAGGCATCGGCTTGCTGAAGCCGCCGAATGTCCAGCATTTGCACCGGACTGAAGCACCACATCAGCATCTCGGTCACATGCGCAAGCAGGGTGGATACATGCACTTCTTCCGCATGCAGATCGTGCAGACGCAAGGCCCAGTCATAGGCGTAATACGCCGAACGCTGCGCGCGGCGCACCGTCTGCAGCAGCTGCACCAACGCCTCGATATGCCCCTGCAGCATGTCTTCCACGACCGGGGAGGTCGGCACCTCACGGAAAAAAGTATCGACTCCCAGCATCAGCAGAGCCTGCTTCACATCGATCAATTCGTATTTCTGGTTGCGGTGCTTGTGGTTCTGCATGAAGCGCAACAGCTTCACCGTCATCAGCGGATCGTCGGTCACCACGTTGGCAATGCTGCGCGGGTTGAGCAACGACTCGTCGGCTCGCAGACGATCCAGCTCACGCGCGCTGCTTTTCAGCACGGGGATCTCTGCCTGCCCCAGGTAAGCAAGCCATTCCGACAGGCCTTTTGAATGCTGCGACATCTTTACCCTCCTCGGGCTGAACCAAGTGCTTGCACGCCACTTACACTGACACACAATACGAAACGGCATTTGTGACGCTTCACTTTAATTTGCCCCCGTACAATCTCACCTCCCGTATCCGGCCTTGCGTATGTCCGCCCCTATCGACCCCAGCTGTTTCGACCCTGATTGCCGCGCCTGCCCGCGTCTTGCCGGGTTTCTCGACGAAGTTCGCGTGCAGCACCCCGATTACCATGCGCGCCCGGTCGCGCCCTTTGGCGATCCGGCGCCGAGCCTGCTGATCGTCGGCCTCGCGCCCGGGATGCACGGCGCCAACCGCAGCGGGCGGCCCTTCACCGGCGACCATGCCGGAATATTGCTGTACCAGACCCTGCACCAGTTCGGCTACGCCAGCGCGCCGCAATCGCTGTCCGCCGACGATGGCCTGCAGCTCATTGCTTGCCGCATCACTAACGCGGTCAAGTGCCTGCCGCCCGCCAACAAGCCAGAACCCGCCGAAATCCGCGCATGCAATCGCTTTCTGGCCGCCGAACTGGCGAACCTGCCCCGCCACGCCAGCATCCTCGCGCTCGGCCTGATCGCGCATCAGGCGGTCCTGCGCGCGCTCGGCCTCAAGCTCAAGGATTACCCCTTCGGCCACGCCAGCGACTACCGCCTGCCCGACGGCCGGCGGCTGGTCAGCAGCTACCATTGCTCCCGCTACAATACGCAGACGCGCCGCCTCACTCCGGAGATGTTCGCGGCCGTATTCGCGCAAATCCAGAGCACGCCTTAACCCATCGAGGTCTGACCATGCCCGTCGTCACCATCAAGCTCGCCGGCACGCTGAGCCGCGAGCAAAAACAGAAAGTCGCCGAAGAAATCACCGCCACGCTCGAACGCCACGCCGGCAAGCCGGCGTCGTACACCTATATCGCGTTCGAAGAACTGCCATACGAAAACTGGGCGATCGCCGGCAAGCTGCTCGATGAAGACGACTGAGCTTTGAGCGTCGACAAATCCTTTCTCGCCTCGCTGCCCACCCTGCCAGGCGTCTACCGCATGATCGACGCCGCCAATGCGGTGTTGTATGTCGGCAAGGCCAAGGACCTGAAAAAACGGGTTTCCAGCTATTTCCAGAAAAGCGACCAGAGCCCGCGCATCCGCCTGATGCTGAAAAGCGTCGACCATATCGACACCACGGTGACGCGCACCGAGGCCGAGGCGCTGCTGCTGGAAAACAACCTGATCAAGGGCTTGAAGCCGCGCTTCAACATCCTGTTCCGCGACGACAAGTCCTACCCCTACCTGCTGCTGACCGGCCATCGCTTCCCGCGCCTGGCGTATTTTCGCGGCACGCCCAAAAAACAGGATCAGGCATTCGGTCCCTATCCCAATTCCTACGCGGTACGCGAAAGCATCCAGCTGCTGCAAAAGGTTTTCCAGCTGCGCAGCTGCGAAGACACGGTGTTCGCCAACCGCTCGCGGCCCTGCCTGCTGCACCAGATCAAGCGCTGCACCGCACCGTGCGTCCAGCGCATCACGCCGGAAGCCTATGCGCAGGATGTCGAAGCCGCGGCCCAGCTGCTGCACGGTGCGGCCAACACCCTGACCGAGCAGATCACCGCGCAGATGAACGCCGCCGCCGCCACGCTCGATTTTGAAACCGCCGCCCACCTGCGCGACCGCCTGCGCATGCTGGCCACCGTGCGCGAAAAACAGTTCGTCGACACCACCGGCAGCGAAGCCGATGCCGACGTGATTGCGGTGGCCGAGGTTGCCGGGGTGATCGCACTCAACCTGACCATGATCCGCGGCGGACGCCACCTGGGCGACCGCAGCTTTTTTCCGCAGCACGGCGAAGGCGCCACGCTGGCCGAAGCACTGGAAGCTTTCATTGCCCAGCATTACCTCGACCACCCCATCCCTTCGCGCATCCTGATCAGCGAAGCGATCGATACCGACGCTCTGGAAGTGCTGCTGTCCGAACATGCGCAAAAAAAAGTCAGCCTGCAGCACCGCGTCACCGCCCAGCGCAAAGTGTGGCTCAGCATGGCCGAAGCCAACGCACGCCTGTCTGCCGAACGCCGCAGTACCGAACGCAGCAACCAGTCGCAGCGGCTTGCTGCGCTACGCGACACGCTCGACCTGCCCGCGCTCAAACGCATCGAATGTTTCGATATTTCGCACACCCTGGGCGAGGCAACGATCGCCTCGTGCGTGGTGTACGAAGGCGACGATCTCAAGAAATCCGACTACCGGCGCTACAACATCAGCGGCATCACCCCGGGCGACGACTACGCCGCGATGCATGCCGCCCTGGTCAAGCGCTTTCAAAAGAGCGTGGAAGAAAACGGCGTGCTGCCCGACTTGCTGCTCATCGACGGCGGCAAGGGGCAAATCAGTACGGCCGTTGCGGCCATGAGCGAGCTGGGTCTGGGCGAGGTCCTGCTGCTCGGTGTGGCCAAGGGCGAAGCACGCAAACCCGGTCTGGAAACCCTGATTTTTGCCGATGGCCGCGAGCTGAATCTGGCCAAGGACCATCCCGGATTTCATCTGATCCAGCAGATACGCGACGAAGCGCACCGCTTCGCCATCACCGGACACCGCGCCAAACGCGGCAAAGCACGTCTGCAATCCTCGCTCGAAGACATCGCGGGAATCGGCCCCAAGCGCCGCAAACAGCTGCTCGAACACTTCGGCGGGCTGCAGGGTGTGCGCGATGCCGGTGTCGACGCACTTGCTACTGTCAACGGTATCAGCCGAGAATTGGCGGAAACCATTTATCGCGCCTTGCATTGATGCCCCTCAATCTCCCCAATCTGCTCACCTGGCTGCGCATCCTTCTCATCCCGGTCATGGCAGGGGTGTTCTATTTGCCGCAAGGCTGGGTGACGCCATTCGAGGCGAACCTGCTGGCCGCGCTGTTTTTTGGCGTGGCCGCCCTGACCGACTGGCTCGACGGCTATCTTGCACGCGCGCTCGGCCAGACCTCGGCCTTCGGCGCGTTTCTCGACCCGGTGGCCGACAAGCTGATGGTCGCAGCCGCGTTGATCGTGCTGGTTGACCTCGGCCGCGTGGCGCCGCTGATCGCACTCATCATCATCGGCCGCGAAATCACCATTTCCGCCCTGCGTGAATGGATGGCCAAGGCCGGCAAATCGGCCAGCGTCGCGGTGTCCTTCGTCGGCAAGCTGAAAACCACCGCGCAGATGATCGCCATCGTGCTATTGCTCTATGCCATCCCGGTCGCCGGCCTGCCCATTGCGCGCATCGGCACCCTGCTGATCTGGGTCGCGGCACTGCTCACGCTGGTTTCGATGGCGTATTACCTGATGATGGCTGCGCGCGCATTGCAAAATAATTAACGAAAATTCGGGCAAACCTGTTGACAGAAAAAACCCGAATCCCCATAATGCGCAGCCTTCAACGCGGGAATAGCTCAGCTGGTAGAGCGCGACCTTGCCAAGGTCGAGGTCGGGAGTTCGAACCTCCTTTCCCGCTCCAGCATTCCGGGGAAAACAGAAGGACAAGTCCGGACGTTTTCCCCTTTTCAATTAGAAACTAGAATTAAGCGGTATTTGGCGCGATAGCAAAGCGGTTATGCACCGGATTGCAAATCCGTGTAGGTCGGTTCGACTCCGGCTCGCGCCTCCAGATTCGAAGCTGACTACCCGATTCGCCCGGATGGTGAAATTGGTAGACACAAGGGACTTAAAATCCCTCGCCAGTGATGGCGTACCGGTTCGATTCCGGTTCCGGGCACCATCTCCCTTTTGGTCTCGTGGTTCAGGTGGTATAATTTCGCCGCTTGATTATTTGTTTGATTGTTTTGCATCAATGGGCGTTTCGCCCATTTTTTATTTGCATTTTTTGTTCGCAGCTTGCCGTAGCGCTTCGCGTAACGGCACAACAGTGGATTGTCGATGATGGATTTGCCCACCCGCCTGGAACCCGTGCTTGCCGGACTCGGTTACGAGCTGGTCTTGCTGGAGCGTGCCGGCCGCGGTCAATTGCGTCTGTTCATCGACAAGCCGGGCGGCATCACGATTGACGACTGCGTCGCGGTGAGCAATCACCTGACCCACCTTTTCACGGTCGAAAATATCGACTATGACAGGTTGGAAGTCTCTTCGCCCGGACTGGATCGGCCGCTGGTCAAACCTCAGGACTATGTCCGGTTTGCCGGCGAACAGGTCACGCTCAAGCTGCGGGTGCCGCTGAATAACCGGCGTCGCCTCAGTGGTCAGTTGGTCGGGCTGGAAAACGATACGGTGAAGCTGATCGTTGATGGCACGGAAGTATCGGTTGATTTAAGGAATGTAGATGCTGCCCGCCTCAGGCCCATGGTCTAGGCACAGCAGGTTGGAGAAATTATGAGCCGTGAAATGTTAATGCTGGCCGATGCGCTGGCACGCGAAAAGAACGTAGACAAGGAAGTGGTGTTCGATGCGCTGGAACAGGCGCTCGCCTCTGCTACCAAAAAGCGCTTCAAGGACGAGTCCGACGTGCGCGTGTCGATCGATCGTGATACCGGCGATTACGAATCCTTCCGCCGCTGGCAGGTCGTGTCCGAAGCCGACCTCGAATCCGAGGGCTACCAGATCCTGCTGATCGACGCGCAGGACAAGCATCCGGACATCGAAATCGGCGACTACATCGAAGAGCCGCTCGAAAACATCGAGTTCGGCCGTATCGGCGCGCAGGCCGCCAAACAGGTCATCCTGCAAAAGATCCGCGATGCCGAGCGCGAGCAAATCATCAGCGACTTTCTCGATCGCAAAGAGCATCTGGTCAACGGCGTGGTCAAACGCATCGACCGCGGCAACGCCATCATCGAATCCGGCCGCGTCGAAGGCTACCTGCACCGCGACCAGATGATCCCACGCGAGAACCTGCGCGTCGGCGACCGCGTCCGCGCCTACCTGCTGCGCATCGACCGCGGCGCCCGCGGCCCGCAGGTGGTGCTGTCGCGCACCGCGCCCGAATTCATCATGAAGCTGTTCGAACTGGAAGTGCCCGAGATCGAGGAAGGTCTGATCGAAATCAAGGCCGCCGCCCGCGATCCGGGTCTACGTTCCAAGATCGCCGTGGTGTCGCACGACCCGCGCATCGACCCGATCGGTACCT
>NZ_JADMKC010000020.1 GCF_018780105.1 Thiobacillus sp.
GTCGGCGAGTACACCACGCCCTCGCCGCCCGGCATTCCCACCCCGCCCGCGGTCGACCTGATCGACGACAGCTGTCTGTACGTGAGCGCGCCGATGGACGAAGTCGACGCGCCGCGGCTGAAGCCCGGCCAGCCCGCGCGCATCACCCTCGACGCCCTGCCCGGCCAGTCGTTCAGCGGCCGCGTGCGGCGCATCGCGCCCTATGTCACCGAAGTGGAAAAACAGGCGCGCACGGTCGACGTCGAAGTCGATTTCGACACGCCGCCGAAGCAGATTTTGCTGGTCGGCTACAGCGCCGACATCGAAGCCATCATCGAACGCCGCGACAATGTGCTGCGCGTGCCGACCCAGGCCATCCAGCAGAACGGCAGCGTGCTGGTGCTGGGCGCAAACGACACGCTGGCAACGCGCACGCTGAAAGCCGGTCTCGCCAACTGGGCCTACACCGAAGTGCTCGACGGCCTGGCAGCCGGCGACCGCGTGCTGCTGGCGTTCGACGACGAAAACGTCAAGGCCGGCGTCAAGGTCAGGCCCCGGCAAGGCGATAAAACCGCGCCATGATCCGCCTCGCCGCCATCACCCGCGTGTTCCGCATGGGCGACCAGGAAGTGCGCGCGCTCAACGGCATCAACCTCGATATCGCTTCCGGGGAATACGTCTCCATCATGGGGCCGTCGGGTTCCGGAAAATCCACCCTGCTCAACGTCATCGGCCTGCTCGACCGTCCCGACAGCGGCCGCTACGAGCTCGACGGCAGCGATGTCACCGCGCTGTCGGAAACCGAGCAGGCGCGCGTGCGGCGCGAAAAAATCGGCTTCGTATTCCAGTCCTTCCATCTGGTACCGCGCCTCACTGCGGCAGAAAACGTCGAGCTGCCGCTAATCCTGGAGGGCATCGCCCCGGCCGAGCGCCGCGCGCGGGTTGACGCGGCGCTGGATGCGTTCGACCTCACCGACCGCGCCCGCCATCGCCCGGCCGAACTTTCTGGCGGCCAGCGCCAGCGCGTGGCGATCGCGCGCGCCACCATCCTACGTCCCACTGCGCTGCTGGCCGACGAGCCCACCGGCAACCTCGACCACCGCATCGGCGCCGAAGTGATGGCGCTGCTGGAAGGCTTGCACCACAGCGGCACCACGCTGATCGTCGTCACCCACGACCGCGAACTCGGCGCGCGTGCGCATCGACACATTGCGATGCGCGACGGCGAGATCGTCGCCGACGAAACATGAAACTGCGCGACACCCTCAGTCTCTCGCTCGCCAGCATCGCCAGCACACGCACGCGCTCGCTGCTGATCGTGCTGGCGATGGCGCTGGGGGTGGGCGCGGTGGTCGTGCTGACCGCGCTGGGCGATGGCGCGCGGCTTTATGTCGTGAACCAGTTCGCCTCGCTCGGCACCAACCTCGTCATCGTGTTGCCGGGGCGCGCCGAAACCAGCGGCGGTTTCGTCGGCGCGGCGCTTGGACAAACGCCGCGCGATCTCACGCTGGACGATGCCGAGGCGGTCGGCCAGCTGCCCGGCGTGCGCCGCTATGCACCTCTCAACGTCGGCATCGCCGAACTCGCGTCCGGCGGCCGTCTGCGCGAAGTCACCGTGCTCGGCAGCAACGCCGACCTGCTGCCGATTCGCCACATGGCGCTGGCGCACGGCCGTTTCAACGGCACCACGGCGCAGGTTGTCATCGGCAGCGCGCTGGCGCGCGACTTCTTTCCCGACGGCGACGCCATCGGCCAGCGCGTGCGCCTCGGCGACCGCCGCTTCCGCGTAACCGGCGTGCTGTCGAAGCAGGGCGAATCGATGGGCTTCAACACCGACGAGATCGTGATCATTCCGGTGGACGACGCGCAGGCGCTGTTCAACACCGAGACGCTGTTCCGCATTCTGGTCGAAGCCAACAGCCGCAGCGCCATCGAGCCGCTCAAGCAGGCGATGGCACACGTGCTGACGCAGCGCCACGACGGCGAGGAAGACGTCACCGTCATCACCCAGGACGC
>NZ_JADMKC010000005.1 GCF_018780105.1 Thiobacillus sp.
CCTCGTAGCTGGTGGCCGAGCCCTGCACCGACAGATGCAGCCGCAGTTGCGGATGATTTTTGACCGCGTAACGCATTAGCCCGGCGTCGGCGAGGATTACCGCGTCCATGCCTAGCTTCGCCGCGCGGTCGACTGCGCCGGTCCAGCGGCTCCAGCTGTCAGGCTGCGGATAGGTGTTGAGCGCGAGCAATACCTTGCGGCCGCGGTCGTGCGCGTAGCGCAGGCCTTCGGCGGCCTGTGTCTCGTCGAAGTTGAGGCCGGGGAAGGCGCGCGCGTTGGTGTTGTCGCGAAAGCCCATGTAGACCGCGTCGGCGCCGTGATCGATGGCGGCCTTGAGCGAAACCAGGCTGCCCGCCGGGCAGATCAGATCAAGCGGCATGCAGTTTCTCCATTCATATCAGCACCGCGCGCGCGCCCTGGCGGCTGTCGCGCCGTTTCAATTCATCAGATATTCCGTTCAGGATATCCCATTTCTTTGCGCACCATGCGGGTGCCAGCAGGATGTCGGGCGAAGCGGTACCGGTGACGCGGTGGTACATCACCTGCCACGGCGTGCGCTCAATCAGGTCGGCGGCGATGCGCACATAGTCCACTTCGGCAAGCGGCGCATATTCGCCGCGCTTCCATTCGATGGCGAGTTGGGTGTGCTTCACCACGTGCAGCGGATGCAGTTTGAGGCCGTCGACCCCGACCTCGAGCACGCGGTCGAGGCTGGCGTGGCTGTGGGATTCATCCTCGCCCGGCAGGCCGACGATCAGGTGGCAGCACACCGGGATGCCGCGCGCCCGTGCCGCCCGCGTCGCGGTTTCGTATTCAGCAAAGCCATGGCCGCGGTTGACGCGCACCAGCGTGGCGTCGAAGGCCGACTGCAGGCCGAGTTCCAGCCACACCTCGTGGCCGCGCTCGCGGTACTCCGCCAGCAGATCCAGTACCGGCGGCGGCACGCAATCGGGGCGCGTGCCGATTGCCAGTCCGATCACGTCGGGCGCTGCCAGTGCGGCGTCGTAGAGCGCGCGCAGTTCGTCGACGTGGGCATAGGTGTTGGTATAGGCCTGGAAATAGGCGATGAAGCGGCGCGCACCGGTGCCGCGCGCAATGCGGCCACGCGCGCGCTCAAACTGCGCAGCAAGCGGAACCGCGTCGCGCGATCCTGGTGAGAATGATTTGTTGTTGCAGAAGGTGCAGCCACCGATACCTTTGCTGCCGTCGCGGTTGGGACAGGTGAAGCCGGCGTCGAGCGCAACCTTGTGTACCCGCTCGCCGTACCGCGCAAGCATGGCGCGGCCAAACGTGTGGACACGATCCGTGAGGACGGTCACCCAGGTTTGCCGTCAACCCGTGGGCGCAGCAGGATGGGCATGTAGAGTGCAGCGAACAGGCCGAATGCGGCCATCCACAGCAGTCCGGCCGCCGCGATTCCGGCTGACCATGCAGCCGGCCATACCAGCGGCAGCGCAACGCGACTCAGCGCGGCGAGATTGATGGCCACGAAAGCCCAGGTCATCAGCGGCGACGGTTCCAGCATGCGGCCGCTGTGACCCAACGACACCCGCGCCATCATGCCCAGCGTCAGCGTGCCGATGGCGCCCGCGGTGAAGGCGTGCAGCGCACTGCTCGCAGCCAGTCCCCATCCCGCTGCGGACAGCGCCAGCAGCGCAAAGCCGAGCACGATCCAGGCGTAGCCCAGATGCAGAATCCACAGCAGCGGTACCGACCAGAGCTTGCGTGTATGCCAGCCTGCCAGGCGGGTGCCGTGCACGCCCGCGGCGATGGCCGCAAGGATCGCAGTGACGAACGAGGCGGGAGCAAACAGCGCAGCGACCAGCGCGCCGAGGGTGGCGACCGGCACCAGCCATTCGATCGATTGCCAGCGGCGGGCGCGGCTGCCGAGTTTGTTGTCGGTGAAGCTCGGGATTACCCGCCCACCCATCACCGTCATCATCGCCACGATTGCATACACGGCAAGATGCAGTCCCGCGTCCGCTGTGGCGGGAAACCAACCCGGCGCCGTGCCGGAGACCCAGCCCAGCGCATCGGCATGCACCAGCGCATTGGCGAGCACCAGCACCAGCAGCATGACGGGGAACGGATAGTTGTGGAGTTGCTTTGCCTTGAGGATGGGCAAGGCCAGCACCAGCGCCAGCGTGGGCAGGAAGGCCAGATCGACCGCAGCAACCAGCCCGGCGGGCAGCCCGGGAATCAGGAACCCCAGCCGTCCCGCCAGCCATAAGGAGAACAATGCCGCCAGGGGCAAGCCGGCAGGCGTGGGGAGCCCTGTCCAGTTGCGTGCGGCCGTGAGCAGAAAACCGGCGATGACCGCTACGGCAAAACCGAACAGCATTTCATGGCCGTGCCAGACGGCTGGCGCGAGTTCGCCCAGGCTCAGGCTACCGCGCAGCACCAGCAGCCAGAGTCCCATCATCAGTACGGCATACAGCCCCGCGGCGAGAAAGAACGGCCGGAAGCCGAGCGCGAAAGGCGCCCACCCGGTGAGCTTGGGCTGGATGTGCAGATCTTTGATGGGGAGTACCGCCATGATTGTTCCGTTGAGAGGGTGAGTCGTTGGATTCAGCCGGTGCTCCAGGCGCGCGGGCGTCGCATGCCGGCGATCTTGCAGGCCTGTTTCACGTAGCCATAAGGGTACAGCTCAAACAGTTTTTTCTGTGCGTCTTTGCCGACGCGTTCGGCCAGATGCTTGATGACGAACCGGGCATCGGCGATGACCTGATGTTCCTCAAAGTATTCGCGCATGAAATGAATGGTGTCCCAGTGGTCGTCGCCGAGCTGGATGTTTTCCTCCTCGGCGAGGGTGCGGGCCACATCCTCGTTCCAGTCTCCGGGTTCGATCAGATAGCCTTCGCCATCGCGTTCGGGCAGGGTGCTCATCGGGGTTCTCCTGTGTGGGTTGATCGCATTCGGACAGCGGGGCGCGCGCGCTTGCTCAGGTGCCGCCGCCGTGAAACTCGACGCCGGGCTGGCGTTCGGGCAGGTCGGCCACCAGCAGTTCGCGCCGCGAAATGGCCAGCGCTTCGATGCCGGACTCGTTCAGATACGACTTGGCATCGCCCACCGCGGCCGCCAGCAGCTCGGCCGCCAGCGCATCGGGCGCGCGCCCCAGCGATTTGGCGAGCGCACGCAGCTCGATGCAGGGATCCTGCGGCAGGCGGATTTCCAGCGGTTTTCCGCCGCCAGCCGGAACGGACGGCGAAGCCGAGGCCGCACCCGGTTCGGCGAGCGCCCGGCTCATCACGCCGGCAATCCTCGATGCCGCTGCGAATTGCTGGCCGCCGGGCTGCAAGCGGACCTTGTTGATGAAATATTTCTCGAAATCGATCTTGGCCTGGTGCACCCAGCGGCCCTGACGCATCCAGTTGATATCGCGCAGGGGCACTTGCGGCTCGGACAAATAGGCTGCACCGCTGCTGCTCATGTCGGTGAGCCATCTGGCGCGCTGCGGCACGTGGCTCGTCAGCGGCGCATCGTGGATGAGCGCGAGAATGTTCTGCACCACGATCTCGCCGGCTTTCGAGATCGAATACACCGAATCCGGCGCACCCACCGGCACCGGGGTATTTTCCACCGCCGGTTGCGCCACGCAGGCACCGAGCGCGAACACATTGGGATAGTCGGGGTTGCGCAGATACTCGTCCACCACCACCAGCCCGCGTTCGTCGACCAGCCCGGTCGCCGTGCGCACGCCGGGCACGCCGCCAAAAGCCGGCCAGTAAACCGAATAGGCATAGGGCAGGGCGTGGGTCTGCTTTTCGTTGCCGGCAGCGTCGAGCTCGGCGAGATGGATCGAGTCCTGGTCGACGCGCAGCGTGCGTGCGTTGCAGATCACGCTGATTTTGGTGTCGACCAGCGCGGCGGTGACGGCGCCGCGGCTGGCGCCTTCGCCGCCGAGCCCGAGGTGGCCGGGCCAGGGTTCGGGCGTGACCAGGGTGATCGGCACCCGGTTGCGGATGTTGCGCCGCTTGAGGTCGGCATCGACCAGGAAGGCATATTCGTAAAGCGGGCCCAGCACGCTGGCGCCGGGCACTGCGCCGATCACGATGGGGCCGGGGTGACGCACGAATTCACGGTAGGCCGCCAGCGCCTTTTCGGCCTGGTCGATGTGGATCACCGACTGCGTGTGTTCGGCGAGGCCGGGCACCGTATCGCTCATGCCGACAACGCCCGTGGCGATCAGCAGATAGTCGTAGAACAGCACATCGCCATTTTCCAGGTCGACCTGGATGACATCGGGCTGGATGCGCTTGACGCCGCTGTGGATGAACCTGATGCCGCGCGCTTCGAGATAGGGGCCGATCGGAAACGCAATGTCGGAACGCTCGCGCCAGCCCATGGCGATCCACGGATTCGACGGCACGAAGTGGAAGTAAGGCTTGTCGGACACCACCGTCACTTCGTCGTGCGGGCCCAGTTTGGCTTTCAGTGCATAGGCTGCCGACACACCTGCAATGCCGGCACCCAGGATGACAACATGCGTCATTTCAGTCTCCTTGATCGATTAGGGTTCAGCCGCGCGGACGCACCAGCTGCCAGGCGCGCACCACGTAGGTCGTTGCGGCAAAACCGCTCCACACATGCACCAGCCGGGTGAATGGAAAGACGAGGAAAATCGTCATGCCGAGGAACAGATGGGTCTTGAAGATCCAGCCCGCGCCTTCCAGCAGTTCGACCGCGCCGCCGCGGAAGGTGACGATGCGTTGTCCCCATTCGGCCAGGCGGATCATCATGCTGCCGTCCAGATGCTGCGCCGACAGCGGAATGGTGGCGAGGCCGAGCAGCAGCTGCAGCCACAGCAGCAGCAAAATCATGATGTCGCTGGGCTTCGAGGTGGCGCGGATGCGCGGCTCGGTCAATCGGCGATGCAGCAGCAGGGTCAGCCCGATGAAGGCCAGCACCCCGGCGGTGCCGCCCGAGACCATGGCCAGAATCTGCTTGGCACCGGCGCTCATGAAGGGCTCATAGACGAAGTGCGGCGTCAGCATGCCGACGAAGTGGCCGAAGAACAGGAACAGCACGCCGATGTGGAACAGGTTGCTGCCCAGCCGCAGCTGGCCGCGTCGCAGCAGCTGCGACGAATCGCTTTTCCACGTGTATTGCTCGCGGTCGAAGCGGATCAGGCTGCCGAGGAAAAACACCGACAGGGCGATGTAGGGATAGATTCCGAACAGGAAATTTTGCGAGTACGACATTTTCTGATCCTCCAGAAATTAATGCATTCAGTGTGCCGGGGACGCGGCGGCCTGCCGGCGCGAGGCGGGCATCTGCACCACTGACGCCTGCGGCCCGGGGTTCATCAAGGGCTCGACTCCATCCACCGAAGGGCCGAACATTTCCATCGCCTCGTCCATGTCGCGCACCGGCGGCTCGATCAGTTCCTGGGCTGCCACCGGCGACAGCGTTTCCAGCAACTGGAATGCGGTGGCATAGGGGCTGCCGTTGGCGTCGAGCTTGCGGCCGATGGTGGCGAGCACGTGGACGGCGTCGCCGAGCAGGGCCAGCGCTTCGTCGATCGGCAGCAAGGACAGGAATTCGAGGAACAGCGGCACGTAGTCCGGCAGTTCGGAAGCCGAGGCGTCGAAGTCGTACTTCCAGTATTCCTGCAGCAGGTCGATCATCGCCGAGCCGCGGTCGCGCGATTCGCCGTGGATGTGCTCGAACAGATGCAGCGAATGCGAGGGATTGCGGTCGAAGGTGGCGACGTAGTTTTCCTGCAGCGCGATCAGGCTGGTATCGCTCAACTGCGCGAACAGCGGCGACAGACGGGCAGCAGCCTCGCCGTTGAAGTTGGCCTCGGCCGCCAGTGCGGCTTGCAGTTCGGGTAGCGCCGCCAGCCAGTCGGCTTCAGGATAGGTCAGCAGGACGGATATGACTTTGAAGGTTTTCATGTGTGGATTCCTTAACCGGTTTTCTTCTTGGCGTGCAGTTGCGACAGGTCGACCGGCACCGCGTTTTTCCGGTTGCCGAACAGCGTGGTCTTGGGCGATACGCCGTCCGAGCAGCCGTTGCCGAAGGTGAAGCCGCAGCTCGATTTTTCCTCGAAGGTGTTGAGGGCTTCTTCGCGGTGTCCGGACGGAATGACGAAACGGTCCTCGTAGTTGGCAATCGCGAGGTAGCGGTACATTTCGTCGGCCTGCGCAGAGGAGAGGCCCACCTGGTCGAGTGCGGCAGTGTTGGGAATGCCCTCCACCGACTTGCCGCGCATGTAGGCGCGCATCGCCAGCAGGCGGTCGAGCGCGGTGACGATCGGCTTTTCCTTGCCGCCGGTGAGCAGGTTGGCGAGGTAGGTGATCGGGATGCGCAGCGACTTGGTGTCGGGGATGATGCCGTTCATGCCCATCTGGCCGGACTCGGCGGCGGCCTGGATCGGCGACAGCGGCGGCACGTACCACACCATCGGCAGCGTGCGGTACTCCGGGTGCAGCGGGAAGGCGATCTTCCAGTCGATCGCCATCTTGTACACCGGCGACTTCACCGCGGACTCGAGCCAGGCTTCCGGGATGCCCTCGGCGCGCGCGGCGGCGATGACTTCGGGGTCGTTGGGGTCGAGGAAGATCTTCAGCTGCGCCTCGTAGAGTTCCTTCTCGTCGGTCACGCTGGCGGCTTCCTCGATGCGGTCGGCGTCGTACAGGATCACGCCGAGGTAGCGGATGCGGCCGACGCAGGATTCCGAGCACACGGTCGGCTGGCCCGCCTCGATGCGCGGGTAGCAGAAGATGCACTTCTCGGCCTTGCCGGATTTCCAGTTGAAATAGATTTTCTTGTACGGGCAGCCGGAGATGCACATGCGCCAGCCGCGGCACTTGTCCTGGTCGACCAGCACGATGCCGTCTTCCTCGCGCTTGTAGATCGAGCCGGAGGGGCAGGAGGCGACGCAGGTCGGGTTGAGGCAGTGCTCGCACAGACGCGGCAGATACATCAGGAAGGTGTTCTCGAAGGTCGAGTGCATTTCCTTCTGCACGTTGTCGAAGTTCTTGTCGCGGCTGCGCGAGGCAAACTCGCCGCCGAGGTCGTCTTCCCAGTTCGGGCCCCAGTTGATCTTCTCCATTTTCTCGCCGGTGATGGCGGAAATCGGGCGCGCGGTCGGCGGCGTTTCCGACAGCGGCGCCTTCTGCAGGTGCTGGTAGTCGTAGGTGAACGGCTCGTAGTAGTCGTCGATTTCCGGCATGTTGGGATTGCTGAAAATGTTGGCGAGAATTTTCAGCTTGCTGCCCTGGCGCGGCACCAGCTTGCCGTCGTCCTTGAGCTTCCAGCCGCCGTTCCAGATGTCCTGGTTTTCCCACTGCTTGGGATAACCGATGCCGGGCTTCGATTCGACGTTGTTGAACCACACGTATTCCATGCCTTCGCGCGAGGTCCACACGTTCTTGCACGTAATCGAGCAGGTATGGCAGCCGATGCACTTGTCGAGGTTCAGCACCATCGCAATTTGGGCACGCACTTTCATGTTGTTACTCCTTGCCTGCCAGAAGCCAATGGCGCCTGGCTGTTATAAAAACCCCGCACCGGAGAGAGGTGGCGCGGGTGAGGGCGGGGGAGACCTGCCCTGAAATCATTCATCTCAGCGCTCGACCAGCGGACCTTCCATCCAGTCCACCTGCTTCATCTTGCGCACGATCACGTATTCGTCGCGGTTGGAGCCGACCGTGCCGTAGTAGTTGAAGCCGTAGGCCAGTTGCGCGTAGCCGCCGATCATGTGGGTGGGCTTGGTGATGGTGCGCGTCACCGAGTTGTGGATGCCGCCACGGAAGCCGCTGACCTCGGCGCCCGGCACGTTGATGATCTTTTCCTGCGCGTGGTACATCAGGCACATGCCCTTGGGCACGCGCTGGCTGACCACGACGCGCGCAGTCAGCGTGCCGTTGACGTTGAACACCTCGACCCAGTCGTTGTCGACGAGGCCCGCCTGCTTCGCTTCGATCTCCGACACCCAGACGTGGGGGCCGCCGCGCGACAGCGTCAGCATGCGCAGGTTGTCGGTGTAGGTGCTGTGGATGCCCCACTTCTGGTGCGGGGTGATCCAGTTGAGCACCAGCTCGTGGTTGCCGTTGGGCGTCTTGCCCAGCATCGGCGCGATGGTCTTGGTGTCGACCGGCGGCTTGTAGACGCACAGGCCCTCGCCGAAATCCAGCATCCACTGGTGATCCTGGTAGAACTGCTGGCGGCCGGTCATCGTGCGCCACGGGATCAGCTCGTGCACGTTGGTGTAGCCGGCGTTGTACGACACATGCTCCGACTCCAGCCCCGACCAGGTCGGCGAGGAAATGATCTTGCGCGGCTGCGCCACCACGTCGCGGAAACGGATCTTGTCGTCTTCGCGCGGGATCGCCAGATGGGTGTGGTCGCGCCCGGTGATCTTGGACAGCGCTTCCCACGCCTTCACCGCGACCTGGCCGTTGGTTTCCGGCGCCAGCATGAGGATGACCTCGCAGGCGTCGATGGCCGAGTTGATGTTCGGCAGGCCCTTGGCGACCCCTTCTTCGGTGACGGTGTAGTTCAGTTCGGCCAGCTGCCTCACTTCATCTTCCGTATTCCAGGCGATGCCCTTGCCGCCGTTGCCGATCTTGGTCATCAGCGGGCCGAGCGCGGTGAACTTCTTGTAGGTGTCGCCGTAGTCGCGCGTCACCACCGTCATGCTCGGCATGGTCTTGCCGGGGATGGCGTCGACCTCGCCTTTTTTCCAGTCGCGTACGGCCATGCTCTGGCCCAGCTCGGACGGGGTGTCGTGCATCAGCGGGGTCATCACCAGGTCTTTCTGGGTGCCCAGATGGACCGCTGCGATCTCGGAGAATTTCTTCGCGATGGTCTTGTAGATGTCCCAGTCGGACTTCGACTCCCACAACGGCTGCACCGCCTCGCTCAAGGGGTGGATGAAGGGGTGCATGTCCGAGGTATTGAGGTCGTCCTTCTCGTACCAGGTCGACGATGGCAGCACGATGTCCGAATACAGGCAGGTGGTCGACATGCGGAAATCCAGCGTCACCAGCAGGTCGAGCTTGCCTTCGGGCGCCTTGTCATGCCACACCACTTCTTTCGGCTTGGCCTCGCCGAGTTCGCCCAGATCGGGCCCCAGCACCGCGTTTTGCGTGCCCAGCAGATACTTGAGGAAATACTCGTGACCCTTGCCCGAGGAACCCAGCAAATTCGAGCGCCAGACGAACATGTTGCGCGGGAAGTTTTTCGGATTGTCCGGATCTTCGCAGGCGAACTTGATTGCGCCGCTCTTGATCTGCTCGACCGCGTATTTGACCGGGTCGATGCCCGCAGCATCGGCCGCTTTGGTGATCTCCAGCGGATTGGCGTCCAGCTGCGGGGCGGACGGCAGCCAGCCCATGCGCTCGGCGCGCACGTTGAAGTCGATCAGACGGTAGTCGCCCAGATCCTTGTCGGCGGTGGGCGAGAGGATCTCCGACGCCGCCAGCTTCTCGTGGCGCCACTGGCTGGTGTGGGCGTAGAAGTAGGAGGTGGAGTTCATCTGCCGCGACGGCCGATGCCAGTCGAGGGCGAAGGCCAGCGGCGCCCAGCCGGTTTGCGGGCGCAGCTTTTCCTGGCCCACGTAGTGTGCCCAGCCGCCGCCAGACTGACCGATACAGCCGCACATCATCAGCAGGTTCATGATCCCGCGGTAGATCATGTCGTTGTGGTACCAGTGGTTCAGCGCCGCGCCGAGGATGACCATGGACTTGCCGTGGGTCTTGTCGGCGTTGTCGGCGAACTCGCGCGCCACCGTGATGATGTCGGCGCGCGGCACGCCGCAGTGCTTCTCGGCCCAGGCCGGGGTGTAGGGCACGTTGTCGTCGTAGCTGGTGGGAATGTTCGGTCCGCCGAGGCCGCGATCGACGCCGTAGTTGGCGAGCGTCAGATCGTAGACCGTGGCGATGCGCACATCCTTGCCTCCCACGCTGATGACCTTGACCGGAAGATTGCGGCTGAGCAGGTCGTCCTGGTCGCCACCGAAGTAGGGGAAGGCCACTTCGACCACTTCATCTTCACTGCCCAGCAGGGTCAGTTGCGGCTTCACGTCCTTGCCGGAATAGCCGTCGCGCATTTCCAGATTCCATGCGCCCGACTGCCCCCACCTGAATCCAATCGACCCGTTGGGCGCCACCAGATAGCCGGTGTTTTCGTCGTACACCACCGTCTTCCACTCGGGGTTGTTGTCCTGCCCCATGTTGCCGGTGAGGTCGGAGGCGCGCAGGTAGCGGTCGGCGATCAGCTTGCCTTCATGCTCTTTCAGCATCACCAGCATGGGGTGGTCGTTGTACTGGCGGCAGTAGCTGTCGAAATATTCGCTGCGGTGCTTGTTGTGGAATTCGGTCAGGATGACGTGTCCCATCGCCAGCGCCAGCGCGGCATCGGTGCCCTGTTTGGGGGCGAGCCAGATGTCGCCGAATTTCACCATCTCGCCGAAGTCGGACGACACCGCCACCGTCTTGGTGCCCTTGTAGCGCACCTCTGTGTAGAAGTGGGCGTCGGGCGTGCGGGTCTGCGGCACGTTGGAGCCCCACACCATCAGGTAGGTCGAGTTGTACCAGTCGGCCGATTCCGGCACGTCGGTCTGCTCGCCCCACACCTGCGGGCTGGAGGGTGGCAGGTCGCAGTACCAGTCGTAGAACGAGCCGCATACGCCGCCGATCAGCGACATGTAGCGGCTGCCTGCCGCGTAGCTCACCATCGACATGGCGGGAATCGGCGAGAAGCCGTAGATGCGGTCGGGGCCAAAGTCCTTGATGGTGTAGACGTTGGCGGCGGCGATCATTTCCGTCACCTCGTCCCACTTGGCGCGCACGAAGCCGCCCTGGCCGCGGATCGATTTGTAGCGCTTGGCCTTGACCGGATCCTGGCTGATCGATTTCCAGGCCTCCACCGGGTCCATCGTCTTGCGCGCCTCGCGCCACATTTCCATCAGGCGGCCGCGAATCAGCGGGTATTTCACACGCTGTGCCGAATACACATACCAGGAATAGCTGGCGCCGCGCGGACAGCCACGCGGCTCGTGGTTGGGCAGGTCGGCGCGGGTGCGCGGGTAGTCGGTCTGCTGGATTTCCCAGGTGATCAGGCCGTTCTTGACGAAGATCTTCCAGCTGCACGAACCGGTGCAGTTCACCCCGTGGGTGGAACGCACGATCTTGTCCTGCTGCCAGCGGCTGCGGTAGGCATTCTCCCAGCTGCGGTCTTCGTTGCTGACCGCGCCGTGGCCGTTGGAAAACTCGGCGACGGTCTTTTTGAAAAACGTCAATCGGTCGAGGAAGTGACTCATTGTTTGCTCCTTTTAGTCGCGGTGAGCGGTGAGGGGTGAACGGTAAGCGGTGGTGTGACTACGGTTTATCCGCTTCCCGCTCACCGCTCCCTGCTTACGGGTTCTTGATATACGCGTTCTTGCGCAGGTAGAACCACCAATTTAGTACAAGGCACACGGCGTAGAAGATGGCGAAGCCGTACATGGCGTTTTCCGGCGTGCCGGCCTTGATCTGGTTCTTGATCACCTCGGGGGCGATGAAGGAGCCGTAGGCAGCGACGGCCGAGGTCCAGCCGAGCACCGGGCCGGCCTGCACGCGGTCGAAAATCACGCCGACGGTGCGGAAAGTGGAACCGTTGCCGGCGCCGGTGGCGGCGAACAGCACCACGAACACCACCAGGAACTGGGTGAAGAACACTTCGGGCGTGGCCGATTGATAGGCCTGCATCATGATCCAGCCGGCGTAGGCCGAGGCGACGACCATCACCGCCGAAATGACCTGGGTGACGATAGAGCCGCCTACCTTGTCGGAAATCCAGCCGCCCACCGGGCGGATCAGCGCGCCGACGAATGGCCCGATCCAGGCGTATTGCAGGGCGGACGGGGCGTTGGGGTTCTTGGTGTGTACCCAGGCGCCGGTGGCAGCGTCCAGCACATGGCTGTCGCCGAAGATGACCGTGATCGACAGCGGCAAGGCCATCGAGAAGCCGATGAAGGAACCGAAGGTGACCAGATATAGCGCGGTCAGCGACCAGGTGTGCTTGTTCTTGAAAATGGCGAACTGTTTGCCGATGTTTTCCTTCATGGTGCCGAAAGCGGCCAGCTTCATCAGTAGCAGCGTAGCGACGATGATGAGCGGCATCGCCACCCACATGTTGAGCAGGCCGAGGCCGGTGGGCGCGGGCAGATAAAGGTAGAGGCCGCCGATAGCGGGGATGAAGGCGAGGGTGTAGAGCCAGGTGACCTTGATGAAGGCGGCCAGGGTGCCTCTGGCATCAGGCGAGACCGGCAGCAGGTTGTTCATGCCGAACCAGGCGATGATCCCCAGCGGCACCAGCGACAGCACCCAGGTGAAGCCGGCGTTCTGGATGTAGGTGGGGGTGCCGGCGAGGATCTTGCCGAGAATCCAGCCGCTGTCTTTCACCAGCGTCATCGATTCGCCACCGAGGGCGCCGAACACGCTCACCGTCATCACCAGCGGGATGAGGATCTGCATGGTGGTGACGCCGAAGTTGCCCAAGCCGGCGTTGATTCCCAGCGCGGTGCCCTGCAGGCGCTTGGGAAAGAAAGTGCTGATGTTGGACATCGAGCTGGCGAAGTTGCCGCCGCCCACGCCCGACCACAGCGCCATCAACTGAAACGTCCACAACGGCCAGTCGGGGTGCTGCAGCACGACGCCGGTGCCGATGGCGGGTGCCAGCAGCATGGCGGTGGTGAGGAAAATGACGTTGCGCCCGCCCGCCAGGCGGATGAAGAAGGACGACGGAATCCGCATGGTTGCGCCGGCCAGGCCGGAAATCGCCGTCAGCGTGAACAGTTCATCCTTGCTGAAGGGAAACCCCAGGTTGGACATCTGCACCGTGATGATTCCCCACATCAGCCACACGGCGAAGCCGCACAGCAGGGCCGGCACCGAAATCCACAGATTGCGGTAGGCAATCTTCTTGCCGGTTGATTCCCAGAATTTCGGGTCTTCCGGATTCCATTCCTTGATATTGGTAGGCATGGTGTATTTCCTTGTTAAGTTGACCAAAGATCCGTGCGTTTCCCGCCCGGCTTGATTACTCCATCCGGTCCGCGAACTTGACCCGCTTCAGTTCGCGCTCCGCATCCATCGGACGCACTTCCGTCCAGTACATCCACATCAGCGACACCCACACCACGCCGAACATCAGCATGAAGGCCGATGAACGTATCCCGGTGAGGTCGACCAGCGCGCCGAACATGATCGGCATCAGGAAGCCGCCGAGGCCGCCGGCCAGCCCGACCACGCCGGAGACCACGCCGATGTTGTCGGGATAATCGTCGGAGATGTACTTGAAGACCGAGGCCTTGCCGAGGGCGAAGACGATGCCCAGGGTGAACATGATGATGGTGAACAGCGTCGCGTTCAGGCCGAAGTGAAACGTCACCGGGCCGTTGACGGTCTGGATGGAGATGTCGCTCTGCGGGTAGGACAGGAAGAACAGGCAGACCAGCGAAATCCACAGCACCCACCAGGTCATGGTGTGAGCCCCGAACTTGTCGGAGAAATGGCCGCCGATCGCCCGCAACAGCCCGCCGGGGATGCTGAAGGCGGCAGCCAGCATGGCGGCGGTCTTGAGGTCGAAGCCGTATTCGCTGACGTAGTACTTGGTCATCCACAGTGCCAGCGCCACGTAGCCGCCGAACACGATGGAGTAGTACTGGCTGTAGCGCCATACCTTCGGGTCCTTGAAGGCGGCGAGCTGCTCACGCAGGGTGACGTGCTTGCCGACCTTGTGGCTGGGCTCGCTGTAGGTGAAGAACCAGAACACGATGGCGGTCACCGCCATCAGCACCGCATAGACCTTGGGCACCATCGTCCAGCCGTAGCCGATAACGATGATGGGCGCGAGCAGCTTGGTGACTGCCGCCCCGGTGTTGCCGGCGCCGAAAATACCCATCGCCAGGCCTTGGCGCTGCTTGGGGAACCAGCGGGCGCAGTAGGCGATCCCAACGGTGAAGGAGCCGCCCGCCATGCCGACGAACAGGCCGACAGCGAGGAAATGCCAGAACGCGGTCGCGTAGGAAATCATCCAGATCGGGATGACTGTCGTGAGCATCAGGATGAAGAATACGATGCGGCCGCCGAACTTGTCCGTCCACATCCCGAGCGGGACGCGGATCAGCGAGCCGGTCAGCACCGGGGTGGCGACCAGGATGCCGAACTCGGTCTCGTTGAGGCCGAGTTGCGCCTTGATGGGCACGCCGATGACGGCGAACATCATCCAGATCATGAAGCACACCGTGAACGCCAGCGTGCTCATGATGACGACCGACCATGCCTTGTATTGTTGCGTCGCCATAACCCCTCCACCAGGAAACTTCAAGATGTTCATATCTTGAAAATGTGATTGCACTGTATGCTTTTGTATGGATATTGAAAGCCCACAAAACAAGGATGGTTGGTCTGGTCTACCTCTGAATGGGTAGAGGGGGGTATCGATAACCATTTGTTTATTAATGGAATAATAATATTCCGGTGCGGACTGATATTCATGGCTGGTGCGTTGGAGGTAGCCCCTCGTTGCTGCCGGGACGACATCGGGTGCGTGCTATATTCGAGCCGTGCCTTTGATGCTTGCCCGACTTTTATTTGACCCACACCCATGCAAATGATGGTGGCAACCCAATCATCGGCACACCTTCCCTTGGCGACATGCGTGCCTCAACACAACAGGAGATATCTATCAATGAAAACAGCATCAATTATTCTGGCCGTCTCGCTTGCGGCGTTGTTGGGCGCGTGCGGTAAGCAGGAGAGCGCTGCACCGGAAGCCGCCGCTCCTGAAGCGCCTGCGGCTGCTGCACCCGCGCCAGCTGAGCCTGTGGTGGCAGAGAACGCGCAAGGCAAGAAAATCTACGGAAATGTCTGCTCGATGTGTCATGCAGTGGGTGCGGCTGGTGCGCCAAAGCCCGGAAATAAAGCCGACTGGGGTCCACGTATCGCTCAGGGCAAGGACATGCTCTACAAGCATGCATTGGAGGGATTCACGGGAGCAAAAGGTGTCATGCCCGCACGCGGTGGTTCCACTACTTTGAGCGATGAGGACGTCAAAGCGGCAGTGGACTTTATGGCAGACCAATCAACCTAGACCGTTTAACGAGCACGCACCAAGCATGCTGGAGAAAGCCAGGTTTCCCCGGCTTTGTTTTATGTGCAGGGTGCTCAGGACGGATTGGACGCGGCTGTCAGAGCCAAGCATGCGCACCACCACGAAGCCATTCGTTTGCTTGGTTCCGATCAGTGGTGCATTGGCAGCAAATCGGCCAGACTGTAGTGATCCAGGCTGGATAGAAATGCACGTCCCGCTTCCGCCAGCACGGGTTTGAGTGCGCAGGCAGGCAACAGACGGCAGGTGGACTCACCCAAACGGAAGCACTCGGCCCACTCGAACCCTGTTTCCATATCCCGCACAACATCACCGATTTTTATCTGGCCCGGTTGGCGAGCCAACCGAAATCCGCCCCCTTTGCCACGCGTGGTCTCGATGTAACCCTTGATGCCCAGTTGATGCACGACGTGCGTGAGATGGTGCCGGGAAATGGCGTGTTCGTTAGCGATTCCCGCAACAGTAGCCAGTGTTTCAGGATGCGTGCCAAGGTAAATCAATACCCTCAGGGCGTAATCAGTAAAGCGGGTAAGCTGCATATCAATAAGATGTATAAATAATGAAAATTATAATTGTAGCCCACGTGTTTGATGGTTTATAATATGCATTAAATATACATGATATGGAGTATCCCCTATGTGCCCCGATCCCCATCTCCACCTGCTGCAAGATCTGGTCTATCCCTTTGATGCGCGCGGAGTTGCCAAACGCTTTCGCCATGCGGCAATTTTTGGCGCATTGGATGCGCTCAATCCAGGCGAGCGCATGCGTTTTGTCAATGATCATGACCCGCTGCCTCTTCTGGATCAGTTGCATCAACGCTATGGCGAGGCAGTTGCTATCCAGTACCTGCAGCGTGAAGTGGGCGAAATCGTGATTGACTTCATTCGCAACTGACTACCCGCACGCTGCCGTCATGGATTGGGTGAGATTGGCCAAGCTTGAAGAAGGATTTCCTGCTTTACCAAACCGTTTTTTTTGTGGGCTTATCAGGCTATTTATATCTTGATATTTTTAAAGCAAGCGATGTGCGCCATGGCATGTGAGTCGCGCCCATCTCAATCAACCGACAAGGAGTCAACTAAATGAGCTCGGCATTTACCAAATCTGCAGCCCGCAATATCTTTTACGGCGGCTCAGTGTTTTTCTTCCTGCTGCTTGTCGGTCTCACCTACGACACCATGCACACGCTTCCCAAACACGACAACAGCGCGAATCTGACCGAATCGGTCAAGCGCGGCAAGCACATCTGGGAAACACGCAATTGCATCGGCTGCCACACGCTGCTGGGCGAGGGCGCCTATTTCGCCCCTGAACTCGGCAACGTCTACGTCCGGCGCGGTCCCGATTTCATCAAGGCGTGGATCAAGGCGCAGCCCACCGGCGCGCCCGGTCGTCGCCAGATGCCCAATTTCAATCTGAGCGAGGAGCAGCTCGACGATCTGGTCAGCTTCCTCAAGTACGCGTCCGAGATCAATACGTCGAAGTGGCCGCCGAACATCGAAGGCTGATCGCGCCCCCACCCACCCACGTATAAAAGAGGGAGTTTTCATGAAATACCAATCTCAGGCGGTCGCGAAGCCTTATTTCATCGCGGCGATCGGGCTGTTCGTCGGCCAGATCGTGTTTGGCCTGATCATGGGCCTGCAGTACGTTGTCGGCGACTTCTTGTTTCCAGCCATTCCCTTCAACGTCGCTCGCATGGTGCACACCAACCTGCTGATCGTATGGCTGTTGTTCGGCTTCATGGGCGCCGCCTACTACCTGATCCCGGAGGAATCCGAACGCGAGTTGTACAGCCCGAAGCTGGCGATGCTGATGTTCTGGATATTCCTTATCGCCGGCGCGGTGACCATCTTGGGCTACCTGTTCGTACCGTATGCGAAGCTGGCCGAGATGACCGGTAACGACCTGCTGGCGACCATGGGCCGCGAGTTTCTCGAACAGCCGCTGCCCACCAAGGTCGGCATCGTGATCGTTGCGCTGGCCATGCTCTTCAACCTGTCGATGACCGTGCTGCGCGGCCGCAAGACCGCGATCAATCTGGTGATGCTGCTCGGCCTGTGGGGCCTCGCGATCTTTTTCCTGTTCTCGTTCTATAACCCGGCCAATCTGGTGAAGGACAAGTTCTACTGGTGGTGGGTCGTGCACCTGTGGGTCGAGGGTGTATGGGAACTGATCATGGGTGCGATGCTGGCATTCGTGCTGATCAAGGTGACCGGTGTCGACCGCGAGGTGATCGAGAAGTGGCTGTACGTGATCATCGCCATGGCGCTGATCACCGGCCTCATCGGCATGGGCCACCATTACTACTGGATCGGCACGCCCAGTTACTGGCAGTGGTGGGGCAGCGTTTTCTCTGCCCTGGAACCGATCCCCTTCTTCATGATGACGCTGTTCGCCTTCAACATGGTCAACCGCCGCCGCCGCGAGCATCCGAACAAAGCAGCCGTGTTGTGGGCGCTGGGTACCGGGGTGATGGCCTTCCTGGGTGCCGGGGTATGGGGCTTCCTGCACACCCTCGCGCCGGTAAATTTCTACACCCACGGCAGCCAGATCACCGCGGCGCACGGCCACATGGCCTTCTACGGCGCCTACGTGATGGTGGTCATCACCATGATCAGCTACACCATGCCGCTGATGCGCGGACGCGCCGCCAACAGCAAGACCGCGCAGGTGGTCGAGATGTGGTCGTTCTGGCTGATGACGGTCGCAATGGTCTTCATCACCCTGTTCCTCACCGCGGCCGGCACCCTGCAAATCTGGCTGCAACGCATCGCGGCCGAGCCGATGGGCTTCATGGCAGCGCAGGATCAGGTCGCGCTGTTCTACTGGATGCGCGAGATATCCGGCCTGGTGTTCTTCGTCGGCCTCGTGTTGTACATCACCAGCTTCTTCATCAAGGGCAAGGAAGCGCCTGCGGACTGAGCCCGGTGCCCGCCCGCCTGCCGGGCGGGCAGGGCATGAGACGATCTTGAACATTGCAGTCGCGCTCCTCGCACCGCAAGGCCGCCGTCGCGATTTGCCCGGCGACCTGGCGATGTGGTTTTTCATCTTCGCCGAACTGCTGGTGTTCGGCGTCCTCTTTCTGGCATACGCATTTGCGCGTGCGCGCAACGTCGAGCTGTTCAACGCATCGCAGCTTGAGCTTGACCGGATCAGCGGCGCCATCAACACCGCGCTGCTGATCACCAGCAGCTACTTCGTGGTGCGTGCCGTGGACCGCATCCGTCATGGCGCCTCGCGCGCTTGTGTCCACTGGCTGGCCGCTGCCATGGCGTGTGGCGGCGCCTTCCTGGTGCTCAAGCTGGTCGAGTTCGGCGCCAAGTTCGACGCCGGCATCACCATGTCGACCAACACCTTTTTCATGTTCTACATCGGGCTCGGCTTCTTTCACTTCATGCACGTGGTACTCGGCATGGTCATCCTCGGCGCGGTCGCGCTCAAGGCGTGGCAAGGCGGATACAGCGCCGCCGATCACACCGGCGTGGAGACTGGCGCGTCCTACTGGCACATGGTCGACCTGGTGTGGATCGTGCTATTTCCCCTCGTCTACGTGCTGCGCTGAACGCGATGAAACAGGCGACCCTCCTGTGGCTGCTCCTGCTGGCGCTGACCACGCTGACGACGCAGGCCGCCACGTTGTCCGCAGCCGCAGGCTTGACCGGCTCGGCCGTGCCCCTGGTGCTGCTGGCGGCCCTGATCAAGGGCCGCGTCGTGATCGACCGTTTCATGGTGTTGCAGCATGTCGACGGCCCCTGGCGCTGGATCGTGCTGGGCTGGCTGCTGCTGGTGCTCGGCCTGATCGGCTACGCTTTCAACCTGAACCCGACCTGACTGGAGCCTCAGCATGAACGACCTCACCGAATCCGGCCTGGCAAGCGCCGCTGCCATCCCCTGGTACCACCCGGTCGGCAAGGAATGCGAGCTGTTTGAATATGCATTCAGCAACCGCCTGCCACTGTTGATCAAGGGACCCACCGGTTGCGGCAAGACGCGCTTCGTCGCGCACATGGCGGCGCGCCTGGGGCGGCCGCTGATTACCGTAGCCTGCCACGACGACCTCACCGCCGCCGACCTGGTCGGCCGCCATCTGATCGGCGATGGCCAGACCCTCTGGTCGGACGGCCCACTTACCCGCGCCGTGCGGCAAGGCGGCATCTGCTACCTCGACGAAGTGGTCGAGGCGCGCAAGGACACCACCGTGGTGCTGCACCCGCTGACCGACGACCGGCGCATCCTGCCGATCGAGCGCACCGGCGAGGAACTCCATGCGCCGGACGATTTCATGCTGGTGGCGTCCTACAATCCCGGCTACCAAAACCTGCTGAAAAGCCTGAAGCCCTCGACCCGCCAGCGCTTCATCGCAATCAGTCTCGGTTTCCCGCCGCGCGCGATCGAGGAAAAAATCGTGGTCGCCGAAACGGGTATTGCACCGGCACTGGCAGCCCGGCTGGTGACGCTGGTCGGACAGCTGCGTCAGCTCAAGGATCACGACTTGGAAGAAGCCGCCTCGACCCGCCTGCTGGTGTACGCAGGCAGCCTCATTGCCGCCGGCTGCGACCCGGTCGCCGCCTGCCACGCGGCACTGGTGGAGCCGTTGACCGACGACCCCGATACCGCCGAGGCACTGCTCGAAGTGGTGCGGGCGAGCTTCGGCACATGAGCGGCGTCCCGGCTCGGGCTTCTCCCGCAGTACAGGCTGAGGCGCTCTATCTGATCAACCTGCTGCTGGTGCCGGGGCTGGCGTTTCTGCTGTTGCTGCTGCTGTTCCGTCGCCATCGCAATAGCACCGATCCGCTGGTGCGCGGCCATGTGCGGCAAACCGTTGCGGCAAGCCTGCTGGCCGGGTTGCTGCTGGCGGGGGGGCCTGCGCTGATGGTGCTGGCGGGCGATTTGAGTCGGCCTGGCGTCTGGATTGGCATGGTTTTGTATTTTGTGTGCTGCCACGGCACGCTGGTTTTGCTGGGAGTGTTCGGGCTCGCGCGCGCACTGGCTGGCAAGCCCTTCAGCTACCCGCTGCTCGGGCGCTACGCATGATCGGCACTCAGGCTACCGCCGCGATCCGCGCCGAGCTTGCCCGCCATGCCCGCAGCTGGCTGGGGCTGCCGGTGCAACGCTGGCGCCGCCTGACCCAGACAGGGTTTTTCCTGCTGTTCGTTTGTGCGCCCCTATTCGACATTTTGCGTCTCGACCTCAACCTCGGGCATTTCATCCTGTTCGGTTTCGACTGGACGCTTGGTCTCGACGATTTCGCCGCCGGGCGCCTGTCCACCGCGCAAGCCTCGCTCAACATCGTGCTGCGCGGCTTCCTGCCGCTGGCGGCGGTCGCCGGCACGGTGCTTTATGTCGGCTGGAAATGGGGCCGCCTGTACTGCGGCTGGCTGTGTCCGCATTTCTCGGTGGTCGAGACGCTCAACCAGATGCTGCGGCGCGCGATTGGCAAGCAAAGCCTGTGGGACACAAAACAGCAGCCCGCGCGCAACCCTGATGGTAGCGAAACCCCGCGCGACGCGCTGTGGTGGTTTGCCGTGCTGCCGCTGACGATCGGCTTCGCGATGCTGTGGGCGGTGGTGCTGCTGACCTATCTACTGCCGCCGGCCGAGGTCTACGGCAACCTGCTCAATGGCACGCCAACGCGCAATCAGGCGATCTTTCTGACGGTTGCCAGCCTCGCGTTCTGCGTCGAATTCCTGTTCGCGCGCCACCTGTTCTGCCGCTACGGCTGCGCGGTCGGCCTGTTCCAGAGCCTGGCCTGGATGGGCAATGACAAGGCCATGGTGGTTGGCTTCAGCCGAACGCGCGCGCGCGATTGCGCGAGCTGCCACTCGGCCTGCGACCAGGTCTGCCCGATGCGCCTCAACCCGCGCAACGTCAAACGCATGATGTTCGCCTGCGTGCAGTGCGGACAGTGCGTGGATGCCTGCGACCACACCCAGGCCGCCAATCCGGACGGGGCACTGCTCAACTGGGTACACGATCTGCGCGCCGAGTCCGAAGCCGCGTTCAACACCCGTGCCGCCCGTACCCTGCCGCCGGCGTGCGGTTCGGCACACACGGGATCCTAGGCCATGGAAGAATTTGTCGGCAGCCTGTGGGACAAGCTGATCACCCGCGCCGCCTATCGGGGTTTTCCCCGGGCACGCGTCGAACTGGCGCAGATCGAACGCATGGCGCCGGTGTACTTTCGTGCCCTTGGCGGCGACGCGGGCCTGGCGCTGCGTGCCGGCTGCGCCACCGCGCACGGCGCACGGCGCAACTGGATGGAGCGTGTGGCGGGAATCGGCGACAAGGTCGAGCTGGCGTGGCGCGACGACGCCACGTTGTATCTTCCGGCTGCGATCGAGGTGTTTCCGCAGCGTGAGCTGAACCGCGATCTATATCTGTGGCTGATCGCACTGGCGGCGCACGATGTCGCGCCGAACACGCCGTGGATCGTGCGCAATCAGGCAGCGGCGCGTGCAACGCTCGCCGCATTGCCCGGCCTCGCGCCGCGCTATCGCAGGCTGGTCAATGCGCTGCTGGCGCTGCGCCCACCCCTGGATAGCCTCGTCGGGGCGGAGCAAGAGGCAGAAGTCGCGATCCGCGCCGCGCTGGATGCGCCGGGTTCGGTCGCAATCTTCGCGCCGGGTCGGCGGCGGCCGACGCCAGTGCCGCTATGGCTGCATCCCGAGCCGCCAGTCAATGCCGCCGCGCCGCGCCGGTCTGGCAGCGCGACGTCGCCGCAGCCGGCAGGCCCCCAATCCAGGGCCGACCGGGAAAAACGCAAGCGGCGCGCCGAGCGGGTCGACATGCCGCAGGCGAACAGCCCCTTCATGCTGTTGTTTCGTGCCGAAAGCCTGTTTTCCTGGGCAGAGTTCATCAAGGTTGACCGCCCGCTCGACGAGGACGAAAACGAGCACGCGGAAAAGGCCGCCAACGACCTCGATTTCCTCAGCATCGCCGACGGCGAAACGAGTGCCGCCAGCCGGGTGCGCTTCGATCTCGATCTGCCGTCCGAAGCCGACGACGACCGCAAGCTGGCCGACGGCATCCTGCTGCCGGAATGGGATTACCGCAGGCAGCGCCTGCAACCCGCGCACTGCCGGCTGCAAATGCTGCTCGCGCGCGACGCCGGGGACTGCGCCCTGCCGCCCCTCTTGCGCGCACCGGCGCGGCGGCTGCGCCAGCAGTTCCAGGCGTTGGCCACGCAAAACACGCGGCTGCGCGCCCAGATGGCCGGTAGCGATCTCGACATCGATGCCTGCGTCCGCTTTGCCGCCGACCGCACAGGCGGTGCGCACGCGCCCGAGCCGGGGCTGTATATCGACAGCCGCCGCCATCAGCGCGATCTGTCCTGCCTGTTGCTGGCCGATCTGTCGCTTTCAACCGACGCCTGGATCAGCGATTCGGGGCGGGTGATCGATGTGATCCGCGACAGCCTGCTGCTGTTCAGCGAAGCGCTGGCAGCCACCGGCGACCGCTTCGCGCTGTACGGCTTTTCGTCGGTGCGGCGCGACAACGTGCGCTTTCACCTGCTCAAGGGTTTCGACGAGCGCTACGACGCGCGCATCCGTGGCCGTCTCATCGCCATCAAACCGGGCTACTACACCCGCATGGGAGCGGCGATCCGCCATGCCGCCGCGATCCTCGCAAGCCGCAAATCAGCGCGCCGCCTGCTGATGATCTTGACCGACGGCAAGCCGAATGATCTCGACAAGTACGAAGGCCGCTACGGCATTGAAGACACCCGCATGGCGATCATCGAGGCACGCCGACAGGGGTTGATCCCGTTCTGCGTGACCATCGATGCCAAGGCTGGAGATTACCTGCCGCACCTGTTCGGCGCGGCGGGTTATGTCGTGGTGCGCGATGCGGCCATGCTGCCCCAGGTACTGCCAAGCCTGTATACCAGGCTGACCGAAAACATTTGAAGTTCAACCCAAAGGAGCACGCATGAAAAACGAAACTCTCACCCTTATTGGCACAGTCTGCGCCGAAACCGCCGAACGCGCATGCGCCAGGCTCAAGGTTCTGCCGGGCGTACTGGATGCGACGTTCTTCGCCGACCCGGCGCGCCTGTGCGTGAGTCTCGACGATGCTGCACCGTCCCGCGCGGAACTGGAAACGGAGCTCGCCAGGGCTGGCTTGCTGGTCGAAGCGGAGCGGCGCACTCACGCGAGCGGCGGTTGCTGCGGCGGCTGTGGGAGTTAGGCGGTTGCCGTGGCCGGGGGATTTTCAACCGGCCAGCGGCGGCGGGGCTCAGTGGCGGTGATGCGTGTTGCGGTTCATCGACTGGATCAGTTCGGGCGTGACTTGTTTGAATTCCAGGGTCGTCCCGCCCTGGCCACGGGTAAAAGCGTCCGCTGCTGCGCGCGTGGAAAAGGCAGGCAAATCGGCGCCCCGCATCGGGCCCATTGTAGTTGAGCCCTGTACGAAAAAGGCATGCTGCGCTTCGATCCATTGCCCGGTTTCAAAGTCGGTGACATAGCTGGCGATAATGTCTGCGGGCGCGTAGCGTGTTCTGCCGCGGCCACTTCTTTGCAGAAAGACAAACAGATCGACCGGTGTATCAAAGAAGTGCGACGCACCGTCCTGGAAAACGGTTTGCGCAGCCCAACGCGGAGTACGCGCCGGATACATGCCGCATATCGGGCAGCGTGCATCAACGGGAATCGATTTGGGTGCGCGCATCGCCAGACCTGATGAGGCATCGTAGGGCGTTGCAGGGGCAACGATGCACAGCTCGTTCGTGACCGGACCGGCATTGAGGCTTGCCTGCTGGCCAGGGGGCAGGAGCGGATAGGCAGCGATTGCAACCACAGTTGCAGCCCCCCCCAGCAAGATCAAGTTTGCCGGCAGATGCATCAGGCGGTTTCCCTGACTCCAAGCATGGGGTTGTCCAGCAAGGCGAGAATCAAGCTTCGCAGGTTGTCTTCCGGTGATGCATCGGGGCGGGTGATCGGATCTGCCATGATGCGGCCGCCCGCATCGTGAAAGTGGTTAGGGAAGCTTGCCAAATCCCGGTGCAGAGGGGCGGTATCGATGCCGGATTCGGCATCGCCATAGACCCAGCGCAGCGAATAGGCATCGGGCGCGGCATAGCGAACGTCCAGCGTGACGCCATTCTTCAGGTGGATGATCATTGCATCCTGCGTTTGTTCGACAGGGGAATCGAGGTCGCCCCCAAAGGCTTCATTAATCATGGTGCTGAGTTCAAGATGTTGGCTCATTCCGATTGGCCTCCTTGAGTCTCTCAGCAAGCGTTGTACGGACTATTTCACGAGTGTCGGCAAGAATTCTGGCTGCCAGGTAGTGCTCATAGGCTGGATGCTCAGCCACTTCGCCGGTCTGTATTTGCTGCAGCAGTGCGGTCTCATTTTCAGCGCCATGGTGTTTGAGAATGGCGTTGTGGTTCTCCCGCAATTCATAGGCCAGCCGGGACAACTGTTCGATTTCCGTTGCGGTCTCGAACGCGACGTGTTCAAAGAATTCGACCATGATGTTTACATGCTCCTGTCGTGAAGGGCGCCGCCGTCGAGCACCACCATGTCGGGGGTAATGTCGGCGAAACGAAAAAGTTTCCCGCCATGCTCGGCGGCAAACTGGGTGGCATCCTTTTCCAGCGCGAAACTGGCGATCGTCGGCCCCATGGAGCCGAGCCGTTTGCTGCCATGCACGTAGTAGGCGGTCTTCGCATCGATCCAGTGGTTCCGCGGCTGGTCCCAATCTGCCTTGCCCATGTCCTGCACGAAAATACCGAGCACGGCCCGAACCTGTTCGGGATTGAGAAACATGTGGAACATTTCCACCGTGTCGCAGAAGTAATCCGGCTCGGCCTGCCCGGCATAATGAATCTGTGCTTTGGGGCCGGGATAGTCGGCGAGCAGCATGCCGTCCAGGCTGCAGGATGTGCCCTGATCGATCTCCAGGGGAACCACTGCGGTTTCGGTTGCGGATTGCCCGCAACCCACCAGTACGGTGGCAGCGAAGGCGGCAAGAACAAATCTTTGTCGTACAGGTTTCATTTGCGGAATCTCCAGCTTGCAATACCTAAGGGCGCGGCTATCCAGGCGAGCATCACCAGACCCAGCAGCCAGGGGTTGGCCAGTGTGGGTGGGAAAACAGTCGTCAGGCCGTACAGGGTGCGAACGTCGTCGAGGGCAAAGACATTCAGGATGCGGAACACGTCAGCGGGATTGGCCAGCAGCAGATAGGGGAAAATCTCGCCGCCCCATTGACCGCCGGTCACGACCAGTGCGCCGAGCAGCAGCAGGTCGAACACCAGCACGAAGAAAAACCATAGTGCAATCGCGAGTCCGGAAGCGCGCGTGCGATCACTGGCAAACACCGACAGCATCACCGCCAGACTCAGGAAGGCGCAGCCCAGCAACACCGAACTGAACATGAAGCCGACGTAATGGAACAGCGCATCGAGATCGAGCTGCGGCGACAGCACGATCCCCGCCAGACCAAAGCCGGCCACGGTGGAAAATGTCAGCGCAGCAGCAAGCCCGAAATATTTGCCGAGCAGGATTTCCAGCCGGGTGATCGGCATCGACAGCAGCAGGTCGAGCGAGCCGCGTTCGCGTTCGCCTACGATGGCATCGAAGCCCAGGATCAGCGCAATCAACGGGATCAGATAAATGACGAGACTCACCAGGCTGGCAATGGTGACGTCGATCGCGTGAAAGCCGACGGAGCCCTGCTGCGCCGCGCCGAAGTAGGCGATGACCAGTGCGAAGGCGGTGAATACCAGGGCCACGGCCAGCACCCAGCGATTGCGGATGCGGTCCCAGAACTCCTTGCTGGCGAGGGTAGTGATTTGTTTGATTTCCATGCTCGCCCTTTAATCCGAAAAACCGAAGAACACGTCTTCGAGCGAGGGTTCGCGCACGGTCATGTCGCGTACGCGTCCGCCCAGTGCGGCAAGCGCTTCGATCACCGCCATTTTGTTTTCGCGCCGGCACGGTACGGTCAGATGATCGGCGTGCGTCTCGATTGCGCCGACAGGCAGATGGGCAAGCGCTGCGCGCACCGCGGCGAAATCCGCCTGCGCGGTGCGCACGGTAAACCACAGCGGCAGATCCATCTGCTCGCGCAAGGCCTGCACCGTGCCGCTGGCCTGTATCTTGCCGGCGGTCATGATGGCCAGGCGATCCACCCTTTCCTGGATTTCGGCGAGGATGTGGGAGGTGATCACCATCGTCACGCCTTCGCTGCGAAGTTGCCGCAGGATCGCGTAGAAGCTGCGGATCGCCTCCGGGTCGAGCCCGGAAGTCGGCTCGTCGAGAAACAGGATGCGCGGCTTGCCGAGCAGCGCCTGGGCAAAGCCGAGCCGCTGGCGCATGCCCTTGGAGTATTCGCGCACCCGCCGCCTGGCCGCCTGCGCCAGACCGACACGTTCGAGCGCCGCGCCGCTTTCGGCCTGTGACACGCCTTTCAGGCGCGAAAAGAAGTGCAGTGTTTCAAGCCCGGTGAGGTTGTCGTAGAGCACGACATTTTCCGGCAGGTAACCGATCGTGCGCCGCACCGCGCGAAAATTTCCGCCACTCACCTGTGCGCCATCGATGCGGATGTCGCCCGCCGTGGCGGGGATCAGGCCGAGCATCATCTTGAACATCGTGCTCTTGCCGGCGCCGTTGTGGCCGATGAGGCCGAACAGTTCACCAGCGCGAATATCGAGGTCGACGCCATCGACCGCATGAATCGGCCCGTAGTGCTTGTGTACGCCGCGCGCGACGATGACCGCCGTTCCCGCTTCAGTTTGTGTCTCAGTTTTCATAATGGAAGTAACGGCTACGCCATTGGCCCCAGTCAGATTGGTACGGTTGCATCACGGGGGTGGGATCGACGACGCTGGGCGCGCGCAACAGCGGGAACTGCTGGCTGACCAGCCGCAGCGTCTGTACCGCCGGGCTGGCGAGCAGCAGCTTCATCATCGGGTGTTGCCAGGACAGACGGTCGACCAGATCGTTGGCCTCGTATTGCACATCGCCAATGCCGTCGCCGTTGCGGTCCCAGCCCACATAGTTGCTCCAGAAGTTGCCACGGTCCTTGCCCCATATCACGTCCTGGCTGGCGACGTATTTGATCTGGGTACGGTTTGAGATGAAGTCGTTGCCGGTGACCTGGTTGTGGATCGAACCCGCCGCCAGATGCACGCCTGTGGTGTTGTCTACGATCAGGTTGTTGCGCAGGGTGTTGTACTCGGCATCGTAGATGAAGAAACCGCGTTCATTGCCCGCCACAATGTTGCCTTCGATGACCGAGTCCTGAATGGTGCGCAGCATGATGCCATGATCCGAATTGCCCCAAGCGCGGTTATTGCGCACCACCTGATGGCGGGTCATCATCAGGGCGAGGCCGCCACGGTTGTGGTACGAGTCGTTGCCTTCCCACACGTTGTAGTGGGAGTTCATGTAGTGGGTGCCGTAGCGGGAATGGTGGATGCGGTTGTTGCGGAATACTGCGTGGTGCGACACGTCGACGTAGATGCCGTCGCGCACGAAGCTGATGTTGTTGCCGATGATCTGCGCGCCTTCGGTGTTATAGAGCTGGATGCCGTTGCCGCGCCGGGGCGACCGATAATCGCGCTTGCCGGTGATGACATTGTTGCGGATCTCGACGTTCTTGGCCGTCTGGATATAAATGCCGAACAGGTTGTAGGTCAGGTCGCAGTTGCGCACCGCCGCGCGATGCGCCCCCGGCTTGATGAAGATGCCGGCATTCTGGTCGATCAGTTCATCGCCCGAATCACGCACGATCAAGCCATCGATAACCACATCCTCTGCGGTGATCCGGATCGTGTCGCCCTTGAAGCCGCCGCTCAGGGTAGGGCGGCCAATCCCTTTCAGCGTCAAGGGTTTGTCGATCACCAGTTGCTCCTGGTAATAGCCTTTTTCCACCCGGATCACGTCACCGGGCGAAGCCTGCACAATCGCCGCAGCGATGGACTGCCCTGTCTGCACGGTCAGTTCGGCAGCATCCCCGCTGCCGGCTGCCAGCAAGCAGAACCATGCAACCGCAAGCGGGGGGGGGCGGTAGCGCATCAATACAGCCATTGCAACGCTGGCAGGTCTTGCAGGAAGTCCAGCACGCCCATGCCTTTCATGACCAGGAACAAGGCGGCGGCGATCAGCAGGTTTTTGAACGCCACGTAGGCGGCCATGTCAGCCCAGGATGCCGGAACCAGATTGCGCCCCCACCAGGGGCCGTCTTTGACGTAGGGTTTGCAGCGCATGCGTACCACCATTTCGTACACGCTCCAGGCCAGCCACCAGCCCAGAATGATGCCGGGACCAATACTGCCGGCCGCACCGAGCACCCACACCCAGGTCACCAGTATGGTGAGGGCGAACGTGGCTGCCTGCAGCAGGACCGGCTGCTGGAATACCTTGCGGCTCCAGGGGAACGCGTGGTCGAAGAACTCCTGCCCGATGAAGGCGGCCAGGCTTGGCCGCGCCGCAGCAGCAGGCGCCGCGACGACCGGGATGATGGGGATGAAGTAGCCGTCCGAACCGATCGCTGTCAGCGGCTCTCCGGCCTTGGTGCGGCGCTTGCGCTCCTGCGCCAGCGGTGGGCAGGCGTGGTCGTCGTAATACAGCACCTGGCAGTCCAGACACAGCAGACATTCACGCTGGTCAATACGGCCCGAATCGTCGATGGCCTGGGATCCGCAGCCCACCTGGCACGCCGCACATGGGCCACACTCTTGCTTGCGCTTGAGCCCCCACCAGCGGAACGTGGAGGGCACCGCCAGCGCTGCGCCGAGCGGGCACAGATACTTGCAGAACGGGCGCTCGAAAAAAGCCGAAGCGACAATCAAGACCGTCCAGAAAGTGACGAAAGGCCAGGAGCGGTTCCACACCCCGACCAGGAAAGTGGTTTTGAAGGGCTCGATTTCGGCGAGCTTTTCCGCCAGCCCGATGGAATAGAACGACACCCCGAGCAAAATCGCAAAAACGCCGTACTTGATCCATTTCAGGCGATCATGCCAGTTTTGCGGCAGCAGATGGCGCTGATAGCGCTTGAGGCCCAGTTTGCCGGCCACATGGTAGACCAGCTCGGCGAGCGAACCGTAGGGGCACATCCAGCCGCAAAACATCCCGCGTCCCCAGAAAAATACCGAGACGACAATGAAAATCCAGAACAGGAAGACGAACGGATCGGACAGGAACAATTCCCAGCGCCACTCGAACAGGATGGCGTGGAACCAGGTCAGCACCTGCGTGATGGACGGCACGGCCAGCAGGTAAAACCCGACGAATCCGATCGACGTAGCCCATAGCAGGTATTTCGGGATGTCCTTCCAGCGCTTGTCTTTCATGGTTGAGCGACGAACCAGCTTGTCGCGCAATGCATACACCGTTCCCGCTGCGGTGAGCCAGAGCAGAAACAGGATGACCTCGACCTTGCGGGTTTTCCATACGGTCACCCAGGTCGCTTCCGGCTCGATGATTTCCGGACGGCCGCCTTCCAGATAGCGGCTGGGCAGCCAGTATTCCTGGTCGAAGTTGACGAAAGTCTTGGCGCGGGTTTGCCGATCCATCTTGTTGGCCAGAAACACCAGACTCCAGGGATAGGCCGCGCTGAATGTGGGCGAGCGGATGATGAAGATGGCCGACTCCCGGTAAGCGGGCGCACCGGCTGCCTTGATGTCGTAGAGATTGAGGTAATCCAGATCGCGGAAGGTGAAGGTATCGATGCCCTGGGCCACCTGCACCCGGTCATAAATCCCGCCGCGCACAAAGCCCGAGCCCTTGAACGATTCCACCCCGCTGGCGACGATAAAGATGGCATGTTCGTCGGGCTTGAGCCGGGACATCAGGCTTTCGTAGACCGCGTCGCCGAGCACGCTACGCCCGACTCCCGGTGCGTTGAGGTAGCCAAAATACATATCGATGTAGGGCTGGTCGGCACGGGGCATTCCGACCGCCTCGGTACTGACCTGAATGCGCTGGACGCTGCCTTCCTTGACCAGCTGACCCCAATCCAGTTTACCTTCGACCGGCCTGAACTTCGCCTGCGGCAGCACGGTGGGTTCGATGATGCCCACCTGCTTTGCAATGGCCAGGCCACTGCGAAGAATGACCTGGTTTTGGGCAATCACGGTCACCGTGGCTCCGGTGATGGCGTCCAGGCCGATCACGCCCTGATTCGGACGCCCTGCGCCCACTTCGATCTTTGAGCCGACAAACTTGCCGAGGTATTGCTTGATGAACTTGGTGAGTTCCTCTTCCGGAATGCCCAGCAGCAGGATCGGCTCGGAGTGTTTGAGCACCCGAACGCCGGTGACGATGCCCTGGGTATTCATGCCGATCAGGGTCACGACAGGTTTGCCTGAATAGGCGGGAATGTCGACGATGTCGGTGGAGAGAAAGACGTAACCAATCAGCTTGCGGTCGTTTTTCTCGCCAGGGTCGCTTTTCCTGCTCTGGTAGGCCTCGACATAGGCTGGCTTGCCCATGCGGTGGGAAAAACTGTCGGCACCGGGCAGCACCTCCTTGCACGGGACGTACGCGCAGAGATCTGGATCGGTTGACAGCTGGACGGGCAGGGGCGCCTCATAACTTCCGCTTTCGCCAACGGCCAGACCCCATGCGCAGATCAGGCAAAGCCCTGCCAGGAAACGGGTAAAAAAACCGGGGAGATAAGTCATGAAAGAATCAGAAGGCCTCGCTGCATCGCTTTGAACAAGCACAAAAAAGGCAGCGCCCCTGCGGACGCTGATTTGCTGCCGGATGATCGTAAAGGGTTCGTGCCGCGACTCGTCCCTCTACCGGGAACGGAGTCGCCGTTCAGGCCTCGACAATCATGCGGCTGCGCATTTCAAGATGCAGGGCGTGACAGAAGTGGGTGCAGTAACACCAGTAGACACCGGGCTTGTCGGCGATGAAGGTGACTGACTTGGTTTCCTGCGGGTTGACGATAAAGTTGATGTCGTACTTCGGCATTGCGAAACCGTGGGTCAGATCCTCCACCTTGTCGTGGTTGGTCAGAATGAGGGTCACTTCATCGCCCTTTTTGAGCTTGAATTCCCGCAGGCTGAAGGCCGGCGCCTGGCTGGTGAGCTTGACCGTCACCTTTTTGCCATTGCGGAAGACGCCTGATTCCGCTGGATCCTTCACTGCGTTCGGGAACTCGTCCATATCGTAGATCTGGCGCGTCTTGATGATGTCGCGGCGGACGATGATTGAGTCGTGCGGCTCAGAGAGCACCGAGTGGTCGTGCACCAGCTTCATTTTGTCGCCACTGATATCGATCAACTGTGCCGTCTCGCAGTGGAGAGGGCCTACAGGCAGGAAACGGTCCTTGGAGAACTTGTTGTCCGAGTTGAAGAAGCGGCCATCCGCTTCCCTTGTTTCGCCCATGGAGGTGAAGCCGTGGCCCGGCTGGTAATGCACGTCGATACGGTCGACCACGGCCTTGGCAGTCTTGTCACCCTTGAATGCCTTGATCGCGGCTTCCACGTTCCACTTCACGATCTGGCTGTCGAGGAATAGCGTGGTGTAGGCATTGCCCTTGTTGTCGAATCCGGTGTGCAGCGGGCCGAGACCGATTTCGGGTTCTGCGACCACTGCGTCGCGTGCGTTAGGCAGTTCGCCGTCGAACCATTTCAGCACCAGTGCATGTTCGATCACTGAAGCAGTGGGAGAAAGCTTGCCCGAGCAGGCGTAATACTTGCCGTCCGGGCTGATGTTCACGCCGTGCGGGTTCTTCGGGATCGGCACGTAGCAGGTCAGCGCGGTTTTCGGATCCTTGTTGGAAGCCCGTGTGCCGTCCACTACCGGAACCTTTGAGCTGCCGATGGTGGTGAACTTGCCGGCCTTGACGGCTTCTTCGACACGGGCCACGTTGAAGAACAGGCAGGCATCCATTTCGGCCGACATGGTTTCTTCATAATGGACGCCCATTTCGGTGTTGTACTGGTTGGTACAAGTCAGCTTGCCGTCGTAAGAGGTCGCCACCAGATCGCAGTTGCCATCAATCAGCACCTGCCAGCGCACATCCATGGTGTTGGAATCGATACAGGTGAACAGCGATTTGTACTTGCTGCCATCATCCATGTTGCGCCCGTCGTTGGGCAATGGAATCGAGAATTCTGCGCCACAGAACACACGGGTAGTGTGATTGATGCTGGCATCGACCGGGTCACGCTTGTCGGTGAAGGTGCCGTGAAAGCCCTGGATGTTGGGGATTTCCGTAATCTTGTCGCATTCCATGGTGTCCATCCGGATGCGGGCCAGTCGGCCATGGATCTTGTCGTTCACGAACATGTACTTGCCGTCGTAGGTGCCGTCGGTGTAGGACTGGTGTACGTGGTGTGTGTCGCCGGTGGAGTATTTCAGAGAGCCATCGGGCCTGGTGCCGATGATGGCCTTGGATTCGTTGGTGATGCCCCAGCCCACCAGGTTGTCCGTGTTGAAGACCGGAATGCTCTTTAGTTGGCGACCGGATGGCAGGCCGTAGATGCGCACATCGCCGGAATGGCCGCCGCTCGAGAACGAGTAGTATTCATCGAGTTGGCCAGGTGGCACCTCATATGGGCTGTGCGTGGCTACTTCGCCTTTGGCGCTTGGCGCTTTCGCGCCTGGAGCCGATTCCTTGTTGCAGGCAGACAGACCAACAGACAGGCCGGCACCCGAGAGGCCGACAAGTGCGGCGGAGTTCAGAAATTTACGGCGTCCCAGATCGGGCTGGGTGTCGCGGTTTGTGGTGTCGTCCTGTGTCATGATGGCCTGGCTCCCTATGTCAAGTTAACGGTTGCTGCCGGCTCGTAGATGGCAAGCTGCGATCCGGACCGAAAAAAAATGGCGGGGATGCATGTACCCGCTACTGCGTCAATATGTCGCACGCCCACATTAGCAAATATTGGGATAGATAAATCGAATTATCCGGGCGGGGCATGTGGCCAATACCCGCGTGGTGAGCCGACTGTGCTTATGCTTAATCGTGAAATAATGATTAACCAATTGTTTTGATTGAGGACATTTTTCCCGGTGTGACGTTATAGCGGCCTTATACCTCTTTGGAGGTACCCATTAATATCGGTCTGTTCATACCGTCTGCATAAGAAGCAAACTTAAAATCAAACGCCGGCATGGGCTGTTTGCGCTGGCGCGAAAGTGGGGCGGCGCAAATACTCTGCTTCTGAAGCTGGAATAAACCGCAATACCCGCGTAACAAGGAATAAGCGTTGACTGGATGGAGAAAACGGGTGCGCCATTTTCTGGGTAGGACCGCGCTGGGAAACACTTTGCAGAACTCGCTGCTGCTGCGGCTGGGCGGCATGTTTGTCGCCATCACCGTGCTGGCGGTGGCCAGCATGTCCACCTCGTGGATGGTGGCGGAGACCACCCAGGGCAGCGGCCAGGCGATCAATCTGGCGGGCAGCCTGCGCATGCAGAGCTGGCGCATGGCGTCGATCCATCAACAACTGCAGCAGACCGGCAGCCCCGGGTACCGGGACACGCTGCAACTGGCCATCGCCCGGTTTGAAAGCGACCTCCAGGCAGGCCCCATCCTGGCGGTGCTGCCGGACGATGAAACCATGCCGCTCAAGCAGGTGTACCGGCAGGTCGTCGACAGCTGGCACACGCAGATCAAGCCCGGCCTGACCGAACCGGCGGCCGCAACGGACACGGCACTGCTGCAGCAGATTCCCGCATTCGTCGCCCGCATCAACGATCTGGTCAAACAGATCGAGGATGCCGCCGAAGCGAAAATCCTCGTCATGCGCGTCATCCTCGGCGCGGCGGTCGTCGCCACGCTGCTGGTGGTGATCCTCTCCATCTATCTGGTCAACAACATCCTGGTTCACCCGTTGCGTGACCTGCTGGGTCTGGCCGACCGGATCGGCCAGGGCGATCTGGCGGCGCGCACCGATCTGGCCGGTGAAGACGAGATCGGACGGCTGGGGCAGGCCTTCAACCATATGGCGGAAGACCTCTCCAAGCTCTACCAGAATCTGGAAGCGCGCGTGGCGGAAAAGACCGCAGAGCTCACCATCGCCAATCGCTCGCTAGAACTTCTCTACCACTCGATCGCACGGCTGTATAACGGCCCGGTGGCGCCGGACACTTACGCCATCCTGCTCAAGGATCTGGAAAACGTACTGGGCGTGGGCCACGGTCAGGCTTGTCTGGTCGAGGCCGGCGAGTCGCACGCACGGATGATTGCGACGACGCTGGAACCCGCGCGTGGCGACGTCGATGTATGCGGTCTCATGAGTTGCGCCGAATGTCTGGCCAGCCCGTCGCTGGCCGTGCATGCGCTCAAAAACGGCAGCCGCGTGCTGTCGCTGCCGCTGCAGGACACCGAGCACCATTACGGCGTGCTGCAACTGGAAATGCCGCCCGGCAAGGAGCTGGTGGCCTGGCAGACTCAGTTGCTGGATGCGCTGTCGCGCCATATCGGCATTGCCATCGGCACCGCACGCCGCGCCGAACAAAGCCGCCGGCTGTCGCTGCTGGAAGAGCGCGCCGCACTGGCGCGCGAACTGCACGACTCGCTGGCGCAGTCGCTGGCCTACATGAAAATCCAGGTCAGCCGCCTGAAGCCGCTGGTCGAACGCTCAGGCGCAGGCAGCGAGGCGGGCGAGGTGCTGGCCGAGTTGCGCGAGGGACTCAACAGTGCCTACCGCCAGTTGCGCGAGCTGCTCACCACCTTCCGTCTGCGCATCGAGGGCGAGGGACTGGCTGCCGCACTGGAAACGACGGTCGCCGAATTCTCCGGTCGCGGCAACATTCCCATTCGGCTGGACGTGCATCTGGCGGGCTGTACGCTCAGCCCCAACGAGGAAATCCATGCCCTGCAGATCGTGCGCGAGGCGCTGTCCAATGTGCTCAACCATGCCCAGGCGAAGCAGGCCGAGGTCAAGGTGCAGTGCAACAGCGACGGCTCGGTGTCGGCCACCGTCACCGATGACGGCATCGGCATCCAGCAAAGCGCAGGAGTGCATCATTACGGCATGACCATCATGGACGAGCGGGCGAAAAATCTGGGCGGTCAGCTGAGCGTCGAGAATTTGCCCGCATTGGGCACTCGCGTGACCCTGCATTTCATGCCGGCAAGCCGTCGCGAGACGATCATTCCCATCCACCCTGTACACGCCAACGACGCATGAATCCAGCCGAACCCCAGACCCTCCTGATCGTCGACGACCACCCGCTGTTTCGCAAAGGGGTGATCCAGCTGATCCAGGCGACACCCGAATTCCGTCTGGTCGGCGAGGCCCCCAGCGGCAAAGAGGGCATGTCGCTCGCGCGTAGCCTGCTTCCCGACATGATCCTGCTCGACCTTAACATGAAGGACATGAGCGGAATCGAGGTGCTGAAAACACTGAAGGATGAGGGGCTCGATGCGCGCATCATCATGCTGACCGTTTCCGATCACGCTGACGATCTGATGGCCGCCCTGCAGGCCGGCGCCGACGGCTATCTGCTGAAGGACATGGAGCCGGAAGACCTGATGCAGCAACTGGTCGAGGCGGCGCACGGCAAGATCACCATCAGCGAACGCCTCACGCAATTGCTGGTGGCCTCGCTACGCGAAAAGAGCCGCCCCCCGAGTCCTGCCGAAGCCGGGCTGACCGATCAGGAAAACCGCATCCTCGAACACCTGATCGCCGGCAAGAGCAACAAGCTGATTGCCCGCGACATGGACATCGCCGAGGGCACGGTGAAAGTGCATGTCAAACACCTGCTGAAGAAACTCAACCTGCGTTCGCGCGTGGAAGCCGCGGTGTGGGCGGATCGCTGCCGGCGCCAGGGCAAGACATGAGCGTGTTTGCCGCGACCGCTCCGGCTAGAATACGCGTATGACGCCACCCGCCGCATCCCAGCCATGACTGCCTTTCTTGCCGTGGGCATTGGCGCCGCACTCGGCGCCTGGCTGCGCTGGGGTCTCGGGCTGTGGCTCAACCCGGTCTACCCCGCGATGCCGCTCGGCACCCTGGCCGCCAATCTGGTCGGCGGCTATTTCATCGGCCTGATCATCGCCTGGTTTGCCGAGCATCCTGGCCTGCCGCCCGAGGCGCGGCTGTTCCTGATCACCGGCCTGCTCGGCGGCCTCACCACCTTCTCCACCTTTTCCGCCGAAGTCGTCACCGCGCTGATGCGCGGCCTCTGGGTCACCGGCGGCCTGATCGCCTTTAGCCACATGGCCGGCTCTTTCCTGGCGACCGGGCTGGGGTTTTACAGCATGAGGCTCTTCAAATGAATTGCGTGTGCCTGCAGGTTTTTGTCAGCGAATCCAGCCGCCATCACGGCAAGCTCACCTACGAATGGCTGCTCGATACGGCGCAGCACATCGGGGTAACAGGCGGGTCGGCGTTTCAGGCCATCGCCGGATTCGGCCGTTCGCATCGGCACGATGCGGGCTTCTTCGAGCTGGCGGGCGAATTGCCGGTGGTGGTCGAGTTCTTTGTCGAGGCGGCTGTCGCGGACCAGTTGCTGCAAGCGATCGGTGCAGCCGGGCTGAAGCTGGTGTACACAAAACTGCCCGCTGAAATCGGCATCACCGGCTGACGCATGCCCCCTTGAATTATGCTCGACCAGATCATCCTGTTCGTCGCCTCGCTGGCGGCGAATTTTTTTTCGGCCCTGTCGGGTGGCGGCGCCGGGCTGATCCAGTTCCCGATGCTGATTTTTCTGGGGTTGAGTTTCGGCACCGCGCTCGCCACCCACAAGATCGCCAGCGTTGCGCTCGGCCTCGGCGCGACGCTGAGGCACCTCAGGGAGTCGCATCTCGAACGCCGCTTCTCGCTGATCATTCTGGGTGCCGGCCTGCCCGGCGTGGTGCTGGGCGCGCTCACCATCCTGCATATTCCCGAACGCGCCGCCACGCTGGCGCTGGGCGTGCTGACGCTGGGGCTGGGGGTGTATTCGGTGTTCAAGCCCCGGCTCGGCATGGAACATGCGCCCCGAAACCAGCAGGGCAGGGCACTCGCCGGCGGCATGGCAGGGCTGTTCGCGGTCGGCTTCCTCAACGGCTCGATCACCAGCGGCACCGGCCTCTTTCTCACCGTCTGGCTGATTCGTTATTTCGGACTCGACTACACCCGCGCGGTCGCCTACACGCTGATTCTCTGTGGCCTGGTGTGGAACGGCACCGGCGCGCTGGTGCTGGGCGTCATCGGTACCGTGGCGTGGAGCTGGATGCCGGCGCTGCTGGCGGGCTCGATCATCGGCGGCTATCTCGGCAGCCACCTGGCGATCAAGAAGGGCAACCTGTGGATCAAGCGCTCGTTTGAAATTGTGACGATCCTGATCGGCCTGAAGCTGATCTTTGGCTCGTTGTAGTTTCTCAGCTAGTCGTCGCTACTGCAGACGCGGTTGCGGCCGCCGTGCTTGGCCTGATACAGCGCCTGGTCGGCGGCCTTGATCAGCGCGTCGCCGGTTTGCACCAGCGGGTAGGTGGCGATGCCCACGCTGATGGTGGCGAGGAAATGGCTGTCGCCATGCGGGTGGTGGATTTGCGAGAAGTCGTGGCGGATGCGCTCCATGATGGCGAGCGCCTGCTCGGCATCGGTGTGCGGCAGGCCGATCAGGAATTCCTCGCCGCCGTAACGGCAGATCATGTCGTGCTTGCGCAGGCGCTGTTTGAGCAGCCACGACAGGCTGCGGATGACCTGATCGCCGACCGGGTGGCCGTAGCGGTCGTTGACCTGCTTGAAATGGTCGATATCGAGCATCACCGCCGACAGGAATCCGCCCTCGTGCACGATGCCGGACAGCACGACGTCCAGCGTGTGCTTGCCGCTGGCATGGTTGAGCAGGCCGGTCAGGCTGTCGTGGTACATCGAGCGGCGCAGGGCGCGGTAACGCTCGATCTTGCTCTTGACGATGGTGTTGAGGAAAACCGGGTTGAACGGCTTGGTGAGGAAATGATCGCCGCCGAGGCGCATGGCGTCGACCTGCAGCGCGACGTTGGTTTCGCCCGACAGGTAGACGATCGGAATGCTGAGGAATTCGCTGTGCTGGCGGATGATGCGCGCGACTTCGACGCCGGTGCAGCTGGGCATGTACATGTCCATCAGGATCAGATCCGGATTGAACTGCTTGAGCGCGTGCAGCGTTTCGCGCGGATCGTTGACGATGTGCGCGTTGATCTGGATTTCCGCCAGGGTGCGGTGGATGAAGTGGCTGGCGGTTTTTGAGTCTTCGACGATCAGCACGCGGTAGGCTTCCTGATCGTGGCATTCGTTCAACTGCATGATGTGTTCGACGACGGCGTGAGACGGCGTGCCGGTCAGCAGACAACTGTCGCAGCCGCTCTTCAGCGCCAACTGCAGCTGGTCGAAATCGGACGCGACTTCGAGCGCGATCAGCTGTCCCATCCCGAAACGCTGTCGCAGTGTCTGGATCCGTTCATGCCATTCGGACGCGGGCAGCCCGCTCAGATCAAGCAGCAGCAGGGGGGCTGCATCCGCGCTGTCGGCGACCGGCTGATCCCAACTCACGAACTCGGTCGACATGCCGAAATAGCCCAGCTGCGTCAGCAGCTCGGACCAGCTGGCCTGCTGGTGTCCGATCAGCCAGGCGCGCGCGCTGCGCATGCTTTGCGGCGCAATGAATACGGGATCGCGCGGCAGGGTGTCGAGGCTGGAATTGGCGCGTGCCTGGGTCAGGCGCGCCAGCGCACGCACGCGCTCGTTGAGATCGTCCTGCGCGGCTTGCGGCAGCGGATGTTCGACCTCCTGGGTAAACAGCGTCAGCGTCACCTGTTCGAGCTGGTGGCTGGCGTGATGCAACGCCGCGATGCCTTTGTCGATGAGGAATTCTGTGAAGCTGTTGATCGAGATGGCGAGCTCGACGAAATTTTCGAAACTGGGGCTCGCCAGATAGCGATCCCAGGTGTCGGTCAATGTCTGATTCTTTTGCAGCAGTGCCTCGGGTGAGCAGAGCATGATTTATTCCATGCCCTCTTGTTCCAGCCGGAGATACTGGTTGTACGCGTTGGCCCGGTTGGCCTCTTCGAAGGCCGGCAGATTGCGCCAGGCCGACCAGTCCGTCGCCGCATAAGCATCCTCGAAGGGCACCAGATCGCGTGCGGCCCGACCCATCTGCTCGCGTACGAACACAAGGTAGTCGCGGGTGAACACCAGATCGGCGCGTGGCGTGCGCGAAAACGCACCGTGGCCGGGCACCAGAACCCTGGGTTGCAGCGCGATCAGCTTGTCGAGCGCAGCGATCCAACTGCGGCTGTCGGCATCGCCGACATAGGGCACCCGCCCCAGAAACACCAGATCGCCGGCATACAGCACGCCGTCTTCCTGCACCAGCATGGCCAGGTCTTCTGCCGAATGCGCAGGGCCGACGTGGCGCAACGCAAAGTGGAGGCCGCCCATTTCGAAATCGGTGTCGCCTTCCAGAAAAACATCCGCTTCCAGCAGGCGGGTGGTCTCGTTGACCCAGGGAAACAGCACGTCGCGGCGCTGCGCCAGGCGCTCGGCGGCCGCCTCGCTGCGGGTGCAGCCCTCGGCAGCACGGTGTGCCCAGATTTCGGCGCCGAGCGCCTTGAAGGTCTGCAGTCCGTAGAAATGGTCGGCGTGGCAATGGCTGAGGATCACGCGGCGGATCGGCTGCGGGGTGATCGTGCGGATCAGGCCGAGCAGTTTGTCGGCCAGCGGCGGCGAGGCCAGGGTATCGAATACCACCACACCCTCGCCGGTGACGACAAAGCCGGCATTCGACATGAAGCCCTGGTTTTCGCTGGAGGCCGCGCCGGGCAAACCTTCCACGAAATAGCTGTGGGCGCCCAGCTTGACCGCCTTCATCGGCACGTCGACATCCACTAGATTGGCTGCGGCGGCAGGAAGGCAGACGCAGCAGATCAGCGAAAACAGGAGACGCAGCAGGCTATTCACAAAATTAATCAGGTTCTCGGGTAGGGCATTATAAACAGTATGGCGATTCCGGTATGCCGGCTTTCAAACGGGACAGGCGTGTCCTGGATGACGACCGTCCGCGGCCCATGCTGTGATATCTTCAAAATGTGTAAGAGGGAGTCAGGCGTGTTCAAAAAACAGTGGCCAGCGTTCGTGCTGGCATTCGTATTGCCGCTCGTGGCGGTGTTCTGGTGGTGGGGCGGATTCAACGCGGTGAGCGTGAGCGAAACCGAGGCCGGGCCTTACCGTTATGCCTACCTCGAGTACGAGGGGCCAATCAGCAATATCCGCAAGCCGCAGCGCACCGTGCTGGAGAAGTTCGATCTCGCCAAGGTGGAAGCGGGCGACACCATCAACGTGATCCTGAGCGATCCGCGCGCGACCCACGGCAAGGTGCGCGCGCAGGTGGGCTACACGCTCAGCGAAACGGCGGCGATTCCGGCCGGCCTGACCGAGGGCCGCATCGCCCGCCGTCCGGTGTACGCCGCCGAGGTGCATGCGGTCGTGCTGCTGGCTCCCTCCAAGACGTATCAAAAACTGGCCGATACGCTCGAAGCGCAGGGTAAAACGCTCACCATGCCGACGGTCGAACTGTATCGCCCGGCCGGGCAGAGCAATCGGGTGGGCCATTTCACCCTGGAAATGAATCGCTGACCCGCATGGCATTCTTCACCGTCCTCGCTGCCGTCACCCTCGAGCACATGCGCCCGCTGCGGCAGCCGTTGCCGCACTACCAGCAGTACGCGCGTTTCACCCAATGGCTGGAGCACAAGTTCAACGCCAACGCATTCAGCCACGGCGCCATCGCCTGGGGGCTGGCGGTGGTGCCGCTGCTGCTCGGCGTGTGGCTGGTCGACCGCCTGCTGAGCGGCATCAGCCCGTTTCTGGGCTGGGTGTGGAGTGTGGCGGTGCTGTATTTCACCCTCGGCTTCAAATATTTCAGCGACGACGCCGAACGCATCGCACGCCTGCTGCGGGCCGGTGAACTCGATGCCGCGCGCGCGCAACTCATCGCCTGGCGCGGCGGCGACGCCAGCCAGTTCAGTGCCGACGAAGTCGCACGCGTCACCATCGAGCAGGTCATGGAGGCCAGCCATCGCCAGATGTTCGGCGTGCTGCTGTGGTTCGTGCTGCTGATTCCGCTCGGGCCGGTCGGCGCGGTGCTGTTCCGCACCGCCTCGATCCTGGCGCGGCGCTGGCTGGGGGCACAGGGTGCGTTCGGTGCATTTGCACAGCGCGCCTTTCATGCGATCAACTGGCTGCCCCTGCGGCTGACAGCGCTGACCTACGCCATCGCAGGCAACTTCGAGGACGCGACGTTTTGCTGGCGTACCCAGGCGGCCGGCTGGCCGGAGCCGGAAGACGGCGTGGTGCTGGCGGCCGGCGCCGGTGCGATGGGCATTCGGCTGGGGCAGCCGCTCAATGTCGGCGGCGAAACCGTGTGGCGCCCCGAGCTGGGTAGCGGCCAGACCGACCCCGACCCCGACAGCATCGACAGCGCGGTCAGCATGATCTGGCGCGGGCTGGTGATCTGGATGGTGGCCGGGCTGCTGATCGTGATCGCAGGCTGGGTGACCTGACGTCCCATGCTGAACGTTTTATGGGTCGGCTTCTTTGTCGCCGCCTTTGTGATCGCCCTGTTCAAACTGCTGGTGCTGGGCGATGCCGGAATATTCGCCGGCCTGGTCAAGGCGCTGTTCGACAGCAGCAAGGCGGCGTTTGAAATCGCGCTCGGCCTGACCGGCGTGATGACGCTGTGGCTAGGCGTCATGAAAATCGGCGAGCGTGCCGGCATGCTGGAACTGCTGACGCGCGGCCTGGCGCCACTGTTCAAACGCCTGTTTCCCGAAGTTCCGCCCAACCACCCGGCGCTCGGCGCGATGACCATGAACATGGGCGCCAACATGCTGGGTCTCGACAATGCCGCCACGCCGCTCGGCATCAAGGCGATGCAGGAACTACAGACGCTCAACCCCCTGCCCGATACCGCCAGCGACGCGCAGGTCCTGTTCCTGGTGATCAACACGGCCTCGGTGACCCTGCTACCGGTGACCATCTTCACCTATCGCGCCCAGCTCGGCGCAGCCGATCCGACCGACGTATTCGTGCCGCTGCTGATCACCACCTACATCGGCACGCTGTGTGGACTGCTGGTCACTGGCATGTATCAGCGCCTGCACCTGTGGAACCGCGTCACCCTGGCTTACTTGGGCGGCGCGACCGCGCTGATCGGCGGACTGGTGGCCTGGTTCGGCAGCCTCGACGCGGCCGAGATGACGCGGCAGTCGTCGATCCTCAGCAACGTGCTGCTGTTCGGCCTGATCGTCACCTTCCTGCTGATGGCGGTGCGCAACCGGGTCAACGCCTACGAGGCCTTCATCGAAGGCGCGAAGGAGGGCTTTCACACCGCTGTCACGATCATTCCGTATCTTGTTGCAATGCTGGTGGCCATTGCTGTGTTCCGCGCCAGCGGCGCGCTCGACTTGCTGATGAATGCTGTGCGTAGCGGCGTGCTGGCGCTGGGCTTCGACACGCGCTGGGTCGATGCCCTGCCGACGGCGCTGATGAAACCCTTTTCCGGCAGCGGTGCGCGCGCGATGATGATCGACACCATGCAGGCGCACGGTGCCGACTCCTTTGCCGGACGCCTCGCTTCCATCGTGCAGGGCAGCACCGAAACCACCTTTTACGTGCTGGCGGTTTACTTCGGCGCGGTCGGCATCAAACGCGTGCGCCATGCCGTGACCTGCGGGCTGATCGCCGACGCCGCCGGCATCCTCGCCGCCATCGGCATGGCCTATCTCTTCTTTGGCAACAGCGCATGAAAACCTACGACACCCTCGCCGCCGTCGACCTCGGCTCCAACTCTTTTCGCCTCGAAGTGGTGCGGGTGTCCGGCGACCAGCTTTATCCGCTCGATTCGCTGAAGGAAACCGTGCGCCTCGCCGGCGGCCTGACCGATGACAAGCAGCTCGACGAAGCCACCCAGACGCGCGCGCTGGCCTGCCTGCACCGCTTCGGCGAGCGCCTGCGCGGCCTGTCGCCGGAAGCCATCCGCTGCGTCGGCACCTCGGCCCTGCGCATCGCCAAGAACGCCGACATCTTCATTCCCAAGGCCGAAATCGCGCTCGGCCACCCGATCGAAATCGTCGCCGGCCGCGAGGAAGCGCGGCTGATTTATCTGGGCGTCGCGCATTCGCTGTTCCCCTCGCCCGACAAGCGGCTGGTGGTCGACATCGGCGGCGGCTCCACCGAATTCATCATCGGCCAGGGCTTGAAGCCGCTGGAACGCGAAAGCCTGCACATGGGCTGCGTCAATTTTTCGCGGCGATTTTTCCCCGAAGGCGTGATCGACAAGGCCTCGATGAAAGCCGCCGAGACGGCGGCGCGCGCCGAAGTCGAGCGCATCGCCCGCGAGTTTTCCCATGGCAACTGGCAGCAGGCGATCGGCTCGTCCGGCACCGCGCGTGCGCTGCGCGAACTGCTCGAACTCAATGGCCTGTCCGATACCGGTATCACCGCGCACGGCCTGACCCAGCTGCGCAGCCTGATGGTCAAGGCGGGGCATATCGACGCGCTCGACCTCGTCGGGCTGACGCGCGACCGCCGCCCGGTGATCACCGGCGGCTTTGCCATCATGATGGGTCTGTTCGCCGAGCTCGGCATCGAGCAGATGGACGTCGCCGAAACCGCGATGCGCGAAGGCATCCTGTACGACCTGCTGGGGCGCTTTCACAAGCAGGACATGCGCGAGGCGACGGTGGACGAATTCATGCGCCGTTACCACATCGACAACCAGCAGGCCGCGCGCGTCAACCGCGTGGCGCTCAAGCTGCTGAGCGCGGCGGGGGGCGAGGCGGCGAGCGAGAACGACGTGCAGTTTCTCGACTGGACCGCGCGCCTGCATGAAATCGGCCTGTCGGTGTCGCACGGCGGCTATCACCGCCATTCCGCCTACATTCTGGAAAACGCCGACATGCCCGGTTTCTCGCGCTCCGACCAGTCGCGGCTGGCCCTGCTGGCACGCGCCCAGCGCGGCGCGCTGAACAAGCTGCCGGAATTTGCCCCGGAAGGCGGTTTGCCGGACAACGACCGACTGCTGGTGTGGCTACTGCGCCAGGCTGTGATCCTCTGCCGCAACCGCGCCGAACCGCGTCTGCCCGACATCAAGGTGGAGACCAGCGGCAGGCGTTTCCGCCTGACCCTGCCCGAAGGCTGGCTGGAACGCCGCCCGCTGACGCGCCGCGCGCTGGAAGACGAATCGGTCCACTGGCACGCAGTGGGCATCAAATTCCTGTTCGCCTGAACCGGGATTTATTTCGCGTATTTCGCCTGCATGGTCTGTGATGGCAGTGCGGGCTGAATGTCGGATTCCACCAGAGCGTCTTCCGGTTCGCAGTGGTCCAGCTGATAGAGCGCGACCACCAGACCGATCGACGAAATCAGCAGGAAATACGGCCCAAACAGCCAGAATACCAATGGCACCGCAAAAAAGAAGGCGCGCATGCCAATTGCAAACATGTTGCCGGCACGGTGCAACCGCCGCGCAACCGCCCTGGGTGAGAGATTGTGATGGGCGTCATGCTCAGGCACGTTCACCATGAACACGACATGGTTGGCCAGGCGCACCGACATGGCGAAGGCAAAGAAGGCCACGATGAAATCCAGCAGCAGGAACATCACCTTGACGATCCAGATCTCGGTGGCAAATGAGCCTTCGAGGTTCAGTACATGCCAGTTCGGTGCAATGTGCTCGGCTTGACCTGAAAGGGTCAGGGTGCCGATGATGAGCAGCGCAGCGGTCGACGCCATGAGCGAGGAGCCCATGATGAAATTCCGCATGGTTTGCACTGCCATGATGTCCTTGCTGGAGTTGCGCATGATGTGTTCCACCCACAGGGTGCGCGCCAGGGCATTGACACCGTGGATGGTGTAGGTGGGGTTGGCCCGCACCTTCATGTTGAGAAAGCCGTAATAGGCGGCAACGATGGCGGCGCTGACGGCGAACGCCATGAAATCGATTTCAAAGTCGGCGAATGTGGCCATGTCTTACACCGCGCCCTGGATGTGCCCGAGGAGAGGCGCGTTGTCCGGTGACGGGCTATTCGCTTTGGGCTCTTTCGTCCGGTCGGTGGCGTTGTCCGGCACGTCAATCTCGCGCAGCAGGTTTTTGAATTCGTCCAGGTTGCCCGCGTTGGCAAAAGACAGGGCATTGAAAAACAATTTGGTGTGGGTTTTCATGGCGAGTTCGCTCCGGGCGGTTGGGATGAACTTATAAAGGCATAATGCGTGCCATTAGTGTATCCAATTGAATTTAAAAGAATGTTCGTGCCCTTGCTCGGATTAATCAGGGTTTCATGTGTTGCATTAAGCAACTTTTAAAAATTGAATTGTTTTTCTATATGTATGTTTATAAATGGTTAATTATTAAATTAATGCGGGCGTTGAACTTATGCATCGGTTGTTGCAAAATGCAACCATTCAGGTCGAATTGATGCAAAAACATGGATTCCACACCGCTTTCTGATCCCGGCACCTTATCGCGCCATTCCCTGCGAGGCAAAATCACCCTGGGCTATTACGCAGTGGCGGCGATCATTCTGGTGGCCTCACTGTTTTTCGTGGGCGAGCTGCGCACGCTGGAAGCGCGGGTGGTGCTGGGGCAGCGGGCTACCGACCTGTTCAATACCGCGCTTGAGATACGTCGTTTCGAGCGCAACTATTTTCTTTATCATCAGGCCGCCGACCTGACGGAAAACGGCCGCTATATTGAGCAGGCGCAGGCCATGCTTACAGCCAACCGGGCCGATTTCGCGGCGATCGCCAGCGAAGCGCGCCTGACCCAACTGCATACGCGTCTGAATGACTATCAGCGGCAGATCTCGGTTTTAGCGGCCGCTGACCCGCGCCAGTTCGCCGCAGCCGAGCCGCGGGTGCGTCAACTCGGGCAGGCGGTCGTAGCCATCGCCGAGGAGATGGCGGGCACCGAGCGGCACCAGATTCAAACCACCCTGGCTTCTTTTCGCAGCTTGCTGCTGGGCGTCATTGTGAGCATGGCGCTGCTGATCGTGGTGATCGGTCGCGCATTGTCGCAACGGGTGGTGAAGCCGCTCAAGGAAATGGAAACCAGCGTGGCGGCCATTTCAGCCAATTACCGTGAAACCCTGCTGGCGCCTTCCAACGATCGCGAGATCCTGTCCATCATCGCGGCGTTCAACCACATGCTGAAAGAGCTGGATCTGCGGCAGAAGTCGCTGATGCGGTCGGAGCGCATGGTTTCGCTCGGAACCATGCTGTCCGGGGTGGCGCACGAACTGAACAACCCGCTGTCGAATATCTCGACCTCCTGCCAGATCCTGCTGGAAGAAGTGGGCGAAAACGATGCGGCGACGCAAAAACGCTACCTGGAACAGATCGACCAGCAGACCGAACGGGCGCGCACCATCGTCCGTTCGCTGCTGGATTTTTCGCGCGAACGGGCGTTCCGCAAGGAGGCCGTGCTGCTGCGGCCGCTGGTGGCGCAAACGGTCGGTTTCGTGCGCGGCGAGGTATCGGCCAAGTCGGTGGTGCAGCTGTCCATCCCGGACAACCTGAGCGTGCCGGCCGATGCCCAGCGCCTGCAGCAAGTGTTCGTCAACCTGATCCGCAACGCCATGGAAGGACTCGGACCGCAGGGGCGCATCGATATCGCGGCGCAAATCGTGCAGGCCAGCGAGCCGCCTGCGGGCACGGCCCTGGGCGAGGGCTGCACGACAAAAGGCGCAATGGTGGAAATCCGTGTGACGGACAACGGGCCGGGCATTGCGCCGGATATTCTGCCGCGCATTTTCGATCCCTTCTTCACCACCAAAGACGTTGGCCATGGCATGGGACTGGGCCTGTTTGTGGTCTATGAAATCGTCGATGAGCATGGCGGCTGCATCGCCGTGCAAAGCACGCCGGGGCAGGGCGCGCAGTTCTGCATCCGGCTTCCCGTCTTCAACTTGGACACTCAACAGGGAGCGCATTAATGGACGCACGCCTGCTGATCGTGGACGACGAGGAAATCGCCCTGAGCAATCTCCAGCATGTGATGGAAAAGGAGGGCTACAAGGTGACCGCCACCCAGAGTGGCGAGGAAGCGGTGACGCTGCTGGAGACGCAAGGCTTCGACGTGGTGCTCACCGATCTGCGCATGGAAGGCGTCGACGGCATGGACGTGCTGAAGGCGAGCCGCGAACGGCAACCGGATGCGGAAGTCATCTTCATCACCGGATTTGCGACGGCCGAGTCTGCCGTGCAGGCACTGAAACACGGCGCGTTCTACTACATTGCCAAACCGTTCCGGCTCGACGAAGTGCGCAAGGTGGTGGCCGAGGCGCTGGCCAAAGTCCGCTTGCGGAACGAGAACGCGGAATTGCGGCGCGAGGTCGAGCACTACCGGGACGGTGACGGCATCGTCACCCAGGATGTCGAAATGCAGCGTCTGCTGGACATGGCCCGGCAGATCGCGCCCACCGACTGCAGCGTGCTCATCACCGGCGAGAGCGGCACCGGCAAGGAGCTGTTCGCCAAATACCTGCACCGGCAGAGCAATCGGGCCGATGGCCCCTACACTGCGATCAACTGCGGCGCGTTCAGCGAACAGCTGCTGACCAACGAATTGTTCGGCCATGAAAAAGGCGCGTTCACCGGCGCGACCACGCTGAAAAAAGGGCTGATCGAGGCGAGCGCGGGCGGCACCCTGTTCCTCGACGAAGTGACGGAAATGGCGCCGTCGATGCAGGTCAAGCTGTTGCGGGTGCTGCAGGAAAAAGAAGTGCTGCGGGTGGGCGGCACGCGGGCGATCAAGAGCGACGTCCGGGTGCTGGCGGCCAGCAATCGCGATGTGGGCGAGGCGATCAGGAACAGCAGTTTTCGCGATGACCTGTATTTCCGCCTGAACGTGGTCAATCTGCGCATCCCGTCGCTGGCGCAGCGCAGGGGCGATATTCCGCTGCTGGCGCGGCATTTTTTGCTCAAGTATGCGAGCCGGATGAAAAAGCCGGTGACGCGGATTTCCAGCGAAGTGCTGGCGCTGCTGATGGACTATCCGTTCCCCGGCAATGTGCGTGAACTGGAAAACCTGATCGAGCGCGGCACCGCCATGGCGCAGGGTGACGTCATCGAAGTGGCGCATCTGCCGGAGTCCTTCCAGAAGGCCGAAGGGTTCAGCCTGCGCAAGATCGAGGGACGCCTGCCCACGCTGGAGGAGCAGGAGCAAACCTACATCACTCGCGTGCTCGAAGAAGTGAAGGGCAACCAGACGGTGGCGGCACAGATTCTGGGCATCAACCGCGCGTCCTTGTGGCGCAAGCTCAAGGCGCGACGCAAAGATCAGTCAGAGTCGTGATCGTTCAAGGACACGCCGGCCGCATCAGCGCCTGCATCGTTTTGCCCTGCGCATCCAGCACGAACGCCGTCACGCCGAGATTCGCAAGCTGCCATCCCGGCGCCACGGCAAAACGGTAACGCGCGCGTTGGGGGTCGAGCGGCCCGACCAATTGACGCACCACGTAATCGTGCTGCAGCGTGCGCTGCGCGTTCTCGCCTGCCGTGATCCTGGAACTGAGCCGGTTTTCATACAGGGCCAGATACACCTGCGCATTGCGCGCAGCGCCAGATGACACGAAGCGGCTTTCCACCTGCGCCTCGATGACCGCTGGCGTCTGATTGATTTCGAGACTCAGGCTTACCGTGGCAGGGGCGCGCAAGCGGGCAGGCAGCCCGCCTTGCCAGCTGCGGAAATCCTCGCCATCAAGCATCACCTGCGGCGTATAGACCCAGCCTGGCCCGCTGTTGCGGGCGCGCTGGCGCTGGCCGAACGCGGCCTGGGCGAACGGGTCGCGCCAGCCCAGCCGGTCCCAGTAATCAACATGGAAGGCCAGCGGCACCACGCCGCTGTTTGCCGGCAGTTGCGACAGCCAGCGGTCGGCGGGCGGGCAGGAACTGCAGCCTTCCGAGGTGTAGAGCTCCAGCAGGCGGTTTCGGGTGTCGCCACTGACGGCGCTGCAGGCTGCGGCGTGAACCGTCGGGGCGAGAAGGGCGCATAGCAATATGAAAACGCGCATGAACAACTCCTGTTGGATTTTGTCTTGGTCGCGTCATGTGGATATTCCTTACGGATTTAATCCGGGTTTGTCTCCGCGGGCAAAAGCGCCAGAGACTGATGGTCTGGCAGGGTGTGACTGTGTCACGGGAAGACGCATTCGCCACTCGGGACTAGAATAAGGGACAGAGTTGTCCTGAAAGCGATTGCCATGACCCGCATGCTCACCATCGACGGCAACGAGGCCGTTGCCCGCATCGCCTACCTCGGCAACGAGATCATCGCCATTTACCCGATCACGCCGGCGTCCAGCATGGGCGAATGGGCCGACGAATGGGCATCGCAGGGCCGGCCCAATTTGTGGGGTGCGGTGCCGACCATCATCGAAATGCAGTCGGAAGGGGGCGCCGCCGGCGCATTGCACGGCGCGCTCACGTCCGGCGCGCTGGCGACCAGCTTTACCGCCAGCCAGGGGCTGCTGTTGATGATCCCCAACCTGTACAAGATCGCCGGCGAGTTGACGCCTTTTGTGTTGCATGTGGCAGCGCGGACGCTGGCGACGCACGCACTGTCGATCTTTGGCGACCAGTCCGACGTCATGGCCTGCCGCGCCACCGGCTGCGCCATGCTCGCCGCAAACTCGCCGCAGGAGGCGCAGGATTTCGCGGTCATCGCGCAGGCGGCCACGCTGGCCGGGCGTATCCCGGTGATTCATTTCTTCGACGGCTTCCGGACCTCGCACGAGGTGGCGAAGATCACCGCGGTGGAAGCCGATAGCGTGCGCGCCATGCTCGACGCTGATTTGATCGCGGCGCATCGCGCCCGCGCGCTGTCACCCGAGCATCCGGTGTTGCGCGGCACCTCGCAGAACCCGGACGTGTTTTTCCAGTCGCGCGAACGCGCCAACCCGTTCTACGACCGTTTTCCGCAGATCGTGCAGGACGCGATGAACCGCTTCGGCGAATTGACCGGGCGCCATTACACGCTGTTCGAGTATGTCGGCGCGGCCGACGCCGAGCGCGTCATCGTGCTGATGGGGTCTGGCGCCGAGACGGTGCACGAGACGGTCGATCATCTGCTGGCCCGCGGCGAAAAAGTGGGGGTGTTGAAGGTGCGGCTGTACCGGCCATTTTCGCCAACTGCATTGCTGGACGCGCTACCGCACACCGTAACATTCATCGCCGTGCTCGACCGTTGCAAGGAGCCGGGCGCCGACGGCGAACCACTCTACAAGGACGTGGTGACCGCATTGGCGCAGGCGGCGGCGGACGGCGCGCGCAGCATGCCGCGTGTCATCGGCGGCCGCTATGGTCTGGCGAGCAAGGAATTCACGCCCGGCATGGTGAAAGCGGTGTTTGATGCGCTGCGCGCTCACTCTCTCCCCAGCCCCTCCCCTCTCAAGGGGGAGGGGCTTGATGTCCCCTCTCCCTTGAGGGGAGGGGGTGGCCCGCAGGGCCGGGAGAGGGTGGGCGCGCAGCGCCAGGATGGAGTGAAACGCCAGTTCACCATCGGCATCGACGACGATGTCACCCACCTGTCGCTGCCGTGGGACGAGACGTTCCGCACCGACGCGTCGCGCCAACTCCAGCATGCCGTGTTCTGGGGGCTGGGCGCAGACGGCACGGTGTCGGCCAACAAGAACTCGATCAAGATTCTCGGCGAAGCCACCGACCTGCAGGCGCAGGGCTATTTTGTCTACGATTCGAAGAAATCCGGTGCGGTGACGGTATCGCACCTGCGCTTCGGACCGGCGGCGATCCGTTCCACCTATCTGATCGAGGCGGGCATGGCCGGCTTCGTCGCCTGCCATCAGCCGGTGTTCGTCGAGCGCTATGACCTGTTGGCACATGCCGCACCCGACGGGGTGTTTCTGCTCAACACCCCGGCGCCGCCGGATCAGGTGTGGGATAGCTTGCCCGAGACTATGCGCGCGCAGATCCGCGACAAGCGCCTGCATCTGTGGGTGATCGACGCCTACGCCGTGGCCGCCGAGGCTGGCATGGGGCGGCGCATCAACACCATCATGCAGACCTGCTTCTTCGCCATCTCTGGCATCCTGCCGAAAGACGAAGCGATCGCCGCGATCAAGCATGCGGTCGACAAGACCTACGGTAAAAAAAGCAAGCGCCTGGTCGAGCTGAATTACCGCGCCATCGATACGACGCTGGCGGAGTTGCATCAAGTTGTCATCCCGGCGGATACCCTGAAGGGCACAAGCGCCGGGATCCAGTCGGATGAAAAACGCTGGGCCCCGGCGTTCGCCGGGGTGACGGATGTCCCCGACTTCGTGCGCGATCTCACCCTGCCGATCTACCAGGGTCACGGCGATCGTCTGCCGGTGTCGTTGCTGCCGGTAGATGGCACCTATCCGCTGGGCACCGCGCGCTACGAAAAGCGCAACATCGCGCTGGAAATCCCGGTGTGGGAAGCTGACATTTGCACCCAGTGCGGCAAGTGCGTGTTCGTCTGCCCGCACAGCGCGATCCGCGCACGCGCTTTCAGCGCTGAAGCTGCAGCCCACGCGCCGCCGGGCTTCAAGCACGTGCCGGCCAAGAGCAAGGATTTGCCAGCCGGCACCCGCATCAGCTACCAGGTCGCGCCGGAGGACTGCACCGGCTGCGGCGACTGTGTCGAAGCCTGCCCGATTCACGACAAGTCGAATGTTTCTCGCAGGGCGGTGAACATGGCGCCGGTCGGCCCCTTGCGCGATCAGGAGCGCGACAATTTCACTTTCTTCCTGCGCCTGCCCGAGTTCGACCGTAGCATGATTAAGCATGGCACCCTCCCGGGTTCGATGCTGCTCGACCCCTTGTTCGAGTTTTCCGGCGCCTGCGCCGGCTGCGGCGAAACGCCCTACATCCGTCTTGCCACGCAACTGTTCGGCGACCGCATGCTGGTCGCCAACGCCACCGGGTGTTCGTCGATCTACGGCGGCAATTTGCCCTCCACACCCTACACGGTGAACGGCGCCGGGCGCGGTCCGGCGTGGAGCAATTCGCTGTTCGAGGACAACGCCGAATTCGGCCTGGGCATGCGGCTCGCTGCCGACCAGCTGATGGCGTATGCGAAACAGCTGGTGCGTGAACAGGCGAACGACATCGGTGGCGACCTGGCCGAGGCACTGGTCAACGCCGACCAGCGCGAGGAGGCGGGCATAGTTGAACAGCGCGGCCGCGTTGCCCTGCTGCTCGACAAACTGGTGGCCTCCCGCCACCCGCGCGCGAAGGAATTCACCAGCGTCGCCGAATGGCTGATCCGCCGCTCGGTATGGATCATCGGCGGCGACGGCTGGGCCTACGACATCGGCTACGGCGGACTCGACCACGTGCTGGCGTTGCCGTACGACGTCAACATCCTGGTGCTCGACACCGAGGTCTATTCCAATACCGGCGGGCAAACTTCCAAAGCGACGCCGATCGGCGCCGTCGCCAAGTTCTCTGCCGGCGGCAAGGCCACCGCCAAGAAAGACCTCGCCAAGCTCGCCAGCGACTACAGCCACGTCTATGTTGCAACCACGGCCTACGGCGCCAAGGACGTGCAGACCCTGCGCGTGTTCCACGAAGCCGAGTCCTACGACGGCCCCTCGCTGATCGTCGCCTACAGCCCGTGCATCGCCCACGGCTACGACCTGCTCTACAACCAGCGCCAGCAGGATCTCGCAGTGAAGAGCGGGCACTGGCCGCTGTTCCGTTCCGACCCGCGTCTGGCAGAAGCGGGCGGCAATCCCTTCAAGCTCGATTCCGCCGCGCCGAGCCAGCCGATCAAGGCCTTCATGGAATCGGAAACCCGCTTCGCCATGCTGCAGCGCAGCCATCCCGAGGCCGCGCAACGTTTCCTGGACCAGGCGCAGCAGGACGCCGAACGGCGCTTCAAGATGGTTCAGGACATGGCAGCGGCAGAGCGCAAGCCGGACAAGTGAAACAGCCCTGCGTTTATATGCTGGCGAGCCAGCGCAACGGCACGCTCTACATCGGCGTGACGTCCGACCTGATCAAGCGGGTGTGGGAGCACAAGCAGGATCTGGTCGAAGGATTTACCAAAAAGTATGGCGTGCATGATCTGGCCTGGTTTGAACAGCATGCGGACATGCTGACCGCGATTGCGGGGGAGAAGACGCTCAAGGAATGGAAGCGGGCGTGGAAACTGGAGCTGATCGAGAAGATGAATCCTGAATGGAAGGATTTGTATGCAGGGCTGGTTTAAGGGTTTTCAGGCGAAGGCCAGGTCGTCTGATTTTCTGGACCCCGTGTCGTGGCACGGGGTGACGAACAATAAGGCTGAGGCTTTTTTGTCTGTCTGGGTACCGGCCCTTGTGCCCTTCAGGGTATTCGCCGGTATGACGTCAGCTACAGGCTACTTCTCATGCACGCCACGACAGCGGAGCAAGTACAGACGCCCCTTGCATCCCGCCGTCACCCCGTGCCACGACACGGGGTCCAGCCAATTAAAACAGCCCAGCAACTGAATTTCAGGAGCCCCGCATGATCGATCTCTCCACCGACTACCTCGGTCTCACACTCAAAAACCCGCTGGTGCCCTCGGCCTCGCCGCTGTCGAAAAACATCGACACTGCGCTGCGGCTGGAAGACGCCGGCGCCGCCGCGCTGGTGATGTATTCCCTGTTCGAGGAAGAATTGCGGGCGGAAGACGCGATGACGGATCGCTTCCTGCTGCATTCGGGCATTGGGCACGGCGAGGCGGATGGGTTCCTGCCTGATGGCGGTGATTTCCAGGGCGGGCTGGAACGCTATCTGTCGCACTTGCATCAGCTCAAGCGGCGGCTGGAAATCCCCGTGGTCGCCAGCCTCAACGGCGTCTCCCCGTCCGGCTGGGTGGAACTCGGCCGCGAATTGCAACAGGCCGGTGCCGATGCCCTGGAGCTCAACGTCTATCACGTGGCGGCCGACATGCAGCAATCCGGCGCCGAGGTGGAGGCCCGTTACATCGAGCTGCTGACCGAACTGCGTCAGGTGGTGAGCCTGCCCATCGTGATGAAGCTGTCGCCGTACTTTTCTTCGCTGCCGCATTTTGTGAAGCAGCTGGAAATGGCTGGGGCAAACGGTGTCGCGCTGTTCAATCGCTTCTACCAGCCCGACATCGACCTCGAAGCATTACGCATGGTCGATCAGCTGCACCTGTCACATCGCGACGAGGCGCTGCTGCGCATCCGCTGGATCGCCATCCTGCATGGCCGCACCCGCCTCACGCTGGCGGCCACGGGTGGCGTTCACGGCCTGGACGAAACCCTGAAACTGCTGCTGGCCGGCGCCGATGTGGTGCATCTCGCCTCCTGCCTGCTGCAGCATGGGCCCGACAAGCTGACCGAAATCCTGGCGTTTTTGCAGAACTGGATGGAAGAGAAGGAATACGAATCGGTCGCGCAACTGAAAGGCAGCATGAGCCAGCAAAACCTGCCCGATCCTTCGGTGCTGGCGCGTGCGAGTTATTTGCGCGTGCTGGACAGCTTTACGACGCGACCGGGCGTGTGGTCCTGAATCTGCTTCGGCTACAGGCTCACAGCCCCTGTTCCGCATCGGTCCGGATGGGCATGAGGAAAGTCGTTCCCCCGGGGGCGCAAGGTTTGAGTTGAACGGGCGTAGCGGGCAGGTTATTGATCCGGCCAGTTGAAGTTTGAAGTGGCAGAAAAACTCGATCTGGCGTGGCGGTTCAACAATGGCAATAGTCCAGTCTGTCGCCTGTTATTGAACAAAAATCAAACCTCTTTTTCAGGGGTGGGTTGATTGCGCCGGGGCGGGACGTACCACCATGTGGCAGCGACGACCAGCCCAAACAGGGTGTAGACCAGCGTGAATACCCAGCCAGGCGCTTCGAAGTACAGCACGTTCTGCAGCCAATACTCGATGAAGCTTCCCGAGTAGATTGTTTCCCGGGCTCTGGCGCGCAGCCACATTTCAATAGCGGTCAGTGGGCACGCTGCGCCAAGCCAGGATTGGGCGACAACCACCGTGATGGCGGCCAGGTGCGCCAGACGGAACCACAGAGACCTGGCCCAGCGCCAGTCGCGCAAATTGCCCACGACAATGAAGACCAGCCCGCCCACGACAAACACGACGAAGGCGAAGTGCACAAACAGCACCGCGTCGGCGAGGAGTTGATAGGGCGGGGTGACGCTCACAAGCCGTGCCTGACGCCCGGATGAATCGCGGGCCCCGTTAACCGGAATTCAATCCCGCTGCGGATGTGCGTCACGGATGTCATGCTCGTGGCCGGGATCAGGGATGACGCGCGCGCTGTGCCGTCATCAAGAAAACGGGGTAGTCCCGTGTCCCGTCCTCGCGTTCCTTGGCAATATTGAACACCGTCTGAAACCGGATATCGGTAAAACCGGCCTGCGCAGCGCGCCGGCCCAGGTCGGCCTGATCGAAGCCGTGGTGCACGTCGACTTCCGGGCCGTGAAACGAGCCGTCTTCCTGGTCGAGGTCGGCGACGCACAGATACCCGCCAGGCTGCAGCAGACCGTGGAAGATACGCAGGATGGCGTCGGTGTCGGGCACATGGTGCAGCGTCATCGCGGTGGCGATCAGGTCGAATCTTTCGGCCGGAGCCGGGTCGCTCAGCAGGTCCAGCTGCAGCGCCGTTATGTGGTGCACGTCTTGCGCGGCAATCTTCTCGCGCACCACATCGAGCATCCCGTTCGAGCTGTCCGCCAGCAGGATCGCGCCGAGTTCATCCTTGAGCGGAAACGACAGCAGGCCCGTGCCGCAACCGTAATCGAGCGCACGCATCTGCGGATGCAGAGGCACGGCCTGGCGGATGGCCTGCGCGATTTTCAGCCCGCGTTCACGGAACACCGGGTTGTCGTCCCATCGGCGGGCTTTGCTGTCGAAATGTGAAGCGTCGAGCTTGGTGGGGGGCATGTGGGTCATGGTGAGGCGAGGTTTCAAAGGGATTGGGTCTGGTTGCGGCCATGGGCCTTGGCCTTGTAAAGCGCCCGGTCTGCGCGGGTCTGCAAAGCCGCCAGCGAGTCATCCTGACCCAGCCATTCCGAAATGCCAATACTGACAGACCAGGCGATCGGCTGGCCTGTTTTTCCTGCCTGGTGCAGGCGGTCGGCTGTGAGCATGGCGTGTTCGGCATCCGTGTCCGGGAGGATGGCCATGAATTCATCGCCGCCAAAACGCGTGAGCCGGTCGGTCTCCCGGAGCGCGGTTTTGGCCTTGCCGGAAAAATCGACCAGCACCTTGTCGCCCTCAAGGTGGCCGTGCGTGTCGTTGATGTTCTTGAAATTGTCCAGATCGATAAGCATGATCGACAGCTTGTTGTCGTGACGTTTGGTCCAGGCAATTTCCCGCTGCAGCTCTTCCATCGCCGCTTTTTTGTTGAGGCATTGCGTCAGGTCGTCGTAGCGGCTGATGAATTCCAGGTCCCGGTGCAGTTTTTCAGCGGCGAGCAAGATGAGGCTGATCGTTCCTAGCGGAATCGTGATGGAAGGAATGGCGATATAGACAAGCTGCGGAATCGAGGGGTCGAACACACCCACAGGCTGATCGAATCCGAGCATCAAGCCGCCCAGCCGGACGAGCCTGGGCACGACCAGGATAACCAGCGAAGCGACCAGGATATGGCGTCCTGTCGTTGGGGGCAGTTTCTTCAGCACAAAAACCAGCTGATCGAGAATGACGACGAGGGTAAACAGGCTCATGGTCGCAATCCGCATCCCGATATTCGGGTGGATGAAGGTGAACCACACAAACAGCGAAACATAGGCAAGCACGAACAAAACCAGCGCCACCCGGTTCGACCGGGGTGGCGCCCCTGCAAATTTCCTGACGCCCTGATTCATCATCATGAAGCCGATCAGGATCATCAGATTGGCCAACACAATGCTGAATACGTCCGGAATCACGCCCCTGGCAATGAACAGCGGCAGACTGAGTCCGATGACGAGCGCGGCCGCACTCCATTCGGTCAGGCCGCGTATGCTTTTGGGATAGGTCTTCGCAATCGTGAACAGGATCGCGCCCATGGCCAGCGCCACAAAGCACGAGATCGTCAGGATTATCAGGGGGGCGTTCATGGGGGTGGTTTGTGTGTTGCCAGGTCGATTGCTGCATCGGAAGCAATGCTCGTCCTGGATGAGTCGGGACAGAAACCGCCATTATCCTAGGGAAATGCCTGGTGTGTTTCAGCTCGCTACAGTCGATTTGTTCCGCGATCAAAAATATTCGGGTCTGGCTGATCCGGGTTTTGCAGCACGGCCGCCCAGCGTGCCAGCTTTTCTTCAAACGGCATCGCTGCATGGGCCGGGCTGGTGGACGGCAGCGTTGCGGTGCGGATGGCGCGCAGACCGGCCGGCAAGCCGGGCAGCACCTGCCGGCGGAAGAGGTCGGCCGCCTTGCCGCCGTTGAAGCCGATCAGGCCGATGCCCGGATGGTTTGCAAGGAACGCGGTCAGGTCGTTCGGCACCACGCTCGAATGCACGATCGCGGCGTCGAGGCTGCCCGGCCGTTGCGCAGAAGCGCAGACATCCCACAGCGCGATCCCGTTCAAGACAAGGCGCTGCGCGCGTTCTGCGTAAGGCCGTTCCGGGCCCGCGTCGAACAGCCGGCCCATGATTTTCCAAAACGCGTTTTGCGGCTGGGCGTAATACTGCTGCCGCTGCAGCGATACCTGTCCGGGCAGGCTGCCGAGAATCAGAATGCGCGCGTGCGCGTCGGCGATGGGCGGGAAACACTTGTCATGCATAGACTGACTCGCCCCGTTCAAAACACGTCAGCCGCACATCCACGCTGAGCGACAGCGCCGTCAAGGCAGCGGCCTGTGCGCGGCCCTCTGCGCTGGCGCGGTAGAGATGCGGCGTCATCGTCAGCAGATCGGCAATCTGTTCGGCGCTAGTCAGATCGATCGAGAAGCGCAGCGCTTCCGTCGGTAGGCGGCTGAAGCCTGCCGGGGTGGGCGGCTCGGCCGTGCGTTCCGGTTTCAGGCTGGGGTAGATGATCTCGCGCAGCTCGCGCAGATGGTCCGGCCCGGCATCGACCTGCAGCAGTCGACCGCCCGGCTTCAACACCCGCGCAAACTCCGCATACACCGGGAAGCCGAACATGCACAGCACGCGATCCAGCGTGCCCGGCAGCACCGGGAGGTTGGCGTTGCTGCCCACCACCCAGTTGGGTCGCTGGTCCTGTTTGGCCGCCGACAATACCGCCCATTTGGAAATATCCAGTCCCAGCAACGCCAGCGTTTGCCCCTCCGGCACCGCTGCCGCCAACTGGCGCAGGTAGTAGCCTTCGCCACAGCCGGCATCGAGACAACTGATGCTTGCGTCAGCAGGCAGATCGGCCAGCACCGCCCGGCTCACCGCAGCGGCAACCGGCTGGTAAAAGCCGGCCGCCAGAAAACGCCGCCGCGCCGCGATCATCTCCTTGCTGTCGCCCGGATCGCGTGAGCGCTTGTTTTGCACCGGCAACAGATTCGTGTAGCCCTGGCTGGCGATGTCGAAACTGTGGCCGGTCGCGCAGCGCCAGGCGGAACCGGTGCAATGCAAGGGTGTGCCGTCCAGCGGACAGGCCAGTGCCTGGAATGGGGTGATGCTCATTGACTATGGTCCAGACAGCTTATGGTGTGCGCTAATTTAGTGCGAAAACCGTCATTTTTCTGGCTTATTCGAAACTTTAACGATGTACTGGTCATGGGGCTTGTAAACATATTTACGCCAACTATGCTTGATTTCGCATTTGGGTTTTTCTGTTGCATTGGGCCAGTTCGTTGTTCAAGGGGCACGCCATGAAACTGCATCGAACATTGTTCGGATTCACACTGGTTACCGTTGCAGTTCTCGTCGGCAATCAGGCCCATGCGACCGCCACACTCGGCGGGGTGGTGTCCCTCGTCGGAGGCTCTGGTGCCTGTAATTTCAGCCAGCTGGTTCCGCTCAACACCCAGCAGGATACCTTTGTGCTCAACGGAGCGACCGGTTGTCTGGGCACTTCATCCAGCGTCGATCTGCATGGAGAGGCGGCGACCGGTACGATCGGCCTGCGCGCGACGTCGAGTGGCAACGGGTTGGGTAGCAGTCAAGCTGCAGCGCAAGTGTATTACAGCGACCATTGGCTGCTTACGCCACCAGCAGGTTTGGCTAATGGAACGTACAGCATTCCCGTCTCACTCACGCTGGAGGGCAACATTTCTCCCGGGGCATTGTACGGTTTTCAATTTAACCGTTTTCTGGACTACAGCTTGTCGGTACGTGATTTATACGCAGGGATATCTCCCTCAACCCTGTTCAGTGCTAACGGCTCGATTTCCACTACCGGGGCGTTTACACAAACCTTCAACGGCAATGTGAATTTCCGCTATTTCGGTCCAGGTTCAGCCTTGCCGATGACTGCCGAGGTCATCGCCAGCCTTTCCCTGCCTGGCTTGAATGAGGGTGTCGTCGATTTCTACAATACGGCATCGATTTCGATGCAACTACCGTCTGGGTTTTCGGCCGCCACCTCATCGGGGTTGCCATTGGTTTTCCAGCCTGTGCCTGAGCCACGCACTAGCGCGATGATGTTCGTGGGCCTGGGACTTCTTGCATGGCGTGTGCGTCACCAGTACACGTAAGGCGCAGGGCATCAATAGGCGAAGCACATTGCGCGCAGCGCCAGGCGGAGCCGTCTGGATGCAAGGGCCTGCCGTCCAAGGGGTAGGCCAGCGCCGGTGATGCTCATTGACTGGTTCACCGTACGACGAGCGTTCAAAACGCCATATGGTAAGCCGTCGCCAGCCACATATTGGGTGCAGCGCCTTCGGTCGTCACATTCAGCATGAGCGAAGCCATGCCATCGCCCAGTTTTCCTTCCACGCCGCCCCCTGCGCGCAGCCAGGTTTGCTTGTTGTCGGTGCCGGCAATATCGAAGCTGAACAGCCCCACCACCTGACCATGGGTGTCGGCCTGATTTTCCTGAAACAGGTGGGCGGCTTCGACGATGCCAATCAGACGCATGGTGCCGGCAAGCGGACGGCTGGCGTTGGCACCGATGCGCAGCTCGGTCGCCTTGTTCGTGCGCGCGTCGTAAGCCACCGGAAACCCGCCGCCGGTTTCCGTGTAGGCATCCGTGCGCGTTTCGCTGTGGCTCAAGTCGGCATAAGGCGTGAGGCTGACCTGCTCGAATGCCAGCGCGTCATCCCAGTCGAGCCGGGCGCGCAACCCCCAGGTAAACGTATCGGTATTGCCGTCGGACGTCGTCGGCAAGCCCGCATTCAGATAGCCGCGACGAATATCCGCCTCGCCCCACATGCCGTAGGCATCAAACGTCGCCCACAGCTTGTTGGGCAGGGGCAGCAGGGCCTCGGCCATCAAATAGGTGCCATCGGCCTGGGCTTCGCCAGCCAGCGAGAGATTTTGCTTTCCCCAGGCCTGCCCCAGCGACAGATTGAGTTGCACGCTGCCCAGATTCGCCCCGCCCCCCAGCTCGGCCGCGCCCAGACTGCCGTTGCGCGTGTCGTGGTTGTCCGTGCCCCAATCGCCCGATACCCAGACCACCTTCTGGCCGGCCGCCACCCGGCGTGCCAGTGGCCGGCTGTGCTCGCCATGCATCACCAGATTGCTCATCCCAAGCGTCATGTCGCCCGCACGGCTGGCTTCGAGCAGACTTTGCTGCAAGCCGGCCAGGCTGACCGCGCCGCTGCCCACAGCCGACACGCGCGCCAGAAAGGCTTCGGCGCCGGACGGGCCGTACGATTCCCCGACCACCGTACTGCCATCCGCCGAAACGTCCTTGGCACTGGCCAGCAGATAGCCCGGCGCGACCGTCACGCCCGCGGCCGCGAGCCAGTCGGTCACGCTTTGCATCCCGCCCGCCTGCGTCCAGCGGAACGCCTGCTGGTTGTTGCTGGCGTTAACGCCGCGTCCCACCACCACTGAGCCATCGCTATTGACCGCATTGGCCACGCTGTCGAACATCCCGCCTGCCAGATCGCCGAGGCCCACCATCCCGCCCGCCTGGGTCCAGCGGAACGCCTCCTGGCCGCTGGCGCTCGTGCTATATCCCACCACTACCGCGCCATTGCCACTCACGCCAAAGGCTTCACTGAAAAAACTCCCGCCTGTCAGATCGCCCAGGCCCACCATCCCGCCTGCCTGCGTCCAGCGGAACGCCTCATTGCCGCTGGCGCTGCTGCCCATTCCCACCACGACCGAGCCATCATCATTCACGCCGAGGGCGAAACTGGAAGTCCCGCCGCCTGCCAAGTCGCCGAGGCCCACCATCCCGCCCACCTGGGTCCAGCGAAACGCCTCAGAGCTGAAGCTGGCGTTGTTGCCATACCCCACCACCACCGACCCATCGCCGTTCGTGGCGAAAGCCGTGCTTTCAAACTGTCCCCCCGGCAGATCGCCGAGGCCCACGATCCCGCCCGCCTGCGTCCAACGGAACGCCTCGAACTGGCTGCTGGCGTTGCGGCCGCGTCCCACGACCACTGCGCCATCGCCGCTCACGCCATAGGCCAGACTCTCGAACAGCCCGCCCGGCAGATCGCCCAAGCCCACCATGCCGCCCGCCTCGGTCCATCGGATCGCCTCGTAGCCACTGGCACCGATGCTGCGCCCCACCACGACTGTGCCGTCATCGCTTACGCCCGCGGCATAACTCGCAAACCCACCACCTGTCAGATCGCCCAATGGCGTGAATTCGGATGCGCCGACTGCCAGCGGGGCAAGGCAGGCCACATACAGTGCTGCCCGCAACAAGGGCAGGGTGAGTTTGGGCTGGAATGAAGAAGCCAAGCCGGTAGAACGGATGGGGTGCATGAGTTTCCTGGCTTGAAGGGAAAGAACTTCCGGGGACACGATGCCGTCGGTTGGCGGCGTCGTTGCAGATGCTTGATATAACGCTTCAATCACGGCGTACTTGAGGCATCTGACAAAGGCCGGGCGGAGCTAAGCCCGCTAGCATCTCCCCAAACCGCATAGGGGCAAGGGCCCGCCACCCATGCATGCATGGGTCGATAACGAATTTACGCCGGGGTTTGCAATGCCGCCTGCATCGCCTGCTCGCTCACCGGGTAGGTCAACACAGCATGGATGGGAAACAGTTCCAGCAGCTTGCCGATATGCGGTTCTTCACGCGGATGCATGAACACGATCACCTTCGCCTGTGGCGCAAAGCGTTGCAGGGTGCGGATCGTGACGTCCAGGTTCGAGACGTTTGCGCCGGCGTAATTGTTGCCCCAGCCGTAGACGAATTCCCCGACGAAAAAACCCGGCGGCTGCTTCTGCAACGCCCGATGGAGATTGCGGGCCGTGTCGAAGCGCTCCGCCGTAATGCCCAGCTTTTGGTACAGGGCACTGAAGTCGGGAGGGAAGGGGGATTCGGTCAGGGAGAAAAGTGTTGGCATGTTGCGGGCGTTTACATCGGAACGCGTTGATTATCGTCCTGACAGGCTGGCGCCGGAAATGGAGCGAGATGCTCATTTTTATTTCCGATGTTGACCCCTTTAGTCCACGAAGGAAACCGTGGTTCTTATCACGCACCCAATTACGCAAATGCCACCCTCGGCAGGGGCCTCCGGAGGCGAAAGCCTTGCCCGGAGGCCGGACAACCGGTCCCAGCCAGCTTGCACAGGCTTACGCGGGTGGTGTCAGCCTACAGCCACCGGGGGCTAGGCCGAGATCAGGGCTTGTGGTCCAACTGGTTCGGGGCAGAGACGTCCCTACCGCCGAGTATCGTGGACCAGTTGCCGGTGGCTGAATTGTTATAGCCGCCGACCACCGCCGAGTAATAGCCCCCAGCTGTGTTGCCGGTGCCGCCATAGACCGATGCCATGTAGTTGGTGCTGATGTTGTTGGAGCCTGCGATGATCGCCCCGGCGCTGGAGTAGTTGTTCTGCAGTCCCATGATGAGGTTGTGGGAGCCGGTTCGGGTGTTCACCACGCCGGCGCCGGAACGCAACTCGTTGTAGCCGATGGTCAGGTTGCCGAGCCCGTTCACCCCGGCAGCGAAGGAAGCGCCTTTGCCATTGCGGAGGTGCAGATTGGCGCCGGTGATGTAGACATCGGTGCCGATGCGGCTGAAGTAGACCAGCTTGTCGGCCACCGGCGCCACCTTGTTGTCGCAATAGGTCTTGGCATCCGCTACCCCCGTGTTCACTGACGCCTGCAGGGCCGTGATGGCGGCGGCTTGCTGGTTGATGGTGTTTTGCGCCGAGGCCAGGGCAGCGCCCTGTTGAGTGATGGTGGCCTGCGCCGCCGTCAGGGTCGTGTTCAGGCTGTCGATCTCGGCCTTCAGGGAGGTCAGCGAGAGGCGCTCCGCGCTGGTGGCTGTGGCCGCGTGGGCCAGAAACAGCGCGCCAACCAGCGCCTTCAACATCAATCCTGAGTATCCGTTCTTTTCTTTCATGGTCCGCTCCTCTGTGATGGGTCGTATGGTTCAAAACACAAACGTGCCGCCCACGCGGCACGCATCAAAAAACAGCCCCCTGGGGGAGGCCGGCTGTCACTGTTCTATGGCTGATAACGCTGTGAAGAGGCTCTACGCATTCCAGCAGGGACCAATGCACGCTCCCGTGAGCGCCTCCGATCGAATGGAATACGTGAATTGCCGCGCCGGCTTCAAGCCAGGCCGTCAGAACCTCTACGCACTGCGCGCCGCGTGGTGCGGACGCCCAGCAGGCCCAGGCCGGCCATCAGCATGGCCCAGGTGCCCGGTTCCGGAACCTGGGCCACGGCGGTCACGACGTCATCGGCGTTCCATAGGAAATAGCCGCTCTGGCCGTCATGGGAGGTGGTCACGCTAGCCGCAGTAAAGGTGGCTGTGGGATCGACGATGCCCAGGAAGTAGACCGAAGTGCCGTCGTTCAGGGTGTACTGCAGGTCCGCGCTGGAGAGGCTGGCCGAGAACGAACCTACCGTGAGCTGGAAGTCGTCGTCGATGAGCCCGTCCAGGGACATCACATAGAGGCCCACGGCGTTGCGCGCGCCAAAGCCCAGCTGGAAATCGTCGCCGTCCTGAAGCATGCCGAGGTCATTGGTGCCGAGGAAGTTGGGTGCCGAGGTGGTGTCGGCCCCGTCGGTGACCTGCAGGCTCACGCCGCCCAGGTCGTAGCTGAAGCTGATCCCGTCCACGGTGTCGCCACTAGCGATCAGGTCACCCGCCGTCAGGCCGTCGAAGTTCAGGGTGGTGATGCTCACATTGCTCAGCCCCGCCACCGCCGCATCGTAGGTGCCGCGGTCGGTAAACGCGTTGGGGGCCGCCTGGACCAGGCCGGCATACGCCAGAGTGCAGCAAATGGCCGAACTGCTTAGCAGGGCCTGGACCAACCGATTTCCCATGACTCTCTCCTGAAAGGGGTACTGCTCTTATTGGGTTCGTCCGCCAAGCTCGCGGCCGAGGATGTTCGTTGTATACAAGCAAGTAAAATGCCAGTATAAAAATACCGATATAAAACATGATGTTGTGCGTCACCCATCGGCCAGGGCCTACACAAGTGGCAAAAAATCCGACACTTGGGCCTGGTCAGGGAACAAATGGGGTCACCCTGGCCCCTTTGATTTTGTAGCGATCGCCTGACGGGTAAATGATCCTGCCGCGCCGGGCGTTTAGCAGCCTGCTTGCTTGGCCAGCGCGTTGCGCATGCCATCAGACCAGTCCGAAATGAACACCTCGATTGACTCGGCGAATTCAGGATCGGGTTGCGTCTTGTCGATCGTACAGTGAACGATCAGCGCCTCATTCGCCTCATCTGCGGTGAGCGTCCATGTCAGCGCATGCGGGCAGTCGAGCAGCGCATAACGGACACCTTTCCGAATCTCGTCGCGTCGCAGACTGAACGCACCCCAGAGGCAGTAGATATTGCCGGCGTTGCTGCTGTCCGACGTGGCCGAGCTGATGGAGGCGCACAGACTTGGCAGATTGTCGATGGTCAGGAGATTCTTGAGCGCAGGGATGTCGAGGTGAGGGTGTTGGATTTCGCTAAAAAATTCCATGCGTATTTTCTTTAGAACGTGTGAGCTGAAAGTCGTCGCGTTGCCTCTTTCTCGTAGCTGTCCAATGCAACGCTAAACGCCGTATGGGAGTTTGGAGGCCATCATCTTCCTCCGGTCAAGCTTGCGCCCATCGACAATGAACGTTCCGTCGCCGACAGCGTGAACCGTGCGCTTCTCCTTGCGTGCGGTATCGATGTATGCGGCAACCGCCTGTAACACGACGATGTTGTGCTTCTTGACGATGTCTATGACCTTGCACTCCATGTTGGCGAGGCACTCCTTGATCAAGGGCGACGTGACGAATTTGCCCGGCACAGGTGTGAGCTTGAACTTGGCAAACTTGTCTGTATCAGCCCCAGAGCACGTCCCTATACCGACGACCTTATCCAGCATGTCAACCGTGGGAATGGCAATGACGCACTCCCTATTCTTTCGCAACGCCGCGAAAGAATGATTCCATTCACCCGTGGTGATGGCAAATAGCGGAGTGAAATCCATCACCATGGTCCAGGAGATAGTCATGATGTTGTCTTTCTGCCCATCATGGGTCGTCACGAGGACAACAGGCCCTGATTCCATCAGGGTAAAGGCCTTGTTCAGTTTCAACTGCCGCATGAGAGCTCCTCGTGATATTCCTTTGGCATCGACGATATCGGAAGCTGACCCCTTTGCGAGGCGAAGCCTGCTGTAAGCCTGTCACCGTTGAGGGATGGGTGTTCAGGTGTCATGCGTGAAACCGGCGGCTACAGGAAAAATGGAGTCTGACCTCATTTACCTTTCGAGCCAGCCCTTTGATTCCCCTGACCTAAGCGCAGCCGCATGCGCCGCTTGCGGGCGTGCCGGCACTTTTGCCTTCGGTCGGGTGGCCGTCGCGCTTCCACCAGTCGAGTCCCCCGATCAGTTCCCTGACCTTGAAGCCGAGCCTGGTCATGTTGAGCGCGCCCTTGGTCGAGGCGTTACAGCCGATGCCATCGCAGTAGGTCACGATGAGGCTCGCCTTGTCGAAGCCGGCGGTCGTGGCCGCGTCCATCGTGCGATGCGGGATGGATACGGCACCCGGAATGTGTTCCGCCGCATAGGCTTGGGGCGACCGTGTGTCGATCACGATCACGGACTCGCTGTTCTCGAGGGCTACCTTCAGGTCCCACGAATCGATCTCGTAGGCCAGTTTGTCGGAGTAATGCTTGATCTGATCGTTCATGTTCAGGATGGGATAGGAAGCGCGGGGTTCATTAGAAATATTCGAGCCTGGCCCCTTTAACTCGTTGTTATGTGTTGAGGCGAACCATTAAATTACTAAGTCTCGCATTCGCTTTATCTAGCATTTGATCGGGGTCGTTTGGGTACCGAATTTTGTCCAAGCCAGACTCAATATCTTCTCGAGTCGCGAGCAGTGCATTATGCGTAGCCAGTTGATCTACTTGAGCGGCAATCTGGTCGCGCGGCAGTCGACACACAAGTACAGCGAAAACCGATGCTGGGTGCCCACTGCTCGCCAATGATTTTGAAAGTGAACCGCGTCTATCCACGAGCTTACCCAATTTTGAGGCGAAGTCGGCTATTCGAGTGGTGCACTCCACAACGATTAGTTTCCCTCCTGGCGTTGTTACGACAATGTCAGGGGAGTTTGTTTCGATAGGAATTACCGGTGTGAAGCCGAGTAAAAAAAGAAGCGCGGCGATACCTTGTTCAAACTTCGATGAGTCTGCTGATTCAAGAAGTGCGTTTCTAACCATGCGCAAGTCTTTATCGAAGTGTTGAATAGCAAGAAACCTATTGTTTCTCGCCTTCGTTGCGTCGATAAACCATTGCCTTCGCACTGGGGACGACTTAATCATTAGTACGCCGAACACGCTGTCAGCGTGAGTCAAAACAATGTTTGCAGTGCCCACCCGAAGGCCATCTTTGACGCGCCCCCAACGGATTTGACTAGCGATTTGCTGGCGTGCGTTAAGCCCCGCACCAGGTACTGTGCGTATCATCAGCGCGACATCATTCACGTTGAATTTTGGATGTGCATGGAGGGTTACTTGAAGCCGGTCGTCAATGAGAGAACACTTTTCGAAAATTATGTCGACAGGCGGGCCAATGTGAATATTGATAGATGGTGGATTTGAATTGGCCAGCGGCGATACGAGACCTAGCCAAGCGGTAACGTCTGATATCCCATCAAAGGGATTGTTGGCCACGCGGAGCGCATTGTCGAAACCTCTAAGCTGAGTTTGAGCCGGGAGTGGGATACGGCCGCCGCTGATTCGAAGATGGAGGGGGGAGTACCACGGTTCGCTATGACTCGTGTTCGAATAAAGATCAAGAGATGCCCGCTCAGGCAACGGCAACGTCAATCGCTTACCAGGGAGGGTGAGTACTCCATCGACCGCGTTTGAGAGCAGCGTTAATAGAACCCTCTTGTTGCGCGGGAACTCTTGTATGTGCCCAACATGCCAGCCGTCCCCATCAATTTGAAACGATGTGTCCTTCTCGGACGGAAGCGGATTTAGTGCGATTGACGCGTCCATGATTCCGTCTGGACTAGCTAGAAATCTAACATCGAGCGAATAGCCGTTACACACCCACGCTTCGGCAGCCTGAAGGAAAGTTGTTTTTCTGATGTCGTTGGTCAAAGAATCACTCCTCAGAACAAATGGGGGGTGGACACCATATTTATCATTGGTGAACCGGCGTAGCAGAGAGCCTGACCCCCAGCGCGTGCAGCAGCTTGAGCATGGTGTCGTAGCGGGGCTTGGCGCCGGGTGTCAGCGCCTTGTACAGGCTTTCGCGTCCCAGCCCGGCATCCTTGGCGAGCTGCGCCATGCCGCGGGCACGGGCTACGTCACGCACAGCGGTCAGAAAGACATCGGGGTTAGGGTCGTCCAGTGCGGCGGTGATGTATTCCGCGATGGTTTCCTCGTTGTCGAGGTAATCGGCGGCGTCGAAGGTGGAAAATTTGGTCATGATTCACTCCTTGTTTAGCGTTCGCGCCATTTCCATGGCACGTTTGATGTCGCGCTTCTGCGAGGACTTGTCGCCGCCTAGCAGGAGCAGATAAATAACCTCGCCGCGCCGGGTGTAGTAGAGCCGATAACCTGGCCCGGCGTGGATGAGCATTTCGGAAACGCCTTCGCCAATGGGTTCGCAGTCGCCAAAGTTGCCATGCTCGGCGGAACGGATGCGATGAATGATGCGGGCACGTCCGACCTTGTCCTTTAGCGCCGCAAGCCAAGCGCCGAATTCTTCCGAGCGCAGAAAGGTGTTCATGTCTCAATGTATCCAATCGGATACCGGATTGCAACTGAATATTTGGGGCAGACATGAAAAAGCGCGACTGATTGCTCAGTCGCGCCTGGTTACAGCTTGATCCTGTTGGTGATTGGCGTTCAGCCCGGCAGCATCGCCAACAACCCATTCAAGCGCCGCACAAAACTCGCTGGGTCATCAAGCTGGCCGCCTTCCGCCAATAGGGCCTGCTCGAACAGCAGGTTGGCCCAGTCGGCGAAGCGGGCGTCGTCGGTTTCACTGTTGAGCCGCGTGACCAATGCATGTGACGGGTTGATTTCCAGCGTCGGTTTCACCGTGGGCGCGGACTGGCCGGCGGCCTTGAGCAGGCGCTCGAGGTTGGCGCTCATGTCGGCTTCGCCGGTGACGAGGCAGGCGGGCGAGTCGGTGAGGCGGTGGGTGACGCGCACTGCTTTGACGCGCTCGCCGAGGGCTGTTTTCACGCGCTCGACCAGCGGCTTCATGGCGTCTTCGGCTTCTTTCTGCGCAGTCTTCTCGGCTTCGTCTTCCAGTTCGCCCAGATCGAGGCCGCCCTTGGCGACGGACTTGAGCGGCTTGCCGTCAAATTCACTGAGGTTGCCGGACAGCCATTCGTCGACGCGGTCGGACAGCAGCAGGACTTCGATGCCTTTCTTGCGGAAGATTTCGAGGTGGGGGCTGTGCTGGGCGGCGGCGAAGCTGTCGGCGGTGATGTAGTAGATGGCGGTCTGGCCTTCTTTCATGCGCGCCACGTAATCCTTGAGCGAGACGATCTGCGCGTCGCTGTCGGAGTGGGTGGAGGCAAAGCGCAGCAGGGCGGCGATGCGGTCCTTGTTGGCGTAGTCCTCGCCGGGGCCTTCCTTCATCACTTTGCCGAAGGCTTTCCAGAATTCGGCGTATTTCTCGGGCTGGTTTTCGGCCAGGTCTTCCAGCAGGCCCAGCACTTTTTTCACCGAGCCGGCCTTGATGGATTCGATGTCGCGGCTGTGCTGCAGGATTTCGCGCGAGACGTTGAGCGGCAGGTCGGCCGAGTCGATCACGCCGCGCACGAAGCGCAGGTATTGCGGCATCAGCTGTTCGGCGTCGTCCATGATGAAGACGCGGCGCACGTAAAGCTTGATGCCGTGGCGGTGTTCGCGGTCGTACAGGTCGAACGGCGCGCGTGCCGGCAGATACAGCAGCGAGATGTATTCCTGCTTGCCTTCCACGCGGTTGTGCGACCACGCCAGCGGCGCTTCGGAGTCGTGTGCGACGTGCTTGTAGAACTCGTTGTATTCGTCTTCCGTTACGTCCTTTTTGGCGCGCGCCCACAGGGCCGAGGCGCGGTTGACTGTTTCGTCTTCGTCGGTGGGGGTTTCGACGCCGTCTTTCCATTCGGTCTGCTTCATCACGATGGGCAGGGTGATGTGGTCGGAGTAAGTGCGGATGACCGACTTGATCTTCCAGTCGGAGAGGAACTCGTCTTCGGCTTCGCGCAGGTGCAGCACGATCTCGGTGCCACGCGTGGGCTTTTCGACGGTTTCCAGGGTGTAGTCGCCGGCACCTTCGGATTCCCAGCGCACGCCGTGTTCGGGGGTGAGGCCGGCGCGGCGGGTGGTGAGCGTCACGCGGTCGGCGACGATGAAGGCGGAGTAGAAGCCGACGCCGAATTTGCCGATCAGGGCGGCGTCTTTCTTCTGGTCGCCCGACAGCTGCGAGAAGAATTCATGGGTGCCGGACTTGGCGATGGTGCCGATGTGGTCGATGACTTCCTGCCGGCTCATGCCGATGCCGTTGTCGCTGATGGTCAGCGTGCGCGCGTCGCGGTCGAAGGCGACGCGGATTTTCAGCTCGGAGTCGCCTTCAAACAGGGCGGGGTCGGACAGCGCTTCGAAGCGCAGCTTGTCGGCGGCGTCGGAGGCGTTGGAAATCAGTTCGCGCAGGAAAATGTCCTTGTTGGAATACAAGGAATGGATCATCAGCTGCAGCAGTTGTTTGACTTCGGCCTGAAAGCCCAGGGTTTCTTTGGTGGTGGCGGACATGCCTTCTTTCTCCATCATGGTTGAAACGATGGGACGGCATATTGGGGCATGGGGCGTGGGTTTCAAGCCCTGCCTGGTCACGATTTCCTGGTCGAATGATCTATAAATAAAAGCCCATTTTGGGTATCCGGAAGTGCCGGATCGAGGGGGCTAAGGAGGTACAGCATGGCACGCAAATTTATCGATTGCCGGGAATATCCGAGCGAAATGAACTGCACAGTATTCATGTCGGCAGACCGCGAAGACGAACTGCTGGAAGCGGCCGTTCAGCATGCCGTGGCCGTTCACGGCCACACCGACACACCTGAGCTGCGCGAAACGCTACGCTCGATGTTCAAAGAGGAGCTCAGGAAAGCTGCCTGAGCATTTCGCCATCGGGCGGCGGTGCGCCCGGCGGTTTGTGGCCTGTTGCAGTATGCTGGAGAGTGGGGCGGATTGCAGAATCCGCCCCGGGCGGTGATTTTGCATGGAGATAGCGCCTACCGTTCCTCAGGCCGCCGCGGCTTCCAGGCGAAACGGCCGCAAATGGCCGACGAACTGCTCGGTGGCTGCGCGCCAGGAGAACTTTTCGGCGTGGGCGCGGGCGTGGCCGCGTTCGATGTCGAGCGCGGCGAGGCAGGCGATGCGCAGGTCGTTGTGCATGACGCCGGCGGTCGAGTTGCCGAGTACGTCGATCGGCCCGCTGACCGGGTAGGCCGCGACCGGCAGGCCGCAGGCCATGGCTTCCAGCAGCACCAGGCCGAAGGTGTCGGTTTTGCTGGGGAACACGAAGACGTCGGCGGCGGCATAGATTTCGGCCAGTTCGGGCTGCTTCATCACCCCGAGGTAGTGGGCGTCGGGATACTGTGCGCGCAGGCCAGCCAGCGCTGGACCGTCGCCGACCACCCATTTGGAGCCGGGCAGGTCGAGCTTGAGGAAGGCCTCGACGTTCTTTTCGACCGCCACCCGGCCGACATACAGAAAGATCGGGTGTTCGCTGTCGAGACGATGCGAGGGCTGCAGCCGGAACACGTCGAGATCGACCCCGCGCGACCACAGCACCACGTTGTCGAAGCCGAAGGTTTCGAGGTCGGTCTTGACCGCCTGGGTGGGCGTCATCACCGCGCTGGCGGGGCCGTGAAACCAGCGCAGAAAGCGGTAGGTCCAGGCCAGCGGAATGCCGGTGCGGGCTTTGACGTATTCGGGAAAACGCGTGTGGTAGGCGGTGGTGAAGGGCAGGCCGTTGCGGATGGCGTAGCGGCGCGCGGCGAGGCCGAGCGGTCCCTCGGTGGCGATGTGCAGCGCGTGCGGATCGTAGTCGCGGATGCGCCGGTGCACCGCGTTGCCGGCCAGCACCGACAGGCGGATGTCGGGATAGGTGGGGCAGGGCAGGGTGCGGAATTCGAGCGGGGTGAGGATGTCCACCTGATGCCCCATGGCTTCCATTTCGCGGCGCGTGGTGGTGAGGGTGCGCACGACGCCATTGACCTGGGGTGCCCAGGCGTCGGTCACGATCATGACTTTCATGGCATCTCCAGAACGGGGACGACGGCTTCGACGGGCGCCTTGTGGGCATCCAGGCAGTGCGTCCAGTGGATGATTTCGAGCGTGCCGTCGGCGGTTTCGGCCAGCGCGGTGAGGCTTTCCACCCAGTCGCCGTCGTTGCAGTACATCAGGCCGTCGAGCATGCGGATCTCAGCCTTGTGGATGTGGCCGCAGATGACGCCGTCGCAGTCGCGGCGGCGCGCTTCGTCGGTCATCACTTTTTCGAACGCGGTGATGAAGCTGACCGCATTCTTGACCTTGTGCTTGATGTATTGCGACAGCGACCAGTAGGGATAACCCATGCGCGTGCGCAGGCCGTTGAACCAGCGGTTGAGCGCGAGGATCAGGGTGTAGCCCGAGTCGCCCAGATAGGCCAGCCAGCGCGCGTGCTGCATCACGCCGTCGAACAGGTCGCCGTGGGTGACGAGGAAGCGCCGGCCGTCGGCGGTGACGTGGATCACTTCATCCGCCACCTCGATGTCGCCAAACGCCAGCCCCATGAACTGGCGCGCCATCGAGTCGTGGTTGCCCGGCACGTAGATCACCCGGGTGCCCTTGCGCGCCTTGCGCAGCAGCTTCTGCACCACGTCGTTGTGCGCGCGCGGCCAGTACCAGCCTTTGCGCAGCTGCCAGCCGTCGATGATGTCGCCCACCAGGTAGAGCGTGTCGGATTCGTTGTGCTTCAGGAAGTCGAGCAGGTAGCGCGCCTGACAGCCGGCGGTGCCGAGGTGGACGTCGGAGATCCACAGCGTGCGGTAGTGGCGGGAGGGACTGTCAGCTGCAGTCTGGTCGGGCGGGGAAGCGGAGAGGCTGGGAGACCAGGGCGGCGTACCCACGGGGGCTTGAGGCAGGGCATCCGGGCGTGCGCGGAGCAGATTCGTGACGCGATTCAGCATGGCGCTATGAAGCCACGCCCAGATGACAGCGGCGTGGCAGCCCGGTGAAGCTTTGTTGACCTTTTCACCCCCGCGCGGGGCGGCTGGCGGTCAGCGTGAAAACAGTTCCAGCAGTGCGGTTTGCGCCTGGTAGGCCTTGGCTCGGCCGGGCTTCTTGCAGCGGTAGGTGCCGTCGGACTGCATTTCCCAAGCCTGCACGTTGTCGCGCAGATAGGGTTTGAGGCCTTCGGCGATGACGCGCTTTTTGAGCTTGGGGCTGAGGATCGGGAAGCCGGTTTCGATGCGGCGGAAGAAGTTGCGGTCCATCCAGTCGGCGGACGACAGATAAACCAGTTCGTCGCCGTCGTTCCTGAAGTAGAAAATCCGCGTGTGTTCGAGGAAGCGGCCGACGATGGAGCGCACCCGGATGTTCTCCGACAGCCCGGCAATGCCGGGACGCAGCGCGCACACGCCGCGGATGATGAGGTCGATTTTGACGCCAGCCTGCGAGGCGGCGTAGAGGGCGGCGATCACCTGCGGTTCCAGCAGCGCGTTCATCTTGGCGACGATGGCGGCAGGCTTGCCGGCGACGGCCAGCTCGGTTTCGTGCTGGATCGCAGCGATCACTTCGCTGTGCAGGGTGAACGGCGCCTGCCACAGGCGCTTGAGCTTGCCGGCCTTGCCGAGCCCGGTGATCTGGGTGAATAGGCTGTTGGCGTCGGCGGTGATGGCTTCGTCGCAGGTCATCAGCCCGAAGTCGGTGTACATGCGGGCGGTGCGCGCGTGGTAATTGCCGGTGCCGAGGTGGGCGTAGCGCTTGAGCTGGCCGTCTTCGCGGCGGATCACCAGGGCCAGCTTGGCGTGGGTCTTGTGGCCGAGCACGCCGTAAATGACGTGCGCGCCGACTTCTTCCAGCCGCGAGGCCCAGTTGATGTTGGCTTCTTCGTCGAAGCGCGCCATCAGTTCCACCACCACGGTGACTTCCTTGCCCGACTGCGCCGCGCGGATCAGCGCCATCATCAGCTGCGAATCGGTGCCGGTGCGGTAGACCGTCTGGCGGATGGCGACCACGTTGGGGTCGGCCGCCGCCTGCTCGATGAAGCTGATCACCGGCTGGAAGGATTCGAAGGGATGGTGCAGCAGGATGTCGGCCTTGCGGATCTGGGCAAAGATGTCTTCCTGCTTGTCCAGCCGCGCGGGCAGGGCCGGGGTGAACGGGGTGTACTTGAGTTCGGGGCGGTCGACCCAGTCGGGCACCTGCATCAGGCGCACCAGGTTGACCGGGCCGTTGACCTGGTAGAGGTCGTCGCGTTCGAGTTCGAACTGTTCGAGCAGGAAGGCCGCCATCGATTCCGAGCAGTTGTCCGCCACTTCGAGCCGCACGGCCGCGCCGAAATGGCGCTGCGGCAGTTCGCCCTGCAGCGACTGGCGCAGGTTCTTGGTTTCTTCGTCGTCGACGAACAGGCCGGAATTGCGGGTGACGCGAAACTGGTAACAGCCTTCCACCGTCATCCCGGTGAACAGTTCGCCGACGTGGGCGTGCAGGATCGACGACAGAAAGACGAAGCCGTATTCGCAGCCGGCGATTTCTTCGGGCATGCGGATGAAGCGCGGCAGCGCGCGCGGCGCCTGCACCACGGCGGCGCCGGAACTGCGGCCGAAGGCGTCGCGGCCGGACAGCTCGACGGCAAAATTCAGGCTCTTGTTGAGCACGCGCGGGAACGGGTGCGAGGGATCGAGCCCCACCGGGGTGAGTACCGGCATCAGTTCGCGCAGGTAATACTCGCGGATCCACGCCGCCTGGGCTTCGGTCCAGTGGGTGCGGCGGAAGAAGTGGATGTCGCGCTTGGCCAGCGCGGGGATCACGCTGCGGTTGAGCAGTTCGTATTGCTTGGCGACCAGGTCGTGCGCCATGGCGGATACGGCGCGGTATTGCTGCAGCGGGGTGAGCCCGTCGTCCGAGCGCTGGGTGGAGTTGGCGCGGATCTGTTCCTTGAGCCCGGCCATCCGTACTTCGAAGAATTCGTCCATATTGCTGGACACGATGCAGAGGAACTTCAGTCTTTCCAGCAGCGGCACATCGGTGTCTTCGGCTTGGGCCAGCACGCGGCGGTGAAAGGCCAGAATGCCGAGTTCGCGGTTGATCAGGGTGTCGGGACTGGGAAGATTCATGGTCTAGTATCCGTAGGGGTCACGCATGATAAACGGCTGCATTGATAGTGAATATGACAATTCTATGAACACGCCCCACCCACTTGAGGTCGAACTCAAGCTGGCCCTGCCGCCGCCGCAGGTCGCAGCATTTCTGCGGCTGATGGTGCGGCGGCGTGTCGCGCCCGAGCAGCAAAGCCTGCTGACTCGATATTTCGACACGCCGGCGTTTTCCTTGAGCCGGCAGGGAATCGCTCTGCGGGTGCGGCGCATCGGCCGCCGCTGGGTGCAGACGCTGAAAACCGAAGGCGAGCGCCACGGCGGTTTGTCGCGCCGCGCCGAATACGAGGTGCCGATCAGCGGCCGTGTACCGGACTGGAGCCGGTTTCCGGCCGAAGCGCAGGCCTGGGTGCCGCAAGCCTTGCGGGCGCAACTGGTGCCGGTGTTTGAAACCGAATTCAAGCGTACTGCCTGGCTGCTGGCGGGCGGGCAGGGCGCGGCGATCGAAGTGGCGCTGGATGTGGGCGAAGTGCGCGTTCCGGACGATTCCGGCGACGCTGCGCTGCGCCAACCGATTTGCGAAATCGAGCTGGAACTGAAAAGCGGCCAGCCGGAAGAGCTGTTCACGCTGGCGCTGGACTGGGCATCGCAGCTGGACCTGCTGCCGCTGGATATCAGCAAGGCCGATCGCGGCGTGCAGCTGGCGCTGCGCCAGCCGCTGGAGCCGGTGAAGTCGCTGCCGCTGACGCTCGACAAGAACATGAGCGTCGAAGATGGTTTTGCCGCGGTATGTCAGGATTGTCTGGCGCAGTTTCAGGCCAACCTGCCGGGCGTGCTGGAGGAGGATGACATCGAGTACGTCCATCAGGCGCGGGTGGCGTTGCGACGCCTGCGTGCAGCGTTGCGCATCTTTCGCCGGGTGTGCGCGGTGTCGCCCGACTTGCTGGCGCAACTGCGCGAGCTGGCCGGTACGCTCGGCCCCGCGCGCGACTGGGATGTGCTGATGAGCGAAACGCTGCCGCAGGTGGCTGAGCATTTTCCGGACGCGGCGGCCTGGCAGCAGGGGGTAAGCCGGCTGGAAGCGCTGCGCGCCGAGGTGCGCGCCAACATGCGGACGCGGCTGCTGCAGGCGCATCCGGGCGCCTGGCTGCTGGCGTTTCAGCGCTGGCTATTGCAGCGCGGCTGGCGTCGCAATTCCGCCGGGGGGATGGCCAGCGAGGCGCAGCGTTTCGTCCAGCTGGCGGCGCTGCGGCCCTGGGCACAGCGGGCGCTGCGGAAAGGCCGGCGCCCGGTAATGCGCGGTGCGCAGGTGTTTGGCGAGTTGAACGCGCAGCAACGGCATCGCCTGCGTATCGCCATCAAGCGCCACCGCTATGCCACCGAGTTTTTTCAGGCACTGTTCGGCGGTCGCCGCTATGTCCGCTATCAGGCGGCGTTGCGCTGCGCGCAGGACAGTCTCGGGTGCTATCGCGATGCGCAGGTGGCGAGCGATTTTCTGTGGCAGGCCGATGCAGGCGCGATGGCGGAGTTTGCCCGCGGCTGGCTGGCCGCGCGCCAGACGGAGGTCATCCCGACCGAGAGCGCGGCCGCCGTGCAGGCCTTGCTGGCGCTGAAGTTGCCGGATGGGCTGTAGCGCACGCCAGTGGCGGCCAGATTGTCATGCTTTGGTCGCATAGCGGGCGGACAATGGCCGGTTGAATTCAAGCGATGAATATTTGTGAGGAAGCAGGATGGAACTGATTTTATGGCGGCACGCCGAGGCGGACGACACGACGCCGGACATGGAACGCAAGCTGACCGGGCGCGGACGCAAGCAGGCTTCGCGCATGGCCGACTGGCTCAACCCGCGTTTGCCGCCGGATATCCGGGTGCTGGCGAGCCCCGCCACGCGCGCCTGGCAAACCGCGCAGGCGCTGGGGCGCGATTACGAACTGGTGCCCGAACTGGCGCCGAACGCCAGTGCAGACGATCTGCTGCGCGTGGCCAACTGGCCGGATTCGTCCTATCCAGTGTTGATCGTGGGGCATCAACCTAGCTTGGGTCGGGTGGCGATGCAGTTGCTGGCCAGGCAGGACGGCGATCTGCCGGTTAAAAAAGGCGGCATCTGGTGGTTTGTGAGCCGCGAGCGCGCGGGCGAATTGCAGGTGGTATTGCGCGCTGTGGCGGGGCCTGACTGGTTATAATCGCCATGTGACTATTCCACCCATCCCGCATCGGGCCAACCCGCAGTACACGGCCATGCCGACGAGGCTTTTCCTGTGTCGGGCTGGCTGAGCGCGCTGCGCGACCTGATCGTGGACGCGTCGCCGCGGCGACGTTTCATGCTGGCGCTGCTGGTCTTGCTGCCGCTGCTCATGTTGTCCAGCGCGTACTGGTGGCTCAACCCGCCGGCCTACCGCGTGCTGTATCCGCAACTCTCCGACCGCGCCAGCGGCGAGGTCATCGCCGCCCTCGAACAACTCGATATTCCCTATCGCCTGGCGGCCGACAGCGGCCGCGTCGAAGTCGCCGCCGATCAACTGCATCTGGCGCGCTACCGGCTGGCTGCGCTGGGACTGCCCAAGTCGGATGCCGAAGCCGAAGATGCCATCGACCGCGCGCCCAGCTTCGGCGCGTCGTCGCTGCAGGAACAGCAGCGCTACCAGCACGCGCTGGAAATCGACTTGGCGCGGTCGATCCAGAAGATCCAAACCATCGAACTGGCGCGGGTGCATCTCGCCCTGCCCAAGGCGTCGCCTTTCTTGCGCGATGCGCCACTGGCCACGGCTGCAGTTTTGCTGCGCCTGCGTTCGGGCGCACGGCTGTCGGCCGAGCAGGTGGCCAGCATCCAGACCCTGGTGGCGGCCAGCGTGCCGCGCCTGAAGCGCACCGAAGTGCAGGTGCTGGACCAGAACGGCGTAGTGCTGGGCGCTGCGGTCCCCGAGCCGGTGCAGTCGCAGCAGCTGGTGCTGGAACAGGATCTGGCACGGCGCGCGCTGGCGGTGCTGACACCGTGGCTGGGACAGGATCGGGTCAGCGTGCAGATCACGGCGACGCTGGACGACAGCGAAAGCCGGCAGACCGTCGAGCGCGTGCGCCTTGGGGTGGTGGGCGGCCAGGCGCGCCCGCAGGAAACCACCGTGCTCACCACGCGGATTCCGCAAGGTCGTATCCAGCGCCTGCATGCCATCGTGATTCTGGGCTTCGACGCCAGCGCAGCCGAGCTGAAACGCGCCGGGCAGCTGACGCGTCAGGCGCTGGGCGTGGTGCCGGCGCGGGGCGACAGCGTGAACGTCTATGCGCTGCCGCGCACCGCCGCTGCGGCGCCCGCTGAAGCGGGCATGATCGCGCGGCCGCAGGCGCCGGCTGCCTTGCCCCCCGTTTCCATCCCGCAGGTGCGTGTCCAGCCCGATGCATCGCCCGCCGGCACGGCGTCCGAATTGCCGCTGGGCTGGCTGGCGGCCGGGCTGGGCAGCCTGGTGCTGCTCGGCGCAGCCGGCTGGTGGCGCCGGCGTCAGCCGCCGGCGCTGGAACTGTCGGTGGACGACTTCGAGGTCGAACTCGACAACGCCCGTAATCAAGCCTTGCTCGATCCGCGCGTGACGGCCGATGTCATCAAGTTATGGATGCGCGCATGAGTCAGGCCGGCATCGAAAAATCCGCCGCCCTGCTGCTTGCGCTGGGCGAAGAGGCAACCGCTGCGGTATTCCGCTACCTGAGCCCGCTGGAAGTCAGCCGGCTGGGCACGGCGATGCGCGAGATGGGCGTGCTGCCGCGCGAGCGGGTCCGCCTGATTCTGCGCGATTACGCCGCCGAGGCGGCCGAGCAGACCGGCTTCGCCGCCGATGCCGGCCGCTTTCTGGACGACAGCCTCAAGCTGGCCTGGAGCCCGGAACGCGCGCAGGCGGTGCTGCAGCGGCTGGGCGGGGCCGCCGGCCAGGCGCAGGAAAAGTTGGCCGGACGCGAGCCGGCGCAGATCGCCGGTCTGCTGGAAGAACAGCCGCCGCAACTGATCGCCATGGTGCTGGCACAACTGCCGCGCGATGTCGCCGCTGCGGTGCTGGATGCGCTGCCCGGCAGCGCGCGGGCCGGGACGCTGCTGAGTCTGGCGCACAGCGATGCGCCGCACCCCGACATGCTGACCGAACTGGACGAGTGGCTGGCCAGCCTCGATGCGCCGGCTTCCTCGCAGGGCGAAGCCGCCGTCGCCAGCCTGCTGGGGCAGATGAGCGAGGGCAGCGCCGCCGCCGCGCTGAGCCAGATCGATCACGACGATGCGGAGCTGGCCGCGCGCTTGAGGGTGCGGCATCTGGCGTTCGAGGATCTGGCGCGTCTGCCCGAGGCCAGCCGTAAAACCTTTTTGCGCAACGTCGGCGCGCGCGCGCTGCTGCTGGCCCTGAAAGGCAACGACGGCCGGGTGCTGGACGCGCTGGCTGCCGTGATGAGCCCGACCGCGGCGCAGCGCATGCGCGATGATCTGGATACGCTGGGCGCCGTGCCCGTGACCGAGGTGCAGCTTGCGCAGGAGGAAGCCAGCGCTACCCTGCGACGGCTGGCGGCGGAGGGGGCGATCCTGCTCCCGCAAGAGGAGGCCGCATGAATACGCACGACGAACAGACGAGGCAGGAAGCCACCGCATTCGAGCAGTGGGAAGTGGTGGAACTGGCAGCATCCGCGGCGCAAGTGGCTACGGATACGCAGGCCGCCGAGCTGGCCAGACTGCGCGACACGGCCCGCGCCGAAGGCTATGCCGAAGGTCTGGCCGCCGGGCAAGCCAGAACCGAGCAGGCTTGCGCGCAGTTCAAGCAGCTGGCCGAAAGCTTCGACAACACGCTCGACAACCTCGACTTCCATCTGGCCGACATGGTGCTGGAACTGGCGCTCGACGTGGCGCGCCAGGTGATCGCCGGCGAACTGGCGGTGCGCCCGCAACACATTCTCGACGTGGTGAACCAGGCGCTGAAATTGATGGCCGAGTCGAGCCGCGGCGCCCGCCTGCTGCTCAATCCGGAGGATGCCGCGCTGGTGCGGCCGCACCTCGATCAGGTGCTCGACAAGAACCGGCTGCGCATCGTCGAGGACGTGCGCATCGTGCGCGGCGGCTGCCTGATCGAAACCCCGCAGGGCGACCTCGACGCCACCCTGGTCTCGCGCTGGCGTCAGGTGGTGCAGGTGCTGGGGTCCAACCAGAACTGGCTTGAGTAAGCGGCAGAGGATGATCCTAAAAACCGCAGTTGACCGCTTGTCACCTTGAGGAATGCCGCATGAATACTGAGTTTATTGCCTCCGATCACGTTCACTATCTGGGTGAGTCCGCTACGCACCCGCTGGCACGCCCGCTCGTGCGCCTGCCTTTGTCCCCGCGAGGGGGAGGCCGGATTCGTAAAGCCGCTGAAGCGGCAACGAATCCGCTCTCGCGCCTCCTTGCGGGCCCCGGCCCGCAGCGTCGTTGCTTCGCGGCAGACACCCGATCAGACGCACCATCGGGCGCGTCCAACTGCGGTTTCTAGGATGATGGAACGCACCGTCCGTTTACGCGAATACCTGGCGGCGTGCCGGCGCGCCGTCAGCGGCGCCACGCCGATCTCCGGCAGCGGTCGCCTGACCCGCGTGTCCGGCCTGGTGATGGAAGCGGTGGGCCTGCGCATGCCGGTGGGCAGCCAGTGCCAGATCCAGGTGCCGGGCGGGCAGAACATCGAAGCCGAGGTGGCGGGTTTTTCCGGCGACCATCTGTTCATCATGCCGGCCTCCGATATTTACGGCGTGATGCCGGGCGCGCGGGTGGTGCCCGAAAATCCGATGGCAGCGCAGCCGCCGCGCCTCGGCGTGCGCTACATCATGCGGCGCCGCGCGCAGGACCGGGTACGCCAGGTGCCGGTGGGCGAGCGTTTGCTGGGGCGGGTGCTCGACGGCGCCGGGCGGCCGCTCGACGGTCTCGGCTCGCTGTTGCTGGAGCGCCGCGTGCCGCTGTACAGCCGGCCGATCAATCCGCTCGAGCGCGCGCCGATCCGGCAGACGCTCGACGTCGGCGTGCGCGCCATCAACGGCCTGCTGACCGTGGGGCGCGGCCAGCGGCTCGGCCTGTTTGCCGGCAGCGGCGTCGGCAAGAGCGTGCTGCTCGGCATGATGGCGCGCTACACCGAAGCCGACGTGGTGGTGGTCGGCCTGATCGGCGAACGCGGCCGCGAGGTCAAGGAATTCATCGACACCATCCTCGGCGCCGAAGGCATGGCGCGTGCGGTGGTGGTGGCCGCGCCCGCCGACCACCCGCCGCTGATGCGGCTGAACGGCGCGGCCTATGCAATGTCGATTGCCGAACACTTTCGGGACCAGGGCAAACATGTGCTGCTGATCATGGATTCGCTCACCCGCTACGCGATGGCGCAGCGCGAAGTGGCGCTGGCGATCGGCGAGCCGCCGGCCACCAAAGGCTATCCGCCGTCGGTGTTCGCCAAGCTGCCGCAACTGGCTGAACGCGCCGGTAACGGCCGCAACGGCAGCGGCTCGATCACGGCGTTTTTCACCGTGCTGATGGAAGGCGACGACCAGCAGGACCCGATCGCCGACGCCGCGCGCGCGATTCTCGACGGCCACATCGTGCTCTCCCGCGACCTCGCCGATTCCGGGCATTACCCGGCCATCGACATCGAGGCCTCGATCAGCCGGGTGCAGCCCGACCTGCTCAACGACGAGGCGCTGGAACGCACGCGCCGCTTCAAATATCTCTATTCGCGCTACATGCGCAGCCGCGACCTGCTGGCGGTCGGCGCCTATGTGCCGGGCGCCGACGTGGTGCTGGACGAAGGCGTGCGCCTGTATCCGCGCATGCAGGGCTATCTGATGCAGGGCATGCGCGAGCGGGCGTCGATGGAATCTGCGCGGAGCGGTCTTGAAGAGGTGGTTGGATGAAACCGTTTGCGCTGGCGCGGGTGTTGCAGCTGGCGGTGCGGCGCAGCGAGACGCAGGCGCGCACGGTCAAGCTGGCGCATGGTGTCTGGCTGCGCGCGCGCGGCCGCCAGGTGCAGTTGATGGCCTTGCGCGACGCCCACATCGCGCAGCTGGCACTGGAACTGCGCGAGGGCGTATCGGCCGCGCAGCTGCAGGAAAAAAACCGTCTGAAATGCGCGCAGGCTGCCGAAATGGAGGTGGCCCAGGCGAGCATCGATGCGGCCCACCGCGACTGGCAGGCGCAGCTGGCCGAATGGATCAAGCTCGATCAGCGCGTCAAGGCGTTGCGTCTGCTGGAACAGCGCCATCAGGCACAAGTCTCCGTGCAACAGCGGCGCATCGAGCAGCGCCAGCATGACGAGCTGGTGGAACTGGCGCATTACCGTGAACCCGGACATCTGAGCTGATGCAGCTGCTTGCCCTGACCTCCGCCGAAATCGCCTTCCTGAGCGCGCCCGCTGGCGAGTCCGATCCGGTATGCGCGCGCTTTACCCGCAAGCTCGCTCAGACATTGACGGCACGCCTGCAGTTACCGGTGCAGGTTCAGCTGCGTCGTGCGCCGGAGGGCGCCGAGTTCGCAACGGGCACGCCCCGCTGGGCACCGGATGGCACGCTGGCCACGCTATGGCTGACGCGCCGCCTCGGCGGCCAGCGGATGACGGGAAATGCTTCGTCGTTCGTGCCGAAAAGCCTGTTGCTGACGCTGGATGCATCACTGGCGGAATGCTGGCTCGACGCGCCAGGTGCCAAGCCGCCTCCTGCGCTGAGCTGGCAGCTTGAAACCCCGTTTGGCGCGGCCACGCTCGGTGTGCAACTGTTGCCCGAACCGACAGACATGACGCGCTGGGCGCGAGAGGTGATCCGGCATGGTCATTAATTCGAGACGACATGATTTCCCTTCCGCCGGCCCCGTGAGCCTGGTAGCCGGCATTTGCCTGCTGATGCCGGGCTGGGCGTTCGCCGCGCCCGACACCGCTGGCAGCCTGTTCACGATGCTGCTCAGCCTGGGGCTGATCCTCGGCGGCTTTGTCGCCGTGGCCTGGATGGCTCGCCGCTATTTGCCCGGCATGGGCGCGCAAGGTGCGGTCAAGGTCGTGGGCAGCACCGCGGTCGGCAGCCGCGAGCGGGTCGTGGTGGTCGAAATCGAACAGACCTGGCTGCTGCTCGGCGTGGGCGGCGGCAACGTGCGCCTGCTGCACACCCTGCCCAAGCCCGAACAGCCCGCTTCATCCACGGAGTCTTCCCTATGAAATCGACAGGCGTGCGGCTTGCGCGCGGTTTGGCCCTGCTGGCACTCGGCTTGAGCCTGCCGGCGTTCGCCGCGGAATCCAGCGTGCCGTTGCTGAGCGTGACGCCCGGCGCGGGCGGGCAGATCATCGGCGTGCCGGGGACCAGCCTGCCGTGGCTGTTGCTGTTTCCTTTTTTGCCGGCACTGTTGCTGGCGTTCACCGCGTTTACCCGTATTGCCGTGGTGCTGTTCCTGCTGCGGCAGGGGCTGGGCAGCCAGACTGCGCCGCCGAATCTGGTGCTGATGGGACTGGCGGTGTTGCTGACGATCTTCGTCATGTCGCCGGCCTTGAAAACCATCAATGCCGAGGCCTACCAGCCCTACCTGGCCGGGTCGCTCAGCTTCAATGCCGCCGCCGAGCAGGCTGCTGAGCCGCTCAAATCCTTCATGCTGCGGCAGACCCGCGCCGAAGACCTGAGCCTGTTCCTCGAAAACAGCGGCGCGGGCGGCAAACCCATCGACCCTGCCAGCATTGACCTCAGGCAGATAGACAGCGTGCCGCTCGCCGCGCTGGCGCCGGCTTTCCTCACCAGCGAACTGAAGACGGCATTCCAGATCGGCTTCATGGTGATCCTGCCGTTCCTGGTGATCGACCTGGTGGTGGCCGCCGTGCTTACCGCGCTGGGGATGATCATGTTGCCGCCGCAGCTGGTGTCGTTGCCGCTGAAGCTGCTGCTGTTCGTCAGCGTGGATGGCTGGCATCTGCTGGTCGGCTCGCTGATCGGGAGTTTCTGATGGACGGGCTGCTGCGCGACGCGCTCTGGCTGCTGGCCCTGCTGGCCGCGCCGGTGTTGCTGGCGGGCCTGCTGACCGCATTCGGCATCAGCGTGTTTCAGGCCGCCACACGCATCCTCGAACCCACCCTGTCCTTCGTGCCCAAGCTGATCGTCATGCTGCTGGTGCTGGCCGTTCTGGGCAGCTGGATGGGCGGGCAGCTGGTCGAGTTCGCGCGCAGCATGCTGACCGAGTTTCCGGGGCTGATTGAGTGACCCTGGGAACGGTAGTTGGACGCATTCGAGTGTGCGGTTTTCGGGTTGTCTGGCAAGGCGCGATGAGGCGCATGGCTGCTCCCTGCAACGAAGAGCAACGCGGCCAGATGACCCGAAAATCGTGCAATCGGGTGCGTAGCGTTCTCACCCATAAGGTGAAGGTGCACGTGACGTGAGAACTCAATACTCATGTGTCTTCTCATGCGTTTGCAAGCGGTCAACTGCCGTTTCCAGGGTAAAGCCATGCCGCTGGCCGAAGCAAGCCTGACCGCCTGGCTGTTTGCCTTCGCCCGACTCGCCGGGTGGACGCTGTTCGATCCACTCACCGGTCGCCTGCCGGTGCTGCTGCGCCTGATGATGGCCGCGGTGCTGGCGGCCGTGCTGACGCCGGCACTGGCTCTCCCGGGCGTCGAACCCTTTACCGTGCAGGGCGTGCTCGCATTGAGCATGGAGCTCGCCTGGGGCGCGGCGCTGGCGCTGTGCGTGTGGCTGGTGTTCGCGGCGGTGAGTGCCGCGCTGCTGTGGAGCGGCCATACCGCCAGTGGCGGCCTGCTGAATCTGACTGCAGAGCAGGCCGCGCCGGCCGACGCCGCCTGGCGCGCGTTGGCCGGGTGGCTGGCAGCCCTTGCATTCCTGTCCGGCAGTGGCCATCTACTGGTGGTCGATGCCTTGCGCGACAGTTTCACCGCGATGCCGCTGGCGGTGCTGCCGGCGGCAGCCGATCTGCGCCAGTTGGGCGAGGCGGGCGGCTGGCTGTTTGCCGCGGGCGTACAACTGGCTTTGCCCTTGCTGGCGCTGGCGCTGCTGGTCCAGCTGGCTTGGGCTATCGTGGCGCGCACCACGCCCGGTCTCGACATGTTTTCGGTGGGACTGGGCATCGCTTCGCTGGGCCTGATGGCCGGCTGGATCTGGGCGATGCCGCTCGTCGCGCAGGGAGTGAGCCAAGGGCTGGCACAACTGGGTTTGTGGATAGGCTGGCTTCAATAAAACAGGAACTAAGCGATGGACACCCTCTTGAGCCGTTTGCAGCATCTTGCCGCATTGCCTGAACATCCGACCAGTCTGGAGGACAGTCTCAAACAGTGCGTGGCGATGACGGCCGTATTGCTGGATGTGCACGGCAGCACCATCCTGTTGTTCGGCGAGGCCGAAGCAGGCGAGGACGTGCCCATGCTCAAGGTGTTCGCCATCGGCGCAGACCAGGCCGTCTGCATCAGCAACGATTCGCAGAACCAGCATGCGGTCGTGTTCGACCGGGTGGTCACTGTGGATGCGCCGGAACTGATCGGGAATCTGGGTGAGGCCGATTACGCAAATCTCAGGCATCCGCAGCGGGATGGTTTCAACAGCCTGATTGCCGCGCCCATTCATATCAACAGCAAGGTCGTCGGCATCCTCACTGCCAGCGGCCACAAATCGGGTCGCCCGCTGGACCAGCGCGATCTGGAATGGCTCGGCATGATCGGCATGCTGATCGGCAAAACCATGCAGGTGGTGCAACTGCAGAACGTGCTGTCGTCCCGCTTCGCCCAGATGGCGCTGGTGCGCGAAGCCAAGGCCAACCTCGGCGTCGCGCTGGAAAAGGCGGTGGAAAACCCGGATCAGCTGGCGCGCATCCTGGCGAAATCCTTCTTCCGCGAAATGACCACTACCGGCTTCAGCACCAGCCAGATCATCCAGGCCTCGTCCGAAATCATTGCCCAGCTATCCAGCAGTTTGAACCGGCATAGCAAGCGCATGGAAAAGCCGAAAGACAAGGGCGTTTGAGCGATGCACATCAACCCGATACAGGCACGCATCATGAAGCACGGCATCGTTTTTTTTATCGCAGGACTGGTTCTTGTGCCGCCAGCGCTGGCTTTCGACTGGAACAAGGCGCTGGAGGACGCGATGGGTAAAACCAGCGGCCAGCCGGCAGGCACCGCAGCCAGCCCCGGCGTGGATGCCCTGTCCAACGCCGACATCAACGCGGGATTGAAAGAAGCGCTGACGCGGGGTGCCGATTCTGCGGTCGCGCAATTGGGCGTCAAGGATGGCTTCTACGGCAATCCCGCGCTCAAAATTCCGCTGCCGAAAAACCTGCAAAAAATCGACAAGACCATGCGCATGTTCGGCATGGGCAGCCAGGCCGATGAGCTGGTGCTGGCGATGAACCGCGCCGCCGAGGCTGCCGTGCCCGAGGCCAAGACCCTGCTGGTTGGCGCGGTAAAAGCGATGACGCTGGACGATGCCAGGGGCATTCTGACCGGCGGTTCCACCTCGGCCACCGACTTTTTCCGCAGCAAAACCGAAACGCAACTGACCGAACGCTTCGGCCCCATCGTCAAGGCCGTCACCGATAAAACCAGCCTGGCGCAGCAATACAACCGCTACGCCGGACAGGCTGCGCAGTTCGATCTGATTGATAAAAACCAGGCTAGTGTCGAGCAGTACGTCACCCGGCAATCACTCGATCGCCTGTATCGCCTGATCGGCGAGAAGGAGCAGGCGATCCGTGCCAGTCCGATGCAGGCAGGCAGCGATTTATTGCGGCAGGTGTTTGGCGCAGTGAAGTGAGTAGCGCGGGTGCTTTTGGCCTGGAATAAAAGGTCAAGCGGAGTAGGGCTACCGTCTCTTGTTCGGCCGAAGCGGTCCGTGCTGTACTCCCTCATCACGTCAACTTCATGACCAAGAGCAGCCAGTGAAGCCGACCCAAGCGACATGGAAGACGTCGTTCTTCCATGAGGCTCGCTCCTGATGGTTCAGGTAAAAAATCAGGCGCATAATCCGGCAGCCTCTATCTCCTTTTGCATAACGTGATAAAGAGACGGCCTGACAAACATCCACTGAAGAGCCAAGACTATAGACCGAGAAAATGCCTGTCTCTATATTAAAAAACGTCCGGCCCCATGGGTCTCTCTATTAACTGTTAGGCGGCATGACTGAGACCGAACACTTCGACCTAGAGCGCTTCATGCGATGGTTGTTCATGGCCGCGCCATGGATATTCATCGCCTTCGCACTGCTCGGTTTGTCATTGCCGTTCCTGCCTGATGACGGCAAGCCGAGGAACTCTAAGTTCGAGATGTATCTTTCATTTATGGTGGTGATCTTCTTCGGAGCACTGGCTTGGATCTCTAGGCGTGTTGTTCGGGAGTTGCCGAACGCCCCCGTGTCCGTGGACAGGTACGGCATCTGGAGAACCGCCCACCCTCGCGAAACATCTTTAATCCATTGGTCGGCCATCACACAGGTGCGAGAACGCCCGTACCTCCAACGCCTGGAGCTGTTCAATGGATCTGGTGAGTTGCTCCTGAAACTCGAGTATCAGCTACGAGACTTCCCGAGGCTCCGCAGTCTCGTACTCGAACGGTCGGCGCTCGCGCCTGTTCGAAGCCCTTTGGGTAAAGCGTTTGCAAAGAGCTACGCGTATCACATCTTTAACGCGGCTGCCCTTGTCGGCTTTGTCGCGCTCAGCATCTACCTCTGGCCTACGAACCCTGTGCTCAGTGGTGTCTTGCTACTTTCCGTTGTCGGGTTCGGATCATGGGAGTACTTCACTACCGCTTGCAAAGTTGAGCTGCTCGCAACGGGGATGGTAGTTTCTTGGCCGGTGCGTAGGCTTACGTTGTTTCGTGCGGACATTACGTCCGTCGAGATGTCTGACCTAGTCGTAAACAGCGCTCTCCACCCTCAGGTGTTGGTCAGCCATACAAAGTCTAAACGCCCAGTGGTTCTTCGCGGTTTAGGCACGTCCGCGGTAGATCTAAAACGCGCAGTCCAGGCCTGGAGAGAAAATGGCGCCTAACCCCTCGTTCAAACGGACAAACATGATGTCACGATTGATCGACACGAGTATCTTTGCAGGTAGCCTGATTGGTCTACTCGCAAGCGTAGTGCTGGCTGTGGTTGGAGTTGCTGTGGCCCCTGCGCCACTTACTGGCCTCGCCGACAGTGTTTCCAAAGGCGTGATGTTCGGGCTGTTTCCTGTCGGAGGAGCATTTGTCCTTCGTTATAACAACCTCACTCAGGATACAACTCCACGAGAGGTACAAAAATGGGGTTACCGTGGCTGTCCTCCGTGGATGAGGTATGCTTGCTATGGCCTCATGATTGCGGGGCTCGTGTTGTTCTTCATGCCCGCATTATTTGAATCGTTAGGCTCAATCCCAAAGAGCGATGGTTCCGCATTTCCCTCAACCGTGCCAGGGGGATTTGGCTTGTTGGCCTACAGTGCATTTTTCGGGCAACTGTATTCATTGAAGGTCCTGGCTAACCAGACGTTCCAAGGGTCGCGCCGACAAGCGGCGCGTCCCTGAGCTAGCACGTTGAATAGCACATGACCGGTAAGCGCCGAACACCGGCCAAATGGAACGGCCAGCCTGGCCGGCCGCTTCGGCCGAACAAGAGTCGGTCGCTACAAACAGCCTGATCTTCCACTCGGGGTTATAACTTTCGTTGAGTAGTGTTTTTTAACATGGGCCCTCGACCAAGGGCTTGGTACTACGCCTGCGTTTTGCTCATCTGGCTGTCGCAATAGCGCAGGTTGCAATCACTCCATTGCATCAGGATCGTTGTCCATGGATGGCGTCGCTTTGTTATGTTCGGCGTCCAGAGCCGCCTGGTTGCGGGCTGCATCCAGGATCGCTTTTTTGCGTGCGGTTTCCAGCGCCGCTTTGCTACGCTCTACATCCAGCATCACCTGGCGGGTCTCCGGGGTTTCCAGACTGATGCGGCCCAGGGTGCCGGTGCGGTAATCGGTCAGCAGGATCATCGCCGCCTTTTCCAGGTCGAGTTCGCCACCGCGACCCTTGATCACGCAGCCGCGCCGTTTGGCGACGGCTTCCAGCACACCGGTCGCATCCAGGTCTTCGAGTGCAAAACCGTAGCGCGCCTTCAGCAGGGCCGGGTAGCGTTCGAGCAGAATTTCTGCAAGAAACACCGCCACCTGTTCGTCGATGACGGCATTGCGGCCGATGGCGTGGCTGGCGGCGAGCATGAAGCCGTCGGAGTCGTGGGCGATTTTGGGCCAGGTCATGCCTGGGGTGTCGACCAGCGACAGCAGCGGGGAAATGTTGATGCGCTGCTGCGATTTGGTGACTGCGGGCTCGTCGCCCACCGCCGCCACCCGGCGCTTGACCCAGGTATTCATCAGGGTGGATTTGCCGACGTTGGGAATGCCCATGATCATCAGCCGTAGCGGCTTGATCGGATCGTTGCGATGCGGCGCGAGTTTCTGCGCCACGGCGGCCAGCTTGGCGACATCGCCCGGCTTCTTGGCGGAAATCGCCACCGCTTTCACGTTCGGCAGACTGTTGTAATAGTCGATCCAGGCGCGCGTGGCCTCGGGGTCGGCCAGATCGACCTTGTTGAGCAGCTTGAGGCAGGGGCGCTGGCGATGCGCGCGCAACTCGTGAATCATCGGGTTGCTGCCGGCCTCGGGCAATCGCGCGTCGAGCACTTCGACGACCACGTCGATCAGCGCCATCGTTTCGGCCGCCTTCTTGCGTGCGGTGGTCATATGACCGGGGAACCACTGGATCGCCATGGGGGAGGGAAAAGGGGGGAAAGGCGGGATTATCCCCCAGCCACAGGCTTAACGCTTTGTTTCATCAATCAAATAACGACTGAGCGGGGTGAATCCCCCTATAATTCGCGGCTCTCCGGAACGTGTGGCCGCAGGGTCATGACAAGGAACTGAATGCAGGATCATTACGAAAAGCTGGGCGTCCCGCCTTCCGCCGCGCCCGAGCTGATCAAGCTGGCGTATCGCAAAAAGGCCGCTTTCTACCACCCGGACAAGAACTCGGCTGCGGATGCGCCGATGCGCTTTCGCGAGATCCAGGATGCGTACGAAGTGCTGTCCGATCCCGAGCGGAAAAAAGCGTACGACGAATACCGCCAGCGCAGTCTGATCGACGACCCGGTCGCGGTGGCGCAGGAGATGGCGGCAAAATATATCCAGGGAATACTCAATTGAAAATTTCGCGTTACTTTACGAATCTGGCCCAAAGTTACCTCGAAGAAATCGACGATCTGGTCACCGATTCCGAAGGCAAGTCGGTGCTGCAGCGACGCTTGAAGGACAAGCGCGGCGAAATGGACGCCCTGCTTGCAATGATCGACTACAGCCCCGAAATGGTGGCGGTGATTTTTTATGACGCGTTCGGCTTTCAGTCGGCCGAAGTCATGCAGAGACTGCTGCAAAGCGAACCCGAGCTCGGCGACTTCCTGAAGTGGGACGTTTTGCGCAAAAGCCTGAGCATCGCCCCCTGGGCCGAGCCCCTGATTGCCACCACGCTCAAGGTCGCGGGCGGCGATGCGTTTCTGGTGACGGCCGCAACGCTGGAATTCGTGCGAACCAAGGCTGCGTTCACGGCATCCAAATCGGAGGCGGCCGACGAATCGGGTGGCGACGACGATGACTCGGAAGACGAAGCAGACGATCTGGGCGATGCCGGCTCGGACTGGCTGGTCGAACAAGGCTTCGACACCCGCGAAGAGTGACCCTCACCCCACCTGTATCAGTAGAAGGACGCAGCATGCACCCGGTAGTCTTGAAATCCTCCGAGTTGATTCTTTCCGGCGACATCGAGGGCGCCGAGCGCACGCTCGTGGCCGTGGCCGAGCAGCATGGTGACCATGCGCTGGTCAGCCTGCTCGACGAACTGCCTTCCAAGGATCTGCTCGCCATCATGCGCGAGTTCGATTCGTCCAAGGAGTCCATCGTCAACATGCTGGTGACGCCGGAGCAGTTCGCCCATTCCATCGTGCTGGAACGGCAGTACGGCGAGCGCACCAGCGAGCGCCTGCGCGCCATGGTGAACGCCGTCATCTACCGCGACGAAAACACGGTCGGCGAATACCTCGATACGCTCGTCAATACCGAAGGTGGCATCAATACGCTGGCCGACTACTTCGAAGACCGCTATGACGAGTTGCTGAGCTTTGCCACCGGCGGCCGCTTTGCGCCTGAATACGAGCAGGACGGCGGGGTGCAGGTCCACACCACCTGGTTGATGGAAAAGCTGGATGAACTGGACGAAAGCCTGGGCTTCGGCAACGCCATCGAAGAATCGCGGCCGCTGCTGCAGCGCACCGAAGTGGCCGACGGCGACTGGATGGAAACGGCCTGGATCCTGCGTTACGAATTGCCCGATGCGTTCGAGGAACTGATGGGCGTGCTGCGCACGCGCGTGGCCAAGCATCTGGAAGCGCTCAACGCCATGCTGCTGGCTGCCGAAGCCGGTGAGCCCGCCGATGACGAAGAAGAGTCCGCCATTTGATGACGGCTGAACCGATGGCGACGGGCCTGAGCGGACTGGCCGCGTACGACGGGCGGCCGTTTTTCGACAAGGCCCTGCATCACGGGGTGAAGCAGGGAATGATCGCACCCGAGCGCCTGCGCGTCATCCAGGCCGATTTCGCGAAGGGCATCGTGCAGATCGCCAATTATTTCGGCACCGCCTATCTGCGCCCCGATCTCGAACTCGCGGTGCGCCGCATGGTGCATCTGATGAGTTTGTATCTGGAAGAGTTTTCGGGCGGCGACCTGCCCCGGGCTGCTGCGTCGCTGCGCGACAGCAGCCTGCTGTCGCATTCAAAGGGCGGTTCGGACATGCTCAAACGCCTGCAGGCGATGCCCGACAGCAGCCTGATGCTCGGCAATACCGTGTCGCCCGAGAGCCAGCGTGCGTATCTGGACGAGAAGACCGCTGCCCATCCGATGACGCTGGCCGAGTATCGCGCCGAGCGTGCGGTGCGGCAGCGCAGCCAGGATACGCTCGACTTTTCGCTGTGGCTGGCTAAAAAAATGGGCGTCGCGCGCGGCGATTACGACGATGCCGAGGCCTTGATCCGCAGCGCCATGCTGGTGCTGTTCGTCGACAAGGCGGCGCTGACTCTGCCGACGCGCAGCGCGTTCGTGCATCTGCTCAAAGCCGCCAAACGCCCCAAGGCCAAACTCGATACAGCGCGTTTTCAGGCTTTTCTGGCCGACGCTACCGCCGCGTTCCAGCAGCAGGCGGAGCGCGCGATGGCGCGTTTCATCGAGCAGGACCTGGCGCAGATTCGCGCGGAAGACACCACGGCGGACAGGCTGCTGTATGGCGATACCGCCCAGCCCTATTTCGTCAGCGAAAGCCTGGACGAAGACGTCAGCGAATACGACCGCCTGGTGGCCAAGGAATGGCAGCGGGTGACGCGCGGCGAGTCGGACGATCCGCAGGTGCTGGCCACCGTATTCCTGCTGCTGGCTACCGGGCTGCCGCCCAAGGCGACGCTGCTGCTGAAAGACGCCAAGGAAGTCACCCGGATTTTTCGCAGCAGCGGCTTCGATTCGGATGCAGTGCTTGCGTTCGTTGAGCAGAATGCGCCCGAATCGCAACGCGCCGACCTGCGCCGTGCCTGGTCGGACGACATCCGGCGCGAAGCGGAAGACCGTCTCGCCGACACCGATCCAAACTGGCCCGATTCCTATATGGAACGCGCCCTCGCGTATTTGCATGGGGCGTGCCGGGCGACCTGGAAAAGCGGCAGACGCTAAGTCTGTTGGCTTGCCGATGAGGCAGGTGAATCAAATCGTCAGCCAGTCCACGCCCACTTCTTTTTCGACTGCGACATGGCCGGCTTCGAGGCGATAGCTCAGCGAGCAGGCCTGAACCGGATTCGACAGCACCGCCGGATTGAGAATGCCAAAGGTGTGGCCGTTGCAGCGCGCCGAGCGCGACACCAGTCCCGGAAACCCTTCCCGGTGCAGCCGCTTGCCGATGGGCTGGGTGTCGTCGTAGCGCGTGGGATGAACCAGTTCGGGCATGCGTTTGATTTCCGGTCTGAAATCCACCAGCGCGGCATCCCCGCGCACCCAATACACCTTGCGCTCGATGCGCACGCCTTCCCGGTCGAAGCCCGCATCGGCCAGTAGTCCGTTGCGCCAATGCCAGACGGTCTCGTGGACCGTGGTTTCGATGGCGTCCGCGCCGTACCAGATGCCGAAGGTGCCGTCCGAAAAACGGCTCCTGGACCAGTTCGGCGGCTGGAAGGGGTAAGTGACCGCCTCGATCCAGACGGCTTCTTCAAAGGGCCGGTTGATGGCGGGCGAGTCCGACGTGTACGGCTTGGGTTGCGTGGACAGCTCGTGACGGATGGCCACGTTCCAGTCCTGCGGGTCCGGGCTCAAATCGTCGAACAGATCCTGCGATTGCCGGATGGAGACGATATTGCGCGCCAGGTTCTGATGGATGTCCGCCAGCCGCAGCGCGTCGAATAGATTGCCGATACTCAAACCCCACGCGCCCGGTCGAGATAGGCGCGGGTTTGCAGCAAGCCCGCGAATCCCCATTCGGCAATCAGCTCGACCGGTGTTTTGCCAGCGAATGCCCGGTTGGCGGTGGTCATCCAGGCGTAGGCCAGATCGCGATCATGCGGGAACAGCAGGCGCAGGTTTTTGTGGATCGCCAGCAAATGCCCCGCGCGCTCCAGCAGGTCGCGCGAGTTGGCCAGCGGCTCGCCCTTGCGATAGCGCGCCAGCGCCGGGCGATTGCCTGCGGACAAGCCCAGCAGGGCAAGCTGGTCGTTGCTGGAGAGCTTCCAGTGTTCGAACAGCGTCGTCACCATGCGCGCCAAGGCGCCGCGCGTGTCGGGTTCTTCCTGGGGCGAGGGTGAGCTGATGAAGGCAGGCTGGTTCATGGCGGGCTGCTCCGTGGATGCTTGTTACAAATATAACAAGTATTGATTTAATTGCAACCAATCTTCCTTGGATTGGACTACCAGCCTGGCTGGGGAAATTCAGCCTTGCGGTCGCCGCCGTATGCCAGCATTGGCACGCGACCGTTCGCCTGCCTGCGCGTCGTCATCCATGCCAAGGATGCGGGCCTTCACCGTCTTCCCCTTGATCTTGCCGGACGCCAGCCAGCGCAAGGCTTGCTGCGCGATCTCGCGCGCCACCGCCACATAGGTGTGGAATTCAGTGATGTTGATCTTGCCGATCTGGGCGCTGCTGAAGCCTGCTTCGCCGGTAAGCGCGCCCAGCACGTCGCCGGGGCGGATCTTTTCCTTGCGGCCGCCGAGTATCTGCAGCGTCGCCATCGGCGGCAGCAGGGGTTCGTCGCTGGCATCGGACAATTCGGCGATGGGGTGCCATTCCACTTCGGTGCCGGTTTCCTTGGCGATGTTGTCGACGCGCCGCATCTGGTTGTGGCTGGCGAGGCTGAGCGCCCAGCCGTCCTGATCGGCGCGCCCGGTGCGGCCGATGCGGTGGATGTAGACCTCGGGATCGGGCGTGACATCGACGTTGATCACCGCTTCGAGCTGGGCGATGTCGAGCCCGCGCGCGGCGACGTCGGTCGCCACCAGCACCGAACAACTGCGGTTGGCGAACTGGATCAACACCTGGTCGCGCTCGCGCTGTTCCAGTTCGCCATGCAGGGCCAGCGCCTGGAAACCCTGCTCGCGCAGCACATCGAGCAGATCGCGGCATTGCTGGCGGGTGTTGCAAAACGCCAGCGTGCTGACCGGGCGATAGTGGCGCAGCAGCGTGGCCACGGCCGGCAGTCGGTCCTCGTTGGCCACTTCGTAGAAACGCTGGCGAATCTTGTCGCTCTCGTGCTGCTCCAGCAGTTTGATGGTGCGCGGCTGGTGCAAAAACTGCCGCCCCAGCTTCTCGATGCCTTCGGGGTAGGTGGCGGAAAACAGCAGGGTTTGCCTCTTTATTGGACACTGCCGCGCGACAAACACCATGTCGTCGTAAAAGCCCATGTCCAGCATGCGGTCGGCTTCGTCGAACACCAGCGTGTTGAGCGTATCCAGGTTCAGGCTGCCGCGTTGCAGGTGATCCATGATGCGGCCCGGCGTGCCGACCACGATGTGCGCGCCATGCTCCAAGCTGGCCAGCTGCGGGCGCATCGTGCTGCCGCCCACCAGGGAGAGCACCTTGATGTTGTCCTCGGCGCGCGCCAAGCGGCGGATCTCCTGCGTCACCTGATCGGCCAGCTCGCGCGTCGGGCACAGCACCAGCGCCTGCACGTCAAAGTAGCGCAGGTCCAGGTTTGCCAGAAGCGTCAACGCGAAGGCCGCGGTCTTGCCGCTACCGGTCTTGGCCTGTGCGATCAGGTCATGACCTTCCAGCGTGATCGGCAGGCTGGCCGCCTGGATCGGCGTCATGTTGAGATAACCAAGCGACCGCAGATTCGCCAGTACCGCGGGCGGCAACGGCAGCTGATCGAACGAGGTGCTGAAAGCCGGATCGGTCGTTTCAGCAGGGGTGGACAGTGAGTCGGGGGAGGGCGGGTGGGGATCGGTCATGCGGGATTATAAGGGTGCGTCATAATCTGGCGGTTCTAATTCACTGACTTGATGCTGCGCTGGACGACAGCCGTGGCACGCCTGCTAGATTGATGCAGAGGTGGCAGGGTATGTCTATCTGCTTGGGAAATTATTCAAAACCCTTTTAGTGCGGCCGGCTCGGGCGACGCGCTCGAAGCCGCCGTGTGGTTGCACGGCGGCGAACCGACTATTCCCTCAACAAGGATTTGACGATGCGCTTCAGCACATCCAACGCCGCGTCGGGTGTGGCGTCGAACTGCGCGCGCACGATGGCGCCGTCGATGGATAGCGCAATGGCCTGCGCCAGCTTCGCGCGCTGACGCGAGGCAGGCAGCACGGCGGTGATGGCGGTGGTTACCGCAGCCTTGTGCGCCTGTGCGATGCTGGCCACCTCGGGCATGCTGCCGGCCAGTTCCCCCACGCTGTTGATGAAAGCGCAGCCGCGATAGCCGGGATCGCGCAGCCACTCCCCTACCGCCGGTACGATGGCGTCCGGTCCTCCGCCGTGACGAGCCAGCGCCTCCTCGAACCACCGCATCCAGCGCTGGTGGCGGTAATCCAGGTAGGCGCGGATCAGATCGTTCTTGCTCGGAAAATGCCGGTAGAAGGTGAGCTTGGCGACGCCGGATTCGGCAATGACGCGGTCGACGCCGGTGGCGCGCACGCCGTCGCGGTAGAAGAGATCGTGCGCGGTACGCAGGATGCGGTCACGGGCGGATGGCGTGTCAGTGGTCTGGGAATCAGATGTCATGCCGGCATTGTAGACAGATCTGTCTACACGGGCTAGACTGGGCTTGTGTAGACAGACTTGTCTACATCAACCGAGGAGAGCCCATGGAAACCAAATCGCCCCTACCCCCTTTTACCGAGGAAACCGCACGACAGAAAGTGCGCATGGCCGAAGATGCCTGGAACACGCGCGACCCCGCGCGCGTGGTGCTGGTGTACACGGAAGATACGCGCTGGCGTAACCGCGCCGAATTCCCGGTTGGCCGCGCGGAAGTACAGCGCTTTCTCGAACGCAAGTGGGCGCGCGAACTCGACTACCGCCTGATCAAGGAACTGTGGGCCTGTACCGGCAACCGTATCGCGGTGCGCTTCGCCTACGAATGGCACGACGACTCGGGCCACTGGTACCGCTCCTACGGCAACGAGAACTGGGAATTCAACGAGCAGGGCTTCATGATGCGCCGCTACGCGAGCATCAACGACCAGCCCATTGCGGAAGCCGAGCGCAAATTCTTCTGGCCGCTGGGTCGGCGCCCGGACGACCATCCAGGGTTGAGCGATCTGGGTTTTTAGGCACATTGCGAGGACTGGACTTCCCGGTGTTCAGTAGGCATCCCGGGCCTATGAATTGCCGAATGAGGCCGTTCATATTAGGCAGTGACCGATAGGGTTGTCGTCGCTTCAGCGTTACTGCTGTTGTTGGTTATATAGGCCTGCATCAACTTCATGATCTGAATCATGACCTTCGCTTCCGAATTACTGCTCGCGGAGGAAGATGAGGTTGAGCTGGATGTGGATGATGTTGTCGCGTCAGAACTGCTGGAATTGCTGCTCGACTGCTGGAGGGCCATCGCCTCCTGGAAACTGACCTTGCCGTCGCCATTCGTATCCGCAGCTTCGAAGTTCTTGATGACGTTGGAAATCATGCTTGATCGCTCACTGTCACTGCTGCCGATCTCTTCGAGCTGACTCGACAACTCCTCTTTGGTAAAACCCTGATCATCACCGTTTTGTGGTGGCGGAGGCGGTGGCATTCCACTCATTCCGTTCATGCCATCCATGCCGCCGGCTTGCATGGCCATCTGCATCCGGCTGTCCTGTAACTGCTGCTCAAGCGCATCTTGTAGTTTCTTCAGGGAATCGGAGAGCTCCTGTTTGGTGACCTTGCCGTCACTATCCGTATCAAGTTGGGCAAACAGATCATCAACGTTACTCGATGCACTCGACGCGTTCGACGTCGAAGTGGAGGACGAAACCTTGTCGTAGGCTGCCTGAAGGTCCGATTTCTGGATGTATCCCTGTCCCGAAGTATCCAATTGCGCGAACAGGTTTTCGGCCATCTCGGCAGGATCGGGGCGCTGCCTCGTCCCACGCATGGCGTTCATGCTTTGCATCATCATCGAATTGCTGCTGCCGATACTGCTTATGCTGCTCATGATTTGCTCCTTTTTCCTGGTTGTTCGGATTTCCCGTCTTCACGGACGCACTGCAAGTTGCTATGGGATACATCGGCGAACAATTTCAGGAATTCAGGTGCCGCGGTGTAAAACTGGGTTAATTGCCGTTAAGTAGCACCCCCGGGTTTTATCATTGCGCAGGTTTGCCATTCCCATCCCGGGATTGCCCGCAAAGGGTGCCGCTGCCGCACCGCGTTAAGACGTGTTAATCCATCGCAGAAATAAATAGTTGCATGACCCTGCGCAATTCGCAGCAGCAAAGACTGCCTGCGTATTGGGTTAATTCCTGTAAATGTGGCGTGTAGGTCGACACTGCTGCCTTAACATCACGCCATGAACACGACTGAAGCATTTGCCAGACCAAGCGTCCTGCTAGTCGATGACGACCAGGAGCTACTTGATATGCTGCGCGACTACCTCGAACGAGATGGTTTTGCGGTCAGGTGTGAATATGATGGTCTAAGCGGGGCGGATGCTGCACTGAGTGGCCACTACGATATCGCCGTCCTCGATGTCATGATGCCGGGACTTGATGGCTTTCAGACTTTGGCAAGAATTCGTACGGCGAGCACCATGCCGATCATCATGCTCACGGCGCGGGGTGACGATGCTGACCGGATTGCCGGCCTTGAACATGGCGCCGACGACTATGTGCCAAAACCCTGCTCTCCGCGCGAGTTGGCCGCCCGGCTACGCGTCATTCTCAAGCGTCTCCAAAAGCAAGCAGCCAGCGATACACAAGCAGCACAACCCCTGATTGCTGGAACGCTGAAACTCTGGCCGACCTTGCGGCGTGCCGAGGACAATGGCACGCCAATGGAGTTGACCAGCACCGAGTTCGGTTTGCTTGAAGTGCTGGCACGCCATGTCGGACATCCCGTCAGCAAAGCGGACCTTTCCACCGAAGCCATTGGCCGCCCACTGACGCGATTCGATCGCAGCATCGATGTCCACATCCATAGCATCCGTAACAAGCTGAAACCGTTACCTGACGGTCGCTCTCGCATCCAGACGGTGATCCGCAAGGGCTACCAATTGATATCGGGGTAGCCATCATGAAATTGGGACGTTTGTTCTGGAAGTTCTTTATCTTTTTGTGGTTGGCTCAACTGGTTACGGCTATCGGTGTTGGCGTGATGATCTGGACGCATCGTAATGAGTATCCCGGTGGCTTCCCTCCGCCCCCTCCGCCCCATGAACTCCGCTCCGAAACAGGCGAGCCCTCTGCCGGAATGAGGCCGAGGCCACCGCAGCCTCACAGGTCAATACTCCCGCCGCTGATGCCTATTGTGATGGGAGGCATCGTCAGCCTGCTTTTCGCCTGGCTGTTGGCTTTGTATTTCTCGCGCCCGATACGAACGCTTCAAGACGCATTCGAAGCCGAAGCTGGCGGCAAGCTTGATACCCGAATCGGGGCGAAAATGGGAATGCGACAGGACGAACTGGCAGACCTGGGGAAAGACTTTGACCGTATGGCGGAACGCTTGCAGGCACTGGTCGAAGGTCAGCGTCGACTGCTGCATGATGTTTCGCATGAGTTGCGTTCTCCACTGGCACGACTGCAAGCCGCCGCTGGCCTGTTGCAACAGCAACCGGAGCGTGCAGAGGAATTCCTTGAGCGTATCCAGCGTGATACAGGTCGTATCGACACCCTGGTCGGTGAACTTCTGACGCTGGCCCGTCTGGATGCCGGCATGGACGCCAACCTCCGGGAAACATTCGATCTGGCCGAGTTGATTGAAGACCTGGCCGAGGATGTGCGCTTCGAGGCCATGACCAAGGAGGGCATGCTCGACCTTGCGCTCGAAAACAACCTCCACGTCACGGGCAACATCGAGATGCTGCGGCGGGCCTTGGAGAATGTCCTGCGCAATGCCGTACGCCATACCCCAGAGGGAACCATCGTCACCATGACCGGAAAGCACGAGCAGGGATTCGTCGTGGTGGAGGTCATCGATGCCGGCGCCGGGGTGGCCGATACCGATCTGGAAACCATCTTCGAGCCTTTCTACCGTGCTGAAAACTCCAGGCCTTTTGAAGGCTACGGACTCGGCCTGACTATCGCGCGTCAAGTCATGAAATTGCATGAAGGCAGTATCAAGGCTGCGAACCGGGCGTCGGGAGGGTTTGCCGTCACCCTGCGTTTGCCCCTTGCCGCATGAAAAACGTCGCCTTGCACCCAATCGCGTTTCTGGCCATGATGCTCGCCGGCTGTGCGACCGTTGGCAATCCGTCCCTGCCCGTATCGACCGTGGCTGTGCCGCAAACGTGGAGTAATGCCGCCACCCCGGCAGCTTCATCGCTACAAGCGCTGGAACAGTGGTGGCGCCAGTTCAACGACCCGCTGCTCGACGAACTGATCGCGATGGCCATGACATCCGCCCCGGACATCCGGACGGCACAAGCCAAGCTGCGGCAGGCCCGTGCCAGTCGCGATCTTGAGGTCGCTGGCCTCTTGCCCAGTCTTGGCGTATCCGCTTCGGCGACCCGTTCCAGGGTCGGGACGGATGCCGGCGGATCGGGCAATACTCAGACGCTCTATGCGGCGGGCTTCGACGCAAGCTGGGAGCCTTCCATCTTTGGCGGTCAGCGCGATACCGCCGCCGGAGCCGTCGCCGACCTGGCGGCCAGCGAAGCCTCCCTGGCCGCGGCCCAAGTCTCGCTCGCGGCAGAGGTCGCGCTTGAATACATCACGCTCCGTACCACTCAGCAAAAACTGGCCATTACCCGCGACAACGTCGCCAGCCAGGCGGAAACCCTACAAATCACCGAATGGCGGCAACAGGCCGGGTTGACCACCGTCCTTAGCGTCGAGCAGGCCCGTACCACGCTGGAGCAGAGCCGCTCCCTGATTCCCGGTATCGAAATCAACCGCGCAGCCGCCGGGCATCGCCTGGCCATCCTGACCGGACAGGCGCCCGGCGCACTCGCCGGCAAGCTCAGCGAGGTCAAGTCCCTGCCGGTCGCCCCTGACAGCATGGCGCTCGGCATTCCCGCCGATACGCTGCGCCAGCGTCCGGACATCCGGGCTGCGGAGCTCAAGGTACAGGCCGAGATGGCGCGGAGCGACGCCCAACGTGCCGAGCGCTATCCCAGTCTGACATTGAGCGGCTCCTGGGGCTGGAAAGCCTTCAGCGCCACCGCATTGGGTGGCAGCGATGCCATGGTCGGCTCGCTGCTGGGCAGCCTGGCCATGAATCTGTTCGACGGCGGCCGTCTGCGCGCCCGCATTGCACTGCAGGATGCCGTGCAGGAACAAGCCGTGATCGCCTGGGAATCCAGCGTTCTTACGGCACTGGAAGATGTCGAGAATGCGCTGGTCGACTATGCGCGCAGCCGCGAGCGGCTGGACACGCGCCGCCGCGCCGTCGAGTCGGCCCGCAATGCCGCGCAATTGGCCCGAACGCTGTTCGAAGCCGGTGCCGTCGATTTTCAGCAAGTCCTCGACACTCAGCGTTCCCGCCTCACGGCCGAGGAATCTCTCGCCACTGCCGAAGGTGATTTACTCACTGCCGTCGTCCGGCTTTATAAAGCCATGGGCGGAGGCTGGCAGGCCGGCATATCAACACAGGATGGCACGTCATGAACACCAACCCAACGCCCGACATTCTCAACGCCGGCAGGTCAAGCACCCTGGGTAAACGTCTGCGCTGGATCGCTGGCGGACTCGCCGCAGCGGCACTCGTCGTTTTCATGCTCCTGTCCTCTGGCGGGAAACAATCAGGGCAATACCTGACCGAAGATGCGGTCACCGGCAATCTGGTTGTCACCATCTCCGCGAGCGGTACCCTGCAACCGACGCGCTCGGTAGATGTCGGTAGCGAGCTGTCAGGCACGCTGACCGAAGTCCTGGCCAATGACAACGATCGTGTCGTCAAGGGTCAAATCATCGCCCGCCTCGATACGTCGAAGCTGGAGGATGCGGTCGCCAAGTCGCGCGCTGTTGTGGCGCAAATGGAGGCGACGGTGGCCGAAGCACGGGCCAATCTGACGCGCTTGCGCCACGTGGCCGAACTATCTGGCGGCAAAGTCCCGGCGAAGAGCGAACTGGAAACGGCTGAAGCGGCTTTGCTCCGCGCCATCGCCGACGAAACCAGCGCCCGTGCCACGCTCAAGTCCGACGAGACCAATATCAGCAAGTCCGTGATCCGTTCCCCGATCAATGGCGTGGTCCTCACCCGCAAGGTGGAACCCGGGCAAACGGTGGTCGCTGCCATGAATGCGCCGGTGCTATTTACGATCGCCGAGGATCTGACCAAGATGGAATTGCAGGTGCAAGTCGATGAGGCGGATGTCGGCAGCGTCAAGCTCGGACAAGACGCCAGTTTCGCCGTGTCTGCCTGGGCCGGCCGGAGTTTCCCGGCCGCGATCGAACGGGTCGGCATCGGCTCGACCATCACCGACAACGTCGTCACCTACAAGACCGTGCTCAGGGTTGCCAACGACGACCTGGCCCTGCGTCCGGGCATGACGGGCACGGCACGCATTGTCACCGCCAAGCGCGACAATGTCTTATTGGTTCCCAATGCAGCCCTGCGTTTCACCCCGCCGGTCGTCGGCAACGCACCCTCGGGTGGCATCGTCTTGCGCTTGATGCCTCGTCCGCCCGTTTCGAACAATAAACCACAGGCCGCCACACCCGGCACGCCCCAGGTTTGGGTGTTACGGGATGGGCAAGCGGTGGCAACCCCTGTCCAGATTGGGCCGAGCAATGGACGCCAGACCGAGGTTACCGGCGGCGACTTGAAGCCCGGCATGCCGGTGATCGTTGAATATCAGGAAGCCAAGCCTTGAGCACCGGCACTGAGGGGACGGCACTGATTTCCCTGCGTGGCGTCACCAAGATCTACGGCAGCGGGACGACTGCCTTCGCCGCGCTGGAGGGGGTTGACCTGGATATCGCCGCGGGCGAGTTCGTTGCCATCATGGGGCCGAGCGGGTCGGGCAAATCCACAGCATTGAACATTCTCGGCTGTCTCGATGCGCCCAGCAGCGGGCAATATCTTTTTCGCGACATCCGCGTTGATGAACTCGACCGCAACCAGCGCGCTTTGTTGCGGCGTCATTACCTCGGCTTCGTCTTCCAAGGCTTCAATCTGCTGTCGCGAACGTCGGCTCAGGAGAACGTGGAATTGCCGCTGCTCTATCGTGGCGAAGAAGCAGTCAGGCGTCATGCCGCGTCACGCCAGGCGTTGGCCCAGGTCGGTCTGGCGGGTTGGGAACACCACACCCCAGGGGAACTCTCCGGCGGCCAGCAGCAGCGGGTGGCGATTGCCCGCGCCATCGTCACGCAGCCGCTCGTCCTGCTGGCCGACGAACCGACCGGCAACCTGGACAGCAAGCGCGGGCACGAGATCATGGAACTGCTGGTTTCGCTCAACCGCGAGCAGGGCATCACCATCATCATGGTGACGCATGAGCCTGACATGGCGGCGTATGCCAGCCGTACCGTGCGCTTCGCCGATGGTCACGTCGAGAGCGATACAGGAACCCAAGCATGAATCAGATGCTGTTGAATGCCATGCAACTGGCCTGGCGTGCCATCCGGCGCAACCTGATGCGTTCTTTCCTGACGGTGCTCGGCATCGTCATCGGCGTTGCGGCAGTGATCACCATGGTGACACTGGGCAATGGCGCCACGCGCATGGTTTCCGATCAAATATCGAGCCTGGGCAGCAATCTGCTGATGCTGCGCCCCGGCCAGCAACTCGGCCCAGGCCGCGATAGCGCGGGCGCCGCCAACTTTCGTATGGCCGATGCCGAGGCCATTGCGCAGCAGGTGCCTTCACTGAAAGCCATCGCCCCGGTCGCCGGCAGTCGCGTGACGCTGGTCGCTGGCGGGCAGAACTGGTCTTCGCAAGTGAGCGGCACCAGCAATGCCTACTTCGTCGCCGGTAACTGGAAGATCGGTGCGGGACGCATGTTCGAAGAGGAAGAGGAAACGACCGGAAAAGCGGTGTGTGTCATCGGCAACACGGTACGCAAGCAGCTCTTCGGTGGCGGCTCGCCACTTGGCGCCGAACTACGGGTGAAGAGTTTCAACTGCGAGGTGATCGGCCTGCTCGCCGCCAAGGGCCAGGGCGCCATGGGACAGGATCAGGACGACGTGGTCCTGATGCCGATTCGCACAGTGCAGCGGCGGCTCACCGGCAATCAGGATGTGTCGACCATCATGCTGTCGATGCGCGACGGCGCGAGTAGCGCGCAGGTCATGGAGCAGGTGCGTCGTCTGATGCGGGAGCGTCGCAAGCTGTCGGACAACGAGGACGACAACTTCCACGTCATGGATACCAAGCAGATCGCCGAAACCCTGTCCGGCACCATCCAGACCATGACCGGCCTGCTGGGCGCGGTGGCGGCGGTGAGCCTGCTGGTCGGCGGCATAGGCATCATGAACATCATGCTGGTCTCGGTCACCGAGCGTACGCGGGAAATAGGCATACGGCTGGCCATCGGGGCGCTGGAGCATGAAGTCCTGCTTCAGTTTCTCATTGAGGCCGTGGTGCTGTCCGCACTCGGCGGCCTGATCGGCATCGCGCTGGCCTTTGTCACCTGCCTGGGCCTGACCGCTGTCATGGGCATACCATTCCTGTTCAATCCTGGAATCAACCTGCTGGCTTTCGGCTTTTCCGCGGTGATCGGCGTGGTATTCGGCTACATCCCGGCGCGCCGTGCCGCGAGTCTGGATCCGATCGTGGCCCTGCGGTACGAGTGAGCGTCCTGGCATTGAGCAACCTCGCAAGCTTCACCTGGGGCAGATCTTGCGAGACGGATGTCCATTTAGTCAGGCGGATTCAAGCGTCACAGGCGCTACCGGCATCACTCATTCAGCTCCTGCAGGCGCAATAAACGGGCCGCCTCGGCCTCACGCGCGTCGTCGATTTCCCGTATCACGCCTTCCAGATCGACCGGCGGTAAGGTGGATTCAAAGCGGCCGGTGAGTTGGACGTCCGCGTTGAGCTCGCCGTGTTCATACAGCGACCAGATTTCCTGCGCGTATTGCGTGCTTAACAGCGCGGGTTCGAACTGGCCGAAATAGGTGGTCAGGTTGTTGACGTCGCGCGTCAGCATGGCTTGGGCGTGGTTGTTGCCGGCGGCGTCCACCGCTTGCGGCAGGTCGATGATGACCGGGCCGTCTGCGCTGACGAGGATGTTGTACTCGGACAGGTCGCCGTGGATGATGCCGGCGCACAGCATGCGCACGACTTCCATGATCAGGGTGTGATGGTGCTGGCGGGCTTCTTCGGCGGTGAACGACACATCGTTGAGGCGGGGTGCGGCGTTGCCGTCGGCGTCACACACCAGTTCCATCAGCAGCACGCCTTCATGGAAGTTGTACGGCGTGGGCACGCGGACCCCCGCGGCGGCCAGCCGGTAGAGCGCATCGACTTCGGCGCTTTGCCAGGCTTCTTCCTGCTTCTCGCGGCCGAATTTGCTGCCCTTGGCCATGGCGCGTGCCTGGCGGCTGTTCTTGGTTTTGCGGTTTTCGGTGTAGTCGACGGCCTGGCGGAAGCTGCGCTTGTTGGCTTCCTTGTAGACCTTGGCGCAGCGGATGTCGTCGCCGCAGCGCACGACGAACACCATCGCTTCCTTGCCGCTCATGAGCTGGCGTACGACGTCGTCGATCAGGCCGTCTTCGAGCAGGGGTTCGAGTCGCTTATGTGCCTTCATTACCCCGCACCGCCGCCGCTGCCCACGCCGTGGGCGGCGGCGAGCACCAGCGCGTCGAATTCGGCCGCGCCCATCAGGCCGCGCTCGGCGACGATGTCGCGCACCGGGCGGCCGGATTTTTCCGATTCCTTGGCGACTTCGGCGGCCTGGTTGTAGCCGATCCGGGTGTTGAGCAGGGTGGCGAGCGCGACGCTCTGGTGAATGAAGAAGGCGCAGCGTTCGCGGTTGACGACGATGCCCTTGAGGTTCTTTTCGGTGGCGGCGTTCATCGCATTGGTCAGCCAGTCCATCGCGTCGAACAGCGCGGAGCCGAGCGCCGGCATCATCACGTTGAGTTCCATCTGCCCGGCCTGCACCATGTAGGAGACGGCAGCGTCCTGTCCCAGTACCTGGAAGCACACCTGGTTGAGCATCTCGAACATCACCGGGTTGACCTTGCCCGGCATGATGCTGGAGCCCGGTTGCACGGGCGGCAGCTGGATTTCGCCAAGGCCGGTGCGCGGGCCGCTGGCGAGCAGGCGCAGGTCGTTGGAGATGCGCGTGAGTTCCAGCGCCAGATTGCGGATTTCACCCGACAGCCGTGCCAGGTCGTTCATCGACTGCATCTGTGCGACCAGCTGGCCGACGCGGATCGGTTCGCCGGTGAGTGTGGCCAGTTCGGCGGCGACGCGCGCCGGGTAGTCGGGTGAGGTGTTGAGCCCGGTGCCGGCAGCCGAGCCGCCCAGCCCGGTTTCGCACAGAGCGGGGCGCACCGCTTCCAGCGCGCCCGCACAGCGATCCAGCGTCCAGGCATAGCCGGCGAATTCCTGACCGAGCGTGGTCGGCACCGCATCCTGCAAGTGGGTGCGGCCGGATTTCACGGTGTCTTTTTCGCGTTCGGCCAGGCGCGTGAACTCGGTGGCCATGGCATGCACCGCGGCGACCAGACGCGGCAGCTTGGCCAGCACGGTGAGGCGAATCGCGGTGGGGATGGTGTCGTTGGTCGACTGCCCCATGTTGACGTCGTCGTTGGGGTTGACCGGTTTGTAGGCGCCTTTTTCACCGCCCAGTGCCACGTTGGCGAGGTTGGCGATGACTTCGTTGCTGTTCATGTTGTGGCTGGTGCCGGCACCCGCCTGAAAGCGGTCGACGACAAACTGGTCGAGGTGCGCGCCGTCGATGATTTTTTCGCAGGCGGTGACGATGGCGTCGCGCTTGTCTTCACCCAGCCAGCCCGGCTGGCAGTTGGCGCGCGCGGCGGCCAGTTTGATGCGAACATGCGCTAGTACGAAATCCTTATCCGGAAGCCGTCCGGAAATGGGAAAATTGGCAACCGCACGCGCAGTTTGTGCGCCGTACCAGGCCTGCTCGGGAACCTGGACCTCGCCCAGCGAGTCCTTCTCGATACGAAATTCATTCATGACGGAACATCCAATGCAGAACTTACAAAGAAAGCGATTTTATCCGATGTGGCTGGCCGCACTGCTGCTGGCGCTGACTGCATCCTGGGCGCAGGCGGATTTCAGGATGACCGATACCAACGGCAAGACGCATTCGCTTTCGGGTTACAAGGGCAAATGGGTGCTGGTCAATTACTGGGCGACCTGGTGCCCGCCTTGCCTGGAGGAAATCCCCGATTTGATTGCCCTGCACGAAAACAAGAAGAACAACCTGGTGGTACTGGGGATCGCGCTGGATTACCGCAGCGCCAAACAGGTGACGGAATTTGCCGATGGGCTGCTGGTCAGCTATCCGATCGTGCTGGGCAGCCCTAAAATCACCAACCAGATCGGCCCGGTACAGGGCTTGCCCACCACCTATCTGTTCAATCCGGAAGGCAAGATGGTGGCCCAGCAGGTGGGTGCCATCACGCGCGAGTCGGTGGAATCCTTTCTTGCCGACCAGAAAAAAGTCAGCAAAAAATAATCAGCTGTAAACGAGAGACACGATATGCGCCATATCCTGATTGCACTTCTGCTGCTGTTTACTGCACCTGCCTGGGCAGAAACGCGCGATCCCGGAACGCATTTTTTCCAGTCGAATTTCGGCGATCTCAAGGCTGAACTGGCGACCGCCAAAGCGCAGGGCAAAAAAGGCGTCTTCCTGTTTTTCGAGATGGATGACTGCCCCTTCTGCGCCCGCATGAAATCCACCATCCTCAATCAGACCGACGCACAGGATGCGTATCGCGCAGCGTTTCTGGTTTACACCATCGACGTCAACGGCGATTCCGCGCTGACCGATTTCCAGGGTCGGGAAACCACCGAGAAGGCCTTTGCGCTGGAAAACCGGGTGCGTGCCACGCCGACGCTGCTGTTCTTCAATCTCGACGGTAAACTGGTGACGCGGTTTACCGGCCCGACCAAAGACAAGGCCGAGTTTTTATTGCTTGGCCGCTATGTCAGCGATGGGGCGTATGCGACCCGGACGTTCACTCAATACAAGCAAGGAAAATAATGCGTGAAGTCTGGGTCGCATTGCTGGCGTGGACATGGCTCGCTTCCGCTTCGGCTGAGCCGCTGACGCTGGAAGAAGCCCTGGCCACGGTGGCGGCGCCCCATCCCGACCGCCAGATCGCGGAGAGCGATCTGGCACTGGCGCGCGCCGATCGCGACCAGATGGCCAGCATCCAGGATTTCCGTCTGTTTCTCGATGGCACCCTGGCCGGCGGCGAGGGCGAATTCGGCGGCTGGCGTGCCAACAATCTGGGGCGCATCGTCGCGCGCAAGCCGCTGTTCGATTTCGGACGCAGCAGTCAGGCCGTGGCGGCGGCCGACCAGAATGTCGCCGCGAGTCAGACGGCCTTGTTCCATGTGCAGAGCCTGCGCCGCATCGACATCATGGCGCGCTTTTTCGATGTGCTGCTGGCCGACATGCAGTACGCCGCCGACAACGAATTCATGGCGGTGGCGTATGTGTCCTGGGAGAACGCGCAGGATCGCTTCAAAGTGGGGAAAATCAGCCAGCCGGAGCTGGTCAAGCTGGAAGCCGATTTCCAGAATAGTCGCGAGCGCCGCGAGGCCAGCCTGAAACAGGTGCGCAGCAGCCGGCAGAAGCTGGCGCATGCCATGTACCGCCCCGGCAACCTGCCGACCGAACTCGCCGAGCCGGACTTGCCGTCGAATGCCAGTCCGGTTGCGGAATACGAATCCCTGCTGCCCTGGGTCATGGAAAAGAATCCGCGCGTGCAGGTTTTGCAGTCGAAACTTGCTGCGGCCGACGCGCGCATCGCCGCCATGCGTGCCGAAGCGAATCCGATGCTGGATGCCGAAGTGGTGGGTGCCGACTTCAGCCGTATTTCCAACACGCGCGACAACATCAGCGCGGGCGTGGTGTTTCTGATCCCTTTGTATCAGGGTGGACGCGTGGATGCATTGGTAGCGCGCGAGATGGCGCAGAAGGAGCGGAGCGCTGCTGAACTGGAAAAGCTCAAGCTCGAACTGGCCGACAGCCTGCTGCTCACCCTGCAGGAAATCGAATGGCTGCGCAGCAGCGGCCGTGTTGCAGCAGACAAGCAGATCGAATACCGCGACTGGGCGCTGGAGCGTTCGCGCGCCGAATACGAACTCGAATTGAAAACCAACCTGGGTACCAGCATGGCGGATACGCAAGTAGCGGCTTTGCGCCGCAAGCAGGTGGAGTATCAATTGGCCCTGGCGCTGGCGCGACTGGAAGCCATGTCTGGCGGTAGTCTGCCGTCGCTTGAGGGAGCAGCGAAATGATGCAGCGTATGGCCGCCATGATGTTGACGGGATGTCTGGGGGCAGCAGGCAGCCCCTTGTGGGCGGCTGATCCGGTCGAACTCAGCACCCGGGTATCCGGTGTGGTCGAGACCGTGTGGGTCAAGCCCGGTCAGCAGGTAAAGAAGGGAACGGCGCTGTTGCGGCTGGAACGGACGATCCTGCAGGCGCAGCTGGCCGAGGCAACGGCTGAACTGGCGCGGGCGCGGGCGGATGCCGGCGAGGCCAGGCGTGAGCGGGAGCGGGCGCAGGAGTTGTACAAGCGCACGGTGTCATCGACCAGCGAACTCGATGCGGCCATGCTGGCGGATGCGCGGGCGCAAGCGACGCTTGGCGTTGCGAAGGCGCGCAGCGCGATTGCGCAAAAGAACCTGCAGGATGCCGTGCTCAAAGCGCCCTTCGATGGGGTGGTGAAGGCGGTGCCGGGCGGTCCGGGGACGGTGGTGACAGCGGAATGTCAACCCAAACCCCTGATCGTGTTTTCGCCGCAATAAGGGCGCGGCGGCGATTTTCCGGGCGGTAAGGCGCCCGCCAGGCGGCTAGTTGCGCAGTGCCTGGATAAAGCCGTTTTGCAGCAGGTCGTTCACCATGTTTTCCAGCTCGGCGCAGTTGGGCATTTTGCGACATAGTTCGCCGAATGAAATGCCGCCGCCGATGCTGAAAAGAATCTGGCGAAACCGCGGGCGCAGGGTGTGACCCAGATTGAATATTTCGTCCTGGCCTTTTTCGGTGCGGCTCAATTGCATCATCATTTCCATGGTCGTCTCCTTGAAAGTGAGCAGGGTTTGCCCTGTGCCCACTCCCTTGCATAGCCCGTGCCAATCAGGGTGTGATGTGCATCTGATTGATTGTTAACGGTTTTGTGTTTGTTTCCCGGAGGCGGGAAGACTGAAGGCCTTCGCCGTTGCGCCGAAGGGCTGGCAGAAAGTTGAAAAACCGACAGGCCGGCAGGCGTGATTTGTGTGACGGTGGAGCGGATACGTGAGCCGTAACGATACGCGCTGTGCCGGATGGCGACACGCGCGCGTGCTGCGGGATCAGCTGCGTGAGGCGGTGGAGCGCTCGGCTGAACGGGTGCTGGGGACGTAGTCCCAATGGCGTTTCCAGGCGCCCACCACCAGATTGGGATATTCCGGACGCCCCAGGCTGCCATTGAAACGGCCCAGTGCGCGATACAGATCGCCGCGCTCGATGTCGATGTAATGACGCAGGATCAGCGCGCCGTAACGCAGGTTGGTGCGCAGCTGGAACAAGTTGTGATCGGGGTTGCCGATGGCCTTGACCCAGAACGGCATCACCTGGGTGTAGCCGCGGGCGCCGACCGGCGATACGGCGTATTTGCGGAAGCCGCTCTCGACCTGGATCAGCCCGAGCAGCAATTGCGGGTCGACCCCGGCACGCGAGGCCTCCCAGTGCAGGGTGGTGAGAAACTCAAGGCGCTCGGCTTCGTCCGGCATGCGCTTGGCCAGGCGGCGCGACATTTCCTTCAACCAGGCGTTTTCGTCCGCAGCATGGGTAAAAGCAGTGCGGGTGATGGGGGTATCGGCCAGGCCGCGCTGCAGGGATGCGCGCACATTGGCCGACAACGCCTCCTCGCGCTGACCGCCCGCATGGGCGGGCAGGCTCAGCAGCAGGGCGGCGAGCAGCAGTCCGATGTGCTTGGTTTTGTGCATGTCAGCGTTTCAACAATCCTGTCAAAAAATCTTTCGCATCGGCGAGCGCAATTTTTTGCGCTTCGCCACTTTCGCCAGCCTCCGGCCGGCGTGGTTGATACTCGATCACGCCGTCTTTCAGGCCGCGTTCGCCGATCGTAACGCGGTGCGGAATACCGATCAGTTCGGCATCGGCGAACATCACGCCCGGCCGTTCGTCGCGGTCGTCCAGCAGGACGTCGAATCCGGCAGCCGTCAAATCAGCATACAAGGTATCGGCGGCGTTTTTAACCAGCTCGCTCTTGCCGAGGCCGATAGCCACAATCACCAGCAAGAACGGTGCCATGCTCGTCGGCCAGATGATGCCGCGCTCGTCGTGGTGCTGTTCGATGGCCGAGGCCACGATGCGCGAGACACCAATGCCGTAGCAGCCCATTTCCATCGCCTGCGACTTGCCTTCTTCGTCCAGGTAGGTGGCGTTCATTGCCTGCGAATATTTGTTGCCGAGCTGGAACACGTGGCCGACCTCGATGCCGCGGCACAGTTGCAGCGTGCCTTTGCCATCCGGGCTGGCGTCGCCCGGGACAACATTCCTTATATCGGCTACAAAATCGGGTTCCATCAGGTCGCGCCCGAAATTAACCCCGGCCAGGTGGAATTTGGGTTTGTTTGCGCCGCACACGAAATCGCTCATTGCTGCGACTGTGCGGTCGGCAATGACGTGGATGTTCGCGCGATCAATTCCGACCGGTCCCAGGAACCCCGGCGGGCAATCGAAGGCCGCACGGATTTCTGCCTCGCTTGCCAGACGGAATTCGGCCATGCCTTCCAGCTTGCCGAGTTTGACTTCGTTCAGCATGTGGTCGCCGCGCAGCAGCAGGATCACCATTTTGTCACCGGCGCCGTTGTTGACCATTCCGGCGATGAGCTTGACGGTGCGGGCGAGCGGGATGTCGAGCAGGGCGGCGACGTCTTCGCAGGTGGTCTGCTTGGGCGTGTCCACTTCGCGCAGCGTTTCCTGCGGCGCGGCGCGCGGCGCGATGGGTGCAAGCGCCTCGGCCAGTTCGACGTTGGCGGCGAAGTCGGATTCGGGGCAATAGGCGATCAGGTCTTCGCCGGAATCGGCCAGAACATGAAACTCATGTGAACCAGAGCCGCCGATGGCGCCGGTGTCGGCCGCCACTGCGCGGAAAGACAGGCCCAGCCGGGTAAATACGCGGGTGTAGGCGGCGTACATGGTCTGGTAGGTGTCGATCAGGCTGTCGCGGCTGGCGTGGAAGGAATAGGCGTCCTTCATCAGGAATTCGCGCGCGCGCATGACGCCGAAGCGCGGGCGGATCTCGTCGCGGAACTTCATCTGGATCTGGTAGAAGCTGACCGGCAGTTGTCGGTAGCTCTTGATTTCGCGGCGTGCAACGTCGGTGATGACTTCTTCATGGGTGGGGCCGAAACAGAAATCCCGCTCGTGGCGATCCTTGATTTTCAGCATCTGCGGGCCAAACACCGCCCAGCGGCCCGTTTCTTCCCATAATTCGGCCGGTTGAACTGCGGGCATCAGCAGTTCGATCGCGCCGGCGCGGTTCATTTCCTCGCGCACCACCGCCTCCACCCGCCGCAGCACGCGCAAGCCCAGCGGCATCCAGGTGTACAGACCGGAACCGAGACGTTTGATGAGCCCGGCGCGCAGCATCAGTTTGTGGCTGATCAGTTCAGCTTCGGAAGGGGCTTCTTTGGTGGTGGAAATGAAAAACTGGCTGGCGCGCATGGTGGAAACAGGGCAAAAACACGAAGGGCGGCATTTTACCGCGCGGACGTGTAATCTTCCGCGCTCGATTTTGGGGATGGAATGGCCATGCGCTTGAAAATAGGCAAACGCCGGGCAGACGACGCCGGGCTGGAGGTGACCGAGGAACGCGGCATGCGCGTGCTGCATCTGGGGAGCCGCGCGATCCAGAGTGCGATGCGGATCACTCGGCCGTGGGATCTGGAGTTGGCCTATACCCGCGCGATGATGGGCTTCCTGATGTTCAATTCGACGCCGCAAGACGTGTTGATGATCGGCCTCGGCGGCGGTTCGCTCGCCAAGTTCATCCGCAAGCAGCGCCCGCAGACCCATATCACCGCGGTGGAAATCGATCCCCGGGTGATTGCAGCTGCCCGCGCGCATTTCGAGGTGCCGCCGGACGATGAGACGCTGACCGTGGTGGAGGCGGATGGTGCGCTCTACATGCGCCAGCACGCCAGCAGCGCCGACATCATCCTGCTTGACGGCTTCGATTCGGGCAATCAGGTCGAGGCGCTGGCGACGCAAACGTTCTATGCGGCCTGCCGCCGCGCATTGCACCCCGGCGGGGTGCTGGTGGTGAATCTGTGGGGGCGCGACGGTGATTTTGCCGAATACTTTGCGCGGCTGACGCGCGCGTTCGACGGCGAAGTGGGCTGGCTTTCGGTACAGAACAAGACCAACATCATCGTGTATGCCTTTTCCGAGCCGGGTGCGATGGCGCGGCTCGACACCGCCCGCCCGCGGCTGGCCGAACTGTCGACGCGATACGGTCTGGACTTGCGCGGTTTTGCGCGGGATTTTCAGTGGGCGGCGGGGATTGCACCTTTGCTGGATTGACGATCCCAAGCGCATTCGCACGAACATTGCCCAGTCAATTGGGTTGCCAACATTTAGTTCAATATAAACAATGCTTAAGGGCGTTTTTCGCGCCGCGTCCGGTTTGCAATTTCCGGTGGGTGTGAAAGAATGCAGCTAATCAAACTTTACAGATGGTGGCGGCCATGATCGACCGAGAAGGTTACCGCCCGAACGTAGGCATTGTCCTGTGCAATGCGAATAACCAGGTTTTCTGGGGCAAGCGCGTTAATCAGCACGCCTGGCAGTTTCCCCAAGGCGGCATCAACGCCGGAGAAACGCCGGAACAGGCCATGTTCCGGGAGTTGCAGGAAGAAGTAGGGCTGTTGCCCAAACACGTCCGTATTTTGGGACGTACACGTGAGTGGTTGCGTTACGACGTGCCCGCGCATTGGACCCGACGTGACAATCGCGGTCTGTATCGTGGTCAGAAGCAGATATGGTTTCTGTTGCGCTTGACCGGACGCGATTGCGATGTGGCGCTGCGTGCCAGCAGCCATCCCGAGTTCGACGCCTGGCGCTGGAACGAGTACTGGGTTCCGACGGATGCCGTGGTCGACTTCAAGCGGGAGGTCTATCGGCTCGCGCTGGAAGAGCTGGAACGCTTCCTGCATAAGGATGTGCGCCATTTGCGTCCACAGCATCCACGCCGTCCGGGCGATCGACGTGGCGTAGCACTGGATTTGCAGCTCAAGCCCTGACTCCCCGATTGCGGAGGCGTGATGAAGATCTGTGCCTATGCGTCAACCACATTGACCGTCAATCCGGAAACCGAGCCCGGATTGCCTTTGTGGCAAGTCGCGCCTACCCGTGACAGCAACGGACAGCGCCTGACCGATTTCATGATGCTGATTCCGCGCTTGCGCAGCCGCCCGCCCATCGAGATCGAACGGGTTTCGTTGCGGATTCAGTCGATTTTGAGCCGGCATCAGGATGTGGTGTTTGCCGACCTTAATCTGAAATTGAATTTGTTGTGGGTATCGCTACGCCCGCGGCACGGCGCGATCAGCGAACTGGCAGCAGCAATTCGTCTGAATGTCCCCGAAGCTGTGCTTGTCGCTCATTACGTCGAACCTCGCTGAGTCGATCCCGGCGCGTCGCTTCCCAACTCGACAAAAACCGCGAATGTCCATGCAAACGGCATGGAATCCCGCGCATTTCCTACGAACCTCTGAAATTGAGTCCTACCTAATTCGACGGATTTCGTTAAAATGCGCGATTACTTATAAACAACCCGCTGGAGCAAATATGGCCGTTACCGAAACTCAGGTGCACACCGCACTGCAAGCCTTGATTGATCCCAATACCCATAAGGATTACGTCTCGACCAAATCGGCCCGCAACATCAAGATCGACGGCGGCGCCGTTTCGCTTGATATCCTGCTGAGCTACCCCGCGCAGAGCCAGCTGGGCAGCATCAAGCAGCAAGTCGAAGACGGCATCAAGGCCATCGAAGGCGTGACCAGCGCAACCGCCAACGTCAGCTTCAAGATCGTGTCGCACAGCGTCCAGCGCGGCGTGAAGTTGATTCCCAACGTGAAGAACATCATTGCAGTCGCGTCCGGCAAGGGTGGCGTCGGCAAGTCGACTACGGCCGTCAACCTGGCCTTGGCGCTCGCAGCCGAAGGCGCGAGCGTCGGCATGCTGGATGCCGATATTTATGGCCCGTCGCAGCCGACCATGCTCGGCATCACCGACAAGCCTGAGTCGACCGACGGCAAGAATCTCGACCCGCTGGTTGGCCACGGCATTCAGGCGATGTCGATCGGTTTCCTGATCGATGTCGAAACCCCGATGGTGTGGCGTGGCCCGATGGTCACCCAGGCGCTGGAACAGTTGCTCAACAACACCAACTGGAAAGATCTTGATTATCTGGTGGTCGATCTACCGCCCGGCACCGGCGACATCCAGCTGACCCTGGCTCAGCGCGTACCGGTGACCGGCGCGGTGATCGTCACCACGCCGCAGGACATCGCTTTGATCGATGCGCGCAAGGGTCTGAAAATGTTCGAGAAAGTCGGTATTCCGATCATCGGCGTGGTGGAGAACATGAGCCTGCACATCTGTTCCAAGTGCGGCAACGAAGAACGCATCTTCGGCGAAGGCGGCGGCGAGCGCATGTGCAAGGACTATAGCGTCGAGTTCCTCGGTGCCCTGCCGCTTGATGGTGCAATCCGTGCCGATACCGATTCCGGCAAGCCTTCCGTGGTGTCGGATCCGGATGGCCGCGTCACTGAAATCTACAAGCAGATCGCGCGTCGTGTGGCGGTGAAAATCGGCGAAACCGCTGTGGATCACTCCGCCAAGTTCCCCAACATCGTCATTTCCAATACCTGATGAGCATCAAGTCCGACCGCTGGATACGTCGCATGGCGACGGATCACGGCATGATCGAGCCTTTTGAACCCGGTCAAGTCAAAGCGGTCGGCGGCCGCTCGATAGTTTCCTACGGCACGTCCAGCTATGGCTACGACGTGCGCTGTGCAGATGAATTCAAGCTGTTCACCAACATCAACAGCACGATCGTCGATCCCAAGGCGTTCGATCCGAATTCCTTCGTCGAGGTCAAGGGCGAGTCCTGCATCATCCCGCCGAACTCGTTCGCGCTTGCGCGTACCGTGGAATATTTCCGCATTCCGCGCAGCGTACTGACGATCTGTCTGGGCAAGAGCACTTATGCGCGTTGCGGCATCATCGTCAACGTGACGCCGCTCGAACCCGAGTGGGAAGGCCACGTGACGCTGGAGTTTTCCAACACCACGCCGCTGCCTGCACGCATCTACGCCAACGAGGGCGTGGCGCAGATGCTGTTCCTGGAATCCGACGAGATATGCGAAACCTCGTACAAGGATCGTGGCGGGAAATACCAGGGCCAGATGGGCGTCACTCTGCCCAAAATCTGAAGCCGGCAAAGATTTAACCTTCAGGCCGTACAATCCGCGCTTTTCTTTCGGCCTTACAAGGGTTACGCCATGCGCTTTCGTTTTCCCGTCGTCATCATTGACGAAGATTTTCGTTCCGAGAATGCCTCGGGTCTGGGTATTCGCGCGCTGGCTGATGCCATTGAGAAAGAAGGCATCGAAGTGCTGGGCGTCACCAATTATGGCGACCTGACTTCGTTCGCGCAGCAGCAGGCCCGCGCCTCTGCATTTGTACTGTCAATTGACGACGAGGAGCTTGCGGGGAGCGCGGAAGACGCCCAGGCTGCGCTGCAGAAGTTGCGCGCATTCGTTGAGGAAGTGCGCTTCCGCAATGCCGAAATCCCGATTTTCCTGCATGGCGAAACCCGCACCGCGCGCCACATTCCCAACGACATCCTGCGTGAACTCAACGGCTTCATCCACATGCTGGAAGACACACCGGAGTTTCTTGCGCGCTATATCCTGCGTGAAGCGCGCACCTATCTTGACTCGCTGGTGCCGCCGTTTTTCCGTGCGCTGACCCACTATGCTGCCGATGGCTCGTATTCCTGGCACTGTCCCGGCCACTCGGGCGGAGTGGCGTTCCTGAAGTCGCCGATCGGCCAGATGTTCCACCAGTTTTTTGGCGAGAACCTGCTGCGTGCCGACGTCTGCAATGCAGTGGATGAGCTTGGACAACTGCTCGACCACACCGGTCCGGTGGCGGCTTCCGAGCGCAATGCGGCGCGGATTTTCAACTGCGACCATCTGTTTTTCGTGACCAATGGCACTTCGTCGTCGAACAAGATGGTGTGGCACGCCAACATTGCGGCAGGCGACATCGTGGTGGTCGACCGCAACTGCCACAAATCGATCCTGCACGCGATCATCATGTGCGCCGCGATCCCGATTTTCCTGACACCGACGCGTAACCACTACGGCATCATCGGGCCGATTCCGATGGAGGAGTTCCGTCCGGAGAACATTGCGAAGAAGATCGCCGCGCACCCCTTCGCCAAACATGCAAAGGGCGGTCCGCGCATTCTGACGATTACGCAGTCGACCTACGATGGCATCCTGTACAACGTCGACATGATCAAGGAATTGCTTGGCGACACCGTCGATACCCTGCATTTCGACGAAGCCTGGCTGCCGCATGCAACCTTCCACGATTTTTATCGCGGCATGCACGCCATCGGCAAGGATCGGCCGCGTGCCGAAAATGCGCTGGTGTTCGCCACCCAGTCGACCCACAAGCTGCTGGCCGGCTTGAGCCAGGCTTCGCAAATCCTGGTGCAGGATGCGCAGAACCGCAAACTCGACTTTCATCGCTTCAACGAAGCCTATCTGATGCACATGTCGACCAGTCCACAGTACGCGATCATCGCCTCGTGTGACATTGCGGCGGCGATGATGGAGCCGCCCGGCGGCACGGCGCTGGTCGAGGAATCGATCAAGGAGGCGCTCGATTTCCGCCGCGCCATGCGCAAGGTCGATGGCGAATTCGGCGACTCCTGGTGGTTCCAGGTGTGGGGTCCGAACGACTTTGCCGAGGAAGGCATCGGCGAGCGTGACGACTGGGTGCTCACCGCCAACGACCGCTGGCACGAGTTCGGCGATATCGCGCCCGGCTTCAACATGCTCGACCCGATCAAGGCCACGCTCATTACCCCGGGGCTGGATGTGGATGGCGCGTTTGCCGACACCGGTATTCCGGCGCTGATCGTGACCAAATACCTGGCCGAACACGGCGTCATCGTCGAAAAAACCGGGCTGTATTCTTTCTTCATCATGTTCACCATCGGCATCACCAAAGGCCGCTGGAACACGCTGGTGACCGCCCTGCAGCAGTTCAAGTCGGATTACGACCAGAACCAGCCGTTGTGGCGCGTGCTGCCGGAGTTCGTCGTCAAGCACCCGCGCTATGAGCGAACCGGCCTGAAAGAGCTGTGCGACCAGATCCATACGGTCTACAAGGCAAACGACGTCGCTCGCCTGACCACCGAAATGTATCTGTCCGAGATGGATCCGGCGATGAAGCCGGCTGATGCCTTTGCCAAGATGGCGCACCGGGAGATCGAGCGCGTCGAAATCGACAAGCTCGAAGGCCGCATCACCGCCATGCTGGTGACTCCGTATCCCCCGGGCATTCCCTTGCTGATCCCGGGCGAGCGCTTCAATTCCACCATTGTGCGTTATCTGCAATTTACCCGTGATTTCAACGGGCGTTTCCCGGGTTTCGAGACCGATGTGCACGGCCTGGTCGAGAACGGGGGTGAAGGCAAGTATTACGTCGATTGCGTGATCTGCAACGATGCTCCGGATACGCCGTGCGCTTGATTAATCAGGTAAAAAGCGTAATATGCGCAGTCCCCGGTTTGCCGGGGATTGTTTTTTGACTTTGGCTGGTTCAATTCAGGCCAATAACCTTGCTCCACCGCACCGCAGCGGGGGGCTTAACCGAAAGGAATATTAATGCGGCATTATGAAATCGTATTTATCGTTCATCCGGATCAGAGCGAGCAGGTGCCCGCCATGATCGAACGCTATCGCGCCAATATCACTACGCGCGGCGGCAGCATCCATCGTCTGGAAGACTGGGGCCGTCGCCAGATGGCTTACCCGATCCAGAAAATTCACAAGGCGCATTACGTGCTGATGAATATCGAATGCGACCAGGAAACCCTGGACGAACTCGAACATGGCTTCAAATTCAATGATGCCGTGCTGCGTCATTTGACCATCAAGCGTAAAGCTGCCGAGACCACGGCATCGCCGATGATGAAGGAAGAAAAATCGCGCGATATGATGGAAGGCGCCAAGCCTGAATCGGCCAAGGCAGAAATTGCCGCCGAGCAGCCCGCCGAAGCCTGAATGTGTGAATAGGCTGGTCATCAGCGGAACGCTTAACCAGATAGAGACTTTGCGTTACAGCCCGGCTGGCGTGCCGATTGCCGAAGCAGTGGTTCATCACCGCGGCAGTCAGACCCTCGCCAACCAAGCCAGACAGGTGGAATGTGAGTTGACCGTGCAGGCGAGTGGATCGCTGGCAAATCAGCTCACACAACTCACCGTGGGTACGCAGGTCAAACTGGAAGGCGCGTTGAATCGACGCAGTGTGAACAGCCGACAGTTGATCTTGATATTGAATCGAATCGAAAAGGAATAATCATGGCACGTCCCATGGGTGGTAAATCAGGCGGCAAGTTCGCCAAAAAAGGGGGTCGCGACAGCGGCAATCGTGGTCTGTTCAAGCGTCGCAAGTTCTGTCGCTTCACCGTCGACAAGGTGGTTGAAGTTGACTACAAGGACATCGAAGTGCTGAAGGAATTCATCGCTGAAAACAGCCGCATCATCCCGGCGCGTATCACCGGCACCAAGGCGCATTACCAGCGTCAGCTCGGCACCGCGATCAAGCGTGCGCGCTTCCTGGCGCTGATGCCTTACACCAACCTGCACTAAGGAGACGACCATGCAAATCATTCTGATGGATAAGGTCGTCAACCTGGGCAATCTGGGCGATGTGGTCAAGGTCAAGGACGGCTATGCCCGTAATTTCCTGATCCCCTCCGGCCGTGCACGCCGTGCCACGCAGGCCAACATGGATGCGTTTGCAGCGCAGAAAGCCGAACTGGAGCGCGTTGCTGCCGAGAAGCTTGCCGACGCGCAAAGCCGCGGCGAGAAGCTGGAAGGCTTCAGCGTTACGATCAGCCAGAAAGCCGGTGTGGATGGCCGTCTGTTCGGTTCCATTACCAACGCAGACATTGCCGATGCACTGAAAGCACAAGGCCATACCGTTGCCAAGGCGGATGTGCGCCTGCCCGACGGTCCGCTCAAGTCGATCGGCGAATTCAGCGTGGTGTTGGCGCTGCATACCGATGTGACTGCCAGCATCAAGGTAGTGGTGGTCGGCGAGCAGTAAGCACGCCGGATACGTCGAAAAAGGGAGCCGATGGCTCCCTTTTTTATACCGCGTCGTTCAGCCTTTATCCACAGGCTTATCCCTTGGTCGGCACAGGCGCGAAGACTAAAATTCTGCGATGGCCACTATCTACCCCTTATCCGCAAGTTCCGATCCGCAGCTGGCGCAGATGCGCCTGCCGCCCCATTCCCTGGAAGCCGAGCAGGCCGTGCTGGGTGGCTTGCTGCTTGACAACAGCGCGTGGGACCGGATTGGCGATGTGGTATCGGAAAGCGACTTGTACCGCCAGGATCATCGCCAGATCCTGCGTGCGATCGTGCGGCAGATTGCGGAAAACCGACCGGCCGACGCGGTGACGGTGGCGGAGGCGCTGCAGTCAATGGGCCAGCTGGAAAGCGTGGGCGGACTTGCCTATATCGTGGCGCTGGCCAGCAATACGCCATCGGCCGCCAATATTCGCCGCTATGCCGAAATTGTGCGCGAGCGTTCGGTGATGCGTCGTCTTGCCGAAGTCGCGACCGGCATTGCCGATACCGCCTATTCGCCCGGCGGGCGTAGTGCCTCGCAATTGCTCGACGAAGCCGAGGCCAAGGTGTTCGAGATCGCCGAGTCCGGCAGTCGCGGCCAGGTCGGCTTTGTCGAAATCAAGCCTTTGCTGAAAGAGGTCGTCGAGCGCATCGACGAGCTGTATCACCGCGACAACGACTCGGGCATCACCGGCGTGCCGACCGGTTTCCACGATCTGGACCAGAAAACCTCGGGTCTGCAGCCGGGTGATCTGGTGATCGTCGCCGGGCGCCCCTCGATGGGCAAGACCGCATTTTCGATCAATATTGCTGAAAACGTGGCGCTGGATACCGGCTTGCCGGTGGCGGTATTCTCCATGGAAATGGGCGGTGCGCAACTGGTGATGCGGATGATCGGTTCGGTCGGAAAACTGGACCAGCATCGCCTGCGTACCGGAAAACTGGGCGAGGACGACTGGCAGCGGCTCACGTATGCGCTCGGAAAACTCAACGAGGCGCCGGTCTTCATCGACGAGACGCCCGGGCTCAATGTGCTGGAGCTGCGCGCCCGTGCGCGGCGCTTGATGCGCCAGTGCGGCAAGCTGGGCCTGATCGTGATCGACTATTTGCAACTGATGTCGGGCAGCGGCAGCGGCGGCGGCAGCGAGAACAGGGCAACCGAGATTTCCGAAATCTCGCGCGCTCTGAAAGGCCTGGCCAAGGAATTGCAGGTGCCGGTGATCGCGCTGTCGCAGTTGAACCGGGGCCTGGAGCAGCGCCCAAACAAACGCCCGGTGATGTCGGATCTGCGCGAATCGGGCGCCATCGAGCAGGATGCCGACGTCATCCTGTTCATCTACCGCGACGAGGTCTACAACCCCGACACCCAGGACAAGGGCACGGCCGAGATCATCATCAGCAAACAGCGTAACGGCCCGATCGGCACGGTACGGCTGGCGTTCATCGGCGAGTACACGCGCTTCGAATCGCTGGCGCAGCCCGGCTCCTACTGACGTCATGCGGCCCATCCAGGCGCGTATTTCCCTAGGTGCGCTGGCGCACAACCTGCGCGTGGCGCGTGACCACGCGGGCGCGGCGCGCGTATTCGCCGTGGTCAAGGCGAATGCATATGGCCATGGGCTGTCGCGCGCACGGCGGGCGCTGGCTGCAGCCGACGGCTTTGCCGTACTGACACTGGAAGAAGCCGCCAATCTGCGGTTGATGGGTGTGCAGCAGCCCATCCTGCTGCTCGAAGGTCTGTTTGGCGCAGACGAAGTGGCGACCTGCGCCGAGCTGGGTTTGTGGCCGGTGCTGCACCATGTTGCACAGCTCGACTGGCTGCAGCGCCTGCCGCCCGCCCGCCCGCTCCAGGTGTTCCTCAAATTCGATAGCGGCATGCACCGGCTCGGGTTTCCGCTGGCGGATCATGCCGCCATCGTTGCGCGGGTACGCAGCCTGCCCGGCGTGGCCGGAGTCACCCTGATGACCCATTTTGCGCAGGCGGACGAAGCGGCCGGGGTGGACTGGCAATTGCAGCCGTTCCTGAGTGAAGTGGCCGACCACGGCTTGCCCTGGAGCAGCGCCAATTCTGCGGCGCTGCTGCGTTATCCCATCACGCAGGGCGATTGGGTGCGTCCGGGACTGATGTTGTATGGCGCATCGCCCTTTGCCGAGGTGCCTGCCAGCCAATTGGGCTTGCGGCCAGCGATGAGCGTGCACTCTGAAATCATCAGCGTGCAGACAGTGCAGCCAGGCGAAGGCGTGGGCTATGGCCAGTTGTATCGGGCCGAGCAGGCAATGCGGGTGGGGGTGGTGGCATGCGGCTACGCTGACGGCTATCCGCGCAACGCGCCAACCGGCACGCCGATTCTGGTCAACGGCCGTCGCAGCCGCACGCTCGGTCGGGTGTCGATGGACATGCTGAGCGTGGATTTGAGCGAATGTCCCGACGCCGGGGTCGGAACGCCGGTCGAACTGTGGGGTGAGGGGCTGTCGGTAGATTCGGTGGCCGCTGCCGCCCACACCAGCAGTTATGAGTTGCTGTGTGCGCTGGCGGCCCGGGTTGCCGTACAGGAAACCGACTGAGGCGGGTTCAATGCGTGGTGCCGAATGACGGGTCGCGCGTGCCCGGCGGGATCGGCAGGCCGGCATAGTGCGAAGCCTGGGCTACCGGTCCAAGCGGGAACAGGGTGTAGAGATAGCGATGGCCGCCCAATCCGGCAAATTCTTCTTCCAGCGTATGCGTCAGCATACGGGCGTTGATCGTGCCGCCGTGGTCGGCGTAGCAGTCGCGTAAATAGCGGATGATGGCCAGATGGTCGTCGCCGAGTTCCAAGCCATCCTGCTTCGCCAGCGCGATGGCCTGTTCTTCCGACCACGCATCCAGTTCGACGAGATGGCCGCGCATCGAGGCATCGCCGTTTTCCTGCGCAACCAGTTTGTTGATGTCCTGCATGGTGTGCTCCTTGGATGACCGGGGACTTTTTTATAGCGGGTTCCGCTTAAATTCCAAGTGCATCGCCGGGGAGCGCAAAACATTCGAGATGGCGTTCCCCCGCGACAAAAGCCGCGCAGTCGAGCGCCTCGCATGACATATTCAGGGCGTCGGTGAACGCACCCAAATCGGCAATGTCCAGGTAGGTTTCCATCCAGGTCGATGCATCGTCGCAGCGCTGCATGCGTTGGGGCGACTGGCCGCAATGCGGGGCCATCGCAGCCAGCAAAGCGTCGATCCGGCTGCACGCCAGTGTGGCCTGCGCCGGATCGATCCGGTAATAGACATACACGTGCCGCACTTACTCAGGCAGCGTGTAAGGCAAAGGTTTGAGGGTGAGGGCCGCGCCATCGGCGGCTTTCAGATGCAGGGTCTGCGTCGCAGCGCTCTCGACCTGGGCGACCACCAGCACATCGAAGCCACCGCCGGGGGCCGGCGCCGCGTTCGCTACGGTGCCGGTGGACTGGCCTTCGATGTCGGCGCTGTAAAGCGCATCGCCGGGAGCAGCTTCGGCATCGACGTGGGCCAGGAACATGCGACGCTTGAGCTTGCCCAGATACTGGCTGCGTGCAACGATTTCCTGGCCGGGGTAGCAGCCTTTCTGGAAACTCACGCCGCCAATGGCTTCGAGGTTGACCATCTGCGGCACGAACTGCTCCTGGGTTGCGCTGACGATCATCGGAATGCCGGCATTGAGACGCAGCCAGTCCCATACCGGCGCGCCGACCGGCAGGGCGGATGTGCACAGGATCTGCCACACGTCGGCGGCGCGCTCGGGCGTAACCGACAGCACGAACTTGTCCTCGCCGACCCGAATCACCTGGCCGGCTTCAACGGCAAGCGAGCGCATCGCTGCTTCAGGAATCGCGCCCATCGCGGCGGTGACAGCCGTGACGGCTTCCTTGCCCGCAACCACCAGACGTACCCGCTCATCGCTGGCATCGCGCACTTGCACCTTGGCGCGCATGATGAACATGGCGAGGCGTTTCTGCACGCTGGGGAGAATGTCGCCCGATAGTTGCAGACAATAGTCGCCGGCCTGCCGCCACATCAGGAAATTGCCGAGCAGGCGCCCCTTGGGGCTGCAGTAGCCGTTCCATTGCGCGCTGTCGGGATGCAGGCTGCGCACGTCGTTGGTCAGCTGGCTTTGCAGAAATGTGGCCGCATCGTCGCCGCTGAAGGCAATGACGCCGAGTTGCGACAGGTCCGCCACGATGGTGCCATCTGTCGCCGCCGCGCGTTCGCGTGTTGGGTTGCCAAAGTGCAGCACGCTGTGGGCTTCGATCAGCGCGCCTTGGGATTGCAAAAAGGATTTCCAGGATTCGATCACGATACTATTCCGGCAGCTTGAACCCTTGAAAGTGTACACGCGGATGCGCGAGATTGAACTCAAGCCCTCACGTCTGCTGGGGCTGTTGCTGGCCGGCATGATCTTGCTGGCGTGGTTGGCCATTTCGCTCGCTGCGGTGCCCGCCGCTATGCAATGGGTGCTGGCGGTCGGAATAGGGGTCATGCCTGGCTGGGCCTGGCTGCGGGCATCGTGGTTGCCACGGCTGCGGATTGCCGCGGATGGCGCGCTGCAAGTGCTGGACGATACGGACGCGTGGTGCACTGTCGAGGTGCTGGGCGACAGCTTTGCCACAACCGCTTTGATCGTGCTGAGCTATCGCCTGGAAAGGCAAGGTCGCCGCAGCCTGACCCTGTTGCCCGACAGTGCCCCGGCGGACGACTTGCGCCGGCTCAGAGTGGCTCTGCGCTGGATACGCCGCACACGCTCGGACACATCGTCCCCGGACGCGGGTTGAGCACGGTGTTGCCGGCAACCGGCATGGTGTCGGGGTAGTCGCGGCTGAAATGCAGGCCGCGGCTTTCCTGCCGCAACTGGGCTGAGCGAATGATGAGGTCGGCGCTTTGTACCAGATTGCGCAGCTCGATCAGGTCGTTGGTGACGCGGAAGTTGCGGTAGAACTCGTCGATTTCGGCGCGCAACAGGCGGATGCGGTGGGCCGCGCGAACCAGTCGCTTGTTGGTGCGAACGATGCCGACGTAGTCCCACATGAAACGCCGCAGTTCGTCCCAGTTATGCGAGATGACCACTTCCTCGTCGGCGTCGGTGACGCGCGAGGCATCCCATGCCGGCAGTTCCAGTGCAGGTGCCGGCGGCGTATGCAGGATGTCCGCAGCCGCAGCATGGCCGAACACCAGACACTCGAGCAGCGAGTTCGACGCCAGCCGGTTCGCGCCGTGCAGCCCGGTGAAGGTGACTTCGCCGACCGCATGCAGGTTGCACAAGTCGGTGCGGGCGTCGATGTCGGTGACCACGCCGCCGCAGGTGTAGTGCGCGGCGGGCACCACCGGGATCGGCTGCTGGGTGATGTCGATGCCGAGTTCGAGACAGCGGCGGTAGATCGTCGGGAAATGCTCGCGCACGAATTCAGGCGGTTTGTGGCTGATGTCGAGGTAGACGCAGTCAAGGCCGCGTTTTTTCATCTCGAAGTCGATCGCACGCGCCACCACGTCACGTGGTGCGAGCTCGGCGCGTTCGTCATGCAGATGCATGAAGCGGCTGCCGTCGGGTAGCAGCAAATGTCCGCCTTCGCCGCGCACCGCTTCGGTAATGAGGAAGGACTTGGCGTGCGGGTGAAACAGGCAGGTGGGGTGAAACTGCACGAATTCGAGGTTGGCGACGCGGCAACCTGCGCGCCAGGCCATGGCAATGCCGTCGCCGGTCGAGGTGTCGGGATTGGTGGTGTAGAGGTAGACCTTGCCGGCGCCGCCGGTAGCCAGCACGGTATGGCCGGCGGCAAAGGTTTCGACTTCGCCGGTGTCCTTGTTGAGGGCATAGGCGCCGTGGATTTGCCGGTCGGAGCCGCCGGCACGCTTGCCGCTGATGAGATCGATGGCGACGTGCTGTTCGAAGGTGTCGATGTTGGGATGGGCGCGTACCTTGTCGAGCAGGCTGGTCTGCACGGCATGGCCGGTGGCGTCGGTGGCGTGGACGACACGGCGCTGCGAATGGCCGCCTTCGCGCGCAAGGTGCAAGCCGCCCGGCGTGGCCGGATCGGGGGTGAAAGCGACGCCGTTGGCAGTCAGCCAGGCGATCATCTCGCGCGCCTGGCTGGCCACCCGGTGGGTGACAGCCTCGTCGCACAGCCCGCCGCCTGCAATCAGGGTGTCACGTACATGGGCCTCAACCGAATCGCCGGTGTCGACTGCCGCCGCGATGCCGCCCTGCGCCCAATCGCTGGCGCCGTCGGTCATCTGCCGCTTGGTGACGATTGCAATCCTGCGCTGATCGGCCAGCTTGAGCGCGGTAGTCAGCGCGGCGAGGCCGCTGCCGAGGATGAGGACATCGTATTTATGCATGGTGGCGGGGGATGATAGCAGGCTCATACCGGGCAAGAATAACCCGGTTCGGGATGAACTTTTTCATTGCAGCAGGCTCAGAGGTCCGGAATGTGCGGTCACGTATACTTCCAACCACAATAAAAGCAGCTAGGGAGTTATGTCGGATCGCGAACTGGATCAGGTGTTGGTCGAACGCGCCCAGCAAGGGGACAAGCGGGCATTCGAGTTGCTGGTGATCAAGTATCACCGCAAGCTTGGACGTTTGCTGTCGCGCATGGTGCGCGATGCGGCCGAGGTAGAAGACATCACGCAGGAGGCCTTCATCAAGGCCTATCGTGCGTTGCCGGGCTTTCGTGGCGAGAGTGCGTTTTATACCTGGCTGTATCGTATCGGCGTCAATACGGCCAAGAACTATCTGGTGGCACGCAAGAAGCAGCCAGTGTCGTCGGATGTGCAGGCGGACGATGCCGAAAACTATGAGGACGGCGATTTGTTGCGTGAAATCGCTACACCGGATGCGGAACTTCAAACCAAACAAATCGCCCAAGCAGTGAATGAAGCGGTCGACGCCTTGCCCGAGGAACTGCGTACGGCCATTACGCTGCGCGAGATCGAGGGCATGAGCTACGAGGACATCGCGCAGATGATGGACTGCCCGATCGGCACGGTTCGTTCGCGGATTTTCCGTGCGCGCGAGGCGATTGCAACCAGGATACGCCCGATGTTGGGCACCAGTCAGGATAAAAGGTGGTAACCATGTCAGCACTTCGTAAACCCGATTTCTCATCCCAGATCGACGACGACAAGCAGCTGCTCTCTGCGCTGCTGGACGGTGCGGCGTCCGACGCTGAAACCGAGGCGTGTATCGCGGCCTTGAAACGCGATGAAACCTTGCGACAGGACTGGTCCGAATATCACCTGATTGGCGACCTGATGCGCGGGACAGCTCTGCTGTCGGATGATTTCATGACGCGCTTTTCTGCGCAGTTGGCGACTGAGCCGACGGTGCTCGCGCCGCGGCGTAGCGTGTGGCCGCAACGCGTGGCCGTCGCCTCGTTTGCTTCGCTTGCCGTGTGGGGCATGGTGTCGCTCAGTAACTGGCAACAGGATGCGCCGGCGAGCGCACCGATGGCGGCGGCGCCAAATTTGCAGATGGCCGAGCAGGCCAGCGCACAGATGCGCGATGAAGCGCGCCTGGCGCCTTATCTGGTGGCGCATCAGGAGTTTGCTCCGATGGCCGTGGCCTCGCCCTATCAACGTACGGTCGCGCTTGCGGAGGAACCGCGTTGATGCGGACATTTGGGGTGGATTGGCTGGGCGACAACAGGTTCGTCGTGTTTGCGGGGCTGCTGACGCTGTCTGCGTGGGCACTGACGGGAACGGCGCATGCCGATGTTGCACTCGAATGGCTCAAGCGGGCAGAAGCCGCTGCCAGGCAGCAAAATTACAGTGGTGTGTATGTCTATCACCATGGCGAACACATGGAAGTGTTGCGCGTTTTGCATCGCGTCGACGCGAAAGGGGAACAAGAGAAAGTCGAGGTGCTGGATGGCATTCCGCGCCAGTTTTTGCGCATCAACAACGATGTGTACTGCCATTTCCCAGGCGGCAAACAGGTTCGACTGGAGCGCAACGCGCCGCGCCGTTTTTTTCCCGCCCTGCTGCCTGCCAACCCCGCCGGCTTGCTGGAGTACTACAACGCGAAACTGGGCGGGGCCGAGCGGGTGGCGGGACGCCCCAGCCAGGTGATGTTGCTGGAGCCGCGTGATGGCTATCGTTATGCCTACAACCTTTGGCTCGACCGGCAGACCGGTTTGCCGCTCAAGTCCCGCATCGTGAACGGCAATGGCAATGTGGTGTCGATGTACGTCTTCTCGGAAATCCAGATTGGCAAGGCCCCGGACGCCCAGTATTTCCAGAATGATCTAAGCGGGAAAGTCATCCAGCGCGCAAGCCTCGATCAGGCTGTCAGTGTGGATTGGAAAATTACACCGCCGCCCGGTTTTGTCCAGGTGCAGGCAGCGGTGCGCGCACTGCCGGGCAAGCAGATGCCGGTCACCCATCTGGTGTATTCCGATGGACTGAGTGTGTTGTCGATGTTCCTCGAGCCGGTCAACCCGCAGATGCCGAAAATGCAGGGGCTGGCAGATGAGGGTGCGATCGGAGTGTATGCGCGCGAGGTGGCGGGTTATTCGGTGACCACGCTGGGCGAGGTGCCGAACGCTGCCCTGATCGAAACCGGTAACTCGGTGGAAAAACAATGAGCCAGACCATGCTTGAGCAAACCGTCGAGGTGATCAAGACTGCGTCGGACGGTATCTGGGTTCAGGCGGTCGAGCCCTCGGGGTGCGGAACCTGTGCGGGCCAGGGGTGTTCGTCGCGACGGATCGCCGAACTGTTCCAGCGCAAACCCCGCTTGTTTCGGGTGGATTGCGACCTGGCGCTGGCGCCGGGTGATCGTGCAGTAGTCGGGATCGCCAATGGCAGTGTGCTGAATGCTGCGCTGCGAGCCTACGGCCAGCCCCTGGCGTTGATTTTGGCCGGTGCATTGCTGTCGCAGGCAATCACGCCGGGTGATGGCTCCGCATTGCTTGGCGCTTTGATGGGCGCTGCAGCCAGCTGGGTATGGGCGCGCAACAGTCAGGCCGCGCGTCCGGTTGTGCTGCGGCGGGAAGAGATGATTCATTTGATGAAAGGATAGAGTGTATGCGGAAGGTTTTGACTACGATCGCGATGCTGGGTGCCTTGTCTACATCCGCATGGGCAGCAGCTGTGATGGATGTGGCTGATCTGGTCGAATCGCAGGGTCCGGCCGTGGTCAATATCAGCACCACGACGCTCGCCAAGCGCAGCACGAATGGCATGTCGCCCGATATGCCTGGCAACAACGAAGACATGCAGGAATTCTTCCGCCGCTTTTTCCCCGGCATGCCCGGAATGCCGGGCGGATCGATGCCGGATACGCCCAGCCATGGCGCAGGCTCCGGTTTTATCGTCGGAAGCGACGGCACCATCCTCACCAATGCGCATGTGGTGCGCGGGGCCGACGAAGTCATCGTCAAACTGACCGACAAGCGCAAGTTCACCGCCAAAGTAATTGGAACCGATGCGCGCACCGATGTCGCCGTGCTGAAAATCACCGCCCAAAACCTGCCTGCCGTGAAGCTCGGTAATCCGGATGCCTTGCGCGTCGGCGAAGCCGTTGCCGCGATCGGTTCGCCTTTCGGTTTCGAGAATTCGGTGACTGCCGGCATCGTCTCGGCCAAGGGGCGCTCGCTGCCGTCGGAAAGCTACGTGCCTTATATTCAGACCGACGTGGCGATCAACCCTGGCAACTCCGGCGGTCCCCTGTTCAACATGAAGGGTGAAGTCGTCGGCATCAATTCGCAGATTTACAGCCGCAGCGGCGGTTATCAGGGTGTTTCTTTTGCCATCCCGATCGATGTCGCCATGGAAGTGGTGAGCCAGCTCAAGTCCGGCGGCAAGGTCTCGCGCGGCTGGCTGGGCGTGGTGATCCAGGAAGTCAGCAGCGATCTGGCCGAGTCGTTCGGTCTCGATCGCCCGCGCGGCGCGTTGATCGCCCAGGTGCAACCGGATGGGCCGGCAGCCAAGGCCGGCCTGCAGGCTGCCGATGTCATTCTCAAATTCAACGGCAAACCCGTGGAAAACTCCGGCGATTTGCCGCGCATGGTCGGCACCGTCAAACCGGGCAGCAGCATCCCGCTGGAAATCTGGCGCAAGGGCAAGGCGCAGACCATCAACGTGGTGCTGACCGAATTGCCGGCTGAAGAGCAGGTGGCCAGCAAATCCGGCAAGGCCTATTCGCGCGGCGGTCTTGCGCTGGCCGAACTGACCGCCGAGCAGCGGCGCGAGATCGGGATTGACTATGGACTGCTGGTGCAGGATGCGACGGGCGATGCCTTGCGGGCGGGCATTCGCAGCGGTGATGTGATCCTGGCCGTCAACAACGGCAAGGTTGCAACAGTGGAGGCTTTTCGCAAAGCCATTGCAGCTGTACCGGCTGGAAAGGCTGCGGCTATTCTGGTGAAACGCGGAGACGGCTCGCTGTATGTCCCGCTAAAGATATCTGCCGATTGATGGACAGGCCTGGGCGTCAACTTACGCTCTACACGCGGACCGGCTGCCCGCTGTGCGAGGACATGGCGGAACAGGTGCGGGCACGCGCAGGCGTGCACCAGCTCAAGGCGGTGGACGTGGATGATGATCCTGCGCTGAAAGACCGGTTCGGCTGGGATGTTCCGTTGTTGTTCGACGGCGAAAACGAGATTTGCCGGCACGAATTCGATGCGGTTGCCTTTGCTGCGTGGCTCGGCGGCTTGAGGCTGGCTGATGCAAACGGTCCAGAAGCATATTAGTGAATAATGTTATAACTCATTGTCATAAAAGGATTTTTTGCCTCACGGGTACGCATTGTCCAGATGCTACGGGTCATAATTGCGAACAACTCCTGCGTGGAACAGGGTTCAGCAATCCAACCAGAAAGAGCGAGGATGATGAAATTTACCGCGATGACGCTGTGTGCAAGTGTATTGACGTTCCTGGCGCTGCCGGCCCAGGCAGCAGGCGATCCCAAAGCAGGACAAACCAAAACCTCGATGTGCGCGGGTTGCCACGGCATCGCGGGCTGGCGTACGGCCTATCCCAGCGTGTACAGCGTGCCCAAGCTGGGCGGCCAGCATGCCGAGTACATCGTGGCGGCCCTCAAGGGTTATAAGTCGGGTGAGCGCAGTCATCCCAGCATGGATGGCATCGTGGGCAGCCTGAGCGAGCAGGACATGGAAGACCTTGCAGCCTATTACGCATCGTCGTATAGCGGCCCAGCCAAATGATCGCGGAGACCCCCATGAAAAGTACTTTATTCGTTCTTGCAGGTCTTGCGCTGGTTATTTCGCTGCCGAGTCAGGCTGCCGGCAATGCTGAAGCGGGCAAGGCCAAGTCGACCACCTGTGCGGCCTGTCACGGGGCGGAGGGCGTGAGCACGGTGCCTTCGTTCCCCAATCTGGCAGGTCAGAATCGGGACTATTTGTATCACTCGCTCAAGGCCTACAAGGCGGGAAAACGGAAAAACCCCATCATGGCCGGTCAGGTGCAAAGCCTGAGCGACGCCGACATGCAGGACCTGGCGTTGTATTTTTCCAAGCAAAAAGGCCTGTATCTCAAATATTGAGAGGCAGGGCCAAGCAAAAACGGGGTGGCCACACAAATGGCCACCCCGTTTTTTTTTCAGCGGTCAGTGAATCGGGCTAACGGACGCAGAAGCGGTTGCGGCCTTCCTGCTTGGCCGCATACAGCGCGAGATCAGCGGTGTTGACCAGCGCGTCGATGTCGGCGGTGCTGGCCAGCTTGCTGGAGATACCGAAGCTCGCGGTGACTGTAATGGACTTGTTTTCCCGTCCGATCATGATCTTGCTGGACTCCAGCGTGAGGCGCAGGCGTTCAGCCGCTTGCGTGGCTGCCTTGATGTCGGTGTTGGGGCAGATCACCAGGAATTCTTCGCCACCGATGCGGCTGACGGTGTCGCCCTGGCGCGCCGACTTGCGCAGGATCTCGGCGGTTTCCCGTAGCACGATATCGCCCACGGCATGACCGTAGGTATCGTTGATCTGTTTGAAGTGATCGATATCGAGCACGATCAGTGAAAGCGGCATACCGGAACGGGTGGTCGCGCTCCAGATTTGTTGCAGTTGATCCATCGCCGAACGGCGATTGGACAAGCCGGTCAGCGAATCGGTCAGTGCGGCGGTAGCCAGGCGGCGGTTGGCGACCGCCAGTTCGGCGGCAATCTGGCGCAATTGCGCGCGGTCCTTTTCCCAGTTGTTCTGCAATTGCAGCAGGCGCTGCGCGGCGAACAGGCGAATGCGCAGTCCTTGTGCATCGACCGAGCTGGGCAGATAACCGTCCGCGCAGGATTCGTAGGTGCGCATCGATTGATTTTCGCCATTCTCATCACCCATCAGCAGGATATGCATGCGGCGGCCTTCTTCCGTTGCCCGCAAGGCGTGGCACAACTCCGAGCCATCAAGCTCGGGCAGCTTGACCTGCGCAATGATGACGTGCGGCAGAATCTCCATGGCCAGGGCGAGGGCCGCATTGCCGTTTTCGGCGGGATACACGATATGGGCGCTGTTTTCCACCAGCAAGCTCATGATCTGGCGGCGGCTTGCGGCATTGCCGTCAGCCACCACGATGCGCAGCGGCAACTGTTCTTCGCTGATGTCGGACTGCCCCTTGCTGATGTCCTCGAAAGGCGGCAGCGCCGTGGTCGGAATCTTCAACAGCTCACCCCATTCGCGCCAGCTGGCCGTCACCTTGTCGATGAAGCCGCCTGCGGTTTCGGGCGTGATGTCAATTGCTTCGGCCTGTTTGATCCATTCCTGCGCCAGATGCGGCCGCGCATCTGCGGTGGCGAGCCCGTAATCGGCCAGCAGATGCGATAGACGCAAAATCAGCATCAGGCTGTTTGAGCGTGAGTCGCTGGCGAAGCTGGCATGTTCGGGGTCTTCATAATGTGCGAGGGGTTCGGTGAAGACCTTGGGCAAGCCCCAGTCGGCCATCATCACGACGCCCAGTTCGGTGTGATCGGTTTCCAGTTGCACATGCTCCAGCGCCAGCAATGACTGCGTCCGGTCAGCCTGATAGCCAGCCAGCACGCCGCTGTACTCACTGGGATAGGCAGTTGCCAGCGCGAGTTGTCCGACCTGTGCCAGCAAACCGCAGATAAACAATTCGTCGGGGGCCGCCGAGCGCACGCGCGCGCCGAGCGCCTGCATGGCCAGCCCCATCAACAGGGAATGCGACCAGTAAGCCTGATAGTCGAAGCCCACGCAGATGCCGGAGCGGTATTGGTCGAGCAGGGAAAACCCCAGAGCAAGCTGGCGGACCGAGGTCATGCCCTGCCGCACGACGGCTTCCTGCACCGATACCACCGGACGCGAGATGTGCGACGCAGTGTTGGCGAGCTTGATCAGGCGCCCGGACAGTGCGGGATCGGTTTGTACTACGCGAGCGACCTCGCCCAGGGTCGCGTTTTCGCGACGTGATAATTCGAGTACAGCCAGCGCGACGCCCTTGGGGGAGGGAAGCTGGCCGCTAATGTTTAGTTGTTCAGCGGTGTTCATCGATCAGTTTGCGAAGTGCGATACGGCTCGAAATAGGGGGGTACCCCAGTTATATCGACAACATTTCGACAAACTGAAAACCGGCCATCCGCCAGGCCGGTTGGTTGGACGGATTTTACCCAGCCAGCCCCAGTTGTTGGTCAAGGCAATGCAAATACGAAGCTGAGTCAAATGCAGTCTGGTGGCGCTGCACTTGCCAGATCATCTCGGCCAGACATTCCATCACCGCATGCTGTGCGGCCATCGCGTCGCCGTGCAGTGCAAGCAGTTGCTGGTAACGCGCGCGGATGCCGGGCGGCTGGTCGACCGACAGCTGTTCACTGATCGCAAGATGCATGGATAAATGCAGAAACGGATTGGTTTCACCTGCCTCGGGCAGGTAGTCGCGTTCCTGATAGCGCTCGGGATGATCAAGATGGACGTGGTATTCGGGATGGCTAAGGATCGCGTCGAGCGCAGGCTGCTCGGCTCCCGCAAGGGGCTGTCCAGTCCGATATTTCGCCCATACGCCGAAAAAGAACTGGCGCACCTGATCGCGGCTGGGGTTAAACATGATGTGAATTAAACAGGACGTGGCTCAAACCAGGCCGAGTTTGCCCTTGAACTCGCACAGATCGGCAATGATGCATTCCGCGCATTTCGGCTTGCGTGCCTGGCAGGTATAGCGCCCGTGCAGGATCAGCCAGTGGTGGGCATCGATGCGGAATTCGTCCGGAATGGTCTTGAGCAGTTTCTTTTCCACCTCCAGCACCGTTTTTCCGGGCGCCAGACCGGTACGGTTGGCCACCCGGAAAATGTGCGTATCGACCGCCATGGTCGGCTGGCCGAATGCCGTGTTCAGGATGACGTTCGCGGTTTTGCGTCCCACGCCGGGCAGCGCTTCGAGCGCAGCGCGATCGGCCGGCACGCTGCTGTGGTGCTGCTCGATCAGCATGCGGCACGTGGCGATGAGATGGCGGGCCTTGCTCTTGTACAGGCCGATGGTCTTGATGGCGTCGGCCAGGCCCGCCTCGCCCAGGGCGTAAATGGCTTCCGGCGTATTGGCCTTCGGGAACAGACGGCGCGTAGCGAGGTTCACGCCCTTGTCTGTCGATTGTGCCGACAGCACCACCGCCACCAGCAATTCGAAGGGGGTGCTGTATTCCAGTTCGGTGGTGGGATGGGGATTGGCTGCGCGCAGGCGGCTGAAGATCGCGTGGCGTTTGGCTGGATTCATCTTGCCGGGTTCACACTGCAGCAGCTACGGCAGCCCGCGCCCGTTGTGCGCTGCGCGCCTTGTAGCTGTTGTTTGCCGCGATCAGCAGGCCCAGCGCGATAAATGCGCCGGGTGGCAGAACGGCCAGCAGAAATCCCTGATAGTTCGGCAGCACATGCAGGATGAAGGCTTTGGCGGATTCGCCGAAGACGAGGTCGATGCCGGAAAACAGCGTGCCCTGGCCGATGATTTCGCGGATGCCGCCCAGCACCACCAGCACCAGCGTCAGTCCCAGTCCCATCGCCAGCGCATCGATCACGCTGTGCAGCGGATGGTTTTTAGCGGCGAACGCATCGGCACGCGCCAGCACGATGCAGTTGGTGGTGATGAGCGGAATGAAAATCCCCAGTACCAGATACAGGGGGTGGACGTAGGCGTTCATGGCCAGATCGATCACGGTGACCAGTGCGGCGATGATGAGGACGAAGACCGGGATGCGGATTTCACTTGGCACGAAATGGCGCACCGACGACACCGCGCCGCTGGAGGCCGCCATCACCAGCGCGGTCGCGATGCCTAGCGACAAGGCGTTGATCACGTTGTTGCTGATCGCCAGTAACGGGCACAGGCCCAACAGTTGCACCAGCCCGGTGTTTTGCTTGATGAGGCCATTGTGAAAAAGGCTGCGGAATTCGGACATGGAAATCATGCTGGTGGCTCCTTGGCTGGTGGCGCGTTGAATTCCGCGCGGTGCTTGGCAAAGTATTCGAGCGCATTTTTGACGGCCCTGACTACCGCGCGCGGGGTGATGGTGGCACCGGCGCGGGCATCGAACGAACCACCGTCCTTGACGACTTTCCAGTTTTTGGGCGGTGGGTTGGTGAGCGATTTACCAGCGAACTGGTCGATCCAGGCGCTTTTTGTACGCTCAATGTAGTCGCCCAGGCCCGGGGTTTCGCGGTGGGCGGTGACGCGCACGCCGGTGACCTTGCCGTTGGCATCAATGCCGATCAACAGCGTAATGTTTCCGCTGTAGCCATCGGGCGCGATGGCTTCCAGTACCACGCCGGTGAACAGGCCATTGCGCTGCGCCAGCCATAGAGAAGAATCTTGTTGGTTACCCAGCAGGTCGTCGGGCGCTACGGTTATTTTGCTGCTCAGAAGGTTGTTGTCGTACAGCGTGGCGGGCAAAACCTGGCTCAGCAATGCGAGCTTTGCGGCCTGTTGGCCGCGCACGATGGTGGGTTCGGTGGACTGGTGGGTAAACGCCAGAATTGCGGTGCCGACGAAGGCAAATATCAGCAGGATGATGCCGGTACGCAGCGCGTTGCGGCTGGCTATGTTGGCGCTCACGTGCGCGGCTCCTTGCGTGTGCCGTCGTCACGTTTAACGATGGCTTCGCCATACACGCGCGGCTGGGTGTATTGATCAATCAGCGGCACGCATAGATTCATCAGCAGAATGGCAAAGGCCACGCCGTCTGGGAAACCGCCCCATGTGCGGATGACGATAGTGAGAAAACCCGCGCCCAGACCAAAAATCAGCTTGCCGCGCGGCGTGGTCGCGCCCGATACCGGGTCGGTGGCAATGAAAAAGGCGCAAAGCATGACAGACGGTGAAAACAGGTGGAACCACGGCGCACCGAAACGGCCGGCGTCAAAGAAATGCAGGAAGCCCGCGGTGAGCCAGATGCCGGCCAGAAATGCCAGCGGTACCTGCCAGCTGATGATGCGCAAGGCCCACAACAGCAGGCCACCCAGCAGAAAGGCCGCCGCCAGCCATTCGAATCCGACGCCGCCGTAGTGGCCGAATATGGCTTGCGTCATGGTTTCGTCAACGGTGAGCTGCTGGTACAGGCCGGTTCGCAGCACATCGAGCGGCGTGGCCATGGTGATGGCGTCGAGCGTGGCCTTGGGCAGATCGCCGCCGAAAATGACGGCGGCGCTTTGCGCCAGGGAAAGCTGTACGGCGCCGGGCTCGACCAGGGTCAATTCGAGCGGCCCCGCCCATTGCGTCATCTGAACCGGGAACGACACGATCAATACGGCGTAGCCGACCATTGCCGGGTTGAAAATGTTTTGCCCGAGCCCGCCGTACAAATGCTTGGCGACCACGATGGCGAACAGGGTGCCAGTGATGATCAGCCACCACGGCGCCAGCGAGGGCAGGGACAGCGCCAGCAACCAGGCGGTGACGATGGCCGACAGGTCGGCCAGGAAAGGTTTGGCCGGGTAGCCGCGCGCTTTCAGCATTGCGGCCTCGGCCGCCAGCGCAGTGACGCTGGCCAGGGTCAACGTGACGAGGATGCCGGGGCCGAACAGCCAGACATATGCCGTAATGCCGGGCAGCAGGGCCGCCAGCACCCACGCCATGATCTGGGTCACGCTGCTGCGGTCGATGATGAAGGGGGAGGGCATCAGGGGGTCTCTTCGGATTCCAGCGGCTTTCTCGCCAGCGCGCGAATTTTAGCCCGGCGCGTTTCGATCTCCGCGATCTCTTGCTGGGTGTCGGGCGACAGGTTGTCGGTGTTTTGCGGCGTGGTCTCGGTTTTTTTGGCCTGTGCGCGGGCCAGTGCGGCGGCGATCAGGGCCTTTTTGGCATCGGCCTCGCTGGTCCCGCTGTTGCCGGCCTCGGTCGGCGCGGCGGCGAGCTCCGCGCGCTTGGCCTGCGCCTTGGCGGCAAGCTTCTCGGCCTTTTCGGTTTTTTCGCGTTCCTGACGGAACAGGCGGAATTCGTGGCGTTCGCGCGCCAGATCGGCCGCGCGCTTGTCGCGTTCACGCGCCCAGATTTCGCTTTTGGCATAGCGGTAAAAATCGACCAGCGGGATGTGGCTGGGACAGACATAGCTGCAACAGCCGCACTCGATGCAGTCGAACAGGTGGTATTCCTGCGCGCGGCCAAAATCATCCGATTTGGCGAAGCGGAACAACTCCTGCGGCTGCAGCTCGGCCGGGCACGCATCGGCGCAGCGGGTGCAGCGGATGCAAGGCAGCGCCTTCGGCGGCGGCGGAAACAGTTCGGCGGATTCGACCAGAATGCAGTTGGTGGCTTTGACCACCGGTACGCTCGTATCGGGGATCGGCAAACCCATCATCGGGCCGCCCATCAGAACGCCCGTTGTACCGTCGCGGTCGCCGGCCAGCTGGATCAGCGTGTCGAACGGCGTGCCGATCAGGGCTTCGACATTCTGTGCACGCAGCACATGGCCGGTCACCGTGACCAGACGCGAGATCAAAGGCTCGCCGTGGTGCACGGCGCGCGCCAGGGCATAGGCGGTACCGACGTTGAAGACCTGGATGCCGATGTCGGTGGAAAGCTTGCCCGACGGCACCTGCTTGCCGGTCAGCGTTTCGATCATCTGCTTGGCGCCGCCGCCGGGGTAGCGTGTCGGCAGGCTGACGGTTTCGACGGCGAAATCAGTCTTTGCAGTTGCAGCTTGCATGGCCGCAATGGCCTCCGGCTTGTTGTCTTCGATACCGATCAGGATTTCGCTGCTGCCGAGCAGATGGCGCATGATCGCCACGCCCTGCAGGATGGCGTCCGCTTGGGTGCGCATCAGCATGTCGTCGCAGGTGATCCACGGTTCGCATTCGCCGCCGTTGATGATGAGCGTGGGACAGGTTTGTGCGGCACCGGGATCGAGCTTGACGGCACTGGGGAACACTGCGCCGCCCAGTCCGGCCAGACCCATGTCGCGCAAGTGGGCGAGCAGGTCGGCACGCGTCATGGCCTGATAGTCGAGCGGGCCGTGGGCGATCCACTCGTCGCGGCCGTCGGTTTCGATCGTGATGCACTCATCCGGCAGGCCGGAAATGTGCGGTACGCGTGCCGGCCCGATCGCGCTGACGATGCCCGAGCTGGATGCATGCACGGCCGTCGAAATGGCGCCGTCGGCCGCCGCGATCAGCTGGCCTTTCAGCACCCGTTCGCCCACATCGACTATGGGCCTGGCCGGATTGCCGATGTGCTGGCGCAAGGGAATGACCAGTTTTTTGGGCAGCGGCGCGGGGTGGATCGGACGGCCGGTGGATTCCGCCTTGTGCCCGGGCGGGTGAATGCCGCCCTTGAATTTGAACAGTTCGCGGCTCATGCGACGCGCTTCAGTTCAACGGGCTTAATTTCGATCACCGGATGCTTCCATTTCCAGTGCGGCAAGTCTTCGGCGATCGGCACCATCGAGATGCAGTCGACCGGGCAGGGCGGCAGGCACAGTTCGCAGCCGGTGCATTCAGCCGCGATGATGGTGTGCATCTGTTTGGCCGCGCCGGCGATAGCATCGACTGGGCAGGCCTGGATGCACAGCGTGCAGCCGATGCAGGTTTGTTCGTCGATGAAGGCCACCGATTTGGGCTTGGACGTGCCGTGGGTTTCGTCCAGCGATTTCGGTTCGACGCCCAGCAGGTCGGCCAGTTTTTTGACGCCTTCTTCGCCGCCGGGCGGACACTGGTTGATGTCGGCTTCGCCCTTGGCAATCGCCTCGGCATAGGGTCTGCAACCGGGAAAGCCGCATTGGCCGCACTGGGTTTGCGGCAGGATGGCATCGATTTTTTCCGCCAGCGGGTTGCCTTCCACCTTGAAGCGGATTGCCGACCAGCCGAGCACCAGCCCGGTTACGACCGCGATGCCGACCATCACCAGAATCGCAGTGAGCATTACTTGACCAGCCCGGAAAAGCCCATGAAGGCGAGCGACATCAGTCCGGCGGTAATCATCGCGATACTGGTGCCCTTGAATGGCGCGGGCACATCGCAGGTTTCCAGTCGTTCACGGATGCCGGCAAACAGGATCAGCACCAGCGTGAAGCCGATAGCCCCGCCTGCGCCGAAAAACAGCGATTCGACGAAACCGTGCTGTTCCTGCGCGTTCAGCAATGGAATGCCCAGCACCGCGCAGTTGGTGGTGATCAGTGGCAGGTAAATGCCCAGCACCTGATATAGCACCGGGCTGGATTTGTGGATGAACATTTCGGTGAACTGCACGATCCCGGCAATCACCACGATGAACGACAGCGTGCGCAGATAGATGAGGTCGGTGCCGAGCAGGTATTCGCTGACCAGATAGCTGGCACCGGAGGCCAGCGTCAGCACGAAAGTCGTCGCCAGGCCCATGCCGATCGCGGCTTCCAATTTTTTCGACACGCCCATGAAGGGGCATAGGCCCAGAATCTTGGCCATTACGATGTTGTTCACAAACACCGTTGAAATGAGGATGAGGAGGTAGGTTTCCAAAACAGGCGATCCGGGACAATGGCGCATTATCCGCCGATGTGGCGCTGCGGTTCAACCCTGACCACGCAACGTGATTGATGTGGGGCGACGGGGTAAACAGCTTGTTTTCCGGTATTTCGAGTGGGCGCGTGCAGCGAAGCCCGGCTTATCTGCCGATAGCCTTGTCGCTGGCCCAGAAATCGTAGCCTTTGCCGAGGAACTCGCCCCACGGCAGATAGTGCGAGCCGTCGCACGAGAAAGTCAGGCCGACAACGCCGTTGAAAATGTTGAGGGTGCCGCTGCGCAGGTAGAACATTTCGTCCATGAAGCGCAGGTCGCGCAGGCCGTCGAGTACGGCGCGGATACGGTCGCGCGGAACGAGGGCGTCGGCGGGATAGGCGCGTTCGGGATACACCAGGCAGATGTTGGGATCGGTCAGCGCGTCGATATCGAGCAGGCGGTAGCGGTAGGGATCGTCGAACAGCCAGATGACGGCGCGGCTGCTGGAAAAGTGCAGGATCACGTGATACACGCCGTGACCGGTCATCAACTCTTCGAGTACGCCCAGCACGGTATCGATGTTGATGTCCATCTGGCTGTCGCTGCGGGTCTGGTGGAACACCGTGCCGCGGATGGCGGGGTCGCCCTTGATCTGTCGCCAGTGAGTCGGCTCGTCGTAGAGCTTGCCGGTCAGCGGCAGGTTGCGCAGGTCGAAATCGGCGCCGACGAAGCCGAGCACGCGGCCGTTGGCGTCGCGCACGATCTGAATGGCGGTGAGCGAGGGACGCTTGGCGCGCAGGCTGATGTAGGCCTGCGACAGCAGGAAACCTTCGCTGGGCACGCGCTCGTTCATGTAGGGGCGATCAGCGCGGTTGCGGCCGAAATCGGGCACGACTGCGCCGTCACGGCCGAGGGTGTCGCTGATCTGGATGGCCTGGGTGTCCAGGGCATACATGTATTTGCAGATGGCTTGCTGCGCCAGGCTCTCGCTGAGGATGGCGTTCAGTGCCTGGCGGTCGCCCCAGACCTGGCTGCAGGCTTGGGCGGTCTGCGCCAGCGGCTCGCGCAGCAGGGTTTTCAGCGCCTCGCGCTGGCGGGTGATGCTTTCTGCAAGAGTGCCGGATGAGGAGGGCATGGAGGCAGGGCGGTCTGGATTTATCGTAGCGAAATGACCGGCCAGCCCTTTTCCTGCGCATGCGCATGCAAGGTGGGGTCGGGGTCGACGGCGACTGGGTGCTGAACGATTTCCAGCAGGGGCAGGTCGTTATGCGAGTCGCTGTAAAACCAGCTGCTGTCGAGCTGGTCCAGTTGCGTGCCCAGACCAGCGAGAAAATGCTGCAAGCGGGCGACCTTGCCCTCGCGGAAGCAGGGCGTACCGTGGACCTCGCCGGTGAAACGGCCATCGATTTCCTCGGGGTCGGTGGCGATGAGGTGGGCGATGCCGAATTCGCGGGCGATGGGCGCGGTCACAAAACTGTTGGTGGCGGTGATGACTGCAACCAGATCGGCTTCGTCGAGGTGGCGCTTCACCAGATCGCGCGCGGCCGGAGTCATCATGGGCTTGATCCGTGTTTCCACGTATTCGGCACGCCAGGCTTCGAGTTGCACGCGTGAGTGAGTGGCAAGCGGGCGCAGGGCAAATGCAAGGAAAGCATAGATGTCCAGCTGTCCGGCTTTGTAATCTTCGTAAAACGCCTTGTTCTTGGCTGCGTAGTGCGCGCCGTCGACTGCGCCCTTGGCAATCAGGAACTGCCCCCATTCGTAGTCGGAATCACCGGCCAGCAGCGTGTTGTCGAGGTCGAAGAGGACGAGGTTCATTTCAGGCAGGATAAAAATTATGGGTAACCGGCACAGCGGTGGGCTGTTTCGTGTTGCGACTGCGGATTGTAGAACACCTCGGATGCGCTCAAACACCGCGTCGTTCATTTCCCCCGCTGTGGCGTCAGCAACCGGCAGCCATGAGCAGGATTGGACACGTCGGCCGGATAGGCTCACCCGGTGAGATGGATTAGAATGCCGAGCTTGGTTTTACTCCGCCGGCATGTAACGGCGTGGATACTGAAAACAGCGGTGAAAACAGGATGGCGGAAATAAATATGATCAGAGGCAGTCTGGTTGCGATTGTCACCCCCATGACGGACGACGGTGCGCTCGATCTCGATGCGTTGCGCCGCCTGGTGGACTGGCACATTGCGGAAGGCACGGACGGTATCGTGATCGTCGGCACCACCGGCGAATCGCCTACGGTCACGTTCGACGAGCATTGCCAGCTGATTCGCGCTACGGTGGAGCAGGCGGCCGGCCGGGTGCCGGTGATCGCGGGCACCGGCGCGAATTCCACGGCCGAGGCGGTCGAACTGACCGAGTGCGCCAAGCGTGCCGGCGCCCAGGCCGGCTTGTCGGTGGTGCCGTACTACAACAAACCGACGCAGGAAGGCCTTTACCAGCATTACAAAAAGATCGCCGAAGCGGTCGATTTGCCGCTGATCCTTTACAACGTTCCCGGACGCACGGTCGCGGACCTGTCCAACGAAACGGCGTTGCGTCTGGCCAGCGTGCCCGGCATCATCGGTTTGAAAGATGCCACCGGCAGTATGGAACGCGCCGGCGATTTCCTGCGACAGGCGCCGAAAGACTTTGCGCTCTACAGCGGCGACGATGCCTCGGCGATGCCCTTCATGCTTTTGGGCGGGCATGGTGTGATTTCGGTGACGGCCAACGTTGCACCGAAGCTGATGCATGAAATGTGCGTCGCCGCTTTCGCAGGGAACCTGGTGCGTGCGCGTGAACTCAATAACGCGTTGCTGCCCCTGCATAACAAGCTGTTTGTCGAGGCCAATCCGATCCCGGTCAAGTGGGCCTGTGCGGAACTGGGATTGATACCCGCCGGTTTGCGCTTGCCGCTTACCCCCTTGTCAGCCGGATTACACGAGACCCTGCGCAGCGCGATGCGTCACGCAGGGCTGCTCTGAGAATTTGCTTTAGGACTCTTATGCGTTTACTGCCCCTATTTTTGTTTGCCAGCTTGATCGTTTCGGGCTGCAGCATGGAATCGAAAAAAATCGATTACAAATCAGCCGAAAAGCTGCCCACCCTGGAACTGCCGCCCGACCTGACGGCGCCGACAGGCGACAACCGCTACACCATTCCCGATGCACCGGGAGGCGCTGCGACGCTGTCGACCTACAGCAAGGACCGCAAGACCACGCCAGCCACTGCAGGGGCGCTGCTGCCGGCGCAGGACAAGGTGCGGATCGAAAAATCGGGTTCGCAGCGCTGGCTGGTGGTGCAGGCCACACCGGAGCAGGTGTGGCCGGTGGTCAAGGATTTCTGGCAGGAAAACGGCTTCATCATCAATCTGGAATCGCCCGAAACCGGCGTGATGGAAACCGATTGGGCGGAAAACCGCGCCAAGATTCCGCAGGACGGGATCAGGAACCTGTTGGGCAAGGTGATGGAAGGCATGTATTCCACGCCCGAGCGCGACAAATTCCGCACCCGCATCGAGGCCGGTGCGGGCGGGGCGGGGCTGCCCAGCACCGAGATCTACGTCAGTCATCGCGGCATGATGGAAATTTACACGACGGAGTTCAAGGATCAGACCAAGTGGCAGCCGCGCCCGCCCGATCCCGATCTCGAAGCTGAAATGCTGCGTCGTCTGATGGCGCGCTTCGGCGTCGCAGAACAACAGGCGGATGCCTTGCTGGCCAAGCAGCAGACGCCCGAGCAGGCGCGCATCGTCACGCAAGCCGGCGGATCGGTGCTGGAAATGGACGAAAGCTTCGATCGCGCCTGGCGTCGGGTCGGACTGTCGCTGGATCGGATCGGTTTCGCCGTGGAAGACCGCGACCGTTCCAAGGGCATCTATTTTGTACGCTACATTGACCCGGAAATCGACAACGCCAGCAAGAAGGATGAAGGCTTTCTGAGCAGCCTGGCCTTCTGGAACAGCAAGAAGCTGCAAACCTCGCCGCAATTGCAGATCGTGGTCACCGAGACGGGCGACAAGAGCCGCGTGACCGTAGCGCCAGCCGAGGGCAAGACGCTCGAGGCGGAGACGCGGAACCGCATCATCAAACTGCTGTACATGGATCTGAAGTGACGCGAAAGCCGGTGTGATGCGGTTTGCCAGTCTCGGTAGCGGCAGCGATGGCAATGGCCTGGTGGTCGAGGCCGGTTCCACCCGGGTGTTGATGGATTGTGGTTTCGGACTGGCCGACAGCATTGCACGGCTGGCACGGCTGAAGCTGGAAGTGTCGGATCTGGCGGGTATCGTGGTAACGCACGAGCATGGCGACCATATCGGCGGCGTCGGGCGGCTGGCGCGCAAGCACCGCTTGCCGGTGTGGCTGACCGCGGGCACGCTGGCCATGGCGCAAGATCTCGACGGCGTGGCCGTGCAGGTTATCGACAGCCATGCGGCCTTTGCTGTCGACGACCTGGAAATCCAGCCCTACCCAGTGCCGCACGATGCGCGCGAGCCGGTGCAGTTCGTCTTTGGCGACGGTCAGCGCAGGCTTGGTGTGCTGACCGATGTGGGATGCAGTACACCACATATCGAGGCGACCTTGAGCGGCGTCGACGCGCTGGTGCTGGAATGCAACCACGACGCGGCCATGCTGGACCAGGGGCCGTATCCCGCAGGGCTCAAGCGGCGGGTGGGCGGACGCTTCGGCCATCTGGAAAACGCGCAGTCGGCTGCCTTGCTGCACACGCTGCGCCACGACAAGTTGCAATGCGTGATGGCCGCGCATGTTTCGCGCACCAACAACACCGATGCGCTGGCGCGGCGTGCACTGGCCGAAGTGTTGAACTGCGCGGACGAGGAAGTGCGGGTCGCCTGCCAGACGGCGGGCTTTGACTGGATCTGTATTTAAGGCTGGGGGTGTTCCCTGCTGGAATTTTACTGGATGGACTTTGACCACTTTTGCTGAACTGGGACTTGCGCCCGACATCCTGCGTGCCCTCGACGACATGGGCTACGCCACGCCAACGCCGATTCAGGAGCAGGTGATTCCGCTTGCGCTGCAGGGGGGCGACATTCTTGGTGCAGCGCAGACCGGAACCGGCAAGACGGCTGCTTTCGCGCTGCCCTTGCTGCAGCGCCTGCTGCCGTTTGCCAACAACGGCACCTCACCGGCCAAGCACCCGATTCGCGCCCTGATCCTGACCCCCACGCGCGAGTTGGCGATTCAGGTCGAGGAGAGCGTCAAGGCGTATTGCAAGCACATCCCGCTGCGCTCGCTGGTGGTTTACGGCGGGGTCAATATCAATACGCAGATTCCAATCCTGAAAACCGGCATCGAGATCCTGGTGGCGACGCCCGGCCGCCTGCTCGACCACGTGCAAAACAAGACCCTGATGCTGAACCAGGTGAACACCCTGGTACTCGACGAGGCAGATCGCATGCTCGATATGGGCTTCATGCCCGATCTCAAACGCATTGTTGCGCTGTTGCCAGTGCAGCGCGTGAACATGATGTTCTCGGCCACATTTCCGGAAGAAATCCGCAAGCTTGCCGACAGCATCCTCAACAATCCGACCTTCATCGAAGTGGCGCGCAACGCCACAGCGGTGAACGTGACGCAGGTAGTGCACCCGGTGCACCACGAGCGCAAGCGGCAATTGCTGACGCATCTGATCAAGACGCGCGACCTCAAGCAGGTGCTGGTGTTCACCGGTACCAAGCTGGGCTGCAACCGGCTCGCCAACGAACTCAACAAGCTTGGCCTGCATGCGGACGCCATCCATGGCGACAAGACCCAGCAGGAACGCATCAAGGCGCTCGACGCGTTCAAGGCCGGTACGCTGCGCGTGCTGGTCGCCACCGACGTCGCCGCGCGTGGGATCGACATTGAAGCCCTGCCTTTTGTGGTGAATTATGATCTGCCGCACAGCGCCGAGGATTATGTGCACCGCATCGGCCGTACCGGCCGCGCGGGCGCCATGGGTGAGGCGATCTCGCTGGTGAGCGAATCGGAAACGCGCTATCTGAGGGATATCGAAAAGTTGATCGGCTCGCCGCTGGCAACCACTATCGTTCCCGGTTTCGAGCCGGGAGCAGCCGATGTGCCCGCGTATCAGCCGCGTTCGCCGCGTCCTGAGCGCGCAGTGGAGCCCGTAGTCGAACGACCGATCGAGCGCGCCCCCGAGCAACGCAGTGCGCCGCGCAGCAAGCCCGCCGCATCGCGCGATAGCTTGTTCGATGCGCCCTATGTTCCGGGCACGGCAGCAACTGTCGCGCCGGTGGCAAACCGTCAGCCGCCCAAGAAGCAGGTGGCGGCCTTGTTCCGTAGTCCGGTCAAACCTGAATCTGCCGAGCAATGAGCTGGGAAATCATCCTGTTGGTCGGCTCAGGCGCAGTGGCCTGGTACTGGTATGACGGGATGAACGTGCGCGAACAGGCTGTTGCCGTAGGGCGTCGCGCCTGCAGCGAGGGCAAACTGCAGTTTCTCGATGACAGTGTCGCCCTGAGCCGCACCCGTTTTGCCCGCAACAGCCTCGGCCAGCTGCAATTCCTGCGCGACTACCGTTTCGAGTTTTCGGACACGGGCAACAACCGCCGTCCCGGTGTGGTGCGCATGCTGGGGAACCGCGTCGAATGGGTGAGCCTGGATGGGGAGTGGCAGCCGGGGCAAACCGCCAGCGTTACCCGCCTGCCCGACTGACTCGCCTCACTGCTGTTCGATCTCCAGCACGGCCAGGCTGATCTGCTTGCCGACCGCATCATCGAAGCCGTTCCATTTCTGGTAAACGGCCAGTTTCCTGACCACATCCGGTTTCATTTCGAAGTCGCTCTTGCCGGCATCGTATTCAACCCTGACCGCATCGAGCAGCGCCTGGAAGTAATCGCGCTGGGCTTTCAGTATGGCGGGCTTGCCGGGATTACCGTGCCCCGGGACCACCACTTTGACGGGCAAATCCAGCACCCGCTCGATCGCCTTGATGTTACCGCTGAAGGTGCCGTCGTCCATGCGCGCAACGCGCTGGTTGAGCACGTTGTCGCCGGTGAACAGCACGCCGTTGTCGATCTCGATCATGATGTCGGTCTTGCTGTGGGCGTCGTTGGACGAGTAGATCCTGAACGTGCGGTTGCCGTGTTTCCTGACCATGCCGTCGGTGGTGGCGACCGTGGGAATCACGGCCTGGGTGCCGTCGGTATAGCCCTTGGTCAGGCTGCTCATCAGGTTGACCCAGTTGGCTGCTTCGCCGGCGTGAGCTTTGGCGATCATGTCGGGATGCGCGATCAGCACGGCTTTGGGCCAGGCTTCGAGGATGGCCTGATTGCCCAGCCAGTGGTCGCCGTGCACATGGGTGTTGTACACGGCCGTAACGGGCAACCGGGTGGTTTTCTGGATCGCTTTCACCACCATGCGCCCGGCCTGAACGCTGGAACCGGGATCGATGACGATGACCTGGTCGCCGGCGATGATCCAGGCGGGATTGTTCATGAAACTCTGATTCTCGACCGAAGGCTCGCCCAGCGGACCGGTAATGACCCAGGTGTCGGGCGCGACCTGTTTGGCCGGGTGGGGTTTGACGCTATCGGTGGGGCCGGCGTGGGCGCTGAGGGCGAGGCTGGCGGCGAAGAGGAGGGCAGTCAGGCGCATGGCAAACTCCAGGTTGTGATGTGTTGCTAGATTAGTGTGGAGGGGACGATCGGGCGATGGTACGAAAGGCTGGCCCGGTCAAACCGCTACCACCACTTTTCGAAAATGATCCGGCTCATCGGTACGCCCAGCCCATGCAGCAGCGTGCTCATGTCTTCGACCATGCCCTTGGGGCCGCACAAGTAATACAACGTGTCGTCCGGTACGTCGAGCGCATGCAGCTTGACCGGGTCGATGCGGCCGGTGAGGCCATGCCAGTGCGGGTCGGGCTGGGTGACGGTGATGCTGAGATGCAGGTTGTCGTGAGTGTGGGCGGCCTGCTCGAGTTCGTCGCGAAACAGGATCTCGCTGCTGTCCGACACGCTGTAGACCAGATGCGCCCGGGTGGTCAGCCTGGCATCGCGTACGTGGCGGAAGATCGAGAGCAGCGGGGTGATTCCGACGCCGCCGCCGATCAGCACCACGTTGTCGCTCATTTCCGGCAGGTAAACGAAGGGCCCCTGCGCCTGCGAAACTTTGACCGGGTCGCCGACGCGCGCCTTTTCGTGCACCCAGCGTGCCACGGGGTGGCGTGCGCTGGCCTTGATCGCCAGTTCGATGCTGCCCTGATGCAGGGGCGAGGTGGTGATGGAGTAGCCGGCCGTGTGGACGTTGCCATCAACCGAGATGCTCAGATCCACCCATTGCCCCGGCAGAAAGCGGAAGCCGGCGTCGGGGATGGCCAGCTGTAGCGCATGAATGCTGGGCGTGGCGGGGGAGATCGCCGTGATGCGGGCGTCAAAAATATGCAAGGTTCAGTCCTGTTTCGGCGTCGGGTGTTCGGCTTCAAAATTCAGCGAGGCCGAGTTGATGCAATAGCGCATGCCGGTGGGTGCGGGGCCGTCCGGGAAAACATGGCCGAGATGCGATCCGCAGCGGCGGCACAAGGCCTCGGTGCGCGTCATGCCGTGGCTGGCGTCTGTTTTTTCCGCTACCGCGTCGGCGTTGATCGCCTGGTAAAAGCTCGGCCAGCCGGTGCCGGAATCAAATTTGGTGCCGGAGGCAAAGAGCGGCTCGCCGCAGGCGGCGCAACGGTATTCTCCGGCCGCGTGGTTGTTCCAGTACTGGCCGGTAAAAGCGCGTTCGGTGCCATGCTCACGCAGAATGCGGTATTGCTCGGGGCTCAGTTCGGCGCGCCATTCGGCGTCGGATTTAGTTTTATCGAAAGTCATGTCAGTCTCCTGCTGTGGCGGAAGTTTACCTCTTGAGGCAGGCCGCATGCCGCTTTATCCCTATGCCAGGAATGGATGTTTGTTGCGCGGTTGACAGCGTCATTGCGTCGGGTCTATTCTTCGTTCAGGTATTAGACTTAGTCTAAAAACCATCCATCCTCAACTGGGGAACCAGTCAGGGGATGAGCATTTCAGGGCTGAAAAGCATCTGCTTCAGGCATCTCAACCAAGCACATCAATCAAGGAGATAGGGTTATGCAACTTAAGGGCTCAAAAACTGAAGATCATCTGAAAGCCGCTTTCGCGGGCGAATCACAGGCCAATCGCCGTTACCTTTACTTCGCAGCAAAAGCTGACGTGGAAGGCTATAACGATGTCGCTTCGGTATTCCGTTCCACGGCTGAAGGTGAAACCGGCCACGCGCACGGCCACCTGGAATACCTGGAAAAATGCGGCGATCCCGCTACCGGCATGGCTTTTGGCCCCACCGCCGACAACCTGAAGACCGCGATCGCAGGCGAAACGCACGAGTACACCGACATGTATCCGGGCATGGCCAAGGATGCACGTGCCGAAGGTTTCGACGAAATCGCCGACTGGTTCGAGACGCTGGCCAAGGCCGAGCGTTCGCACGCCAACAAGTTCCAGAAAACGCTGGACACTCTGGGCGCGTAATTCTGTCCACGCAAAAAGCGGGTCGGATTCGGCCCGCTTTTTTAATTCCGGAAATTGAAAGCCACCCCGCAAAAATGACACAGGAGTTCGCATGAGCACTCGAGAAGGCAACCTCGAAGCCCCCACCCGTCACCCGCTCAACTGGAAAGCTCCGGATTTCTATGACGAAGGGAAGCTCAATCACGAGCTGGAGCGTGTTTTTGACGCCTGTCATGGCTGCCGTCGTTGCGTGTCGCTGTGTACCGCGTTCCCGACACTGTTCGATCTGGTGGACAACTCCTCGACACAGGAAGTGGATGGCGTCGCCAAGGCCGACTATGCGAAGGTGGTGGACGAGTGCTACCTGTGCGATCTCTGTTACATGACCAAATGCCCCTACGTGCCGCCGCATCCGTGGAACATTGATTTTCCGCACCTGATGCTGCGTGCCAAGGCGCTCAAATTCAAGCAAGGCGGCACGACATTCCGCGACAAGCTGCTGTCCAGTACCGATGCGATGGGCAAGCTCGCTTCGATTCCCGTCGTCGTGCAGGCAGTCAATGCCAGCCTGAAGAGCAAACCGATCCGCAAGATGGTCGCTAGCGTGCTGCACATTCATCCCGACCGCCAGCTGCCCGAATACGACAGCGAAAAATTCCGTTCCACTGCCAAACCGCGCAGTGATTTCGCGGTCAAGCCCGGGGCGAAAACGCCTGGCAAAGTGGCGATCTACGCGACCTGCTATGTGAATTACAACGAGCCCGACATCGGCCATGATTTGCTGAAACTGCTGGCGCACAACGAAATTCCCGCCGTGCTGGTGGATAAGGAAGCCTGTTGTGGCATGCCCAAACTCGAGCTGGGCGATCTTGACGCAGTGCAGAAACTGAAAGAAATCAACATTCCGCATCTGGCGAAACTGGCGCATGAGGGCTATGCGATCCTGGCCGCTGTGCCGTCCTGCACCTTGATGTACAAGCAGGAGCTGCCGCTGATGTTCCCCGATGACGCCGATGTGCTGGCCGTCAGGGACGCGATGTGGGATCCCTTCGAATACCTGATGGCGCGCAATGTCGACGGACTGTTGAAGACCGATTTCAACTCGCCGCTCGGCAAGGTTGCCTATCACGTGCCCTGCCACCAGCGGGTGCAGAACATCGGCAACAAGACGCGCGACGCCCTGCAACTGGCGGGCGCCAAGGTAACGATGGTCGAGCGCTGTTCGGGCCACGACGGCACCTGGGGCGTGAAATCGGAGTATTTCGACAAGTCGATGAAAATTGGCAAGCCGGTGTTCCGCCAGATGGCCGAGCCGCAACCTGATTACGTCAGCTCGGACTGTGCGATTGCCGCGCGCCACATCCTGCAGGGAATGGGCGAGAGCGCCACCGCCGAAAAGCGGCACCCGATCACGCTGTTGCGCATTGCATACGGCCTCGAATAATCCGTTGAGTCAGGAGAAGAACATGCCCCAGATTACCCGTGACAGCCTGATGAGCCTGGAAAGCTATGCCAAGGTTCGTCCGGCCTATCGCAGCGAGATGATCGCGCACAAGAAAAACCGCTCTGTGGCGTTGGGCGGGCACGTGACGCTGATTTTCGAAGACGAGAAAACCATGCGTTACCAGATTCAGGAAATGCTGCGCGCCGAGCGAACCTTCGAAGACGCGGGTATCCAGGACGAACTGGATGCCTACAACCCGCTGATTCCGGATGGCAGCAACTGGAAGGCGACCATGATGATCGAGTACCCCGATCCGGACGAGCGCCAGCTCGCCCTCGGGAAACTGAAGGGGATCGAGGACAGGGTGTGGGTTCAGGTGGCGGATCAGCCGCGGGTCTACGCCATCGCGGACGAAGACATGGAACGCGAGAACGCGGAGAAAACGTCGGCGGTGCACTTCTTGCGTTTTGAGCTCGATGCCACCTCGGCCGCGGCAGCCAAGTCGGGCGCGGCCATCCGCATGGGGATAGACCTCGTTGCCTATCCGGTGGAAGCAATCACCCTGGCAGAGAACGCGCGTGCTGCGCTGGTGGCCGATCTGGCCTAAATTCAAAGCAGGCGCGTAAACCCCAAACCTGGCGCCTTTTATTCCGGGAGGGCGCGATGCTGGATCAATTGCTGGTTCATCAGGTACGGCGGCGGCTGGAAACATCCGGTTTGCCGCTGGTGGTTGAGCTGTGGAATGGCGAACGGCTCGGAGCGGTTGCGGATGCCAGCGTGCGTTTGCGCCTGCATCGTCCAACCAGTCTCAAGGCCATGGCCGATCCCAGCCTGGGCGTCCTGGCGCGAGCGTATGTCGAGGGGGCACTCGATCTGGAGGGCGACATCCGCGATATCCTGGCGCTCGGCGATCGCCTCTGCAACGCCAGCGCATGCACGCCGAAACCGGATTCGGAAGGCTGGAAGTGGTGGCGCCACACGCGTAATCAGGACCGCAAGAACATCCAGTATCACTATGACGTATCCAACGATTTTTACGGTCTGTGGCTGGACGCCCGGCGGGTATATTCCTGCGCGTATTTCAAGACCCCGGACATGAGCCTGGATGCCGCACAGGAAGCCAAACTCGATCACATCTGCCGCAAGCTCGACCTCAGATCGGGTGAACGCTTTCTCGATATCGGCTGTGGTTGGGGCGGGCTGGTCCTGCATGCCGCCGAACGCTACGGCGTACAGGCGGTGGGCATCACCCTGTCGGATGACCAGCATGCCTATGTCAGCCAGCTGATCGAATCACGTGGATTGACGGGCCGCGTCGAGGTCCGCAAGCTGGATTACCGCGACGTTCCGGAGCGGGACGGCTATGACAAGATCGCCAGCGTCGGCATGTTCGAACACGTCGGTCGTGCCAATCTCATGGCGTATTTCGATCAGATCGCCGCGCTGCTGAAGCCCGGCGGCCTGGCGCTCAACCACGGTATCACCGCAGCCACCCCTGCAGCAGGCGGTCTGGGCAGCGGTATTGCCGAGTTCGTCGAAGACTATGTGTTCCCAGGCGGTGAACTGGTTCATGTGTCGGACGTGTTACGTACCGCGTCAGGCAGCGGCCTGGAATGTCTGGATGCCGAAAATCTGCGCCCGCATTACGGGAAAACGCTGTGGCACTGGGTGGCCCGGCTGGAACAGCATGCCGACGCCGCCAGCCGCCTGATAGGCGAACAAAAGTACCGTATCTGGCGTGTCTACCTGGCAGGTTCCGCTCATGCTTTCGATCGCGGCTGGCTGGAGTTGTGGCAGGTGCTGGCCGGCAAGGGTGTGAGCGGCGAGCAGCCGAACTATCGGTTCAGCCGGGAATATCAATACCGCTGATACGGGGCGGGCAGGTTCGAGGGCGAAAAAAACGGCAACGCACATGCGTTGCCGTTTTGCTGAAGCCGGGTTGGACTCAGGCGTGCGCTTTGCGGCGACGCATCATGCCCATGCTGGCCAGGCCGAGCCCCACCAGCGCAAGAGAAGCGGGCTCGGGGATCGGATTGGGGTTGACCACCTGACCGTTGCGGACAGTAAAGATGTATTGGCCGTTGGTGTTCGAGTTCCGCGAGCCGTGGATCAGGCCGCTTGCGCTGGAGTCGAGGAAAGCGCGGTTGACCCGCGAACCAACGAACTCGAAGAAGGTGGATGCGCCGTTGGAGTAGCCAGCCGCGGCAGAGATGCCGCCGAAACCGTTAGTGCCGCCGCTGGAGCTACCGGTTTCCCACAGGATAGTGTCGTAATTGAATTCGAAATCGAAGTTGCCGGCGCCGGTGTCGGCGCGCTCGGTGATGATGAGCTGGATGCTGTTGAGTTTGTCGGCCTGGCTGCTGAAGTAGCCGACATTGATCCAGTTCACGCCGAACACGTTGTGGCCGCCGATGACGTCCTGGCCGTATTGCACGACGCCGCTCGCTGCGTTGCGGGTGTCGATATCGGCAAAGAAGGGGGCGAGCATGGGCGTCGAGCCGGATTTAATCGCAAACGGCGTAAAAGTGGTCAACGGCCCATTGAACGTGACGTTGCCGTTGTTGTTGACGAACAGGTTGGAGTGATTGATGCCGTTGAAATTCAGGGCGAAGCCAATCGCCACGGAGCCTGTCGACTGGTCGTCGTTGCGTGCAAGCGTGTTGTCGGTGAACAGGGCGGCGTCGTGGATTGCGCCGGCTTGTGCCTGTGCGGCAGAGAACAGGGTGATGCCCGCAAGCGCGAGGCTGAGTAAGGTTTGGTTCATGTTTTAAGAAACTCCGTTATTTATATTGATTGAGAATGGTCTGTGCGACCACATCCGAATCATTAGCAAGCAGCATGCCATTTCTGGAATGTGGTTATTTTGTCTTTTTATTTCATGGTGTTGCAGAGTTCTGTGCTGAATTTTATGCGTGAGGAAATCACGTTTCTGTAAAAAAAATCGACATGCCTTATTTGTGACTGTTGTCGCAAGTCCGGTATCTGGGCGAAGACTTTCCCGTGCCGAGCCCATACAATTGGCGCGCATGAAAAAGCCTTTGATGTTTTTGCTGTATCTGCCCCTGCTAGCCCACGCTGAGTGGGGGACAATCGAACAGGATTTCGAACAGGACAAACCCTGGGTCGAGGTGGCCGCGCAGTTGCCAGCCTATCCCCGGACCGAAAATCTGCTGCCTTTTTCCGTTTCCGCCGCGACCAGGCATCGTTATTTCATCGACGCGGTATCGATCAGCGTGAGCGAAGATCATGTGGTTCGCTATACGGCCGTGATCGAAACGGTTGGTGGCGCAAAAAACATTTCGTTCGAAGGATTGCGCTGCGAAACCGGCGAAAGCCGTCTGTACGCTTATGGGCATCCTGACGGTAGCTGGTCCAAGGCCCGTGATGCCGGTTGGAAGGACATCCAGTTTCGTTCGCCGCTTTCATACCAGAGAGCCCTGTATGAGGGATTTTTCTGCCCCGACGGGATTGCCGTTAAAGACGTGAAAACTGCCGTGAGCAATCTGCAGCAGGGGGCGCGATGAATACGTCGATCGTCAAGGATGCGCGGCGTATTGTCGTCAAGGTCGGATCGAGTCTGGTCACCGCCGAGGGCCGCGGGCTCGATCATGCCGCCCTGGCGCGTTGGGCCGAGCAGATTGCTGCGCTTGCCGAACAGGGCAGGGAGGTCGTGCTGGTGTCCTCGGGTGCGATTGCCGAGGGAATCGCGCGGCTGGGCTGGAGCAAGCGCCCCAAGGCAGTCAATGAACTGCAGGCAGCGGCTGCGGTCGGCCAGATGGGGCTGGTACAGGCGTATGAATCCATTTTTCGCACCCACAATCTACATGCTGCACAAGTTTTGCTGACCCACGAAGATCTGGCTGACCGCACGCGCTATCTGAATGCGCGCTCAACCTTGCGCACATTGCTGGAACTGAAGGTGGTGCCGATCATCAACGAAAACGACACGGTCGCCACCGATGAAATCCGCCTCGGCGACAATGACACGCTGGGCGCGCTGGTCACCAATCTGATCGAGGCCGACTGCCTGATCATTCTGACCGACCAGACCGGCTTGTATACCGCCGACCCGCGCCGCGATGTGACAGCGACCCTGGTGAGCGATGCCCTGGCGGGGGACCCCGAACTCGAACGTATGGCAGGCGGGGCAGGCAGCAGCGTGGGAACGGGCGGCATGCTGACCAAGATTCTTGCCGCCAAACGTGCGGCGCGTAGCGGCGCGCATACCGTGATCTGCAGCGGGCGTGAAGAACGCGTGTTGTTGCGTCTGGCTGCAGGGGAGACGATCGGCAGCCAGCTGGTGGCGCGCCAGGCGCCGCTCGCGGCACGACGCCAGTGGCTGGCTGACCATCTGCAATTGCATGGCGGCGTGGTGCTGGACGAGGGGGCCGTGCGAGCCTTGCGCGACGAGGGAAAAAGCCTGTTGCCGGTTGGGGTGAAATGCGTTGTCGGTGAATTCGAGCGCGGTGAAGTCGTTACCGTAAGCGACATGAACGGACGCGAAATTGCGCGCGGGCTGGCCAATTACAGCGCCAGCGAAGCGCGGCGAATAGCCGGCAAACCCAGCAGCGCGATCGAGTCCGAGCTGGGCTATATGGATGAACCCGAGCTGATCCATCGCGATAATCTGGTGGTGCTGGCATGAGCGTAACGCTGGACTTGATGCGTCATGGCGAGCCAGTGGGTGGACGCAAATACCGGGGGCAGATCGACGATCCACTATCGGAAAAGGGCTGGGCGCAGATGCATGCGGCAGTGGGCGATCAGGCGCCATGGACGCGGATCGTGTCGTCGCCTTTATCGCGTTGCCGCGCCTTTTCAGAAATGTTGGCCGAGCGTCACAAGCTGCCGCTTGCGTTCGATCCACGCTTGCAGGAAGTGGGGTTTGGCGTGTGGGAAGGCAAGACCGCTGCCGAAATCGAACTGGAGGCGCCCGGAACCCTGGCGCGTTTCAAGGGTGATCCCGTCCACGCGCGCCCGCAAGGCGCCGAGCCGCTGGCAGACTTTCAGGCACGGGTGGCCGCCGGCCTCGATGCCGTGGTGTCGCAGAGCCCCGACCAGCATGTGCTGGTGGTGGGGCATGCCGGTGTGGTGCGCATGGCGCTGGCCTGGGCGCTGCATATCCCGCTGCAGCATGCCTACCGGATTGAAGTGGCAAGCGCATCGATGACGCGTCTGCGCTTCAGTAGAGGATTCGCCAGCCTGATCTTCCACGGCGGAAGCTTGCCCGGGCGGTGATCCGCTTCCTGTTTGTTTGCCTGTGCGCGTTGCTGGCATGGCCAGCGCAGGCCGCGATGATCGAAGTGCGCGACGATGCCGGACAGATGCTCGCATTTGCCCGCCCGCCGCAGCGCATTATTTCCCTGACGCCCCACCTGACCGAACTGCTGTTTGCCGTTGGCGCGGGCCCGCAGATCGTGGGCGTCGATAGTGCCAGCGATTATCCGCCCGCTGCTCAGGCGTTGCCACGCATCGGTGATTTCAGCCGGGTGAATTTCGAACGCGTCCTGGCGCTGAAACCCGACCTGGTGCTTGTATGGCTGGACGGCAATCGCGCCGTCGATATTCATGGCCTGAAGAAAATGGGGGTGCCGGTTTTGCAAACCCGTGCCACCCGGCTTGACGACGTTGCACGCCTGCTGCGTATGCTTGGCGTGGCGACCGGCCATGAGGAACAGGGCGAGGCTGCGGCAAAGGCATACCGGACACGGCTGGCTGCGTTGCAAATGAGAAATCCCGGGCAGCCTCCGCTCAAGGTGTTTTATCAGGTGTGGGATCGGCCGCTGATGACGGTGGGCGGGGCGCACTGGATCAGCGATGCGCTGCAGCTGTGTGGCGCACTCAACGTGTTTGCCGATCTGCCCGGGTTGTCGCCGGTGGTGTCACGCGAGGCTGTGTTGCAGCGTGCGCCGGAGGTGGTCGTGAGTGGCAGCGATGCGCCGGACATGCGCGCGCAGTGGCAAGGGTTTCCGGGGCTGCCTGCAGTGAAAAGGCAGGCCTTCGTGCGCATTGATGCGGATCGTCTGCACCGTCCGACGCCACGTTTGGTTGAGGGGGTGGCCGCGCTGTGCAATGTACTCCAGCCCGCGATACGGCACTCCGGTCAGCGTTGACGCGCTGGGCTCGGCTTGCGGTTGGGGCAGTTTTCCTTGATGCAATCGGCGTAGATCTGCAGCGAATGATCGTGGATGGCGAAGCCGCGTTCCTTGGCGATCCGGTGCTGGCGCTTCTCGATTTCGGCGTCGATGAATTCCTCGACCTTGCCGCATTGCATGCAAACCAGATGGTCGTGATGGTCGCCGTGATTGAGTTCAAAAACCGCCTTGTCGCTATCGAAATGATGGCGCATCAACAAACCTGCCTGTTCGAACTGCGTCAGCACGCGATACACCGTTGCCAGGCCAATATCCTGGCCATCGTCAGTCAGCAGTCGATACACCTCTTCTGCCGTCATGTGACGCTTGTCGCTTTGCTCAAATAAATCGAGGATTTTCAGCCGTGGCAGCGTGGCTTTGAGACCGATGTTTTTGAGATCGGAGGGGTTGCTCAATGGGGGCTCCAGAATGGGAACACGAATACGTTATGATACGTCTTTTCACCCCCGCCTTATCCCTTCTGGCTACTTGGCTATGCGTCGTGTTTTGCTTCCCGTAATATGTTTGAGCCTGCTTGCCGGGTGTTCGCTGGTTGAGCGCGTCCAGAAGTTTGGACCCTATCGTGTCAATGTGCAGCAGGGCAACGCCCTCGATGCCGAAAGCGTCGCCCGCCTGAAACCGGGAATGAGCCGTTCGCAAGTCCGCTTTTTGTTGGGAACGCCGCTGGTGGTGGACCCCTTCCGCAACGATCGCTGGGACTACGTGTACGTCTACTATGAAGCGGGCAGCCTGGTCGAGCAAAAGCGCATCAGCCTGTTTTTTGAGGGCGATACGCTCGCACGTATCGAAGGGGATATGCCTGCGCCTCCTGCCCCGACTTCTGACGTGCCGGGCACAACTTCTTCGGTAGAGCCCCAATCGCCAGCCGTTCCCGTTGCGACGCCGGTTCCTCCCTCACCGGGCGTACAGCCGTGACGGTGCAGGTTGCCATCGCCGGCGTGTCCGGCCGGATGGGGCGTGCCCTGATCGAGGCAGTTGCTGCGGACGCAGGGTGCGCTTTGCATGCGGCGATCGATCGTCCCGCCAGCCCCTTGCTGGGCCAGGATGCGGGTGCGGCCTGGGGCACGGCCAGCAATGTGCGGGTAACCGACGAGCTCGCGGCTGCGCTGCACAATGCGCACGTTCTGATTGATTTCACACGTCCCGAGGCGACATTTACCTATCTCGACGCCTGTTCGGCGGCTGGCGTGCCGCTGGTCATCGGCACGACGGGGTTCGATGAGGCCGGCAAGGCGCGTATTGCCGCAGCAGCGCGGCAGATCCCCATTGTTTTTGCACCCAATATGAGCGTGGGCGTGAATCTGTTGATGAAGCTTGCCGAGCTTGCCGCGCAGGTGCTGGAAGATGGCTATGACATCGAGATCATCGAGGCCCACCATCGCCACAAGGTTGATGCGCCTTCAGGAACGGCGCTCGGCTTGGGGCAGGCCGTTGCCGGGGCACTTCAACGCGATCTGGCGCAGTGCGCTGTGTACGGTCGCGAAGGCATGACCGGCGAACGCGACCCCAAAACCATCGGTTTTGCCACCGTGCGCGGCGGCGACATCGTGGGCGACCACACGCTGCTGTTTGCCGGCATCGGCGAACGTGTCGAGCTCACCCACAAGGCAAGCAGTCGTGCCACTTTTGCGCAGGGTGCGCTGCGTGCGGCCAAATGGCTGCAGGGCCGTGCCCCGGGCCTGTATGACATGCGCGATGTGCTCAATCTCAAATAAGTGAAATCCAGGAAACCCCATGAACGTCGTCAAGGTATACAGCACAGGAACGTGCCCGATTTGCGTCAAAGCCAAAGCGTTTCTCGACAAGCGCGGCATCGGTTATGACGAGGTTCGAATCGACCTCGATCGTGAAGCCATGAAAGAGTTTGCAGTCGTCACCAATGGTGCGCGCACGGTCCCGCAGATCGTGATCGAGGGCAAGTGCATCGGCGGGTTTACCGAGCTGACCGAACTCGATATGGACGGCGAACTGGATCATCTGCAGCCCTGAATAGTCGGCCGTATGCCCGTTTTGGCGCCACTGGCGATTGAAGCGGGCTCACGAATCGGCTATAATTTTGGCATTCAATTTCAGGCGGGTTGCGCAAGCGGCCCGCCTGAATTTTGTCACCTGCGCCACGATCACCGTCTTTCTGGAGTCTCCCCTTGCCACGTACCCAGCCCGCCATCCTTGTTCTAGCTGACGGTTCTGTATTTCGCGGTCACTCGGTCGGTGCGGAAGGCATGACTGTCGGCGAGGTGGTGTTCAACACGGCCATGACGGGATACCAGGAAATCCTCACGGATCCGTCCTACTCGCGCCAGATCGTGACGCTGACCTATCCGCATATCGGCAACAGCGGCATCAATACCGAAGACATCGAGGCAGTTCGCATCCATGCGGCAGGCCTGGTCGTGCGCGACGTGCCCCGCCTGCATTCGAACTTTCGTGCAAACCAGCCGCTGCCGGAATATCTCAAAAGCCAGAATGTAGTGGCCATTACCGATATCGACACGCGGCGCCTGACCCGTGTGTTGCGGGAAAAAGGCGCGCAAAGCGGCTGCGTCATGGCGGGCAATCTGGACGAGGCGGCGGCGCTCGAAGCTGCGCGCGGATTTCCCGGGCTTGCCGGCATGGACCTGGCCAAGGTGGTCAGCGTGTCAACGGCATACGAGTGGAGCGAAACCGAATGGCGTCTGGGGCGTGGTTACGGCAAGCAGGACGCACCGCGTTTTCATGTGGTCGCGTTCGACTATGGCGTCAAACGCAACATCCTGCGCATGCTGGCCGAGCGCGGCTGTCGTCTGACCGTATTGCCTGCCACCGCGACTGCGGCCGACGTGCTGGCGCTCAAGCCTGATGGTGTGTTCCTGTCCAATGGCCCGGGCGACCCCGAGCCCTGCGACTACGCAATCCGTGCGATTGCCGAACTGGTCGCAGCAAAGATCCCCGTTTTCGGAATCTGCCTTGGCCACCAGTTGCTCGCGCTCGCTTCGGGCGCCAAGACCGTGAAAATGAAATTCGGCCACCACGGCGCGAACCATCCGGTCAAGGATCTCGATAGCGGCCGGGTGGCGATCACCAGCCAGAACCATGGCTTTGCGGTTGACGCGGCGACCCTGCCGGCCAATCTGCGCAGCACCCACGTTTCCCTGTTCGACGGTTCGCTGCAGGGCATTGCCCGCACCGATGCGCCGGCATTCAGCTTTCAGGGCCACCCTGAAGCCAGCCCCGGTCCGCACGACGTGAGTTATCTGTTCGACCGGTTTATTCAATTGATGGCCGACCACGCCCCGGTATCCTGACCATGCCTAAGCGCACTGACCTCAAAAGCATTCTCATCATCGGCGCCGGCCCTATTGTCATCGGGCAGGCGTGCGAGTTCGACTACTCCGGTGCGCAGGCCTGCAAGGCCCTGCGTGAAGAGGGTTACAAAGTCATTCTCGTCAACAGCAATCCGGCGACGATCATGACCGACCCAGACATGGCGGACGTCACCTATATCGAGCCGATTACCTGGCAGATCGTCGAAAAGATCATCGCCAAGGAGCGCCCCGATGCGCTGCTGCCGACCATGGGGGGGCAAACTGCGCTCAACTGTGCGCTTGATCTGGCCAAGCATGGCGTGCTGGAGAAATACGCTGTCGAGATGATCGGCGCCTCCAAAGAGGCGATCGACAAGGCCGAGGACCGCGAAAAATTCAAGCATGCAATGACCAAGATCGGCCTGAGCTCGGCGCGTTCATCGATTGCGCACAGCATGGAAGAAGCCTTGCAGGTTCAGGCCGCATTGGGTTTTCCGTCGATCATCCGGCCGTCATTCACCATGGGCGGTTCGGGCGGCGGCATTGCTTACAACCGCGATGAGTTCATCGCCATCTGCGAACGCGGACTCGAAGCCTCGCCGACCAAAGAACTGCTGATCGAAGAATCGCTGCTCGGCTGGAAAGAGTACGAGATGGAGGTGGTGCGCGACCGCAATGACAACTGCATCATCATTTGCTCGATCGAGAACTTCGACCCGATGGGCGTGCATACCGGCGACTCGATCACCGTCGCCCCGGCGCAGACGCTGACCGACAAGGAATACCAGATCATGCGCAATGCCTCGCTGGCAGTGCTGCGTGAAATTGGCGTCGAAACGGGCGGCTCCAACGTGCAATTCTCCATCAACCCGGTAGACGGGCGCATGGTGGTGATTGAGATGAATCCGCGGGTATCGCGTTCTTCGGCACTGGCGTCGAAGGCGACGGGTTTCCCCATCGCCAAGGTGGCTGCCAAGCTGGCGGTCGGCTACACCCTCGACGAGTTGCAGAACGACATCACGGGGGGTGCGACCCCGGCCTCGTTCGAGCCGTCGATCGATTACGTTGTTACCAAGATTCCGCGCTTTGCCTTCGAGAAGTTCCCGCAGGCCGACGACCGCCTGACTACCCAGATGAAATCGGTGGGCGAAGTGATGGCCATCGGCCGCAGCTTCCAGGAGTCACTGCAAAAGGCGTTGCGCGGACTCGAAGTGGGTGTGGATGGCTTCGATCCGAAAACGACCGACCGCGACGAAATCGAGTCGGAGTTGATGTCGCCAGGTCCCGAGCGAATCTGGTATGTCGCTGATGCCTTTCGCGTCGGCATGAGCCGGCCTGAGATATTCGACCATTCGAAAATCGATCCCTGGTTCCTCGATCAGATCCAGCAACTGATCGAGATGGAGGCCTCGCTTGCCGGCCGTGCTTTGTCCGACATTGATCGTGATGAACTGCTGCAACTGAAGCGCGCCGGCTTCGCCGATCGCCGCCTGGCCAAACTGTTGAATACCGACCAGCATGCTGTGCGTGCGCGCCGTGCCGCGCTGGCGATTCATCCGGTTTACAAGCGGGTGGACACCTGCGCAGCGGAGTTCGCCACTCAGACTGCATACATGTATTCCACGTACGAGGAAGAGTGCGAGTCTGCGCCTTCCAATGCGAAGAAAATCATGGTGCTCGGTGGCGGACCGAACCGTATCGGGCAGGGTATCGAATTCGATTACTGCTGCGTGCATGCAGCACTGGCGCTGCGAGAAAACGGTTTCGAAACCATCATGGTCAACTGTAATCCGGAGACCGTTTCAACCGATTACGATACGTCCGACCGTCTCTATTTCGAGCCGTTGACGCTTGAAGACGTGCTCGAAATCGTGCGTATCGAAAAGCCGTTTGGCGTGATTGTGCAATACGGCGGCCAGACGCCGCTGAAGCTGGCGCGCGATCTGGAGCGCAATGGCGTGCCCATCATCGGCACCAGTCCCGACATGATCGATGCCGCGGAAGACCGCGAGCGTTTCCAGAACATGCTGCACGAACTGGCGTTGAAACAGCCGCCAAACCGCACCGCGCGCGATCCCGAAAGTGCGATCCGCATGGCCGAGGAAATTGGCTATCCGCTGGTGGTGCGCCCAAGCTATGTGCTGGGCGGTCGTGCAATGGAAATCGTCCGCGAAGAAGCCGATCTGCGTCGTTACATGACCGAGGCGGTGAAGGTCTCGAACAAGTCTCCCGTTCTGCTTGACCGTTTCCTCAACGATGCAATCGAGGTTGATGTCGACGCCTTGTCGGACGGCGAACAAGTGGTCATTGGCGGCATCATGCAGCACATCGAGCAGGCTGGCGTGCACTCAGGCGACTCGGCGTGTTCATTGCCGCCATACAGCCTGTCGGCGGACGTGCAGGACGAGTTGCGGCGGCAGACGGTCGCGATGGCGAAGGCGCTCAAGGTGGTCGGCCTGATGAACGTGCAGTTCGCGATTCAGGGTGACACGGTGTATGTACTCGAAGTGAATCCACGCGCATCGCGTACCGTACCCTATGTATCCAAGGCCATCGGCGCGCCGTTGGCCAAAATTGCCGCGCGGGCGATGGCCGGCATTTCCCTGAAATCGCAGGGTTTCGAAAAGGAAATCATTCCGCCGTATTTCTCGGTGAAAGAGGCCGTTTTCCCGTTCCGCAAATTTCCGGGTGTGGATACCATCCTGGGCCCGGAAATGAAATCGACCGGCGAAGTGATGGGCGTAGGCGACAATTTCGGCGAGGCTTTCGTCAAGTCGCAGATGGGCGCCAGTTCCGACCTGCCCAAGCCGGGTGGCCGGGCATTTGTCAGCGTACGCGCGGGCGATCGTGCCGTGGTCATCGAACTGGCCCGGGCGTTGCGGGATTTGGGCTTTTCACTGGTGGCAACGCGCGGTACTGCGCAGGCCATCGAGGCGGCCGGCATTCCCGTTGCGGTGGTCAACAAGGTCAAGGAAGGCCGTCCGCATATCGTCGATATGATCAAGAACGGCGATATCGACTTCATCGTCAATATCGTGGAAGACAAAAAAGCCGTGAAGGACTCCTACACCATTCGCGCCGAGGCGCTGGTGCGCCGGGTGGTGTATTTCACCACCCTTGCGGGGGCTCATGCCGCTTGCATGGGCATGCAACATGGCAAGGAACTCGAAGTGTATTCCCTGCAAGCGCTGCACCAGCGCCTGCAATGAACTGAAAAGGTAAGCCTGTGAATAAAGTTCCTCTCACCGTCGTCGGCGCGGAAAGGCTCCGTGTTGAGTTGCAGCACATGAAAAGTGTCGAACGTCCCGCTGTGATTCAGGCAATTGCAGAAGCACGGGCCCAGGGCGATCTGTCGGAAAATGCCGAGTACGACGCTGCCAAGGAAAAGCAGGGTTTCATCGAAGGCCGCATTGCCGATCTGGAAGGCAAGCTGGCCAACGCCCAGATCATCGACCCAACCTTGCTTGATGCGGAAGGCCGGATTGTTTTCGGTGCAACGGTCGAGCTTGAAGAGGTCAATACCGGTAATGCCGTGACTTACCAGATCGTCGGAGAAGACGAGGCGGACATCAAGGAAGGCAAGATTTCCGTGTCATCGCCGATCGCACGCGCCCTGATCGGTAAGTATGCCGGTGACAACGTCGATGTGCAGGCGCCAGGCGGGATCCGTCAGTACGAAGTGCTCGACGTCATTTACAAATAGGCATGCGGCGATTCTGGGATGGCCTGGCCGGGGTGGCGCTGGTTCTGTGGATCGGCGGCATGTGGGCGATCGGCTATGTTGCTGCGCCGGTGTTGTTTGCCAACCTGGATGACAAGCAGCTGGCCGGTTTGCTGGCTGGGAAATTGTTTGAGTTGATGGCGTGGATCGCAATTGCGGCAGCGAGCTACCTGTTGATTTATCGGGTTGTCCGCGACGGGGGCACTGCACTGAAAACATTTTTTTTCTGGGCGGTGGCGCTGATGCTGGCATTGACCCTGGCAGGTCATTTCGGCATTCAGCCAATCATGCAAAGCCTGAAAGACCAGGCCATGCCGCATGCAGTGATGCAGAGTGTGTTTGCCGACCGTTTCGCGCGCTGGCATGGCGTGTCGAGCATTCTTTATCTGATCCAGAGTGCGTTGGGACTGCTGCTGATCTGGCGTTCGGGACTGGCGCGATAAGCCCCTCTGATTGTGTTTACTTGGGCAGGGTGATCGCGGGTTTGCTGCCTGCGCGATAAATCACCAGAACTTTGCCGATTTGTTGTACCGGCGCAGCCCCGCTTGAGGCACAGATTTCCGCCATCCATGCACGGCGTGTTTCAAGCTCATTGCTAGCCGCCTTGATCTTGATCAGCTCGTGCGCATTGAGTGCAAGCTCGATTTCCTTTAAAACGGCAGGGGTCAGGCCGTGATTTCCTATCATGACGACAGGTTGGCGATTGTGCGCCAGACCTTTTAGATACTGCTTTTGTTCGGTGGTAAGCGTTTTCATGCATGTTCCTTAAACTGAGCGGGGATTGTAGCCGATAGAGATGGGCCAGAAAGCGAAGCGAACCAAATCGGGCAGCGCCTGGATGCACGAGCACGTAACCGATCCCTATGTGAAAAAAGCGCAGCAGGACGGATATCGCTCACGCGCTGCATACAAGTTGCTGGAAATTGACAAGCGCGACCATGTGCTGCGTGCCGGCATGACGGTGGTGGATTTAGGGGCGGCGCCAGGAAGCTGGTGCCAGGTTGCAGTACAAAAGCTTAAAAAACAGGGGCGGGTGCTGGCGATCGATTTGCTGCCAGTAGCGCCGATGCCGGGCGTCGAGAGTCTGGAGGGTGATTTTACCGAGCCTTCCGCTCTGGGTTGGCTGGAAGACAAGTTGAAATCCGGGCGGGTTGACCTTGTATTAAGTGACATGGCACCCAATATCAGCGGAGTGATGCTGCGGGATCAGGCGCGGCATTATGAATTGTGCGAGTTGGCGCTGGATTTTGCGAAAAGCTGGTTGAAACCAGACGGGGCGTTTCTGGTCAAAGTATTTCAAGGCGTTGGCTTTGAAGATTTCCGGACGCAGATGCGACAGGCTTTCAGGCAAGTGCATATCCGCAAACCTGATTCCTCGCGCGATCGCAGCACTGAGGTGTATTTGCTGGGGCGGGGGCCGCTTGAAAACGCCGCGGCAGTCGATGAAGCGATCGTGACAAATTTGCAGGAGTAGGCTTAGAATGAGTCTAAATATCTGCTTGTATGAGATGTGCTGAACATGGCACGAAGGAGTGATTTTGAACAATTTGCCTAAAAACATCGCCATCTGGCTGATCGTTGCCGTTGTCCTGATGACGGTGTTCAATCAGTTTGGTGCTCAGCGTACTGCGCAGACGCAGATGCCGTATTCGCAGTTCATCGAGGCGGTGCGCTCGCAGGAAATTACCAAGGTGGTGATCGAAGGCAACGTGCTGAAGGGTGAGCGGGCTGACGGCCAGCGTTTCACCAGTTATGCGCCGAGCGATCCCTGGATGGTGTCTGACCTGCTTAAAAACGGCGTGTCGGTTGAAGCCAAGCCGGAAGAGCAGCCCTCTTTCCTGATGAGCCTGTTTATTTCATGGTTCCCCATGCTGTTGCTGATCGGGGTATGGATCTTTTTTATGCGGCAGATGCAGGGCGGCGGCAAAGGCGGTGCGTTTTCGTTCGGCAAGAGCCGTGCCCGTCTGCTCGACGAAAACACCAATCCGGTCACGTTCGCGGATGTGGCGGGGTGCGACGAAGCCAAGCAGGATGTGGCTGAACTGGTCGATTTTCTGAAAGACCCCACAAAATTCCAGAAGCTTGGTGGCCGGATTCCGCGCGGCGTACTGCTGGTCGGTTCGCCCGGTACCGGTAAAACCCTGCTTGCCCGTTCGATTGCGGGTGAGGCCAAGGTGCCGTTTTACAGCATTTCAGGTTCCGATTTCGTCGAGATGTTTGTCGGCGTGGGCGCATCGCGTGTGCGCGATATGTTTGAGCAGGCTAAAAAGAGTGCGCCCTGTATTATTTTCATCGACGAGATTGATGCGGTGGGTCGCCAGCGCGGTGCGGGCTTGGGCGGTGGCAATGACGAACGCGAGCAGACATTGAATCAGCTGCTGGTCGAAATGGACGGCTTCGAGGGGGCGAGCGGCGTCATTGTGATTGCGGCAACCAACCGCCCTGACGTGCTTGACCCGGCCTTGTTGCGTCCTGGCCGGTTTGACCGCCAAGTGGTGGTTGCGCTACCGGATATTCGTGGCCGCGAGCAGATTCTGCTGGTGCACATGCGCAAGGTGCCGGTCGCGCCTGATGTGCGCGCAGACATTCTGGCGCGCGGTACGCCGGGCATGTCGGGTGCGGACCTCGCCAATCTGGTCAATGAAGCTGCCCTCTTTGCCGCGCGTGGCAACAAGCGGCTGGTCGATATGGAAGACTTCGAACAGGCCAAGGACAAAATCTTCATGGGCGCCGAGCGCAAGTCCATGGTGATTACGCTTGAAGACAAGAAAAAAACCGCCTATCACGAGTCGGGTCATGCTGTGATCGGCATGACCCTGCCGGGCTGCGATCCGGTGCACAAGGTCACGGTGATTCCGCGCGGTCGTGCGTTGGGCGTGACAATGTCGCTGCCGGAAACAGATCGCTTCAGCCTGTATCAGGATCAGATGCTGGCGCAGATCAGCATGTTGTTCGGCGGACGCGTGGCGGAAGAAATTTTTGTCGGCAGCATTTCCACCGGCGCATCCAACGACTTCGAGCGCGCAACCAATATTGCGCGTGACATGGTGACGCGTTATGGCATGTCGGCTGCCTTGGGTCCGATGGTGTATGGCGAAAATGAAGGCGAAGTGTTTCTGGGGCGTTCGGTGACGACGCACAAGAACATGAGCGAAACCACGATGCAGAAGGTGGATGCTGAAATTCGCCGCATTCTCGACGAGCAGTATGCGTTGGCGACCAAAATCCTGACCGAGAGCCGCGACAAGGTTGAGGCGATGACTGCCGCTCTGCTGGAATTTGAAACCATCGATGCCGACCAGATCGGCGATATCATGGCCGGCCGCACGGTGCGTCCGCCCAAGCCCTCCTCTGCAACGCCCCAGCCGCCGGCAAGCGGCGGCGATAAACCCAGCGCCCCTGCGCCAACCGTTCAGCCGGCACAGGAAACCTGAACGGCGCGATCGGGTTTGACGCACTACAATAGAGGGGCTTCGGCTCCTCTATTTTTATGTCCGTTCTCCACGCAGGCCCGTACCGCCTTTCCCTGCTCAAGCCGCTCATCATGGGCATCGTCAATGCCACGCCGGACTCGTTTTCGGATGGCGGACGCTGCCAGGATGCGCGTTCTGCCATTCAGCATGCCCTTCAGCTTCGTGACGAAGGTGCCGATATCCTCGACGTCGGTGGGGAGTCCACCCGCCCGGGTGCAGAGCGCGTGCCCGTGAACGAAGAAATCAGCCGTGTGGTGCCTGTCATCGAGGCGCTCGCATATCAGGGTTGTGTGGTGTCAGTCGATACCAAAAAACCGGAAGTGATGCGGGCAGCCCTGGAGGCAGGTGCGGTCATGGTGAACGATGTAATGGCCTTGCAGGCGCCCAGTGCGCTGGAAGCCGTGGCGAAGTCAGGGGCGGCAGTCTGTTTGATGCATATGCAGGGCGAGCCGCAAACCATGCAGCAGGCGCCCGTCTATGGAAATGTTGTGGACGAAGTGCTGCAGTTTTTAGAGGGCAGGGTGCGAGCCTGTGAAGCAGCCGGCATCCCGCGAACGCGGTTGCTGGTTGATCCGGGCTTCGGTTTTGGTAAAACCCTGCAACACAATCTAGCCTTGCTTCAGCATCTGGAGCGGCTACTTGAACTGGATGTGCCGTTGCTGGTGGGGATGTCGCGCAAGTCGATGTTGGGTCAATTGACCGGGCGAGAGATCGATCAACGTGAGTTTGCCGGTGTGGCAGCTCACCTGATGGCGGTGGTGCGCGGTGCGCGCGTGCTGCGGGTTCATCAAGTTGCGGCCATGCGGGATGCGCTGGCTATTTGGAACGCTGTTGAGGGGACATAAATAATGGGACGTAAATATTTCGGGACGGATGGAGTGCGTGGCAAGGTTGGGGAGTCGCCGATTACACCTGAATTCGTCATGCATCTGGGCTACGCCGCTGGACAGGTACTGGTGGCTGACCGCGGCAGCCTGCCGCCAAATCAGCATCCGACGGTATTGATCGGCAAGGACACCCGTATCTCGGGTTACATGCTGGAAGCTGCGCTGGAAGCGGGGTTTACCGCTGCCGGAGTGAACGTCCTGATGACTGGGCCGATGCCCACACCTGCGGTGGCGTATCTGACGCGTGCATTGCGCTTGCAGGCTGGGGTGGTGATCTCAGCCTCGCACAATCCGTTTGAAGACAACGGCATCAAGTTCTTTTCGGCCAGCGGGCAAAAGCTGCCGGACAGCGTGGAAGAAGCAATCGAAGCGCGGCTGGATTTCCCGATTGTGACGGTTGAAGCGCGCCAGTTGGGGCGTGCGCGGCGCATTGAGGATGCCGCCGCGCGTTACATCGAGTTTTGCAAGAGTACCTACCCGAATAACCTCGACCTGCGCGGGATGCGCATCGTGGTCGATTGTGCGCATGGTGCGACTTATCACGTCGCACCGCATGTGTTGCATGAGCTGGGGGCCGAGGTGATTGCCATCGGCAATGAACCCAATGGCTTCAATATCAATGACGAGTGCGGTGCCACCTATACCAAGACTTTGGCGGATGCGGTACGGACCCATCGTGCCGATGTGGGGATTGCGCTGGATGGGGACGGCGATCGCCTCATGATGGCCGACGCACAGGGTCGGATCTACGATGGCGACCAGCTGGTTTATGTGATCGCGCGTCACCGCATCCAGACCGGTTACATGAAGGGCGGCGTAGTCGGCACCTTGATGACCAATCTGGGTACGGAGCATGCACTTGGGCGCGCCCAGGTTCCGTTCGAGCGTGCCAAGGTGGGCGACCGCTATGTGATGGAACGCCTGCTGGCCAATGGCTGGACGCTGGGCGGGGAAACCTCGGGACATATCCTGTGTCTGGACAAACACACGACAGGGGACGGTATTGTTTCTGCCCTGCAAGTGTTGCGCGCATTGCGTGAAACGGGCGAATCGCTGGATACCATTACGGCTGATCTGGAGACTTATCCCCAGGTCATGATCAATGTGCCGATCGTCAAAGGCTTCAAGCTGGATGCTTCGCCCGCGGTTAGTGCCTCCGTCGCCGAGGCGGAATCGGTACTGAATGGGACCGGGCGGGTGGTTTTGCGTGCCTCCGGAACCGAACCGCTGATTCGGGTCATGGTGGAAGGTCGCGATGCGGATCAGGTTCGCCGCACGGCCGAAACGATTGCCGAGGTGGTCAAGCAAGCTGCAATGGGCGGATAAGCCAGGAGGGGTGATTTTCCGACCTGAAATATAACTGTAATATTCGGTCGTTAATATGACGCGGTCGCCCATGCGGCAATGTCTATTACTACTGGAGATAATCATGCAAAAACTCAACAAACTGGCTCAAGGCGCTCTGGCCGTGGCCATGGGTCTGGCTTTTTCGGTTGGCGCACTGGCCGCTGACATTACCGGCGCGGGCGCAACCTTCCCCTACGCCGTTTACACCAAATGGGCTGAAGCCTATCAAACCGCAACTGGCAACAAGGTCAATTACCAGGGCATCGGTTCGTCGGGCGGCGTCAAGCAGATCAAGGCCAAAACCGTTGATTTCGGCGGCTCCGATGCGCCGGTTAAAGAGGCCGATCTGGATGCAGCCGGCCTGATTCAGGTGCCGACCGTGATGGGCGGCGTGACCATCGTCATGAACGTCCCGGGTATTGCGTCCGGCAAGCTGAAGCTGGATGGCGTGACTGCAGCCAACATTTTCCGTGGCGCCATCACCAAGTGGAATGACCCTGCCATCGCCAAGCTGAACCCCGGCGTTGCTCTGCCGGATATGGCTATCACCGTGGCGCACCGTTCGGATGGTTCCGGCACCACCTATGCGTTCACCAACTATCTGGCCAAGCAGTCGGCTGATTTCCTGCGTGACGTCGGTGCGGGCAATACCGTGAACTGGCCGGCCAACGCGCTGGGTGGCAAGGGTAACCCCGGCGTTGCGGCTAACGTGCAGAAGATCAAGGGCACGATCGGTTATGTTGATATCGCTGACGCGATGAAAAACAAGATGGACTTTGTCGCGCTGAAGAACAAGGCCGGCAACTATATCGTGCCGAACCAGGATGCGGTGGCGGATGCGGCTGCAGGAGCCAACTTCAAGGTCAAGGGCATGGCCCCCGACCTGCTGGATCAAACCCACAAAAACGCATGGCCCATCACCAGTGCTACTTATATGCTGGCGTATGAAAAAGGCAGCGATGCCGCCAAGCAAAAAGGCGTAGTCGACTTCTTTACCTGGTCGCTGAACAACGGCCAGAAAATGGCTGAAGAACTGGGCTTTGTGCCGTTGCCTGCCAGCGTGGTGAAGATGGTTGAAGCAGAGATGAAAAACATCAAATAAGCAAGCTTGATGTTTTGCCGGGAGAGGCTTCACTCCCGGCGTTCTGCGAAAGAGGCTGTCCATGCGGACGGCCTCTTTCGCAGATAACAAACCGAACCGATAGGCGCCAAACGTGAGCGAACCCAGTACAGTACCCGGACTCGATTTACAGGCCGAGCAGATTCGAAAATTTCGGTTTCAGGACAGGCTTTTTCACCATACCACCCAGCTTTTTGCAGTGCTCCTGCTGGCGGCGTTGTTGGGGATACTGATTGCGCTTGGCCTGGATGCCTGGCCCAGTATCAAGGAGTTCGGTCTGCCATTCTTGTGGACGAATATCTGGAGCGTGCCGGATGACCAGTACGGGGCGCTGGCTGCCATTTACGGCACGGTGGTGACGTCAGTGCTGGCGCTGCTGTTCGCGGTTCCGGTGAGCTTCGGGATCGCCTTTTATCTGACCGAATCCTGTCCGCCTTGGCTGCGCCGTCCACTGGGCACGGCGATCGAGTTGCTGGCCGGTGTGCCTTCGATCGTGTACGGCATCTGGGGACTGTTCATTTTTGCCCCGCTGTTTGCGGAATATATTCAACCGCCCATGCAGGTTGTGCTGGGTAATGTGCCGGTTATCGGAGGCTGGTTCTCCGGGCCGCCGATCGGTGTCGGCATTCTCACGGCCAGCATCGTGCTGGCGATGATGGTGATTCCTTTTATTGCGTCAGTGATGCGCGACGTGTTCGATACCGTGCCGCACGTGTTGAAAGAGTCGGCGTACGGCATTGGCTGTACCAAATGGGAAGTGATGCGCAACATCGTGCTGCCCTACACCCGCGTGGGCGTGATCGGCGGAATCATGCTGGGGCTGGGGCGTGCGCTGGGCGAGACCATGGCCGTGACCTTCGTGATCGGTAATGCCAACCGCATCAACGGCAGTTTGTTTGCACCGGGTACGTCCATCGCATCCACGCTGGCGAATGAGTTCGGCGAGGCCGATCCCGGTTTGCATATCTCCGCTCTGTTCGAGTTGGGGCTGGTGCTGTTCGTCATTACATTTATCGTGCTGGCAATTTCACGCTGGCTTATCAGCCGCAGCATGGGCTCCGAGGGCTTGTGATCATGATGGACCTGTATAGCCGCCGGCTTTGGGCCAATCGTGTCGGGATCGCCTTGTCCATGGTGGCCATGAGCGTGGGCTTGGCCGTTTTGTTGTGGATTTTGTGGACGCTGTTTTCCAGGGGATTTGCTGCCCTGAGTCTGGACATGTTTACACAGGACACGCCTGCTCCGGGATCCGAAGGCGGGGGCTTGCGCAACGCTATTGTCGGTAGCGGCCTGATTCTGCTTTTCTCCATGCTGATCGCAACACCGATTGGCATTCTGGCGGGTATTTATCTGGCCGAGTATGGGCGCGTGTCCAAGTTTGCTTCATTTACCCGCTTCATGACGGACATCATGTTGTCGGCGCCGTCCATCGTGATCGGTCTGTTCGTTTATGCCCTGTTTGTCGCGACCACCGGTGGGTTTTCTGGATGGGCCGGCGCACTGGCTTTGGCCTTGATCGCCATTCCGGTGGTGGTGCGTACTACTGAAAACATGTTGAAATTGGTCCCCACCAGTTTGCGCGAAGCGGCGTTTGCGGTGGGTGCGCCGCGCTGGCAGGTCTCGCTCAAAATTACCTTGCGCGCGGTCAAATCGGGCGTGGTGACGGGGGTGTTGCTGGCGATGGCGCGTATCACTGGCGAAACGGCTCCTTTGCTGTTTACTGCCCTGAACAATCAGTTTTTCAGCACCAATATGGCTGAACCGATGGGCAATCTGCCTGTCGTGATTTACCAGTTTGCGCTCAGCCCATACGACAACTGGGTCAATTTGGCCTGGGGCGGTGCGTTGCTGATCGCCCTGTTTGTCCTGGCGATCAATATTGGCGTGCGCGTTGCTTTCCGCAATAAAGATCACAACTGATCCTGCGCTTAATTAAAAACCCTATTCAATCAAGCCATGCCCACTATGCCCAATCAAGCCGTGCCCACTGGCGAAAACGCTGCCTTGCAGATCCGCAATCTGGATTTTTTCTACGGCGATTTCAAAGGCATTAAAAATGTCAATATGGACATTGCCGACAACAAGGTGACCGCTTTCATCGGGCCGTCGGGCTGTGGCAAATCCACCTTGCTGCGCACATTCAATCGTATGTATGACCTGTACCCAGGCCAGCGCGCGGAGGGCCAGATCATGTTTCACGGCAAGAACCTGCTGGATAAATCGCAGGACGTGAACATGGTGCGTGCCAAGATCGGCATGGTGTTCCAGAAGCCCACTCCGTTCCCGATGACGATTTATGAAAACATTGCGTTCGGTGTCCGGCTGTATGAACGGCTGTCGAAGAGCGCAATGGACGATCGCGTCGAATGGGCGCTCAACAAGGCCGCTTTGTGGACCGAGGTCAAGGACAAGCTGCAGCAGAGCGGATTGTCGCTTTCCGGCGGCCAGCAACAGCGACTCTGCATCGCACGCGCGGTCTCGGTCAAACCCGAGATTGTGCTGCTGGACGAACCGACTTCAGCGCTGGATCCGATTTCCACCGCCAAAATCGAAGAGCTCATCAACGAACTCAAAAGCGAATACACGATTGCCATCGTGACCCACAACATGCAGCAGGCTGCGCGGATATCCGATTTCACTGCCTTCATGTACCTGGGTGAGCTGATCGAATTCAACGAAACCGGCACGATTTTCATGCGTCCGGGCAAGAAACAGACCGAAGACTACATTACCGGTCGTTTTGGCTGATTCTCCAGCCGGAGAAGGGTCTCTGCGGTTGACCAAGGGGCGCGTTGCGCTTAATATCGCGCACTTTTGTCTGGCGGACTCCCAATGCGTAAAAAGCTCGTAGCCGGTAACTGGAAAATGCACGGTAGCCTGGCTGAAAATGCCGCGCTGCTGGCTGCACTCAAGCCCGCTTTGGAAGGCATCAAAGCTGTCGTGTGCGTGCCATTTCCTTATCTGGCGCAAGCGCAGGCAGCATTGGCAGGTTCATCCATTGCCTGGGGCGCACAAAATCTCTCCGAGCAGAGCAAGGGCGCATTCACGGGCGAGGTGTCGGCTTCCATGCTGCTGGATTTTGGCTGCCAGTACGTAATTGTCGGACACTCCGAGCGACGCAGTCTGTACGGCGAGTCCGATGAGTTGGTTGCGAGCAAGTATGTGGCCGCCCAGGCAGCCGGATTGACCCCCATTCTGTGCGTCGGTGAATCGTTGGACGAGCGTGAGTCGGGCGTGACCGAGGCGGTCGTTGCGCGTCAACTGGATGCGGTAATCAAGCTTGCTGGCGTAGGTTCTCTGGCCAAAGCGATTGTCGCGTATGAGCCGGTGTGGGCCATCGGGACTGGCAAGACGGCCTCGCCTGAACAGGCGCAAGCCGTGCACGCATTCATTCGAAGCAAGATTGCCGCCCTCGATGCAGACATTGCCAAACAGTTGGTGATTCAGTATGGGGGTAGCGTAAAAGCTGCAAATGCGGCAGAATTAATGGCTCAGCCCGATATTGATGGCGGCCTGATTGGCGGTGCTTCTCTGGTTGCCGATGAGTTTGTGGCAATTTGCCGGGCAGCAGCCAAGTAAGAGTCGAAGAATATGGAAACACTGGTTTGGGTCGTTCACATTATCGTTTCAGTCGCTGTAATCGGCCTGGTGCTGTTGCAGCATGGCAAGGGAGCGGATATGGGGGCGGCATTCGGTAGCGGCTCTTCCGGGAGCCTGTTCGGTGCCACGGGTTCGGCCAATTTTTTGAGCCGCAGCACGGCAATACTGGCCACCTTGTTTTTCCTGACCAGCCTCGGCTTGGCGTACTTTGGTCTGCAGCAACATAAGCCGGATAGCGTTCTGGATCTGACCGCGGCACCGGCGAAGTCGGGTCAACCCGCCGTTCCGGTGCCGGCGCAGAACAGCGGTTCCAAAGCTGCGGATATCCCGCAGTAAGTTTCGGTAGCAAAAACCTCGTAATACCTAGCAGTACACAATTGGGTGCAAACCCATTGGCCGTCGTGGTGGAATTGGTAGACACGCTATCTTGAGGGGGTAGTGACTTCGGTTGTGCGAGTTCGAGTCTCGCCGACGGCACCATCAAATTTCCTGATTCATTCATCAGTCAAAATCATCAAATAACTTATTGATCCATAAGTTAAATCCGACTATTTTTTCGGCTTGACAGTGAGTGCGGCGCACACATAAACTGCGCCCATAATGACTCACCCCGCAAAGGGGCGCCGGAGGATCAGTGCTGGAGAATTACCTCCCCATTCTGTTGTTCATACTGGTCGGCTTGGCCTTTGGCATTGGCCCGATCGTCGCGGGTTCCCTGCTGGCGCCGAATCGTCCGGACAGCGAAAAACTCTCTCCTTATGAATGCGGCTTCGAGGCGTTTGAGGATGCACGCATGAAGTTTGACGTGCGGTATTACCTCGTTGCCATCCTGTTCATCCTGTTCGATCTTGAAATCGCCTTTCTTTTTCCGTGGGCCATCGTGCTGGAGGAAATCGGCCTGGCCGGATTCGTCGCCATGATGGTGTTTCTCGGTATTCTGGTGGTCGGCTTCATCTACGAGTGGATGAAGGGCGCACTGGAATGGGAATGAGGCATTTGAGCCAGCGGGGGATGGAGCAGTCGCGCAGCATGCGGATTGGCTCGACGAAAAGGCCTGACGGTGCTGCGCAGGTGGTGGGTTCTGAAACAAGATTTTCGGAGCGGGCAGAATGAGCATCGAAGGCGTCCTCGAGCAAGGCTTTGTCACGACCCAGGCCGACCAGCTCATCAATTACATGCGCACCGGCTCGATGTGGCCGATGACCTTCGGGCTGGCTTGTTGCGCGGTTGAAATGATGCAGGCCGGCGCGTCACGCTATGACCTGGACCGTTTCGGGATCGTGTTTCGCCCGAGCCCGCGTCAGTCCGATGTGATGATTGTTGCCGGCACGCTGTGCAACAAGATGGCCCCGGCATTGCGCAAGGTTTACGATCAAATGGCCGAGCCGCGCTGGGTGATTTCCATGGGGTCTTGTGCCAACGGCGGTGGTTACTACCACTATTCCTACTCGGTGGTGCGCGGCTGCGACCGCATCGTGCCAGTTGATATTTACGTCCCGGGTTGCCCGCCCACCGCAGAGGCACTTTTGTTCGGCATCATCCAGTTGCAGAACAAAATCAAGCGTACCAACACAATCGCCCGTTAAGAATTGATGACACAGACTGTGGAAGCCCTCTCTTTGTCGATTGAAACCGTGCTGGGCGATGCGTTGGCGCAGTCGTTTGTCCGTCTAGGCGAGTTGACCTTGATTATCAAATCGCAGCATTACGCTGCAGCGATGCTTGCCTTGCGCGATCACCCCGAGTGCCGTTTTGAACAGCTGATTGATTTGTGCGGCATGGACTATTCCGGCTTTGGTGGGGAAGGTGAATGGGACGCTGCGCGCTTTGCGGTGGTGGTGCATCTGTTGTCGGTCTCGAACAATCAGCGCGTGCGTGTGCGCGTGTTCTGTCCGGATGAGGATTTGCCGGTTGTGGCCTCGATGGTCGATATCTGGCCCGCCGCCAACTGGTTCGAGCGCGAGGCGTTCGACTTGTACGGCATTGTGTTCGAAGGGCATCCGGACCTGCGTCGCATATTGACCGACTATGGTTTTATCGGTCATCCCTTCCGCAAGGATTTCCCGCTGTCGGGCAATGTTGAAATGCGCTACGACCCGACGCAGCGGCGGGTGATTTACCAGCCGGTGTCGATCGAGCCGCGTGAGATCGTACCGCGTATCGTGCGTGACGAAAGCTATGGAGCGGGGCGCTGACATGGCCCCGGTTCAAACCAAAATGGCCCGCAACTACGCTAGATTAATGGGTGTCGTCCCGGAGCATTTAAATGGCTGAAATCCGGAACTACACCATGAACTTCGGCCCGCAGCACCCGGCTGCGCACGGCGTGCTGCGTCTGGTGCTGGAACTCGACGGCGAAGTGATCCAGCGTGCCGACCCGCACATCGGTCTACTGCATCGCGCCACCGAGAAACTGGCCGAGCACAAGACCTTCATCCAGTCGGTTCCTTACATGGATCGTCTCGACTACGTGTCGATGATGGTCAACGAACATGCCTATGTAATGGCGATCGAAAAGCTGCTCGGCATCCAGGTGCCGGAGCGGGCGCAGTACATCCGCGTGATGTTCGATGAAATCACCCGCGTGCTGAACCACTTGCTGTGGCTTGGGGCGCATGCGCTCGACGTCGGTGCGATGACGGTGTTTCTGTATGCCTTCCGCGAGCGCGAAGACCTGATGGACTGCTACGAAGCGGTGTCGGGCGCGCGTCTGCATGCGGCTTACTATCGCCCCGGCGGCGTGTATCGCGACCTGCCGGACACGATGCCGCAATACCAGGCGCAGCACACCCGCAACGCAGAAACGATGAAGTCGATGAATGCGAACCGTCAGGGGTCGTTGCTGGATTTCATCGATGACTTCACGCAGCGTTTTCCCGCTTATGTCGACGAGTACGAAACCCTGCTGACCGACAATCGCATCTGGAAACAGCGTACCGTCGGTATCGGGGTGGTGTCGCCCGAGCGCGCACTGGCACTGGGCTTCACCGGTCCAATGTTGCGCGGTTCAGGCGTGGAATGGGACCTGCGCAAGAAGCAGCCCTATGAAGTCTACGACCGCATGGATTTCGATATTCCGGTCGGCACCAACGGCGATTGCTACGACCGCTATCTGGTGCGGATCGAGGAATTCCGGCAGTCCAACCGCATCATTAAGCAATGCGTGGACTGGCTGCGCAAGAATCCCGGCCCGGTGATTGTCGACAACCACAAGGTTGCGCCCCCTTCACGGATCGACATGAAGCAGAACATGGAAGAGCTGATCCACCATTTCAAACTCTTCACCGAAGGCATGCATGTCCCGGCAGGCGAGGCATTCGCTTCGGTTGAACATCCCAAGGGTGAATTCGGTATTTATCTGGTCTCGGACGGCGCCAACAAACCTTACCGGCTGAAGATCCGCGCGCCGGGCTATGCACATCTGGCTGCGCTCGATGAAATGAGCCGGGGCCACATGATTGCCGACGTCGTCGCCATCATCGGCACGCAAGATATCGTTTTCGGGGAGATTGACCGCTGATGTTGTCTTCAGAATCACTCGCGCTCATCGATCTGGAAATTGCCAAATATCCAGCCGAGCAAAAGCAGTCCGCCGTGATGGGCGCGCTGCGCATTGCGCAGACGGAAAAAGGCTGGCTCAAATCCGACGTGGTCGAGTTTGTTGCGGCGTATCTCGACATGCCCGCGATTGCGGCTTACGAGGTGGCGACGTTCTACAACATGTACGACACCCAGTCGGTGGGGCGCAACAAGATCACGCTGTGCACCAATTTGCCGTGTGCCTTGATGGGCGCCAACGAGATTGCCGAGCACCTCAAGAAAAAACTGGGCATCGGTTTTGGCGAAACCACTGCCGACGGTCGCTATACTCTGAAAGAGGGCGAGTGCATGGGTGCATGCGGCGATGCGCCGATGTGTCTGCATAACAACCACTGCATGCACACCCGCCTGACGCCCGAGAAAATAGACGAATTGCTGGAGCAGCTGAAATGAGTCTGCTTGTGCCCAGCGTCAAGGTCTGTTCCTGGACTCAGGAACTCGACAACCCGGCATCGCTTGCGACTTATGTGGCGAATGGCGGCTATCAGGCCTTGCGTCGCATCATTACCGAAAACGTGCCGGGCGACGACATCATTGCCCAGCTCAAGCTTTCTGCCCTGCGCGGACGCGGCGGCGCAGGGTTCCCGACCGGGCTTAAATGGAGCTTCATGCCGCGTGCCTTTCCCGGCGACAAATACATCGTCTGCAACAGCGACGAAGGCGAGCCGGGCACCTTCAAGGATCGCGACATCATGCGCTACAACCCGCACCAGCTGATCGAAGGCATGGCGATCGCGGGCTATGTGCTGGGCGCCAAGGTGGGCTACAACTACATCCACGGAGAGATTTTCGACGTCTATACGTCCTTCGAGCGCGCGCTGGCCGAGGCGCGCGCAGCGGGTTATCTGGGCGACAAATTGTTCGGCACCGACTTCAGCTTCCAGCTGCATGCGCATCACGGCTACGGCGCTTACATCTGCGGCGAGGAAACGGCGCTGCTCGAATCACTCGAAGGCAAAAAGGGCCAGCCGCGCTTCAAGCCGCCGTTCCCGGCAAGTTTCGGGCTGTACGGCAAACCGACGACGATCAACAACACCGAAACCCTGGCGAGCGTGCCGTGGATCATGCAACACGGCGGCCAGGCTTTCCTGGAGTTGGGCAAACCCAACAATGGTGGGTCCAAGCTGTTCTCCGTGTCGGGTCACGTCAACAAACCGGGCAACTATGAAGTGCCGCTCGGCACGCCGTTCAGCGAGCTGCTGGCAATGGCCGGTGGGGTGCGCAACGGCCACAAACTGAAAGCCGTGATCCCCGGCGGATCGTCGGCGCCGGTACTGCCAGGCCATGTCATGATGGACTGCACCATGGATTTCGATTGCGTTGCCAAAGCCGGTTCGATGCTGGGTTCGGGTGCGGTGATCGTGATGGACGAAACCGTTTGCATGGTGCGTGCGCTGGAGCGCCTGTCGTATTTCTATCATGAGGAGTCGTGCGGCCAGTGCACGCCGTGCCGTGAGGGTACCGGCTGGATGTATCGCATGATTCACCGCATCGAGCATGGTCAGGGGCGTCCGGACGATCTTGAGTTGCTCAATAGCGTGGCAGGAAAAATCGGCGGCTATACCATCTGCGCGCTCGGTGACGCTGCGGCGATGCCGGTGCAAAGTTTTCTCAAGCATTTTGGCGATGAGTTCGCGTACCACGTCGAGCACAAGCGCTGCATGGTCTGACGGGACAGGTAAAGGCTATGGCTACGCTGAACATCGAAATTGACGGTCGCGCGATTCAGGTCGAAAGCGGCGACACCATCATGGATGCGGCCAATCAGGCCGGTATCGCGATCCCGCATTTCTGTTATCACAAAAAGCTTTCCATCGCGGCCAACTGCCGTATGTGCCTGGTACAGGTAGAGAAGGCGCCGAAGCCACTGCCTGCTTGTGCCACCCCGGTGACGGACGGCATGAAGGTGCAGACCCGATCCGATTACGCCGTCAACGCGCAGAAGGCCGTGATGGAGTTCCTGCTGATCAATCACCCGCTCGACTGCCCGATCTGCGATCAGGGCGGCGAATGCATGCTGCAGGATATGGCGGTGGGCTATGGCGCATCGTCTTCGCGCTATCAGGAAGAAAAGCGCGTGGTGAGCGAGAAGAATCTCGGTCCGCTGATCGCTACCGACATGACGCGCTGCATTCACTGCAGCCGCTGCGTGCGATTCGGCCAGGAAATCGCGGGCGTGATGGAGCTCGGCATGGCGGGGCGGGGCGAACACACCGAGGTGATGCCCTTTCTGGCGCAACAAGTTGCGTCCGAGTTGTCGGGCAACATCATCGACCTGTGCCCGGTGGGCGCGCTCACTAGCAAACCGTTCCGTTATTCGGCTCGTGCCTGGGAGCTGGGACGGCGGTTCTCGATCAGTCCGCACGACAGCCTGGGGTCCAACCTCACCGTGCACGTCAAGGACAACAAGGTGATGCGCGTGCTGCCGCGCGAGAACGAGGACGTCAACGAATGCTGGCTGGCTGACCGCGACCGTTTTTCTTACGAAGGGCTGAATACCGCCGAGCGTCTGACCCAGCCGATGATCAAGCAGGGCGGGCAGTGGGTGGAGACAACCTGGCAGACCGCGCTCGAATTCATCGCGGACAAACTGAAAGCGATACCCGCAGAGCAGATTGGCGCATTGTCGACACCGTACCGTCCGGCGGAAGAGCTTTTCCTGCTGCAAAAACTGATGCGCGGCATGGGCAGCGGCAACGTCGATCACCGCCTGCGGCAATCGGACTTCACGCTGGACACCAAGGCGCACGGCGGCTTCTGGCTGGGCATGCCGGTGACCTACATGTCGCGTCTCAACCGCATGCTGGTGGTGGGATCGAACCTGCGCAAGGACCATCCGTTGATGGCGCACCGCATCCGCGAATCGGTGCGCTGGTATGGACAGCTCAACCTGATCAATGCGCACGAGGACGAATTCCTCGGCAAGGTGCACGCCAAGCGCATCGTCGCGCCGTCGCAACTCGCCACGGCGCTGGCAGGCGTCTGCGTTGCGCTGGCCGAACTGAAAAACCTGCCGGTGCCCGACATCGCCGCGCACGGTGTAGCAGACGACACGGCACGCAAGATGGCCGAGAGCCTGTCCGGCGGCGGACAGGGCGCTTCCGGCGTGGAAGCGCGCGCCGTCTTTTTGGGCAACATGGCGCAGCACCATCCCAGTTATTCGCATATCCACGCGCTGGCGCAGGCTGTGGCGAAACTCGCGGGCGCCAGCTTCGGCGTACTGGGCGAAGCCGCCAACAGCGTCGGGGCGGTGGCTGTCGGTGCGATTCCGGTATGCGGTCCGCTGGGACAGCCTGCGGTCAAGGGGCTGAACGCGCAGCAGATGTTGGCGCAACCCCTGCGCGCTTACCTGATGCTGGGCGTCGAGGCCGAACTCGATACCCACGATCCGGTGACTGCGATGAAGAGTATCAACGCGGCCGAGTTCGTCGTGGTGATGTCGCCGTACAAGGGCAAGTCGCTTGACTATGCCGATGTACTGCTGCCGATTGCGCCCTGGACTGAAACCTCGGGCACCTTCGTCAATACCGAAGGCCGGGTGCAGAGCTTCAATGCCGTGGTGAAACCGCTTGGCGAGACTCGCCCCGCGTGGAAAGTGCTGCGTGTGCTGGGCAATCTGCTGGGCTTGGCTGGGTTTGATCACAACGATTCCAAGGACGTGCTGCGCGATGCCTTGGGCGACACGCCCATCGGCAATGTGCAGGCCTATCTGAATAATGAAATTAGCGGCGTCACGGTCGTTCCGGAACAAGCCTGGTCAGGTCTGGAACGGGTGGCCGAAGTACCGATTTATCAAACCGATGCGGTGGTGCGCCGCTCGCCTTCGCTGCAGATGACGCTCGATGCCGCCCTGCCGGTTGCGCGCATGCACAGCCGGCTGATCGCCAAGCTGGGACTTACAGAAAACGGCCGCGTATCGGTACGGCAAACGGCCTCCGCGCTGACCCTCAAAGTGCAGCGCGACGATCTGCTGCCCGATAATTGCGTGCGCATCCCCAGCGGTCATCCGCTGACTGCAGGCCTCGGCCCGATGTTCGGCCCGATTACGGCGGAGCCCGTCTGATGATGGACATGAACCTGGACTGGACAGCCATACAAGCCGTGGTCTGGACGCTGATCAAGATCATGGCATTGGTGGTGCCGCTGATGCTCGGCGTTGCTTACCTCACTTATGCCGAACGCAAGATCATCGGCTGGATGCAGGTGCGTATCGGCCCCAACCGCGTCGGTTTCCAGGGCCTGCTGCAACCGATTGCCGACGCTGTGAAATTGCTGATGAAGGAAATCATCATTCCTTCCGGCGCCAACAAGGGGCTGTTCATCCTCGGCCCCATCCTGGTGATTGCCCCCGCACTGGCGGCATGGGCCGTGATCCCGTTCACCGACACGCTGGTGCTGGCCAATATCAACGCCGGTTTGCTGTATGTCATGGCGATCACCTCGATGGGCGTGTATGGCGTGATCGTCGCCGGCTGGGCTTCCAACTCCAAATACGCCTTCCTCGGTGCGATGCGTTCGGCGGCCCAGATCGTGTCGTATGAAATCGCCATGGGCTTCGCGCTGGTCGGTGTGTTGATGGCGGCGCAGTCGCTGAACCTGATCGATATTGTGCAGGGCCAGTCGGGCGGGGTGCACCAGTGGTATATCTGGCCGCTGTTTCCGCTGTTCATGGTGTATCTGATCGCCGGCGTGGCCGAGACCAACCGCGCGCCGTTCGACGTGGCCGAGGGTGAATCCGAGATCGTCGCGGGTTTCCACGTCGAATATTCCGGCATGGCCTTCGCGGTATTCTTCCTCGCGGAGTATGCCAACATGATCCTGGTGGCCGCGCTGTGCACGCTGATGTTCCTCGGCGGCTGGCTGTCGCCAGTGACCTTCCTGCCCGATGGCATCGTCTGGTGGCTGGCAAAAACCGGTTTTGTGCTGTTCCTCTTTCTGTGGTTCCGCGCCACTTTCCCGCGCTATCGCTACGACCAGATCATGCGGCTGGGCTGGAAAGTGTTCATCCCCATCACCATCGTCTGGATCGTCGTCGTCGGCGCCATGATGCAGACGCCGTATGGTTATCTCTTCCATTGAGCGCGCCATGAAACGACTCGCCCAATTCTTCGGCAGCCTGCTCCTGATCGAGCTCCTGCGCGGCATGATGCTCACCGGGCGTCACCTGTTCGCGCGCAAGATCACGGTGCAATACCCCGAAGAGAAAACCCCGCAATCGCCACGTTTCCGCGGTCTGCACGCGCTGCGCCGCTATCCCAACGGCGAGGAGCGCTGCATCGCCTGCAAACTGTGCGAAGCGGTGTGCCCGGCGCTCGCCATCACCATCGAATCGGAAAAGCGCCAGGACGGCACCCGCCGCACCACGCGTTACGACATCGACCTGACCAAGTGCATCTTTTGCGGCTTCTGCGAGGAATCCTGCCCGGTCGATTCCATCGTCGAGACCCGCATCCTCGAGTACCACGGCGAAAAACGCGGCGACCTGTATTACACCAAGTCCATGCTGCTGGCGATCGGCGACCAGCATGAAGCGCAGATCGCGAAAGACCGCGCACAGGATGCGAAGTATCGATAATGAATACAGCGCGAAGCATTGTTAGACCTCTATGACCTACACGACCGCGATCTTTTATTTCTTCGCTGCCATCCTGGTGTTTGCCGGCTTGCGCGTGATCACTGCGCGCAACCCGGTGCATGCCGCATTGTTCCTGGTGCTGGCGTTTTTTACCGCAGCCGGGCTGTGGATGCTGCTGGAGGCCGAATTCCTCGCCATCACGCTGGTGCTGGTTTACGTTGGCGCGGTGATGGTGCTGTTCCTGTTCGTGGTGATGATGCTCGACATCAACCTCGACAAATTGCGCGAAGGTTTCTGGGATTACCTGCCGCTGGCCGGTTTCGTTTCGGTGCTGCTGGTGATCGAGATGGTACTGATACTCGGCAGCCGCCATTTTGGGCTCGATGTCATGGGCGCCCCTGCGCCGCATCCAGCCGATTACAGCAACACCAAGGAACTTGGCCGGCTGCTGTATACCGATTATGTCTATGCGTTCGAACTCGCCGCCGTGATCCTGCTGGTGGCGATTGTCGCCGCCATCGCGCTGACGCTGCGCCGCCGCAAGGACAGCAAGTACATCGACCCGGCCGAACAGGTGAAGGTCAAGCGCAATGACCGTCTGCGGATTGTAAAAATGCCAGCCGTCAAAATGCAGGCCACGCAGAAGCCGCAAGCCGGGGAGGGTGAGGCATGATTTCCCTGTCGCATTATCTGGTGCTGGGCGGCATCCTGTTCGCCATCGCCGTGCTGGGCATTTTCCTCAATCGCAAGAACGTGATCATCCTGTTGATGGCGATCGAATTGATGCTGCTGGCGGTGAACATGAACTTCATCGCCTTTTCGCACTATCTGGGCGACATCCACGGCCAGATCTTCGTCTTCTTCATCCTCACCGTCGCCGCCGCCGAGTCCGCCATCGGCCTGGCGATCCTGGTGGTGCTGTTCCGCAACTTGCACACCATCAATGTCGATGACCTCGACCATCTGAAAGGCTGATGCGGATGGACATGCAGATGCTCTATCTCATCGTGCCACTGGCCCCGCTGCTGGGTGCGATCGTCGCAGGCTTTTTCGGCAAGCTGATCGGCCGGACCTTGTCGCACGTCGTCACCATCGCAGGCGTGGCGGTGTCGCTCGCTGCCTCGGTGCTGGTGTTCCAGGATGTGCTCGCCGGCCATACTTACAACGGTACGGTCTACACCTGGATGGTGCTGGGCGACCTGCGCTTCGAAGTCGGTTTTCTGATCGACTCGCTGACCACGATGATGATGCTGGTCGTCACCTTCGTGTCGCTGATGGTGCACATCTACACCATCGGCTACATGCACGACGATCCCGGTTACCAGCGTTTCTTCAGCTACATCTCGCTGTTCACCTTCTCGATGCTGATGCTGGTGATGAGCAACAATTTCCTGCAGCTGTTCTTCGGCTGGGAAGCGGTCGGTCTGGTGTCCTATCTGCTGATCGGCTTCTGGTATACGAAAGAGACGGCGATCTACGCCAACCTCAAGGCCTTCATGGTCAACCGCGTGGGCGACTTCGGTTTCATCCTCGGCATCGGCCTGGTGCTGGCACATTTTGGTTCGCTGGATTACGCCACGGTGTTTGCCAGGGCGCCCGAGCTTGCGAATGAAACGATCACCATTTGGTTCGACACGCCCTGGATGTTGATGAGCGTGATCGGGATACTTTTATTTATCGGCGCGATGGGCAAATCCGCGCAGTTCCCGCTGCACGTCTGGCTGCCCGATTCGATGGAAGGCCCGACGCCGATCTCGGCGCTGATCCATGCCGCGACGATGGTGACTGCGGGCATTTTCATGGTCGCGCGCATGTCGCCGCTGTACGAACTGTCGGATACCGCCTTGAGCTTCATCATGGTGATCGGCGCCATTACCGCGCTGTTCATGGGTTTTCTCGGAATCGTGCAGAACGACATCAAGCGCGTGGTGGCCTATTCGACGCTGTCGCAGCTGGGTTACATGACGGTTGCGCTCGGCGCTTCTGCGTACTCGGTCGCGGTATTCCACCTGATGACGCACGCTTTCTTCAAGGCGCTGCTGTTTCTTGCCGCGGGCAGCGTCATCATCGCCATGCACCACAATCAGGACATCCGCTACATGGGCGGCCTGAAGAAATACATGCCGATCACCTGGATCACCTCGCTGATCGGATCGTTGGCGCTGATCGGTACGCCTTTCCTGTCGGGCTTCTATTCCAAGGAAAGCATCATCGAGGCGGTCAAGCTGTCGCACCTGCCGGTGGCCGACATCGCCTACTGGGCGGTGCTGGCCGGCGTCTTCGTCACTGCGTTCTATTCCTTCCGCATGTACTTCCTGGTATTCCACGGCAAGGAACGTTTCCATAACGCGCACCATCATGGCGACGACAGCCACGGGCAGGATGAGCATGGCGATGCGCACAGTCATGGCGCCGGCACGCCGCACGAAACGCCGTGGGTGGTGACCGGCCCCTTGCTCGCGCTGGCGCTGCCTTCGCTGGCAATCGGCTACATGACCATTGAGCCGATGCTGTTCGGCGACTTCTTCGGCAATGCGATTTATGTTGCCGATCGCCATCCGGTGATGGTCGAGCTCAACCAGCATTTCCACGGCGCGATGGCGATGGGACTGCACGCCATCACCACCTTGCCGTTCTGGCTGACGGCGGCAGGGGTAGGGCTGTCGGCTTACTTCTATCTCAAACGTCCGGATATTCCGGCAGCGATCCAGCAACGCTTCAGTTTCATCCACAGCATGCTCGTCAACAAATACTGGTTCGACGAACTCTATAGCTGGCTGTTTGCCGGTGGTGCGCGCCTGCTGGGGGGCGGTCTGTGGCGCGGCGGCGACCAGGCCGTCATCGACGGTACGATCAACGGCACCGCGCGGCTGGTCGAGCGCGTCGCCCGGCTGCTGCGCGCCTTCCAATCCGGCTATATCTACCACTACGCTTTCGCCATGCTGATCGGGGTGTTTGCCCTGGTGACCTGGTTTGCCCGTCTGAACTGACCCATGGATTCCATACTTTCCCTCGTCATCTGGGTGCCCATTCTTGCGGGCGTCGCCGTGCTCACCACCGGGTCGGATAAAAACGCGGTGCTGGCGCGCTGGCTGGCGCTGGCAGGTTCGCTTGCCGGGCTGCTCGTTGCGATCCCGCTGGCGAGCGGATTCGACACCACGACTTCGGCCATGCAGTTCGTCGAGAACACAGCCTGGATACCTGCGTTCAATATCCATTACCACCTGGGTGTCGACGGCATTTCCATGCCACTGATCCTGCTCAACAGCTTCATTACCGTGCTGGTGGTCATCGCCGGCTGGCAGGTGATCCAGGACAAGGTCGCGCAATACATGGCGGCCTTCCTCATCATGTCCGGCCTCATCAACGGGGTGTTCGCCGCGCTCGACGGCATCCTGTTCTATGTCTTCTTCGAAGGCATGCTGATTCCGCTGTATCTGATCGTCGGCGTATGGGGCGGACCCAACCGCGTGTACGCCGCTTTCAAGTTCTTTCTCTACACGCTCGCCGGCTCCTTGCTGATGCTGGTGTCGATGATCTATCTGTACTTCCAGTCGGGCGGCAGTTTCGACATCCAGACCTGGCACACCACCACGCTGGGGATGTCGGCGCAGACGCTGATGTTTTTCGCGTTCCTGCTGGCCTTCGGCGTCAAGGTGCCGATGTGGCCGGTGCACACCTGGCTGCCCGACGCCCACGTCGAGGCGCCGACCGGCGGCTCGGTGGTGCTGGCGGCGATTACGCTCAAGGTCGGCGCCTACGGTTTCCTGCGTTTCATCCTGCCGATCCTGCCGGACGCCAGTCATGAACTCGCCTGGTTCGTCATCGCGCTGTCGCTGATCGCCGTCGCCTACATCGGTCTGGTTGCGCTGGTGCAGGCCGACATGAAAAAGCTCATCGCCTATTCGTCGATTGCGCACATGGGCTTCGTCACCCTCGGTTTCTTCATGTTCAATCCGCTCGGCCTCGAAGGCGGGCTGGTGCAGATGATCTCGCACGGCTTTGTGTCGGCGGCGCTTTTCCTTTGCATCGGCGTAATGTACGACCGCCTGCATTCGCGCCAGATCAAGGACTACGGCGGTCTGGTCAACCGGATGCCGGTGTTCGCCGCGCTGTTCATGCTGTTTGCCATGGCCAATGCCGGCTTGCCCGCCACCAGCGGCTTCGTCGGCGAGTTCATGGTCATCATGTCGGCCACCCAGGTGAATTTCTGGTTCGCCTTCGTCGCCGCCACCACCCTGATCCTCGGCGCGGGCTACACACTGTGGATGTACAAGCGGGTGGTGTTCGGCCAGATCACCAACCCGCACGTCGAAGAACTCACGGACATCAACGCGCGTGAAATCCTGTTGCTCGGCGTGCTCGCCGTCTGCGTGCTCGGCATGGGCCTGTATCCCAAACCCTTCACCGACGTGATGCACGTCTCCGTCGTCGATCTCCTGGCGCACGTCGCCCAGAGCAAACTGCCATGAGCCTGAGTGCCTTCCTCCCCGCGCTGCCCGAAATCTTCGTATTGGCGATGGTGTCGCTGATCCTGGTGATCGATGCCGCCGTCGACGACAGCAAGCGTTATCTCGCCTACGTGTTGTCGCTGGCCACCCTGGCGGGTGCTGCTTTCCTCACTGTGCGCGATCTGTCCACCATGCCGGTTCTGGCATTGAACGGCCTGTTCATCGACGATCCGCTGTCGGACGTGCTGAAGCTGTTTCTCTACCTGACCACCGCCGTGGTGCTGGTTTATTCGCGTGCTTACCTGCGCGAACGCGGGCTTTATAAAGGCGAGTTTTTCGTGCTGGCGCTGTTCGCCTTGCTGGGCATGATGGTGATGATTTCCGCCAGTCACTTCCTCACCCTGTATCTCGGGCTCGAGCTGCTGTCGCTGTCGCTGTATGCCATGGTTGCGCTGCAACGCGATTCCAGCGTGGCGACCGAGGCGGCGATGAAGTATTTCGTCCTCGGCGCGCTGGCGTCCGGCATGCTGCTGTACGGCATGTCGATGGTCTACGGCGTGACCGGCTCGCTGGCGCTGGGCGATATCGCCATCGCCCTGCAGGACGGCACCGACCTGCGCATTCCACTGGTGTTCGGCATCGTTTTCCTGGTCGCCGGGCTGGCCTTCAAGCTGGGCGCCGTGCCGTTCCACATGTGGGTGCCCGACGTCTATCACGGTGCGCCCACGGCGATGACGCTGTTCATCGGCAGCGCGCCCAAGATCGCCGCGTTCGCTTTCGTGATCCGCATCCTGGGACAGGGGCTGGAATCGCAGGTCGGCGAATGGCGCGACATGCTGATCATCCTCGCCGTGCTGTCGATGGCGCTTGGCAATTTCGCAGCCATCGCGCAGAGCAACCTCAAACGCATGTTCGCTTACTCGACCATCTCGCACATGGGCTTCATGCTGCTGGGCATCCTGGCTGGTACGCAGAATGGCTATGGCAGCGCGATGTTCTACGTGCTGATCTACACGCTGATGAGCCTGGGCGGCTTCGGCATGATCCTTTTGCTGTCGCGCGCCGGTTTCGAAGCCGACCAGCTCGACGACTTCAAGGGCCTCAACCGCCGCAGCCCGTGGCTGGCCTTCCTGATGCTGCTGCTGATGTTCTCCATGGCTGGCGTGCCGCCCACCGTCGGCTTCTACGCCAAGCTGTCGGTGCTGCAGGCCGTGGTCGAACTGGGCTATGTCTGGCTGGCGGTGGCGGCGGTGCTGTTCTCGCTGGTCGGCGCGTTTTACTACCTGCGCATCGTCAAGCTGATGTATTTCGATGCGCCGCACGACACCTCGCCGATCACCCCCAGCGTTGACACCCGCATTATCATGTCGGCCAACGGTCTCGCCGTGCTGGCAATCGGTATCCTGCCGCAGCCGTTGATGGCGCTTTGCATCCACGCCATCGGCGCGTCGTTTTGAGGCAAGTGCAGCTGAACTAAACCCCACCGGAGCAGGTCTGCTCCGGCATCATTTGGCATTTCGGATTCACCGTGAATTTTTCGACCACCCTGCTGCTTATCCTGGCATTCATCGCCGCCAACCTGCCGTTCCTCGTCGAGCGCATTTTCTTTGTCGTCCAGCCCAAAGCCGCCAGCAAGAACTTCGCCTGGCGCCTGCTCGAACTGGTGACGATGTTTTTCATCGTAGGAGGCATTGCCTGGATGCTGGAGAGCAAACTGGGCGATGTGCACAAGCAGAACTGGGAGTTCTACGCGGTCAACGCTTCCTTGTTCGTGGTGTTTGCCTACCCGGGGTTCGTGTACCGCTATCTGTGGCGGCGGCGCGGCGGCTAACCGGCTGGGCAGATGCTTCCCCGCCAGTCCCGCACGTTACAAAAAGTAGAAAAAATAGCGGCCGGCATCAAATTCAACTGCCAGCCGCGCGCCGCGATTCAGCGCATAGTCCCACGACCCCTTGGTGGCACAGCCTTCGTGGCATTCGCTGACGCCCGCCGGAGATTCAAGATCGCGTTCGCGGTCGTACCAGCTCAATAACATCGTGTCGTCGCCCAGTTGCTGCTGGGCGATCGCGGTCGCCAGCTTGAGCGCGGCATAAAAGTCGAGGCCGAGCTCGGCGGTGTCGAGGCGCAGGGTTTTCATGGTGACGTGTCGGTCAACGCTTTTAGCGCGTAGAGCATATCCAGCGCGGCCTTCGGGGTGAGTGCATCGGGATCGATCTCGCGCAACTGGTCGAGCGCGGGATGCGGCGGCGGTTCGTCGTTGGGCAGGTGGGCTGCGAACAGGTCGCCTTGCGGGCCGGGTTGCAGCTGGGCGTCTTCGAGTTCGCGCAGGTGGCGGCGTGCGGCGGCGATGACCGGGCTGGGCACGCCGGCCAGACGGGCGACCTGGATGCCGTAGCTTTGCGAGGCCGGGCCTTCTTCGACGGCGTGCAGGAACACCAGATTGGCGCCGTGTTCCTTGGCATCGAGGTGGACGTTGACGAGTTGCTTGTACTCGTTGGCCAGTTGGGTCAGTTCGAAATAATGGGTGGCGAACAGGGTGAAGGCGCGCGTCGCGCTGACCAGATGCCGCGCCACCGCCCACGCCAGCGCGAGGCCGTCGAAGGTCGAGGTGCCGCGCCCGATTTCGTCGAGCAGCACCAGGCTGTTGGCGCTGGCGTTGTGCAGGATATGCGCGGTTTCGGTCATCTCGACCATGAAGGTGGAGCGCCCGCCGGCGAGGTCATCCGACGCGCCGATGCGGGTGAAGATCTGGTCGATGTCGCCGATTTTTGCCGAGTTCGCAGGTACCCACAGGCCGCAGCAGGCGAGCAGCGTGATCAGCGCCACTTGCCGCATGAAGGTCGATTTGCCGCCCATGTTGGGGCCGGTAATCAGCAGCATCTGCCGCGCGCGGGTGAGCTGCACGTCGTTGGGGATGAAGTGAGCCACCTGCGCTTCGACCACTGGATGACGACCGCCGCGGATGACGATGCCGGGTTCGTCGCTGTAGTCGGGCGCACACAGCTTCAGCGTGACTACACGCTCGGCCTGGCTCGCCAGCACGTCGATTTCGGCCAGCGCAGCGGCAATCGCCAGCAAATCCGGCACGTGCGGCGTCAGCGTCTCCAGCAAGGATTCGAACAAGGCTTTTTCGCGTGCCAGTGCGCGGTCCTGCGCCGACAGCGCCTTGTCTTCGAAGGCTTTGAGCTCGGGCGTGATGTAGCGTTCAGCGTTCTTCAGCGTCTGGCGGCGGCGATAGTCGTCGGGGACCTTGTCCGATTGCGCGCGGCTGACTTCGATGTAAAAGCCATGCACCCGGTTGTATTCGACCTTGAGGGTGGCGATGCCCGAGCGCGCGCGTTCGCGGGTTTCCAATTCGAGCAGGAATGCGCCGGCGTCGCGCGTCAGCGCGCGCAGTTCGTCGAGGTCGGCATCGTAGCCGTCGGCGATCACGCCGCCTTCGCGCAGCACGCTGGCGGGTTCGGGCAGCACGGCGCGGGCGAGCAGTTCGTGCAGATCGGGGCGGGCGGCGAGCGCGCCTTGCAGGGTGGCCAGGTGCGCGCGATCGTCGGGCAGCGTGGCGGCGAGATCCGGCAGCAGCGCGAGCGTGTCGCGCAGGCCGGACAAGTCGCGCGGCCGCGCATTTTTGAGCGCGATGCGGCCGCTGATGCGTTCGACATCGGCGCAGCTCTTCAGCAGACGGGTGAGTGCGGTCGCGGTGTCGGATTGCTCCGCCAGTACGCCGATGGCGTCGCGGCGCCGGCTCAGAACGCCGCGGTCGCGCAGCGGATGATGCAGCCAATGGCGCAACAGGCGTGTGCCCATGCCGGTGGCGGTGGTGTCGAGCACCGACAGCAGGGTCGGCGACGCTTCGCCGCGCAGGGTTTCGGTGAGTTCCAGATTACGCCGGGTGGCGGCGTCGAGCTGTACGAAATCGCTGTCGCGCTCGGCGTGGATGCTTTGTATATGCGGCAGCGCGGTGCGCTGCGTGGTCTGGATGTAATCGAGCAGCGCGCCCGCCGCCGCCAGCGCGAGCGGCAGGTCGGCGACGCCGAATCCGCCGAGGTCACGGCTGTCGAATTGCTGCGCCAGCCGGGTGCGCGCGCTGTCGGCGTCGAACTGCCACGGCGCGAGGCGGCGCACCGCGCAGGGCGAGCCGTTCAGCGTGAAGTCGTCGGGCGCGAGGATTTCGGCCGGGCGTACGCGCGCCAGCAAAGCGGGCAGGGCGGCGGGAGGGATTTCGCTGATCTGAAAGCGTCCGGCAGCCAGGTTCAGCCAGGCCACGCCGACGCTTTCCGTGTCGGGGGCTGCATTAACCCTGTCGGGGACGATCGCGAGAATCAGGGTGTCGCAGGTTTCGTCCAGCAGACCCGAATCGGTCAGCGTGCCCGGGGTGACGATGCGTGCCACCTGGCGCTCGACCGGGCCCTTGCTGGTGGCCGGGTCGCCAATCTGCTCGGCGATCACCACCGATTCGCCCAACTTCAGCAGCCGCGCCAGATACTGTTCGGCGCTGTGATACGGCACGCCGGCCATCTTGATCGGGGTGCCCGCCGACGCACCGCGCGTGGTAAGGGTGATGTTGAGCAGCCGCGCCGCTTTTTCGGCGTCGTCGAAAAACAGTTCGTAAAAATCGCCCATGCGGTAAAACAGCAGCATGTCCGGGTTTTGCGCCTTGATGCCGAGGTACTGCTGCATCATTGGCGTGTGGGCGGCGGTTTCCTTGCTGCTGGACATGGGCGAACGGGCGGGTTGTTTAGACTTTCAGTTCAGGCGGCAAATGCGGCGCAATGATCTGCAGCATCTGCGCAAAGATTTTCGGGGTGGCGGCGACGATGTTGCCGGAGTCGAGAAAGCCTTCGTTGCCGACGAAGTTGCCGACGAATGCGCCGGACTCCTGCGCGATCAGGCTGCCGGCGGCGAGATCCCAGGGTTTCAGGTGCATTTCCCAGAAGCCGTCGTAGCGGCCGCAGCCCACATAGCAGAGGTCGAGCGCGGCGGAACCGGGGCGACGCAAGCCGGAACTGGCCAGCATCATGTCGCGGAACATGCCGAGGTAGGCGTCGGCGTAGCGGAAGTCGGTGTAGGGGAAGCCGGTGCCGATCAGGCATTCGGCGAGCTTGTTGCGCATGCTGGCGCGAATGCGGCGCTCGTTCAGGTACGCGCCACGGCCGCGGGTGGCGGTAAACAGTTCGTTGCGTGCGGGGTCGTAGACCACGGCCTGGGTGATCTGGCCTTTTTGCTTGAGCGCGATCGAGACGGAATATTGCTGCAGGCCGTGGAGGAAATTGGTGGTGCCGTCGAGCGGATCGATGATCCACTGATAGTCCTCGTTGTTCTTGGCTGCGGTGACGCCAGACTCCTCTGCTAAAATCCCATGGTTCGGATAGGCGTCGAGCAGGGTTTCGATAATGACGCGTTCGGCCATCTGGTCGACTTCGCTGACGTAATCGCGATCCTGTTTGCTCCGTACGGTGAGCTGGTCGAGGTCGAGCGAGGCGCGATTGATGATCGCCCCCGCTTTGCGAGCGGCTTTCACCGCTGTATTGAGCATGGGATGCATGATGTCTGGCTACAAATTCAAAGAACGAGCCGCCATTTTACTTGATGTATGACGCGATCTGACCCAAAACTTCTCGGCAATATCCGCATCGTGCTCGCACGCACCAGCCATCCCGGCAATATCGGCGCGGCCATGCGGGCGATGAAGACGATGGGCCTGTCGCAGCTGTATCTGGTCAATCCGGCGATATTTCCCAATAGCCAGGCCGATGCGATGGCGGCAGGCGCGACCGACCTGCTGGCGCAGGCCCGGGTGTGCGCCACGCTCGAAGAGGCGCTGGCCGATACCACGCTGGTACTGGGCGTATCGGCGCGCCGCCGCGACATCGTGACCGAGGTGCTGACCCCGCCCGAAGCCGCAAGCCGCCTGCTGACCGAGGCGCAGGCCGCACCGGTGGCGCTGGTGTTCGGCAACGAAACCAGCGGCATGTCGAACGAGGAGTTGAGCCTGTGCCAGGGACTGGTGACGATCGCCGCCAACCCGGACTACAGCTCGCTCAACCTGGCGGCGGCGGTGCAGGTGCTGTGCTACGAAATCCGCCAGGCCTGGCTGGCGCACCCGGTCTGGCCACAGCCCGCGCTGGATGCGGCCACGGGTGACGAGATCGAGCGGTTCTACACGCACCTGGAAGCCGCACTGATCGATCTGGACTTCCTCAACCACGGTTCGCCCGGAAAGTTGATGTTGAAGCTGCGCTGGCTGTTTGCGCGCACCCGGCTGGCCAGGGAAGAAGTGAACATCCTGCGTGGCATTCTGACCGCGGCGCAAGCGGCCAAGCGGGGCGTACGCCGGCAGGGAAACGCCGACGCGGAATAGTTGACTCAATTACTCGGAAATAGCATTCTTTAACGCATGAGCCTGTTCAGCCAATTCAAGGAAGACATTGCCGTCGTATTCGACCGCGACCCGGCAGCGCGTTCGACGCTGGAAGTCATCACGCTGTATCCCGGCTTTCATGCCATCGTCATCCATCGGCTGGCGCACTGGTTGTGGCGCAAGGGCCTTAAATGGCTGGCGCGCTTTACCTCGCATATCGCACGCTGGCTCACCGGCATCGAAATCCACCCCGGCGCCAGCATCGGCCGCCGCGTATTCATCGACCACGGCATGGGCGTGGTCGTGGGCGAAACCGCCGAGATTGGCGACGACTGCACGCTGTATCACGGCGTCACCCTAGGCGGTACCTCGTGGGACAAGGGCAAGCGCCATCCCACGCTGAAACCGGGCGTGGTGGTGGGGGCGGGTGCCAAAATCCTCGGCCCCATCGTCATCGGCGCCAATGCGCGTATCGGTTCCAACGCCGTGGTGGTGAAGGCGGTGCCGGACAATGCGACGGCGGTAGGCATTCCTGCCCGCATCCTCGACAGCGAGACGGAAAAGCAGCGCCAGCAGCAGATGGCCAATCTGGGGCAGCGGGCCGAAAAGCTGGGTTTCTCGGCGTATGCCGTTTCCGCCGACATGAACGATCCGGTGGTGAAAGCGATTCATGGCCTGATCGACCATTCCGCGCATATCGACGAGCGCCTGGAGCAGGTTATCGCGCAGCTGCGCAAGTTGGGCGCAGAGCTGCCGGCAGGCCAGGACAAGCCGGACGATTTCGATGCGAATTATCTGAACAAAATAGTTGACTAAAACAGTAAGGTAAGGAATAGTTGAGCGAATCGCTCGGACATTGATAAACCGGGTGTCATTCAGGAGAAACCAAGATGAGGTTGACCACGAAAGGTCGTTTTGCTGTGACCGCGATGCTGGATCTGGCGCTGCGCGGCGGTAAAAATCCAGTCACGCTGGCAGGCATCAGCGAGCGTCAGGACATATCCCTGTCCTATCTGGAGCAACTCTTCAGCCGCTTGCGCCGCCATGAATTGGTGGAGAGCGTACGCGGCCCGGGCGGTGGCTATTATCTTGCCCGAACCCTGGGCAACATCAGCGTCGCCGACATCATCCGCGCGGTAGACGAACCTATCGACGCCACCCATTGCGGCGGCAAGGAAAACTGCCACGACGACCACCGCTGCCTGACGCATGACTTGTGGATGGGCCTCAACGCCCATATCTACGATTATCTGGACAATGTCACCCTTGCCACGCTGGTTGCTAAGCAGGAAGAGTGTAAGGAAAAAATAATGCAGGACCGTCGTGCGCCCAAGGCAACGCTTGCAGCTTGATAGTGGATTCAAGACGCCAGGATTTAAGACACCAAGATTTAAGAAACAAGGCTAACTCAATGAAAACAATCTACTTTGACTACTCCGCAACCACCCCGGTCGACCCCCGCGTGGCGGCCAAGATGATTCCGTACCTGACCGAGGAGTTTGGCAACCCGGCCTCGCGCTCGCATCCGTATGGCTGGACGGCGGACAAGGCAGTCGAAGAGGCGCGTGCCGAAGTGGCCGCCCTGGTGGGGGCCGATCCGAAGGAAATCGTATTCACGTCCGGCGCGACCGAGTCGAACAACCTGGCCATCAAGGGCGCGGCGCACTTCTACGCCGGCACCAAGGGCAAGCACATCATCACCGTCATGACCGAGCACAAGGCGGTGCTGGATACCGTGCGCGAGATGGAGCGTCAGGGTTTCGAGGCGACCTATCTGGGCGTGCAGGAAAACGGCCTGCTCGATCTCGACGTGCTGCGCGCCGCGATGCGTCCGGACACCGTGCTGGTGTCGGTGATGGCGGTCAACAACGAAATCGGCGTGATTCAGGACCTCGAAGCGATCGGCAATCTCTGCCGCGAAAAAGGGGTGCTGTTCCATGTCGACGCGGCGCAGGCCACCGGCAAGATGCCGATCAACCTGGCCAAACTGCCGGTCGACCTGATGTCGTTCTCCGCGCACAAGACCTACGGCCCCAAAGGCATTGGCGCGCTGTATGTGCGTCGCAAGCCGCGCGTGCGCCTGGAAGCGCAGATGCACGGCGGCGGTCACGAGCGCGGCATGCGTTCGGGCACCCTGGCCACCCATCAGATCGTCGGCATGGGCGAAGCCTTCCGCATTGCGCGTGAAGAAATGGCCACCGAGAACGAGCGCATCCGCATGCTGCGCGACCGCCTCTACGACGGTCTGAAGGACATCGAAGAGCTGCATCTGAACGGAGACTTCGAGCGCCGCGTACCCCACAACCTCAACGTCAGCTTCAATTTCGTCGAAGGCGAATCGCTGATCATGGCGATCAAGGACTTGGCTGTCTCCAGCGGTTCGGCTTGCACCTCGGCCAGCCTGGAGCCGTCCTACGTGTTGCGCGCGCTGGGCCGCAGCGACGAACTCGCGCACAGCTCGATCCGTTTCTCGATCGGCCGCTTTACGACCGAAGAAGAAGTCGATTACGCCATCAAGCTCTTGCACGAAAAAATCGGCAAGCTGCGCGAACTGTCCCCGTTGTGGGAGATGTTCAAGGAAGGCGTCGACCTCAATTCCGTACAGTGGGCCGCACATTAACAATCCGGATTCGATTTTGTTTGTATCCTGTTGTTAAACATGTAGTTTGTTAGTTAAAGTTTGAAGGAGAACCACCATGTCTTATAGCGAAAAAGTACTCGATCATTACGAAAATCCCCGCAACGTCGGATCGTTCACGAAAGACGACGATGGCGTGGGCACCGGCATGGTGGGCGCGCCCGCTTGCGGCGACGTGATGAAGCTGCAGATCAAGGTGGGTGCAGACGGCCGTATCGAAGACGCCAAGTTCAAGACCTATGGTTGCGGTTCGGCGATTGCATCGAGCTCGCTGGTGACCGAATGGGTCAAGGGCAAGACGCTCGACCAGGCGATGGAAATCAAGAACACGGCGATTGCCGAAGAGCTGGCGCTGCCGCCGGTCAAGATCCACTGCTCGATTCTGGCCGAAGACGCGATCAAGGCCGCGGTCGCCGACTACAAGCAGAAAAAGGGTCTGGAGTAAGCATCATGGCAGTCACTCTGTCCGAGCGCGCAGCGCAACACGTCACGAATTACCTGACCAAACGCGGCAAGGGTGTCGGCATCCGTCTCGGCGTGCGCACCACGGGCTGCTCCGGCATGGCGTACAAGCTGGAGTTTGCCGATGAAGTGCCGGATGGCGACGAGGTGTTCACCAGCCATGGCGTCACCGTGTTTGTCGACCCGAAGAGCTTGGCCTATATCGACGGCACCGAGCTGGATTACGCGCGCGAAGGCCTGAACGAAGGCTTCAAGTTCAATAACCCGAACGTGAAGAACGAGTGCGGCTGCGGGGAATCATTTAACGTTTGATTATTGGCAGGGGTCAGGATTCAGGGGCCAGGGGTCAGGTTTTTGTGCGGCCTTTGGCCGCGCCAATGTAAATCGCTCAGCATATTGCCCCCTGAATCCTGATTTCTGAATCCTGGCCCCTAAAATGGACTTCACTCAAACCTACTTCGCCCTGTTCGGCCTGCCAGCGACCTATGCGTTGAACCGCGAGCAGCTCGACAGCGCTTACCGCGAGTTGCAGAACACCGTGCATCCCGACCGTTTTGCGGCACAGCCCGATGCCGAGCAGCGGGTGGCCATGCAGTGGGCAACCCGGGCAAACGAAGCCTATCGCACCCTGAAACACCCGGTTGACCGCGGCGTGTACCTGCTGCAGTTGCAGGGGATCGACGCGCTCGACGCACACAATACGCAGATGGCGCCGGCATTCCTGATGCAGCAGATGGCGTGGCGCGAGGCGATCGACGATGCGCGCGCGGCCAGAAGCGTGGAAGCGCTCGATACCCTGATCGACGAATTGCGCCTCGACCACCGCCGAATTGAGACCCAACTGGCCGAACTGCTCGATGCGAGGCAGGATTTTGAGGGCGCATGCGAAGCCGTGCGCCAATTGCGATTTATGGACAAGCTCATTGCCGAAGTAGGCGATGTGTACGAAGAACTCGAAGGCTAGGTAGGCATGGCTCTGTTGCAAATCTCTGAACCCGGCATGTCCACTGCGCCGCACCAGCACCGGCTGGCGGTCGGTATCGATCTGGGTACCACCAATTCGCTGGTCGCCTGCGTGCGTTCCGGCCTGGCGACCATCCTCGACGACGCCGAAGGCCATGCCCTGCTGCCGTCGGTGGTGCGCTATCACGCCGATGGCGCGGTGGAAGTGGGGTATCCCGCCCAGCGCGCGCAGAGCCTTGACCCGCACAACACCCTGATTTCGGTGAAACGCTTCATGGGACGCGGCCTGTCGGACATTGACGATGCCGGCAGCCTGCCGTACCACTTTGTCGATGCGCCGGGCATGGTGCAGATCAAGACTATTGCCGGGGTCAAAAGTCCGGTCGAGGTCTCGGCTGAAATTCTCAGGCAGCTGCGTGCGCGCGCCGAAGCAGCGCTCGGCGGCGAACTGGTCGGCGCGGTCATCACCGTCCCGGCGTATTTCGACGACGCGCAACGCCAGGCCACCAAGGATTCTGCGCAGCTTGCGGGGCTCAATGTGCTGCGCCTGCTGAACGAACCGACCGCAGCGGCGATTGCCTACGGCCTCGATAACGCATCCGAAGGCGTGTATGCGGTGTACGACCTCGGCGGCGGCACCTTCGACATTTCCATCCTCAAACTGTCCAGGGGCGTGTTCGAAGTGCTGGCCACCAACGGCGACTCGGCCCTGGGCGGCGATGACTTCGATCAGCGCGTGTTCTGCTGGATGGTGGAAAAGGGCCGTTTCCAGCCGCTGTCGGCAGGCGACATGCGGCTGTTGCTGACCAAGGCACGCGACGCCAAGGAAGCGCTGACCGAACATTTCGAAGTGCGCGTGACGGCCGTGTTGTCGACCGGCGAAATGATGGACGCCACGCTGACCCAGACCGAATTCAACGCCATGACGGCGAGCCTGCTGAGCAAAACCCTGACGCCCACCCGCAAGGCGCTGCGCGACGCCGGCCTCGCCGTGGACGAAGTGAAGGGCGTGGTCATGGTCGGTGGCTCCACCCGGATGCCGTGCGTGCGGCAGGCCGTGGCCGACTTCTTCAAGCAGACGCCGCTGACCAATCTGGACCCCGACAAGGTCGTTGCGCTGGGCGCGGCGATGCAGGCCGACGTGCTGGCCGGCAACCGGGCCGGCGACGACTGGCTGCTGCTCGACGTGATTCCGCTGTCGCTGGGGCTGGAAACCATGGGCGGACTGACCGAGAAGGTCATCCCGCGCAATTCCACCATCCCCACCGCGCGCGCGCAGGAGTTCACCACCTTCAAGGACGGCCAGACCGCGATGAGCGTGCACGTGCTGCAGGGCGAGCGTGAGCTGGCGGTCGATTGCCGCTCGCTGGCGCGCTTCGATTTGCGCGGCATCCCGCCGATGGTGGCGGGTGCGGCGCGTATCCGCGTCACCTTCCAGGTCGATGCCGACGGACTTTTGTCGGTATCCGCACGCGAGCTGAGCACCGGCGTCGAGACCAGCGTGCAGGTCAAGCCTGCGTACGGCCTGGCGGACGACGACATCACCCGCATGCTGAAAGAGGCGTTCACCCACGCCAAGGACGACATGTACGCGCGCGCGCTGAACGAGCAGGTCGTCGATGCCAACGGCCTGATCGCCGCGACCCGCGCAGCGGTGCAGGAAGACGGCGCGCTGCTCGAACCCGCCGAGCACGGTGCGATCGAGGCCAGCATCGCCGCACTTGAAAACCTGCTGACGCAGCCCGATCATCAGGCAATCAAGCGCGGTATCGAGGCCCTGAATACCGCGACCACCGACTTTGCCCAGCGCCGCATGGACCAGAACGTGCGCCGTGCGATGGCCGGCCAGAAACTGGAAACGTTTAGTTAATTCGGCTTGCAAACATCATGTTGAACGACGCCCTTATCGAGAGCCTGCGGCTGCGGCTCGAGGCCCATCCGATCTACGCGGCCGTCCGCACGCCGGACGATCTTCGGGTATTCATGCAGCACCACGTCTATTCGGTGTGGGACTTCATGTCCCTGATCAAATACCTGCAAAATGAAATCGCCCCCGCACGCTGGCCGTGGACGCCGGCCGGCGATGCCTCGGTGCAGCGTTTCATCAACGAACTGGTGCTGGAAGAAGAAACCGATATTGCGCTGCCCGGCCATGAAGGCCATACCAGCCACTTCATGCTGTACCTCGCCGCGATGCGCGAAATCGGCGCCGACGCCGATTCTCCGGCGCGCTTCGTGCAGATCGTGGCGGAGCAGGGCATTGCCGCGGCGCTCGCCACCGGCCTGGCGCCCGCGCCCTCCGCCGCCTTTACCGGCACCACCTTCGATTTTCTCGACAGCGGCAAATCGCATACCGTGGCCGCCGCCTTGGCGCTTGGCCGCGAACATGTGATTCCGTCGATGTTCCGCGCCTTTCTGTCGCGCATGGCAGTGACCGAAGCGCAGGCACCGAGCTTTCATTACTACCTCAACCGCCACGTCCATCTGGACGAGGATTTTCATGCGCCGCTGTCATTGCGTCTGCTGGCCGCCCTGTGTGGCGACGATGCGGAAAAATGGCGCGAAGCCGAAGCCGCAGCTGAGGCGGCCGTCAATGCGCGGTTGCTTTTCTGGGACGGTGTGTTAAAAGCATTGCCCAGTCAGCACGCTCAGGCAGCCTGACCGAATTTCATCCCGTAGCCCCATAAAACCATGCCTCAACTGATTGTTCTGCCCCACGTCGAACTCTGCCCCGAGGGCGCCGTGATCGATGCCAAAACCGGCGACACGCTGTGCGATACCCTGCTTGCCAATGGCATCGAAATTGAACACGCCTGCGAAAAGTCCTGCGCCTGCACCACCTGTCACGTCATCGTGCGCGAGGGCTTCAACACGCTGGCAGCGTCGACCGAAGAAGAAGACGATCTGCTCGACAAGGCATGGGGTCTGGAACCGCAATCGCGCCTGTCGTGCCAGGCACGCGTGAACGCGGCCGACCTGGTCATCGAAATCCCCAAGTACACCATCAACATGGTGAAAGAAGGACATTGACATGAAGTGGACCGACACCCTCGACATTGCGATCGAGCTTTCCGAAGCCCATCCCGAAATTGATCCGCGTACGATCCGCTTCACCGATCTGCACCGCTGGGTCATGGAATTGCCCGAGTTCGACGATGCCCCCGAACATTCCGGCGAAAAAATTCTCGAAGCGATCCAGATGGCCTGGATCGACGAAATGGAATAACAGAACGGGCGAAAAACCGAGACGCCGGGCGGCCCTGCGGGCTTCAGCTATCCCGGCCCGGTTTCAGGCTGCGCAGTTTCTTCGTTTCACCCAGCCGCTGCTTGCTTTCCAGGCGGCGTTTTTTTGAAGCCAGCGTCGGGCGGGTCGGGCGGCGCGGTTTGTCGACTTCGCAGGCTTCACGAATCAGTTCAATCAATCGATCCAGCGCATCGTCGCGATTGCGACGCTGGCTGCGATAGCGTTCGGCCTCGATCACCAGCACCCCGTCGCGGGTGAGCCGGCGCCCCGCCAGCGTGATCAGGCGCGCACGCACCGGTTCCGGCAGCGAAGGCGAATGCGCCACGTCAAAACGCAGCTGCACCGCAGTCGAGACCTTGTTGACGTTCTGCCCGCCCGGGCCCGAGGCGCGCACGAAGTCTTCCTGGATTTCGCGCTCGTCGAGCTCGATCTGGGGGTTGACGCGAATCATCACGGATTATGTCAGCCGGCGGTGCTTACCACTTCACCACATGCACGTTGTTGAGGCTGCGTCCGAGAAAACGCTCGCCTATGGTCTGGAACCTGAGCGGCACATCGGTGACGTAGAAGTCGTAGCGCGGCTCTGCGGGGCCGGGGTTGGCGAGCTGCTTGTCGGCCAGCACCGCGGCGACCTGTTCCGCCATGGCTTCGGCGGAATCGACCAGCGCGACATCGTCGCCCACCACCTGGCGCAGCAGCGGCTTCAGCAGCGGGTAGTGGGTGCAGCCGAGCACCAGGGTGTCGATGTGTTCGGCCATCAGCGGTTTCAGATAATCCAGTGCTGTCAGGCGGGTGACCTCGTGGTCGAGCCAGCCTTCTTCCACCAGCGGCACGAACATCGCGCAGGCCTGCGAATGGATGCGCGAATCGGGCGCGTAGTCATGGATGGCGCGCGCGTAGGCATTGCTGTTGATGGTGGTGGGGGTGGCGATGACGCCGATTTTCTTGCCGCCACGCGCCGACACCGCGCCGGCGTCGATCACGTCCAGCACCGGCACCGGCGATAAATCCTTGACCACCTGTGCCGCCACCGCCGCCATGGTGTTGCAGGCGATGACCAGCATCTTGACGTCCTTTTCCAGCAGGAACTGCGCGATCTGGGTGGTGAAATGGGCGATGGTCTCGACCGATTTCACGCCGTAGGGCACGCGCGCGGTGTCACCGAAATAGACGATATTTTCGTAGGGCAGGCGCTCCATCAGGGCGCGCACCACGGTCAGCCCGCCGATGCCGGAATCGAATACGCCGATGGGGGAATGTGCATTCGTGGACATGGGTGGCAGGATGGCGGGATGAGAAAGACGGCATTTTACCCGCAGGGCTGCCACGCACTGCATTCTTCGGGGAGGCAGCGAGCATGAGCGGCTGCGGTTGCGATTCGGTCTGCAGTACGGCGCCGCCCGATCCGGGCTACCGCCGCGCACTGTGGGTTGCGCTGGTGTTGAACGCGCTGATGTTCGGCGTCGAGCTGGCGGCGAGTTTTTCGGCGCAGTCGGTTTCGCTGCTGGCCGACGCGGTCGATTTCCTTGGCGACGCCGGCAACTACGCGATTGCCATCTTCGTGCTCGGGCTGGCGCCGGTGTGGCGCTCGCGCACCGCGCTGTGGAAGGGCTGGCTGATGGTCGGCTACGGCGTGTTCGTGCTTGGCAAGTCGGCCTGGCAGTGGAGCGCCGGCGTGGTGCCGGAGCCGTTCATTATGGGCTGGGTGAGCCTGCTGGCGCTGGTGGTCAACGTCGGTGTGGCGGCGCTGCTATACGCGCATCGCCAGGGTGACGCACAGGCGCGTTCGGTGTGGCTGTGCTCGCGCAACGACGCGCTCGGCAATCTGGCAGTGATGGGCGCGGCGGCCGGGGTATGGGCGACCGCACACGGCTGGCCGGATATCGCGGTGGCACTGGTGCTGGCCGGACTGGCGCTGACTTCGGGGGCGTCGGTGATCCGCCAGGCGCGCGAGGAATTGCGGAGGGCTTAACTTTCCTGCTGGCGTGCCAGCGCCCACGTGACATGCTCGCGTACCAGCGCCGAGGGATGCGCCAGGCGTGCGCCGAGCGCGGCAGCAATCGCGGGGGCGGGCGGTGCGTTGCCGAGCGCAACGGCGATATTGCGCAGCCAGCGTTCATGGCCGATACGGCGGATCGGCGAACCGGCCAGGCGGTCGTTGAAATCGGCATCGCTCCAGGCGAACAGGTCGATCAGCCGCGCGCTGTCGAGTCCGTTGCGCACCTCGAAATCCGCCAATGCGGCCGTCTGCGCAAAGCGGTTCCACGGGCATACCAGCTGGCAGTCGTCGCAGCCGTAGATGCGGTTGCCCATGAGCGGCCGCAGTTCGAGCGGGATACTGCCCTTGAGCTCGATGGTCAGATAGGAAATGCAGCGCCGCGCATCGAGCGAGTAGGGGGCGACGATGGCCCGGGTCGGACAGACGTCGATACAGGCCTGGCAGCTGCCGCAATGGCTCGTTTCGGGGGCGTCGACCGGCAGTGGCAGGTCGGTGTAGATCTCGCCCAGAAAGAACCAGGAGCCGTGTTGGCGGTTGAGCAGCAGCGTGTGCTTGCCGCGCCAGCCGAGGCCGGACTTCTCGGCGAGCGCGACTTCCAGCACCGGCGCGCTGTCGGTGAACACCCGGAAATGATGCGCCCCGGCCTCGGCGCTGATTCTTTCCGCCAACTTTTGCAGGCGGTTGCGCAGCACCTTGTGATAATCGCGGCCCAGCGCATAGCGCGCGAGGTAGGCAGCGTCGGCGTCGGCCATCACGGCATGCGGATCGGCAGCCATCGGCGGCAAATAATCCAGCCGCGCGCTGATGATGCGCAGCGTGCCCGGCACCAGCTCGGCCGGCCGGCTGCGCTTCACGCCATGCGCCGCCATATAATCCATCTCGCCATGAAAACCCTGATCCAGCCATGCCAGCAAACCGGTTTCGGCGACGCTCAAGTCGCAGTCGGCGATGCCCACCCCGGCAAAGCCGAGTTCGCGTCCCCACTGTTTGATCTGCTGCGCCAGTTGCGCTAAAGCCGTCCCATGCATAAAACCGATCATACCGTGCGCTGCCATCTGGCCGACGAGGCCGCCACGCTGGCTTTCGGCGCGCGGCTGGCGCGGGAACTCAAACCGGGCATGACGTTCTACCTCGAGGGCGATCTGGGGGCGGGCAAGACGACGCTGGTGCGCGGTGTGCTGCGCGCGCTGGGGTACGCGGGCCGGGTGAAAAGCCCGACCTATACCCTAGCCGAAACCTACAGCCTGCCCGCGTTTGAGCTGTATCATTTCGACCTGTACCGGTTGCACGATCCGCGTGAATGGCTGGATGCCGGTTTCCGCGATGTCAGCGGCCAGGCAGTGAACCTGATCGAATGGCCGGACAAGGCCGCAGGCTGGTTGCCGTTGCCCGACGTGATCGTCCGTCTGAGCATTACGGACGAAGCGCGCGAGATCGAATGCGAAGCCCAAACCCCGCGCGGCGCCGAATTTCTGGAGACATGTTGTACACCTTGTTGAGAACGCTTCTGTTGTGCAGTGTTGTGCTGGCCTCGGGTTGGGCGCAGGCGCTGCAGCTGTCGGCCACCCGCCTGTGGCCGTCGCCCGATTACACGCGAATCACGCTGGAAGCGACGCAGCCGGTGGCGCACAAATCGTTCAGCCTGGCCAATCCGAACCGTCTGGTGATCGATCTGGAAGGCGTCGAGCCCGGCCCGGCGGTGGATGCGCTGGGCAGCCTGCTGGCCGCTGACGACCCCTACATTGCCGCGATCCGCGCCGGGGTGAACCGGCCCGGCGTGATGCGCGTGGTGATCGATCTCAAAACGCCGGTGAAGCCGTCGATCTTCCTGCTGCAGCCGCTGGGCCAATATGGTCACCGGCTGGTGGTCGACCTCTATCCTGCCCAGCCCAACGCGGTTCAGCCCAACGCGGTTCAGCCGAGCCCGGCTCAAGCCAATCCCGCTCAGGCAGCACCAACGCAAACCAGCCCAGCCCAAACCAATGCGACGCAGGCAGTCGTCCCCCCGCTTGCCAACCCAGCGATCGCGGCGCAGCCCGAACCGTCCAAACCGCCCAAGGCTAGCGAGCCGCGCTATGCCCGCCTGATCACGGTGGCGATCGATGCCGGCCACGGCGGCGAAGATCCCGGCGCGAGCGGCGCTGCCGGCTCGCGTGAAAAAGATATCACGCTGGCGCTGGCGAAGAAGCTCAAGCGCAAACTCGACGTCCAGGAGAACATGCGCGGCGTACTGATCCGCGACGGCGATTATTTCGTGCCGCTCGGCCAGCGCGTGGTCAAGGCGCGCGCGCTGAAGGCCGACCTGTTCATGTCGATCCATGCCGATGCCTTCATCAAGCCGCATGCGCGCGGCTCGTCGGTGTTTGCGCTGTCGGAAAACGGCGCCACCTCGGCGGCGGCCCGCTGGCTGGCCAAGAAGGAAAACGAGGCCGACCTCATCGGCGGCATGAATATCGACGTCAAGGATCCTTCGCTCAAGCGCACCCTGATCGACCTGACGCAGACCACCACTATCAACGACAGCATGAAGCTCGGGCATGCCGTGCTGAAGGAAATCGGCGGCATCAACACGCTGCACAAGTCGCATGTCGAGCAGGCCGGATTCGCGGTGCTGAAGGCACCGGACATCCCATCGATCCTGGTCGAAACCGCGTTCATTTCCAATCCGGAAGAAGAGCGCCGCCTCAACGATCCCGACTATCAGGACAAGCTGGTGGACGCCATCGTCGACGGCATCAAGACCTACTTCGCCACGCATCCGCTGGCCGCACCCTCGCGCCTGACGCGCAACCCCTGATGGCGGGGCACGCATGACCGCCAGCCTGCTCGGCGCTGCCGCGCCCGGCTTCGACCGCCCGCTGGACGTGCTGGAAGCTTGCCACGCCCGCATCGCCAAACAGTGCGACACCCTCGAGAAGCTGCTGGCGCATCTGCCCGCGCACGGGGCCGACGCCCAGGCGCAGCAGGCCGCGCGCGCCGTGCTGAATTATTTCGATACCGCGGCCGTGCATCACCATGACGACGAAGAGCGCAACCTGTTTCCTTTGCTGGAACAGGCGAACGCTCCCGGCGCCTGCGACCTGGTCGAAACCCTGACCCTGGAGCACGACGAACAGGCCATGCTGTGGCGGCGCTTGCGGGCGCAGTTTCTGCCGATCGAAGCCGGCACCGCCGCTGAGCTGGATGGCGCGCTGGCGGCGCGCTTCATCGCCATGAACCGCGCCCATCTCGAATTCGAAAACACCCATGTGCTGCCGCTGGCGCGCCAGGTGCTGGACGCCGCCGCCCTCGAACGTCTGGGCCGCGCCATGGCGGCGCGGCGCGGTGTGTCATTCGATTCTGCATCGTGAGCATCCGCGTTCTGCCCGATGTGCTGATTTCGCAGATCGCCGCCGGCGAGGTGGTCGAGCGCCCGGCGGCTGCGCTGAAGGAAATCCTGGAAAACAGCCTCGATGCCGGCGCGACCGAAATCCAGATCGAGCTGGAGCAGGGCGGCGTCAAACGGATCCGGGTCAGCGACAACGGCTGCGGCATTCCGCGCGACGAACTCGCGCTTGCGCTGACCCGCCACGCCACCAGCAAGATCGCCAGCCTGGCCGATCTGGAACAGGTCGCCAGCCTGGGCTTTCGCGGCGAAGCGCTGGCCTCGATTGCGGCGATCGCGCGGGTGCAGCTCACCAGCCGCTTTGATCACAACGGCGCTGATTCCACCAGCGCCGGGCATGCGTGGGCGCTGCAGGTCGACGGCGGCCAGCTGGGCGAGCCGGCGCCGGCCGCGCGCGGCGCCGGCACCACGCTCGATATCCAGGACCTGTTTTTCAACACCCCGGCGCGGCGCAAATTTCTCAAGACCGAAGCCACCGAATACGCGCACTGCGCCGAAGCGGTGCGGCGACAGGCGCTGTCGCACCCCGACACCACCTTTATCCTCAGCCACAACGGCCGGGTGCAGCTGCGTTTTCCGGCCGCCACCGCCGCCGCGCGGGTGCGGCAGGTGCTGGGCGAGGCGTTCGAATCCAACACGGTGGCGGTCGACGCCGCGGCGGGCGGCTTGCACGTGTCCGGCTGGGTGATCCGTCCGGGCGCGGCGACGGCCAGCCGCGACAGCCAGCACGTGTTCGTCAACGGCCGCTACGTGCGCGACAAGCTGATCGTCCACGCGCTGCGTGAAGCCTACCGCGACGTGCTGCATCACCAGCTGAACCCGGCGTATTGCCTGTTCATCAGCCTGCCGCCGGACGGCGTGGACGTGAACGTGCATCCGGCCAAAACCGAAATCCGCTTTCGCGACAGCCGCGGCGTGCACCAGTTCCTGTTCCATGCGGTCGAGCGGCTGCTAGCCGCGCCGGCGGCGGCAGGCGAGACGGAACCGGCTTCCCCGCAGACCGGCACCCAGGCGGCTGCGTCGCCGTTTGCTGTGCCGCAGCCCTGGCAGACCGCGATGCCGCTGCAGGTGAACGAGGCGATGGCTTTCTATGCACCGCTGGGTCAGGGGTCAGGGGTCGGGGGCCAGGATTCAGGGGGGGCTGTCGCGCCTGCGGAGCAGTCTTTCCCGGCAAGCGGGCAGGGCGACGCCCCACCGCTCGGCTACGCCATCGCGCAACTGCACGGCGTCTACGTGCTGGCGCAAAACACCCAGGGACTGGTGCTGGTCGACATGCACGCCGCCCACGAGCGGGTCGTTTACGAAAAGCTCAAGGCCGCGCTCGACGCCCGCGCCGTGCCTGCGCAAACCCTGCTGATCCCCGTCGCACTGACGGTGGACGCGCGCGACGTGGCGGAAATCAGCCCGCATCTGGAGGGCCTGCGCGGCATCGGGTTTGAAGTGTCGATCACGTCGCCTACCTCGGTGGCGGTGCGCTCGGTGCCCTGGCTATTGAAGAATGCCGACCCGGTCGAACTCACCCGCGCCGTGCTGCACGAAGTCGCCGAATTCGGCGTGGCGCGCCTGCTCGCCGACCGCCGCAACGAACTGCTCGCCACCCTGGCGTGCCATGGCGCGGTGCGCGCCAACCGCCACCTGACGCTGCCCGAAATGAACGCCCTGCTGCGCGAAATGGAAGCCACCGAGCGCGCCGGGCAGTGCAATCACGGCCGTCCCACCTGGTTTCAGATCAGCCTCAGGGAGCTGGATGCGATGTTCATGCGCGGGCGCTGAACGCAAGCTTTAACACTTGCCCCCTATATCACCTGTCATTCCACCTGGTCACTCCACTTGAAAGCAACTGAACTCCGCCGTCCCGAGCTGCTGGCCCCCGCCGGCTCGCAATCCATGCTGGAAACCGCGCTCGCCTTCGGCGCCGACGCGGTGTATGCCGGCCAGCCGCGCTACAGCCTGCGCGTCCGCAACAACAGCTTTCGCGACGAAGTGGCGCTGGGCGTCGGCATCGACTACGCGCACAGCCGCGGCAAGCTGTTCTATGTCGTCAGCAACATCTTTCCGCACAACAGCAAGCTCAAAACCTACCTCGCCGACATGGCGCCGGTGGTCGCCCTCAAGCCCGACGCGCTGATCATGGCCGACCCTGGCCTGATCGACATGGTGCGTGAAACCTGGCCCGACATGCCCGTGCATCTTTCGGTGCAGGCCAACACCATCAACTACGCGGCAGTGCGCTTCTGGAAAAAACTCGGCATCAGCCGCGTCATCCTGTCGCGCGAACTCTCGCTCGACCAGGTCGCCGAGATCCGCCAGGAATGCCCGGACATGGAACTGGAAGTCTTCGTCCATGGCGCGCTGTGCATCGCCTATTCCGGCCGCTGTCTGCTTTCCGGCTACTTCAACCACCGCGATCCCAACCAGGGCGCCTGCACCAACTCGTGCCGCTGGGAATACGACACCAAACCCGCCACCGTCGCGCCGGACGGCGACGTGTATTTGCTGGAAGAGAAAGAGCGCCCCGGCAGCTACCTGCCCGTCGAAGAAGACGAACACGGCACCTACATCCTCAACTCGAAAGACCTGCGCGCCATCGAACACGTGCAGCGGCTGACCGAAATCGGCGTCGACTCGCTCAAGATCGAAGGCCGCACCAAATCACCCTACTACGTGGCGCGCACCTGCCAGAGCTACCGTCAGGCCATCGACGACGCCATCGCCGGCCGCCCGCTCGACCCCGCCCTGCTGCGCGAACTCGACGGCCTGGCCAACCGCGGCTACACCGGCGGCTTCTACGAACGCCACCCGGACCGCGAATACCAGAATTACCTCAAAAGCCACTCCGAATCCGACCGCAGCCTGTATGTCGGTGACGTGCTGGCGTACAACGCAGCCGGACAGGCCGAAATCGAAGTGAAAAACCGTTTCTCGGTCGGCGACCGCATCGAACTCATCCATCCGCGCGGCAATCTGGAGCTGACGATTGCCAGCATGCAAGGCCGGGACAACACCCCGGTCAGCGTCGCGCCGGGCAGCGGTCACCGCGTGAGCATCCCCCTGCCGGCGGGGTACGAGGGCGCGTTTGTTGCGCGGTTTGTGGCAGAGGGCGGGGGAAGTGACTCAACTCGACCCCAAACCGCTCTGCGGGCTGCAGGTTATTGATTCGGCCTGATGAAGTTTGAAACGGCACGGAAGCCCAGCTTGTCAGGGCACTGCGAGACCACGCGGGAGGCCGAAACAATAAACATTAAAAACAGCGTGTTATTGAGACGGTTCAACGTACCGGCCGACTCAGGACGACGTGAAAAAGACTTTACTGTTTCAAACATTGCCTGGCCGTCTCAAGAATCACCGACGACTATCGGGGCTGCGCAGCCACGGCCGCTGTGACCCCGAAGGCCCGGCTTCGGCCAATACCGCCATTCGCGTTTACTATCGAGGCAATCAGCACATTGGGGCCCATGCTCTGGTTTCAGAAAACCAGCGGGGCACCCGGCCTGAAACAGGCTGTTTCGTCATGTGCTCAGAACGTCCGCCTCAAAACCATTCCGTTGACAAACGCCTGCGGGGCTGCAATCGCAACAGCCGTTTGAAAACCCGATTCCCCAAAATCACCTACATTGAACGCTATCCAATAGCGGACAGTTGGACGTTCCCAAAAGCCTGACTTGAAGCGCATTCAATGCGGACAATCAAAGTTCGGGCAAGGAGAGTGACATAGTCATCAAAGAGTTCGGATTGTCGTCACGCATGCGGAATGCGTCGCATAACGACCGGGACACCGAGTTGTTGCGTTCCGAACTGTTTAGCATCGAGCAGCTGAAGCGTCACGCGGTCATGCTGGCGGACCAGCATCGAATCGATCCACGGCCGGGGCCGGACCGCTTGCTGCCACGTCTGGCAGACAATGCGCGGGTTCTGCTGGCGGCCTACGACGTCGTGACTGCCGCCGCGACGCCGGGACAACGGATCGTACCGGCCGAGGCCTGGCTGCTCGACAACTTTTACCTGATCGAGCAGCAGATCACGCTGGCGCGTCGCCACCTGCCGCGTGGATACAGCCGGCAGCTGCCGCGACTGGCTGAGGGCCTGTCGGCTGGTTTCCCTCGCATATACGATCTGGCGCTGGAGCTGATCTCCCACATGGACGGCCGCGTCGACAGCGACAACGCCACCCAGTTCATCGCCGCTTACCAGACCGTCGAACCCTTGAAGCTGGGCGAGTTGTGGGCTTTCCCGATCATGCTGCAGCTGGCCTTGCTGGAAAACCTGCGCCGCGTTGGCCTGCGTATCGCACGCCGGCGCGAGGAGCGCGATGCGGCCATCACCTGGGCCGACCGCATGCTGGTGACGGCCGAACAGGAACCGAAACAGCTGATCCAGCTGCTGGCCGAGTTTGCCAATGCCGATGTGCCGCTGACCGCGCCGTTCGTGGAAGAGTTCTACGCCAGGCTTCAGGCGCAGGGTCCCGCCATGGCCTTCGTCCAGACCTGGGTCGAGCACAAACTGTTCGAACAAGGCGTGACCGCAACCGCTTTGTCGGAGGCGGCCGGACGCACCGCCGCAACCAACCAGATTTCCATCGCCAACAGCATAGGCAGCTTGCGCTTCATCGGCACCATGGACTGGCGGGAATACGTCGAGTCACTCAGTGTGGTCGAGCAATGCTTGCGCGAAGACCCGGTGGGCATGCACGCCAGCCAGGACTTCGCCACGCGCGACCGTTACCGTCACGTCATTGAAGACGTGGCGCGCGGCGGTTCGTGCAGCGAGCAGAAGGTGGCACGCGCAGCCATCGAGCTGGCACAGGCGGCTGCGGCGCAATGGGGAACCGAGAATCGTCGCGCGCATGTCGGCTACTACCTGATCGATCAGGGACGGCAGAGCCTGGAGCGTGCCGTGGGTTGTCGTTTGTCATGGAGAACGCGGGTCAGCCGGGCGAGCCGGCATGTCCGCCTGCCCCTGTATCTCGGCCCCATCTTTTTGATTACCGCGCTGGTGACCGCGGGCATCCTGTCTGTTGTCGGTGGATTCGGGGAGGGTGGCTGGCGGGACGGCTTGCTGCTGCTTGCTCTCGTCATCGGCGCCTCGGCGCTGGCGGTTTCGCTGGTGAACCTGCTGGTCACGCTGATCCTGTCGCCGCGCGCCTTGCCCCGCATGGATTTCTCCAAGGGGATTCCCGACTGCCATCGCACCATGGTGATCGTCCCCACCCTGCTGGGCAGTCCGCAGGAGATCGATCATCTGCTCGAGGCGCTGGAGATCCGCTATCTCGGCAATCGCGACCCCAATCTGTACTTTGCGCTGCTGACGGATTTTCGCGACGCGCCCGAACAAACGCTGCCGGACGACGCGGCCTTGCTCGCTTACGCACGCACGGCGGTCGAGACGCTCAACGCGACGTATCGTGACGACCGTCCGGGCATCTTCTATCTATTCCACCGGCCGCGGGTGTGGAATCCGGTCGAGCGGGTGTGGATGGGCTACGAGCGCAAGCGCGGCAAGCTGGAGCAGTTCAATGCCCGGCTCCGGGGCGGGGCGAACACTGCTTTCTCCGACATCGTCGGCGATCAGTCCATCCTGGGGTCGATCCAGTACGTCATCACCCTGGATACCGATACGCAGCTGCCGCGCGACGCGGCGCGCACCCTGATCGGCAACCTGGCGCATCCGCTCAACCGGCCGGTCTACGACGCCGGCAAGGAACGCGTCGTCGAAGGCTATGCGATCCTGCAGCCGCGCGCCTCGATCAGTCTGACCAGTGCAGGCCAGTCGCGCTTCACCAAACTGTTCGCCGGCGACTCGGGGCTGGATCCCTATACGCGCGAGGTGTCGGATGTCTATCAGGACGTGTTCGGCGAAGGCTCGTTCATCGGCAAGGGCATCTACGATGTGGACGCGTTTCGCCAGGCCGTCGACGGACGTTTTCCGGAGCATCTCATCCTCAGTCACGACCTGCTGGAAAGCGGCTATGCGCGATCGGCGCTGGTGACCGATGTCGACCTCATCGAAGAGCATCCGGCCAGTTATGCCATCGAGGCGAGCCGGCGCCACCGCTGGATACGCGGCGACTGGCAACTGGCTGGCTGGCTGCTGCCGCGTGTGCCAGGCCCCACCGGCCCGAATGGCGCGAAAACGAAGCGGCAGGCGAACCCGCTCTCGGCGCTGTCGCGGTGGAAACTGTTCGACAACCTGCGGCGCAGTCTGGTCGCGCCGTCACTGCTTGCCCTGCTGGCAGGGGGGTGGCTGCTGGACGTGGGGCCGGTGTGGCTGTGGACTCTGCTGGTCGTGGCGGTGCTGGGCTTGCCCTCCGTACTCTCCATTGCGGTCCAGCTCATCCGCAAGCCGGAAGAGCGCGATTGGCTGGTGCACCTGAAACTGACCGGCCACTCCGCGGGGCACCCGATGCTGCTCGCCTTGCTGGCCTTGGTCCTGCTGCCTTACGACGCACTGATTTGTCTGGATGCAATTTTGCGCTCGGGGGTGCGGATGCTGTTCACCCGCCGTGGTTTGTTGCTGTGGCAACTGCGCGCTTATGCAATCCGCAACACGCGCCGCACGCTGGCCGATTTTGTCGTGGAGATGTGGATCGGACCTGTCCTGGCGGTGGCGCTGGGCATGCTGCTGGCCACGACCCGTCCGCCAATGGAATGGATTTTCTCTGCGCCCATTCTGTTGCTGTGGCTGGTGTCGCCGATTGTCGGTTGGTGGATCAGCCGGCCGCTGGCCTCGCCTGCACCGGATTTGAGCGTCGAGCAGCGGGCGTTTCTGCGGACGTCGGCCCGACGAACCTGGCGCTACTTCGCCGACTTTGTCGGCCCGCAGGACAACTGGCTGCCGCCCGACAACTTCCAGGAATATCCGGCGCCGGCCATCGCCTCGCGCACCTCGCCCACCAATATGGGCATGTCGCTGCTGGCAGACCTGGCTGCGTACGATTTCGGTTATCTCACGGCCGGAGAATCCCTGCAGCGTATCGGCAACACGCTGGCTTCAATGGAACAGCTGGAACGCTACCGCGGCCACTTCTACAACTGGTACGACACCCGCACACTGCAGCCGCTGCACCCGCAATACGTTTCGTCGGTGGACAGCGGCAACCTGGCCGGCTGTTTGCTCACCCTGCAGGCGGGGCTGACCGAACTGAAAAATCAGCCGGTGCTGTCGACCAACGCATTCCAGGGGCTGCAGGACACCTTGCAGGTTCTGGCCGGGCACATACCCGCGTCGCCCACGCCGGAACTGGCGCAGAAGATCGGATTTCTGCAGGACACATTGCGTGCGTTCACACAGGACGGACAGCCCCGGACACTGGTTGCCGCCGAAAGCGTGCTGGATGAGATCCACCGTATGGGCGGGGGGCTGGTGGCATGGTTGCCCACCGATATCGATATCGATGGCGAACTGTATTACTGGGCGCAGGCATTCGACCAGCAATCCCGTGCCCTGCGCGATGAACTGGGATACCTGGTGCCCGAGCCGCAGCCTTACAGCACCATCCCGACCTTGGTGGAATTAAGTGAAGCGGGCGCAGCAGGCAAGCGCGCAGGGGAGCGGCTCGCCCTCATCGATGGCCTGATGGGCCGTTGCCGCGCACTGGCAGCGATGGATTTCGAGTTTCTCTACGACAGCGCATGCGGCTTGCTGACCATCGGCTACGACGTCGGCGAACGGCGCCGCGATCCGTCCTGTTACGACCTGTTGGCATCGGAAGCGCGTCTGGCCAGTTTCCTGCTGATCGCGCAGGGGCAGGTGCCGCAGAAGCACTGGTTCGCTCTCGGCCGGCTGCTGACCAGTCACGGCGGCGAAGTCAGCCTGATCTCGTGGAGCGGCTCGATGTTCGAGTACCTGATGCCGCAACTGATCATGCCGAGCTACCCGAACACCCTGTTGGAGCAGACCTGCAAGGCCGCGGTGTCGCGGCAGATCGAATATGGCCGGCAACGTGCGGTGCCGTGGGGGATTTCCGAGTCCTGTTACAACGCCACCGACATGCATCAGGTCTACCAATACCGGGCGTTCGGCGTGCCGGGCCTCGGCTTCAAGCGCGGCCTGGGCGACGATCTGGTCATCGCGCCTTACGCCAGCGCACTGGCGCTGACGGTGATGCCTAGCGAAGCCAGCCGCAACCTGCGCACGCTGGCCGACCAGGGCTTTCTCGGTGCCTATGGGTTCTACGAGGCGGTCGACTACACGCCCTCGCGGGTGCCGCGTGGCAAGCCGCATGCCATCGTGCGCGCGTTCATGGCGCATCACCAGGGCATGAGTCTGCTGGCCTTTGCGCATGTCCTGCTTGATCAGCCGATGCAGCGCCGCTTCATGTCCGACCCCCTCGCGCGGGCGACGGAATTGTTGCTGCAGGAGCGGGTGCCGAAGCAGGGTGCGACCCTGCATCCGCATGCGGCCGAAGTCAGCGCAGCCGCGCGCCCACCCGCCGCGGAAGCCGGCGCGATCATGCGCGTGTTTACCGACCCGAACACGCCGCTCCCCGAAGTGCACCTGCTGTCAAACGGCCGTTATCACGTCATGGCAACGCATGCCGGCGGCAGCACCAGCCGCTGGCGCGACCTGGCCATCACCCGCTGGCGCGAAGATGCCACCTCCGATGGCTGGGGCACCTTCATCTATCTGCGCGACCGCGACAGCGGACGCTACTGGTCGACCGCGCATCAGCCGACGCTGCGTCGTGCCGATCACTACGAAGCCATCTTCGTGCAGGCGCGTGCCGAATACCGGCGGCGCGACCAGGCGATCGAAACGCACACCGAGATTACCGTTTCACCTGAAGACGACGTCGAGATCCGTCGCGTCACGCTCACCAACCAGTCGTCCCGCATCCGCCGCATCGAGGTGACGAGTTACGCTGAAGTGGTGCTGGCGCCGCTGAATGCCGACCTGGCGCATCGCAGCTTCAGCAACCTGTTCGTGCAGACCGAAATCCTGCCCGAGCGGCAGGCGATTCTTTGCACGCGGCGCCCGCGTACCCCGGGGGAGCAGGTGCCGTGGATGTTTCACCTGTTGGCCGCACCGGGCGCAGTCGCCGACGATCCGTCCTACGAAACCGACCGCGCCCGTTTCATCGGGCGCGGCCGCACTACGGCCAACCCGGTGGTGCTGGAATACGGCGACAGCGCGCCCGCCCTGTCCAACACGGCGGGTTCGGTGCTCGATCCCATCGTGGCGATCCGCCGCACCGTTACCTTGTCCCCGGACGAATCGGCGAGCGTGCAGATCATTTCCGGGATTGCGGACACGCGCGAGGCCGCATTGGCCCTGCTGGAGAAATATTGCGACCGCCACTTCGTCGAGCGCGCATTCGAAATGGCGTGGTTCCAGAGCCAGGAAGTACTGCGCCACCTCAACGCCAGCGAAGCCGATGCGCAGATTTTTGGTCGCCTGGCCAGTTCCGTCATTTACTGCAATGCCCTGCGCCGCGCTTCGCCCGGCATCATTGCCCGCAACCAGCTGGGTCAGTCCGGGCTGTGGCGCTTCGGCATCTCGGGCGATCTGCCGATCGTGCTGCTGCACATCGGCGACCTCAACCGCATCGATCTGGTCAAGCAGGTGCTGCAGGCGCATGCCTATTGGCGCATGAAGGGGCTGACCGCTGATCTGGTGATCGTGAACGAGGATTTCTCGGGCTACCGGGCGGTGCTGCAGGATCTGATCATGGGGCTGATCAACGCGGGGCCCGAAGCGCAGGTGATCGATAAACCGGGCGGCATCTTTGTGCGCCGTGCCGAAGAGCTGTCCGAGGACGAACGGGTGCTGCTGCGGACAGTCGCCCGCATCGTCTTCAACGATACCGCCGAGACGCTGATCGAACAGGTGGAACGCCGTGTCTCGGCAGAGCGTACCTCGGACCGCCTGGAGCCCTTGCAGCAAGCGAGCATCGAGCCGGTTTACCCGCTGGCGGCGCGCGAGCGCATTTTCAGCAACGGCTTGGGCGGCTTCACGCCCGACGGCAATGAATACGTCATCACCCTCGAACCGGGCCAGAACACGCCGGCGCCGTGGGTCAACGTAATCGCCAGCCCGCACATTGGAACGGTCGTCAGCGAGCGCGGCAGCGCCTATACCTGGGCGGAAAACGCGCACGAGTTCCGCCTGACCACGTGGCACAACGATCCACTCTCCGACAGCAGCGGCGAGGCGTTCTATATCCGCGACGAAGACACCGGGGCGTTCTGGTCGCCGACCCCGCAGCCCGCCTGCGGCCGCTCCGGCTATGTCTGTCGCCATGGTTTCGGTTACAGCGTGTTCGAGCATTACGAAGCCGGGATTGCCTCGGAGCTTTCCACCTACGTCGCGATGGACGCGCCGGTGAAGTTCGTGGTGATCAAGCTGCGCAACTCCTCGACGCAGACACGCAACCTGTCGTTGACCGGATATTGGGAACTGGTGCTCGGCGAGTGGCGGCATGCCAATCTGATGCACATCGTCACCGAAACCGATTCGCACACTGGGGCGCTGTTTGCCCACAATGCCTACAACCGCGAATGCGCCAATCGGGTGGTTTTTGCCCAGGTCAGCGAGCGCGAGCGGTCGATGAGCGGCAGCCGTAGCGAGTTCATCGGCCGCAACGGTTCGCTCGCCAATCCGGCAGCGATGCGTCGCAAACGTCTGTCGGGCCGAACCGGTGCGGCGCTCGATCCGTGCGCCGCGATCCAGAGCCGGATTGAATTGGCCGCCGGGCAAACGCGCGAGGTCGTGTTTGTTTTCGGCGCCGCGCGCGACGCTGGCGAGGCGCGCCATTTCATCCAGCGCTTTGGTGGACGGGCCGGCGCGCGGCAGGCACTGGAAACCGTGTGGGAATACTGGAAACACACCCTGGGCGCGCTGCATGTGGAAACGCCCGACCCCGCGCTGGACGTGCTGGCCAACGGCTGGCTGGTCTATCAGACCCTGTCCTGCAGGCTGTGGGGGCGCAGTGGTTATTACCAGTCCGGCGGGGCCTACGGATTCCGCGATCAATTGCAGGACACCATGGCGTTGATCCATGCGACACCGTGGCTGGCCCGCGAGCAGTTGATCCGCTGCGCCGAACGCCAGTTTAGCCAGGGCGACGTGCAACACTGGTGGCATCCGCCCAACGGACAGGGCGTACGCACCCATTTCTCCGACGACTATCTGTGGCTGCCGTATGCCGCTTGTCGCTATGTGCGGGCGACCGGCGATACAGGCGTACTCGACGAGCCGGTTCATTTTCTGGAGGGCCGCGCGTTGAATCCGGAAGAGGAGGCTTACTACGATCAACCCCAGCGCTCGCCGGAAGTCGCCAGCCTGTATGAGCATTGTGTGCGCGCCATCAAGCATGGCTTGCGTTTTGGCGCGCATCAATTGCCGCTGATGGGCTGCGGCGACTGGAACGACGGCATGAATCTGGTCGGCAAGGATGGTAAGGGCGAGAGCGTGTGGCTGGCGTGGTTCCTGTACGAAAACCTCGAGCTGTTTGCAGGTCTGGCGAGTGACCGCAACGACCAGGACTTTGCCGGCGTATGCAGGGAGCAAGCGGTCCTGTTGCGCAGCAATATCGAGGCGCATGCCTGGGACGGCGCCTGGTATCGGCGCGCCTGGTTCGACGATGGCACCCCGCTGGGTTCCTCCGCCAACGACGAATGCCAGATCGATTCGATCAGTCAGAGCTGGGCGGTCATATCGGGCGGCGGCGATCCGGTACGCGCCCGCCAGGCAATGACGGCAGTCGACCAGCGCCTGGTGCGACGCGACAAGCAGATCATCCAGTTGCTCGACCCGCCCTTCGACAAATCAGCGCTGGAGCCCGGCTACATCAAGGGCTACATCCCCGGCGTGCGCGAGAACGGCGGCCAATACACCCATGCCGCGATCTGGACCACGATGGCGTTTGCCATGATGGGCGATACCGAACGCGCGTGGGAATTCTTCGCCATGCTCAATCCCGTCCATCACGGCAGCACGCCCGAAGCCATCGCACGCTACAAGGTTGAGCCCTACGTCATGTGCGCGGACATCTATGGCGTGTCGCCGCATACCGGTCGGGGCGGCTGGACCTGGTACACCGGGGCGGCGGGCTGGATGTACCGGCTGACCGTGGAAACCCTGCTGGGACTGCAACTGGGAGTCGACCATCTGCGCATTGCGCCGTGCATCCCGGCCCATTGGGCGTCCTACAAAATCCATTACCGCTATCGCGAGACCGTCTACCACATCACCATCAAGCGGGTCGGTGAGCAAACGGGTCGGGTGATCCGTGTAACGGTGGATGGCACCGGGATAACCGGAAACGGGATAAACGGAGCTGTGGCAAATGGAGTTGACGCAGGCGGGCCGGCAGGATATGCATCAGCGCGGCCGCATGGCCTGATCCCCCTGGTGGACGACCGCCAGGAGCACTATGTCGAGGTGGAATTGAGCTGACGATTTTTGAAACGCTTATATCTGCACCGGACACCGAGCCGTCCATCGTTCATTCGATCCCTGATTTTCTGTAACAGGCTTGCAGGTATCATCGGCGGCAGGCTTGGCTTTCTCCCGGAAAACGCATGTACCGAAGCACCGACCATCTGATCATCTTCGACGCCGATGGCACGCTGGTCGACGCGTTTGCTGCCATCGATATCGCGTTTGCGCATCACGGCATGGACATTGGCGATCTGGAGCGCTTTCAGAAGCGGCGCAATCTGTTCAAGTACATCGGCGGCATCAAGGAATTTCCGCGCAATCTGGCGCGGCACATGGGCAAGCGTGTTCGCAAGGAACTGCTGGATACGCTGACCGAGGTTTATCAAACCGAGGCGCTGCTGTACCTGGGCATGGCGGAGTTGATCCGCGACCTGATCGATACGCCCGGCGTGCGGGTCGGCATGGTGACGCGCAATGTTTGCCACGAACCGAAGACCACGCTGAGCCGCCTGTTCGCGCGCCACGATATCGATATCGGGCAGCTGGATTTCATGCATTACCTGCCGCTGCACGAGGAGAAGCTGCATTATTTCAAGGCGGTGCGCGAGCAGCTGGACGTCAACCCGGCGCGCGCCTTCGCCTGCGGCGACGAGCACCGGGACTACGCGGCCGCCCTGGCTGCCGGCATTCATCCTTTCATCGTGTCGTATGGCTTCGAGAGCCACGCGCGCCTCACCCACAAGTTCGGGATTCCCGAAGAGGTCATCTCGCCGGATCCCGGCACATTCAGCAAGCGTGTGCGGCATGCGCTGGCCATGCCGCTCTAAGCAACCTCATTTAATACCCTGAAAAGGAAGCCCGAGATGAGTCCCGAATATCCCTACGGAAAACTCGATCTGGACGACGCGCACCGCATTGCCGGGGGGGCGAATTCCCTGCTGATGGCTTTGCAGGAATATGCCGAAGCCGGCATGGAGGCCGATCCGGCGCGCGCCAAACTGGTGAAGAAGGGCGTCGAAATGGGCGACGCGCTGCTCGACATGGCGCGCATGCTGGTTTCGCGCGGCGTGTTTTCGCAGGAGCGGCACCTGAGCGAAATCCTGATTTACAGCGCGGCCATCGTCGACGGCTGCGAGGTGTGCGCGTTGACCCACATCGAAGGCGCCATCCGCGCCAAGGCGCCGGAAGCGGTCATCAGCACGGTGCAGGCGATTGCGCTGTACGTGCGCGCGCAGGCCGACGACGACACCTATCTGCTGTTCGACGCCTACACCTCGCACTGGAAGCGCTTTGCCGACTGGCCGCATCTACCCAACGCGAAGGTGACGAACCTGAAGTTCTACAACCTGATCGCGCTGCTGATGAGCCTGGTGGTGCGCAAGCGGCGGCTGGTGCGCCTGCACGCTTATGAATTGCTGACGCGCAGCGATGTCACGCCGGAAGAAATGCTGGAAGTGATCGGCATCGCCCAGGTGATGGGCGGTTTTCCGGCGCGCTGGGAAGCGGTGCACATCCACAACGTGGCGCGTGAACTGCGCGAGCAGGGCCAGCTGCCGGAGGCTTTCGTGGCGGTGCTGGAGCGGATTCCCGCTGCGCCGCCTGCGCGCTAGCAGCCTGTCGGGCTTGAAGAATCGAAGCGAAAATCCGGCTGGTCGAGGACAGATTTTGACGATTTCGCAGGGCAATAGTCGTTCTATTGCTCAAGAAAGCGGTGAAATATGGACCGGCCAGGCGGATTTGCAGCCGATTATCTTCAAGCCCGACAGGCTGCTAGGCGGGGGGTTACAGGCTGCGCGAAACCCTGCGCACGCCGTCGTCTTCGGGGTGGGGTTCGATATGGAACCCCAGGCTTTCCACCAGATGCAGCATGCTGTGGTTGATCGTCAGCACTTCGCCTTCCATCGTTTTGATGCCCTTGCCGCGCGCCACGTCCATCAGCACGTCCATCAGCTTGTGGCCGATGCCCTGCTTGTGCCAGTGGTCGCTGACCACCAGGGCAAATTCGCAGGATTCGCCATCCAGATTGATGGCATAGCGCGCCACCCCCAGTTCCACTTCCTTGCCGTCGATTTCGGTCAGCGCCAGCAAGGCCATTTCGCGCGTGTAGTCGATCTGCGTCAGCCGCGCCAGCGTGCTGGGCGACAGTTCGCGCACTGCATCCATGAAGCGGAAATACTTGGTTTCCTCGGACAGGCTGCGCACGAAATCCTGCGTCAGCTCGGCATCTTCGGGTCGGATCGGGCGGATCAGCACATCGTTGCCGCCGGGCAGTTGCCAGTGCGTGACCAGATGGGCCGGGTAGGGATGGATCGCCATGTGGCCGTAGCGGTCGGCGGAGGGGACGCGCGGCGCGATGATGACGCGCGCGTCGAGCGCCAGGGCGCCGTGTTCGTCGACCAGCAGCGGGTTGATGTCCAGCTCGGACAACCAGGGCAGCTCGCAGACCATTTCCGACAGCCGCAGCAGCACGTTCTCGAGCGCGGCCATGTCGGCCGGCGGGCGGTTGCGGAACGGCCCCAGCAAGGTGGCGACGCGGGTGCGCTTGATGAGGTCGCGGGCCAGGTAGTGATTGAGCGGCGGCAGGGTGACCGCGCGGTCCTTGAAAGCCTCGACGTCGACGCCGCCCGCGCCGAACACGATGACCGGCCCCAGCACCGGGTCCGAGGTCATGCCGAGCAGCACTTCGCGCGCATGCGGGCGCACCGACATGGGTTCGATCACCATGCCGTCGAGCGCGGCGTCGGGCCGCAGCCGCGCGATGTCGGCCAGCATCTCGGTAAACGCGGCGCGCACGGCCTGGCCGCTGGACAGGCCGAGGCGCACGCCGTTGACGTCCGATTTGTGGGTGATGTCGGGCGAGTTGATTTTCATCACCACCGGAAAGCCCATCTGCTGCGCCATCAGCATCGCTTCCATCGGGGTGCGGGCAATCAAAGTCTGTGCAATCGGGATATGGAAGGCCGACAGCAGCGCCTTCGATTCCACTTCGTTCAGCAGGTGGCGACCTTGCGCCAGTGCGTTCTCGATGATGAGGCGTGCGCCTTCGACGTCGGGCGCGGCGGCCTGCGACAGCGGCCCGGGGGTTTGCATCAGCTGGCGCTGGTTTTCGTAAAACGCCGACAGGTAGGAGAACACCTCGACCGCCGGTTCCGGCGTGGTGAAGTAGGGAATGCCGGCTTGCTTGAACAGGCGGCGTCCGTCTGCCACCTGCGCTTCGCCCATCCAGCAGGTGAGCACCGGTTTGCTTGAGGTCTGCGCCACTTCCACCACGGCCTGCGCCGCTTCGGTGGGTTTGGTCATGGCCTGCGGGGTCAGCATCACCAGCACGCCGTCGACGTTTTCGTCCGCCAGGCAGGCCTGCATCGCCGCGCGGTAACGCTCGGCGCCGGCGTCGCCGATGATGTCGAGTGGGTTGCCGTGCGACCAGTTGGCCGGCAGCGCAGCGTTGAGCGTGTCGATGCTGGCCGGCGCCAGTTCGGCCAGGCGCACGCCCAGGTCCACTGCGCAGTCGGTTGCCATGACGCCGGGACCACCGCCGTTGGTGACGATGGCGAGCCGGTTGCCGGTGGGCTGGATATGGCTGGACAGCGCGCGCGCCGAGGCGAACAGCTGCAGGATGGTGTTCACCCGCACCACGCCGGCGCGCCGCACCAGCGCGTCGAACACGGCGTCGGAGCCGACCAGCGAGCCGGTGTGCGACAGCACCGCTTTCGACCCCGCCGCATGGCGCCCGACCTTGACCATGACCACCGGCTTGAAGCGGGCGGTTGCACGCAGCGCGCTCATGAAGCGGCGCGCATCGCGGATGCCTTCGATGTACAGCAGGATGCCGCGGGTCTGGCTGTCGCAGGCCAGGTAGTCGAGGATTTCACCGAAATCCAGATCGGCCGAGGCGCCGGTGGAGATCACGCTGGAAAAGCCGATGCCGTTGGTTTCCGCCCAGTCGAGCATGGCGGTGCAGAGGGCGCCCGATTGCGATACCAGCGCGAGGTCGCCGACCAGGGTGGCGCCCTGGCTGAAGGTGGCGTTGAGCCCGATGGCGGGGCGCTGGATGCCGAGGCAGTTGGGCCCGATGAAGCGGATGCCGTGTTTTTTGGCCACGGCCACCAGGGCTTCTTCCATGGCCAGGCCGGCGGCGCCAACCTCGCGGAAACCCGCCGACAACACGATGGCGTGGCGGATGCCGCGTTGACCGCATTCCTCCATGATCTGCACCACGCTCGCCGCCGGGGTGGCGATCAGCGCGAGTTCCGGCGTTTCCGGCAGTTGGCTGGCGTCGGCATAGCAGCGCGTGCCGTACACCGTGTCGTGCTTGGGGTTGACCGCATAAACCTGCCCGCTGTAGCCGGCTGTGCGCAGGTTGTTGAACAGGATGCTGGCGACCGAACCTTCGCGCTCGCTGGCGCCAAACACCGCGACCGAACGGGCATTGAACAGGGGGTGCAGATAATGTTGGGGCATGGTTTTATGGGGACAGGTGAGTGCAATCAGGGGGCCGTGCGGCGACAGCCCATGCTAGGCCATCCCGTATGACGACGCCATCCCGCCGGGCGTATAGTTAAGCCGCTTACCTTATTTATTTTGCGCCGTGCCGACTGCCTACATCACCCATCCCAGCTGCGCCAGGCATCAAATGGGCAGCTGGCATCCGGAAAGCCCCGCGCGCCTGAGCGCGATCGACGACCAGTTGCATACCGCCCGGCTGTTCGATTTTCTGTCGCATCACGATGCGCCCGCGGTTGAACGCAGCCAGCTGCTGCGGGTGCACGACGCCGCCTATATCGACGCTGTCGAGGCGGCGTCGCCGCGCGAGGGATTCCACGCGCTGGATCCCGACACCAGCATGAACCCGTTCAGCCTGGACGCGGCGCGCCACGCCGCCGGCGGCGCGGTGCGGGCGGTGGATCTGGTCATGCGCGGCGAAGTCCGCAACGCCTTCGTCGCCTGCCGTCCGCCCGGCCATCACGCCACCCGCAATCAGGCCATGGGCTTCTGCATTTTCAACAACGTCGCCGTGGCGGCGGCGCATGCGCTGGCGGCGCACGGGCTGGAACGGGTCGCCATCGTTGATTTCGACGTTCATCACGGCAACGGCACCGAAGACATTTTCAGCGAGGAGCCGCGCGTGATGTTGTGCTCCACTTTCCAGCATCCGTTTTATCCCCACAGCGGTGCCGACACGGTCAACCCGCATATCGTCAATGTGCCGCTGCCGGCGGGCACCAGCGGCGAGCCCTACCGCGAAGCCTTCAGCGCGCGCATCCTGCCGCGGCTGGAGGCGTTCGCTCCGCAGATGCTGTTTTTTTCCGCCGGCTTCGACGGCCATCGCGAGGACGACATGGCGCAGTTCGGCCTGGTCGAGGCGGACTACATCTGGATTACCGAACGCGTGATGGACGTTGCCGCCCGCCATGCCGGGAGGCGCATCGTCTCGGTGCTGGAAGGCGGCTATGCGCTCAGCGCACTGGGGCGCAGCGTGGCCGCGCATATCAGGACGCTGGCGGACTTGTAGCCACTAGCCCGGCCGAACGCGGCGGCTCAGGGTGAGGTAGCCGACCGCGGCGCTGAATTTGCCGCGGTACCGGGCCGCCACGATCGGGTCCAGCGTGGCGTGCACCTGGGCATGCAGCCGGGTGGATTTTTCCTTCAGCACCCAGTCGCCCGGGTGCTGGAAGTTGCTCATGATGTAGCTGAAACCATTGAGGTCGCCGACCGCCTGCAGGCCGGTCGATTCGGCGCCGGACGGGCAGGACAGGAGGCGCGACAGGCGGCCGTCGTCGACGTTGTAGGCCCACAGGAAATTGTTGACGTGGCGGTCACTGTCCTCGCCGATGAAGAGGGTGCGCATCGCTTCGCTGAATTTCAGGTTGTCCGGGTTGGCGATCTTGTCCGGATGGGCGAGGTTGCCCAGCGCGTCGGGCGTGGTGAGGTCTTCGCCGAGCAGCAGCGGGGCGCCGCTGACCGGGACCCACGCGCTGGCGATCGGGGCGCCGCTGTCGTCGGCCTGGCCGCCGTCGAGCTTCCAGGCGTAGACCATGCCGGCCAGCGGCCCCTCGATGGCGATGCCGCCGGAGCCGTCGGTCATGGCTGTCTGCACGGAGCTGATCGCGGAATAGGCGATCTTGTCGCGGGCGTTGAGCGTGGTGCCTTCCATTTTTGTGAAGCCGAGGCTGCCGCCTTTGAAGGCGGCGTAGCGGTGCGTTTCGAGAAAGGCCGCGGCCAGTTCCTGACCGGGCACGAAGCGAACCCACTGGGTTTTGCCGCTGAACGGAATCGGGGTGTAGGCGGGATCGGACGGGTCGGCGGTCTTGACGTCGACGATGTCGGCGGCGCGGCAGCGGTTGGCCAGCGCTTCGATCTGTTCGCTGCTGGCGTGGCCGAGGCGAATCCATTTGAGGTCGGCCGCACCGCCTTTTTCGGCAGACTTCTGCAGCCACTTCGCCACGTACAGCGTGCCGGCCGACAGGTCGCGTGCACGGTCGGCGATGAACATGAAGAAGCCGCCGTGGGTCGCGTCGTCGCCCATCAGCACCGTGCGCGCGTCCGGCATCACTTCCACCAGTTCGTGCGAAATGCGCCCCATGCAGTAGTGCTTGCGGATGCTGCCGCTGCCGTCCGGGTGCACGGTGACTTCGGGAAGATGACCGTAGTGATAGGGGTTGGCCTTGTCCGGATCGCCGTACAGATTCTGGCTGAAGGTTTTGAAACGGGCGTTGCTGGCGAGGGTGGTGGCGTCGGGTTCGTATTCCTCGCTCGACAGGTGGGTGTTCCAGGGCGAACGGCTGGCACCGCAGGTGATCCACAGGCCGTTCACGCTGCGGGTGTCGACCGGGGCGTAGCTCACCAGGCTGAGCGTGCCGCTCTGCCTGTGCTGGTCGAGCGTCAGCACGGCGATGGGCGAGGGCAGCAGGCGCAACATCGATTCGCCGGCGGCGTTTTTGCTGGCGTATTCGAACTGCACCACGGCGAACAGGCGGTTGTGGCCGCGGCGCGGCGAGCGCGCGCCCGGCACCTGCAGCAGGCTCATGCCATCGGGACAGTCGGAGAACAGCTGGCGCTTGTCCGGCGCGGAGGCGTCGGGAATGGGCGCGTTGTGGATGTCGAAATAGCCGCCCGCAACAACGCGGCCGCCGCCGGTGCGCGGCACGCTGTCGCCGGTCAGGAAAAAGGTTTCGTAGCCCAGCGCGTAGGTCGGTGCGTCGGCGACGCTGCCGCGCGTCAGCGTCGAAGCGACGAATACTTCGGCCATCTGCGCCGGCTGGGCCAGCGTCGGTGCCGCCATTCCGCCGAACCGGTAGCGCAGCGGCTGGCCCTCCAGCGTGGCAACGGCGTGGCGAGGCAGGCCCGCCAGCGGCAACAGCGGCATGCCGGTCAGCAGTTGCAGGGCGCGGCGGCGCGAGCGGGAAACGGGTTCGGTCATGGGGATAAACAGACGGGGTTGGCGGGAACAGGATACTGCGCAAGCCGGGAATGAGGCAGGCTCAAACTAGCAAGTGGGCGTGACAAGGCCATGACATCCGCATGCTTGCAGAAATCCAGCCAATATCCTTGAATGCATTGCGGTTTTCTGCACCTGCCTGCATTTTGCGCAGGCGCGTTTTGTATATAAGCTTGGGCTGATTAAACCAGCGAGATTGCCATGAACGCACGCACCGAACGTAAAACCATCCCGATTCAGGATATCAACGAAGCCAGCAACTGTTCCAGCGCCGAACCCTATGCGCTGATGGTGCTGGGCGATTCCATGCTGCCCGAGTTTGCCGAAGGCGAAATCATCGTGGTCGAGCCGTCCGGGCTGGTGAAGGACGGATCCTACGTGGTGGCGTTTGTGAACGATGAGTACATTTTCCGCCAGATCGTGAAGCACGATGACGGCTGGATGCTGAAGCCGCTGAACCCGGTCTACGAGAACATTCCGGTGGCGGACATCGACGTGGCCAAGGGCGTGGTCATCATGAAAAAGAACCCCGGCAAGCGCAGCGAACAGAAGCGTTATATCTGATCGTCCGCGGCGTCGGGCCGCAAACAGGCTGGGCGTCGGCTATTTATCAGTTCTATTGATGTACGCATCAATTATTTGAATAAATTAGTTGACTAAATCACTCGGGTATATGAAACTGAATGCGTAGTTTCATCTCAACCCAACCCAAGGAGTGAACCATGAGTGGACTGATTGCGAATTTCCCGAGCGATGGCGTCGTCACAGTGAACCGGGTGATCCTGAAACCCGAATTCTCCGTGGACGACCTGCAGGAGCGGGTCGCTTTCCTGTGTGAAAACGTCAAGACCTATCATTCGGATACCGGTTTTGTGGGCGGTTTTGTTGCGCTGAATTCCGGCAACGTTTCCAACGAAGGCTCGACCATCGGGCAGGCGGTGGAAAGCAAGATGAAAGGCAAGGAAGCGCTGATCGTGACGTTCTGGACGACGTTCGAGAACCACGAAAAATCGCACCGTTCCGCCACCTTCCAGCCGCTGTTCCAGAAAGTGCTGGACCTGTGCGAAAACGGCAACGAGGAAATCGCCTACGAAATGCTGTGGTCCGGCAAGGCCTACGGCCCTGAAGAAATCGCGGCGGCCCGCAAGGCCAAGGAGCAGTACGCCAACGCGGACTGATCCGGTTCGTGACAGTGAAAACGGCGGAGTTCATCCCGCCGTTTTTTTATGGATGTCTTTCGCGTTCTTTTAGCCATGATCCATGGCGCGGTCATACTTTCCGTCGCGGGCCAGGCCGTTCAACTCGCAGCGTCTGAGCAGCGCCTGCTGCGCGGTGGCGGCGTTGCTTTCCTGGCCTCGCCACGCGGCCAGCACCGGCGCCTGTAGCGCGCGGCCGTAGGAAAAGCTGACCTGCCACGGTTGCGTGCCCATCGCGTTCATGGCATTGAGGTGGTCGGTCGCGTCCTCCGCGCTTTGCCCGCCGGACAGGAACACGATCCCCGGCACCGCCGCTGGTACGTAGCGTCTGAGGCAGCGCAGCGTCGCTTCGGCCACCTCCTGCACGCCAGCCTGGCGCGCGCACTTCTTGCCGGCAATGACCATATTCGGCTTCAGCAGCATGCCCTCGAACTGCACCCGGTGGGCGTCCAGTTCGGCAAACACCGCCTCAAGCACTTGGGCCGTCACTACCTCGCAGCGCTCGATGCCGTGAGCGCCGTCCATCAGCACTTCCGGCTCCACGATCGGCACCAGCCCGGCCTCCTGGCACAGCGCGGCATAGCGCGCCAGCGCGTGGGCGTTGGCGCGAATACCGAATTGAGAGGGAATGTCGCGCTCGTCGATTTCGATCACCGCACGCCACTTGGCGAACTGCGCGCCCAGTTGCCTGAATTCGGCGAGCCGCTCGCGCAAGCCGTCGAGTCCCTCGGTCACTTTGTCGCCGGGGCAGAGCGCCAGCGCCTTGGCGCCTTGGTCGACCTTGATGCCGGGGATGATGCCGCGGCTCGACAGCAGCGTGGGAAAGGGGACGCCCTCGCGCGTGCTCTGACGCAGGGTTTCGTCAAACAGGATGACGCCGCCGACGTACTGCTCGATGCCGTCGGCGGTGAACAGGATTTCGCGGTAGCGCCGGCGATTCTCCTCGGTGGATTCCACCTGGATTGAATCGAAACGCTTCTTGATCGTGGGGTTGCTTTCGTCAGCCGCCAGCACGCCCTTTTGCTTCGCCACGATGGCGTTTGCCACGGACTTGAGTTCGACAATATTCATGGGGTGACCCTCGGATAAGGATGAATGCGCTTAGGGAATCTGTTGACGCCCTTGCTTAGCACTGTAGACCCTGATGAATGCATTTCGCAGGTCGAGACGCGCCGAACCGCTTGCTGTCATCGGCAGCGGCCGTCAGGCTGGGGGATAATCGCGCCCCATGTCTGCACCCAGCCTTCCCCCCGCCATTTTCCTGATGGGTCCCACTGCCTCCGGCAAGACTGCGCTGGCGGTCAGTCTGGTCGAACGTTTTCCGCTCGAAATCATCAGCGTCGATTCAGCGCTGGTGTATCGCGGCATGGATATCGGCACGGCCAAACCCGACGCCGCCACGCTGGCGCGCGCGCCGCATCATCTGCTCGACATTCGCGATCCCACCGAGGCGTATTCGGCGGCCGCGTTTTGCGACGATGCGTTGAGCCTGATGCGCGACATCGTGGCGCGCGGCAAAGTGCCACTGCTGGTGGGCGGCACCATGCTGTATTTCCGCGCGCTGTTGAGTGGACTCGACGACCTGCCGCGTGCCGATGCGCAGTTGCGGCAGCAACTGGAAGCCGAGGCGGCCAGGCGTGGCTGGCCGGCGCTGCATGCCGATCTGGCGCGGCTTGATCCGCCAACTGCGGCCCGGCTGGCGCCGAACGACGCGCAACGCATCGGCCGTGCGCTGGAAATCATTCAGCTGACCGGCCAGCCGATGTCGGCGCTGCTCGATCGGGTGCAAACAGCGCTGCCTTACCGGGTGTTGCAGCTTGCCCTGATCCCATCCGACCGTGCGGTTTTGCACCAGCGCATTGCTGCGCGCTTCGATGCGATGCTCGGCGAAGGCTTGATCGAGGAAGTGAAAGCCCTGCGCCAGTTGCCCGGGCTGACGGCCGATTTGCCGGCCATGCGGGCGGTGGGCTATCGGCAGGCGTGGACGTATCTCAACGGAGAGATCGATCTGAACACAATGCGCGAACAGGGGCTGGCCGCGACGCGCCAGCTCGCCAAGCGCCAGCTGACCTGGCTGCGCTCATGGCCGGATGCAGTGGCACTGGATTGTCTGGCGGATGATCTTGAAACGCAGGCGTTCGCCCGCGTCGCGCTTCATTTGCGATCCGGTTCGGGCGGCGAATCGGTCTGAACGGGGTTTGCTTGAACTGAATCTGCCTGAACAGAATCCGCCTGCACAGAATTCACTGTGGCCGTGGCTTGTCCGCGGTGCAGGCGGATGTGCAGGCTGTCGCCTGCGTGCAGGCTGGCCGCATCGTGCACCACGCGCCCATTCGCCTGCTGGACGATGCTGTAGCCGCGCGCCAGCACGCCTTCCGGGTTGAGATGCGCAAGACTGCTGCCCAGCCACGCCAGATTCGAGCGGCGTTGTAGCGCCAGGGTGTGCGTCGCGCGCTGGACGCGGGTCTGCAGCGCATTCAATTGGACTTGTTCGAGTTGAATGCGACGACGTGGCGTGACCAGCCGCTGCCTGAGCTGGCTTGTGCGCAGCTGTTCATGGGCGAGCTGGTTGCGCATGCTGTGGCCGAGCCGCTGGCTGAGACGCGCGAGGCCAAGCTGCTGCTGGCGCAGGTGTTCGGCAGGGTGAACCAGGCGGCGTGCCAGAAAATCCAGCCGCTGCATGGCGTGCTGGTGTTTGCGGCTGAGGTGGTGCTGGAGTTGCCGCGCCAGTTGCGTGAGCTGCGACAGCAGTTCCAGGCGCAGCGGGCTGGCCAGTTCGGCCGCTGCGGTCGGCGTGGGCGCGCGCAGATCGGCGGCGAAATCCGCCAGGGTGAAATCGGTTTCATGGCCGACTCCGGAGATCACCGGCATCGGGCTGGCGGCAATCGCGCGCACCACGGCTTCGTCGTTGAACGCCCACAGATCTTCCAGCGAGCCGCCGCCGCGGCAGACCAATAGCACGTCGCATTCGGCGCGCTGCCCGGCGCTGCGGATGGCTGCGGCAATCTGCGCACCGGCGCCCGCGCCCTGTACCGGCGTGGGGTAGAGGATCACCGGCAAACCCGGCATGCGGCGGGCCAGCGCGGTCAGGACATCGTGCAGGGCGGCGGCCTGCGGCGAGGTGACGATGCCGATGCAGCGCGGAAAACGCGGCAGGCTGCGCTTGTTCTCCGGGTTGAACAGGCCTTCCGCTTCGAGTTTGGCCTTGAGTTTGAGGAAGGCTTCGTACAAGCGCCCGGCGCCGGCGCGGCGGATTGCTTCGCCGGCCAGCTGGAATTCGCCGCGCGCCTCGTACAGCGTGGGCAGGGCGCGCAATTCGACGTGGTCGCCGTTGGCCGGGGTAAAGCCGGCAAACTGGTTGCGGCCGCGAAACATCACGCAGCGCACCTGGGCGCCCGCATCCTTGAGCGAAAAATACCAGTGGCCGGATGCCGCGCGGATGAAGTTGGAGACTTCGCCTTCCACCCACAGCAGCGGCAGCTGCGACTCCAGGACGCGGCGCGCCATGCGGTTGAGTTCGCTGACGGTGAGGACGGGCAGGGCAGGGGCGCTGTCGAATAGGTCGTCGATCAAATCCATGGCGCGCAGGATAGCGGGTTCGGCTTCGGCGGGTTCATTCACAGTCATCAATCTTTCATGAAAATAATGTGTCAAACCCTATTGACGTTGAATGAATAATCGTAAACCGTTGATATTTAACAGCTAAGCCCATTGGTTATTTTTTGGGCCGAAGCACTTTTTCCTTTGTGGGCGGGCGTTTAGCGTACCCGTCTGGCGGTTCCTCACAGACTTATCCACATCAATTGTGGAGAACTCGACTGGTTCGACAGCGCATCGGCTTCGACAATTGGTGCTTGCCGAAACAGGTACGCGGGCGCTACATTTCGTCTGTTGTTTTATTGGGAGTGGTATTCAGTGTTTGCCATCATTGAGGCGGCCGGTTGGCCGATCTTTCCGCTGATTCTGGCGTCTGTCATCGCGGTGGCCATCATCATCGAGCGCGCCTACAGCCTGCGCACCCAGGAAGTCGTGCCCGCCACACTGCTGCAGGAAACGATCAAGGTCTATCAGGAACGCGGCGTACCCGCCGAGCTGCTCAAGCAGTTGACCGAGAGCTCGCCGCTCGGCCGCATTTTTGCGACGGCGCTCAAGAACTCCAACAATTCGCGCGAGGTGATGAAGGAGTCGATCGAGGAATCCGGTCGCGCCGTGACTCACGAGCTCGACCGTTTCCTGACCTCGCTCGGCACCATCGCCAGCATGGCGCCCTTGCTGGGCTTGCTGGGCACGGTGATCGGCATGATCGAGATTTTCGGTGCGCAGACGGGCGGCGGCACCAACCCCGGCCAGTTGGCGCATGGCATTTCCATCGCCCTGTACAACACCGCGTTCGGTCTGATCGTCGCCATCCCGGCCATGATTGCCTACCGTTTTTTCCGCAGCAAGGTGGAATCGCTGGTGGTCGACATGGAGCAGCAGGCGATCAAGCTGGTGGAAATCGTTCACGGCGACCGGAAATGAGAGCCTGGTTCAGCAGGAATCATGCCCCGCGTTGAGACCAGGATCGGATGGATGCAAGGCGCGGCGCGCTGGCAATGGTCATCCATTGCCAAGCGTCGCAACGCCGCAGACGCCGATCCTGGTCTCAACCCAAAGGGCCGGTTGCCTGCGGGCGCATTGCCGCGTTGCGGGTCACTCATTTGGAACAACCAAACTTCGCTCCCCGTGCCTTGCACTGCATCCCGCAGGCAACCGGCGCGGGGCATGATTCCTACTGAAACAGGCTCTATCCCATGAACTTTCGTCGCGGCCGTCGGGAAGACTATCCGGAAATCAATCTGATTCCTTTCATCGACATTCTGCTGGTGATCGTGATTTTTCTGGCGGTGACCACCACCTACGCGCGCTTCGCCGAACTCAAGATCAATTTGCCCAGCAGCAGCGCTGCGCCGACGCCCAACCCGCCCAAGCAGATCGAAGTGGCGGTGGCTGAAAATGGCCGTTACCAGATCGACGCCAATGCAATTGGCGATGCCTCGGTCGACGCCCTGGCCGTGGCCTTGAAGCAGGCCGCCGGCAGCCAGAACGATCCGGTGATCGTGATCAACGCCGATGCGCGCGCGACGCATCAGTCCGTGGTCAATGTGATGGAGGCGGCGCGCCAGGCGGGCCTCGTCCGCATTACGTTCGCCACCCAAACCGCTCCCTAAAGCGTTCCCCCGTGTTTCCCTTACAGCATCTCTGGGCGCGCACGGGCGTGTTCACGGTGCTGCTCTCTCCGTTGTCCCTGCTCTTTGCCGTCGTGTCCGGGCTGCGCCGGCTGGCTTACCGGCGCGGCTGGCTGGCCTCCCGTGCCGCAGGCGTGCCGGTGATTGTCGTCGGCAACATCACGGCGGGCGGCAGCGGCAAAACCCCGCTGACCATCTGGCTGGTGAACTGGCTGCGCAGCCAGGGCTATTATCCCGGCGTGATCAGTCGTGGCTATGGCGGGACAGCGCGCGGCTGCGTCGAAGTGGAAGTCGATAGCCCGGCAGCCGAAGTGGGTGACGAGCCGTTGCTTATCCGTTTCAAAACAGCTGTCCCGGTAGTGGTAGGACGTGATCGGGTGGCCGCGGCACGCATGCTGCTGGAACGGCATCCGGAGATCGATGTGCTGGTGTCCGACGATGGCCTGCAGCACTACCGCCTGCAGCGCACCATCGAGCTGGCGGTGGTGGATGCGGCGAGCGGACTCGGTAACGGCTGGCCGCTGCCGGCCGGGCCGCTGCGCGAACCGCGCCGCCGTCTCGAGCAGGTCGATGCGGTGGTTCAGGTGGTGCGTGGGGCTACCCTGCTGCGAACGGATCTGCCGGTGGCGAGCTGGCGCGTCGATTTCAGCGCCGGCTCGGCATACCGGCTGGGCGACCCCAGGGAAACCCGCCCGCTGCACGCGCTGCCGCAGCAAGACTGGCTCGCCGCGACCGGCATTGGCCGTCCGCAAGGCTTCTTCGACATGCTGCAGGCAGCGGGCATACGCTTTACGCCACGCGCATTTCCCGACCACCACGCGTTTCGGCCACAGGATCTGCCGGCCGATGGCGCGGTGGTGATGACCGAAAAAGACGCGGTAAAATGCCTGTCGTTTGCGGGACACCAATGGTGGGCGTTGCAGCTGGATGTCGCCCCTGAACCCCGATTCATCGATTGGCTAAGTGCACGCATCGAACAAGAACTGCCCTCACGCGTGCGCAGGGAGATGCAAGATGAACAATTCTGACTGGAGCGATCGCCGCCATCCCTGCCGCTGGGAGTCGGAGGCCGGCGACGCCGGCTTCTGGATGCCCGACCGTACGGAAATTGTCACCCAGTTCTTTACGCGCTACCTGTTCTTTGCGCTGGCGGTCATTTATTTCTCGACGCTGGAAAGCGTGCCACCGGTGCTGTTCAGCATCGAGCAGCTGCTGATCGCGCTGGGGGTTTATTTCGCAGTCAACACCTGGTTCTTTCGCCAGGCCCTGAAAGGCGTCACGCTGCAGAATATCCGCGGCGCGATGGCCGCCGATCTCCTGATCGTGACCCTGTGCGTGATTCATGATCCCAATCCCATCCCGCCGTCGGCGCTGGCCTTCCTGATGGTGTTGCTGGGCAATGGCATGCGCTACGGCATGCGCCTGTTCGCCGAAGTGCTCGGTGGCGCTTTTCTGGGGATGGCGGTTTCGTTTGCTTTCCGCTATCGCATGGGCGGTTTCGAGATCAGCGCCGGCGATGTGTTTTTTGGCGTGTTCTGGATTTCGCTGGCGCTTTACGCCTACATCCTGATGGGGCGGATCGAAGGTCAGCGCCAACAACTCGACTACCGCAGCCGCTTTGACGCCCTGACCGGCTTGCTCAATCGCCACGGTTTGCTGGCAGCGGCAGACAGCCTTTTCGACAAAGCCAACGTAGGCAACCCGGCCACGGTGCTGTTTGCCGACCTCAACCAGTTCAAGATGGTCAACGACCGTTATGGCCACGGCGTCGGGGACCGCGTGCTGGCCGAGTTTGCCCAGATATTCAACGAATCGGTCGAGATGGGGGTGTGTGGCCGCTGGGGCGGCGACGAATTTGTCGCCATTTTGCCCGTGCGCAGCGACGCCGCGATGCAGCAGATATTTGAACGCATAGACGCGCGGATCCAGGCATGGAGCCAGAGCAATGGCCTGCCAATGGGTGTGAGCCTGGGGGTGGCTCACGCGCCGCAGGATGGCCACGACCTGATGACCCTGCTGTCGGTTGCAGATATCAACCTTTATCAGAAAAAGTCGCAACAGCCCACCGAGGCGAAGGCGCAGCCGTTTTACAGGAACCTTGCAGATGAACCCGAAACTTCTTGATCTTCTCGTGTGCCCGGTCTGCAAAGGCCCGTTGAACTGGAAAAAGTCCGACCATGAACTGGTGTGCCCGGCGTGCCGTATCGCCTATCCGATCCGTGACGACATCCCGGTGATGTTGCCGGAAGAGGCGCGCCCGCTCGAAGCGGACGAAATCCACGGACAGGTCTGAGCATGCATTTCCGGGTGGTGATTCCCGCGCGCTACGCGTCGAGCCGTTTGCCCGGCAAGCCGCTGGCGGATATTGGCGGGCGCCCCATGGTGTTGCATGTGGTGGAGCGCGCCCTGCAGGCCGGCGCCGAGTCGGTTGTGGTGGCGACCGACGACAGCCGCGTGCAACAGGCGGTGGCGGCAGCGGGCTATCCGGTCCTGATGACTTCGCCCGACCATCAGTCGGGAACCGAACGTCTGGTCGAGGTTGCCGAAACTCTGGGCTGGGATGATGACACCCTGGTGGTCAACGTGCAGGGCGACGAGCCGCTGATCGATCCGGCGCTGATCCGCGAAGCGGCGCGACAGCTGGTGCTGCACCAGGATGCCGTGATGGCGACTCTGGCTCACCCGCTCCATGACCATGCGGATTTTATCAATCCCAACGTCGTCAAGGTCGTGGCCGACGAGGCCGGTTACGCGCTGTACTTCAGCCGCGCGCCGATTCCGTGGCCACGCGATGCCTTCGCTTCGCAGCAGACAATGCCGCATGACCTGGGCGCCCTGCGACATATCGGCCTCTATGCGTATCGCGCCGGCTTTCTGCGCACGTATGCCAGCCTCGCCGTCTCGCCGCTGGAACGCCACGAAATGCTGGAGCAGTTGCGGGTGTTGTGGCATGGCTACCGCATCAGCCTCGGAGTCACCCCCAGCGCGCCCGCCCCGGGCGTCGATACGCCCGAAGACCTGACGCGGGTTCGTGCGCTGTTTGACGCTGCATAGCAGCCTCTTGAATCCCGCAATAAGTAATTTTTAGTGTTGCGCAGGCGAGGCTTGCCTTAGGCTACTGCGGTTTGACACATCCATAATTCAAGGGAGATATGCAATGCGTTTGATTCTGTTGGGCGGCCCTGGCGCCGGCAAAGGTACCCAGGCCAATTACATCAAGGAAAAATACGGCATTCCGCAGATCTCTACCGGCGACATGCTGCGCGCGCAGATCAAGGCCGGCAGCGAACTCGGCATGAAGGCCAAGGCCATCATGGATGCGGGCGGCTTGGTTTCCGACGACATCATCATCGGTATGGTCAAGTCGCGGCTGACCGAAGCGGACTGCAAGAACGGCTACCTGTTCGACGGCTTCCCGCGCACCATTCCGCAGGCCGAGGCGATGAAGGCAGCCGGTGTGCCGATCGATTACGTGGTCGAGATCGATGTCGCCGACGAGGAAATCGTCAAGCGCATGTCGGGCCGTCGTGTGCACGTGGCTTCGGGCCGCACTTATCACGTGGTGTTCAATCCGCCCAAAGTGGCCGGCAAGGACGACGCCACTGGCGACGACTTGATCCAGCGCGACGACGACCATGAAGACACGGTCAAAAAGCGTCTCGATGTGTATCACGCCCAGACCGAGCCGCTGGTGAAGTACTACGGCGATTGGGCCGCGCGCGGCGAAGCCGGCGCACCCAAATACGTGAAGGTTTCCGGCGTCGGTAAAGTGGAAGGCATTCGCGACGCGATTTTCGCAGCGCTGGCCTGACCGGGGTCACATGCCGCAGCAGATTGCGCCGATGACCGACACCGAGCGCTGGATCGTCTCCAGCGCGGTGAAGGAGCGCTACGGCCATGACGTCGAAATTCAGGACGTCGAAACTGAAATCCGCCTTTACATCGATGACCGCGAACTGACGCTATGTCCAGGTTTTTACTGGCTCGAACGCGGCTGTCACTTTGTGTTGTCGAAGACCGGCGATTCGCGCTACCGCAGCATGTTTTTCTACCGCATCCGCGATCGCTTTTCCACCGGGCGCGAGGAATATGACGACATCGGCGACTGCGTCACCACCTTGCTGAAAATGCAGGCCGACGAAGAAGCCAAGCGGCTCGCCGAGGACGAGGTGTCCGGCAACGGTTGATCGATCAAGCCAGCCCGCAGCAAGAGGCTGGCTTTTTTACGCATTCTTTTTCAAAAAAATAGAGGAGACTCACCATGGCGAAAAAAATGAACGCCTTCTACGCACAGTCCGGCGGCGTGACCGCCGTCATCAATGCCTCGGCCTGCGGCGTGATCGAAACCGCGCGCAAGCACAAGGACAAGATCGGCAAGGTCTATGCCGGCCGCAATGGCATCATCGGCGCGCTGACCGAAGATCTGATCGACACCACCAAGGAAACCGATGCCGCAATCGCCGCGCTGCGTTCCACGCCGTCGGGTGCTTTTGGCTCGTGTCGCTTCAAGCTCAAATCGCTGGAAGCCAACAAGCGTGAATATGCGCGCCTGATCGAAGTGTTCAAGGCGCACAACATCGGTTACTTCTTCTACAACGGTGGCGGCGATTCGGCCGATACCTGCTTCAAGGTCAGCCAGCTGTCCGAAGCGATGGGCTATCCGATCCAGGCGATCCACGTGCCGAAGACGGTCGACAACGATCTGCCGATCACCGACTGCTGTCCCGGCTTCGGCTCGGTCGCCAAATACATTGCGGTGTCCACGCTGGAAGCCAGCTTCGACGTGAAGTCGATGGCCAAGACCTCAACCAAGATTTTCGTGCTGGAAGTGATGGGTCGCCACGCCGGCTGGATCGCCGCTGCCGGCGGGCTGGTGGAAGACCATGGCATTCCTGTCGTCGTCCTGTTTCCCGAGATCGAATTCGACCAGAAGAAATTCCTCGCCCGCGTCGACAAGCTGGTCAAGGAACACGGCTTCTGCACTGTGGTGGTTTCCGAAGGCTGCCACTATCCCGATGGCACCTTCCTCGCCGAGCAGGGTACACGCGATGCCTTCGGCCATGCCCAGTTGGGCGGCGCCGCCCCGGTGGTTGCCAACATGATCAAGGACGCGCTCGGTCACAAGTTCCACTGGGCCGTTGCCGACTACCTGCAGCGCGCCGCGCGTCACATCGCGTCGAAGACCGACGTCAAGCAGGCCTACGAACTCGGCAAGAAAGCCGTCGAACTGGCGATCAAGGGCCATAACTCGGTGATGCCGACGGTCGACCGTATTTCGGATTCGCCGTACAAATACAAGATCGGTGTGGCGGACCTGAAGGATGTCGCCAACGTCGAGAAATTCATGCCGCGCGACTTCATCACCAAGGACGGTTTCGGCATCACGCCCAAGTGCAAGCGTTACCTGACGCCGCTGATCCAGGGCGAGGACTATCCGAAGTACGCGGATGGCCTGCCGGTGTATGTCACGCTGAAGAACGTCGCCGTGGCAAAGAAACTGGCGGCATTCAAACTTTAAGAGGGAGGGGGATCAGGGGTCAGGATTCAGAGATCAGGGGTGGTGCGGGCATGGCCCGCGCCCTTAAATTAAATCGCGGCGCAGCCGCACATTCCCTGACCCCTGGCCCCTGAATCCTGACCCCTAAACAATGACACTCGACCGCGCCAAACAACTGCTCAAAGTACAGGCCGACTTCGGCGGCTTCTACAACGGCAATTCGGCCAAGCTGATCCTGTCCGAAGTGCAGCGTGAGCATGGACAGGCGGCGGTGGATGAATGTATCCGTGAGCTGCATCTCGACCAGATATTCGGGTTTTCGCCGGGTACGCGGTTTGAAGGCGGCCTGGCAATGGGGAAATAGTAGGGATGGGTGACGGCGGCGCAAGCTGCCGTTTTTTTATGGACGTTTGGAGGAGACAAGAATGATGAATGAAGGTTTGCTGTTCGCCCTGGTCGCGGCAGTGCTTGCACTGCTGTACGGGGTTGTATCGATCAAATGGATACTCGGTTTGCCGACCGGCAACGACCGCATGCGCGAAATCGCAGCTGCGGTGCAGGAAGGCGCATCGGCGTATCTGAACCGGCAATACACGACCATCGGGATCGTTGGCGTGATCCTGCTGATCGCCATCTTCGTTACGTTGGGCTGGCAAACCGCGGTCGGTTTCGCCCTCGGCGCTGTCCTCTCCGGCCTCACCGGCTATATCGGCATGAACGTCTCGGTGCGCGCCAACGTGCGCACCGCGCAGGCCGCTTCGCAAGGCCTCAACGCCGCGCTCAACGTCGCCTTCAAGGGCGGCGCCATCACCGGCATGCTGGTGGTGGGCCTTGGCCTGCTCGGCGTCGCCGGCTACTACGCCGTGCTGACCCTGGTGCTGGGAGAAACCACCGAAGCCGCGACCCACGCGCTGGTCGGCCTGGCTTTCGGCGGCTCGCTGATCTCCATCTTCGCCCGACTCGGCGGCGGCATCTTCACCAAGGGTGCCGACGTCGGCGCCGACCTGGTGGGCAAGGTCGAAGCCGGCATCCCCGAGGACGACCCGCGCAACCCCGCGGTGATCGCCGATAACGTGGGCGACAACGTTGGCGACTGCGCCGGCATGGCCGCCGACCTGTTTGAAACCTACGCTGTGACCATCATCGCCACCATGTTGCTGGGTGGCCTGCTGATCACCGGTTCGCCCGAAGCGGTGATCTATCCGCTGGTGCTGGGCGGTTTCTCCATCATCGCCTCCATCGTCGGCACCTACTTCGTCAAGGCACGCGAAGGCGGCAAGATCATGAACGCGCTGTATCGCGGCCTGATCGTGTCGGGCGTGCTGGCCGCGGTCGCGTTCTATCCCATCACCAACTGGATGCTGGGCGAGGGCGTGATGATCGGCGGCGAGCTGGTGACCTCGCTGAACCTGTACTTCGCCACCCTGATCGGCCTGGCGCTGACCGCCGCCATGGTGGTCATCACGGAGTACTACACCGCCACGGAATACGGCCCGGTGCGTCATATCGCGCAGGCTTCCACCACCGGTCACGGCACCAACGTGATTGCGGGTATCGGCGTGTCGATGCGATCCACCGCACTGCCGGTGCTGGCGGTTTGTACTGCCATCTGGGGCGCCTACGCGCTGGCTGGCCTGTACGGCATTGCCATCGCCGCCACCTCGATGTTGTCGATGGCCGGCATCATCGTCGCGCTCGACGCCTACGGCCCGATCACCGACAACGCCGGCGGCATCGCCGAAATGGCCGGTCTGCCGGACAACATCCGCAACATCACCGATCCGCTCGACGCCGTCGGCAACACCACCAAGGCCGTCACCAAGGGCTATGCCATCGGTTCAGCCGGCCTCGCCGCGCTGGTGCTGTTCGCTGACTACACGCACGCGATCAATGCCAAGGCGCTGCTGGCCGACCCGCTTGCCCAGGCCATGACCTTCGACCTGTCCAACCACATGGTCATCATCGGCCTGTTCATCGGCGGCATGGTGCCCTACCTGTTCGCCGCGATGGGCATGGAAGCGGTCGGCCGCGCCGCCGGTTCTGTGGTGGTGGAGGTGCGCCGCCAGTTCAAGAGCATCCCCGGCATCATGGAAGGCACGGCCAAGCCCGAATACGGCACCTGCGTCGACATGCTGACCAAGGCCGCGATCAAGGAAATGATCGTACCCTCGCTGCTGCCGGTCGCGGTGCCGGTCATCGTCGGCCTCACCCTCGGCGCGCAGGCGCTCGGCGGCGTGCTGGTCGGCACCATCATCACCGGCATCTTCGTGGCGATTTCGATGACCACCGGCGGTGGCGCGTGGGACAACGCCAAGAAGTACATCGAGGAAGGCAACTTCGGCGGTAAGGGTAGCGAGGCGCACAAGGCCGCCGTCACCGGCGACACCGTGGGTGATCCCTACAAGGACACCGCCGGCCCGGCTGTCAACCCGCTGATCAAGATCATCAACATTGTGGCGCTGCTGATCGTGCCGCTGATCATGTAAAACCGATGCGGATTGAAATACGTTAAGCTTCGTCTTGTTTTGCTGGCGCTGCATCTGGCCGGCAACTCGGGACGACTATCAAATAACATAGGAGGAAGCAGAAGATGGCAAAAAATGTAGGCGGTATCGACCGTATCGTTCGTGCTGTAGTGGGCATTGGCCTGATTTACTGGGCCATGACACCGACCGGTCCGATGATGGTTGCCGGCCCGATTGGTTTCATTGTGTTGCTCACCGCGATCTTCGGCTGGTGTCCGGCATACCTGCCGTTCGGCATTAAAACCTGCAAAGTGAAATAAACTTTCAGCCTTCTGCAGGGTCATGCAAAGTGCGCCCGTCGGGCGCACTTTTTTTGGGACATTCCATGCGATTCATTTCAGTAGCCTTTGCGCTGGCCCTCAGCGGCGCCGCCCACGCCGGTGGAGTCGATCGCCTCAAAGCCTTTGTCATCGGTGCGAAAACGGCCGAAGCCGATTTCACCCAGACCGTCTCGGACAAGTCCGGCCGGATCACCCAGCAAGCCAGCGGGAAAATGATGTTTGCCCGCCCCGGCAAGTTCCGCTGGGATTATGTTGCACCTTATGAGCAGGTCATCGTCAGCGACGGCGTCAAGCTGTGGCTTTATGACGCGGATCTGGATCAGGTTTCCGTCAAGGCGCTGGGCGACGTCGTGGCCGGTACGCCGGCGGCCTTGCTGGCCGGCGATAACGCCATCGAAAAATATTTCAGCCTGAAAAATGCGGGAGAGAGCGGAGGGCTGGAATGGCTGGACGCCACCCCGAAGAATCGCGACACGACTTTCGAGCGCATCCGCATGGGCTTCAGGGGCGATGTGCTGGTGCAAATGGAAATGTATGATTATTTTGGCCAGCGCACCACGCTTAAACTGAGCCGGTTTTCGCGCAATCCGCTGATTCCACCGTCCCGTTTCAAGTTCACTCCGCCCCAGGGGGCCGACATCATTGGTGACTGACGACCTGTTCCAATCCCACGCCGCGCCCGCGCACTCGATGGATGTGCCGCTGGCCGAGCGCCTGCGTCCGCGCACCCTGGGCGAAGTCGTCGGGCAACGCCATCTTTTGGGACCGGGCAAGCCGCTCAAGCTCGCTTTCGATGCAGGCAAGCTGCATTCGATGATTTTGTGGGGGCCGCCGGGGGTGGGGAAAACCACGCTGGCGCGGCTCACCGCACAAGCTTTCGGCGCGGACTTCATCGCCATTTCCGCTGTGCTTTCCGGCGTCAAGGACATCCGCGAAGCGGTCGAACGCGCCCGCATGAACCAGTCCATGGGGCGCGCCACCATCGTATTCGTCGACGAGGTACACCGTTTCAACAAGGCGCAGCAGGATGCGTTCTTGCCGCACGTCGAAGGTGGGTTGTTCACCTTCATTGGCGCCACCACGGAAAACCCCTCGTTCGAAGTTGTCGGCGCCTTGCTTTCGCGCGCCCAGGTCTACGTCCTGAAATCGCTGTCGCCCGAGGAACTGGGCGAATTGCTGCAGCACGCGTTGCGTGAATTACCCGAACTGAAGCTGGCCGACGGCGTCGATCAGCTGCTGGCGGCTTACGCCGACGGCGACGCACGCAAGCTGCTGAATCTGCTGGAACAGCTCGACAGCGCCGCGCGCACGGCGCAGGTGAGCCAGATCGATACGGTATTTGTCGAGAATGCGCTGGCGCAATCCCTGCGTCGCTTCGACAAGGGCGGCGAGGCGTTTTACGACCAGATTTCCGCACTGCACAAAAGCGTGCGCGGTTCCGCGCCCGACGCCGCGCTGTACTGGCTGGTGCGGATGCTCGATGGCGGTGCCGACCCGCGCTATCTGGGGCGGCGGCTGATCCGGATGGCATCCGAGGACACCGGTCTGGCCGACCCGCGCGCACTGGGCATCACGCTTGATGCGGTTGAAGCCTACGAGCGCCTCGGCAGTCCGGAAGGCGAGCTGGCGCTGGCCGAAGCCTGTCTTTATCTCGCCTGTGCGCCCAAAAGCAATGCGGCCTACATGGCCTACAACGCGGCACGCGCTTTCGTGGCGGCCAACCCTTCGAATGAGGTTCCGCTGCATCTGCGCAATGCGCCCACCAAACTCATGAAGGAGCTCGGCTACGGCCGTACCTATCGCTATGCGCACGATGAGCCGGAGGCCTACGCTGCGGGCGAATGCTATTTTCCGGACGACGTGCCGGAGCAACACTGGTATCAGCCGACGCCACGCGGCCTGGAAGGCAAAATTGCCGACAAGCTGGCGCATTTGCGCGCCCTGGACGCAGCAAAAAAAGGGCGATGAAAGGGGGCCGAAGCCCCCTTTTCATTGCCCGGAATGACTGGGTCAATCCGCTTAGAACTTGTAGACCACGCCAGCTGACAGCAGATCGATATCCGCTTCGCCGGTGCCGCCATTGCTGATCGAGCTGCCGACTTCAAAGAAACGTTCCCAATCCAGGCGCAGTCCGACTGCCGGGGTGAGGTTGTATTGCGCGCCGAGGCCGAACGACCAGGCGAGGTCGGTATCACCTGTATTATTGGTAGGAGTGTTGGCAATCGTTCCGTTGACTTCGGCATTGAGGAAATTCATGCCGCCGCGGGCCGACAGGACGAAGCTGGGATTGATGGCATAGGTGCCAACCAGATCCATGATCATGCCGTTGACTTCGCGCGTACCGCTTTGCGTGCCGCTGTAGGTGACTTCGCCCAGGTCGATGTAGCCCACTTCCATCGAAATGTATTCGTTGACTTCCAGTCCACCGAAGATTTTCCAGCCGGTGTCGGAGTCGTCGCAGCTCACGCCGGTCGGGCAGCTGATGTCCGAGGTGGCCTTGCCTGCGCCGGCACCGATGTAGGGCGACAGGGTGAGATCGAAAAAGCCGGCGGATACGGGGGTGGACAGGGCGAGTGCTGCGGCCATTGCGGCGGCCAGATGCATCGTGCGCATATAAAACTCCTCCAAGATTTGTGTTGTGATGGGTCGCTGCTCAAGTACTGGCGCTGACCAGATTGAAGCGCAAGCAGATTAATCGATTTTATTGCATTTAGATAGCCGCCTGAGGTGTGGTTGATGAGTCGTTGCCGTCAGGAGACAGCCCGGATTCCGGCGCGCGCTCCGGATGCTGGGCTGCGGCATCGTGCTAGACTGCCCAAAAGTTTGAGACGAGCATGGCTGAGGAGTCTGATCTTTCCCGTACCGAACCGGCAAGTTCGCAGCGTCTGCAGCAGGCGCGGCAGGCGGGCGATGTTCCGCGCTCGGCCGAACTGGCGGCGTGGGTGGTGTTGCTGGCCGCGCTGGGTTTGCTGGGTTGGCTGGCCCCCCGTTTGCTGCTTGCCTTGCAGTTCATGATCGAGACAGCACTTATCACTGCCGCACAGCCTTCTTCCCCCGCCTTGTTTGCCGCCGTCCAGTCCGCACTGTGGGCGCTATTGCCGCTGCTGGGTTTGGTTCTGGCAGTCGCCGTGGCCGCGCCGCTACTGCTTTCGGGCTGGGTATTCGCACCCCGGCGCATGCAGTTCGATCTGCTGCGTGCCAATCCGCTTCAAGCCTTTTCCCGTTTGTTTTCTGCCGATGCCTGGTTCGATGGATCGCTGGCGCTGCTGAAGCTTGCGCTGGCTGCTGCGGCTGTCGCCTGGATGCTGGCGAGCGGGGCGGGGCTGGCTGATTTGACCGGGACTTCGTCTGGTCTGGCGCAAGCGGCCGCCTGGCTGGAGCGTGGCTTGCTTGCCTTGGCTGCGGCGCTGGCGCTGGCTGCGGCTTTGGATGCCGCCTGGCGTTGGTGGCGTTATCTGCGTCGCCACGCGATGACCTGGCAGGAGGTGTTGGCCGAGGCGCGCGAGGCCGAGGTCAATCCGGAAATCCGTGCCCAGATGCGGGGGCGCCAGCAACAGGCCGGGCAGGGCGAACTGGCCAGCGGGGCGGAAGCCAAACCTGTTTTGTCCGGTTCGATCAATGAGGTGATCGGGTGAGCGCGCAGGGTGTCATGGTGATGGGCATGCCGGTGAACCGTTTGGCGGTGCCACTGCTGGTGCTGCTGATCCTGGCCATGATGGTGCTGCCGCTGCCCACCCTGATGCTCGATGTGCTGCTGACGCTCAACATCGCGCTGGCCATGATCGTGTTGCTGGTCAGCCTGAATGCGCGGCGCCCGCTCGATTTTTCGGTATTTCCGACGGTATTGCTGCTGACCACTTTGTTGCGCCTGTCGCTCAATGTGGCCTCCACCCGCATCATCCTGATGCAGGGCCAAACCGGGCCGGACGCGGCAGGCAAAGTGATCGAGTCCTTCGGCAGCTTTCTGGTCGGCGGCAACATTGCGGTCGGCTTCGTGGTGTTCCTGATTCTGGTGATCATCAATTTCGTCGTCATCACCAAAGGGGCCGGCCGCATCGCCGAGGTGGCGGCGCGCTTCACCCTCGATTCGATGCCCGGCAAACAATTGGCGGTCGACGCCGATCTGAACGCCGGCTTCATCAATGAAGTCGAGGCGCGCACGCGGCGTCACGACATCGGCCGAGAAGCCGATTTTTACGGCGCCATGGACGGCGCATCCAAGTTCGTTCGCGGCGACGCCGTTGCCGGCATGATCATCCTGGTGGTGAACCTGATCGGCGGCATTGCCATCGGCCTGCTGCAGCACAATCTCGGCATCGGCGAAGCGGTGGGCCGCTATGCCTTGCTGACGGTGGGCGACGGGCTGGTGACGCAGATCCCTGCGCTGATCATCTCGACCGCCGCGGGTATCGTGGTCAGTCGGGCATCGAGCGAACAGGATTTGTCGCGCGAGTTTTCCACCCAGGTTTTCGGCCAGCCGCACATCCTGTATGTGGCGGCAGCGGTGCTGGCCATTCTGGGCGCCATCCCTGGCACGCCGCATCTGGCTTTCCTGACCATCGCGGCAGTGTTGAGTGCGCTGGGACTGTGGCTGGCGCGGCGCCAGCGCGAACAACCCGAAGCCGAACTGCCGGGCTTGATCGAGGACTCGGCCGCCCCGGTCGATGTCACCTGGGACGATATCCCACCGGTGGATGTGCTGGCGCTCGAGGTCGGCTACCGGCTGATTTCGCTGGTAGACCGCAATCAAGGCGGCGAGGCGCTGACCCGGATCACCGATGCGCGGCGTCGATTTGCAACGGACATGGGGCTGGTCGTGCCGCTCATCCGGGTGCGCGACAACCTCGATCTCAAGCAGAACGCCTACCGCATTACCCTCAAGGGTGTGGATGTGGCGCACGGTGAGATGCCCAGCGGCCAGGTGCTGGCGGTCGACATGGGCGACGTGCTGGGACGTATCGAGGGCGCGCCGGGCGTCGATCCGCTGAGCGGCCTGGGCGGCGTCTGGATCGAGGCAGGGCGCGAAGAGGAAGCCACCTTGCGCGGATTCGTGGTGTTCACTGCAGCCGAGTTGATCGCCCGCCAGGTCGAGCAGGTGTTCCGCCAGCACGCGCCCGAACTGCTGGGGCGCGTCGAGGTGCAGCAGCTTCTCAATACCCTGATGCGCAGCCATCCGGGGCTGGTCGAGGATGTCACCCCACGCCATTTGCCGCTCACCAGCGTGCAGGTCGTGCTGCAGCAGCTGATCGCGGAAAACGTCTCGATCCGTGATAGCCGGACCCTGTTTGAAACCCTGGCGGCGCGTGCGCCGAACAGCCAGTCGATCGAGGATCTGGTGGAAACCGTGCGTGCTGCGCTGGGGCGCAGCATCGTCGATCGTCTGTTCGAAGGCAGCAACGAACTGCATGTGATCGGGCTGGCTGCCGCCACCGAGACGCGTTTGCTGAATGAAATGGGCGACGAGGGCGAGGCGCTGCTGTCGCCGACCACGCTGGATGCGCTGAACGAGGCGGCGGAGCGCGCCGTGGCGGAACAGGAGCATGCGGGTTACCCGCCGGTGCTGCTGACTTCGCCCAGTCTGCGCGCCATCCTGTCGCGGTTGTTGCGGCGCAACTATCCGCAGCTGGCCGTGGTGGCGTATGCCGAAGTGCCCGCCGATAAAACGGTGCAGGTGAATAGCGAACTTGCCATTGGAGGACACGCATGAGTGCGCAGGTTTTTATCGCGGCAAGCGCGCGTGAGGCGCTGGAAAAAGTTCGGCGCGAACTGGGCGACGATGCCGTGGTGCTGTCGACGCGGCCACATCCGCAGGGCGTCGAACTGCTGGCCAGCGGCTATGGAAAATTGGCGGCCACGGCAGCCGCAGAAGCAGGCGATGCGCCGGACAGCGCCAGCGGCTCGCGCATCCTGAGCGAACTGGCGCGGCTGCGCGGCATGCTGCAAAACCAGCTGGCGGGTTTCGCCTGGGGGGCCGAACGGCGGCGCGATCCGCAGCGGGTCGCGTTGATGCAGACCCTGTTCGCGGCCGGATTCGGCAGTGCGCTGGCACGCACCCTGGCTGCACGCTTGCCGCGCGGACTCGATACGCCGGCAGCGCAACGCTGGCTGCGGCAGGTGCTGATCCGCAACCTGCCGCTGCTGCCGGGCGCGGCCGGCTGGCTGGCCCAAGGCGGCCGCTATGCGCTGGCGGGCTCGACCGGTTCGGGCAAGACCACGACCCTGGCCAAACTCGCCGCGCGCGGGGTGGATGCGCATGGCGCAGAGCAGGTGGCCCTGGTGGCGGCAGATGCTTTCCGCGTCGGCGCAGCGGCGCAACTCACGGTGTATGCCGATCTGCTTGGTGTGTCGCTGTACGTGGCCGAGCATCCCGCCCATCTGGTGCAATTGCTGCCGCAGCTTGCGGGCAAAAAACTGGTGCTGATCGACACCGCGGGCTTTGCCCCGTCGGATCCGCGTACCCGCGATGCGCACGCGCTCGACGCTTTGGGCGTGCGTCGTCTCGCGGTGATCTCCGCCAGCCAGCAGGGTGCGGCGATCGAACAGGCGATGGCCCGATTCGGACAAGGCGCGGCGGCCTGCATCCTGACCAAGCTCGACGAAGCGCCGCAGCCGGGCGCCGCGCTCGACAGCCTGATCCGCCATCGCCTGCCGCTGGCTTACCTCAGCGGCGGCCAGCGCGTGCCGGAAGACCTGCATCTTGCCAATGCGCCCTATCTGATCGACCGTGCGCTGAAAGGTGGCCAGCTGGCCACGCCGTTTGCGCTGGAGGCCGAAGACTGGCCGCTGTTCGCGGGCGTCGAGGCCGAGCGTGCCGAACGTCATGCAGCGGGTTAACCCGTCCGATCAGGCAGCCGGTCTGCGGCGACGCAGCGCTCGCCTGCCGCCAGCCTGTACGTACTGTTTTTTTGACAGCGCCGAATGGCTCGCCAAACTGGCGAATACGCTGCAGCAGGGCGGCCAAAGCGCGCTGCTGATCGACCGCCGGGGACGCTTGTTTGCCGGCGCGCCCACGCGCAGCCTGTTCGACTGGGAGCAGCAGCTTGCGCGGGGTGAACTGCACACGCAGCCGTTGAGCGCCGGAGAGGGCTGGTATGCGCCCGGGCTGCGGGCGGACGTGCCCGCCTTGCGCGAAGTGGCGCGGGCTTACGATCATCTGCTGTTCGACGAGGAATCGAGCGGTGCGGAACTGATACTGATGCCTGGAGCGACACAGCGTTTCCTGATCGAGGTCCAGGATGCGCAGCCTTCTCTGCTGCGTGCCTACACCTTGCTCAAAACCCTGTCCCATGCAGTCAGCGGAGGGCAGGTGGGCTTGCTGGGCGACCCGGCTGCCTGTGCGCAACTGCATGCGGCCGCGCGCCACTTTCTTCCGCAGCCATTTGCCCGGACAATCCACTGCGCGGCTGACGGCGATACTGCTTTTTCAGCGCTTGCCGTTAGAATGCTTGGCGAGGAGACGCGTCACCTGACACGTTTTGAAATAGAAAATCACGAAAGCATGGCCTTGAAAAATGGCTGACAAACCCCTGTCGCAAGACGAACAAATCGCCAAATACGCCCCGCTGGTCAAGCGGATCGCCTATCACATGATGGCGCGCCTGCCGGCCAGCGTGGAAGTCGACGACCTGATCCAGGTCGGCCTGATCGGCCTGATGGATGCCGTCGGGCGTTTCGACGGCACCCAGGGCGCGCAATTCGAATCCTATGCAACCCAGCGCATTCGCGGCTCCATGCTCGACGAGCTGCGCGAAGCCGACTGGCTGCCGCGTCATGTGCGGCAGAAATCGCGGCAGATCGAAGCCACGATCAGCAAGCTTGAACAGCGCAACGGCAAACCGCCCACCGAGCACGAAATTTCTGCCGAGATGGGGATGGAGATCGACCAGTATCAAGCCATGCTGGGCGATGTGAAATGTTCGCAGCTGTTGTATTACGAAGACTTCGCCGATGACGACAGCGCCAGTTTCCTGGAACGCTATCTGGTCGATGGCAGCAACGACCCGCTCGCCGTGCTGGAAGACGAGGGCTTTCGCGGCAGCCTGGTTGCCGCGATTCACCATCTGCCCGAGCGGGAACGCAGCATGATGGGCATGTACTACGAGCAGGATATGAACCTGAAGGAAATCGGCGTGGTGCTTGGCGTGTCCGAATCGCGCGTGTGCCAGTTGCATTCGCAGGCAGTGGCACGGCTGCGCGCCCAGCTCAAGATCTGGAAAAGCTGACAGCACCCTGAAACACGGGCGAGGCAGGGCGAAACGCGGATAAATCCGCGATAATGGCGGCTTGTTTATACGCCTGCCCCTGCCGCCATGACCCCCGCCGAACTCAAGAAAAAAGCCCTCGATTACCACCGCCTGCCCAAGCCGGGCAAACTCTCGGTGGAATCCTCCAAACCCTGTTCGACCCAGGAAGACCTGTCGCTCGCGTACACCCCGGGCGTGGCGCAGCCGGTGCTGGAAATTGCCAAAAATCCCAAGGCCGCCTACGATTACACCAACAAGGGCAATCTGATTGCCGTAATCACCGACGGTACTGCGATCCTGGGGCTGGGAAATCGTGGCCCGCTCGCAGCCAAGCCGGTCATGGAAGGCAAGGCCGTGCTGTTCAAGCAGTTCGCCGGCATTGATGTGTTCGACATCGAAGTCAACGCCAAGACGCCGCAGGACTTCATCAAAGTGGTCGAAGCGATTGCCCCAACCTTCGGTGGCATCAACCTCGAGGACATCGCCGCGCCGCATTGCTTCGAAATCGAGGCGGCGCTGAAGAAGAAACTCGACATTCCGGTATTCCACGACGACCAGCACGGCACCGCCGTCATCATTTGCGCCGGCCTCATCAACGCGCTGCACGTTCAGGGCAAGAACCTCGATACGGCAAAGATTGTCTGCCTGGGCGCCGGGGCCGCAGGTATTGCATCGATGAAACTGCTGGTGGCGATGGGCGCGAAGAAGGCCAATATCACCTTGGTCGATTCCAAAGGCGTGGTGCACAAGGAACGCACCGATCTCAACGGCTTCAAGAAAGGCTTTGCGCGCAAGACAAAATTGCGCACGCTCACTGAAGCGATGCAGGGTGCCGACGTATTCGTCGGCGTGTCGGGCGCCAACCTGGTCAGCCCGGCGATGGTGAAGAGCATGGCCGACAAGCCTGTGGTCTTTGCGCTGGCCAACCCCAATCCCGAAATCCTGCCGCAAAAAGCCATGGCCGCGCGCAGCGACCTCGTGATGGCGACGGGACGCTCGGACTTTCCGAATCAGGTCAACAACGTGCTGGGTTTCCCGTTCATTTTCCGCGGTGCCCTCGACGCACGAGCCAAGGAGATCACCGAGGCCATGCTGATCGCTGCCGTCCATGCGCTGGCCGAACTGGCCCGCGAGCCGGTTCCGGCATCGGTACTGAAAGCCTACAAGCTGAAGAAGCTGGTGTTCGGCCCGGATTACATTCTGCCGAAGCCGTTCGATCCGCGTCTGGCCGAGCGGGTGCCGCAGGCGGTGGCGAAGGCTGCGAAATCGGGCAACCGGCGCTGAGTCAGTTTCAAATCGCAATTCGAGCCGTGCCGTGAAACCGATCGCGCGCCCCGTGTACCTCAACCTGTACCGCATCCATTTGCCGCTTGCCGGCTGGGTGTCGATCCTGCATCGGGCATCGGGTGTGCTGCTTTTCCTTGCCTTGCCCTTGGGGGTGTGGGCTTTGTCGGCATCCTTGACCGGGGAAGTCGGTTTCCGGCGTGTGGCGGGCTGGCTAACGCTGCCACCGGGCAAGCTGCTGGTGCTGCTGTTGATCGCGGCGTTTGCCCATCATCTGTTTGCCGGCCTGCGCCACCTGGCGCTGGATGCGCACTGGGGCGTGGGCCTGCGGCGCGCACGGCAGACCAGCCTCGCGGTCCTGGCGGCAACGCTGGGCGTGACGCTACTGGCGGCCTGGAGACTCTTCGCATGAACGCATCCGGCGCCCATACCGGAACCGGAAGCTGGCTGATACAGCGGGCGACGGCCGGCGTGCTGGCGCTCGTGTTGCCGGGCTTGCTGGTTTATTTCCTGATCGCCCTGCCGGTCGATTTTGCCGGCTGGCGGGTTCTGTTTGCCCCGCTGTGGCTGCGCGTATCGATGCTGCTGGCGGGTTTGGCGCTGGCCTTGCATGCCTGGATCGGGATGCGCGACATTTTCATGGACTATGTCCGCCCGGTGGGTCTGCGGCTGGCGCTTTATCTGGCTGTGATCGGCACGCTGGCGGCCACGCTGGTCTGGCTGGCGGCGGTGTTGTGGGGCGTGGCATGAACCGGCGCCGTTTCGATGCCCTCATCATTGGCGGCGGCGGGGCGGGCCTGCGTGCGGCGCTGCAGCTCGCGCGTTCGGATTTCACCGTTGCCGTTGTCTCGAAAGTTTTCCCGACGCGTTCGCATACGGTGTCGGCGCAGGGAGGCATCACGGCGGCGCTCGCCAACGTCGACGACGACCGCTGGGAATGGCACATGTACGACACGATCAAGGGCGGCGACTGGCTGGGCGACCAGGACGCGATCGAGTTCATGTGTCGCGAGGCCGCTTCAGCAGTTTACGAACTGGAGCACATGGGCCTGCCGTTTTCGCGGCTCGACAACGGCAAGATCTACCAGCGGCCGTTTGGCGGTCAATCCAAGAACTTTGGCGGCGAGCAGGCCACGCGCACCTGCGCCGCCGCCGACCGCACCGGGCACGCGCTGCTGCATACGCTGTATCAGCAGAACATTAAGAACCGCACCCAGTTTTTCGACGAATACTTCGCGCTCGACCTGCTGCGCGACGCCGAGGGCTATTGCCTCGGCGTGACGGCCATGAGCATCGAAACCGGCGAGCCCATCGTGATCGAAGCGCGCACCACGCTGCTCGCCACCGGCGGGGCAGGGCGCGTGTTCTGGAACAGCAGCAACGCCATGATCAACACCGGCGATGGCCTCGGCATGGTGTTGCGCGCCGGGCTGCCGCTGCAGGACATGGAGTTCTGGCAGTTTCATCCGACCGGTATCGCCGGCGTCGGCTGTCTGATCACCGAGGGCGTGCGCGGTGAAGGCGGCTATCTGCTCAACAAGCACGGCGAGCGTTTCATGGAACGCTACGCGCCGCACGCCAGGGATCTGGCCGGGCGCGACGTGGTGGCGCGCGCCATCGCCATCGAGATTGCCGATGGGCGCGGCTGTGGACCGCGGGGCGATTTTGTCGAGCTCAAGCTGGACCATCTGGGCGAGGCGCTGATCGCCGACAAGCTGCCCGGCATCCGCGAGCTGTCGATCCGTTTTGCCGGCGTCGATCCGGTTCGCGCCCCGATTCCGGTCGCGCCGACCGCGCATTACATGATGGGCGGCATTCCGACCAATCTGCACGGACAGGTTGTCATTCCGGCGCGCTTCGGTCCCGAAGAGCCGGTTCCGGGCCTGTATGCCGTGGGTGAATGCGCCTGCGTGTCGGTGCATGGCGCGAACCGGCTGGGCGGCAATTCGCTGCTCGATCTGATCGTGTTCGGCCGCGCAGCCGGCCTGCACATGCAGGAATATCTGCGCGACAACCCTTACCCGCGCCCGCTGCCGGAATCGGCTGCCGAGCCTGGCCTGGCGCGGTTGGCGCGCTGGGAGATACCCGGCAGCGAGCGCGTGGCGGCGATCAGCGATGATCTGCGGCGCATGATGCAGGCGCACGCGGGGGTATTCCGCACCGACGCGGTGCTGCGCGAAGGTCTGGCCCAGCTCGACCAACTCGAACAACGCCTGCAGCACGCCGGCTTGCAGGACCGCAGCCGCGTATTCAATACGGCGCGCATCGAAGCGTTGGAACTGGAAAACCTGCTCGACGTGGCACGCGCCACCCTGGTCTCGGCGATCAACCGCACCGAGAGCCGCGGCGCGCACACGCGCGACGATTTCCCGCAGCGCGACGACGCGCACTGGCTGAAGCACACGCTGTACTCGCGGGCAGCGGATCAGGTGGATACCAAGCCGGTACGCTTGAAGCCGCTGACCGTTGAGTCGATCAAACCCAAAGAGCGGGTGTATTGAGATGAAATTCCGCCTCTATCGCTTCCATCCCGAGTCCGGTGAAAAGCCCTTCATGCAGGATATCGAGCTCGACATCGAGCCTGCCGGCAAGATGCTGCTCGACGCCTTGCTGGCGATCAAGGCGCAGGACGAAACCCTGTCGCTGCGGCGTTCCTGCCGCGAAGGCGTGTGTGGTTCGGATGCGGTGAACGTCAACGGCAAGAACCGGCTGGCGTGCATTACGCCGCTGTCCGAACTGAAGCAGCCGATCGAGGTGCGGCCGTTGCCGGGCCTGCCGGTGATCCGCGATCTGATCGTCGACATGGAGCCGTTCTACAAGCAATACCGTTCGATCAAGCCTTACCTGATCAATGACGCGCCCGAGCCGGAAGTCGAGCGCCTGCAAAGTCCGGCCGACCGCGCGCTGCTTGATGGCGCCTACGAATGCATTTTGTGCGGCTGCTGCACCACTGCGTGCCCGTCGTTCTGGTGGAATCCGGATACCTTTGTGGGTCCAGCCGGCTTGCTGCAGGCCTATCGCTTCATCGCCGATTCACGCGACGAGGCGACGGCCGAACGGCTCGATAACCTGGAAGATCCGTACCGGCTGTATCGTTGTCGCGGCATCATGAATTGCGTTGATGCCTGTCCCAAAGGCCTCAATCCGACCGAGGCCATCGGCCGCATCAAGTCGCTGCTGGTGAAGCGGCGTGTCTGATTCATCTGTCAGCGACCGCATTGCCTGGCACTGCCGCCGCGGATTGCTCGAGCTCGATCTCTGGCTGGGTGGCTTTTGGGATGCGCACCGCGCTACACTTCAACCTAATGAGACAGCCGCGCTCGAGCGGCTGCTGACGCTGTCGGACATGGAGATTGCAGACCGGCTGCAAGGCAGGGCGCCCGTGGGCGATGCCGAACTTGCGGCGATTGTTCAATGCCTGCAACACTTTCGGGCTGCAAAATAAATGGAATTGCAATGAAAAAAACCGCCACACTCACTTTCAGCGACGGCAGCCCGTCGATCGAATTGCCGATCGAGCAGGGTACCTACGGCAAGCCGGTGATCGACATCCGCGCCCTGGCCGCACAAGGCTACTTCACCCACGACCCCGGCTTCACTGCGACTTCGAGCTGCAACTCGGCCATTACCTATATCGACGGCGACGAAGGCCTGCTCTATTACCGCGGCTATCCCATCGAAGAGCTGGCGTACAAGTCGGATTACATGGAAGTCAGTTATCTGCTGCTGCACGGTGAATTGCCGACGGCAGAGCAGAAAATGGCATTCGTGCAGTCGATCCGTCATCACACCATGCTGCACGACCAGATGGAAAATGTATTTCGCGGTTTTCGCCGCGACGCGCATCCGATGGCGGTGATGGTCAGCGTTACCGGTGCGATGTCGGCGTTTTATCACGAGGACATGAACATCTTCGATCCGAAACAACGCGAGATCGTGGCGCACCGCTTGATTGCTAAAGTGCCGACGGTGGCGGCCTGGAGCTTCAAGTACAACGAAGGCCAGCCTTTCGTGTATCCGCAAAACCGGATGTCCTACGCCGAGAATTTCATGCACATGATGTTCTCGACCCCGTGCGAACCCTACGAACCCAATCCGGTGCTGGCGCGTGCGCTCGATCGCATTTTCATCCTGCACGCCGACCACGAGCAGAACGCCTCGACCTCCACCGTGCGTCTGGCCGGTTCCAGTGGCGCCAACCCCTACGCCTGCATGGCCAGCGGCATGGCTTCGCTGTGGGGACCGCTGCATGGCGGCGCCAACGAAGCGGTGCTGAAAATGCTCGACGAAATGGGCGACATTTCGCGCATCCCCGAATTCATCGCGCGCGCCAAGGACAAGTCCAGCGGCTTCCGTCTGATGGGCTTCGGCCACCGCGTCTACAAGAACATGGACCCGCGCGCGCGCATCATCCGCGAAACCTGCTACGAGGTGCTCGACGAACTCGACCTGCGCGACGACCCGCAGTTCAAGATGGCGATGGAGCTGGAGCGCATCGCGATGGAAGACGAGTATTTCATTTCGCGCAAGCTCTATCCCAACGTCGATTTCTATTCCGGCATCATCTTCCGTGCCATGGGCATACCCACCAGCATGTTCACTGCGATGTTCGCGCTGGCGCGCACCGCCGGCTGGGTGGCGCAGTGGAACGAAATGCTGTCCGATCCCGCGCACAAGATCGGCCGTCCGCGCCAGATCTATACCGGATCGACGCGGCGCGAATTCGTGCCGATGGATCGGCGCGGCGCCTGAGCCGCACGCTGCTCGCCGATGAGTTCATCCGACTGGTCACCAAGTTCTCCACTGTATGCCGGCAATGCGGCGTATCTCGAACAGTTCGGCGATGACGCCCTGGCCCCCTGGCTGGCGCAGGCCTTGCCGGGCCAGGAAACCTCGGATGCGGCGCAGGTTGCGGTGCTCCGGCTCATCAATGCCTATCGTTACCTGGGCGTGCGGCAGGCCGATCTCGACCCCTTGCGGCGGTTCGAGCCGCCCCCCACACCCGAACTCGATCCTGCTCATTACGATCTGATCGATGCGGACCTGGGACGCGATTTCGAGACCGGTTCGTTGTTCGGGGTGGGGCGCACCACGCTGGCCGACATCCTGCAGCGGCTGAACAACGCGTATTGCGGCCATGTCGGCATCGAGTACATGCACATCACCGATGTGGCGCGCAAACGCTGGCTGCAGGAGCGTTTCGAGTCGGCACAGGGCAACTACGGCGCGTCGATCCCGCTGAAAAAGCAGCTGCTGCAGCGTCTGACCGATGCCGAGACGCTGGAGAAGTTTTTGCATACGCGCTACGTCGGGCAGAAGCGCTTTTCGCTGGAGGGCGGCGAAAGCCTGATCCCGCTGCTCGATCTGGTGATTTCGCGCTGCGCCCGCCATGGCGCGAAGGAAGTCGTGATGGGCATGGCGCATCGCGGCCGCATCAACGTGCTGGCCAACATCATGGGGCGGTCGCTGGAAAGTCTCTACTCCGAGCCGCAGCCGGGCGATGGCGCGCCGCTGTCCGGCGACGTCAAATACCACCAGGGTTTTTCCACCGATGTGAGCATGCCCAACGGGCCGGTGCATCTGGCGCTGGCATTCAATCCGTCGCACCTGGAAATCGTGCATCCGGTGGTGCGTGGCTCGGTCCGCGCGCGGCAGGACCGGCGCGGCGACGTGCTCGGCTACGAGGTGGTGCCGGTGATCATGCACGGCGATGCCGCGCTGTCGGGGCAGGGCGTGGTGATGGAAAGCCTCAACATGTCGCAGACGCGGGGATTTCGCAATCATGGCGCGATCCACATCGTCATCAACAACCAGATCGGTTTCACCACCTCCGACCCGCGCGACGTGCGTTCGACCCTGTACTGCACCGATGTCGCCAAGATGGTCGAGGCGCCGGTGCTGCACGTCAACGCGGACGATCCCGAGGCCGTGGCGTTCGCGGTGCGCACTGCGGTCGACTTCCGCTACACCTTCCACAAGAACGTCTTCATCGACCTGGTCTGCTATCGCCGCCATGGCCACAACGAGCAGGACGAGCCGCTGGCCACCCAGCCCCTGATGTACCGCCGCATCCAGTCGCACCCCAGCACCCGCACCCTGTATGCGCAGCGGCTGGTGGACGAGGGCGTACTGACGCAGCAGGGCGCCGACGACATGGTCGACCGCTGCCGTGAACGGCTGGAACAGGGCGGCTCGCTGAATCCGCCGGCGGAATCCGACTTCAACCACATCTATGGCATCGACTGGGCGCGCTTCAGTGGCCAGCCGGAGAGCGAAGTGCCAACCGCCATTGCGTCGGAACGGCTGGACTTTCTTGGCGAGCGCATCACCACCCTGCAACACGAAATCGAATTGCATTCACGGGTGCAAAAGGTGCTCGATGACCGCCGCAAAATGCGCGCAGGCGAATTGCCGGTCGATTGGGGCTACGCTGAAAACCTCGCCTATGCCAGCCTGCTCGATACGGGCTACAACGTGCGCGTGTCAGGTCAGGATTCGGCGCGCGGCACCTTCTTTCATCGGCATGCGGTGTGGCACGACCAGAAGCGCGAACGCCGCCAGAGTGGCGTGTATATCCCGCTCGAACACCTGCACCCGCGGCAGGGCAATTTCACCATCATCGACTCGCTGCTGTCCGAAGAGGCGGTGCTGGCCTTCGAGTATGGCTACGCGACCGCCGACCCCGACACCCTGGTGGTGTGGGAAGCGCAGTTCGGCGACTTTGCCAATGGTGCGCAGGTGGTGATCGATCAGTTCATCACCAGCGGCGAAGCCAAGTGGGGGCGGCTGTGCGGCCTCACCTTGATGCTGCCGCACGGACTGGAGGGGCAGGGTCCGGAGCACTCCTCCGCCCGTCTCGAGCGCTTCCTGCAGCTGTGCGCGCAGGACAACATCCAGGTGTGCGTGCCCACGCTGCCCGCGCAGATGTTCCATCTGTTGCGGCGGCAGCTGGTGCGGCCTGCGCGCAAGCCCCTGGTGATCCTGACGCCCAAGGGACTGCTGCGCTATCCGGACTCCACGTCATCGCTAGCCGATCTGAGCGAAGGCGCATTTCGGCCTGTCATCGACGACCCACGCGTGCCGCTTCAGGCCAAACGCGTGGTGGTGTGCAGCGGGCGGGTGTGGTTCGATCTCGAGGCGGCGCGCGCGGCGCGGGGACTGGACGATGTCGCACTGATCCGGGTGGAACAGCTGTATCCCTTCCCTGAAATTGCATTCCGCGCGACGCTGAAGACCTATCCGCAGGCCGCAACTTTTGTCTGGGCGCAGGAAGAGCCGATGAACCAGGGGGCGTGGTACCAGACCCTGCACCATCTGAATCATTGCACGCCGAACCGGCAGAGCTTTCACTACACGGGCCGCCCGCCTGCGGCCGCACCGGCGTCGGGCCATCTTTCGCGCCATCGCGCAGAACTGGACGCGCTATTGAACGACGCGCTGGAGACACCGTATGAAAGTTGAAGTCCGCGTACCGATGTTGTCCGACTCGGTGGCGAGCGGCACCTTGCTGCCGTGGCGCAAGCAGGTCGGTGAAAGCGTCGCGCGTGACGAAGCGCTGGTCGATCTGGAAACCGACAAGGTGATCCTCGAAATCCCTGCGCCGGCCTCGGGCACGCTGGTCGAATTGCGCCAGCCCGAAGGCGCCGTGGTCAAGGCGGACGAGGTGGTGGCGGTGATCGAAACCCGTGAGGACCTGGCCGAGCCGGTCGTTCCGGTGCAGGCGGTCGCTGCGCCCGGTCCTGCGCCCGTCGCCCCGGCTGTTTCTGCCATCAAGGTGGAACCGCCGCCCGCCAGCGCGTCGCCTGTTACGAACATCCCGTTGCCGGTTGCTGAGCCTGTCATATCGAGCGGCGCGTTCCGCCGCGAACCGATGTCGCGCTTGCGTAGCCGCGTGGCCGAGCGTCTGCTTGCCGCGCAGCACAGCGCCGCCATGCTCACCACCTTCAACGAGGTGAACATGCAAGCGGTGAATGAACTGCGCCAGCGCCACAAGGCTGAGTTCGAGGTCAGGCACGGGGTCAAGCTCGGCTATATGTCGTTTTTCGTGCGCGCGGTGTGCCAGGCTCTGGCCCAGTTCCCCGTCGTCAACGCATCCATCGACGGCAACGACATCGTGTGGCACGGCGCTGCGGACATCGGCATCGCCATTTCCAGCCCGCGCGGATTGGTGGTGCCGATTCTGCACGGGGCGCAAGCCTTGTCGTCGGACGCGATCGAGCGCGCCATTGCCGATTTCGGGCAACGTGCACGCGAGAGCAAACTCACGCTGGACGACCTTTCCGGCGGCACGTTTTCCATCACCAATGGCGGCGTGTTCGGCTCGCTGCTGTCTACCCCCATCCTCAATCCCCCGCAATCGGCCATTCTGGGCATGCATGCCATCCAGGAACGCCCGATCGCTGAAAATGGCCAGGTGGTGATCCGTCCGATGATGTATCTGGCCCTGACCTACGATCACCGACTGATCGACGGCCGCGACGCAGTGCAGTTTCTGGTGGCGGTAAAGGCGGCGCTGGAGGCGCCCGATGCGCTGCTGACCCACGAATGAGTTGACGCTGCCAGCTGGCTGGCACGCCCATGTTCGGTTCAGTTTGTCTGGAAATTGCCGATATTCATGGCGATATCGTGAAATTGGGTGATTACGCTGTGAGTCGGGGTCAATTCATCGACAGGGGACAACAGGCATGAGCCTACCCTCTGCATTCATCAAGAACGTACCCGCATCGGCGTCGGCCAATGAGTCCTTCATTGACTACGCGTCCTTGCGTGCGCTGGTAGTGGATGACTATCCCGGCATGCGCAATGCCCTGCGGCTGACCTTGTCCAATTTTGGCGTGGTCAAGGTTCAGCTGGCCGCCAATGCGGCCGAGGCCTTGTTTCATGTCAAGAATAAGGATTTCGACTTCATCCTGTGCGACTTCAACCTGGGCGACGGCCGCGATGGCCAGCAGCTGCTGGAGGAGTTGCGCCACGGCAACCTGATTTCGCTGGAAACTGTTTTCATGATGGTGACGGCCGAGTCGTACTACGAGAAGGTTGTGGCGACCGCAGAGCTGGCACCGGATGACTACATGATCAAACCCTTCAGCGCGGAAATCCTGCGTAGCCGGCTCGACAACATTCTGTTGCGCAAGCGCGCTTTCCGCGAGGTGTATCGGCATTTCATGGCACAGGACCTGGAATCGGCGCTCGTGGCATGCGATGAAATGATGCAGAACCACCCTAAATACGTGGTCGATGCGCTGCGCTTCAAAGGCGAATTGCTGGTCACGCTGGGGCGTTTCGACGAAGCCGAGGCCTTGTACAAGCAGGTCATCGCGATGCGGGCCATTCCCTGGGCGCGCCTGGGGCTCGCACGGTCGCTGCATTTGCAGAAAAAGGAAGAGCCGGCGGAAGAAGAGCTGCGCGACGTGCTGGAACATGCACCCTCGATGGTTGCGGCCTACGACTTGCTGGCCGACGTGTGCCTGGCCAAAAAGGACGGCGCAGCTGCGCAGGCTGCGCTGGAAAAAGGCGTGGCGATTTCCGGCAAGACGGTTCGTCGCCAGCAAAAGCTGGGCGAGGTGGCCTATGGCAATGGCGATCTGGATGTTGCGCGCACGGCCTATACCAACACGCTGGAAAAGGGCCGCCACTCGATTTTTGTCACGCCTGCCGATCTGGGCAATCTGTGCCGGGTCCAGGTCGAGCAGGGCGATCTGAAAGCGGTTGCCGATACCCTGAAGAAGAATAAATCCAGCCTGCAGGGTAGTCCCGAAGGCAAGCTGGTCATGGCGGTGTCGCAAAGCATGATGCATAACCAGGCGGGCAATCTGCAGGAAGCGGTCAAGGCGCTGGACGAAGCCGCCGGCCTGCGTAGTGAGGGCACCCGCTGCGATCCGCAGATGATGCTCGATCTGGCTGGCGTGTGCATGGCCAATGGGCGCGAGGGCGAGGCTGACGGCATCGTTTCCGAAGTGGCCCGCAATGCGCATGACAGTGAATCCCTGTTGGCCAAGGCCCGCAAAATCTACGACGATGCCGGGCGCAGCGATGCCGGTGCCGCGGTGCTGGCTTCGGCAACCGCCGACGTGCGCAAACTCAACAACGAAGGCGTCGTGCTGGCACAGAAGGGCGACTACAAAACCGCCGTCGAAAAGCTGCTTACCGCCTGCGGCGAGGCGCCTTACAACCCGCGCATCATCATGAACGCGGTATGGGTGATCCTCAAATACATCGACCAGGTGGGCATGGACGAGAACATGATCAATATTGCCCGCAAGCATCTGGCCGAAGCCGAGCGCCAGGCCCCCGGGCATTCGCGTATTTCGGGGCTGCGCCTGCACTTGAAAGAAGTTGAAACGCGTTTTGGCATGAACCGGACATGAAATGGGGTGAACAGGGATGAAATTTGACGGTACCGCCCTTTATGCAGCTCTGATCCATGAGCTGAAAAACAACCTCGGCCTGCTGTCGATGACCCTCGACAGCATTCCGATGCAAGTCGAGCCGCAACACGACGGTACCGTGAATGACGCGAGGCTCCTGTGCCAGAGCGTGATCGACCGGCTGCAGCAGGCCTTGCTGCTCTACAAGGCCAATAACCAGCAGCTGCAGCCGACCATCGATGCTTACTCGCCGCATGATCTGCTGCACGAACTCGTGGAACGGGCTGGCGCCCTCTCCCGCGGGCGGCTGAACATAGACGCAGGGATGGCGGCGGATGTCCCCGCTGTCTGGTTTTTCGACCGCGAACTGATTGAGATGGCCCTGCTCAATGCGATCCAGAACTCGCTGGCCTATGCGCGTTCGATCATCCGCATCGAAGCCTCCATGGTCGACGGTTGCCTGTCGCTGTCGGTGCGCGACGATTCGGACGGCTATCCGGAACATATCCTGACCAGCGTGGCCACCAACACACCATACCGTGCCACGGGTACGGGTCTGGGCCTGCAATTCGCCCGGATGATTGTGCAAACCCATGAAAACCGGGGACGACTCGGCGAACTTCGGCTATACAACGAGTCGGGCGCGGTTTTCAGCCTGCTGCTGCCCTGAGCAGGCCAGCACATCGGCTTTCGGCTAAGCCTTACAGGCAAGGGGCTTGAAAATTCCAAGTCTCACCGCAAAATAGACAGCCTTATTCAGGTGTATTCCCGCTATGGCAACCAAGAGAGAAAGCGCTACCCTGCTGGAACCGGTGAGCGCAAAGGTCAAACCACCGCCTTTGTACAAGGTTTTGCTGCTGAACGACGACTACACCCCGATGGAGTTCGTGGTGCATGTTCTCAAGAAGTTTTTTGCTATTGACGAAGAACGCGCGACACAAATCATGCTCAAAGTGCATACTGAAGGTGTAGGCGTGTGTGGTGTATTTCCCAAGGATATTGCGAGCACCAAGGTTGAGCAGGTTGTGGATTTCGCGCGGCAGCACCAGCATCCGCTGCAATGTACGATGGAGGAGAGTTAAATGATTGCCCAGGAACTTGAAGTCACGCTGCATATGGCATTCATGGATGCGCGGCAAAAGCGCCATGAATTCATATCAGTGGAGCATCTGTTGTTGGCGATGCTGGACAATCCTTCCGCGATGGAAGTTTTGCGGGCGTGCGGCGCCAACATCGAGACCATGCGCGAGCAGCTTGATCATTTCATCACCGAGCACACGCCCAAGGTGGTCGCCGAGGGTGAGGTGGACACCCAGCCCACGCTCGGTTTCCAGCGCGTGATCCAGCGCGCCATCCTGCATGTCCAGTCGTCCGGCAAAAAGGAAGTGACCGGCGCCAATGTGCTGGTGGCGGTGTTCGGAGAAAAGGATTCCCACGCCGTTTATTTCCTCAGCCAGCAGGGCATCACGCGGCTGGACATCGTGAACTTCATTTCCCACGGCATCAGTAAAACGGCAAACAACGAGCAGCCTCCACGTGCGGACGAACCGGCCGAGACCAGTTCCGAGGCTGCGTCCGCTTCGCCGCTGGACAGCTTTGCGCTCAACCTGAACACCCAGGCGCTGGCAGGCAAGATCGATCCCCTGATCGGACGAGACCAGGAACTGGAGCGCGTCATCCAGACCCTGTGCCGCCGCCGTAAAAACAATCCCTTGCTGGTGGGCGAGGCGGGGGTGGGCAAAACCGCGATCGCCGAAGGACTGGCGCGTCGCATCATCGAAGGCTCGGTGCCGGAAATCCTGGCGCAAAGCACGGTGTATGCGCTGGACATGGGCGCTTTGCTTGCAGGCACCAAATACCGCGGCGATTTCGAGCAGCGCCTGAAAGGGGTGCTGAAGCAACTGGCGGATAACGACAAGGCCATTCTGTTCATCGACGAGATTCACACCCTGATCGGTGCGGGCGCGGCGTCGGGCGGCACCCTGGATGCCTCCAATCTGCTCAAGCCCGCCCTGTCTTCGGGGCAGTTGCGCTGTATTGGTGCGACTACGTACGCCGAATATCGCGGCATTTTCGAGAAAGATCATGCCTTGTCGCGGCGTTTTCAGAAAGTCGATGTGCCCGAGCCTTCGGTCAATGAAACCGTGGCGATCCTGCGCGGGCTGAAGTCGCGGTTCGAGGATCATCACGGCGTCAAATATACTGCCGCCGCGTTGACGACCGCTGCCCAGTTGTCGGCGCGGTATATCAACGACCGCCATCTGCCCGACAAGGCGATTGACGTGATCGACGAAGCCGGCGCAGCGCAGCGCATTCTGCCGAAGTCGAAGCAGAAGAAGGTCATTACCCCGCGCGAGATCGAGGACATCATCGCCAAGATTGCGCGTATTCCGCCCAAAACGGTTTCCCTGAACGACAAGAACGCGCTCAAGACGCTGGATCGCGATCTCAAGGCCGTTGTGTACGGGCAGGACGCTGCGATCGACATGCTGGCCGCGGCCATCAAGATGTCGCGCAGCGGCCTGGGCAATCCGCAAAAACCGATCGGCAATTTCCTGTTTTCCGGCCCCACCGGCGTCGGCAAGACCGAAGTCGCACGCCAGTTGGCCTATGTGCTGGGAGTTGAGCTCATTCGCTTCGACATGTCCGAATACATGGAGCGTCATGCCGTATCGCGCCTGATCGGCGCGCCCCCTGGCTATGTCGGATTCGACCAGGGCGGATTGCTGACCGAGGCGGTTAACAAACAGCCCTATTCGGTTGTCTTGCTCGACGAGGTTGAGAAAGCCCATCCGGACATCTTCAACGTGTTGTTGCAGGTAATGGATCACGGCACCCTGACCGACACCAATGGGCGTAAGGCAGATTTTCGCAATGTTGTGCTCATCATGACCACCAACGCGGGTGCGGAAGTGCTCAACAAGGCGTCGATCGGTTTTTCCAACTCGCGCGAAAGCGGCGACGAGATGGGCGAAATCAAGCGCATGTTCACCCCTGAGTTCCGGAACCGTCTCGATGCGATCATCCCGTTCGCATCGCTGACCGAGCCGATCATCCTGCAGGTGGTCGACAAATTCCTGATGCAGCTGGAAGAGCAGCTGCACGAGAAAAAAGTCGAAGCGGTATTCACCGACGCCCTCAAGGCCTATCTGGCCAAGAACGGTTTTGACCCCCTGATGGGCGCGCGCCCCATGGCGCGACTGATCCAGGACACCATCCGCAAGGCACTGGCCGATGAATTGCTGTTCGGCAAGCTGACGCAGGGCGGACGGGTGACGATTGATCTGGATGCCCACGAGAAGATCAGCCTCGAGTTTGAAGAGGCCGTTCCGGCCTGAAGCCGTCAAGTTTTGTGCATGCGCAGCCGTTAGCGGTTAATCGGCGGGCGCGTGCCGGCATGTTGTATTTTCAGCTTCGCTGAGCATACGGATTAGCCAAGCGCGCCTGCTAGACCCCCGTCTACAAAAGGAACGCGCATGAACTCCATTCAGGTGATACGACTCGCGGCTGCGACTCTGGCCATTTTGTTGCCGCTCACCGCTCACTCCGCTGATGCTACGACTGCTAATGCGGCCCCGGAAAGCGCCACACTGTCCTCAGACGATATTTCCGCGATCAGCGAACGTATTCGCCAGACCGGCGCCAAGATGCGCGCCGATCTCAAAGAGGCGAGGGCGCGCCTGGACGCCCAGAAGGCCGAAGAAGCCAAAAGGGAAGCGGCCGCCAAGGCCCAAGCGCAGCGAGAGGCGGCGCAGCAGGCGGAGCTGCATAAGCGTCAGGTCGCTCTTGAAAAGCAGCGCGCGCAGGAAGCCCAGAAAAAGGCCGAGACCGAGCGCTTGTCCGCTTTGGCTGCGCAGCGTGCTGAGGAAGACAAGCGGGCGAAAAAGGAAAAAGCCGCCCAAGCGCTTGAAGCGGCCCGCAAGTCAAAAGGCGTGAGCGCTTTTGCTGAGGAGGACAAGCGGGCGAAAAAGGAAAAAGCCGCGCAAGCGCTTGAAGCAGCCCGCAAGTCAAAAGGCGTGAGCGCTTTTGTCGAGGGCACGCCCTGATATTGCGGCCCATGCGTCATGGAATGGTTTTCCATGACGCATGGGCCGGCGCTGTACTCACTTGCGGGTGAATGGACTGGTGCGGGGAAATCATGAGTGGAAAAACAAAAACGGCGCATAAAGCGCCGTTAAAAGCCCGGTGTGGCTGGAGGAGGAGCACCCGGGGTAAACCCCGTACCGGACACAATCTACAAGGGAAATCTACTAAGCGCCGTATCGTTCAACACAGCACCAAGCATTGAAATAAGTATCGGCGTTGTTCGCGCTTTCTTGAATGGTATTTTTGTTCAGGGCTTCACTTGCCGAGGCCTGGTTAATCCCGCACCATGTCGGCCATTCGTCCATCCGGCGAAGCCGGGTGCATAGGGTATTCGAACGCTTGCAACAAGGCAGTAGTCTGGCGGTGGCAGACTTCTGATAATTGATTAATTTGATGACGGACCTTCAATATATGACTCCCATCCATCCCGTGATCCTGTCCGGTGGCTCCGGTACCCGCCTGTGGCCCTTGTCGCGCGCGGCCTTGCCCAAGCAGTTGTTGCCGCTTGCAAGCGATTTCAGCCTGCTGCAGGACACCGTTACCCGCCTGGCCAACATGCCGGAGATGGCAGCGCCGCTGATGGTGTGCAATGTCGAACATCGCTTCATGATCGCCGAGCAGATGCGGCAAATAGGCTCGGCCCCGCGCGCGATCGTGCTGGAGCCGGTGGGGCGCAATACGGCGCCGGCCATTGCTGTCGCGGCCTTGATGCTGTCGCGCGACGACCCTGATACCTTGATGCTGGTGCTGCCTGCCGACCACCTGATCGGAGATGTCGGCGCTTTTCATGCGGCGATCCGGGTCGCTGCGGCGGCAGCGCAGAAGGGGCATCTGGCTACATTCGGCATCGTTGCGGCCAAGCCCGAGACGGGTTATGGCTATATCCGCAAGGGCGCGCCACTGGCCGATGCTGCGGGTGCGCATCAGGTTGCCGCGTTTGTCGAGAAGCCCGATCTGGTCACCGCGCAAAAGTATGTGGATTCCGGCGAGTATTTCTGGAACAGCGGCATGTTCCTGTTCCGCGCGAGCGATTTCCTGAAGGAATTGCAGGACTTGCGTCCCGATATCCTCGATGCCAGCCGTGCTGCGCTGGATGCAGCGACACTGGATCTCGATTTCGTGCGTCTTGATCCGGCGGCTTTCGAAGCCTGTCCCTCCGACTCGGTCGATTATGCCGTGATGGAACACACCCAGCGTGCTGCGGTCGTGCCTGCCGACATGGCCTGGAACGACATTGGTGCATGGACCGCCTTGTGGGATGTGGCGGACAAGGATGAGCAGGGCAATGCCTGCCGCGGCGACGTGATGCTGGAAAACGCTCATAACAATTTTGTTCGCGCCCAAACCCGTATGGTCGCCATGCTGGGGGTGTCGGATCTGGTCGTGGTGGAGACCGCCGACGTGGTGCTGGTCGCTCACAAGGACCAGGTGCAGGACGTGAAGAAGCTGGTCGATCGCCTGAAGGCAGAAAAGCGCTGCGAGCATCTGATCCACAAGCAGGTGTATCGCCCCTGGGGCTGGTACGAGGGGATCGACGAAGGCGAACGCTTCCAGGTCAAACGCATCATGGTCAAGCCGGGCGAGAAACTCAGCCTGCAGATGCATCATCACCGTGCCGAACACTGGATCGTCGTGTCGGGCACGGCGCGCGTGACCTGTGGCGAGAGCGTGGCGCTGCTTTCCGAGAACCAGTCCACCTATATTCCACTGGGGACCTCGCACCGCCTGGAAAACCCCGGCAAGATCGACCTGCACATGATCGAGGTGCAGTCGGGCACTTATCTGGGAGAAGACGACATCGTTCGCTTCGAGGATATTTACCAGCGAAGCTGACCAGCCCGGCCTGAGCTACCCTGCCGCGGGTGCAATGCCCGCAGCCGTTTTTCTTCTGCAATTCACCTTTTAATTCAAAGGTTTGTTCGCGCATATCCGATGCTGCCCACGGATTCGTGCGGGCAGCTTGCCGGATTACGTGTAAGACAAACACCAAGACAACGTTGGGTTATTTTCTGTCAGTTTATTAGTTCTTTGTCTGTATTATCTTTCAAGGGTGTCGACCGATAACGATTTCACAACGCTGACTTAAGTGCGAATTCGAAAATAATTCTACGAAGCAAGGACAGACAACATGAAACTCGACGAAATGATGGACGAAATCCGTGATGTCAACCTCAACTACCTGATGCTGGCACAACACATGATTCAACACGACAAGGCGGCAGCCGTCTTTCGTTTGGGCATCAGCCAGGATGTGGCCGACCTGATCGAAACCTTGACTCCGGCCCAAGTGCTGAAGCTGGCCAGCTCGGGCATGCTGGTGTCGCGTTTCCGCTTCGATGACGGCCTGGTGCTCAACATGCTGACGTCTTACACCAAGGACCGGGCGCTGGCGCAGTCGCATGCAGCGATCCTGATGGCAGGGCAGGCGGCTTTTGTCTGATTTCGGGTCGGGTGTTTCGAGGAGCGTTCAAATGAGTAAAAAAAGTCTGTTGACCGAAATGCGCGACACCCAGCTGGCGATCGAAATGATCGAACTGGGCGCCCGTCCGCAGGTCTTGGAGTCGGAGACCTCGCTGTCGCGCGAACGCCTGCTCAAGCTCTACAAGGAAGTCAAAGGCGTGTCGCCACCCAAGGGCATGCTGCCGTTTTCGACCGACTGGTTTCTGACCTGGCTGCCCAATGTGCATTCCTCGCTGTTCATCAATATTCATCGTTACCTCGTTAAAAACAGCGAATGCAGCGGTATCGAAGCAATCCTCAAAAGTTATCGGCTGTACCAGGAATATCTGCACTCCAACCAGATCGAAGAAGTCTTGAGCTTTACCCGTGCCTGGACGCTGAACCGGTTCTTTGAAAGCCGCATGCTCGAAACCGCGGCCTGCAGCTGCTGCGGCGGCAATTTCGTGGTGCATCCCGACGACCTGCATAGCCATTACGTGTGCGGCCTGTGCAACGTCCCTGCACGCGCCGGCAAAACCCGCAAAGCCAAGGCAGAAGCCGAAGCACAAGCCGTTCTGGCCGCGGCCTGATACCGCGCTTCGCCGTGTGGGTGAAGACTTGCGGGTGATGACGCGTCTGCCGGTCAGCCTGCAATCCCTTCTTGTCCAGTGCGCAGCCTTGCTTCTGGTTGCACTGCTGGCACTCCTGCTGCGATCCCTGATTCCCTTTCAAGCTGCCCTGTGGCAATTCGCCCTGGTTCAGGGTGCCACGGCTGCGGTCTTGAGCCGCTTGTGGCGGCAACCTGTCTGGTGGCTGCCGCTGCATTTCGGATTCTTCCCCGTCATCGTGTTGGCACAGCAATTCAGTCTGCCTGCCTGGATTTATCTGGCGGCATTTTTGCTGCTGGTGCTGTTTTACTGGAGCAGCTTTCGCACTCGGGTGCCGTTGTATCTGTCCGATCGCAAAGCCTGGGATGCGATCATCCCCCTGTTGCCGCAGGCGACCCCGTTTCGCTTTATCGATATCGGCAGCGGCTTCGGCGATGTGCCGTTCTATCTGGAGTCGCGCTTTCCGCAGGCGCAGTTTTCCGGCACCGAGATTGCCCCCGCACCCTGGCTCATCAGCCGGGTTCGATCCTGGATCAGGCACAGCCGGGTGAGGTTTCTGCGCCGCGACTATGCGGCGCTCGATCTGGCCGGATACGACGTGGTGTTCGCCTTCCTCTCTCCGGCTGCGATGCCGCAACTGTGGCAGCAGGCGCAGTCCCAGATGCGCCAAGGCAGTCTGCTCATCAGCCTGTCGTTCGAAGCGCAGGCGCGGCAACCGGATCTTGTGATCCCCCTGGCTGAAGGCGCGCGTCACACGCTTTACGCGTGGCGCATGTGAACGGACGCCGGAATTCTTCGCCTGCGCAGCATCAAGTTTCGGCCGATCCTGTCGAAATCTCATACGTGGGATCAGGGTTAATCAAGTCGCTGCCCACCGTCGGTGAGACAACCAAAAGGGATGGACGCTCGTGCTAGTCATAGTTGGATATGTTGTTGTCGTGGTTTCTGTGTTCGGTGGCTTTGCACTGGCCGGTGGACACCTGGCCGCATTGTTTCAGCCGCTGGAACTGCTGATGATCGGCGGCGGCGCGGGTGGTGCATTCATGGTGGGCAACAATGCCAAGGCCATCAAGGCAACCCTGAAGGCCTTGCCGACGGTGTTCAAGGGATCGAAGTACACCAAGGCCATGTACATGGACATGCTTGCGCTGCTGTACGAGCTGCTGACCAAGATCCGCAAGGAAGGCCTGATGTCGGTGGAAAGCGATGTGGACTCGCCGGAGAACAGCCCGCTGTTTTCCAAATACCCCACCATCATGGCCGACCATCACATTGTTGAATTCCTCACCGACTATCTGCGCCTGATGGTGAGCGGCAGTATGAATGCCTTCGAAATCGAAAACCTGATGGACAACGAAATCGAAACCCACCATCACGAAGGGGAGGTGCCGGCGCACGTCGTGGCCAAGCTCGGCGACGGCTTACCCGCGTTCGGCATCGTGGCTGCGGTGATGGGCGTGGTGCACACCATGGAATCGGTGAGCTTGCCGCCGGCCGAGCTGGGCATCCTGATCGCTCACGCGCTGGTCGGCACCTTCCTTGGTATTCTGCTGGCGTATGGTTTTGTCGGCCCGCTGTCGGGTTTGCTCGAGCAGAAGCTGCACGAGTCGACCAAGATGTTCCAGACCGTCAAGGTCACCCTGCTGGCCAGCATCAATGGTTATGCACCGGCGATTGCGGTCGAGTTTGGCCGTAAGGTACTGTTCTCGACCGAGCGCCCTTCTTTCAGCGAGCTGGAAGAGCACGTCAAGGGCGCCAAGTCGCGCTGATTTTTTTCGCCAATTTGAGTTTTCCCAGAGCTGAAGTGCATCAATGAGCGAACAAAAAGCGCCCATCATCGTCAAGCGCATCAAGAAGGTGTCCGGCGGCCACCATGGGGGGGCGTGGAAGATCGCCTATGCCGACTTCGTGACGGCGATGATGGCTTTCTTTTTGCTGATGTGGCTGCTGGGTTCGACCGCGAAGGGCGATCTCAACGGCATTGCCGAATATTTCAAGACGCCGCTTAAAGTCGCCATGCAGGGCGGTTCGGGCAGCGGTGATAGTTCGAGCGTGATCAAGGGCGGTGGTCAGGACCTGTCGCGCAAGACCGGGCAGGTCAAGGATGGCGAAGCCGACACCAAGAAAAAGTCCTACAACCTGGAGGCCGCCAAGGCCGAGCTGGAGCGGGTCGAGGCCGAGAAGCTCAAAATGCTGAAAGGGCGGCTGGAAGCGGAAATCGACGCCAACCCCACGCTCAAGCAGTTCAAGCGCCAGCTCCTGCTCGACATCACGACCGAAGGCCTGCGCATCCAGATCGTCGACGAACAGAACCGGCCGATGTTCAACTTGGCAGGCGCTGAATTGCAGCCTTATACCAAGATCATCCTGCGCGAGATCGGCAAGGTGCTGAACGATGTGCAGAACCGCATCAGCCTGTCGGGCCATACCGATGCCACGCCGTATTCGAATCAGGGTCGCGGTTACAGCAACTGGGAACTGTCGGCCGATCGTGCCAACGCTTCGCGACGTGAACTGGTTGCGGGCGGCATGGATGAAGCCAAGATGCTGCGAGTGGTCGGCCTCGCTTCGTCAGTTGCATTCAACCAGGCTGAACCCTTTGACCCGGTCAATCGTCGCATCAGCATCATCGTCATGAACAAGCGCACCGAAGACGCGGTCACCAAGGAAGCCAGCGGCGTCAGCATCGCCGACGAAGCTGCCGTGCGCGACTCCGTTACCCAGGCACACGCCGCCACCCCGGCTCAATGAGCCGCCGGCGCCGTCTGGCGCCAAATAGCAGTACAAAACCCGCTCTATTCCCCTGATCGCCCGGCCCCGGCATGGCCAATAATCCAGTCTAAGAAAGCCCGCCTCGATTTGATTCGTGTGGCGGGCGCCCTCAACAGGTGAATCAGGGATGGCTGAAGAAAGCGATCAGGAAAAGACCGAAGCCCCGTCGCAACAACGACTGGACAAAGCACGCGAAGAAGGCCAGGTGCCGCAGTCGCGTGAACTGGCTACGTTTGTCGTTCTGATGGCGGGCGGTTCAGCGATGTGGATGATGGCCAGCGGCATGGGCCAGACGCTGTCCGGAATCGTGCGCGGCGGCCTGCAGTTCGAACCGGCCATTGCACGCGACAGTGCGCAGGTGATGAACCAGTTTTCGAGTCAGGTGGTTGAGGCGGCGCTGGCCCTCGCGCCGTTTCTGGCCGTGGTCGTGATCGCTACGCTGGCTGCGCCTTTCATGACGCATGGCTGGCTGTTCAGCGCCAAGGCGCTTGCGCCGAAATTCAACCGCTTGAATCCGATCTCGGGTATCAAGCGCATTCTGTCGTCACAAGGCCTGATCGAGCTGGTCAAATCGCTGGCCAAGGTGGGCCTGCTAGGTGTGGTGGCGACCTGGCTGATCTGGTCCAATATCGACGCCATTTTTTCGCTCAGCCTGGAAACGCCTTCTACCGCCATCCGGCACATGGGCGACCTGATCGGCAAGGTGTTCCTGCTGGCCTCGGGCGCCATGATTTTGATTGTGGCGCTGGATCTGCCGTATCAGCTCTGGCATCACTACCACAAGCTGAAGATGACCAAAGAGGAACTGCGTCAGGAAGCCAAGGAATCGGAAGGCGACCCGCACCTCAAGGCGCGCATCCGTGCGCAGCAGCGCGAAATGTCGCGCCGCCGCATGATGAGCGAAGTGCCGACCGCCGATGTGGTGGTGACCAACCCGACTCATTACGCCGTCGCATTGAAATACACCGAAGGCAAGATGGGCGCACCGCGCGTGGTGGCGAAGGGGGCCGACGCCGTAGCCGCCAAAATCCGCGAGCTGGCCGCCGAAAACAGGGTGCCGCTGCTGGAAGCGCCACCGCTGGCCCGCGCATTGTTCCGCCACACCGAGCTTGGCGATGAAATTCCCGCCACGCTGTACACCGCCGTGGCCGAAGTGCTGGCCTACGTGTTCCAGTTGCGTCACTACCAGCAGGTGGGCGGGGTTTACCCGAATGCGCCGACCGCCTTGCCGGTTCCCCCCGAACTTGATCCCTTGCAGGCCACCCCATGAATGGCACGCTGAATTTCTCCAAAACGTTCGCGGCGATGAACCTGAAATCGATGGCCGCACCGATTTTCATCATCCTGATTCTGGCGATGCTGGTGCTGCCGTTGCCCACCTTCCTGCTGGATATCCTGTTCACCTTCAACATCGCGCTGTCGATCATGGTGTTGCTGGTCAGCCTGTCCACCAAAAAGGCGCTCGACTTCGCTGCCTTCCCCACGGTGCTGCTTCTGTCCACCCTGATGCGTTTGTCGCTCAACGTGGCATCGACCCGCGTCGTGCTGCTGGAAGGCCACACTGGCCCGGACGCAGCGGGCAAGGTGATCGAAGCCTTCGGCCATTTCCTGGTCGGCGGCGATTACACGGTCGGTATCATCGTGTTCGTGATTCTGGTGGTGATCAACTTCATCGTGATCACCAAGGGCGCCGGCCGTATCGCCGAGGTCAGCGCACGCTTCACCCTGGATGCGATGCCCGGCAAGCAGATGGCCATCGATGCCGACCTCAACGCCGGCCTGATCAACGAGGACGAAGCACGCCGCCGTCGCGCCGAAGTCGCGCAGGAAGCCGACTTTTACGGATCGATGGACGGTGCCTCGAAATTTGTGCGTGGCGACGCCATCGCCGGCATCCTGATCCTGCTGATCAACATCATCGGCGGCCTCATCATCGGCCTGATGGAACACGACATGTCGCTGGCCGACGCCGCCCGCAACTACACCTTGCTGGCGATTGGCGACGGCCTGGTGGCGCAGATTCCGGCGCTGGTGATTTCGATCGCAGCCGGCCTCATCGTCAGCCGTGTCAGCACCGAAGAAGACATCGCCGGCCAGGTGATGTCCAATGTTTTCAGCAAACCCCAGGCGCTCTACATCACCGCCGCGATTCTGGGCATGATGGGCATGATCCCGGGCATGCCGAATTTCGCCTTCCTGCTGCTGGCCGGCGGCATGGTCTGGCTCGCCAACAAGAGCAGCAAGGCCAAGCAGGCTGTGCCGGAGGAAGTGCCTTCGGCCCCGACCGCCATGGTCGAAAGCCAGGAAGCCAGCTGGGAAGACGTCGCTCCCATCGACACGCTGGGGCTGGAAGTCGGCTACCGCCTGATCCCGCTGGTCGACGCCGCCGCCGACGGCGAACTGGTGCGCCGCATCAAGGGCATCCGCAAGAAGTTCGCCCGCGAAATCGGCTTCCTGCCGCCCGCCGTGCATATCCGCGACAACCTCGAAATCAATCCGAACAGCTATCGCATCACACTCAAGGGCGTGGAAATCGGTAGCGGCGAAGTGCGTACCGGCCAGTTCCTGGCGATCGATCCGGGCAACATCACGGCGACCCTGCCGGGTGTGGCCACGCGCGACCCCGCGTTCGGCCTGCCTGCGGTGTGGATCGACGGCGAGTTGCGCGACCAGGCGCAGGCCATGGGCTATACCGTGGTCGATCCCGGTACCGTGATCGCCACCCACCTGAACCATCTGGTAACGCAGCATGCGGCCGAACTGCTGGGACGCCAGGAAACGCAGGCACTGCTCGACCATCTGGGCAAGAGCGCGCCCAAACTGGTGGAAGACCTGGTGCCCAAGCTGTTGTCGATTTCCATCGTGCAGAAAGTGCTGCAAAACCTGCTGATCGAAGGCGTGGCCATCCGCGACATGCGCAGCATCATCGACACCCTGCTCGAAGAAGCGCCGCGCGTGCAGGATCCGGGCGAGCTCACCGCGCTGGTGCGGGTGGCGCTCGGGCGTTCCATCGTGCAGCAGATTTACGGTTCGGTCGGCGAGCTGCCGGTGATCGCGCTCGACCAGAACCTGGAGCGGCTGTTGATGCAGACCCTGCAGGCCGGCAGCGACGCCGCCGCGATGGAGCCCGGCCTCGCCGATGCCCTGCTGGAACGCACCCAGACCTCAACCCAGCGCCAGGAAGCGCTGGGCCATCCCCCCGTATTGCTGACGCCGGTTGCCCTGCGTCCCTTGCTTGCACGTTTTCTGCGGCGCACCGTGCCGCAACTCAAAGTGCTTTCGCACGCTGAAGTACCCGAAGGCAAACACATCAAAGTCACTTCCCTTGTAGGAGGAGCAGCATGAACGTCAAACGTATCGTCGCCAAAACATCCCGTGAGGCCATGCGCCAGTTGCGCGAAGTCCTCGGGCCTGATGCCGTCATCCTGTCGAACCGCGCCGTCGATGGCGGGGTCGAGGTGCTGGCGATTCCGGCTGAAGACATCGCTGCGATGGCGCCGCCGGTGGTGGATATGCCTACCGCCACTGCGACGCCCGCTGCGGCGCAACGTCCACGCGAAGCTGTGGCCGACGTGCAGAGCGAACCGTTGCCGGAGGTGACGTTCAAGCGCCGTCTGGTGGAACGGGTTGCCCTGCCGAGCCAGGACGGCGCCCAGCTGGCCAAGAGCGTGATCAGCGAAATCAAGATGATGCAGTCGCGGCTGGAAAACCAGCTGGCCGATCTGGCCTGGCGCGACCTGCCCGGACGCGACCCCTCGGGCGCCACTCTGATGCGCGACATGCTGGCGGCGGGCTTCAGCGCCACCCTGGCGCGCGAACTGCTGGACAGCCTGCCGCGCGGCGAGGAACGCAGCGATGCCGAGCAGGCGCAGGTGTGGATGCGCAACACGCTGATGAAGCGCCTGCAGGTGATGCAGAACGAAACCGACATGCTCGACGCTGGCGGCGTGTTCGCCCTGATGGGCCCGACCGGCTCCGGCAAGACCACCACCACCGCCAAGCTGGCCGCACGTTTTGTGGTCCGCCACGGCGCCGGCAAGTTGGCGCTGCTTACCACCGACAGCTACCGGATCGGCGGTCACGAGCAGTTGCGCATCTACGGCAAGATCCTCGGCGTCACCGTGCACGCGGTGCGCGACGCCGCCGACCTGCGCATTGCGCTGAAAGAATTGCGCAACAAGCACACCGTACTGATCGACACCGTCGGCATGAGCCAGCGCGATCAGGCGGTGGCCGAACAGGTCGAAATGCTGTGCCAGGCCGAGCACCCGATCAAGCGCCTGCTGCTGCTCAACGCCACCAGCCACGGCGATACGCTGGACGAAGTGGTGCGCGCCTACCAGTCGCGCGGGCTCGACGGCTGCATCCTGTCGAAAGTCGACGAAGCCGCCAGCCTCGGCCCCGCGCTCGACTGCGCGATCCGTCACCAGCTCAATGTGCACTACCTGGCGACCGGCCAGCGCGTGCCCGAAGACCTGCATCTGGCCAACCGCCAATACCTGATCCATCGAGCGTTCAAGACGCGAACCCTGTCTTCGCCGTGGCAGCTCGACGACAGCGAACTCGCATTCGCCCTGAGCGGCCAGCCGACCCAGCATCGCGAAAGCGCGGTGTCCCATGGCTGAGCTCAAAGGCGACAAGTTCAACAGCGATCAGGCCGCCGGGCTGCGCAGCCTGCTTGGACTGGGCCAGCAGGCCGGGTTTCAGGTGATAACCGTGATGTCGGGGCAGCAGGGCGCGGGCAAGACCGCCGCGACCGCCAATCTGGCTGTCGCGCTGGCGCGCGGCGGACGCGACGTGCTAATCATCGACCAGAGCCACAAGGGGCAGGGCGCCGCCGCCGCGCTCGGACTGACGCCGCGTCACGACGTGATGGACGTGCTGGCCGGGCGCTGCACCCTCGACGCGCTGATTCTCACCGGCCCCGACAACGTGCAGGTGCTGCCGATCGGCGGTGGCTTCAGCCGCCTTGGCCGCCTGTCCGAACGCGATCAGGAATGGCTGGCGCAAAGCTTCAACCAGCTGCAGTGCGGCGTCGACGTGGTACTGGTCGACATGGAAGAGGCCACCGATCCCGACGCGCTGCCGCTCGGTCTGGCCGCCTCCGAAATCATGGTGGTGCTGCCGCCGGGCAACACCGCGATCACGCAGGCCTACACGCTGGTGAAACGCCTGTCGCAAAATTTCGGCAAGCGCCAGTTCCGTCTGCTGCTCAACCGCATCGAATCGCCCGAACAGGCGCAAGCGGTGGCGCGCAATTTTGCGCAGACAGCCGAACGCTATTTGAGTGTGTCGGTGGACTACCTCGGCTATATTCCGTTGGACGAGCGCCTCAACCGCGCCAACCGCTTGCGTACCTCGGTGGTGGATGCCTTCCCGGTCGCGCAATCAACCTCGCAGTTCCGCAAGCTGGCGGATGGTCTGCTGCGCTGGCCGCAGCCCCCCAGCCTCGGCAACCTCGGCGGTTTCATGCAGCGCGTGATCGAAGGCGGTCGTCTGATGGAAGCCTATAGAAGGGGATAAGGGTGTACACCGCGAGCGGAAAAAGCGAAAAAAGCGAACTGCTGACGCACTACATGCCGATGGTCAAGCGGCTGGCGCATCACATGATGGGCCGGCTGCCGCCCAGCGTGGAGGAGGACGACCTGGTGCAGGCCGGGATGATCGGCCTGCTCGACGCCATCAGCCGCTACGACGACGCCCAGAGCGCGCAGTTCGAGGCCTACGCCATCCAGCGCATCCGCGGCTCGATGATCGACGAGCTGCGCCATTCCGACTGGATGCCGCGCACCGCCCGGCAGTCGATGCGCAAGATCGAGGCGGCCATCGGCGCCTTGCAGCACAAGCTCGGCCGGCAACCCAGCGAAACCGAAATTGCCGAGTCGATGAAAATTCCGCTGGCCGAATATCAGGACATGCTGGGCGACGCGCGCGGCCATCAGCTGCTGTATTTCGAGGATTTCGGCGACAGCGACGAGGATGATTCCTTTCTCGACAAGCAATCGGCAGACGAAGCCAGCATGCCCTTGCCCCAGCTGCTCGACGCCAACTTGCGCGCCTGCATCATCCGCGGCATCGAAGCGTTGCCCGAGCGCGAGCAACTGCTGATGTCGCTGTATTACGAACAGGAACTCAACCTGCGTGAAATCAGCGAAGTCTTCGGCGTCACCGAATCGCGCATCTGCCAGCTGCACGGCCAGGCGATCGCGCGTATTCGCACCAAACTCAAGGAGGATGCATGGATCGTGGCAGTCTGATTGGCCTCGGCCTGGGACTGGTCGCCATACTCGGCGGCCAGGCGATGGAAGGCGGGCATATCGGCCTGTTCCTGCAACCGGCAGCCTTCGTGATCGTCGTCCTCGGCACCCTGGCGGCGGTGCTGCTGCATTTTCCCCTGCCGGTTTTCCTGCAAGGCATGCGCATGTCCAAGTGGGTGTTCCGTCCGCCCGAATCCGATGCCCCGGCGCTGATCCGCCGGATTGTTCTGTGGTCCGGCGCCACGCGCAAAGAGGGCGTGCTGGCGCTGGAGCGGCATGTCAACATGACCCATGACCCGTTCCAGAAAGGCGCCCTGCAGTTGCTGGTGGATGGCGCGGACGCCGACAAGCTGCGCGAAACCCTCGAGGTGCAGATCAACCAGTTTGAAACGACCGAGCGTCAGGCCGCGCGGGTGTGGGAATCCGCCGGCGGTTATGCGCCGACCCTGGGGATTCTGGGCGCGGTGATCGGCCTGATCCACGTCATGGAAAACCTGTCCGACCCGAGCCGGCTGGGGGCGGGCATCGCGGTCGCCTTCGTCGCCACCATCTACGGTGTGGGGCTGGCCAACCTGGTCTTCCTGCCGATCGCCAACCGGATCAAGTTCACCATCGCGCGCCGCGTCACCGAGCGCGAGATCGTTTGCGACGGCCTCATCGGTATCGCGCACGGCGACAACCCGCGCATCATCGAAGCGCGCCTGAAAGGCTATCTTTGATGCGCAAGCAGCGGCGGATCAATTACGACCATGAAAACCACGACCGCTGGCTGATTTCCTACGCCGACTTCATCACCCTGCTGTTTGCCTTTTTCGTGGTGATGTACGCCATTTCCGCCGTCAACGAAGGCAAATACCGGGTGCTCGCCCATTCGCTGGGCGACGCCTTCGGCAAGGCGCCCACTGGCGAAGACGCCAGCGTGCCGGAGTTGCCGACCGTCAAACTGCCACCCGAGGTCAAACAGCGCACCCTCAAACAACAGCAACGCTTTGAAGAACAGACGCACATGACCGATGTGGCGAGCACGCTGCTGGCGGCCATGGGACCGCTGGTGAAGGAGGGCAAGGTCAAGGTCACGCAGAGCCGGCGCGGCATCAGCATCGAAATCAACGCCAATGTCCTGTTCGAGCCGGGGCAGGCACAATTGCATCCGCATTCGCTGCAAGTGCTGCAAGCCGTGGCCGCGGCCTTGAAGAACGAACCGTTCAAGCTCGAAGTTACCGGCCACACCGACAACGTACAGATCAGCAATTCGACCTTTGCCTCGAACTGGGAGCTTTCCGCGATGCGCGCCACCAGCGTGGTGCGCCTGCTGGCGGCCAACGGTATCGATTCGGAGCGCCTGCTGGCGATCGGCAGCGAGGCGAGCAAGCCGATCGCCTCCAACGACACCGAAGATGGGCGGGCGCGCAACCGCCGCGTCGAATTGATGGTGCTCTCCAGCTTGCCGGATACCGTGGAAGAAATCCCGCTTGCGCAGCCCGCGGCCAAGACTGCAAGCCCGATCCGGCCTTGAAAACCCGCCGATAAGCCCGATACTTCGGGTTCGGCTGTCCGAATCCAACGAGAATCAAGACCTCATGCCCCATTCCGCTGCGCCCGAAGGCGAGCCTTCAGTCGAGCTGCAACTGCCGGTCGATCCGCTGTTGCCGAACGAGCTGTACCTGCTGCCGCTGACCGAAAAGCCCTTTTTCCCCGCGCAAACCATGCCGCTGCTGATGAACGAAGCGCCATGGCTGACCACGGTCGAGGCCATCGGCGAATCCAGCCACCACATGGTGGGGCTGGTGGTGGTTAAGCCCGACAACACCGACGAAGTGAAGCGCGTGGATTTCCGCAATATCGGTACCCTGGTGCGCATCCATCACCCGGTTCGCTCCGACGGCAAGATGCAGTTCATCGCCGAAGGCCGCCGCCGTTTCCGCATTGTCGAATGGCTGTCCGAGACGGCGCCGTTCAAGGTGCGGGTCGATTATCCGAACGAAACCGGCAAGCCGGAGTCCGAGGAAATCCGCGCCTATTCCATTGCGATCATCAATACGATCAAGGACTTGCTGCCGCTTAATCCGCTTTACTCTGAAGAGTTGAAGTTCTTTCTCAACCGCTTCGGGCCGAACGAACCGTCGCAGCTGACCGACTTTGCCGCCAGCCTCACCACCGCATCGAAGCAGGCCTTGCAGGACGTGCTGGAAGCCTTCGCGCTGAAAAAGCGCATGGAAAAAGTGCTGGTGCTGTTGAAGAAAGAGCTCGACGTGGCGCGTCTGCAATCGGACATCCGCGACAAGGTCGACGAGAAGATGACCGAGCAGCAGCGCGAGTTTTTCCTGCGCCAGCAGCTCAAGGCGATCCAGAAGGAACTGGGCATCGCCAAGGACGACAAGACCGCCGAGCTCGACACCTTCAATGAACGCATCGCCAAACTGAGCCTGCCCGAGGCGGCCAGAAAGCGCATCGACGAGGAAATGCACAAGCTGGCGCTGCTGGAAACCGGCTCGCCCGAATACAGCGTCACCCGCAACTATCTCGACTGGCTGACCGTGCTGCCGTGGGGCGTGCACACCCAGGACAAGATCGATCTCGACTATGCGCGCAAGATCCTCGACCGCGACCACGATGGCCTCGACGACGTCAAGGACCGCATCATCGAATTCCTCGCGGTGGGCGCGATGCGCGGCGAAATGGCGGGATCGATCCTGCTGCTGATCGGCCCGCCCGGCGTCGGCAAGACCTCGATCGGCAAATCCATCGCCGAAACCCTGGGACGCAAGTTCTACCGCTTCTCGGTCGGCGGCATGCGCGACGAAGCCGAAATCAAAGGCCACCGTCGCACCTACATTGGCGCCATGCCGGGCAAGTTCGTGCAGGCACTGAAAGAAGTCGGCTCGGCCAACCCGGTCATCATGCTCGACGAAATCGACAAGATCGGCGCCAACTACCAGGGCGACCCGGCCTCGGCGCTGCTGGAAGTGCTCGATCCCGAGCAGAACGCCGATTTCCTCGACCACTATCTCGACGTCCGCTTCGACTTGTCCAAGGCGCTGTTCATCTGCACCGCGAACGGTTTCACCATCCCCTCGGCGCTGCTCGACCGGATGGAAGTCATCCGCCTGTCGGGCTACATCACCGAAGAAAAAATCGCCATCGCCAAGCACCACCTGTGGCCGCGCGTGCTGACCCGCGCCGGCCTCAAGAAGAACCAGCTCACCATCAGCGAAGGCGCGCTGCGCCATGTGATCGACGGCTACGCGCGCGAAGCTGGGGTGCGCAATCTGGAGAAGCAGCTGGGGCGGGTGGCGCGCAAGGCCGTGGTCAAAATCCTCGGCGGCGCGGCCACGCCGATCAAAATCGGCATCAAGGAAGTCGAGGCCTACCTCGACAAGCCGGTGTTCACGCGCGAAAAGCCGATGAGCGGTGTCGGCATCGTCACCGGTCTGGCGTGGACCGCCATGGGCGGCACCACGCTGCCGGTCGAGGCCAGCCGCATCCATGGCCTGACGCGCGGCTTCAAGCTGACCGGCAAGCTCGGCGACGTGATGAAGGAATCAGCCGAGATCGCCTACAGCTTCGTGGTTTCGAACCTGAAAACCTTTGCGGCCGATGACAAGTACTTCGACAGCAGCTTCATCCACCTGCATGTGCCGGAAGGTGCCACCCCCAAGGATGGCCCCAGCGCCGGGATCACCATGGCGACGGCGCTGCTTTCGCTGGCGAAGAAAGCCCGCATCAGCCGCCCGCTGGCGATGACCGGCGAACTCACGCTTACCGGCCAGGTGCTGCCGGTCGGCGGTATCCGCGAGAAGGTCATCGCGGCCCGCCGCGTCGGCATCACCGAGCTCATCCTGCCGGACGCCAACCGGCGCGATTTCGACAAACTGCCCGATCACATCCGCGCAGGCCTGACCGTGCACTTTGCCAAGCGCTATCAGGACGTAGCGGCGGTGGTGTTCGGCACGCCTGCAGCCGCAGGGCGAGGGTAGGGCGGTTTATCCGCCGCAATGCTGGGCGTGATAGCCACGGCGCTGCACTTCATGCAGCAGCATCCCGGTCGGAATACGGTCGGGGTTATAGGTCACGATCATCAGGTGGGGCGTGCGCGGACTGAAACCCGGTGAGATCACGCCGTCGATACCGCGCATTTCATCCTCGAGTGCATGCCTGCCCTGCGCGTCCAGTGTTTCATCGACATGCAGCACGACGTCGGTCATATACATGGTCCACTCCTTTCGACTCCAATAGCGAACGGCTTTAAGCCTAGCGTGCGACGCTGCCGGAACCAATCACGAAATCTGATGGCGCTGGCATCAGAAAAACTGAAGGACAGGCCGTGCCGCCACACCGGGGATTTGGAAACCGTCGAGTCGGGTAAAATGCCGGCATGAACGCCGCCGAACTGATGAATCCAGCGCTCCTCGAAACAGTCGCCGTACCTGTTATCAAGGTGCATGGCGAGCTGTTTACCGACCTCCCGCAGGATCTCTACATCCCGCCGGACGCGCTGGCGGTGTTTCTCGACGCCTTCGAGGGCCCGCTCGACCTGCTGCTCTACCTGATCCGCCGCCAGAACCTGGACGTGCTGGACATCCCGATGGCGGCGCTGACCCGCCAATACATGGCCTACGTGGAAGCCGCCCGCGCCACCCGGCTCGAACTCGCCGCCGAATACCTGCTGATGGCCGCGATGCTGATCGACATCAAGTCGCGCATGCTGCTGCCGCGCCGCGAGCAGGCCGAGGAGGCGAACGAGGTCGACGACCCGCGTGCCGAACTGGTGCGGCGCCTGCTCGAATACGAGCAGATGAAGCTCGCCGGCCAGCACGTCGATGCCATGCCGCAGGCCGGGCGCGATTTCCATACCGCCAGCGTGTTCATTCCCGCCGTATCGAAGCAGCTGCCGAGCATCCATCCGGAAGAACTCGCCGCCGCCTGGTTGGCCATCCTGTCGCGCGCCAAGAACCGCACCCATCACCGCATCGGCCGTCAGGAACTCTCCATTCGCGAACACATGAGCCGTATCCTGAAGCGGTTGACGCCCGGAGAGTTCATGGAATTCAAGGACTTGTTTCCGGAGTCTTCGACCGTACATGAACTTGTGGTCACGTTCCTGGCGGTGCTGGAACTGACCAAGGAAACCCTGCTCGATGTCACCCAGGCCGAGCCTTTCGCCCCCATTTACGTGAAGCTTCATACCAGCATCCATGAACCTGCAGCCGAATGATTCTCCCGACGATTTGAAGCGCGTGCTGGAAGCCGCGTTGCTGGTGGCGGTGGAACCGCTGTCGCTGAACGAGCTCAAGCGCATGTTCGAGCCCGACGAGTCCGCCCCCGGCATGCCCGGCGATACCTTGCGCCAGGCGCTCGAAGGCCTGCGTGCCGACTGGCAGGGTCGCGGCGTGGAACTGGTGCAGGTGGCGGACGGCTGGCGTTTCCAGACCCGCCCCGAAATGCAGACCTGGATCGCGCGGCTGAAAAACGAGAAACCGCCGCGTTATTCGCGCGCCGTGCTGGAAACGCTGGCCATCATCGCCTACCGCCAGCCGGTGACGCGCGGTGACATCGAGGATATCCGCGGCGTATCGGTCAATCCCCACATCATCAAGACGCTGGAAGAACGTGGCTGGATCGAGCCCATCGGCCACCGCGATGTGCCCGGCCGGCCCACGCTGTTCGGCACCACCGACCACTTTCTGAGCGACCTCAACCTGCGCGCCCTGTCCGAATTGCCGCCGCTGGAAGAGCTGGGCACCCTGGTGACGCCGGACGAAACTGCATTGATTCCGGAATTACGGGCCGAATTGCTGGACAATGGCACCCCCCAGACATTTGGCGCAGTAATCGAGACTGCCTGCGCTGTCATCGAGACTCCCTGAATATGGCACGCCCCTTATCCCCCATCCGCCGTTCGCCGAATGCCCCCATGGGGCGGGCGGCGAGCCGCCTGCAGCAGGCCGTCGCGCCCGAGGCCAGCAGCGAGCGGCTGCAAAAGGCCCTGGCCTCCGCCGGCGTCGGCTCGCGTCGCGAAATGGAAGAGTGGATTGCCGAAGGCCGGGTGCAGGTCAACGGCGAAACCGCGACCATTGGCAGCAAGGTCGGCCCGCGCGACGTGGTCAAGGTCAGCGGCCGCCGCATTTATCTGCGTTTTGACGAGAAACGCACCCGTATCCTGATTTATCACAAGTCGGACGGCGAGATCGTCAGCCGCGATGATCCCAAGGGGCGCGCCACCGTGTTCGACGCCCTGCCCAAACTGCGCGGCGCCAAGTGGATCGCGATCGGCCGGCTGGACTACAACACCGACGGCCTGATGATTTTCACCACCAATGGTGAGCTGGCCAACAACCTGATGCACCCGCGTTTCGAAGTCGAGCGCGAATACGCCGTGCGGGTACTGGGCGAGCTGACCGAAGAGATGATTGCGCAGTTGATGGCCGGCGTGGAACTCGACGACGGCCCGGCGCACGTCGAAAGCTGTTTTGCCGGCGGTGGCGAAGGCGTCAACAAGTGGTATCGCGTCATCATCAAGGAAGGCCGCAAGCGCGAAGTGCGGCGCCTGTTCGAGCATTTCGGCCTGACCGTGTCGCGGCTCACCCGTGTCCGCTTCGGCCCGATTGCACTGCCCCCGCAATTGCGGCGTGGACAGAAAATGGAAATCGACGACGAACTGGTCGCCCGCGTGCTCGAATGGGCCGGCATGGCGCCCAGCCCGCGCCGCCAGATGCGCGGCGTGCCCGACAAACACACGCGCAAGCCGCGCATTCGCTGAAACAGCGTGCCGGTCAGCTTTCGGCTAGTGTCGTGAACCGGAAATAGCGGAACAAATAAAACGGATGGATTTTTTCGCAGGGCAAGGCGCGAGGAGGCGACATAGCTGGCTCTATGGCAACGACGAGCAACGCCGCCATGCGGAAAAAGACGCCGTTTTATGTTTTGATATTTCTGGTTTACGACACTAGCGCTGAACGTAGACCGAGGTGTTCGACAAAAGGATCAAAATCCCGGTCGCTGTACAGAAGGGGTAGCCCGCTCTCGATGCAGCGCGTGGCAATCACCGTATCGATGGTCTTGCGAACGGTTATCCCAAGTGATCGCAAGGTACGAAAATTCTTTGCAGCCTGGATGGCCATTGCCTGTCCCGCCAAGTCCACGATCACCAGAGATGTCATCAGCTTCTCGGCTTGTTTGAAATCCCGGTCGCTGGAAAAACCCTGCAGCACTTCGGTCAAGACGAGGTTGCCCGTTGCGATGGGCTCAATGCCAAGCAGCGAATCCAGTTTGTCTGTCTGGGGCGTCACGGTTCCCCTGAAATAGTCTATCCAGACGCTGGAATCGACCAGAATCACTTGTCTATCCGCATGGCATCAAGATCGCCTTGCCAATCGAGCTTGCCACGATAGCGTTTGATCTCCTCTTGCTGCTTGAGCCGCAACAGGGTACGCAGTCCCAGTTCCACGGCTTCCCGCTTGGTCTTCAATCCGGTTGCCTGCAGGGTGCTTTCCATGAGCTGGTCGTCGATCACGATATTGGTGCGCATGATGTGTATCCTTTCGAATATCTATGCACATGGTAGGCCGGCTTCAGTGATTGAACAAGCCTCCTGGCCAGCCCGGAAATGCAAAGGCCTGCGCACATAACGACGCAGGCCATGGTCTGGAGTTGGACGGGCTTATTTTTCGGTCAGTTTCTTGATCACGCCCGCCGCCCACTCGCGGCCGCCCAGCCCGAACGCCAGCGCAAATGCCAGGCCGATCGCGCCGAAGCCGATCTGGAAGGCGGCGGTCAGCAGGGTGGTGCCGATCGCCAGCTGTTCCAGCGCGACGAACACCACGAAGATGATGACGCCGTATTCTGACAGCGTGCTGATGGTGAGCGCGCCTTGCACGCCCATGTTGTTGAGATAGGCGAACACCAGGCGGTTGATGAAACGCGCCACCAGCGTGCCGAACACCAGCACCAGAATGGCGACGATGATGTTGGGGATGTAGAGCACGATCTTGTTGAACAGCTCGGCCACCATGTGCAGCCCGAGGCTGTTGGCGACGGTGACGATGACCACGAAGATGATGATCCAGTAGGTGAGTTTGCCGAGCAGGCGCGACAGCGACACATCGAGATTGCCTTGCTTGAGGAAGGCCTCGATGCCGGTCTTCTCCGCCAGGCTGTCGAATTTCAGCATGTCGAGCAGCTTCATCACGCCGGTCTTTGCCAGATTGGCGAGCAGCCAGCCCACAAACAGCAACACCAGCGCGGCGATCAGCTGGGGCACGAAGCCAGCCAGCTGGGTCCAGAAAGAGGTAAGTGAAGCGACGAACACATCGAGTTGCTGTTGCATGGTTTGCTCCTGTGTCAGAGGGGAAGAATGCAGGGCGGCCAGCCTGGGCCCCGTTGTGGCCGGGACATTATAGACGCAGCCGATTGCCGGCCTTGTTACGTTGTCCGGTCAGCGATGCGGGCGTGGATTCAGCCCGGCAGATCTTCCTGCCGCAGCATGAAAACGAACTGGTCGCCGCTTTCGGTTTCCAGCCAGGTGAAGGGCAGGGTGGGGTAGGCCGCTTCGAGCACGTCGCGGTTGTGGCCGATTTCCACCACCAGCAGGCCGCCCGGATTGAGGTGCGATTGGGCCTGCGCCAGGATCAGCCGGGTGGCGTCCAGACCGTCGATGCCCGAACCCAGCGCCAGCGCGGGTTCGGCCTGGTATTCCGCGGGCAGCGCAGCGACCGATTCGGCGTTCACATACGGCGGATTGCTGATGATGAGATCGTAGTGGCGGCCCGACAGCGCCTTGAACAAATCCGACTCGATCAACTCGATCCGGTCCTGCAGGCCGTAATCGGCGACGTTGCGCGCGGCGACATCGAGCGCGTCGCGCGACAGGTCCACCGCGTCGATGCGGGCATCGGGAAACGCCAGCGCGGCCAGGATGGCGAGGCAGCCGGAGCCGGTGCACAGGTCGAGCGCGCGGCTGACGTTTTCCGGCGTCTCGACCCACGGGGACAACTGCTCGGGCAGCAGCTCGGCGATGAAGGAGCGCGGCACGATCACGCGCTCGTCCACGTAAAACCGGCTGCCGGCCAGCCAGGCTTCGTGGGTGAGGTAGGCGGCGGGGATGCGCTCGCGCACGCGGCGCTCGATCACGGTTTTCACCTGTTCGGCTTCGGCGTGGGTGAGGCTGGCATCGAGAAAGGGATCGAGCCGGTCGAGCGGCAGATGCAGCGTGTGCAGGATCAGATAGGCCGCTTCGTCGAAGGCGTTGTCGGAGCCGTGGCCGAAAAACAGCTTCGATTCATTGAAACGCGACACCGCAAAGCGCAGCCAGTCGCGCAGGGTGATGAGGGATTCGGTGTCGTCGAATCCAATGTCGTCGGAGCCAGTCATGTCAGCAGTTTTTCCAGAGTTTTTTGGTAGATCGCCGCCAGCGGCTCGATGTTTTCCACCGCGACGTGTTCGTTGATTTTGTGGATGCTCATGTTGAGCGGCCCGAACTCGACCACCTGCGGGCAGATATCGGCGATGAAGCGGCCGTCCGAGGTGCCGCCGGTGGTGGACAGCTCGGGCGTCACGCCGGTGACCTCGCGGATGGCGTCGGAGAGGTGCTCGCACAGCACGCCGCGCGGCGTCAGGAACGGCCGCCCCGAAAGGTGCCAGTCGATTTCGAAGTCGAGGCCGTGGCTGTTGAGGATTTCGTGCAGCGCATCCATCAGGCCTTCTGCGGTGCTGGCGGTGGAAAAGCGGAAATTGAAATCGATCACCAGCGTGCCCGGGATCACATTGCTTGCGCCGGTGCCGCCGTGGATATTGGAGATTTGCCAGGTGGTGGCCGGGAAATAGGCGTTGCCTTCGTCCCACATGGTGTCGGCCAGTTCGGCAATGGCGGGCGCGGCGAGATGGATCGGGTTTTTGGCCAGATGCGGGTAAGCGATGTGGCCTTGCACGCCCTTGATGGTGAGCTTGCCGGACAGGGAGCCACGCCGTCCGTTCTTGATGGTGTCGCCGAACTCGGCGGCGCTGGTGGGCTCGCCAATAATGCAGAAATCGAGAAACTCGCCGCGTGCCCTCAGCGTTTCCACCAGCTTGACCGTGCCGTCGGTCGCCGGGCCTTCCTCGTCCGAGGTGATCAGAAAGCCCAGCGAGCCCGGATGATCGGGATGGGCGGCGACGAAGCGTTCGGTGGCGGTGACAAAAGCCGCGAGCGAAGTTTTCATGTCGGCCGCGCCGCGCGCGTAGAGCTGGCCATCGCGTACCGTGGGTTCGAAAGGATCGGACTGCCAGCGTTCCACCGGCCCGGTCGGCACCACGTCGCTATGGCCGGCAAAGCACACCAGCGGCGCGACGTGGCCGCGGCGCGCCCACAGGTTGTCGACGCCATTGTGGCAATGCCGCTCGATGTGAAAGCCGAGCGCCTGCAGCCGCTGCGCGATCAGGTCGTGACAGCCGGCGTGATCCGGCGTCAGCGATTTGCGGCGCAGCAGCTCGACGGCAAGTTCGAAAGTTTCATTTGCCATCGAACGCGCTCTCGATGACTTTGACGATGTCGGCTTCCAGCTTTTTGGCCAGCGCCTCGCCGGGGCTGCCGGCGGCAATCGCCGACGGCCGGGCGAAATACACGGTCGACACGCCGTCCTTGTGGGTCAGCGTGATGTGCAGCGGGCACAAGGCCAGCAAGGCCGGGTCGGCGTTGGCGATTTCATTGGTGGCGCGCGGCTTGCAGAACACCAGGCTCTTCATGGTGCTGAGCTGGTTGCGGTTGTAGTCCGCGCCGAGCGTGTCCTTCATGCCCGCCAGGCTGCGCCCCATGTCGGGCTCGAAAATCACATAGAAGCCGTTCTTTTCCAGCGTGGCGTAGAGCAGCGTGTAGGCCGCGTCGGCGGGCAGGCGGGCGCTGTGCGTATAGATCGCAGGGGCGGCAGCCGTGGCCGGCAGGGCAAAGCCCAACATCAACGCCAGTCCGAAAGCGTGGATCAACGAAGCGAAGCGGGGGGGCAATCGCATGGCAGAAACTCCGTAATGATTTTTTTATAGATGCTTGAAGAGGCTTTGGTATTGCGCCTCGTCGAAGCCCAGATGATACCTGCCTTCGACTTCGAGCACCGGGCGCTTGATCACGCTGGACTGCGCCTGCATCAGCGCCAGCGCGCCGGCGGCGTTGCCTGCAGCGGCTTTTTCGGCATCGCTGAGTTTGCGCCAGGTGGTGCCGCGCGTATTGAGCAGCGCCTGCCAGCCGGTTTGCGCGGCCACGCCGGCGAGCCAGTCGGGGTCGACGCCCTGTTTCTTGAAATCGTGAAACACCACGTCGAGCTGACGTTCGGCCAGCCAGGCGCGGGCTTTCTTGACGGTGGTGCAGTTGGGAATGCCGTAGAGTTTCATGGGAATCGCGGGGGGTTATATCGTTGGAACGTCCGGGCCGGCCAGCCAGCATCCGTACGCAAACGCGGAAAAAGTCAGCCTGGATTTTACCCGACCGACTCCCGGGCCCGTGTCAGGTCGTAAAATCGGCGCATCCGACTTCGACCCACCCCGACCCCATGTCATCCAGCTTCGAGTCCGCCCATTCTTCGCCTTCGTCGCCCGCCGCCGGTCCGGCCGAGGAACCCACGCTGCGCTCGATCGGCCGCCTGTTCCCCTATCTGTGGGAGTTTCGCGGCCGCGTGCTGGTCGCGTTGGCGCTGCTGATCGGCGCCAAGCTGGCTTCGGTGGCGGTGCCGCTGGTGCTCAAGGAAATCATCGACGCGCTCGACAAGCCGCGTCCCGAACTGGTGTTGCCGCTGGCCTTTATCCTGGGCTACGGCGTGCTGCGCTTCGCCAGCACCACCTTTGCCGACCTGCGCGATGTGATCTTCGCCAAGGTCACCCAGCGCGCGATGCGTCGCATCAGCATGGCGGTATTCAAGCATCTGCACGCGCTGTCGCTGCGCTTTCATCTCGAACGCCAGACCGGCGGCATCACCCGCGACATCGAGCGCGGCTCCAAGGCGATGTCGAGCCTGGTCGGCTACCTGCTGTTTCGCATCACCCCCACCGTGCTGGAAATCCTGCTGGTCGCCGGCATCCTGTTCGTCAAGCTCGACTGGGTGTTTGGCGTGCTCACGCTGGTGACGCTGGCGGCCTACATCGGCTTTACCGTCACCATCACCGAGTGGCGCACCCAGTTCGTGCGGCGCGCCAACACGCTGGATTCCCAAGCCTACGGCCGCGCCATCGACAGCCTGCTCAACTACGAAACGGTGAAATATTTCGGCAACGAAAAATACGAAGCCGCGCGCTACGACAACAGCCTGATCGAATGGGAAGACATGGCGCTGAAATCGCAGCGTTCGCTCGGCTACCTGAACGCCGCGCAAGCCGGGGTCATCGCCATCGGCGTCACCCTCATGGTGCTGCGCGCCGCCGATGGCGTGGTCGAAGGCACGCTGACGCTGGGCGACCTGGTGATGGTCAACGCCTTTTTGCTGCAGATGTTCCAGCCGCTGAGCTTTCTGGGCGTGATGTATCGACAGATCAAGGAATCGATCACCGACGTCGAGCGCATGTTCACGCTGCTGCACCGGCCGCGCGAAGTGGAGGACGCGCCCGACGCGCGCGAACTCGACGTGGTAGCGGGCGAAGTGACATTCGACCACGTGAGCTTTGCGTACAACGCCGACCGGCCGATATTGCACGACGTCAGCTTCACCATCCCGGCCGGCAAAACCGTCGCCGCCGTCGGCTCCAGCGGCGCCGGCAAATCCACCCTGGCCCGTCTGCTGTTCCGCTTTTACGATACGGGCAGCGGCAGCATCCGTATCGACGGCCAGGACATCCGCCACGTCACCCAGGACAGCCTGCGCGCCGCCATCGGCGTGGTGCCGCAAGACACCGTACTATTTAATGACAGCATCTTCTACAACATCGCCTACGGCCGCCCCGACGCCAGCCGCGACGAAGTCATCGAAGCCGCGCGCGCCGCCCACATCCTGCACTTCATCGAAGGCCTGCCGCAGGGCTGGGACAGCATCGTCGGCGAGCGCGGGCTCAAGCTTTCCGGCGGCGAAAAGCAGCGCGTCGCCATCGCCCGCACCCTGCTGAAAAACCCGGCCATCCTGATCCTCGACGAAGCCACCTCGGCGCTCGACACCAAAACCGAAAAAGCCATCCAGGCCGAACTGCTCGAAATCGCCAAAAGCCGCACCAGCCTGATCATTGCCCACCGGCTATCCACCGTGGTCGAGGCCGACGAGATCCTGGTGATGGAAGCCGGCCGCATCGTCGAGCGCGGCCGCCATCCCGAACTGCTGGCGCTGAACGGCATGTACGCCCACATGTGGGCGCTGCAGCAGCAGGCTGAGGAGGGCGGAGGGAAATAGCCGCGTCTCCGGTTCGCATTGCGAAAAGTCCACAAATGGACTAAATTAAAATCCAGATTCATAAACGAACAATCTGGGGGTGAGATGCCCAACGCCGCACGCGCCGTCAAAACACAAGCCAAGCCCAACAGCCGCAACATGGCCGCCGCCGGCTTGCGCGCCTTTTTCAACATCGCGCGCGACTGGGGGCTCAACACCGACGCGCAGATGGTGCTGCTGGGCACGCCGGGCCGGTCTACTTTCTTTAAATGGAAGGCCGCGCCCGAAACCGCCGACCTCAAGCGCGACACCCTCGAACGCCTGTCCTACATCCTGGGCATCTACAAGGCGCTGCAGATATTGCTGCCCGACACCACCGCCGCCGACGCCTGGGTGAAAAAGCCCAACACCGCGCCGCTGTTTGGCGGCCAGAGCGCGCTCGACCGCATGCTCGGCGGCAACGTCGCCGACCTGATGGTGGTGCGCCAATATCTGGACGTGCAGCGCGGCGGCTGGGCTTGAGCTACCCCGTTGAACGGCTGAAGTGGCACCCGGCCTGGCGGGTCATCCCCAGCCGTTTTCCCGCCGTCGGCCTGTTTGAACGCGTCGCCCGCCCCGAGGATTTCGACTCGCTCTACGCGCTGGAAGCCCTGACCAACGACCGCCTGCGCGACGAAGTCGGCGACATCAGCCTGGTGCCTGCCGAAGAACGCCTGTTCGGCCCCGGCAGCACCTGCATCATGGCCGCCTTTACCCACCCCAACCCGCAAGGCAGCCGCTTCAGCGACGGCAGCTACGGCGTCTTTTACTGCGCCCGCAAGCGCGACACCGCCATCGCCGAAACCCGCCACCACGCCGCGTTGTTCATGGCCGCCACCGCCGAGCCGCCCATGCGATTGCAGATGCGGCTCTACAGCGTGGAAGCCCAGGGCAAGGCCGCCGACCTGCGCGCAGCCAGCCAAAACGACCCCCGCATCGTTGCCCCCGACGACTACAGCCACACCCAGGCCATCGGCCGCAGCCTGCGGGCCGAAGGCGCGCTGGGCATCGTCTACCCATCGGTGCGCCACCCCGGCGGCGAATGCCTCGCCGCCCTGCGCACCGGCATCGTCAAGAGTTGCCTGCACGCCGCCCACCTGGAATACCAGTGGAACGGGCAGGGCATCGGGGCGGTGTTCGAGGTGAATCAGGTGCTGTGAGATCGATATGTCGATTCAACCTAATTTAATCGACACATTTTATTGACGTGTCGACGTCATCGACATATCCTGAAAACGTGTCGATTAAAACGAAAAACGTAAACATGAGCGCCGCCCCAAATTGGAAACCGGATCAGCCTTACAACGACCTGCCGCCATTGCCGCCGGCCGTTGAGCTCGACACCAAAACCGTGCTCAAGCAGTGCATCAAATCCAACACTGCACTGGCGGAGCTAAAGCAGGCCGCCGAATTGATCCCCAATCAGGCCATGCTCATCAACACGCTGCCGCTGCTGGAAGCACGCGCCAGTTCCGAAATCGAAAACATCGTCACCACAACCGACAAACTGTTTCAGCATAGTCAGGCGGACGAAAAGGCCGACCCCGCCACCAAGGAAGCTTTGCGTTATCGCCGCGCCCTGTTTGAAGGCTTCCAGTCCTTGCAGGACAGGCCACTCGTCACCCGCACTGCCGAAGCCATTTGCAGCCAGATCAAGGGCCGCGAAATGAGCGTGCGCAAAGTGCCGGGCACCGCCCTGCAAAACGACCGCACCGGCGAAATCATCTACACCCCACCCGTGGGCGAAACGGTCATCCGCGACCTGCTCGCCAACTGGGAGCGCTTCATGCACGAGGCCACCGATCTCGACCCGCTCATCCGCATGGCCGTGGGGCATTACCAGTTCGAAGCGATCCACCCCTTTGACGATGGCAACGGCCGCACCGGGCGCGTACTCAACAGCCTGTTTCTCATTCAGGAAGGGCTGCTCAACCTGCCCATCCTTTATCTCAGCCGCTACATCATCCAGCACAAGGCCGACTATTACCGGTTGTTGCACCAGGTTACCGCCGGGCAAAGCTGGGAAGAATGGCTACTGTATGTGTTGCGCGGCGTGGAAGACACCGCCCGCTGGACCACCGCCAAGATCGCCGCCATCCGTGCGCTGGCCGACCACACTGCCGCGCACGTGCGCGACCATCTGCCCAGCATCTACAGCCGCGAGCTGGTCGACACCCTTTTCGAACAGCCTTATTGCCGCATCGACAACCTGGTTGAAAAAGGTATCGCCAAACGCCAGACCGCCTCGGTCTATTTAAAAAAGCTGGCCGAGATCGGCGTGCTGGTGGAACAGCAGGCAGGCAGGGAGAAGCTGTTTATTCATCCCAAACTCATGCAGTTACTGATGCAAGAGCACAATGCGTTTGAACTGTATCGCTAGGATATTGGCCAGGCACTGCATACCGTAGCACCCAGGCTCTCCGTTTACTTGCACAGAAGACCCATGGACGACGCACAACGCAAAGCCCAGATCAGAACCACCTTCGACACCGTCGCCGAAGGCTACGGCAGCGCCGGCATGGAGTTCTTCCACAAGGCCGCCGCGCACCTGCCGCGCGTGTTCGCCCTGCAGGGCCACGAGCAGCTGCTCGACGTGGCCACCGGCACCGGCATTGCCGCCACCGCTCTCGCGCCGCACCTGCCGCAGGGCCGGGTCACCGGCATCGACCTTTCCGATGGCATGCTCGCCCAGGCGCGCGCCCGCGTTCAGGCGCTGGGGCTGGGCAACGTCGAACTGCATGCCATGGACATGCAGGCCATCGGCTTTGACGATGCCCGCTTCGACGCCGCCAACTGCTCGTTTGGCCTGTTCTTTTTGCCCGACATGGCCGGCCTGCTGCAGCACATCGTCAGCAAGGTCAAACCCGGCGGCCAGATCGTCACCTGCTCGTTCTACCAAGGCTCGTTCGAACCCCTCGTCGATCTTTTTCTGCAACGCATCCAGCGCTACGGCGTCAACCCGCCCGAATTCACCTGGCGCCAGCTCTGCCTCGAAGAGCACTACCACGCCCTCTACGCCCGCGCCGGCCTCACCGACGTGCGCACCCACCGCCACGACGTCGGCACCCTGTTCGACCATGCCGATGCCTGGTGGCGCGTCATCTGGTACGCCGGTTTCAGAGGCCTGGTCGCGCAGCTGGGCGAGGCCGAACTCGCCCGCTTCAAGCAGGAACACCTCGCCGAAATCGGCGCCCTGCACAACGGGCAGGGCATCCCGTTCAACGTCGCCGCCCTGTTTGCTAGCGGGCGCGTCGCTTGAACTGCGGCCCTGAAATTACCGGTGCAGGCTGGACGAAACGCCGCTGGCTTGTGCGAAGATTCGGCTGATAACAAGCACAGGAGCGCTCTGGTTCCACTGCCGGAACTACGCCCTCTACAGCAATGTGGGAAAGAAACCTAATGCTCATTACTCAACTCCTCGACGATCTCAACCGCGATGCACTCATCGATCTGTTCGGCCTCTCCGCCGTTATGGATGTTGAAGCCGCGCTATCGGAGAAATCCGGCAAAGCCTATGTGCAATGTCTGGTGCGCAAGAAAGATGTGCAGGCCAAGCGCGAGGAACTGGTACGACAGCTCTGGCTGCATCGTCTGGCGGGCGAATACAAATATCCCGTCCCTCGCCTAAGCGTCGAATACCCCATCACCTTCGGTCGCGACAGTTCCAAGCGCGCCGACATCGTGGTGTACGACGCCGACCGGCCTACCGTTCCCTACCTCATTGTCGAGGTCAAACAGGGCAAGCTCAAGGACGGCAAAGAACAACTGCGCTCTTATACCCATGCTACTGGCGCACCGCTGGCCATGTGGTGCAACGGCGTTCAGTCCATTACCTGGCACCGCAAGAACCCCAATTACTTCGTCGAAATTCCTGACATCCCCAGCGTCACCCAGACCATCGACGACATCGCCGGCAAACCCTGGACAGTGGATGCACTCATCGACATTGAGAAAAAGCGCGAGGCCGAAGGCAAGGGCGCGCGCAGCCTCAAGCAGCTGATCGAGGACATGGAAGATGAAGTGCTCGCCAATGCCGGCGTGGACGTGTTTGAAGAAGTCTTCAAGCTCATCTTTACCAAACTCTACGACGAGATGTATTGCTACCGGGGCCGCCACAAGTACCTGCGCTTCCGCAACAGCAACACCGCCGCCCAGCTCAAGGCCAACATTCAGGGCCTGTTCGACGACGCTCGCAAGCAATGGCCCGGTGTCTTCGCCGACGACGAAAAAATCAAGCTCGGCCCGGAACACCTGCAGGTCTGCGTTGGCTCGCTGGAAGAGTGGAAGCTGTTCAACTCCAACCTGGACGTGGTGGATGAAGCTTTCGAATATCTGGTCAACAAATCGTCCAAGGGCGAAAAAGGCCAGTACTTCACGCCGCGCTGGGTGATCGACATGTGCGTGAAGATGATGAACCCGCACGAAGCGGAAACCGTCATCGACACCGCCGCCGGCAGCGCCGGCTTCACCGTCCACGCCATCTTCCATGTCTGGAAGCAGATCCTCGAAGCCGAAGGCCTACCCGTCTCCCACCTGTTCACCATGGAAGACAAGCCGCAGCGCTGCACCGACTACGTGCAGGACAAGGTTTTCGCCATCGACTTTGACGAAAAGAGCGTGCGCGTGGCGCGCTGTCTCAACCTCATCGCCGGCGATGGGCAAACCAACGTACTGCACATGAACACGTTGGACTGGCCCAAGTGGGACGAGCGCATCAAACAGGACGAGGACTGGCAGGAAACCTACGGCCCCGGCTGGACCAAGCTCAAGAAGCTGCGCGCGGTGAAAAACGACAACCGCGCTTTCAAGTTCGACGTATTGATGGCCAATCCGCCTTTTGCCGGCGACATCAAGCAAAGCGACATGCTGTCGCCCTACGAGCTGGGCCACAAGGCCAACGGCAAGCTGGAAAGCAAGGTCGGCCGCGACCTCCTGTTCATCGAACGCAATCTCGACTTCCTGCGCGCCGGCGGACGCATGGCGGTCGTCTTGCCGCAAGGCCGCTTCAACAATTCCAGCGACAAACGCGTGCGCGAATTCATCGCCGAACGTTGCCGCATCCTCGCCGTGGTCGGCCTGCACCCCAGCACCTTCAAGCCCCACACCAGCACCAAGACCAGCGTGCTGTTCGTGCAGAAGTGGAATGACGATGCCAGCGAGCCGCGCTACCACTGCCCCAAGGTCGACGACTACCCGATTTTCTTCGCCACCCAGAAACTGGAGTCCAAGGACACCAGCGGCGAGAAGATTATCGCCAAGGATGCGGAGGGTGGATTACTGCGCGACAGCCACGGCCATTGGGTGATTCAGCACGACCTGTTCAACCACGAAGGGCTGACCCAGGACGGCATCGCCGAAGCCTTCGCCGAGTTCGCCGCCAGGGAGCGACTAGGTTTTTTTTGAGTCGCCCCTTTGACGAGGCCCGGTATCGGGGCTTGTTGGAGGGGCTGGAGGTCAGCGAAGTATTGTTGAGCGAGTCAAATTCAGTCACTCGTTTGGATTCTGAATATTTTCGTCCAGTGTTGATCAGCCTGCAAAAGAGACTTGAGGCGCTACCTCACACCACGCTTGGCGCGAAGTCGCGCTTTGTTGCCGGGCCGTTTGGCTCGGAGTTTCACGTCGACAACTACGATGAGCGGTCTCCCTACCGTTACGTCCGTGGCAAGGACGTTAAGTCGTTCTTTATCGAGAACACAGACAACGTCTATTTGCCTGAGCCGGACTTCAATCGGTTAAACGATCACTCCATTAAAGCGGGTGACGTTCTGATTTCCGTGGTTGGAACCTTGGGTAACTCGTGCATTGCCACCGAGCGCGACACCCCCGCCATTTTTAGCTGCAAGAGCACAGTCATCCGGAAACCCGAGGTTAATCCTTATTACCTTGTCTCTTATCTCAATTCGGAGCCAGGTAAATCTCTGCTGCTTCGTTGCGCTCGCGGATCAGTCCAACTTGGGCTGAATCTCCCAGACCTTCGGCAATATTTGATACCGACGTTCGGCAATGTTCTGCAAGATGCTACCGAGCGAACAATTAGGGCTGCGCACAAATCGTTTGAGATTGCCAGTGAGCATTTGGCGATTGCTGAACAAACTCTCCTCCGCACCCTCGGCCTAGAAAACTGGCAGCCGCCGGAACCCCTGGCCTACACCCGCCCCAGCCGCGATGCCTTCGCCGCCGGACGGCTGGATGCGGAACACTTCAAGCCAAAATACGTTGACCTGGAAGCCCATATTCGCGCTACAAGCAGCTTCACCACGCTGGAAAATCTGCTGGCGATCAACGAGCGCGGCACCCAGCCGGACTACGCCGAGAGCGGCCTGCCCGTCATCAACTCCAAGCACGTCGCCAATGGCGAGGTGCGGCTGAACGACGGCAACCGCGTGGCTATGGCTGGCAGCAATGCCATGAAGATCAAACAGGGCGATGTACTGATGAACGGCACCGGCGTTGGCACCATTGGGCGCGCCGCGCCTTTCTTGCACGATGCGGAAGCGCTGCCCGACAACCACGTCACAATTTTGCGTCCCCAAGCCGGCGCCATTGACTCGGTTTATCTCTCCGTCTATCTCAACAGCTTGGCCGGGCAATACCAGGTCAGTAAATGGCTGCGTGGTTCATCCGGACAGATCGAGCTTTACCCCAACGACATCGCCCAGTTTCTCGTTTGGATCGCCCCAACCGAGGTTCAACAAGCCATCCGCAAAGCCATTGACGATGCTTTCACCGCGAAGCGCAATGCAACGCGCCTCCTCGACGCTGCCAAACGCGCCGTTGAAATCGCTATCGAGTCCGGCGAAGCAAGTGCACTCGAATTCCTCAACAGAGAGATAACACCGCAATGAGCCAACACCTGCTGATCCTCGGTGCCGGAGCAGACCGCACTACCGGCATTGACTTCCAGTATGGAAAGGGCGGCGAGACTTTACGTGAAACCCTGTTGGGAAAAATAAGGTAGCCGATGAGCGACATCAAACTCTTTCGCCTTACACAAGGCCAAGCCTCTGAACTTCAAGGCGATGCTTCAGACCTTGAAAAGCCCTTGCAGACACTGATCGAGAACAATCTCGAACCTTTGCTTGGTATCCGTTTCCTTGCCACCGAATACTCCACCGGAAAAACCCACGCTGGGCGCATCGACTCCTTGGGCCTCGACGAGAACGATTGCCCGGTGATCCTCGAATACAAGCGGTCGATGGCCGAGAACGTCATCAACCAGGGGTTGTTCTATCTGGACTGGCTGATGGACCACCAAGCTGAGTTCAAGCTGCTGGTGATGGACAGGCTGGGCAAGGATGCGGCCGACCGCATCGATTGGAGTGCGCCGCGCCTGGTTTGCATCGCAGCGGATTTCACCAAGTACGACGCTCACGCAGTGCAACAAATCAATCGCAATATTGAATTGATCCGCTACCGCATGTTTGGCGAAGAGTTGTTGTTGCTGGAGCTTGCAAATGCCACCAGCGCGGGCAATGGAAACAAGGCTGGCGCAAAGAGCGTGAAGCCCATAAAGACAGAAGCGAAGCCCAACGGCGGTGACAGGACTTTTGCGGAATGGATGGAGATGCTGCCGGCACCCTTGTGCGAACTGCTGGCATCACTTGAGGATTACATCGTATCGCTGGGGGATGACGTTCAACGCAAGGAGTTGAAACTCTACGTGGCGTTCAAGCGGCTGAAGAACTTTGCGACGGTCGTGCCGCAAAAGAACCGGCTGCTGCTTTATTTGCACCTGAACCCGGATCAGGTTTCGCCGCTGCCAGCCATCGGTAGGGACGTACGCCAACACGGCCATTGGGGGACAGGTGACCTGGAGCTTTCGATGGTCAGCGCCCATGATCTGGATGTGGCCAAGCCGCTGATCCTGATGGCATATGAGGGCAGGGGAGCTGCAGCCCAGCCTGAAACAAAAGGACTTTCTCGTACATGAGCGCGCCAACCAAGTCTCCAATCACGGACAAACCTTTGCGTAATCCTGGGCAGTCGCTCGAGGAGGCACGGCGCAAGTTGTTCGAAGACAAGATCGAGACGCCCTTTTTATTCGCGCTGTTTTTTTCTTTGATGGCGGCCATGGAATGGTGGCGTTATTACTTTAAGCAGCCCCCCAGCCCGATCATTTTCACAATTTGCGCAGTCTTGTTGGCTGGGTTCACAGCATGGCGATTTTGGAAGACGCGCCCACAAGTACATGCAATCAAACAAGGCATCGAAGGCGAAAAAGCGGTCGGCCAGTTTCTTGAGCGGCTACGGGAAAGTGGTTACCACGTCTTCCATGACCTGATTGGCACTGGGTTCAACGTCGATCATGTGCTGATTGGGCCGGGGGGTGTTTTCACAATTGAAACGAAGACCTGGAGCAAACCTTTACGCGGCGATCCGATGATCAAGTTCGATGGTGAGCAGATCACAGTAGACGGACGCGAGCCCGAGCGTGATCCCGTTATTCAGGCACGAGCGCAGGCTGCTTGGCTGAAGGGTTTGCTGGCCGAAAGCACGGGATGCGCATACGAGGTATTTCCCGTTGTGGTCTTCCCCGGCTGGTTTATCAAGCAGGGCGAGGGCACTTTACGGAATATGTGGGTACTTGAGCCCAAGGCCTTGGCCAAGTTTCTGGCGAAGGCACCCCAGAGGTTAGCGCTTGATGAGGTGAAGCTGGCCAGCTTCCATTTATCGCGTTTCATCCGCACCAGCGAACAAGGCCGCAGTACCTGAACTGCAACCCGCGACTATTAATTGGGGTCAGTTCAAATTCTCCGCGCATATCCAGATGGCCCAAGGCACCCGCATGCATGAAACCCTTTTCACCAGCCCAGAAGGCCGCATGCTGGGCGTCGGCCTGGCGCTCACCGGGCTGATGCTGCTGGCGTTCGGGATCGGTTGGCACCTGTATCCGGACCGCATTCTTCCCTACGCGATCATGACGGGGCTGAACCTGATCATCGGCCGTGAGGCGGGGATGTCCTTCGGCTATGCAAGCGGTTTCGGTCATGCCCAGGTGGTGCCCCTCAATATCCTGATCGAGACGATCCAGGTGCTGGTGATCTACCCGCTGTTCGTGCAGAGCACGCGGCACCTGATCAAGCTGCGCACGCTGGAGCCTTTCATCACGCGCATTCACCACGCGGCGCAGTCCGGCGGGGGCGTGGTGCGCAAGTTCGGCATCGCCGGCCTGTTTGTTTTCGTGTTCGCGCCGTTCTGGATGACGGGCCCGGTGGTGGGGGCGATCATCGGATTTCTGATCGGCTTGCGCCCCTGGGTGAATCTGGCGGTGGTGCTGGTGTCGACCTATATCGCGATTGGCGTGTGGGCGCTGCTGTTGAACGAGCTCAATGTATGGGCGTCGGCCGTCAATGAGTACGCACCCTATCTGTTGTTCCTCGCAATATTGCTGATCGCTGCGGCGATAGAGTGGGTGGGCCGGCATCGCGATCGCGCTGAAAACGGCCATGGCTGAATTCGCGCTGTTTCATTAAAACAAACAGGTCAAATGGGTTGGCGTGACCGTTCCATGAGGATGTAGACTGCCGACGATGGAATTTACGCTCGCATATCGTGACGGCTTACTTCGACCGAACCGCAGGAGGCAAACGATGAGATTCGATTACGATCCCCAAGTGGATGCACTGTACATTCGGCTCAACGAAGCCAAAATCATTGAGTCAGAGGAAGTGCAGCCTGGAATTATTCTGGACTTTGACGAGAACGGTAAGGTGGCCGGCGTTGAAGTGCTCGACGCAAGCAAGCGGAATACGACACCCGCATCCGACAGAAAGGCAGCTTGCTAGGCCTTGCTGCAACGACAAACCCGGCTTGATGCCGGGTTTGTCGTTTTGACGGGGGCGCTTGCTTCTTGATACCGGGGGCTGTATTCGCCATTCGCGAATGGCAAATAGATGGGGGTTCTCAGCTATTCCCAATTCTTGAAATGAGAATGCTGATGGCCGACCACGAATTGAAATCATGAGCGCTTCGCCTGACCCCTACGCCCGAATCTTCCTGTTGAGCCACATGCGCGCCTACACCAGTCTGGCGGGGCATATTCTCGGCTCGCATCCGCAGATCAATGGCTATTACGAAATGCATCTCAGCTATGAGGATGACGCGGCGCTGGGCAGGCAACTGGCGGCGTTCCAGCAGGGCGATGTGCTGAAGGCAAACAGCCGCTACCTTTTCGACAAGTTGCTGCACAACGACTATGTGCTGAATCCCGGGCGGCTGGGGTCTGCCGATATCAAGCTGCTGGTCGCGCTGGCGGAGCCGGCGCACACGATCCGGAGCATCGTGCATCTGTTTGCGCAGAAGCCGGACCCGGATTTGTATGCCTCGCCGGAGCAGGCGGCCAGGTACTACGTCGAACGGGTGCAGGCACTGGCCGAGTTTTGCCGCACGGCCGGGCGTGATTACCACTACTTCGATGCGGAGCTGCTGCAAGGTGCGCCGGAACGGCTGCTGCCCAGGCTATCGGGCTGGCTGGAACTGGATTCGCCCTTGAGCGAGCGCTACGAGGTGTTCAGCCAGACGGGCAAGGTGCGCCGGGGGGATACGTCGGCGCGGATGCGGAGCGGGCGCATCGACCGGAGCCGGATGGATTATTCGCATATCGCAATTCCGGAGGCGGCGCTGCGGGCGGCACGCGAGGCGTATCGGGAATGCCGGGCGCAGATTGTTTCCGGTGCGGCGGATTCGGTGACGCTTTAGAACAGGCTGTCCCAGGCGTCCCGCTCGGCGCGGTAGTTCATCAGGGCTTCGACGATCTGCCGTTTGCGCCCGGCACGGTGTTCAAAGGTCTGGATCTGCCGCCAGGCCAGCGCATGCTCGCCAAAGTTGTGGTCGATGTTGTCGATGAAGGCGCGCACGTGCCGCAGCGCCTGGGCGAGGTCGGGTGCATGCCCGGCGGCGTGCTGCCACCAGTGGCCGGCTTCGAACACGAGTGCGTTCAGTTGGCGGTTCTTCGCGACGATGGCGTCGTGCTTGTGCTGGTACAGCGCCAGCAGTTCGGTTTCTTTCTCATTGACGACGGTTTCGATCGCGCCCTGCGCGAACGGCTGCGTCACGTCGGCCCGCTTGACCAGGGCTTCGGTAGAAAACAGCATCAGGTCGCCGAAGAACTGGCGTTCGAATTCGTTGGATACGTCCACGCGGGCTTCGTCCATGTCGACGCCGGGGCGGAAGTCGTCGGCCAAGCCTGCCTCGGTGGTGCGGCGGTGCAGGTTGGGCATGTTGAAGGAGGCGAAGCGCGGCCCGATTTCGGCGGCGATGAGCCGCCCGGCGGTGGGGCCGGACATGCGCAGGCGCAGGTGGCCAAAGGGGATGATGTATCGAAGGCCGGCGTAGTTGACGATGTAGTTGCCGGGATACACGGTGCGCGCGGGGGCGAGCGGGCGAAGTCCGGCGCCGTATCGAAACCAGGTTTTGCGCGTGAGATGCTCGCCAAAGAAAAAGGCGTTGAGCCGGCGGGAAAAGTCCGCCAGGCAGGCGACATGGTCGTGCGCGCCGCCGAGCCGGCACAGGTAGGGAAACGTGGCCGGCTGGGTGTCGAAGCCGAACAGTCCGGCCATGTCGTGATAGGCGGCGTCGCCTGCCGGCTGATCGGGCAGCGCGTGAAACTGGCAGGCCTGCCCGGCGTGCAGGGTGGCCAGGCGGGTGAAAAAGGCGCTGACGTCGTCGAGAAAATTGGCCGCCATCACCGCCGGCGAAACCGGCGGGTCGCCCACCAGCTTGCCGGTGAGCATGAGGGTGTCGGTGGTGCGGAAGATGCGGTCGATGGCGTGGAAGTAGTTGAGCGCGTAGACGGTTTCTTCGCCGGAGGCGGTCTGCCGGTTGACGCACAGGGACTGGTCGCTGTCGATCAGGTAGTACAGCGTGTTGTGCGTGTCTTCGGTGAGCTGCAGAAACTTCAGGTAGCTGAGGTTGCGGTTGGCGGCCTGGCCCTTGAGGTAGAACTTTTCCCGGGGCAGGGTGGTGAGCAGATGGCCCAGTTGTGCGCGCGTGTGCTGCGGCAGGGCGTGCAGCAGGGCGTATTGTTCGTCGAGCCCGTAGTAGATGACCTGCAGGCCTTTTTGCCGGTATTCATCCACCAGTTCGATATGCCGGCGGATGTTGGCTGCGTCGCGGCTGTCTTCGCTGACGATGATCCGGATCTTGTCCCACACGCCGGAGGCATGGCCGCCGTAATCGAACCGGGTGCAGACCTGATGGATGCTTTCGAGGCAGGCCTTGAGGTGCGGCGGGCGGTCCGCCACCGGGATGCCGAGGATGAAGTGATGCCGGGTGTCGCCGGTATGCGCGTTCTGGCCCCGTTGCCGGATCAGGGCGTCCTGTTCGCGAAACAGCGATTGGTAGCTTGTCAGCAGTGGGGGGAAATCCGCTCCGTCGGACCACATCGCCTGTTCCAGCAGGGGATAGGCGTGTTCGTAGAGTTCGATCAGCGCGTCAGCGTCGCGCGGGGTGGTCAGTTGTTTGCCGAGTTCGGCCAGGCCGGGAATCGCGGGGGCATAGCGTGCGATGCAATCCTGCAGGCACGGGCTGGCGGGGGCGTTCATGTGCGCTGCCGCAAGCAGGATGCATGGCCTGCAGGGACTGCCGACAAGTCATGACTGCCGATGATGCAGGGGAAAACCGAGGGCTGCAGAAACGGAATGGGGAGGTCGCTGACCGGATGGTTCATCGGCACGGTGGCGGCGGGTGCGCAGGGTGGATACAAGGCGAAGGCGTAATAGTAACCGCCCATGCGGCCAATCTGGATGGCGGGTCTGCCGTTCTAGCCAGGGCCAGGGTAGGGTGTGCGGGTATTCCCCCTGCGTGCCGTCGAACGGCCTCTCGATCTGTCCGCGGGCGAGCAGGTCGTTCAGGGCGTCGATGGGTATCCCGCGCATGCGGCTGAAGGCGAGAGGGCTGATTTTTCCAGGTCGTATCTGATTTTCCTGTCGTCTACGCAGTGTGCTTTCCTGATAATGCCCCTTCCACCATCCTGTTTATAAGCAGGCGCCTGTGCAGGTATATTGGTCAGCACACCCGCCATCCAAGGACTGAGTAGCGGATATGCGCAGGATTTTGCAAATCGTTCATGCTGCACGCAGCATTTTCAGCTCGGATCGCCATGCCGGACACGAAGACGTGGCGTTGCTACACGCTATTTACGACTCGGCCCCGATCGGCATCACGCTGACGGACCTGCACGGCAGGTTTGTCAGAACCAATCCGGCTTTTCAACGGATGACCGGCTTTAGCGCATCTGAGTTGAGCGCCGAAACCTGCGAGTCCTTGACGCATCCCGAGGATTTCCCGCGGTACCGGGGCTTGCGGGAGGAGTTGCTGGAGGGCCAGAGAGCCGCCTTCAGGCTGGTCATGCGCCACCGGACGAAAACGGGGGCGGCAGCCTGGATTCGTAGCACGGTTTCGCTGCTGAATGGCCGTCAGGGCGTGCCGCTGTACCTTGTTGCGCGTTCCGAGGATGTGACCGAAAGCTGGCAGCGGCGGACACGGCAGCATGAACGAACCGAGTCTTTCCACCTGCTGGTGGCAAGCGTGACCGACTACGCGATTTTCATCCTCGATCCGGAAGGGCGGGTGACCAGCTGGAATGCGGGTGCGGAGCGGATCAAGGGTTACCTCGCTGACGAGATCATTGGTCAGCATTTCTCGTGTTTTTATCAGCGCGAGGACATCGAGCAGGGCAATCCTGCGCACGATCTGCAGGCCGCGCTGATACACGGTCGCTACGAGGACGAAAGCTGGCGCTTGCGCAAGGACGGTTCGGCATTTTGGGCCAACGTGATCATCACGCCGATGCGCGATGAATCCGGCGCCTTGCGTGGCTTTGCCCAGGTGACGCGCGATCTCACCGTGCGCCGGCAGCTCGAAGAGCGCCTGCGCGAAAGCGAGGCGCGGCTGCAGGCCTTCCTCAACCACAGCCCGGCGGTCATCTTCCTGAAGGATGTCGAGGGTCGGTATCTGCATGCCAATGCCAAATTCAAGCAACGTTTCCGGTTGAACACGGAGCAGGTCATCGGCAGGACTGACGCCGAGCTTTTTGCGCCGGAACAAGCAGCAACATTCCGCGCCAATGACCAGCAGGTGATGACGAGCGGCGTGCCCATGGAATTCGAAGAAACCGCGCAGTATGAGGATGGTCTGTGCATCAGCGTGGTCAGCAAGTTTCCGGTGCGCGACACGGCCGGGCGGATCATCGGAATCGGCGGCATAGCAACGGATATGACCGTATACAAGCGTGTGCAGGAAGCCTTGCGGATCAGCGAGCAAGGCTTTCGTGAGCTGGTGGATATCCTCCCCATCGCCGTGTATACCTGCGACGCATCCGGGCTCATCGAAGGCCATAATCGCCAGGCGACGGAGTTGTGGGGACGCGAGCCGAGCCTGGGGGACGAAGCCGATCGGTTTTGCGGCGCGTATCGCCTTTACACGCATGATGGCGTGTATATGCCCTACCCAGACTGCCCGATGGGCGAAGTGCTGCGAACGGGGCGGGCGGTGGTTGACCGCGAGATCATCATCGAGCGTCCCGACGGTTCCCGTCGCGCAGCAGTCGTCAACATCATTCCGCGGCTGGACGAGCACGGCGCCATGACGGGCGCCATCAACTGCCTGATCGACATTACCGAGCGCAAGCTCGCCGAACACGAACTGAAGATGTACGCCGATCAATTGAGGGTCTTGTCCAGCCGCCTGGTGGAATTACATGAAGAAAGCCGACTTTCGCTGTCACGCGAGTTGCATGACCGCGTGGGCCAGAACTTGAGCGCACTCAATATCAATCTCGGCATCGTGCTAAGCCAGTTGCCGGATGCGGCCAAATACCAGGTTGGGGCGCGGCTGAAGGATTCGCAGGGGCTTGTCGAGGCCACCGTCGATGTCATTACCGACGTGATGGCCGATCTGCGCCCACCGCTGCTCGATGATTACGGCCTGCTGCCCGCCCTGAAATCGATTGCGGAGCAGTTCAGCAGGCGAATGGGCATCGGCGTCGAGGTGCGCTGTCCAGCCCATCTCGACGGTCTGACCAAGCAGGTGGAACTCTCGCTGTACCGCATCGCGCAAGAGGCCATGACCAATCTGGCCAAGCACGCGCACGCCAGGAACGTCAAAATCGAGGTCGCGCTGCCGCCTGATCAGGTCACGCTCACGATTTCCGATGACGGCATCGGCTTCGATCCGAACATGCAGCCGCAGTACAGTGGTCGCGTGGGCTGGGGCATGCTCACCATGCGCGAGCGGGCGGTGGCATTGGGCGGAACACTGGCGATCGACTCCAAGCCAGGGGTGGGCACGCGTGTGACGGTAACACTCACGAGGAAGCCATGAGAATCAATGTCCTGATCGTAGACGATCATGTTGTGATGGCGGAGGGGCTGCGTTACCTGATCGACGCGCAGAACGACCTTGCCGTGGTGGGCTGCGTGAATGATGGCCGCGAGGCATTGCGTGAGGTCCTTGAACGCGTGCCGGATGTGGTGGTCATGGATATTGCGATGCCCGAGCTCAACGGAATCGAGGCGACTCATCTGATCCATGAGCGGTCGCCCGACACGCAGGTCGTGATGCTCTCGATGCATTCGAACCGTGAATACGTCCTGCGCGCCCTGCAGGCGGGCGCACGTGGCTACGTGTTGAAGAAAAATGCCGCCGCCGAAGTGCTGACGGCAATCCGTTCGGTGTATTCAGGCCAGCGCTATCTGAGCAGCCAAATCACCGAAAGCGTGATCGAGGACTATCTCCGCAGCGGCAGAGATGACCCGCTCGATTCGCTCAGTTCCCGCGAGCGTCAGGTACTGCAGCTGCTGGTCGAGGGAAGATCAACCGTGCTTATTGCAGAATCGCTATCGCTTTCGCCGAAGACCGTCGAAACCTATCGCGCACGCGTCATGCAGAAACTCGATATCGGCGATATGCCCGGTCTGGTGAAATTCGCGATTCAGCACGGTTTGACGACGATCGAATAAGCTGAGTTCAGGCGATTTGCTCTCGCCAAAGCTGTAGGGATTTTCCTGGGGTGTTTGTAGGGTTTCCCTGATTCCCCTCTTTGCTTCCGCTCGCTAACGTGCTTGGAACCCATCATGGGCAACCTGGGTTCACGGCGCTGACTGGCGCCAGGAATGTTCGGGTTAGCGGAAGGAGCGGAATGTCCGATCACAGCCTATCGATTCGCCATATCAGGCTCGGTCTCATGAGCGTGGCAATTCTGATACTCAGTCTGGGGCAAGCTGCCGCCGCAGTGGCCCCGAATCTGGCCGACCTGTCGCTTGAGGAACTCGTCAATATCGAGGTCACGTCGGTATCGAAACGTGCCGAGCGGCTGACCGATGCGGCCGCCTCCATTTTCGTCATCACCCACGACGACATCCACCGTTCCGGTGCCCGTTCCCTGCCCGAGGCCTTGCGCCTGGCCCCCAACCTGCAAGTGGCACGCGTCAGCGCGAGTGCATATGCGATCAGCGCACGCGGTTTCAACAGCAGTGCGCGAAACAAGCTGCTGGTTCTGATCGATGGGCGATCGGTCTATTCGCCTCTGTTTTCCGGGGTGTTCTGGGATGTGCAGGATGTGATGCTCGAGGATATCGAACGTATCGAGGTCATCAGCGGGCCGGGGGGGACCTTGTGGGGCACCAACGCGGTCAACGGCGTCATCAATATCATCACCCGGTCCGCGGCAAACACGCAGGGCGAAGTGCTGGAAGCCGGCGCGGGCAATCGCGAATACGAGGGCGCGGTGCGCCATGGCGGAACCTTTGGCACCAACGGTCATTACCGCGTCTACAGCAAGTATTTCGACATCGATCATACGGAGACGACGACTGGCATTCCGCGCGACGATGCCTGGCACAAGGGCCAGATCGGATTTCGTACCGACTGGGATGACGGGCGCGATCAGTTCTCGGTTCAGGGCAATGCCTACCGCGGCTCGGAAGGCCAGCCCGCGCCGGGGACCATTTCGACGGGCGTGCCTTTCACGCTCGGCACCATCAAGGTTTCAGGGGCAAACCTGACGGCGCGCTGGGATCATCGGCTGGAAGACGGCGCCCAGCTCATGTTGCAGGCCTATTACGACCGCACCGAGCGCGATGTGCCGCCCACCTTTTCGGAGCTGCTCGACATCGTCGATCTACAGTTCCAGCATTCCTTGCAACCGATAGGCGTGCACAGTCTGGCCTGGGGTGCAGGCTATCGCTACAGCAAGGATCGGGTGACCAATAGCCAATACGTTGCCTTTCTCCCTGCCCGGGAAAACCAGGCCTGGGCGAATGTGTTTGTGCAAGACGAAATCAGCCTGCACGATGACCTGCGCCTGACGCTGGGCGCCCGGTTTGAACGCAACGACTACACCGGCATGGAATTCCTGCCCAGTGTCCGGCTGGCCTGGAAGCCCGCTCCCGCTCATCTGCTGTGGGCGGCGGCCTCGCGCGCGGTGCGTGCACCCTCGCGGCTCGACCACGACACCTTCGTGCCGGGCGTCCCTCCCTACCTCCTGGCCGGCGGACCTGATGTGCGTTCCGAGATCGCAAACGTCTACGAAATCGGCTATCGCGGGCAGTTCGCGCCGCAGGTTTCGTATTCGGTGACCGCATTCCGTGCCATCTATGACCATTTACGCAGCCAGGAAATCGACTCCAGCGGGACCTTTCTGTTTTATGGCAACGAGATGGAGGGCACCACGCACGGCGTCGAGATGTGGGGTACCTACCAGGCAATGCGCACGTGGCGGCTGAGCGCCGGTCTGACGCTTCTGGACATGGACCTGCAGCGCAAGCCTGGCAGCACGGACCCGTTTGGCCCGAGCGTGTTGGGCAACGATCCCGCTTATCAATGGAATCTGCGCTCGTCCTGGGATCTGACGCCGACACACGCACTCGACATCCTGGTCCGCCGCATCGGTGAGCTACCCAACCCGCACACGCCCGCGTATACCGCGGTGGACGCACGGCTGGGCTGGCAAGCGACGCGTAACACCGAGCTTGCCCTGTCGCTGCAAAACCTGTTTGACGAGGCCCATACCGAGTACACGCAATCGGGGATCCAAGGGGAATTCGGGCGCAGTGTGTTTTTGCAGCTGACCTGGCGGCAGTGAGAGAAATGGACAAGCGTCTTGGCTACCCACAGTCATGCTTGATCCAGAAGATTTGCCTCAGCCGTCGCACCCTCCTTGTGAGCGTGGCCCTGTTCCTGCTTCTCGTGTGGCTCATGGCATTTCCGGCCTACGGGGCAAACGATGGCACTGACATCGAGCAGCGCGTCAAGGCCGCTTTCCTCTACAAGTTCGCCAGCTATGTGGACTGGCCGGCAATCGCATTCCCCAAAGCGGATACCCCGTTCACGATTGCCGTCACGGGATCCGAGACGATTGCCGCTGAGCTCGTCCAGTTGGTGGCCGGCCGTACGGCGCAGGGACGTTCCATCACGGTCAAACGGATCGCGCCCGGAGACCCGCTTGGCGGCGTGCACATCCTGTTCGTCGGACGAAGCGAATCAGAGCGGCTCGCGCAGTGGGTTCAGGAAGCCAAAGCGCATTCGATCCTGATGGTGACCGATATGCAGGGTTCGCTGGGGCAGGGCAGCGCAATCAACTTCGTTCAGGCCGACCGCCGCGTGCGCTTCGAAATTTCACTCGACGCTGCTGAAAAAAGCAGCCTCAGGATGAGTTCACGACTGCTCTCCGTTGCCCAGCGTGTTTATACGGGAGCGCCATGATGTTGCGTGCGATCATGAACTCGGTGCGATACAAGGTGATTCTGGTGGTGCTCGCCACCAATTTTGCTGCGCTGTCCGTGGCGGGCATCGCGCTCGTCATCTTTGAACTCCGCAATTACAAGGACATTTGGGTCACCGACCTGGCCGCTCAGAGCACGATTCTGGGGCGGGCGAGCGCGCCGGCCCTGGAGTTCGACGACCCCAAATCTGCCCATGCGTATCTGGCGCTGCTCGAGACCAGGCCGCGGATCACGGCCGCAGCCATCTATAACGCCAAGGGCAAGCTGTTTGCCAGCTATGCGCGGGATGGCGTGCATGCCGCCGCCCTGCCTGCGCTCCCCGAGGCTGATGGCCACCGGGTCGACGGAAGCGAGATCACGCTGTTCACCCGAATCGTCGAAAACAACGAAATTCTCGGCACGGTCTACATGCGCGCGCAGTATCAGCTGTATGAGCGGCTGACGAGATACCTCGGCATTCTCGCTGCCGTCATGACTTTCAGTTTGCTGGTGGCATTCCTCATCGTGATGTGGCTGCAGGCAAGGGTGACCGGACCCATTCTTGCCGTGACCGATGCGGCGCGTCAGGTCATCACCAAACGTGACTATTCGCAGCGGGTGCGCAAGACGACCGACGACGAGATCGGCTTTCTGGTGGATGCGTTCAACGACATGTTGGCCGAGATAGGCCGCAGGACGGAAGCCGCGGCGGCGTCGAATCGCAAGCTCGAGCACGAAATCACCGAGCGCACGCGCGCCGAGGGCGAAATCCGCACCCTGAATCTCGAGCTCGAACAGCGCGTATCCGATCGCACCGCGCAACTGGAAAGCGCCAACAAGGAGCTGGAGGCATTCAGCTATTCGGTGTCGCACGATCTGCGTGCACCCCTGCGCGCTATTACAGGCTTCTCGACCATGCTGATCGAGGATCACGGCAAGCAGCTCGACCCGGAGGCCCAGAGGAAGCTGGGTGTCATTCTCAGCGAGACCGGACGCATGGGCGCGCTTATCGACGACCTGCTCGCATTTTCCCGTCTGGGCCGGAAAGTCATGCAGGTCACCGAGCTGGATATGACGGAGCTGGCCCGAAGCACCTTTGAAGATCTGATCCAGCAACACGGCGCATCGGTCGATTTCCATCTTGGCTCCCTGCCACCAGCCAAAGGCGATCGCATCCTGATTGGGCAGGTCTGGGCCAACTTGCTGTCCAACGCGCTCAAGTTCAGCTCGAATCGCGAGTTGCCGAGGATCGAGGTGAATGCGATCAGCGACGACAAGGAATGCATCTATTTCGTGCGGGACAACGGCGCGGGATTCGACCCCCGTTACCAGTCGAAACTGTTCGAGGTCTTCCAGCGTCTGCACGATTCCAGCGAGTTTCCGGGAACGGGCGTCGGTCTGGCCCTGGTGCATCGTATCGTCGACCGTCATGGCGGCCGCGTATGGGCCGAAAGCAAGCCTGATGCAGGCGCGACTTTTTATTTCACCTTACCGAAGGAGCACAGCGATGGACACGTTTGAACAGGTGAACATTCTTTTGGTCGAAGACAGTCCCCTGGATGCGGAACTCACCATCCGCGCGCTCAAGGACGGCAAGCTCGCCAACACGGTTGATTGGGTGAAGGACGGGCAGCAGGCGCTGGATTACCTGTTCCACGAGGGCGGCTATACCGGGCGCGCTGGAAACATGCCGCAACTGGTTCTGCTGGATTTGAAAATGCCGCGCGTAAGCGGCATCGAGGTGCTGAGGATCATCAAGGCCGATCCCCGCACTCGGAAGATTCCAGTGGTTGTCATGACCTCTTCGCAGGAGGAACGCGATATCGCTGAAAGCTACGATCTTGGCGTCAACAGCTACGTCGTCAAGCCGGTCGATTTCACCGCTATGACCAATCTTGCCAGGCAGGCAGGTTATTACTGGCTGGCAATCAACCAGCCACCTGTAATGTAATTTTTGCATGTAGCGACCCGAATCGAATGAGGTGTACCGCTGGACATTCGGCTTCGCGGAGGACAGAAATGAACGGAAAAGCATTGCGTATCCTGAACGTGGAAGACTCGGAACTCGATGCCGAGTTGTGCTGGCGCGAACTCGATCGTGCAGGACTGAAATTTATCAAGGAACGGGTATGGTCGCGCGAGGCGTATGAGCAGGCTCTTCATGACTTTGCGCCCGACCTGATTCTCTGCGACTTCAGTTTTCCCGGCGCTTTTGATGGGCTCACGGCACTTGCCATCCTGAAAGAGAAGTCGATGGACATTCCCTTCATCTTCGTGTCGGGAACCATCGGCGAGGACCGTGCGGTCGATGCCTTGAAAAAAGGCGCGACCGACTATGTCCTCAAGGAACACATGGATCGGCTGGTGCCCGTAGTCAAGCGGGCGTTGCAGGAGGCCATGAAGCGGGTGGTGCTGCAACATGCCCGGGCGGCATTGCGCGAAAGCGAGGAACGCTTTCGCCAGCTGGCGGAAAACATTCGCGACGTCTTCTTTCTGATTGATGTGAGCGATCAACGCGTGCTTTACGTCAGCCATGCCTACGAGGAAATCTGGAACGAAAGCTGCGCCAGCTTGTACGAAAACATCAATGCCTGGCGCGACGCCATTCATCCCGATGACAAGGAAAAAACCGCCCGATCCTACGAGGAAAGAGTCCTTACTGGTCTGGATTATGAGTATCGAATCGTGCGGCAGGACGGGACCTTGCGATGGATTAGCGACCGCGTGTTTCCGATATGGGACGAATCCGGACGCCTGCAACGCATCGCGGGTGTCGCTTCCGACATCACCCTGCGCAAACGGGCTGAAGAAAGGATCGAGCGTCTCAACCGTATCTACGCCGTGTTGAGCGGCATCAACACGCTGATCGTGCGCGCCAAGAGTCGCGACGGATTATTGAATGAGGCATGTCGGATCGCAATCGATCCGGGACGTTTTCGCATCGCCTGGGTCGGCCTTGTCGATCGCGACGAAGACGTGGTGAAGCCCGTCGCATCGGCCGGAGATGTGCGCGACTTCTTCGATGCCATGCCACAGACAGCACTGCAGATAGGGCAGAGAGGGGAACTGGTCGAACAGGCAGTGTTCAGCGGCAAGCCGGTCATTTCGAACGACGTCAAGCGGGATCCTCGCTTGCAGGCACAGCTCCGTAGCCTGGACGAACGCAGAATCGGCTCGCTGGCCTTCGTCCCCCTCCTGCTCGATGGCGAGACAGCGGGTGTGCTTGCGCTGTATGCGGCAGATGCAGGGGTTTTCGACGATGAGGAGATACGGCTGCTCACCGAACTGGCCGGCGACATTGCGTTTGCGCTCGACTATCTCGCCAAAGGCGAGAAACTCAATTACCTCGCCTTTTACGATGCCCTGACCGGACTGCCCAATCGCGCACTGCTTGCCGATCGCCTGAGCCAGCAGCTGGTCAATGCCGAGCAGAATGGAACCAAGGTTGCGCTCGTGATAGGGGACGTGAAGCGGTTCCGCCTGATCAATGAGTCGTTCGGGCGTCAGAACGGCGATATGCTGCTGCGCGAGATTGCCGAGCGTGCCAGGCTTGGCTGGCCCAATCCGGATAGTCTGGCGCACATCAACGCAGACTGTTTTGCTGGCACGCTAGTCGAAATCAAGGACGAGGCCGTGGCAGTGCACGCGCTGGAGCGGGCATTGAAAGTCGTGACAGGCTCCCCATACACCATCGGTGAAAAGGAGCTGGCAATTTCGATGTCGGCTGGAATCGCAGTATTCCCTGCAGACGGCGACACCGCGGAAACCCTGTTCAAAAATGCCGAGGCGGCGCTGAAAAAAGGGAAGCTGTCCGGGGAACGTTATACGTTCTATCAACCCTCGATGAACGAGCGGGTCGCCGAGACCCTGTTGCTCGAAAACAAGATGCGCCGGGCGATCGACAACAACGAGTTCACCCTGTACTACCAGCCCAAGCTGAATCTGGCCACGGGCAATATCAGCGGGCTCGAGGCGTTGATTCGCTGGCAGGATCCGGACAACGGCATCATTTTGCCAGGCGAGTTTATTCCGCTACTCGAGGAGACCGGGATGATCCTCGAAGTCGGCGCGTGGGCCATACGCCGAGCGCTCACTGACCAGCGACAATGGCGCATGCGGGGACTGCAGGCGCCGCGCATCGCAGTCAATGTGTCGGCGATCCAGCTGCGGCAAACGAATTTTGTGGAAACGGTGCGCGAAGCGATCATGGACGCGAACTTGACGCCGCACGGGCTGGACCTGGAAATTACGGAAAGCCTGATCATGGAAGACGTCGAGGAAAGCATCAGGAAACTCGAGACGCTGCGCGACATGAACGTCAATATCGCCATCGATGATTTCGGCACCGGTTACTCGTCTCTCAGCTATCTTGCGCGCTTGCCGGTCCAGTTGCTGAAAATCGACCGCTCTTTCATTATCGCGATGACCAGGGATGCCGAAAGCATGGCGTTTGTATCCACCATCATTTCGCTTGCGCATTCGCTCAGGCTGAAGGTCATTGCAGAAGGCGTGGAAACCGAAGAACAGTCGCAATTTCTGAAACTGCTGAAGTGCGACGAGATGCAGGGCTATCTGTTCAGCGAGCCGCTGCCGTTCGAGCAGATCACCGCGCTGTTGGACAAACATTGATGCGATGCTTACTCCAGCATCTTCAACTGACTGTTGAGAATGCCCAATCTGCGGTCGATATCCTTGATGTAAGGGTGTTGGGGGAGGTGGCGGGTCAGTAGTTCGTTCCGCTCCGCTTCAAGTGCTTCGATGTGTGCCTGGATTTCTGCCTTGTTCCGGTAAGGCGGTTGAACCGCAAAACGCGCTTCCAGCCTTTCCACCTGTTGCTCGAGTTTGAGCAGGCGTTGCTCGACGGACGACGTATCGTTCTCCAGCGGCGCATTCGACCCGCAGCCCGACAGCGCTAACGCGAGCACCACTGCCATGCAAGATCTGGGAAGGAGCGGGTATGACTGGGGCATGGCAAACCTCGGTTAACTATTGAGACGGCTCGAAGAAGTATGAAGCCGCAGCAGCTCACGAGGCTGACCGGTTCCGCCACGGTTCGTTGTGCCGTCTCAATAGAGCGTTGTTTTTAATGGATTATTGATCCGGCCTGCTGACAAACCATCGATTTCATGGCTTTCTGTATAGAGCCCTGAAAAGCAAAAGGCCACCCCGAAGGATGGCCTGATGGGTGCTTTGTTTGCGCCTGATTGGAGCCCCGTCTCTCGTTTAAACGAGACTATCTGATATTTATAAATTGGCTATGAAATGGTGCATAACGGCAAACCCCACTCACCCTCTCAGCCGTACCCGCCTCTCTACTGTCAGCACGTCGCCCCCCGCATCCACTACCGCATACAGCCGCGGCTGCGGACGGCCGGCCCAGGTGGGGCCGGGAATGGGGCTGTCCAGGTACACCACTTGCGCGCCATCGAACTGTTTTTCGACCTGGCCGTGGGTGAGCAGATGGTTGAGGGCGGCGATGGAAATCCCACGCTGCTTCATGCGGCTGAAGGCGAGGGGGCTGATCTTTCCGAGTTTCATCATGCGGGTTCTCCTTTGGCCTGGCGCTGGCAGATCGCGCTTGGCGTTTTAGCCATTCGGTATTTATACTGTATACGCATACAACTGTACATGCATACAGTATTTTAAGGAAGCCCCATGAAAGAACTCACCGCACGCCAGGAAGAAATCCTGAACCTGATCAAGGAGTGGATCGAAACCACTGGCCTGCCGCCGACGCGCGTGGAGATCGCGCAGCACTTTGGCTTCAGCTCGCCGAACGCGGCCGAGGCGCATCTCAAGGTGTTGGCGAAAAAGGGCGTGCTGGATCTGGTGCCGGGCACGTCGCGCGGCATCCGCCTCAAGGGCGACAGCGGGGTGCCGCTGGTGGGCCGGGTGGCGGCGGGCAGTCCGATTCTGGCGCAGGAAAACATCGAGCGGCATTACCAGTTCGACCCCGCCATGTTTTCGCCGCGCGCGGACTATCTGCTCAAGGTGCACGGCATGAGCATGAAGGACGCCGGCATTCTCGACGGCGACCTACTCGCGGTGCACAAGCACGCCGAGGCCAAGGCGGGACAGATAGTGGTGGCGCGCATCGGCGACGAGGTGACGGTCAAGCGCTTTCAGCAGCGCGGCCACACCGTGCGGCTGCTGCCGGAGAACCCCGACTTCGAGCCGATCGTGGTCGACCTTACGCGTCAGGAGCTGGTGATCGAGGGCATTGCTGTCGGCGTGATCCGCAGCGGCCGGACCTTATGATCACTCCGTGTATGCCTTCGTGGCGGGGGCTCTTGCTTCAATAAAAACGACGCCGAGCGCGAAGGAAGTAGCCCATGCTTTTCCGCTGCTTTCGGTTGCCATCTATAAAAGGATGGCATGCATGGTCTGTGGAGGACATCCGATGCGAACGACGCCCAGCGTGATGATCACCGGCGCCAACCGCGGCCTCGGGCTGGAGTGGGCGCGGCAGTATGCCGAGGCCGGCTGGCGGGTGTTCGCCAGCTGCCGCCGCCCTGAGGTGGCTGGCGACCTCAGGGCCCTGGCCGATAGTTATCCGCGCGTCAGCGTGCATCGGCTAGACGTGACAGACAGCGAGCAACTGCGCACCCTGCAACTCGACCTGGAAGAAGCCCGATTCGACGTGCTGCTCAACAACGCGGGCGTGTATCTGGACAAGTTCACAGGCGACGTCGCGGGCATCGATTCCGAAGTCTGGCTGCGCACTTTCGCCGTTAACACGCTGGGGCCAATGCGGGTGAGCGAGACCTTCATCGGACAGGTGGCCCGCAGCGATAAAAAACGGGTGGTGGCGATCAGCAGTCATATGGGCTCCATTGCCGAGATCGCTACGCCCGGCAACTACGCCTACCGCTCCAGCAAGGCGGCGCTGAATGCCGCCATGAAGGGGCTTTCGCTGGCACTCGCGCAACGCGGCATTGGCGTCCTGCTGCTGCATCCGGGATGGGTAAAGACCCGCATGGGCGGCCCGGATGCGCCGTTCACCCCCGAGCAGAGCGTGCACGGCATGCGCGCCCTGGTGGAAGATTTCAAGCCGGAGATGAACGGACGATTTTTCCGCCATGACGGCAGCGAGATTCCATGGTAATCATAACCAGATCATGCGCGGAAGCTGTTCGGTTTGCGGCGGCATCGTGCGGTGGTTGCCAAGAACTATTTGACGGAAGTGGCTATAAACAGATGGAATACAGTCGCTGGTCTGCACCGGGGTGCGGGGCTTGAGTCCTTCAGGGTGGAACACAGGAGATCGACATGAGTGATCAGCGTATACGCAGGGCGCAAACGTGCGCAACGGGGGCTCGCCAGGCGGTGCATGAGTTTCATGCGGCGGTGTCACAGCCTGATATGGCACTGGTGGTCTTCTTCTGTTCCAGCGAATACGACCTGGGCGTGCTGACTGAGGAAATGAGTCGTTTGTTTGCCGGGGTTCATGTGGTGGGCTGTACCACGGCGGGAGAAATCGGGCCGGCCGGTTATCGCCAGCACAGCCTGTCGGGGGCGAGCTTTCCCGCAGGCAGTTGCGTGGTTGTCAGCGGATTGCTGGATCGTCTGAGGCAGTTCGATATCGGCAGGGGACATGACTTTACCCAGAACCTGTTGCAGCAGCTTGAAAGCAGGGCTCCAGACGCAAGCCCGGACAACAGCTTCGCTTTGATGCTGATTGACGGTTTATCGGTTCGCGAAGAACTCGTGGCGCATGCATTGCAATATGCGCTGGGCAAGATCACGCTGATTGGCGGTTCGGCGGGCGACGATCTGAAATTCACTCAAACCAGCGTTTATAGCGACGGGCGCTTCCACTCCGATAGCGCCGTGCTGATTCTGGTGCGGACCACCTTGCCCTTCAGCGTATTCAAAACCCAGCATTTCGTTTCCACCGACGAACGGCTGGTGGTCACGGAAGCCGACGCCAGCGGGCGCATCGTCAAGGAGATTAACGGGCTGCCCGCCGCTGCGGAGTATGCGCGGCTGGTGGGCGTGGCCGTGCATGATCTCAACCCCATGTGTTTTGCCGCATCGCCCGTCGTGGTGATGATAGACGGCACGGACTATGTGCGTTCCATCCAGAAAGCGAATGCCGACGGCAGCCTGACTTTCTTTTGCGCCATCGAAGAGGGACTGGTGTTCAGGGTGGCGCATGGCGTGGATCTGCTGGATAACCTGGAACAGACTTTCGGAAAAATCCGCGCGGAAATCGGACCGCCGCAACTCGTCCTCGGCTGCGACTGCATCCTGCGCAATCTGGAAATATCCCAGAGCAATTTAAAAGATTGCGTCGGGGAGCTTTTCCGGCGCAACAACACCATCGGTTTCAGCTGCTATGGCGAGCAGTTCAAGGGCATGCACGTCAACCAGACGCTCACCGGGATCGCCATCGGCGCCGCTCCCGAAGCTGTTCCGGGGCAGCCGCGCGGTGAGTGATCAAGTCGAAACCTTGCAGGCCGAGATCGTGCGCCTGAACAAGATCATTCAGTCGCTGATGAATCGCGCAGAACGCAACGCGAGCATTCAAGGGTCGGACTTCAACCTGTTCCAGACCGCGATTACGCTGGAAGACCAAGTGCGCCGCCGCACCGACGAACTGGAAGCGGCCATGCGGATGAACGAGAAAATCACCCGTGACTTGCGGGAAAGCGAAAACCAGATCCGCAACCTGGCCTTCTATGATGCCCTGACGCAACTGCCCAATCGCCGCCTGTTGAATGACCGTTTGGGGCAAGCGATGGCTGCCAGCAGACGCAGTGGCTGTTACGGCGCGGTGATGTTCCTCGATCTGGATAACTTCAAGCCGCTCAACGATACGTACGGCCATGACATGGGCGATTTGCTGTTGACCGAAGTCGCGCATCGCTTCACCCACTGCGTGCGTGAAATGGACACCATCGCGCGTTTCGGCGGCGATGAGTTCGTGGTGATACTCAGCAAGCTGGATGCTGACAGAGAACGATCCATTGTGCAGGCCGGCATCGCGGCCGAAAAAATTCGCGCCAAGCTGGCCGAACCCTATTTATTGACGCGCAAACAAGAGGACGGCACGGAAACCACAGTGGAACATCGCTGCACCTCGAGCATCGGCGTGGTGCTGTTCATCGATCACGAAGCAACTCAGGATGACATCCTGAAATGGGCCGACAAGGCGATGTACCAAGCCAAGGAAAGTGGACGCAATCGGGTCAGCTTCTTTGAGCCTTGACCATCATGTGGATTTCCGCTGACCCCGTTTTTTCTACAACCGACTCCAGACTTCCCAGATGAATGACTTGTTTCAACCCGGCGTGCGCCGCCGCGAGGTATGGGCGTGGGCAATGTACGACTTCGCCAATTCTGGCTACACCACGGTGGTCATCACCGCCGTGTTCAGCGCCTATTTCGTGGCGGCCGTGGCCGGCAATGCGCCATGGGCGACGTTTGCCTGGACGCTGGCGCTCTCTGTTTCCTATGCGCTGGTGATGCTGACCGCGCCGCTGATTGGCGCCTATGCCGACGCGCACGCCAGCAAGAAGAAGCTGCTATGGCTGACTACCCTGGGCTGCGCAGGCTTTACTGCGCTGCTGGTGTTTGCCGCGCCCGGCGCGCTGATTCTGGCCATCGTCGCGCTGGTGCTGTCCAACTATTTCTTCGGTACCGGCGAAAATCTGATCGCCGCGTTTTTGCCTGAACTCGCGCGTCCGCGCGCACTCGGCCGGGTGTCGGGCTGGGGCTGGTCGTTGGGCTATGTCGGCGGGCTGGTGTCGCTGGGGGCGAGCCTGGCCTATATCAGCTGGGCGCAGGCCCAGGGGCAGGGCGCAAGCGACTTTGTTCCGGTGACCATGCTGATCACCGCTGCGATTTTCATGCTGGCCAGTCTGCCCACGCTGACGATGCTGCGCGAACGCGCCACGCCGCAGCCGGCGCAAATTGCGCGCAACGCCTGGGCGCAGGTGCGGCACACGCTGGGCCATCTGCGACAGCTGCCCGATCTCAAACGTTTTCTGGTGTGCACCGTGCTGTATCAGGCGGGCATCCAGGCGGTGATCACATTGGCGGCGATCTACGCTAGCCAGGTGTTCCATTTCACCACCCAGCAAACCATCCTGCTGGTGTTGCTGGTCAATATCACGGCGGCGCTCGGCGCTTTCGTGTTCGGCCACGTGCAGGACCGGATCGGCCATGTGCGGGCGATCGCGTTGACGCTGGCGGGCTGGATCGTGATGGTGTTGCTGGCCTGGATGGCGCCGGACGAGCGCATGTTCTGGGTGGCGGCCAATCTGGCCGGGTTGTGCATGGGCGCTTCGCAGTCGGCCGGACGGGCGATGGTGGGCCTGCTGGCGCCGCCGGCGCAGCAGGCCGAGTTTTTCGGTTTGTGGGGGTTGGCGGTCAAGCTCGCGTCGATACTCGGCCCGCTGACTTACGGTGCGGCCAGCTGGATCACCGCAGGCGACCATCGTCAGGCGCTGCTGATCACCGGCAGCTATTTCGTCGCCGGCCTGTGGGCGCTGCGGGGTGTGCAGGCGGCACGCGGCCATCGCGCGGCGCGGCGCTTTGCGCAGGTCGGGCAGGGCGCATGAGTCGCTTCGTCATCCACGAAACCGACTGGGCGCGCGATGCCGTGCGTCTGGGTGCGGTGCGGCGCAAGGTTTTCATCGACGAGCAGGGGGTGCCCGAGGCGCTGGAATGGGATGCCGACGATGCCGGCTCGCTGCATCTGCTGGTCACCCTGGCGGACGGCACGGCGATCGGCTGCGCGCGCCTGCTGCCCGACGGCCATATTGGCCGCATGGCGGTGCTGCCGGAATGGCGCGGACACGGGGTTGGGCAAGCCTTGCTGGCAGCGGCAGTCCATCTGGCACAGTCGCAGGGCCACGCTTGCGTCCTGCTCAGCGCGCAAACCCATGCGGCTGGTTTCTATGTTGCAGCCGGATTCATGGCAGTGGGCAACCCTTATGAAGAGGCGGGTATTCCGCATGTCGCCATGCAGAAGTACTTAAACCCGGATAATCCATCAGGCGGCGCTTAGCGCCTACGCGCGCGCTGGCGGCCGCTTTGCGGTCATTTTTGCCGCTTGCTCGGCGCCCATGGAACAACCATGGGCTTCTCCCAAGCAACAAAACTGCCTCGCAAACCGTCTCGCCATCATCGCGCGTCCTGATGGATTATCCGGGTTGAATTGAGCAGCTGATCAAGCCAGTTGTTTTTGGCGGCTTGGCAATTAAGTATTTACTGATAGAGTTCAATTCAATTCGTTTATCGCTGGCCCGCGCGGCCCTATCAAAGGATCAATCAAGCATGGCACCTCTCAGAGCAGGCATTGTTGGCGCAGGAATAGCCGGAGCCAGTTGCGCGGGCACGCTCGCAGCAGCAGGCTGGGACGTGGATATATTCGATAAGGCACGCGGGGCGGGTGGTCGCCTGTCGACCCGCCGCCTGGAGCCGGGCTGGGCCACGCTGGGTACGCCGTTCATTTCGGCCAAGCGCGATCCGTTCCGTAGCCAGCTGCGCGACTGGGCGCGTCAGGGCTGGCTCGCACCGGTGCGTGGCGAGGTGCTGCATGGCCGCGCCAACAAGGGCTGGGCACACGCGCAGTTGCAAAACCATTACCTCCCACTGATCGAGCCGTCCCAGATCGTGCGCAAATTGCTGGGCACGGCGCATCTGTATACCGAGTCGCGCGTCAGCGCGGTTCGTCCGCGCACGATCATTCTGGAAAACGGCCAGGTCATGGGCGATTACGACTGCGTCGTCTGCAGCGTGCCGGTGCCGCAGGCAATTCCCCTGCTCGATGCCTTGCCGCGTCTGAGCGAACGTCTCGGTGAAGTGCACTATCGTCCGATCTGGTCGTTTCTGATGCGCTGGGAGGGCGGGCCTGAGGCTGACATTATCCGTTTCGACGACCATCTGATTGACCTGGCGGTGCGGCAAACAGCCGGCGGCGAAGGCCTGTGGACGGTGCACAGCAGCCACGAATTCGCCGAAACCTATCTGGAGGCCTCGGAGATGGAGGCCAGCACCCGCGCCGCCTCGGCCGTGATGGGTTTGCTGGGCCTGCCGTGGCCGGTCGAGGTCGAAGCCTCGCATTTGTGGCGGCATGCCAAGCCGGAATCCACGATCGGCGGTTTCTGGCTGGGCGACCGTGAAAACCGGGTCGCCCTGATCGGCGACGGCATTGCCGGCGCCGGCGTCGAGCGCGCCTGGGAAAGCGGCGTGCGGCTGGCGCAGGCGCTGATGCTGGCGGAGGTCGAACTGGCGGACTGCCCGGCTATCTCGGCCCTGGATGAAGGTTGATCCGCGATCGAATGCGTGACATGAGCCGGAATTAAACTTCCACACGGTCGAATCTGTTCGGCCGTCATGGGTCTATACATTCCGATACGCCACGCCCCGATACATCAGGCCTGCTCCGACATGCTTTATATCGACCTTTTCAAATCGCTTGAACGCGCCCGCTGGAACATGGAAACCGATATTCCATGGGACAGCTTCGATGCCGCCAGGCTGAGCGACGAGCAGGCGCTGACGATCAAGCTCAACGCGATTACCGAGTGGGCGGCGCTGCCGGCTACCGAAATGTTCCTGCGCGACTTTGCGCACGACAGCGATTTTTCCGCCTTCATGTCGATCTGGTTCTACGAGGAACAGAAGCATTCGCTGGTGCTGATGGAATACCTGCGCCGCTTCAAACCCGAGTACGTGCCGACCGAGGACGAGCTGCACGCTGTTCGCTTCCCGTTCGACCCGGCGCCGCCGATGGAAACCCTGATGCTGCATTTCTGTGGCGAGGTGCGCCTCACCCAGTGGTACAAGTGCGCATCGGCGTGGCATACCGAGCCGGTGATCAAGCACATCTACGAAACCATCTCGCGCGACGAGGCCCGCCATGGCGGCGCATATCTGCAATACATGAAGCGGGCGCTGAAGCAGGGCGGGCCCGGCGTGGCGGCGGCGTTCGCCAGGATCGGTTTCCTGATGGCCTCCAGCCAGCGCTCCGACAAGGCCTTGCACCCCACCAACCTGCACGTCAACGAGGCGCTGTTTCCGCAGGACACGATCCAGTCGCGCCTGCCCGATCCGCAATGGCTGGAACGCTGGCTCGACGAACAGATCCGCTTTGACGAAACCTGGGAAAACAAGGTGGTCGGCGGCATCCTGCGCAATCTGTCCAGTCTGCTCGGCCAGACGTTCGAGAACGTGCGCGACCTCAACCGTTACCGCAAACAGATGCTGGCTGCGGCCTGAGCGGCCTGACTAGGAGCCTGTCGGACTAGAAGGAAATCGGCTGCAAATCCGCCTGGCCGGTCCATATTTCGCCGCTTTCTTGAGCAATAGAATGACTATTGCCCTGCGAAATCGTCAAAATCTGTCCTCGACCAGCCGAATTTTCGCTTCGATTTTTCAAGTCCGACAGGCTCCTAGAATCGCTCGTCCGGACGCAGATAACGCCATTGCCCCTGCGGCACCTTGCCCAGCGACACCCCGCCGAGGCGGATGCGCTTCATCGACACTACCTGCAAACCGACGGCTTCGCACAGATGGGCGACTTGCCCCACCTGCGCACCCTTTAGCGCCACGCGCAGGCGGGTTTCGTTTTGCCAGCTGACTTTGATCGTCGGCGGGATGCGGCCGTTGTAGCGGATGGCCTGGTTCAATTTTTTCAGCGTGTTCGGCAGCACTTCGCCGCTTACTTCGACTATGAGTTCGTGCTCGATCAGGGCGGCGTCTTCGCCGAGCTTGCGCGAGACGTGCCAGTCCTGGGTGAAGACGACCAGGCCGCTGGCGTCGGTTTCGAGCGGGACGCAGGGCGTGAGCTGGGTGAAATGCCGTTTCAGCCGTGCGATCCCCGAGGCGTCTTCTGCCCAGTGGTGGGCCGCGTCGAGCAGCTGCGCCGCCGCCGGGTCGCCCTCTATGGCGTGATGGCCGGGCGGCTTGTGCAGCAGCAGGGTGACGGGTTCGGCCTGCATGATGTTGGCGGCGGGGTCGATGTCGATGCGTTCCGCCGCGACGCGCGCCTGCGGCTCCTCGACCACCACACCCTCGACCCGCACCCAGCCGCCGGTGATGAGCTGCTCGGCTTCGCGGCGCGAGCAGGCGCGCAGTTCGGCGACACGTTTGGCAAGGCGGACGGGTTCTGTCATGGCGGGGGGCGAGTTCCAACGAGGCAGCGAGTTTAACGCCGGCCGGTTGTTATTGCGGATGCGGGCGCGGTATGCTTTTGGATCATTCTTTGGAGACGACCATGAAAACCACCCTTGCTCTGACCTTGCTGTTGTTCACAGCGTCCGCCCATGCTGCCGTGATCGGCAAGGATGTCAGCTATCCGGCGGGCGATACCACGATGCGCGGCTATCTGGCCTACGACGACGCCGTCAAGGGCAAGCGCGCCGGGGTGCTGGTGGTGCCCGAATGGTGGGGCGTCAACGACTACGCACGGAAGCGGGCGCGCATGCTGGCCGGCGAAGGCTATGTCGCGCTGGTGGTCGACATGTACGGCAACGGCCAGACGGCCGACAACCCGGCGGATGCTGGCAAGCTGGCCGGCAGCGTCAACAAGAATCCGCCGCTGGCGCTGGGCCGCTTCCAGGCGGCCGAGCAGTTTCTCGGCAAGCAGCCCAATGTGAAGAAGGGCGAACTGGCCGCGCTGGGCTACTGTTTTGGCGGCGGCGTGGTACTCAACATGGCGCGCGCGGGCGAGCCGCTAAAATCGGCGGTCAGCTATCACGGCGTGCTGGCCACCGACGTCGCGGTCAAGCCCGGCAGCATCAAGACGAAGCTGCGCGTGTTCCACGGTGAGGCCGACCCGGTGGTGCCGCCGGAGCAGGTCGAAGCGTTCAAGCTCGAAATGGACACCGCCAAGGCCGACTACATGTTCGTGGCCTATCCAGGGGTGAAGCACACCTTCACCAACCGCGAAGCCGACAGCTACGCAGCGCAGTTCGGCCTGCCGCTCAAATACGACAACGCGGCCGACACCGATTCGTGGACGCGCACGCTCGAATTCCTCAAGTCGACCCTGAACAATGACTGACACCTGCGACCACGACGGCCACGCCCACCCGGCTTCGGGCAGTCTCGGCATCCCGCAGGTCGGGCAGTTCGATCCGGCGGCGTTCGAGCGGGCGGTCAACGACATGCTGGTCGCCTGTGGCGTGGCGCCGGATTCGGTACATACCGGGCGCACCGCCCAGCGTGTGCGCGAACTGTGGCAAAAGCGCCTGCTCGGCGGCTACGCCATGCACCCGGCCGATGCGCTGGGCGAAGGCTTCGCCGACACGCGCGACGACATGGTGGTGGTACGCGGCATCGCCGTGCATGGCGTCTGTCCGCACCATCTAGTGCCGTTTCGCGGGGTGGCACACGTGGCCTATATTCCGGGCGGCCGGCTGCATGGCTTCGGGCGCATCGCGCGCATGGTCGATGCGATCGGCCATCGCTTCACCTACCAGGAATGGATGACGCGCGACATCGCGGAAGCCCTGGTGACGCACGGTCTGGCGCAGGGCGCTGCGTGCATCATCGAGGCCGAGCAACTATGCCTGCTGCTGGGCGAAGACCGGCGCGGCGACGAACGCGTGGTGACGCAGGCGTTCACCGGCTGCTTCCGCAGCAGCGATCAGCAGCGCAACGAGTTTCTGCGCGCGGTGTCGCACTCAGATTTGCGCTGATCGCAGCGGTCTGGTTTTGATTGTCCCTGCGCCTCGTACCCGCATGAAGTCTGCCGTCCTGTCGCTTGCCTTGCTGGCGGCCACGCCCGCGCAGGCCGCCGAAGCCCCCAACTGGAATACCGAACCTGCACCCAGCGTGCTAGTCAACCTGAGCGAGCCGGCTGCCGACGAAGTGGTGGTGGTGATCAACGACAACGCCCTGGGCGGCAACCATGCCGGCCTGTTTGCCGGCAAGCGGCTGCTCGATCCGGCGGGCAGCTATGTGGGGGTGCGCAGTGAAGACAAGGACTGGCCGGGGCCGAGCCTGGCGGACTACGCGCGCTATCAGACAGTCGACGGCCCCAACATCCGCCTCTATCGGTTTCGCCTGCAGCCCGATGCGTTCGCCCTGATCGAACAGCGCATCCAGGCCAGCGGCTTTACGGCGCCGCTGTTCTGTGCCGTGGCGGTGCAGAACCTGCTGGTCGGGGTGCCGCCGTTCGGGTCGATCGAATCGACCGGCTGGACGTACCCGACCGCGCTGGCTCAGACCCTGGATACGCTGACCCGGGGAGAGCCTGCGGCCGGGGTCTGCCAGAAGCTCGACGCGTCGCCGTGCTGATCCGCCCTGATTCTTTGTCTTGACACATACCAACCGGTATGTATGATCAGGTTCATGAACGCATCGATCAAAACCCCCGACCTGACCCGGCAAAAACTGCTGGAAGCGGCCTTCGCTGAAATTCATCGCAACGGCTTTCAGGCGGCATCACTGACGCATATCCTCGCGGATACCGGCTTGACCAAAGGTGCGCTGTACCACCATTTTCCCGACAAGAAAGCGCTGGGGCTGGCGGTCATCGAGGAGGTGATCCGGCCACAACTGGCGGCAATGATGTTCGCGCCGCTGGCCGATACTCAACAGCCGCTGGCAGCGATGCAGGCGTTGCTCAAAGGCAAGGCGAGCGAGCCCGACCCCTGGGTGGTGACGCTGGGCTGTCCGCTCAACAATCTGATGCAGGAAATGAGCCCGGTCGACGAAGCCTTTCGGCTGCAGCTGAACAGCCTGTTCGAGGCGTGGGTGGGCGTGGTGACGGCGGCGCTGAAGCGCGGCCTCAAATCGGGCGAAGTGAATGCAGCGGTCAAGCCTGGCGATACCGCATTTTTCATTGTGTCCGCGCTCGAAGGCTGTATCGGGATGAGCAAGAACACGCAGTCGGTCGCGGCGTATCGAGGCTGCCTCGGGCAGTTGAGCCACTATCTGGACACCCTGAAATCATGAATTTCGCAACCGGAGGGGATGCGCATGAAAAGTGAACTGCAACGTCCGCGTACGCTGATCCTGCCGCCCGCGCCTTACGCGGCTGCCCTTCTGGGCGGCTGGTGGCTGGATCGCCATGTGCTGCCGCTGGCCTTCGATGGCGGGGCCGCCTCGCGTCCGCTTGGCTGGCTGTGGCTGGCCGTCGGCCTGATGTTGTTCAGCTGGACGCTGTGGACGTTTTACCGCCATCACACCACGGTCAATCCCTATGCAGGCGCATCCGCGCTCTGCACGGACGGCCCGTTCCGCTTTAGCCGCAATCCCATCTACCTGGGCGACTGGTTCATTCTGGTCGGCGTGGCCTTGCTGCTCAACACGCTGTGGCCGTTGCTGTTCGCGCCCCTGATCTGGGTCATGTTGCGCTTCGGCGTGATCCGGCATGAAGAAGCCCATCTCGAAGCGAAATTCGGCGAGGCTTACCGGCAATACAAACGCCGTGTCAGACGCTGGATCTAAACCCCAAGGAGAGTTCAATGAGTATTTTGCAAACGATGACGCCCGAGACCGCAACGGGTGAAGTGGCCGAGATTTATGCGCAGATCAAGCAGGCATGGGGACATGTGCCGACGGCGATCCAGGTGTTCAGCGCCAATCCGTTCCTGCTCCGTCATCAGTGGGAGTACTACAGCAGCATGATGCAACATCCGCGGCTGTCTTTTCCGCTGACCGCGTGCATCCGCATGCTGGTGTCGCAGGGCGGTCAGTGCGCGTATTGCATCGATATGAATGCAGGCATGCTGATCAACATGGCCGGCTGGACACCCGAGCAGGTGGCCGCAACGCGGGCCGATTTCAGGAACAGTCCGCTGTCCGGGGATGAAAAGATGCTGCTGGGACTGGTGCTGAAGGCAACCCGCGATTCCAACAGCGTCACCGCGCTGGACGTTCAGGGTGCGCGCGAAGCGGGCTGGACGGATGGCGACATTCTGGATGCAGTCAACCACGGCGCGCGTATGGTGGCGGCCGACATCCTGATCAATGGCTTCAAGGTCGAGCGCGATTTTTGAGACGGCGGAGGCGAAGCGCCGCCTTCCGATGATTTCCCCATCGCCAACCCCCCCGCGTCTCGATGTCCCTAACTGGCTGACGATTGACTTCCGCAACGGTAGGGGGGGCTTCGGCTACCCAACTGAAGCCGTCTCAAGCCAGCTTGAGGCGCTCGCGGGCGTTGCGGGTGGTGGCTGCGGCGATGTCTTCGACCGTCATGCCACGCAGCAGGGCCAGTTCCGCTGCAATGCGCGGCAGCTCGCCCGGGGCGTTGCGGCCCTGGCCGATCCACACGGGGGGCATGTCGGGGCTGTCGGTTTCCAGCACGATGGACTCGAGCGGCAGCTCGGCTGCCAGCCTGCGCAGATGATTGGCGCGCGGCCAGGTGAAGGCACCGCCGAATCCCAGCTTGAATCCGAGCTTGATGAATTCCGCCGCCTGCTGCGCGCTGCCGTTGAAGGCATGCGCGATGCCGCCGGGCAGCTTGATCTGGCGCAGGTGTTTCAATAGTTCGTCGCTCGACTTGCGGCAGTGCAGCAGTACCGGCAAGTCGAAATCACGCGCAATTTTCAGCTGCTCGACGTAGTAATGCGTTTGCGTGGCCGGGTCGAGTCCGCGCACGAAAAAATCCAGACCGATTTCGCCGATCGCCACCGGACGGTGCGCCGCGATTTGCGCGCGCAGATCTACCAGGTGCTCGGGCCGGTGAGTCGCGATGTACATCGGGTGCAGCCCCCATGCCGGCAGGCAGCCCGGATAGCCCGTGCAGGTGGCGGCAACGGCGGCAAAATTGTCGCGGGTGATCGAGGGCACGATCTGCAGGGCGACGCCGGCAGCCTGGGCGCGCCCGTACTCGGCGTCGCGGTCGGCGTCGAATTCAGCCGCGTCGAAGTGGCTGTGGGTGTCAATGAAAAACGGCGTCCTGGAAGACGCCGTTTTGCTTGCATCGGACATGCAGGCTCAATCGCTGTTGGCAAAACCCAGCAGCTGCAGCAGGCTGGTAAACAGGTTGAAGATCGCCACGAACAGGGTGACGGTCGCCATGATGTAGTTGGTTTCGCCGCCGTGGATGATGTTGCTGGTCTCGTACAGGATCAGGCCGGACATCAGCAGCACGAACATGGCCGATACCGCCAGCGACAGGCCGGGCAGTTCGAAGAAGAACGCGCCGATGCTGGCGAGGAAACCGACCAGGATGCCGACCGCGAGGAAGCCGCCCATGAAGCTGAAATCCTTGCGGGTGGTCATCACGTAGGCCGACAGGGCGAGGAAGATCGCAGCCGTGCCGCCCATCGCCATCATCACGGTCTGGGTGCCGTTGGGCAGCGACAGGTAGGCGTTGAGGATGGGGCCGAGGGTATAGCCCATGAAGCCGGTGAGGGCGAACACGAAGCCGAGGCCTGCACCGCTGTTGCGGAACTTGGTGGTGAGGAACAACAGGCCAAAGTAGCCGACCAGGGTGATGATGAAGCCGGGCGAGGGCAGGTTGAGCGACATGGTCACGCCGGCGGTGAGCGCGGCGAAGGCCAGCGTCATCGACAGCAGCATGTAGGTGTTGCGAACGACCTTGTTGGTCGATACGGCAGCAGACTGGCTGCGATCAAGGGTGGTGTATTGCGTGTTCATGCGACCTCCAGAAATAACGAACGTCAGAATGACGCGATAAGCCATTCTAGCTGCGGATTTTTACGAAAGATAGCGTCGGGCCATGGCTGAAACCCCTGTGTCGTCACGGTTTTAGCTGATTGCATCGTCGCTTTGCCGGATGACGCGCCGGATGATGTCCGGCGTGAATCCCCGGCTCTGCAGGAAACGGATGTGGCGGGCGGTTTCAGCAGCATCGTTCGGCGGTGTGCCGAACTTCTTTTGCCACACACTGCGCGCGCGTTCGAGTTCGGTGTCGCGGTTGTCACCCAGCACGCAGGCAATGATGGCGTCGCTCACTCCGCGCTGGCGCAGGTCGTAGGCCAACTTGACGCTGCCCGCGCGCGCGCGGTGGTCGGCCACATAGCTTTCGGCGAAACGCTGATCCGACAGCCACTTTTTATCTTCGAATGCGTCCAGCAGGGGGCGGATTTCCTCGACTGGATAACCCGCCTGTTCCAGCTTGCGACTGAGTTCAACGCGGCTGTGTTCGCGCCGTGCCAGCAAGCCCAGCGCGCGTTCGCGCAGCTTGTTAGCTTGCGCTACGTTGGCGCCGGGTTCAGGCATCGGCTTCGGCGGGCGCCATGGCCTGGCTGTTGACGCCCACGGCCACGCGGACCTTGGCTTCGATTTCGGCGGCGATTTCCGGATGCTCCTTCAGGTATTCGCGCGCATTGTCCTTGCCCTGGCCGATTTTCTCGCCGTTGTAGGCGTACCAGGCGCCGGACTTGTCGACGAACTTGTGGAGGACGCCGAGTTCGATGATTTCGCCTTCGCGCGAGATGCCCTGGCCGTAGAGGATGTCGAAGAAGGCTTCCTTGAACGGCGGCGAGACCTTGTTCTTGACGACCTTGACCTTGGTTTCGTTGCCGATGATTTCGTCGCCTTTCTTGATCGCGCCGATGCGGCGGATGTCGAGGCGAACCGAGGCGTAGAACTTCAGCGCGTTGCCGCCGGTGGTGGTTTCGGGGCTGCCGAACATGACGCCGATTTTCATGCGGATCTGGTTGATGAAAATCACCAGGGTGTTGGTGCGCTTGATGTTGGCGGTGAGCTTGCGCAACGCCTGGCTCATCAGGCGGGCTTGCAGACCCATGTGCGAATCGCCCATTTCGCCTTCGATTTCGGCTTTCGGCGTCAACGCGGCGACCGAGTCGACCACCACCACGTCAACGCTGCCGGAACGCACCAGCATGTCGGCGATTTCCAGCGCCTGTTCGCCGGTATCGGGCTGCGAGACCAGCAGGTTGTCGACGTCGACGCCGAGTTTTTGCGCATACGAGGGATCAAGCGCGTGCTCGGCGTCGATGAAGGCCGCGGTACCGCCGAGTTTCTGCATTTCGGCAATGACCTGCAGCGTGAGGGTCGTTTTGCCGCTCGACTCCGGGCCGTAGATTTCGACCACCCGGCCACGCGGCAGGCCGCCAATCCCCAGCGCGATATCGAGGCCCAGCGATCCGGTCGACACTGCCTGAATGTCGCGCGCGACATCGTGGTCGCCCAGGCGCATGACGGAGCCCTTACCGAACTGCTTTTCGATTTGCCCGAGGGCGGCGGCAAGTGCCTTCATTTTGTCTTCGGTCATTGCGGGGGTGGCCATGGTGTCTCTCCAGAGTGGGTTGCGATGGGGTGACTTTAGGCCATACATTTATTCATGTCAATAAAAAATATCACCTAACTATAAAATACTAATCATGTTGTTTTATTTGGCGGGCGCGCGCCTATAATCGTCCGAGTCTCAGGCTTGTTCGGAGCAAGCGATATGATTTCAAAAGAAAAAATGTGGCTGGATGTGAAGTGGGCGACGCGCCAGCGTCTGCAGTACATCGAAATGATGGCCTGGTATGGGGGCGTGGTCACGCGTGGCGATGTCGCGAAAGCCTTTGGCATTTCGGATGCGGCCGCCACCAAGGACCTCAAGCTTTACAGCGACCTGGCACCCGGCAACCTGGTGTACCAGCACGGCGTGTTCGGATTCGTGCCGAATGAACATTTCGCTGCGGTGTTTGCCGACCTGGCGCCGGCCCGGGCCTTGCCCATCATCGCAGCCAATCTGGCGGTCGCGAACGGGCCCTACGGGGTGGAACTGATCTACGGATTGGCGAGTGCGTCATTGCCCCTGCCGGTGCGCCTGCCGAGTCCGCAGATCCTGGCGCAGATCACGCGTGCCATTCGCGGTCGCCGCAAATTGCGGATTCGTTACCGTTCGCTGTCCGACCGCGAGGATCGCACCGGCCAGGACAGCCCGGCGCAACGCATGCTCGAGCCCCACACCCTGGTCGATACCGGCACCCGCTGGCACGTGCGTGCCTATCACGAAGAGAGCTGCGACTTCCGCGATTTCGTGCTGTCGCGCATTACGCATGCCGAATGCCTGGATACGCCCGCCGAATCCGGCGGGCAGTACGACGAAGACTGGACGGAAACGGTCAGCCTGCAGCTTGCGCCGCACAGCGGGCTCGATGTGCTGAAGCGCGAAAGCCTGTTGCTGGATTACGGCGTGGCGAGTGACGGGGTGATCGAGGTGGACGTGCGGCGCGCCCTGCTGGGCTACGTGCTGCAACGCATGAACGTCGACACCACGCCGGACCACGCGATGAACCCGAATGCCTATCAGTTGATGCTGTTGAACCGCGACGAGATCGAACCGTTCGCGGCGTGGGCGTTTTATTCGGGATTGAGCTGATGTGTAGAGGTTCCGGCTTGATCTGACAGCACGTGTCTGATTCTTCGTTCGGTAGTCTCAAATCGACCCAAAGCGGAAGTTGGCCGATTCTGAAAGCCGACATTCAACTTTTGAGATAACCAGCCACCGGAGCATGTAGCGTGGAGTGAACCCAGCAGTGCAACTGTTGGATGGTTCGGTTGATTGTTTAGCTAGGTTAAATTGGCACATTAGTCAACGTTGAGCGCCTTACAGGACTATTGACACCATACCGCTTGGTGATGTCCACAATCAGATTGTAAAACCAGTCCGGTGCTTCGGGTCCCACAACCACACTTCGCACGAAAGAGTTGAGGTCGGCAATTGGAAGATGGATGCTCTCTGGCGTTCTCTCCCAATCGCCACGGTGGCGTGATATTAGTATCCGAAGTTCGCGCTCATACGAATATGCTTCGTGTTTGAATTCGAGAGGGTCTGTGTAGTGCCCAATAACCATGTCCGGATTCGCGAAATGATTGATATATCTAACCTTCGAGATGTATGTCAGATCGGGCCAGGTGGATGCAACGGTAAGTAGGCGCTCAATCATTGTAGTGACAGCGATGGAGGTCGCCGCACCACCGTACAGTTTCCAAAGGGCCATATTGTCGCGGGCTCCAATGCTCCAGCACGAAACAAGTGATCCCACACGTGCGCGGCGATAGAAGGTTTCAGAGTTTTCATTCGTGTGCCCATCGCGATGAGCTTCATCGATAGAGCGCCGAATAACTGGCGTAAGTGCCCCCTCAAACCGGTCCGAAAATTTATCAGCTCGACGGAAGTAAAGGGATTCAGTCCGCAGTAGATCAATGTATTTAGCCAAGTCCATGTAACGGCGCAAGACTCCACTCAACTTCAGTCCCGGCGAGGTGGTCACTTCGAACGTGTCAGCCATGGTTAGATGCCGCCCATTTGCGAGATCACGATTGTCACTGCCGTACCCAGAAGCGCCGCCACGATTGACCACACCACCAGTCTATTAGAAAGCCCCCACTGTGATTCTCGAGGTTGTGCTTTCTTGTAGGCCGAATAGCTTTCCAATGCAAGGCCTTCACGTGCTATAGCCGAGAGGGAAAACGGACCAACGATTGCGTATTGCGCACCATGACCCGTGAAGTTTCGCCTGAATGGCTTATTTGCCGATGACACAATGACATTATTAGCGAAAAGCTCCCTAGCCAGTTCGCAGGAAAAGTCGAACTCTTCGTCGGAAGCAAAATTTTCCCGCTTGATGAAGGGCGTTTCTTTTAGAACGGCGAGCAGCTTGAATTCTTTTTCCGAGAACATGTAGTGGGCCTTTAGCGCCTAACTTTCAGTTTGAGGGGGCTCCGGTAGCAAGTTCCACTTGCTGTCGGAGCCGAGCACTCGAAGCGTTTGTTAGGTCGTCTTTTTACTTTAATGAATGCAGCCAAGATAGTTGACTCCGAACCTTGACCTTGCCTGTTGTGCGAGTGTTTCGGAACATGCTGAAGCAACGTGCAATCCTACGCCGTCGATACAAAAGTATGGATTCGCCGGATCATCAGGATGTGGGGATAGCCCTTCGATGTGCTCGTTTCGGCCTATCAGGGCGTAGCGTAATGATGCCCATAGCTCAAAACCTAGTTCTAATAGGTCGTCAGGTGGGTAACCCGAGTTCACACCTGCTCGTACTTGCTTTGTTATTAAACCCATTTCTTCAAGAAGCATTCCGCCTAGAGCATGAGCAGCGTGGTCGGCGGCTTGGATGCCACCGATCATTTTCGAGTCGGAGCCGGGGAACGAAGAAATGTTTAGATCCCTTAGTCGTTCCAAGTCGCCGATCCCTAGCCTGATATTTTGATCTAGGTACAGGACGTGCTCGCCTTCTTGCAAGAAGCCTGTATCGGTAAGTTGAACGAGAAGATCGGTGCAGTATTCCCCGAGCCGCAGCCTTTCTGACACTGGTGCGACAGTTAGTGCGAGCTTTGAACGTTGTAGCAATTCGGCCATAACCTGGCGCTGCACCACTCCTAAATTGCTATTCTCTTTTGGGTCGGAGCTTTTGTATTCAGCTGATTCTGGGTTTAGCCCTAGCCGACGCCATTGCTCGCTAACGATTGGCGAGAGGTCGTGCTCAGACACTACGAGCGCTCCAATAATGAAGTTCCCTCGCTCCCGAATTGTCTCGTCAAAGTAGAAATACGACATGGCACAGAGACCTAATAGTTATTCACCGGACGGTCAGCCCGAATTATTGAAATTCGCAGAACATGTTGATAAGCCGTAACTGCTTGATCCATGGTCGGTCTGTCGAGGCTGTCTGTCCGTATATGTATTGATAATCCGGACAAAATGTCTGCTGTGGGAGACACGCCCAGATGACCGCTCATGGCCGGTTCCTGCCTGATAAGCACGACCTGAGCATGAACGCTCAGTCAGCCCAAGTCTGAACTTCTACAGTTGATACCCGCTCAGGGCTTTCCGCCGATCAACTCAAGCAGTCCGCGCAAGGCCGCCGCGACGGCACGCGAGCGGATTTCCTCGCGGTCGCCGTCGAGACGGCAGGTAGACGACATGACCGTGCCGTCTGCCAGCGCCCAGCCGTAGCACACCAGTCCGACCGGTTTTTGCGGGGTGCCGCCGCCGGGTCCGGCGATGCCGGAAATGGCGAGCGAGGCCTGCGCGTGGCTGTGTGCAAGAGCACCTGCCGCCATGGCGCTGGCGGTTTCTTCGGATACGGCACCGTAGGTATCCAGCGTGGCGGCCGGCACGCCGAGCATTTCCTGCTTGGCCGCATTGGCGTAGGTAATGAAGCCGCGTTCGTACCAGGCCGAACTGCCGGGTATGGCGGTGAGCAATTGCCCGATCCAGCCGCCGGTGCAGGATTCGGCGGTGGCGACCATCCAGCCGCGGGCGAGCAGCGCGGCGCCCAGTTCACCGGCGAGTTGCTGGAGTTCTTCGTCGTTTACACGAGCCATTGCAATCCTTTAATCAGGGCCAGCGCGTAGCCCGCTGCCAGAAGGTCGTCGAACATGACGCCGAAGCCGTTTTTGAGATGGCGGTCGGCCAGCCGGATCGGCCAGGGTTTGATGATGTCAAAAAAGCGGAACAGCAGGAAGGCGATGCCGGCCCACAGCCAGCCGGGTGGCGTGAACAGCAGCACCAGCGCAAACGCGACGATCTCGTCCCACACCATGCCGCCGTGATCGGCGACGCCGAGCGCGCGGCCGGTTTTGCCGCAGGCCCAGACGCCGAGCAGAAAGCCGGCAATCAGCAGGATGAGCTGGTTCGGCAGGTCCGGCACAACGGCGACAACCAGCCAGTACAGCGGCCAGCCGAGCAGGGTGCCGACCGTGCCGGGGGCTTTGGGCGCGAGCCCGCTGCCGAAGCCGAAGGCGATCAGGTGGGCCGGGTGCGCGAGGAGGAATTTGTGATCAGGCCGCAAAGTGGTCATAGCCGGTTTTGTCGTAAGGGAGCGGCTGGCCGTCGGCCGCCAACACGCTGAGGCCCGGCTCGGCCGTGATCTGGCCGATGCGGCTGATGCTCACGTTTGCGCTGGCCGCGGCAGCGAGGATGGCATCGCGCCGCCCGGCGGGCGCGGTGAAACAGAGTTCGTAGTCGTCGCCCCCCGCCAGCACGCATTCGCGCGCCACGGTTTCGTGCAGATAGGTTTGCACTACGGGCAAGGTCGGCAGCGCGTTGAACGCCAGGTGAGCACCCTTGCCCGAGCGTTCGAGGATATGGCCCAGGTCGGCCAGCAGGCCGTCCGAAATGTCGATGGCGCTGTGGGCCAGTCCGCGCAGCGCGATGCCGAGCGCCACGCGCGGTGTCGGCAGATACAGCGCGGGCAGCACTTTGGCAGCATCGATCTGGTCCATGAGCAGCCGCCCCTGGCGATACGCCAGCGCCATCGCCGCCGAGCCGAGCACGCCGGAAACCCAGATGTCGTCGCCCGCCTGTGCACCATCGCGGCGCAGTGCCTGGCCGGGCGGGATTTCGCCCATCACCGTGATGCTGAGGGTGAGCGCGCCGCGCGTGGTGTCGCCGCCGACCAGTTCGATGCCGTGCTGGTCGGCCATGCGAAAAAAGCCGCGGGCAAAGGCGGTGAGCCAGGCGTCGTTTTCTTCTGGCAGGGCGATGGCCAGTGTCGCCCAGCGTGGCGTAGCACCCATCGCGGCGAGGTCGGACAGGTTCACCGCCAGCGACTTGTGACCGATTCCGGCGGGGCTGTCCTGCGGCGAAAAGTGGCGGCCTTCGAGCAGCATGTCGGACGATACCGCCAGCTGCATGCCGGGCGTCGGCGCCAGCAGCGCACAGTCATCGCCCACGCCCAGCACCGCACCGGGGGTGGCACGGGTGAAGTGTTTGGCGATGAGGGAGAATTCCATTTTTAGGGGTCAGGATTCAGGGGCCAGGATTCAGGGGACATTGTGCGGCCTTTGGCCGCGTTGACTTGATAGAGAAACGCGAAGCAGCATTCCCTGACCCCTGAATCCTGACCCCTATCCCCTACTTTTTTCTGGCCTGGCCTGCTTCTACTACGCGCATTTCCTGCGCCAGTTTGTCGAGCACGCCATTGATGTATTTGTGACCGTCGGTGCCGCCAAAGGATTTGGCCAGCTCGACGCTTTCGTTGATGACGACGCGCATCGGCACGTCGGGGCAGTTCAGCAGTTCATACGCGCCAATCAACAGGATGCTGCGCTCGACCGGCGACAGTTCGTCGAGGGTGCGGTCGGTAAAGCGGGCGATGTGGCTGCCGAGCAGGTCTTCCTCCTTCAGCACGCCGTAGAGCAGGGTGCGGAAATAGGCTTCGTCGGCGCGTTTGAACTGTTCGTCTTCGGCCAGGTTGGCCGCGATCAGGGTGACGTCGGCGCCGCCCACCAGCCAGGCATACAGGCCTTGCAGGGTGAACGAGCGGGCAAGTTTGCGGGAGCCGGCCATTTCAGATCCGCTTCAGCAGGTTGGCCATTTCGATGGCCACGCGCGCAGCGTCGCGGCCCTTTTCGGCCATTCGCACATGCGCCTGCTCGATGGTGTCGACGGTGAGGATGACGTTGGCAATCGGTACGCCGGTTTCCAGCTGCACGTCGAGGATGCCGCGGGCGGATTCGTTGCAGACGATTTCAAAATGATACGTGTCGCCGCGCACCACGGCACCGATGGCGACCAGCGCATCGAACTTGCCCGACTGCGCCATTTTCTGCAGCACCAGCGGATGCTCGAGCGCGCCGGGCACATCGACCAGCAACACGTCGTCGCGGGCAACGCCAAGCCGGTCCAGTTCGGTTTCGCACGACGACAGCAGGCCTTCGCAAATGTCCTTGTTGAACCGGCTCATGACGATACCGATTTTGAGGCCCGCCCCCTGATAGACCGGGTCGAGTTCGGAGATGTCGCTGCTGGTTCCCATATTCGTGTCCTTTTAAGCTTTGTCGAGATAGCCGGTGACTTCGAGGCCGAAGCCATCCATCGCCGGCATTTTGCGCGGGCTGGCCAGCAGTTTCATTTTGCCGACGCCGAGGTCGCGCAGGATTTGCGCGCCGATACCGTAGTCGCGCAGGTCGACTTTGCGGTCGGCAACCGGCGCCGGGTTGATGCGGTGCAGCAGCGCATCGGCCGTTTCGGGCCGATGCAGCAATACGATGACGCCGGACTGCGATTCGGCAATGCGTTCCATCGCGCCCATGATCGGCCACGAGTGGCCGCCGCCGGTGACGTCGAGAAAATCCATCACGCTCAGGGGTTCGTGCACGCGCACCAGGGTTTCCTGGTCGGCGTGGATTTCGCCCTTGACCAGCGCGAGGTGGGTTTCGCGTGCGCTGCTGTCGCGGTAGGCGATCAGGCGGAACGCGCCGTACACGGTCTGGATCAGGCGGTCGGCCACGCGTTCGACCAGGCTTTCGGTCTGGTTGCGGTAATGGATGAGGTCGGCGATGGCGCCGATCTTTAGGCCGTGTTCCAGCGCGAACGGCACCAGATCGGGCAGGCGCGCCATGGTGCCGTCGTCCTTGAGGATCTCACAGATCACCGAGGCCGGCTCCAGCCCGGCGAGACCGGCCAGGTCGCAGCCGGCTTCGGTGTGGCCGGCGCGTACCAGCACGCCGCCGGGCTGCGCGCGCAGCGGGAAGATGTGGCCGGGCTGGATGATGTCGGTGGCTTTGGCGTCGCGTTTGACCGCAGCCTGGATGGTGACGGCGCGGTCGGCCGCCGAAATGCCGGTGGTCACGCCTGTCGCGGCTTCGATCGAGACCGTGAACGCCGTGCCGTGCGGCGTCTGGTTGTCGGAGACCATCTGCTTGAGGCCGAGCTGGCGGCAGCGCGCGTCGGTCAGCGTCAGGCAGATCAGGCCGCGGCCGTATTTGGCCATGAAGTTGATCGCGTCCGGGGTGGCGAACTCGGCAGCCATCACCAGATCGCCTTCGTTTTCGCGGTCTTCTTCGTCCACCAGCACGACCATGCGGCCGGCCTTGAGTTCTTCGACGATTTCCAGGGTGGAGGCGAGGCTCATCAGTCTTTGTCCGTTGTTTGGGTGAATAGCGAAAGGCGCTCGACATAGCGCGCGATCATGTCGACTTCGAGGTTGACCCGGCTGCCGGCTTGTAAATGTTTGAGCGTGGTCATCTGCAGCGTATGCGGGATCAGGTTGAGCGTGAAACGCGCGCCCTCCACGGCATTGACCGTCAGCGACACGCCGTTCACGGTGATCGAGCCCTTGCGGATGATGTAGCGCGCGAATTCGGCGGGCGCATCGATTTCCAGCAGGTGCGATTCGCCCACCGCCACGAAGTGGTGCACCGTGCCGACGCCGTCGACATGCCCGCTCACCAGATGGCCGCCGAGCCGGTCGGCCAGACGCAGCGCCTTTTCCAGGTTGACTTCGGCGCCCGGCATAAAGCCGGCGGTGCAGCGCAGGGTTTCGGCGGACACGTCTACCGTGAAGCTGTCGGGGGTCAGCGCCACCGCCGTCAGGCACACGCCGTTGACTGCGATGCTGTCGCCCATGGCGACGTCGGAAAAATCCAGCCCGCCGCCGCGGATGACCAGACGTGCATCCGCGCCGCGCGCGTCGTATTCGTGGATATGGCCGATGGATTGAATAATGCCGGTGAACATGCTCGGGTGGCCTGCAGAAAGACCCAGCATTGTAGGCGTTTAGGCGGGGTGGGTGAACCCCGGCGGGCGATCCGCCTGGATTGATTGATTAAAGAGATGAATATCCTCAATTTGTTACAATCGCCGCATTTGCGAGAATTGCTGCCCAAACCGGCTCCGCAAATTTCGATCCATCGTCAGGCCCGAGCCATGTTCATTACCCGCAGACTGGAATTCGACGCCGGTCATCGCATTCCCAATCACGGCAGCCAGTGCCGGCACATGCACGGCCATCGCTACGCCATCGAAATTACCTTGTCCGGCGAGATCATCCGCACCGAGGGCGCGAGCGAAGAGGGCATGGTGATGGACTTTTCCGACGTCAAGAACATCGCCAACCGTATGCTGGTCAGCCATTGGGATCATGCCTTCCTGGTGTATCGGGACGACCGCGCCGTCGTCGAGTTTCTGGCCAGCCTGCCCGACCACAAGACCGTGGTGTTGCCGGTGGTGCCGACAGCAGAAAACCTGGCGGCCGAAGCGTTCCGCATTCTTGATGCGGCCTATCTGGACACCTACGGCAACCAGCTCCGGCTGGAGCGGGTGCGCCTGTACGAAACCCCCAACAACTGGGCTGACGCCGTGCGTTGAACCTCTATGGACTGCCGCGTTCCGCAAGCCCGCCGCTTAACTTGACCCCGTATCGGCCGATACACAGAAAGGTGCGATCCTTTTTTTGCGCACCGGCGAGGGGTCAGCTTTGAACCGAATGATGGAAAAACTTGTGCATGGGTTCGCCCGGCTGGCCTTCTGGCGCAAGCCGGCGGCTACGATGGCGCCGGCTGAGTCCGATCCTGCGCAACGGCCCGCGGATTCCCGCAGTCCTCGCCATGCGGAGGCGAATGCCGGCGCCTCGGCCGAGCCGGCCGTCGCACCGACAGGCTGGTTCACCCGGATCAAGCACACTTTGCACGGCTGGCTCCGGCTCCCCAACACGCAGACTGAAGCCTTTGAACCCGCGCCTGCTGCAGAGCATTCGGCCCCGAAACGGATGGAACCGGAAGCAAGCGAGACGGTGGCCAAACCATCCGTGCTGGCAAGGCTTAAACGCCTGTTTCATCGCAAACCCGTGCTGGCGCTCGCAGAAAAGGAGGCAGACAGACCACCGGCCAGTTCGCGTCCCGCCCGAACGGCGGGTGCATCGAATCAGGCCGAGCCCGTCGCCGAGGAAGACGCTGCGCCTGCAGGCCATTTTCAGCGCCTGGGCGCAGCACTGGCGAACAAGCGGGTCTGGATCCCGACCGTCGGCGTCGCGTTGCTCGCCGTCATGGGTTCAATGGTGTGGTTGTTGCTGCAATCCGGCCAGGAGAAGCAACAGCTTCAGCTCGAACTGCAGGCCGCAAACAAAAAACTCAAGCAAGCGCCACCGCCCAAGCTGGCCGCCAAAGCGCCCGCGCCTCAGCCCGCTATCCAGTCGCCATCCGCCACAACGAACAGCAGCCCGCAACCGGGCGCAAACGGCGGCGAATGCCTGATTTCAGACCCGAAAAATATTGCTGAGAACCTCAAGAACTGTATCGACGGTTTCAATGCTGTCGCGAACTGATTCGTTGCGGCCCGATGTGGTTTGATGGAACGTGTCGGCGTTTCATGGCAAACAGATTGTCTCTGGGGCGTTCGAGAATCAATATCCGAACCGGGCCAAAAGTAGCCCACAAAGCAGGCGAAATTCGAACTGCCAATCCTGCGCCTTCCACCAACGACACGCCGAAACCCAACCATTTGGCTGATCAGGCACCTGCAAAAACGGCCGCTTTCCAGTGGCCGTTTTTTTGGCTGAAATGGCGCGTATTCGCCTCAGTGTAGAAACGGGTATTGCAGCAGGTAAACCCCGGCACCGGCGAAGTAGCCGAGCAGGGCGAGGCCGCTGATTCTGCGCACGTACCAGAAGAAATGGATCTTCTCCAGGCCCATCGCCGCGACCCCCGCCGCCGAGCCGATGATGAGAATGGAGCCACCGGTTCCGGCGCAATATGCGAGGAATTCCCAAAGAAAATGATCGGGCGGGTAGAGCGCCAGGTCGTACATGCCCATGGCCGCCGCCACCAGCGGCACGTTGTCGACGATCGCGCTGACCAGACCGATGCTCAGCACGATCATGTCCTGCCGTCCGACCGTGTGTTCCAGCCAGCGGGCCAGCGACGCCAGGATGTGCGTGTGTTCGAGCGTGGCCACCGCCAGCAGGATACCGATGAAAAAAACCAGCGAACTCATGTCGATCCGGCTCAGGGCGTGTACCAGCGTCAGCGGCTGCCGGGCTTCCTCTTGCTTGTGGCGATGCAGCAGGTCGCCGACCAGCCACAGGATGCCAAGCCCGAACAGGATGCCCATGAACGGCGGCAGGTGGGTTGCCGTTTTGAAAGCTGGCACGGCCACCAGAATGCCGAGCCCCAGAAAGAACATGAGATTGCGTTCGAACACGTCTGTTTGCCGGCCCTGCACGTTGCCCGCCCGCTGCGGGGCGACCACGGCTCGGCCGCGCAGCGCATAGGCGGTCACGGCCAGCGGCACGAGCATGTTGGCCAGCGATGGCAGAAAGACATTCTTCATGATTGCAAGGCTGGTGATCTGACCGCCGATCCACAGCATCGTCGTGGTGACATCGCCGATGGGGGTCCAGGCGCCGCCGGCGTTGGCGGCAATCACGATGATGCCGGCGAAGAACAGGCGGTCGTCATGATTGGCCAGCAGTTTGCGCATCAGCGAAATCATCACGATGGTGGTGGTCAGGTTGTCCAATATGGCGCTGAGAAAGAACGTCACGAATCCGATCTGCCACAGTAATGTGGTCAGCTTGGCCGTCTTGATACGCGCCGTAATGACTTCGAAGCCGTTGTGTGCGTCCACGACCTCGACGATCGTCATCGCGCCCATCAGGAAAAACACGATCTGGGCTGTACCCATCAGCGATTCGCCCAGCTGTTCGCTCACCAGATGGGTATCGCCAACCGACACGGCATAGATCGTCCACAGCAGCCCTGCGCCAATCAGGGCCGAAGCCGATTTGTTGATGTTGAGCGGGTGTTCCAGCGCAATGGCGGCGTAGGCGAGGATGAAAATGATGACCAAGGTGGTGAGCATGTCGATTGCCATAGTGGGCGGTTTGCGTAAGCCGCCGATGATAATCAAAAAAAGCGGGCCGCCCGGAAAGGCGTCCCGCTGGGTCCAAACTGTATTTGCGTTTTACAAAGGCCGGGTAATCACCACGGCGCCGCGCAGCTCGCCTTCCTGGTAGCCAGTGGCCCGATCCAGCGGATAGTCGGCGTTCAGGCGGGCCTTCACGCCATCGGCAATTTTGTCGGCCGGGCCGTGGCAGGTCAGGCAAACCGGCTGGATGGCGATGGCCTTGGCGTAATGCAGGTGCTTGCCGGTCGAGTCGGTGACCACCTGGGCAAATTCCAGGGTGTCGGCCTTCTCGCCGTTTTTCATGCGCTCGGCAAACGAAGCCAGCGCCTCGGCCTGCCATGCGTTGGGCACGCCTGTTGCGGCGTTGCGGGCGCGGGTGCCGACACGGCCGACCTGCCAGCCGGTCTGTTTGGACAAATCGGCCGCAATCTGCGGGGCGATTTCCTTGCACACGCTGATTGATTGCGCAGGGCCGTTCTTGCTCATGGATTCCTTGAGCTTGCCGCCCAGCTGCGTCGCCAGGGTTTTTGCAACGGCGCGGCTTTCTTCGATCTGCTGCGGTTGCGCAGCTTCGACTGTGGACGCGGGCTTGGCTTCAGGCTTGGTTTCGCTGCTTGCGCAGGCGGTCAGCAGCAGGGTGAGCGTAACGATCAACGGGGTTTTCATGGGAACTCCTGTGGGTTGAGGAAAATTAAGGTGCGGGGTGTGGGGTTGGCCTAGTGTCCTTCGACGCAGATTTCCTTGCGCAGCACCGCAAGCGTGGTGCGCCATACCAGCATGGCGACCACCAGGCTCAGCAGGCCCAGCAGACCGGCGGCAAGCCAGCTGTAGAAGGCTGCGCCGGTTTGCTTCGCCATCAATAGCGTGGCGATGGTCATGGCGGCAATGGGGAAGGAATACGCCCACCATGACAGGAAGAATTTCAGCCGTGTGAAATAGCGGTATTGCGTGAAAAGCAGCAGCGTGAAGATGAGGCCGATGAAATACAGCACACGCGCGAAGGCATCCACTTCACCGGTCAGGTTGAACCAGGAAATGAAGCCCACGGCCGGCGGCGCAATGAAGATGAACAGCGTCGGCATGAAGCGGTCCAGCAGGCTGCCGTGGAAGATCAGGCGGTTGAAAATGATGGTGGTCAGAATCGGCCAGAAGAACAGGCCGATGCTGAAAAAGAACCACGAGAGATCGGCCGGCGCATGGTGCACACCCGCGATCGGAATCAGGATGTTGCCCACCACCGGAATGAACCAGGCCGGGTTGAGGTGCGCGATTTCATACTTGGTGTGGTGGATCCAGGACGCCAGCACGTAGAGCGTGATGCCCAGATGCATGATGGAACCGATGGCCCAGAGCCAGTAGGAAAGCGCCGGTTGCAGCTGAACATAGGCGATGGACAACAGCAGAATGCTGATGGAAATGCTGGGGATGAAGGCGAGTTTGACCGGGTGGCGGATCTCGCCCATGACCTCGCCGGGGTACTTGATGCCCTTGAGCGCATAGACCCCAGCCAGTACGACGAACAGAATCGTGGTGAAGGCCAGCAGCATCGAACTGACGCAACAGCCCGGGTCGAACACATGTTCGGCCCGGTTCCAGGCAATGCTGAATCCGGTCAGTCCCATGATGATGGAGAAAGCCGAGACCGGGAAATTTTTCAGGCGAGAACCTGATTCAGGGTGGCTGGCTTCAGTCATGCCCGGCTCCGTTCTTTTGCGTTAGCGATATGTTGCCTTCGGCAGCCAGATCGGTCATGGGCATTCGGAACACCTCGAATTGGGTGAAATATCAGAATTAAACAGCAGCAAGTCCGGGCTTGTTGCGGCCTGCAGGCAGCCGGCCGCAGGCCAGGTTGGCCGGGATGGCGATGTCCATCAGCTTCGGATTGGACAGCACCAGGCCATTCATCAACTCGATGTACTGCGCACGCGTGGTGTTTGCCAGGCGCGGATTGTGGCGTTTTTCCTCGCCGATGGACGATGCGGTCCAGCCCTTGTAGTCGTGAGCCGGGTAGACCAGCGTGTCATCGGGCAGCTTGAACAGCTTGTCGACGATGGAATCCCAGGATTTGCCCGCGTCGCCGGCCTGAAAGTCGGTACGGCCAGTGCCGCGGATCAGCAGCACGTCGCCGGTGAACACCGCCTGCGGCTGCTCGGGATTGAGCACGAAGCTGAACGACTCGTTGGTGTGGCCCGGGGTGTAGACCGCGCGCAGCTTGATGCCGTCGACGTCGAGCAGGTCGCCTTCGCGCACATGCTCCGACACGCATTCGGCCTGGGTGAACTCGCCCATCAGGGTGCTGCAGCCAGTCGATTCGCGCAGGTCGCCCAGCCCGGTGACATGGTCGGCGTGGGTGTGGGTATCGATGGCGCGCACCAGCTTCAATTCCAGATCGGAAATGGCCTTCAGGTAGTGCGGCACCATGTCCTTGACCGGGTCGATGATGATGGCTTCGCGGCCGGTGCCCGACGCGATCAGGTAAGTGTAGGTGCTCGATTCAGCATCAAAAAATTGACGGAACAGCATGCTTCTCTCCTTGCCGGATGGATGTGGCACCCGGAAACTGATCCGATAGCGTCGGACCGCGCTTCTTGTGGCTTTATAATTGAGCAAAAGACTCAAGTAATTGAGCAAGCCTTGTGCCAAGATGGCCTGACTCAAACACCTATCGATATACGATTGATTCGTTTGAATTAAATTCGAATTGCGTGAGTTGGACAGGCACTGTTTTCAATAAATCCGTGTCGATATTGGCATTTCAGGCAATGGAGGCTGCCATCGGTGGCGGTTGGCTGACTGTATGAAGGCTGCAGCCGGTGCGTCTTTTTTCCGGGCTGCAGACCCGGATGTTGCGTTCCAGCATGCCGTGCGACCACAGGCCATTAACGCATTCGTGCACAGACAGCGTCTGTGACATGAGTCACAAAGCCTTGCGCTTTTACGGGTGGAATCGGGCGTCTGGCTGGAATGCTCGGGACGGGCACTTGTGCGGTCAGCCCAGGCTCAGGGCGGCATGTTGGCGGAAGAGAGCAGGAGTCGAACCTACCAGGGACCGCCTGGCGGCCCCTCCCGGTTTTGAAGACCAGGCGCCCCACCGGGGAACGATCTCTTCCGTGTTTCAGGGTGCCGTCCATTCGGGCATTGCGCCGTCGTGGCGCAACACGTGGTCGTCGCGGACGCGGCGAGTGTAGCCGATGCGATCGAAGAATTCGAGAATCTGGGTCGCCACCTTGCGGCCGCCACCGCCACCGTCAAAAATCCTGTCGCGCAGGCTGGCGATGCACGCACCATCCGCTTCTTCGCCAAGTGCGCGCACGATGGCGGCCAGTTCGGCAACGGCAGCAGCGGTGTAGTAGTGATCGTGGGCCACGGGGTAGAGCTCGCCGGCGCGGGCGATGCGCTTGAACAACTGGCGCACGCTGTCTTCCGGCGTGCCCGTCGCGTTGGCCACGTCGCGCACGCGCGGCGGGTTGTAGGGGGCGCTGTCGAGCAGCGGCCTGAGTGCGGCGAACAGTTCGCGGTCGGCGGCGGAGACGCTGACACCGTGCGTCGGCAGGTGCAGCCAGGCGCGCGTCTGTGCAACGAGGCCCAAGGCCAGCAGTTCGGCGCAGAGCGCGTCGAAGGCGAAGCGCGGCAGCCCAGGCACAGTCATGCGGCGCAGCCGTTCGCGTTCGACGCCGATCATGTCCGGCGCACGCGCGTGCTCGGCGGCGAGCGCATCGACCAGCCTTGCCCCGAGCGCTTCCCATGCCGCCGCCGCAAATCCGAGTGCGGCGTTGCCGTCGCGCATCACGCGCAGGCCCGCGCGCTGCCACAAGGCGTCGGCATCCGCCTGCGCGAGGTTCCAGTTCACGGCAAAGTGATCGAGGTCGATGCCGGCCGTGGCCTGCCCGGCAAGAAGCCCCAGCGCGACGGCCGGATCGTCGTTGCGCAGCGCGTCGAGCAGGGCGAGCCGCTGCGGCGCGCGTTTGTGTCGCGTTGGCGGAAAGATGTCGAGCACGCGGCCGCCGGCGACGGTGCGCTGTGCAGCGGCATCGCGCAGGATGAAACGGTCGCCGCGCAAGGCCGGGGTGTCGCGGTCGAGCAGGATCTCGACCAGGGCCGTGGCGCCGGCCCCGACTTCCTGGCAATCGAGCAGCGCCACCCGCCCGGGAATGTCCTCGGTGCCCAGATGCACGTGCACGACCTGCATGTGGGCAAGTGGCTTCTGTCCGGCGGGTACGCGCAGTTCCGCGTGAAAGCGCGACAGCGGCATCGCGAGCGCCGGATCGACGATCCACATGCCGCGCGCGACATCCTTCTTTTCGAATCTGCCTGCGAGCGCGAGCGCGCACCGTTCCCCGGCGTGGCCGACTTCGGCGGGCCTGTCCTGCACGTGCAGGCCGCGCACGCGCGCCTTCAGCCCCGGCGGGGAAACGAGCACGCTGTCGCCGACCCGGACACTGCCTGCATGTGCCGTGCCGGTCACCACCGTGCCGACGCCGGTGATCGAAAAAGAGCGGTCGATCGCGAGCCGGAAACGGCCTGCCTCAAGCCGTCGGGGCAGGTCGGCAGCAGCGGACTCCAGGTGCGCGCGCAGCGCAGCCACGCCTTCGCCCGTGCGCCCCGATAGCGGGAAGAGCGGGCTGCCGGCCAGTCCGGTGCCGGCGACGAGGGCCGCCACTTCCTGGCGGGCCGCGTCCAGACGCTGTGGCGAAACGGCATCGATCTTGGTCAGGGCGATTGCCCCGTGGGTCAGGCCGAGCAGATCGAGCAGTTCGAGATGCTCGCGCGTCTGCGGCATCGGCCCGTCGTCGGCGGCGACGACCAGCAGCACGAAGTCGATGCCGGTGGCGCCGGCGAGCATGTTGTGGATGAGCTTCTCGTGTCCCGGCACGTCGATGAAACCGAGTACCGAGCCGTCGGCCAGCGGTGCGTAGGCGTAGCCGAGGTCGAGCGTGATGCCGCGCGCCTTCTCCTCGGGCAGACGGTCGGCGTCCACGCCGGTGAGCGCTTTCACCAGCGTGGTCTTGCCGTGGTCGATATGGCCGGCGGTACCTACGAGCATGCGAATCCAGCCAGGTTGGCGGCGAATTCCGCTTCCTCGTGCGTGGCCAGGCAGCGCAGGTCGAGCAGCAGCGCGCCCTCGTCGATACGGCCGATGACCGGACGCGGCAGACCACGCAACGCGGCCTCGATGCGATGCAGCACGCCGCTCTTCCTGCCCTGCGGACGGATGGCGATACCGGCGGAGAGCAGGCGATCGACCGGCAACGAGCCGGAGCCGATCTGCGACCTGAGCGGGACGATCTCGACGTTCACGGGCAGAGCGGCCAGAGCGCGCTGCACGGCCGGCAGCAGACGTTCCGCGGCCGCGCGGATCTGCGCTTCGGGGCGGGTCAACTGGTGGAGCGCGGTCAGGCGCTCGTGCAGGCGGTCGGGGTCGCGGTAGAGGCGCAGCACGGCTTCGAGCGCGGCCAGCGTGAGCTTGCCGACGCGTAGCGCACGCTTCAATGGATTCTTCTTGATTTTGGCGATCAGCTCCTTGCGGCCGACCAGCAGGCCGGTCTGCGGGCCGCCGAGCAGCTTGTCGCCGGAGAAGGTGACAAGGTCGGCGCCGGCGGCGATGTTCTCGCGCGGCGTCGGCTCGTGCGGCAGCCCCCAGCGTTCGAGGTCGGTGAGCGCGCCGGAGCCGAGATCGACGACGAAGGGCAGGCTACGTTCGTGCGCCAGCGCGGCGAGTTCGTTTTCCGGCACGGCATGGGTGAAGCCCTGGATCGCGTAGTTGCTGGCGTGGATTTTCATCAGCATCGCCGTGCGCGGCGTCAGGGCCTCGCTGAAATCCTTCAGGTGGGTGCGGTTGGTGGTGCCGACCTCGACCAGTTTCGCGCCCGCGCGCTTCATGATGTCGGGCACGCGGAAGGCGCCACCGATCTCGATCAGTTCGCCGCGCGAGATGATCACTTCCTTGCGCTGCGCCAGCGTATTGAGCAGCAGGAAGACGGCGGCGGCATTGTTGTTGACCACGGTGGCGGCCTCGGCGCCGGTGAGTTCGCACAGCAGCTCGTTGACGATGTCGTCGCGGTCGCCGCGGCCGCCGCTCTCGATATCGTATTCGAGGGCGCAGGGATTGCGCGCGGCGGTGATCAGGGCAGCGACGGCTTCCTCCGGCAGCGGCGCGCGGCCGAGGTTGGTGTGCAGTACGGTGCCGGTGAGGTTGTAGACAGGACGCAGCCTGGGGGTTGCAAGCGCCGTCGCGTCGGTCCCGATCCTGGCGATGAGGCTCGCGGTGTCCGGAAGCGGCGTGCCGGAACGAACCGATTCGCGTGTCCCTGCCAGCACGGTGCGGACGAGTTGCGTGACGACCACGCGGCCATGGATGTCAATCAGGGCTGTGACGGCCGGGTCGGACAGCAGTCGGTCGACCGAGGGAAGTTGTGCAAACAAATTCATGATTTCACCTGACCAGGCAGAAACGCATTGACGTAATTCTAGCCCCTCGGGCCGCGCATGGCTGTGCAGTCTGCCCACCCACAAAAGTACCGCCACGGGAGCGGGGTTTCGGGGGATGAAAGGCCCGGAGTCTTAAATTTCAGCGGTCGCTAGCAGCAGGATGGGGAAGTTGCCCAACAGCGTGCCGGTGGCATAGGACAGCAGCAAGGCAGCAGGCGCTGTCGCATGGCTTCTGGAATAGTCAGCAGCAAGGCCGCGCCGCGCCATGGCGCCGACGCTGCCGGGCCGGTTGAAACGGATGGCGAAAATCATGCGCGTCGCGGCCTAGGCGGCTGCGTGCTCGCAGACATGGACGGCTTCGCCCTGATTGCGCATGTGGTCGGCCAGCCTGGCGATGGCGTCATACAGTTCGCAGCGCAGGGAGGCGTCGGCCACTGTTTCCTCCAGCGCGAGCTTCATGCACAGCAGCCATTGATCACGTGCGGCGCTGTCGACTTTGAACGGCAGGTGGCGGCGGCGCAGCATCGGGTCGCCATATTTTTTGACGAACAATTGCGGGCCGCCCATCCAGCCGGAGAGGAATTCGTACAACTTGTCCGCCGAGCCCGACAGGTCGTCGGGATGGATCTTGCGCAGGGCATAGGTTTCGGGCAGTTCGTCCATGATTTCGTAGAAGCGGCGGGCCAGTTGCTTCAGGACGGCATCGCCGCCGATGCGCTGGTAGTGGGTTTGGGTTTGCATGGTTTGTCCTGGAAAACCTGTCTCGGAAAATCTATTTCAGAAAATACTGCACATAAAAAACCAGCGCTGTGCCCATGCCCAGCCAGGCCACGAGCGGGCCGAGCAGAACGCGCAGCACGCGGTTCTGCGGGATGAAGCCGATGCCGTGCACGAAGCCCGCCGACATGCCCCACATGATCAGCGTGAGCAGGCCGTGACTGATGGCGCTGCCATCGTGCGTGGTGAGGCCGCGCGGCAGCAGGGTGATGAGCAGCATCAGCGCCAGCGCCATGAGCAGCGACAGCGTGCGTGAGCCGGCAGAATCGAACAGGGTTTTCACAGCCAGGCGGGGTGCGGCGTCAAGCGCATACGCGTGCCGCGACTTGAGTTCCCGTTGCGGTTTTGAAGGGGGCCGGCGTGGCCGTGATCAGGCGTGCGGCTCATTGCCGGCGCCCTGTTTGCGGGCTTCGTCGAGCGCGCATTCCTTGGCGTCGCACATCATCGCGCTCATCGAGGCGAGCAGTACGGCCATGGTGACTCCGAGTATCCAGGCGAAATACCACATGGTTTTTTCCTTTCAATAGTCGAGATGCAGGGTGACGGCTGCGCCGCTTTCAGGCAGCGTGACCGCTGCGTCCTTGAACGCGGGCTTGCCGGTGACCTTGGGGTTGTTCGACAGTCCCCAGCCTTCCTGCGGGATCATGCCGAACAGGCGGTTGAGTTCGCCGTTGCCGTCCTCGTCGTGGTAGGCCATGACGGCGTATTGGCCGGGTTCGAGGCCGTCTAGCGCGAGGGTATTTTGGCCGGCAGGCAGCACATGACGCTGGCTGGCGCGCGCTTCCTTGGGGAAGCCGTCGGCCTGATTGAACAGCAGCACGGTGAGCGCTCCGCCGCCGGGTTTGACGCCGTCAAGGGTGACGGTGAGCGTGGCGGCGTCGGACGGCGGCAGGCAGAGCAGCAGAGGCAGGGCGAAATAACAGGCGTTCAGCATGTTGCGTTCCTTAATAGGCGGATTTGTCGTTGGCCGCGATGTATTCCGTCGTCACCTTGCCCCACATCACCTTGTAGCACCACGAGGTGTAGAGAATGATCAGCGGCATGAAGATCACCGTGGCGCCCAGCATCAGGCCGAGCGTCAGATGCGAGGACACGGCGTCGTACACAGTGAGGCTGGAACGCGGATCGGTGGACGAGGGCATGATGAAGGGAAACATCGACACGCCGGCGGTGCCGATGATGCCGGCAGCGGCGGCCGACGACGACCAGAACGCCAGCCCGGCCTTTTTCAGCTGCGCGAACATCACGCCGAGCCCGAGCGCGGCAAACGCCGCGATCGGTACCCAGATCGCCCAGTCGTAGCGGTTGTAATTGAGCATCCAGGCGCCTGCCTTGACGACGACGGTCTTGTACAGCGGGTCGGGCAGGCTGTTGCCGTCGATGGCGCTGGTGATGACATAGCCGTCGATGCCGCTGGCCACCCACACGCCTGCCAGCGCGAACAGCACCAGGGTGAGCGAACCGGACAGCATGCTGGCGGTGCGCACGCGGCGGTAGATGTCGCCTTCGGTGCGCATCATCAGATAGTTCGCGCCCTGAAACGTGATCATGCCCAGACTCACCAGACCGGCCAGCAGCGCAAACGGATTGAGCAGCGCCCAGAAGCTGCCGGTGTAGGTCGACATCATCAGGTCGTTGAAGTGGAAGGGCACGCCCAGCAGCAGGTTGCCGAAGGCAACGCCGAAGATGATCGGCGGCACCGCACCGCCGATGAACAGCCCCCAGTCCCAGGTGCTGCGCCAGATCGGGTTCTGGATCTTGGAACGGTAGTCGAAACCGACCGGACGGAAGAACAGTGCCCACAGCGCGGCCATCATCGCCCAGTAGAAGCCGGAGAATGCGGTGGCGTAGACCAGCGGCCAGGCCGCAAAGATCGCGCCGCCGGCGGTGATGAACCACACCTGGTTGCCGTCCCAGTGCGGGGCGACGGTGTTGATCACGGCGCGGCGCTCGAGGTCGTTCCTGCCGACGAAGGGCAGCAGCACGCCCATGCCCATGTCGTGGCCGTCCATGATGGCGAAGCCGACCAGCAGTACGCCAACCAGCAGCCACCAGACGAGTTTGAGGGTTTCGTAATCCATGTCAGCTCCTTAGATCCTGTTCGCCGGGGCGCCTGCGGGCAGCGGACCGCCCCCGCCGGATTGCCGGGTTTCGCCGTTGTATCTGCCAGTGCCGAGGCTGGCCGGGCCGAGCCGCGCGTATTTAGTCATCAAATACATTTCAACGACCAGCAGCACGGTGTAGAAGCCGACGAAGCCGGCGAGCGAGCCGTAGAGGTTGCCGACCGAAATGTTCGATACGGAAATGTGCGTCGGCAGCACGCCATAGATGGTCCACGGCTGGCGGCCGTATTCGGCGACCACCCAACCCAGTTCGGCCGCGATCCAGGGCATCGGGATGAACCACAGCGCCCAGCGCAGCAGCCATTTCTTCTCGATGAAGGTGCCCTTGACCGAATAGAACAGCGCCAGGCCGAACAGCAGCAGGAAAGCGAAGCCCAGTGCGACCATGATGCGGAAGCTCCAGAACAGCGGGGCGACCCTGGGGATGGTGCTGTCCACCGCCTGCTGGATCATTTCGGGCGTGGCCTGCGCCACGTCGACCGTGTACCGCTTCAGCAGCAGGCCAAAGCCGAGGTCGGCCTTGTGCGCCTCGAAGGTGGCCAGGGCCTGCGCGTTGTTGCGGTCCTTGCGCAGCCGTTCCAGCGCGACCACCGCATGGATGCCGGACTCGATCCGGGTGCGGTTCTTGTCCTTGATTTCCTTGATGCCGGGCAGGGTTTCGGTGGTCGAGCGGGTGCCGATCAGGCCAAGTACGTAGGGAATCTGCAATTCGTAGTCGTTGCGCTGCGCCGCCTCGTTGGGCAGCGCGAACACGGTGAACGCGGCCGGGGCGGGTTCGGTTTCCCACATCGCTTCGATCGCCGCCATCTTGGCTTTTTGCGATTCGCTCACGGTGTAGCCCGATTCGTCGCCCAGCACGATCACCGACAGTGCCGAGGCGAAACCGAAGCCGGCGGCGATGCGGAACGAGCGGCGCGCGAAGTCGAGGTCGCGGCCTTTCAGCAGGTAGTAGCTGGAAATGCCGAGCACGAACAGCGAGGCGGTGACGTAGCCGGCCGACACGGTGTGCACGAACTTGGCCTGCGCGGTCGGGTTGAACACGATGGCCCAGAAATCGGTCATTTCCATGCGCATGGTGATGTAGGAAAACTCGGCGCCGATCGGGTCCTGCATCCAGCCGTTGGCGATCAGGATCCACAGCGCGGACAGGTTCGAGCCCACCGCCATCAGCACCGTGACCATGAAATGCTTCCACTTGTTGAGGCGATCCCAGCCGAAGAAGAACAGGCCGATGAAGGTCGATTCGAGAAAGAAAGCCATCAGGCCTTCGATCGCCAGCGGCGCGCCGAAGATGTCGCCGACGTAGTGCGAGTAATACGCCCAGTTGGTGCCGAACTGGAATTCCATGGTGATGCCGGTGGTCACCCCGAGCGCGAAATTGATGCCGAACAGCTTGCCCCAGAAACGCACCATGTCCTTGTAGATCGGGCGGTCGGTGATGACGTAGGTCAGCTCCATGATCACCAGGATGAACGCGAGGCCGAGCGTCAGCGGTACGAACAGGAAGTGATACAGCGCAGTGACGGCAAATTGCAGCCGGGACAGGTCGACGAGTTCTTCGGTCAGCATGGGCGTTCCTTGGGGCTAGGGTGAAGTGTGTTGCTGCGAATTGACAAGACGGTCGGCGACGCTGTCGGCATCGGGATCCACCGCGCGGCCATCGAAGAAGGCATAGAAGATCGCCACGATCACCAGCAGTTTGATGGCGATGGCCAGCGCGATCTCGCGGCCGAGCGGATGCTGCAGGAAATCGGGCAGGAATTTCTTCATATGGTTCTCAACTCCTTTATGGGCAAGGGCCGTGCCAGGCAATGCAACAGAAGCGGGTAAATTTATTTACGCAATATCAACAGCATAGAAGAGCTGCGGGTACAGGCTACCCGGGAATTGCTGACAGCCCTGGCAACAGCCAGTAAGGTTGCATGACATAAATGACAGTCAAGCCGAATCATGTCCCCCACCAACGAACTCATTAGCTTTCTCGAAAACCATCCCGACGCACAAATTGTAATGGACGTCGATTACCGGATTTTGGCGGCCAATGCGGCATATCGCCGCATCTACGCGGGCGGGCGCGACGTGATCGGGCAGACCTGTTACGCGGTGTCGCACGGCTACAGCCGACCCTGTGACGAATGCGGCGAATCCTGTCCGCTGGCTGCCAGCCGTGCCAACGGCGAACCCAACCGGGTGCTGCACCTGCACCATACGCCGCGCGGCGACGAGCATGTGGACGTGGAATTGACGCCGATCATCGGCGAGTCGGGCCAGATCGAGTATTTCGTCGAACGCATGACGACCGTGCGCGAGGCCAGCAGTCTGCCGGCTGAAAAGGGCCTGGTCGGCAAGTCGCCGGCGTTCAACCGCATGCTCGAACTAGTGCGCCGGGTGGCGCCGTCCAATACGGCCGCCTTGCTGCTGGGGGAATCCGGGACCGGCAAGGAGCTGGTTGCCCAAGCCATCCATCAACAAAGCGATCGTGAGCACGGTCCCTTCGTGGTGGTGGAGTGTTCGGGCCTCACCGAAACCCTGTTCGAGAGCGAACTGTTCGGCTATGAAAAAGGCGCGTTCACCGGTGCCAACCAGCGCAAGATTGGTCTGGTCGAATCGGCCGCGGGCGGCACGCTGTTTCTCGACGAGGTGGGCGATATTCCGCTGAGCCTGCAGGTCAAGCTGCTGCGCCTGCTGGAAACCGGGACCTTTCGCCGGGTCGGTGGCGTGGAGACGCTACGCGCCGATTTCCGCCTGATCGCCGCTACTCACCGCGACCTCAAGGGCATGGTCGAACGCGGCAGTTTTCGTCGCGACCTGTATTACCGCCTGAGCGTGTTTCCGATATTTCTGCCCGCGCTGCGCGAGCGCCGCGCGGACATTGCGCTGCTGGCCGAAACCCTGCTTACCCGGCTGGCACCGGGACGCATCTACAACCTCAGTCCGGAGGCGCTGGCGAGACTTCAGGCATACGATTTTCCAGGCAATATCCGTGAGCTGCGCAACATCATCGAGCGTGCCATCCTGATGGCGGACGGCGACACCCTGCTGGCCGAGCACCTGCCGCCCGAACTGACAGGCGAAGCGGTAGCGGGCATTCCGGATATGGATATCGTGCCGCTGGAAATGGCCGAACTGCGCTACCTGCAGTGGGTGCTGGCCAGGCACAACGGCGATCGCAAGTCGCTCGCCGCGCAACTTGGCATCAGCGAGCGCACTTTGTACCGCAAGCTGGCTGCGTGAACCAGGCTGAAAGGGGCCCTAGCCGGGCAGGGCGATTTTCTGGTCGGTGCTGAACTGGTAGTCGTGGAAGACCTGCTCGGCGGTGAGCAGCTGGTAGCTGCCATCCTCCAGCCGGCGGGTGGTGTCCTTGAGGCGGTAGGTGGTCTGGCCACAGGTCCATATATCGAAGTTGCGCATGTGGGTGCACAGACAGGTCTTGTCCTTGACCGAGAGCTTTTTCACGTCCGGATGCAGCGCTACTTCGCGATTCCAGGCGTCAATGTAGGCGCAGTTGCCTTTGGCGTCGAGCAGGTAGCCGTAGGCTTCGCAGTTGGGGCGGATGCCGTCGCCGATACCGGGACTGCCTTTCAGCATGCGCATCGGGTAACCGGTCGGCGAGATCGTGTTGACCTCGATGTCATCTTCGCTGGCCTTGAAATACTCCTGCTTGATCTTGTCCGGCAGGCCGCATTCCTGGGTGACGGTAAAGCGGGTTGCCACCTGCACCGCCGCTGCGCCCTGTTCGAGGAAGGCCGCCGCATCGCTGCCGGTGAAAATGCCGCCGGCGGCGATCACCGGAATGTCGAGATGCTCGGCCTTGAGGAAGGCCAGCACTTCGCTGACCAGCGTGCGCAGATCGTATTTCCACCAGTCCTCGATGCCAAAGCCCAAATGGCCGCCGGCGAGCGGGCCTTCCACCACGATGTAGTCCGGCAGCCGCTGCAGCCGCGCGTTCTTGCGTAGGAACATGCCCAGTGCGCGCGCCGACGACACGATGATGCCGAGCTTGGCGTCGCGAAAACGCGGGTGGTCCTCGATCAGCGCGAACGAACCGAGATGCAGTCCGGCGGACAGCGTGATGCCGTCGATGCCGGCGTCGAGCGCCGCCGACAGCCGCACGCGCAGGGTGTCGCGCGGCGCGTTCATGGTGAGCTTCTCCATGCAGTTGATGAAGATCAGTCCGTCGCCGCGCTTCGCCTCCATGGTGCGGCCGACGTGGCTGCGCGTGGCTTCTTCCAGCGTGGGCAGGCAGAACTGCACGGAGGATTTGTCGCTGTTGGCGACGTTGGCTTTGTATTGCTTGAGCTTGGCGCTGACGAACTTGGTGTCGAAGCGAGTGTCGGACACGGTCTGCACCATGGCGTCGGAGATATGGCCGATACCCCCCAGGCGCGCGACTTCCAGTGCCAGTTCGGCGCTCGAAATATCCACGCCCATGCCGCCGATGATGATCGGGACCAGCTCCTGTTTGCCAAAGCGCAGGCGAAAATCATCCACTCGTTTCATGCTGTTCCTTAATGTTTTTGTTGGCAGGCCTGTCCGCTTGTCAGGCTTGGCTCTCCATTCGAAGGCCTAAATTGTATCCACAACCACCCGGATGGGTCGGTAATTATTCCGCTTGCGGATATCCTGCAGTTTTTAAAGATGGGGTTTGAATTGAATACGGGGAAACGCAATTTCTGGATCGGCAACGCCGTGCTCACGCTGGCCATGGTGATGCTGTTTTTCATGGGGCAACTGTCGGAAGCGATGGGTATCTGGGCTGCTGTGCTGTGGATGGCGCTGGCCGCGGTAGGCGTAGGCCTGGTGATGTCGGACAAGTCGGGCGAGCCGCCGACGCCCGACTGATCCGCTGCATTCAGGTTTTGTTGACGACCACGGTCTGGCCGGCGCGCACCTTGTTGCCATTTTTCAGATCGGGATTCCAGGCCTTGATTTCACTCAGGCTGACATCGAAACGCTCGGCGATGGCATGCAGGGTGTCGCCGCGCTTGACGGTGTAACGGGTCGATTTGGCCGGTTTTTTAGCATGCTGGCTGAGGCTGGCGTGTTTGTCCTGCCGCATTTCGCGGGCAGTTGTCGTCGTGGCGGGCAATTGAATGCGCTGGCCGGCCTGTAACCTGCTGTCCAGTCCGGGATTGGCTTCGATAAGCTGGGCTGCACTCAAACCGTAGCGGCGGGCGACGCCGTACAGGGTTTCGCCGCGCTGAACCAGATGGTGAGCTGGATTCGGGCTGGCTGCTTCCTCTTCGGCTGCAGTTTCGAACGGGGCCGCGGCACCGCGTCCCTTGACTGGAACCAGGATGGTCTGGGCGCTGACCAGCTTGCCGCGCTTGAGATGAAACTGGTTGAGCTCGGTGAGACGATCGAGGCTGACATCGAAACGTTTGGCGATGTCCTGCGGACGTTCGCCCTTTTTCGCTGCGTACGGTTGCCAGGAGTCCCAATCGCCCGCTTCCAGATTGCGCTGGAACTGATCGGCCTTGTCGACCGGCACCAGCAAGGTGACGGGCGTGTCGGAGCGGATCAGTTTGCGCGGAAAGGCCGCATTCAAGGCCATGAAATCATCGGTATCCATGTTCGCCAGACGGGCGGCGGAATGCATGTCCAAATTGGCATGGACGGGGATCTGGTTGAAATACGGCTGATTGGGCAGGGTGTCGATGACCAGGCCGTATTGTTCGGGATTGCGGATGATGTGCTTGATCGCCAGCAACTTGGGCACGTAGTTGCGGGTTTCGGGCGGCAGCGTCAGGCTGGCGTAATCGGTGGGCAGGCCCTGTTGCACGTTCTTCTGGATGGCGCGCGCCACACAGCCTTCGCCGCAGTTGTACGCGGCGAGCGCGAGTTGCCAGTCGCCAAAATCGAGGTAGAGCTTGCTGAGGTAATCGAGTGCGGCATTGGTGGCAGCCGGGAAGTCGCGCCGGCCGTCGTACCAGGTGTCCTGCTTGAGCCCGTAATGGCGTCCGGTCGAAGGAATGAATTGCCAGATGCCCGACGCTGAAGAGGTAGACAAAGCGGTGGATTTGAACGCGCTTTCGATCATCGGCAACAGCGCGACTTCCATCGGCATGGCGCGGCGATCGACTTCCTCGACGATGTGATACAGATAGCTGCGCGAGCGGCTGACCATGCGGCGCACATAGTCCGGCCGTGCGGCGTACCAGGATTCGTGCACGGCAACGAGCGGGTTGTCCGACGCGGCATCGTCGATCTTGAAACCGCCGCGGATACGCAGCCAGACGTCCTCATGATCGTCTTCGGACGCGGCGAGCGTGTCAGGGGTGTTGGACGCTTCATTGCCCCATTCCAGCGATTGCATCATCGGGGAGGGGTCTGCTGCGCTGACCGTCAGGCCGAAACATGCGGCCAGAATGGCCAGGCCCAGTCGGGTCAATGTGTGATGAGTTGCTTTGATTCCGGGCAAGATCGCCTCCCGTGCTCAATTTAGAGCCGCCATTTTACCCCGCGCGATCCCGGTTCAGGCATCCCATTCATCCTTTGCAGCCCGAATTGCGCCGAATACTTCTGCCGGGGTGGGATTTTCGCAACTCAAATATGCCGCGGCAAAAGCCACCATGGCCGGGTCGTGAAACCGCAGAAAGGGGTTGGTGGCCTTTTCCAGCGCCAGGGTCGAGGGCAGGGTGGGCCGGTTTTGCACCCGCAACGCGCGGTCGGCACGTTCGCGTTCGCGCAATGCGGGATTGTCGCCCGCTATGGTTTTGGCGAAGTCAATATTGCTCAGGGTGTATTCATGCGCGCAGCAGACTCGGGTAGCATCGGGCAAGGTCAGGATGGCCTCCAGACTGGCGGCCATGATGGCTGGCGTGCCCTCGAACAGCTTGCCGCAGCCACAGCCGAAAACAGTGTCGCCGCAGAACAGGTTGCCCTGTCCGACGTAGCTGAGATGGTCGAGCGTGTGGCCGGGCGTAGCCAGAACCTCGAAGTGCAGGGCAGGTTCGCTGAGCGTGACGGCATCGCCGCCGCGCAGGGGGTGCGTGACGGCTGGGATGCGCGGATTGTCCGGCGCATAGATGGCGCAGTCATAGCGTTGACGCAACGCGAGGTTGCCGCCAGTATGGTCGCGGTGGTGGTGGGTGATGAATACGGCCGTCAGGGCGAGTCGATGGGCGTCGAGAAACGCGATCAACGGCGCCGGGTCGCCCGGGTCGACTGCGATGGCATGCCGGTCGTCATGCAGCACCCAGATGTAATTGTCGTAGAACGCAGGCAGGGCAATGAGTGTCAACATGGCATGTCGCTGAAACAGGAGGTGGGCTATGTTATCCAAGCTGGACGCCGGATGGTTTGAAACCCCGCTCGGGCAGCATTTGCTGTTCCGCGAGCAGCGCTATTTCGATCAGGCGGTTTCCGATGTGTTCGGTTTCAACGCGGTGCAGGTGGGCTTGCCGCACATCGATTTTCTACGCAACAGCCGTATTCCGCTGCGGGTGCATTGCGCCGTGGAAGCGCCGGCGCAGGTGAACGCCGACCCGATGTTCCTGCCGTTCGAAAGCCAGTCGCTGGATTTGCTGCTGTTGCCGCATGTGCTGGAATTCAGCGCAAATCCGCATCAGGTCCTGCGCGAAGCCGAGCGCGTGCTACGCCCGGAAGGCCGCCTGGTACTGGCCGGATTCAACCCGCGCAGCCTGTGGGGGCTGGCGCACCAGTTGAAGGGCAGTGAGCGTGGCTATCCGTGGAACGGCACTTTCCTGAACATATCGCGGGTGAAAGACTGGATGGTTTTGCTGGGGCTGGAGGTGGCGGGCGGCAGCATGTGCTGTTACCGTCCGCCGATCAACCGTGAAAACTGGCTGCGACGCTTGCGCTTCATGGAACCGGCGGGCGACCGCTGGTGGGCGATGGGCGGCGGCGTATATTTCTTGCAGGCGGTGAAGCGCGTGCAGGGCATGCATGTCATCCTGCCGCAATGGAAACACGCAGTGGCGCCGCGTTTGCTGGCACCCGCAGCCAAAGTACTGAACTCAAAAGTCATCAATCTCAACCAGCATCGAATCAGCCGTGAGCTCTGACACTATTTACATTTACAGCGATGGCGCCTGCAAGGGCAATCCCGGCATCGGGGGCTGGGGGGCGCTGTTGGTGACCGCAGGCCACCGCAAGGAAATCTGCGGCGGCGAGCGCGATACCACCAACAACCGGATGGAAATGACGGCCGTGATCCGCGCGCTGGAACAGCTCAAGCGTCCTTCCACGGTCGAAGTCCACACCGATTCGCAATACGTGCAAAAAGGCATCAGCGAGTGGCTGCCCGGCTGGAAGCGTCGCAACTGGCGCACCAGCGACGGCAAACCGGTGAAGAACCAGGATCTGTGGCAGCAACTGGAAAGCCTGAGCCAGCAACATGAAATAGCGTGGAAATGGGTGCGCGGCCATAACGGCCATCCGGAAAACGAACGCGCGGACGAACTGGCCAACCAGGGCGTGCTGCAGGCGCAACAACACTGACATGCAAAAGAATTGGCACGACCATGCGACAAATCATTCTCGACACTGAAACCACGGGCCTGGATCCCAATCAAGGCCATCGCATCATCGAGGTGGCGGCGGTGGAAATGGTCAACCGGCGCCTCACCGGCAATCACCTGCACCGCTATGTCAATCCGGATCGCGATATCGATGCCGGTGCGATGCAGGTGCACGGCATCACCCCCGAGTTCCTGCAGGACAAGCCGCGCTTTGCCGACGTGGCGCAGGAGTTCGTCGACTTCATCCAGGGCGCCGAACTCATTATTCACAATGCCCCGTTCGACGTCGGTTTTCTCAATATGGAGTTCCGTTTGCTGGCGATGCAGCCGCTGTCCAACTGGTGCGATGGCGTCATCGACACGCTGGCCATGGCCAAATCCCTGCACCCCGGCCAGCGCAACAATCTGGATGCCTTGTGCAAACGCTATGGCGTGGACAACACCGCGCGTACGCTGCACGGCGCGCTGGTTGACTGCGAGCTGCTGGCCGCCGTTTATCTGGCGTTGACGCGCGGGCAGGAAAGCCTGTCGATCGGCCTGGAAACGCGCAGCGAAGCGGCCGGCCAGACGGCGGCGCGGGCGCGCCCCAAGCCGGTACTGTTGCCGGCCTCTGCGGAAGAACTCGCCAGTCACGCCAGCGTGCTGGCGGCGATTGCCAAGGACAGCAAGGGCGCGTGCCTGTGGGGTGCTGCCCCACCCGAGCTTCAGGGCGCCAATGGGTGACACGCTGGGCGCGAGCGGATCGCGCAGCGGGTGTGTGTTCAGGCATCTGATCGGCTTGCTGCTGCTTGCCGTCTGTCTGTCCGGCGTATCCGGACAAGCGCTTGCGGCGCGGGTGGCCGTGATCCTGAGCGATGACTCGGCGCCGTATCAGGAAGCGTATGAAGTCGTCCGCAGCTACCTCGACGACAGTGGCCACAAGACGGTCCGGATATATGCCAAAGGGCTCACGCCCGTTGCCTTGAAAGAGGCACGTCTCGCCGTCGCGGTCGGTGTGCTTGCGGCCGATGCGCTTGCCGACTTGCCCGCTACTCCGCCCGTTCTGGCGGTGCTGGTTCCGCGCGCGTGGTATATCAAGACGGGGCGCGCCCGCCTGAGCGATGAGGGCAACCGCCAGGCATCGGCCATTTACATCGACCAGCCGATTGAGCGGCAAGCCGCCCTGATACGCCTGGCCTTCCCCGACGCGCGCCGCGTCGGCGTGTTGTTGAGCCCGAGCCAGGCCGGGTTGCAGAGTGAGCTTGAGAGCGCCCTGCGTGCTCAACGACTGAGTCTGGTGCACGCCATTCTGGCGAACGACGAACAGCTGATCATCCCGCTGGAAAGCGTATTGGCCGATTCCGATCTGTTGCTGGCGCTCCCCGATCCGCAGGTGATCAACCGCAACACCGCACAGAGCATTCTGCTGACATCGTATCGCTACCGTGACCCGGTCGTCGGCTATTCCCGTTCATTGACGCGCGCCGGGGCTCTGTTGTCCCTGCACTCCAGCCCGGCGGAAATTGGCCGCCAGGCGGCCGAATGGGTGAATGTCGCCCTGCTCGGCAACATGGTTCGCCTTCCCGCGCCGGCCCACCCGGCCTATTTCAGCATTTCGATCAACGAACAGGTTGCCCGTTCACTGGGCTTCACGTTGCCGCCCGCTGTAGAGCTGGAAAAACGTTTGGGAGGCGCGCGCTGATGGCGATGATAGGCGTGCGCGGACGCGTGATTGGTCTGGCCTTGGTGCCGATGGCCATCATCGGGATATTGCTGCTGTTTCAGCTCATTGCGGGAAAGATCGACGATCTGGACCAATCCTTGCGCACCCGCTCGGCGGCGATTGCACGCCAGCTTGCGCCTGCAGCCGAATACGGCGTGGCATCGGGCAATACCGAAGTGCTGCAGACGCTGCTCGACAAGGCCGCCATCGAGCCGGATATCCGCGGTGTGGCAGTGTTCGCCGACAATGGCCAGCGGCTGGCGCAGGCGGGGCAGGGCGCCTGGCTCGACGTCTTGCAGAGCAAGCTGCCCACCGACCGCATTTTCCTGGTCGAGTACAAGGCCCGTCTGGTGTACTACGCACCGATCACGCGAACCGAACTGATAGTGGACGATTTCCAGACTTTCGACTCGCCGGACGCGCCCACCTTCGAATCGCAGACCCGGCTGCTCGGCTGGGTCGGGCTGGATGTGTCGCGCAACGCCACCCTCAAGAGCCAGCGCGAGGCCATCGTGCGCAGCCTGCTGATCCTGCTGGCAGGACTTGGCGTCAGCCTCTACCTGGCATGGCTGATCGGGCGCCAGATTACGCGACCGATCCTGGCCCTGACGCATACCGTCAGCCGCATCGGCGAGGGCCATCTGAACGAGCGGGTCATGCCAAGCGGCCAGGCTGAACTGGGCACCTTGCAGCGAGGCGTCAATCACATGGCGGCGCACCTGCAGGCCATGCAGGGGCAGATGCAGGAGAAGATCGATCAGGCCACTGCACGGCTGGTGTTCCAGGCCAGCCACGATGTCCTGACCGGGCTCATCAACCGGCGCGAATTCGAGCGGCGCCTGGAACACACGCTGCTTTCCGCCGTGCAGCATGAGCGTGAACATGCGCTGTGCTACATAGATCTCGACCAGTTCAAGGTAATCAACGACACCTGCGGCCATGCGGCGGGAGACGAGCTGCTGCGCCAGTTGACCCAGCTACTCAAGGGCAAGCTGCGCGAGCGCGACACGCTGGCGCGACTGGGCGGCGACGAATTCGCCTTGCTGCTGGAAAACTGCAACATTCAGGATGCCATCGAAGTGGCCGAAACCTTTCTTGCCGAAGTGCGGCGTTTCCGCTTCAAGTGGGATGACAGGATTTTCGCGGTCGGGATGAGCGTCGGCATGGTCGCGATCAATCGCGACAGCGGCGCGGTGTCGAACCTGATGTCGGCAGCGGACGCGGCGTGTTATGTCGCGAAGGACCGCGGCCGCAACCAGATCCACCTGTACGAAAGCAGCGATTCCGACCTGATGCGTCATCGCGGCGAAATCCAGTGGGTGACGCGCATTCAGCACGCGCTCGAAGAACAGAAGTTGCGGCTGTACTGGCAGGAAATCCGCCGTACCGATGCTGCGCCCAATGCGGGGCGCCATGTCGAGCTGCTGTTGCGTATGCTGGAAGACGATGGCACTGAAATTCCGCCGATGGCGTTCATCCCGGCCGCCGAACGCTATTCGCTGATGCCGGTGATCGACAGCTGGGTGATCCAGGAGGCCATGCGGGTCTGCCAGAATTATTTGCTGTCCGGGCCGCCTCAACATTGCCTGTTCGCGGTCAATTTGTCGGGGGCCTCGCTGAAAGCGCCTGCCTTCCGCAGCATGCTGCTGACGTATCTGCAGGAGATGCCCGAGCTGGGGCCGCATTTGTGTTTCGAGATTACGGAAACCGCCGCGATCGGCAATCTGGTGGTCGTCAACGAATTCATCGAAGCGATGCGCGAGTTCGGCTGCAGCTTTTCGCTCGACGATTTCGGTAGCGGCCTGTCGTCTTTCGTTTACCTGAAGAACCTGAAAGTGGATTACCTCAAGATCGACGGCGCCTTTGTGCGGGATATCGTGAACAACCCGATCGATCGTTCCATGGTCGAGGCCATCAACACCATCGGTCACCAGATGGGGCTGAAAACAGTGGCTGAGTTTGTCGAGTCGGAAGCGATCCTATCGCTACTGAAGAAGATCGGCGTGGATTATGTGCAGGGCAACGTGGTGCATTGCCCGGAGCCGCTGACGAGCCTGTGCGGTCAGGTTTGAGCGCGGTGTGCGCCCAGGCTGTCAGCCCGTTACGCCAAATCCTGCGTCGATGACAGCCTGTGCCAGCGCGGCGGGTTCGATGCGGGCAGGGTCATAGACCACACTGGCCTGACCCGGATCGAGGGTGACCGTCACGCTTTGCACGCCCGGCAAGGCAGCCAGCACGTTTTGCACGCTGTTGACGCAGCCACCGCAAGTCATGCCGGTAATCGAAAGTTGAAGGGTGTTCATGCGGGTCCCCAAAAGTGGATTCGAGGCCGGATTTTACTGCGCCGGACTTGTTTTGCCGGACCTTATTTTGCTTGGCTTATTTTTTACGGGGGCGTTTGCGCAGCGCTTCTTTGGTATGGTCGATCAGGCGATCGGCCACCACTTCGGCATCGACGGTAAAGGTGCCATTTGCGAGCGCAGCCTTGACCGACTCGATCTTGCCGGCATCGGCAATATCGACCGATGCCAGTTGCGACTCCAGCGAACGGATGCGAGTGCTCGACTCCGTCAGGGTGAGCGCATCGCTGCCGCCAGCCGGGGTGGGCGTCTTGCCCGCACCCTTGCCCTTGGTGGCAGAAACTTTGGCAGCGGCAGGCGGAGTAGTGGGCTTATTGATTTTCACGGTAAATCCTGGTCGAGGGGTTCGTGCGGTGGACGCACTTTTCTGTCAATAGGACTATCGGCAGTCCGCAGGGTTTCTTTAGCCGCTTTCGAGCATGCGGTTTCAAACTTCGCCCAGCAAGGCAACCGCGCCCTCCAGGCCCACCTGACTCAAGGCCTGGCTGGCCTGCGCACGTACCACCGGTTTGGCATGATAGGCAATGCTGACGCCGGCTTCGGCCATCATTTTCAGGTCGTTCGCACCGTCGCCCATGGCGATCACCTGGCGCGGCTCGAGTTTCAGCTCGGTGCGCACCCGATTGAGCCAGTCTGCCTTGCCCTGGGCGTCGACAATCGCACCAAGCACGCGGCCGCTGAGTTTACCGTCGATGATTTCCAGGGTGTTGGCCGCAGTGTAGTCAAGCCCCAGGCGCACTTTCAGGCGTTCGGTAAAGAAGGTGAAGCCGCCCGACACCAGCAGGGTCCTGATCCCGGCTGCACGCGCCGCAGCCAGCAAGACCTCGGCGCCGGGCGAAAGCTGCAGGCGCTCGTCGTACACCTGCTGCAGGGCGGATTCATCCAGCCCCTCCAGCAGCGATACCCGGCGGCGCAGGCTTTCCGCAAAGTCAATCTCGCCGCGCATGGCGGCTTCGGTGATGGCCGACACCTGCGGTTTGAGGCCCTGCATGTCGGCGATTTCGTCGATGCACTCGATGGTGATGAGGGTGGAGTCCATGTCCATCACCAGCAGGCCGAAATCGCCGATGCGGCGTTCGGCAGGTACCCAGCCGCAATCGAGCGCATTCGCCTCGCACCAGGCGGTCACCTCGACACGCGAGGCTTCATTGGCCGCCCGCAGCCGGAAGGCCGTGAGCGAAATGGCCTCGATGGCGGCAGCGCCACTGAGCTTGGCAAGGCGCTTGAGGCTGGGCGTGGGGATGTCTTTTCCCTGAATAATCAGATTCATTTCAATGACTTATTTCAACAGGTTAAACAGAGTAATGACGTGGGCAACCCGGATATCCGAGGCCACGCCGGCATCGACCGATGCGGGCAAAGTCCAGCGCAGGCGGTTCTCGCCCGCCAGCTTGATGTCGCGCCGGGACTGGATGAGCTGGATGATGCGGCCCGGATCGATCGGCGGTTGCGGCACGAACTGCAGCAGGATGCTTTCGCTGCTGGCGTCGACCTTCATGATGCCGAGCGGCTTGGCCGCCAGCCGCAGGCGGTGGGTGCTGAGCAACGCCCGCGCCGGATCGGGCAGGGCGCCGAAGCGGTCGATCAGCTCTTCCTGTAGCTGGGTCAGGTTGTCTAGGTCCTGCACGCTCGCCAAGCGCTTGTACAGCACCAGGCGTTCATGCACGTCGGGGCAGTAATCGGTCGGCAGCAGCGCGGGCAGGTGCAGGTTGATTTCGGACACCACGCCCAGCGGCTGGCTCATGTCGGGCTCGTTGCCCGCCTTCAGGCTGGCGACCGCGCCGGCCAGCATGTCGTTGTAGAGCGAAAAGCCGACTTCGAGGATTTCGCCGCTCTGCTTGTCGCCCAGCACTTCGCCGCAGCCGCGGATTTCCAGGTCGTGCATCGCCAGATGGAAGCCCGAACCCAGTTCTTCCATTAATTGAATGGCTTCCAGGCGTTTTTTCGCCTGAACTGTAATGGTTCGGTCCTCTTCCACCAGCAGGTAGGCAAAGGCCTGGTGGTGCGAACGACCGACCCGGCCGCGCAACTGGTGCAACTGCGCGAGGCCGAACTTATCCGCGCGGTTGATCAGGATGGTGTTGGCGGTGGGGATGTCGATGCCGGTTTCGATGATGGTGGTGCACAGCAGAATGTCGAAGCGTTGCTGGTAAAAGTCGCGCATCACCTGTTCCAGTTCGCGTTCGCTTTGCTGACCGTGGCCGACGCGGATGCGGGCTTCGGGCAACAGCTTTTCCAGCATTTCGAACATGTTCTGGATCGTGCTGACTTCGTTGTGCAGAAAGTACACCTGGCCGCCGCGCTTGAGTTCGCGCAGCACGGCTTCGCGGATCAGTCCGCTGGAAAACGACTGGACGAAGGTTTTGACCGCCAGCCGTTTTTGCGGCGCGGTCGCAATCACCGAAAAGTCGCGGATGCCTTCGAGCGACATCGCCAGGGTGCGCGGAATCGGCGTAGCGGTCAGGGTCAGGACGTCGACCTCGGCGCGCAACGCCTTCAGTTGTTCCTTCTGGCGCACGCCGAAACGGTGTTCCTCGTCGAGGATCACCAACCCCAGGCGGGCGAATTTCACATCCTTCTGGATCAGGCGATGGGTGCCGATGACGATGTCGAGCTTGCCGTCGGTCAGCGCCTGCAGCGCCTCGGCCTGCTCCTTGGCGGAGCGGAAGCGCGACAGTTCGGCCAGCTTGACCGGCCAGGCCGAAAACCGGTCGGAGAAGTTGTTGAAGTGTTGCTCGGCCAGCAGCGTGGTCGGTACCAGCACCGCCACCTGATAGCCGCCCATCACCGCCATGAAGGCGGCGCGCAGCGCGACCTCGGTCTTGCCGAAGCCGACGTCGCCGCACACCAGCCGGTCCATCGGTTTGCCCGACTGCATGTCGGCCATGACAGCCGCAATGGCGGCGGCCTGGTCGGGGGTTTCCTCGAAGCCAAAGCCCTCGGCAAAGGCTTCGTAATCGTGCGGCGAAAACGTAAAGGCATGGCCTTCGCGCGCCGCGCGCAGGGCGTACAGGTTCAGCAGCTCGGCCGCGGTATCGCGCGCCGCCTGCATCGCGCGGCGGCGCGCCTTTTCCCACTGGTCGGTGCCGAGCTTGTGCAGCGGCGCCGCGCCTTCGCCGGCGCCGCTGTAGCGCGAAATCAGATGCAGGCTGGCGACCGGCACATAGAGCTTGTCGCCCTTGGCGTATTCGAGGTGCAAAAACTCGGTGTCGCCGTCGCCGAGGTCCATGTTGATCAGGCCGAGGTACTGGCCGACGCCGTATTGCGCGTGCACCACTGGATCGCCCGGCTTCAGTTCCGACAGGTCGCGCAGCAGGTTGTCGATCTGCGTGGCGCGCGCCTCGCGGGTGCGCCGGGTTTTCGGCGGAATCGCGTAGAGCTCGGTTTCGGTGATGACCGCGAGCGGCGTGGCGTTGCCCACGAAGCCTTCGGCGAGCGGGCCGTAGGTGAGCAGGACGGGGTCGCTGCGCTGCCGGCAATCGGTCCAGTTGTCGCACAGCGTCGCGGCAATGCCATGCTCGGCCAGATACTCATGCAGGGTTTCGCGACGCCCGGCGGAAGGCGCGACGATCAGGGTCTGGCCCTGGAAATGCGCGATGAAGCCGGCCAGACGCACGACCGGCAGCGCTTCGCGGCGATCCACCGAAATCGGCGGCACGGGATGCGCGAGGCCGCTTCCAGCCTGCTCGCTACGGGTCTGGCTGACGTCGTGGCGCGCATAGTCCCGGGCGCGGGTGAAAAACGCATCGGTCGGCAGGAACAACTCGGCGGGCGGCAGCAGCGGGCGGTCCTTGTCGCCCGACAGCAGGCGATGCCGGCTTTGCGCGTCGGCCCAGAACGCCTGGCCGGCGGGATCGAGCGCGCCGTGGCTCACCAGCGTGGTCTGCTTGGGCAGGTAGTCGAACAGGGTCGCCGTCTCTTCGAAAAACAGCGGCAGGTAATACTCGATCCCGCCGGGCGCGAGGCCATTGCTGACGTCCTTGTACAGCTTGCACTTGGATGGATCGCCCTCGAAGCGCTCGCGGAAATTCTGCCGGAAGCGGGTGATGCCGGTTTCGTCGAGCGGGAATTCGCGCGCCGGCAGCAGACGTACCTCGTTCACCGGGTAAATGCTGCGCTGGGTATCGACGTCGAACGCGCGCAGCGTTTCGATTTCGTTGTCGAACAGGTCGATCCGGTACGGCAGCGGACTGCCCATCGGAAACAAGTCGATCAGGCCGCCGCGGATGGAAAACTCCCCCGGCGCGAACACCTGGTTCACATGGTTGTAGCCGCCCAGCATCATCTGGCTGCGGAAAGCGGCTTCGTCGAGGGTGTCCTTCTGCTTGAGGAAGAAGGTATGGGCGGCCAGAAACGCAGGCGGCGCGAGCCGGTACAGTGCGGTGGAAAGCGCCACCACGGCCACATCGAAGTCGCCGCGTGAAATCTGGTACAGCGTTGCCAGGCGCTCCGAAATCAGGTCGGGGTGGGGCGAGAACGTGTCGTAAGGCAGGGTTTCCCAGTCGGGAAAGGCGCAGATGCGCAGTTCAGGATCGAACCAGCGCAATTCCTCGGTCAGGCGATTGGCGTCCCAGGCGCTGGCGCACACCACCACCAGCGGTGCGGCCTGGCGTGCCAGTTCGACCAGATACAGCGCGTCGGCGGCGCCGGCAAGCCCGGTCTGGCCATGGGTGTGAGAGGAGGAGGGGAAGAACGCCATGCAAATAGTCGGATTATAAGGGGAACCCGCGCGCTTCGAAGCCGCGACGGGGCAGGTATAATCCGCGCCTTTCCCTCGTTTTTGTTCCTTTTCATGAGCCTCAATCTAGTCAGTTCCGGTCGCAATCTGCCCGACGATTTCAACGTCATCATCGAAATCCCCGCCCACGGCGAACCGATCAAATACGAAGTCGACAAGGAGTCCGGCGCCATGTTCGTTGACCGCTTCATGTCCACCGCCATGCACTACCCCTGCAACTACGGCTACATTCCGCACACCCTGTCCGAAGACGGCGATCCGGTCGACGTGCTGGTGATTACCCCGATTCCGCTGATCACCGGTGTGGTGGTGCGCTGCCGCCCGATCGGCATGCTGAAAATGACCGACGAAGCCGGCGTGGACGGCAAGCTGCTGGCTGTGCCGGTCGACAAGCTGTGTGGTCTGTACAAGGGGGTGAACAAGCCTGAAGACCTGCAGCCCCTGCTGCTGCAGCAGATTTCCCACTTTTTCGAGCACTACAAGGATCTTGAGCAGGGCAAATGGGTCAAGGTTGACGGTTGGGTGGGTGTGGACGACGCCCGGGCTGAAATCCTTGCTGGCGTCGAACGCTACCGCAACACCAGCGACAAGCCCGCGTTCTGAAGATGAAAGTCTGCATCCTCTCCGATTCCCACGACAACCGCCGCCTGCTGGGCGCGGCGGTTGAACACGCCAAGGCGAACGGGGCGGAAGCGGTGCTGCACTGCGGCGATGTGGTCGCACCGACCACTTTGCGCGTGCTGCAAAAATACGAGTTGCCGGTGCATGTCATCCATGGCAACAACACCGGCGATCTCTACAACATGAGTCGGCTGGCGGCCGAACCCAATAGCGTGATTCGCTACCACGGTCAGGATGCGGCGTTCACGCTGGCTGACCGCAACCTGTTTCTGGTGCATTACCCGCATTACGCGCAGGCGCTGGCCTGTACCGGGGATTACGACCTGGTGTGTTGCGGCCACGACCACCAGTCCAGCATTTCGCAGGTGGCCACCGTCAAGGGCGGCCAAACCTGGCTGATTAATCCCGGTACCGTGGGCGGGGTCGGTGCGCCGCCTACCTACATCATGGCCGACCTCGAAAGCATGCAGTTCGAGATCATTACCCTGGAGGCGGCCCCAGCTTCCATTCTGCCGCCCGTGACGCCACACGTCTGAAGTCGTCAATTCGGGGCAATAAAAAAACGGGGCATCACGCCCCGTTTTTAATGGCTGCTTGCCGTTTACTTGGCCGGCTTGACAGTGGTCAGGCCCAGCACTTCCCAGTCCTGCATGCCGCCGCGATACCACTTGATCTTGTTGCCCGGGTAACCGATTTTAAGCAGCCCCTTGATGTTGGTGGGCGACTGGCCGCACCACGGGCCGTTACAGAACATGACGACGGTCTTGGCGTTGTCGAACATGTAGAAACCATCCTGGTTTTTCACGCCGAAGTTCTTTTCCAGAATCTCCTGCACCGTGATGGGATCGGATTTACCGATGTTGAGCTTGTCCCACGGAATGTTGATAGAGCCGGGGATCGTGCCCTTTTCAACCCAGTCCGGCGTACGCGAATCGACCACGATAATGGACTTGTCGCCATCGCTCATTTTCTTCAGGTAGTGCATGACTTCCAGTTCGCCGATGGTTTCGACGCCGGAGCCCATTTCACCCGGCTGGATGCAGAAAGGTGGACATTTGCGTGAGGTTTTAGCGAAGTCGGCGTTGACCGTGTTGTTCGGGTTCTGGTTGCGCATGATGCTGACTTTCTGGCCACCATGCATGACATCGACAGAAGGCAGGTCAGCTGCAATATTGACGTCCAGCGCACTCGCCGTCATGGGCAGGGCAAGCACGGTGAACAGGGCTGATGCAGCGAACAGGGTGTGTAATTTCATGGTTGTCTCCTAAATTGTTCTGATTGAAGCAGTTCGGTGTTCATTCGCAGTTTGGATCTTCATTGGGCTTGTCTGTTCCTTTTTCAGCTGGCCTTGGGCTGGGGGTTTCCTCCTTGGGGGTGGCGGGTTTCTCCGCCTGGGTCGATGTTTCGGGTTTGGCGGGTGGGGTCGTTGCAGGTTCTTCGGCAAAGGCCAGGCCGGCATTCAGCACAAACGCGGTTGCCATCGCTAAAGACACGCTACGGGCTTTCTTCATTCTGTCTCCTTGGTGTTTTCTGGCGCCGCCCTGGGCTGGCCTTGATTCCGCCATTGCAACAAGCATTAGCTGTGCCAACTTATAAGCCAATGATTCATAAAGCCTCTTTATTTGTTACGCAGATCAATCATGACGCCGATGTCATGACGCGGTCAAATTGTCATGACCAAACACGCCATTCTTTCGCCGCCGGGGTCAAACCAGGCGGCAGGCGTGCCCCAAAATATTTCCTCTTATTCCCGTATAGAAAACTTCGATTGAAATTGCGCGCCCGCACATGATGGCGGGCGCGGGCTTCGGAGTACCATTTGCCGCATTACTTCGGGCTTCAAATCCGGCTATCTGGGGCGATGCAAAGCCTTGAACCCCAGATATTCCAAAAATGGCTTTGCTTCAATCGGATGGAGGAAACTAATGACGGACATCGTTGCGACCAACGAGACCATACTCGTGGTGGGCGGCGGCATTTCCGGCATGACCGCTGCACTCGAAGCGGCTGAAACCGGCAAGAATGTCGTCCTGGTTGAGAAAAATCCGGCGCTCGGCGGACGTACCTCCCAGCTGTACCGCTACTTTCCCAAGCTGTGTCATCCCACCTGTGGCCTGGAAATCAACCAGCGCCGCCTCAAGAACAACCCCCGGATTCGCGTACTGACACTGGCCGAAGTCACCGGCCTCGAAGGCAGCACCGGCGATTACACCGCCTCCATCAAGGTCAAACCGCGCTACGTCAACGAAAACTGCACCGGTTGCGGCGATTGCGGGCGTGCGGTGTCGATGGAAGTTCCCGATCCGTTCAACTACAACCTCGGCACACATAAAGCCGCGTACCTGCCGAATGCAATGGCGTACCCGCAGCGTTATGTGCTGGATCCTGGAATCATCGGCAGCGCCGACGCGGACAAGGCCAAGGCCGCCTGCAAGTACGGCGCGATCGACCTCGACATGAAAGAGGAAACGATCCAGGTCAAAGCCGGCGCCGTGATCTGGGCAACCGGTTGGCAGCCGTACGACGCAGCGAAGATTCAGCCCTACGGCTACGGCCGTTTCAAAAACGTCATCACCAGCGTCGAGTTCGAGCGCCTGGCCGATATCCATGGCCCGACTGGCGGCAAAATTCTGCGTCCCGGCGACGGCAAGGAAGCCAAAAACATTGCCTTCATCCAGTGTGCCGGCTCGCGTGACGAAAACCATTTGCGCCACTGTTCGCGCATCTGCTGCATGGCCTCGCTGAAACAGACGCATTACGTGCGCGAGAAATACCCGGAAGACGGCAAGTCGACCATTTACTACATCGACATCCGTGCCATCGACCGCTTCGAGGATTTCTATCAAAAAGTCCAGGCCGATGCTTCAGTCAGTTTCATCAAGTCCAAGGTGGCCAAGGTCACAGAAGACGAGCATGGCAACCCGGTGTGCCATGGTGTCGACACGGAAGGCTATAAACGCTACACCACGCCGCACGATCTGGTGGTGCTGGCCGTCGGCATGGAACCCTCGGTCAAGGGCATCAATATTCCTGGCCACATCGTGGCGGATTCGAGCGGCTTCATCGAGGCCGATCCGGCCAACGGCGCGGTGTTCGGCGCAGGCTGTGCGACGAACGCGCTGGACGTGAACCGTGCCGTGCAGTCGGCCACGGCAGCCGCGCTCAGAGCCATCCAGGTAGTCAATAAAGTAGCAAAGGCGGAGGCTTAAACATGGCTGACATTAAAGTCGCAGCGTATATCTGCAAGGGCTGCGGACTCGGCGAGCGTCTGGATGCGGACGCGCTGGTCAAGATTGCGCAAAAGGACGGCAAGGTGCCGCTGGCGAAATCGCACGATTTCCTCTGCAACGCCGACGGCGTGGCGATGATCAAAAATGACATCGCCAATGAAGGCGTCACCCACATCATGATCGGTGCCTGTTCGCGCCGAGCCAAAACCGAGGCATTCTTTTTCCCTGAAAACGCTGTAGCCCGCGCCAACCTGCGCGAAGGCGTGATCTGGATTCGTCCCGACACCGACGAGGCGCGCGAAACCACGCAGGAAATGGCGGAAGACTACATCCGCATGGGCTGCGCCGAAGTGAAGGCCATGACCGCTCCCGCCGGCAATACCGTTACCGGCAGCAGCAAGACCCTGCTGGTCGTGGGCGGCGGCGTCACCGGCATGACTACCGCGATCGAGGCCTCGAAAACCGGCTACCCGGTGGTGCTGGTGGAAAAAACCGGCGCACTTGGCGGCTGGGCGGCCAAGCTCTACAAGCGCGTGCCGGTGCACGAGCCGTTCAAGTCACCTGCCGATACCGGCGTCGGCGAACTCGTGTCGCAGGTGCTGGGCGACAGCAACATCAAGGTGTATCTGAACGCGACTGTCGCCAAGACCGACGGTGCACCGGGTCGCTTCATCGTGGACATCGCCACCGAATCCGGGGCTACCCACACCGAAGATATTGGCGCTATCGTGCAAGCGAGCGGCTTTTCCTTGTACGACATGAACAAGCTGCCGGAACTCGGCGGCGGCAAGTCGGCCAACGTGGTCGATCAGGCCGGCCTCGAAGCGCTGGCGCTTGCGGCTGCTGCAGGCGATGGCATTATCCGCCGTCCGTCCGGTAACCAGCCGGTGAAGTCGGTGGTGTTCGTGCAGTGCGCCGGACAACGCGACCCCAGCGGCACGCATCTGGCTTATTGCTCGGGTTATTGCTGCAACACCAGCATCAAGCAGGCGATGTACTTCAAGGATGCCAACCCCAGCGTTGACACCACCATCATCTACACCGATCTGCGCACCCCGGGCAACGGCGAGGATTTCTACCGTAGCGCGCAGGAAAAAGGCGTCATCTTCACCAAGGGCAAGGTCGCCGAAGTCGTACCCGGCGGCAACACCAGCACGGTGAAATTCCACGACCTGATTCTCGACGACAAAGACGCCGCCATGCTGGATGTCGATCTGGTGGTGCTCGCCACCGGCCAGGTGCCGAACTCGGGCATCAACATCGACGCACCGGTGGCAGCGGCAGAAGAGGGCGTGGTTGAAATCAAGCCGATTTCCATCCTCAACCTGACCTACCGTCAGGGCAAGGACGTGCCGCAGTTGAAGCAGGGTTTCACCGATTCCCACTTTATCTGTTTCCCCTACGAAACCCGCCGCACCGGCATCTACACCGCCGGCCCGGTGCGCCGGCCGATGGACATCGCGCAGGCGCGCGAAGATGCCACCGGCGCTGCGCTGAAATCGATTCAGGCGTTGGAGAACGCCGAGCTGGGTCGTGCCGCGCATCCGCGCTCGGGCGATCTGTCCTTCCCCAAGGTGCGCCTGGAAGGTTGCACCCAGTGCAAACGCTGCACGGTGGAATGCCCATTCGGCGCCATCGACGAAGACGAAAAACGCTTCCCGGTGTTCAACGAATCGCGCTGCCGTCGTTGCGGCACCTGTATGGGCG
>NZ_JADMKC010000031.1 GCF_018780105.1 Thiobacillus sp.
GCCTCGTTGTTCTTGTTGTTGCGGAAAGTCGTCCACTCCGACTCGTTGCTGTGGGCCAGCACCACGCCGTCGAACGGAATGGCGCCGAAGCCCTCGGTGCCCTTGTAGTTGCTTTCCTGGGTGGCGGTGAGCAGCGGGTGCAGCACCTTGATCGGCGCCTTGAACATCTCGACGAATTCCAGCAGGCCCTGGTTGGACAGGCACAGGCCACCCGAGTAGCTGTAGGCATCGGGGTCGTCCTGGGAGAATTTCTCCAGCTTGCGGATGTCTACCTTGCCCACCAGCGAAGAAATGTCCTGATTGTTCTCGTCGCCCGGCTCGGTCTTGGAAATGCCGACCTGGCCCAGCACCGACGGCCAGCGCTTGATCACGCGGAACTGGGTGATGTCGCCGTTGAATTCGTGCAGGCGCTTGACCGCCCACGGCGACAGCACCTTGCCCAGATAGCGCCGCGCAATGCCGTATTCCTGTTCCAGGATGTCGCCGTCCTCGTCGGGCGAGAACAGCGACAGCGGCGAGTCGTTCACCGGCGAGCCCTTGATCGCGTAGAACGGCGCTTTTTCCATCAGGTGCTTGAGCTTTTCCGCCAGCGAAGACTTGCCGCCGCCAACCGGACCCAGCAGATAGAGGATCTGCTTCTTCTCTTCCAGACCCTGGGCCGCGTGGCGGAAGTAGGAAACGATTTGTTCGATCGTTTCTTCCATGCCGTAAAAATCCTTGAACGCCGGATAACGCTTGATGACCTTGTTGGAAAACAGGCGCGACAGGCGCGGGTCCTGCCGGGTATCGACCAGCTCCGCTTCGCCAATCGCCGCCAGCATGCGCTCGGCGGAGCTGGCGTAGCTCATGTGGTCTTTTTTACAGATCGCCAGAAATTCCTCCAGCGAATATTCCTCTTCCTCCCGGCGATAGCGTTCGATGTACTGATTGAACAAGCTCATGACGTACTCCTGGTGGTTGATCGGTAGGGGTCTGACTCAACTCTCGCAATGATCGTGCCATATCCATAACGGCTATCGTTCGACCACATTGAGCACTGTTGGTGCCCGAGGCGAATACGATTTGATCTTAGATGGTGCCAGCGCAAAAAGAATCGCACCATCGCGGGGCGCAACGCGCCGGATGCACGGGTTCTGGAGCTGCGCCGGGCGCGGCCGGTTGGCTGAAATACCGCAGCCTGCCTTGATTTTCAGGGAAATCGGGCAAGGCACTGAGGCGGTGCCGGTTGAGCCCGGGGGCGCTTGCTGCTGCTTGGTCGCGCGGATACGCTGGAGCAATCTACTTTGATATGGGAGAAAAAATCCCGCTCCAACTGCTTGTCGCTATCCGCAACTGGTCAGACCCGAGCTTCGTCAGTTTGAATTTGCCGCCGTTTTTTAATGCTTGTCGCAAAATCCATCCGGCCGCCGGCCCCAGGCGAATCTGCTCCCCGGTAAACCGGGCTTCGAAATCCGTGCCTGTTTTGCAAATGACGCCACGGCTCTCGGCCCAAAGTCCCTCTCCGGTTTTGGTGAATTCCATAAAAAGAGAACCATTGTTTTCAACAATCGACATCACCAGCGGTTTCCCGTCATCCATCGAGGTCTCTTCCCATTTCAGAGGGAAGATCTGGTTGCCGAGCATGACGCCTAATTCGCCGACTGTTGCGGCACATGTTGGCGCAGCCTGCGTTTCGCCATTCAAAGCCAGAAGCAATGGCAGGTAAAACAAAATAAATATTCGGCGCATGGCGAGACCCGGTTTCTCGGAATTTCTCTGAATGAGAGCGATCAGAAAAACAGTCTAACCACATAAGCTGATCAATTTTATGACCGCTTCAGCGTTGGAGGCCCATATTCAGAATCAGTCGTCGGGCATCAGGTTTTGCCCGGCAAGGATTTCGACAATCCTGGTTTCAAAAAATCACTACTTTGAGCCCTTGGCCGGCCGCCCCGTCTTGATTACCTCTAGACGGCGCACAGCGGCAAGCAGCGATGTGTCGCTCAGTTTCGCCAGGCTGGCGACAGCCGCACGCAGGATTTCGCTTTTTTTCGCCGATATGCCCGCATCCAGACAACGCTTTTTAAGCGCCGTAATCTGCGCGTACTCAAGTTCGGGCATGGTGAAACTGTCGCGAACCAGTTTGGCCTTTTTGGCTTTGGCGGGCTTGTCGTCTTTGCTGTTCTTGGCTACAAAAGGTGTTGGCTCATGGGCGACTTTCTTTGCCGGAGGAGTGGTGGCCTTGGCAGCGACAGCTGGCCTTTTTCTGGAATCATGGCCAATCCTTTATTCGATATAAACAGAATAAAAAGCTTAAAGGCGTGTCTACGAAACCGGCAGCAGTCCAGAGGATTTTTGTTTGAGCAGGGCAGGAAGCTCCCGCTCGGCATGACCGGGCGGCGCCAAGTTGAAGAGCGTGATCTGTCGTATCGTGCTTTGGAGTGCTGAATCAAGCGGTGCGAATTCGATTCCGACAAAGGCGTGTTCAGTGTGCGCAATGGCGCCGTTTACCTGGAACAGCATGTCCTCATTCAGGCTTAACACCCACAGCACGCACCGGGTTCCGGGCCCCGCATTGCCGATGGTCGAGGCGTGGAACAGCGCCCCGTAGAGCGAGATATCAATCAGCGTCCCAGGATAGGTTATCTCAGGACAAATCAGCCGAGCTTTCGAGAGAAATGGATAGCGGGGATGAGCGCGGCGTTCAAGGGTGTGCATGGCGTTCTGCTTATGAATGAGGTGCAGGAGTTGATATCCTACCGTCCCCTCATTGCAGTCTGTTGTCAGTGAACTGTGATCATCGCTTCTACCATCGTAGGCGCTTTCAGGATGACGCACTGGAGATCTCGGAGCAAACCGAAATTAGCAGAGGGGGAGTCGGCCGCACGCTACGCTCTTTGATGGACTTCGTGCGGCCGCTTTTTGGCAAGATGCTGTATGCGTGCAGTCGGCCAGTTTCAGACAGTCAGACCAATCAACACGACCGTCCAGTCATCGACCAATAACAGACATTTCACACGTTGGAAGTAACTGGCGCCTGAGCGCAGCGAGAAAGCACAAACCGTAGCTTTTTAGTGTCCAACTAACTGAAATTTTGGACGTCGATTTACGCAAGGCTTTTCCCTATATAGAAAAGAATTGACGAGATTACTGTAGACACAAAAGCAATGATTGAACTGGCGCCGAAATTGGTGCCTAAACCAATGCTGAATCCGAGGACGTATGAGGCAAAAAATGCAACAAAAACCATCAGCCCGCCAACTCCTGAAATGTTGGCGCTACTACCAAGGAGAAAACTAAATATCGTGAAAATGGCCAGTAGCATTAGTGCGAATGAGTAGCCGATGGCCCTTAATGACTCGCCATACGAAAATGATGTGCCTGCAACTGATTGAGCGACAGTTTTAACTGTCGCTGCGATTACGAATGTTCCAAATAAGGTAATTATCGTGACTTTAACTGGCGCCCAGATTGCAAAAATGATTAAGCTGACAACAAGAATAATGTACTGCATGTTTAAGCTTTCTAAAGTTTAAATTAAGGGGCGCTCCGCTTGCGATACGCCAGCTTGAACGCAATGTTAGAACGCGTTAATTGCCTATGCGCTAGCCAAACGCCCACAACCAACAACAGACCATATGCGAGAACTTCATAAGCTGATATGGCTATGGCGAGGGGATGTCTGCCGACAGCTGTGATCTCGGGGATGCGCAGCATAAGAACAGGAAGTGACATAAGCAGTGCCACGGTTGCAGCCGATTTCTGGTAGAGAAGTGCTACCGGGTAACAGAACATAACTGAAATAACCGCGGCGGAAAGGAACCCCTGTGCAAGTAGCGCTCCGAGGACGAGAGATCTCTCCTCGGGAATGGGGATGATTTCACCGAAGAATTCCAAGCTGTAACCGTACCCGACAAAACCAGCCCAGATAAGAACGGGAAGAAGAAGTAGTCGTATGGCGGTGAAAGAACCTGAAGGCATAAGCGTGCTAATAGTTATTCCAGAGACCGATGGCACCATAAAGTAAACAGTCAAGGATCGATATACAACTTTAGTTGTAGTTTGGGGCCAGATATGGCCGGAAGCCTCACCTAAAGATCAAGATGGACGATCACTTCCGCTGGCTGAGCGGACGTAGGACGCACAAGCTATGCTTGACCGCTTGCGGTCGGGTGCAGTCCTTCGCTACTGCCGAAAGCAGCCATTCGGCTTCGTACTCCCGAAACTTCGGCAACCTGCGCGACACCGGTCATTCAGCTGAGGCGACGCCACCGGCCGCAATGGCCGATGAAGCGACAAAGCACGATCCCAATCCATACACTCAGATTTTGCGTCCTGACGGCTGCCGGGCTGCGGCAGACATGCCTCCAAACGTGGCCTGCAGCGTGTCGATGAATGCCCGGGTTTTTGCGGGCATGAGTTTGCGCCCTGGAAACACCGCTGACACCGTTTGGCTGGGGAGGCACCAGTCTGGGAGCACCCGGACCAATCTGCCTTGACGCACATCGGCCAGGGCAAAGTAGTCGGGGGCGGCTGCTATCCCTGCGCCTGCGCCGGCCAGACGGATCAGGAGTTCCGGCGAATTGGCGGTGACGCGCGCGGCTGGAACGCCTTCCCAACGGGCTTCGCCCTTGCTGAGGGCCCAATTCGCAGGCTCACCGTTCGCGCCAAGCAGTCCGACCGTGTTGTGATGAACCAGGTCTTCGGGCTTCGCCGGATGGCCGGATTCTGCAAGGTAAGCAGGGGACGCGTACAGGCCGGTTGAAACTTCGGTCAGACGTCGCGCGGCCAGCATGCCGTCATCGGGCAGTTCGCCGATGCGGATGGCCAGGTCGAATCCTTCTCCCAGCAGGTCAACGCGTCGCGGCGACAGGTCGAGCTCCAGCAGGATGCGCGGGTGCGTTGCCGCAAACGCGGCAAGCGTGTCCACCAGCAGCAGGTTGGCAAAGTCGCTGGGCATGGACACACGCAATCTGCCGCTTGGCGCCGACTGGCGGTGTTCACGCAAGGCAGCCACTGCGTCCACTTCGGACACCACCTGACGGGCGTGTTCCAGCAATTGCAGTCCGAACTCGGTCACCGTCTGGCGCCGGGTCGTGCGCAATAAAAGGCGTTCGCCCAGGCGCTGTTCCAGTCCGGCCAGCCGCCGCGAGGCGGTGGACTTGGGCAAGCCCATTTTTTCAGCCGCACGGCTGAAGCTTCCCAGCTCGGCCACGTAGGCAAAGATGAGTAAATCGTTCGGGTCTATGTGGCTGTTTGATTGTTCCATATTGGGAACAATCATATCCAATTTACGGTATTTCAAAAGCGATTGGTGATGCCTACAGTGCATTCATCGCAAACAAACCCGTCGAGGTGCCGAAATGAACATCCTGCAAATCAATGCCAGCGCGCGTCGCGAGGGCGCCAACTCCACCCGTGTCGCCAACACCATCGTGGACCGTCTGAAGGCGGCGCATCCAGGCGTTCAAGTCACCGTGCGCGATCTGGCCGTCACGCCGCATCCGGTATTGGACGAAGCGGCGCTGGGCGCGCTATTCACACCCGCCGACCAGCGTACGCCGGAGCAGCATGCCCGCGTGGCGCTGGACGATGCGCTGATTGCCGAGATTCAGGCGCACGACACGCTCGTGCTGGGGGTGCCGATGTACAACTTTGGCGTGCCCGTTCAACTCAAGAGCTGGATCGATGCGATCGCTCGCGTGGGCGTGACGTTCCGCTATACCGAGCAGGGGCCGGAAGGTCTGCTCAAGGGCAAGCAGGTCTACATTGCCCTGGCCCGCGGCGGCCTGTACCGCGACACGGCCAAGGATGCGCAGGTGCCTTATCTGAAAAACGTGCTGGGCTTTCTGGGCATGACCGATGTGCGCTTTATCTACGCGGAAGGTTTGGCCATGGGGGCCGACGCGGCTGAACAAGGGTTTGCCCAGGCGCAGGCGGATCTCGAAGCGGCGTTCGCCTGATCTGTTCGCTTGAGAGCGGACCGCTTCGAATCCCTGGCTGAAACTTGACTACCCTTCATCAATTAAAAGGAGATCGACATGACACGACTCAGGCCCGCGAACGAACGTGGCCATGCCCGCCAGGGCTGGCTCGACAGTTATCACACCTTTTCCTTCGGACACTATTACGACCCCGAACACCTGGGTTTTTCCAACCTGCGGGTGATCAACGACGACACGGTGGTGCCTGGTGCCGGATTCGGCAGCCATGGCCATCAGGACATGGAAATCATCAGCTACGTGCTGGACGGCGCGCTGGAACACAAGGACAGCATGGGCAACGGATCGGTCATCCGTCCGGGCGACGTGCAGCGCATGAGCGCCGGCACCGGGGTGCAGCACAGCGAGTACAACCACTCGAAAACAGCGCCCGTGCATTTCCTGCAGATATGGCTGGAGCCCAACCGCTTCGGCGTTGAGCCTGGCTACGCGGAAAAGCATTTTTCGCCTGAGGAACGGCGCGGCCGTCTTGTGCTCCTGGTGTCGCCGGATGGCCGGGATGGCTCGCTGAGTGCGCATCAGAATGGCTTGCTGTACGGCAGCCTGCTCGAAGCCGGCGAGGCGGTCGAGCACAGCCTCGCAGCCGGGCGGCGGGCCTATGTTCACGTGGCCCGCGGGCGCGTCGCCGTCAATGGCCAGCCTCTGGACAGCGGCGACGGCGTCGCGCTGGACGACGTCGGCCAGGTGCGTCTCGAAGGCCTGGGGCACGCCGAGGTGCTGCTGTTCGATCTGGCTTGAAGCGTGCGCCGCCGTCCCTGCAACGGGGCGGCGGCCACAGGCTCAGAGTCCGTCGGAAGCCTTGCCCCAGGGATGGCTTGCGGAAACCAGCGCGGTCTTGATGCCGGCTTTTTCGACATCGGCCAGGGTTTTATACAACGTGGCTTCGTGCGCCAGCATGCTGCCTCTCATGACGGCGACATAGCGCGAGGCCGTATCGACCTCGCAGATATACCCGCCGCCCGGATCGTCGACGCTACGCAAATTGCCGTCCCAGTCCATAAAAAATCCGCTCATGTTGCATCCTCGTTGATGTCGGTTCAGGAATTGCGTAGCTGCGTTTGTTTTCCGCAAAGCCTGCGCGACCGGTAGTTCACGCCGCCTGCTTTATCGCCCTCTCTGCGCTGTGCAGCAATCGCAAACATTCGATTGTTGCCGCCATGTCGAGTGCGCTGAAGTCGTCCAGTGTTTTGAGTTGCGGCGTCGCGCCTGCGGCGAGGAGCTTTTCCACCACGGTGTGCTTGCCGGTGGAGGCGGCGTACATCAAACAGGTGGCGCCGTTGTCGTTCTGGTGATCGAGTGCGCTGCCAGCGCGGATCAGTACGTCCAGCGTGTCCGGGTCGGCGCCCACGCAGGCCAGCCAGAGTGCGTGGTTGCCGTCGGTGTTGCGCGTGTGGGGCGAGGCTCCGGCCTGGAGCAGGGCGGCAACGATTGCGCTGTTCCCATCCTTGCTGGCACGCATCAGGGGTGTCATGCCATGCTCGGCGACGGCTTCGAGATGGGTGACGGGATAGCCGTGTGCCCGCAGCCAGTCGGCAAGCTGCGGGCTGAGTGGCAGCGAAGCCGTTTGCGGGTGGTGTTGCTGCCAGGCTTCGAATCCGCCATCCAGGCTATAGACCTCCGCAAAGCCGAAATCCGCGAACATTTGTCCATACACCTGGCTGGCGTTGCCGTGGTAACAGACCAGCAGAACCGCTGCGGCTTTGGGCGTGCCGAGCAGCATGGCGTCCAGATTGTCGCTGGACAGGCGGCATGCCGAGGCGATGTGCGCCAGCGCGAAGCTGGCGGGGTCGCGCGAGTCGAATACCCGCACGCCGCCATGCGCCAGCAGTTGGCGGGCAGCGGCGACATCGATGCACTGAAAGCTGCGTTCAGGTTTCATGGAGCGATCTCCGTGTCGGTTTCCGCAATGCGCTCGGGGTAGGGCGGCAGGGTGGTGATGCGGGTGTCGGCGAGCGGAAGGCCGACGGTGAAGTGATAGAGCGACTGGAATTGCCGGTCGCTCAAGCCGAGCAGTTCGTGGAAAGCGTCGTCGAGGAAACAGCCGATGCCGGTGCCGCGCAGGCCGAGCGTTTCCGCCGACAGGTACAGCACGTGGCCGAGCAGGCCGGCTTCCCAGTGCAACTGGCGGTAGCGCCAGGCATCGGCGCTGACCAGCGGTTCGAATGCGGCCAGCATGCCGAGCGAAAAGCAGCCGTCGGCGGCGATCGCCTGCTGGCAGCTGACGGCGCGCGCCACCTTCTGCCACAGCCCTTCGCGCAGGCGGTACAGCGGCAGGTGCGGGGGACAGCCTTCGACCCGCTGCCACTCGAATTCGTCGCTCAATGCCGCGCGCAGCGGGGCTTCGGCGGCAGCGTCGCGGGCCAGGATGTAGATGCCGGGCGCGACGCCTTCGACGCGGTGAACGAACAGCACCGGATGAACCTGCGGCCGCTCGCTCCACAGATCCCATGGCGCGCCATCATGCGGCAGCAGGGTGTCGACGAGCCGATAGAAATCCTCCGCTGCCATGCTGAATTTCGGGTCGAAACGCTGCGCGCTGCGCCGGCCCTTGATGATCTCGGGCGACGGCAGGTCGGTGGGCGTGGCGTCGGCTGGACAGCTGCGCTGCACGTTCGGCGCTGACGCGCCGCGTTCGCGCACGGTGGCGGCGGCGACTTCGTCGATGACCGGCCAGTAATACATGGGGTAGGGGTCGAGGATGTTCGCTTGCCCGCTCCAGTGGGTGTGGTCGGGATCCCAGGCCGCGGGCTCGACGACCGGCTGCGACGCCGGGCTGATTTGAGCCGGACTGATTTGAGCCGGACTGATTTGAACCAGCAAATCCGGCTCTTCGCGTTCCGCGCTGCCGAAGTCTTCGGCGCGCGCGGTGCCGAGCAGGTGGCCGAGCGGCTTGCTGCCGCAATCCGCCACCAGGCGCACGTGCCAGCCCAGCAGGGCCGCAGCGTAGCGCAGTGCGGCCAGCGCATGGCCGATGTCGAGCTGGCAGTAGCGGAAGGCGCGCTCGCCGTATTTCCAGGCTTCGCGCCAGTGGATGGAAGTGAGCCCGATCCAGAGGCCGTCCGGATGGGTGGTATCGGAGCGGCAGCGCATTTCGAGCAAGTGGTTGCGGCTGGCGTAGTGGTAGAGCCCGTCGTCCAGCCCGGCGACGCCGTGCGCGATCAGGTACGCCTCGGTCGGATGCAGGTTGCCGCTTGACGGATTGCAGCGCAGCGCCCAGCGGTCCGGTCCGTATTCCTTCCAGGCGGACAGCCCGAGCGAGAGCTCCAGCAAAGTGCCGATGGCTTCCAGCGACAAGGCGGGCGTTGTGGCCAGCGTGCCGGCATAGGCCGACCGGGCCGCGTTGAGCGGCAGGCGCACGAGCGGACTGCCGCTGTAGCTGCGAAACGGGTCCGGCTGCATCGTCCAGTCGAGCGTCTCCGGGCCGGCGGCGTAGCGTTCCGGCCGGTGCTTGGTGCGCTCGTGGTAGGCGAGCGCGACCTGCGCGCGTTCGCTGTTCTGCTGGTCGCCGGCGTGTGGCGTGGCGCAGGGCGTGGCCGCATGCGGGCGCGAACACTGCTCGCCGAGCGGCGGCACGTCGTGCGTGCCCGTGCCGCCCAGCCGTTGTTCGATCTGTGCCGCGTCGAATCCCGCCAGGCGCCAGCCCTTCGCTTCGATCAGCGGGCGCCGGATCAGCAGGGGATTGCCCAGCATCAGCTCCAGCGCGGTCTGGGCGTCGAGCCGGTCCGGGTCGATCTCGCCGGATTTCAGCTGCGGCGCGGCGCGGTTGAACCAGTCGGCTACCGGCAGGGCGGCGAAAAAATCGCGCAGCCGCAACGCGGTCCACGGCTCTTCCAGCAGGTTCCGCGCGATGACCTGATGACCGGCATCGAGCAACTGTTTCTTTTGCTGTGCGTTGGTCGCACAGCCCGGCTTTTCGTAAAAAATAAGGGTGCTCATCGGGGATCCTTTTTCACGTGTTGGGCGAGCCCGAGCAGGGCGCCGGTCTGCGTTTCGATACGCTGTCTGACATCCTTGTCCAGCCGCTTCAGCCAATAGCCCGGAATGCCGGATGCCCCGTAAGCCGCGCCGGCCAGCATGCCGGCGAGGGCGCCGTTGGTGTCGGCGTCTTCGCCGCGGTTCACCACCTCGGTCACGCAGGACTCGAAGCTGTCGGTGATGAAAAAGTAATGCAGGACGGTTTGCGTCGTATCGACGATGTAACCCGATGCCCGCCTGGGATAGGGTTCGAAGCGGAATGCCGGGAACGCGGCCACCAGACGGCTGGCCTCGGCACGGCAGCCTTTGATGCCGCCGCCGTGGATCAGGATTTGCGCCATTCTGCCGAGCGCCAGGGTGGCGGCGTCCGACAAGGGGTGGTGATGGGTGAGGTGGCATTGCTCGCGGGTCGCCTGGGCAAATTCGGCCTCGTCGTGCAGCGTCGCCAGCGCCAGCGGCAGGTTGCGCATGCAGGCGCCGTTGCCGCCGTCGGCCTCGTTCGCTTCGCCGGCCAGGGTGCCGTGCGTCATGTAGCGCTGGATGCCGCGGCGGCAGGTGTTGCCCACATCCACCGGCCGGGTCTTGAGCCAGGCGACGAAGGCGTCGGCAGCGGCGACCGCGTTCCAGCCGCTGCTGTCGATGATCGACTGCCCCAGCGCCAGCGACATCTGCGTGTCGTCGGTGATCTGTCCCGGTTTGAGCTTGAGCCAGCCGCCGCCGATCATGTCGCGGTGCATGCCGTAAGCGTGCTGGATTTCGGACGGCATCATGAATTCAACCGTTGCGCCCAGCGCGTCGCCCACGGCAAAGCCGAGATAGGCGCCCAATGCACGTTCGTACAACGCATCGCGAGCCGCTTCCATTGTTTAGAGGTAGCTGACCGAAACACGATAGTCACCGCCGATCACCAGATACTCCGCTTCGCCCTTGAGCGCGTGACGCGGCAGAAGATCATTGAAGAACAGGATTTTTTCCGTGGGCACGTGCGCTTCCAGAATGGAATCGCCGAATTCGCAGGCAATGCTGCGGTGTGCCGTGAACGATACGATGTTGTTCAGTCTGACCAGCGCGGGCCCGCTGCGAGGGCGCGACTGGCCACGCAGGAGATTGATTTCGCGAAAGTCGTTGACGCCGCGATACAGGGTGAGGTGATGCCGGCCCGGGCGGAACCAGCGCTTGATCGACCATTGGCAGAATTCGTACAGCACGTCGAGCTGGCTATGGATGTCGTTGTTGTGGAAACGGCTGGATAGTTTGTCTTCCACGTAATGCGACCATGCCGCAGAAGAAAAGCGCGCCAGCGCAGCCTTGTGGAAGGTCGGGAACAAGCCGAAGCGGCTTTCCGCCCAGCCTTTCAACACGGCGCCTTCGCGGCTGTTGGCGTCGTAGCCCCAGCCCTTGAGCAGGCGCAGATAGCTGGCGCGAAAACGCCGTGCCGGCGTGGCGCCGGGTTCTGCGTGTTGCGCTGACAAATTGAAGGTTTCGTCCATATAGGCCTGAAAGCAGTCGCCCGCTTCGGGTTGACTGCCGATCGCGTTCAGACGATCGAATAGCCGGGCATGGGTTTCATGCACGCCACGGATATGCAGCGGCTGGGGCGCGTCGTTGAATGACGTGCTCGCCAGCAGGCTGGTGGGAACGCCCACCAGATTGGCGCTGTGTCCCCGCAGGGCGGCAAGGCTCATGCGGCATGAATCGGAATCAGCGCCTGTTTGCGGCCCAGCAGGCCATCCACCTTCCGGCGCGCGTTTTCCACGGTCAGCGGCTTCACCAGCAGGCCGTCGATGCCTGCACCCTGACACGAAGCCACCAGCGGGTCTTCGCGGTTGTCGGCAACCAGCAGGATCTTCGCGCCGGCCAGGCGTGAGCGGATCAGCGGCAACACGTCGAGCCCGCGTTCTTGCACGACATCGATGCCGAGCAGCAGCAGGTCGGGCTTCCACTCGATGCCCTTGTCGAATGCCGCTTCGAGGCTGCTCAGGTCATGGGTTTCATTCTCGTCGTGCAGCATGAACTGCAATGCCATGCGCGTGATGTCGTCGTTGGCCACCACGAACAGGCGTTTGTTGTCCACCGCCATTGCGCTCTCTACGCCGATTTGCATCGCTCTTCTCCCGGGTGTCGGTCATTGAAACCACTCTGTGAAACCACTGAACAGCAAGAATCATTCCGGCAGCACACGTCGCGTGCGCATGAGGGTTTGCGCGTGAACGGCCGCCCGCGCACGTGTCGCATGTCGGACATGACGGGGAAAGTTGTAGGGTTCGCGACACGCGCTGAACCCGGCCACGACCGCAGGGCGGTGGCTTGCGGGGCGTGGACGTATGGCACGCACGTTGCTTCCCTGAAAAGGGAATCGAGGGCGCCATGTTTTTTTCCCGCACCAGCCAATACGCCATTCAGGCGCTGATCTACCTGGCCACCCAGCCGCGCGGCCGGCGGGTGCTCAACCGTGACATCGCGCTGAGCCTGGGCGTGCCATCCCATTATCTGGCCAAGATCCTGCAGGATCTGGCCCGTGAGAAGTTGCTGCATTCGGCGCGTGGGCGTACCGGGGGATTCAGCCTGAGCGCCGGCGCCCGCCAGTCCAGTCTGCTCGATATCGTTCTGTTGACCGAAGGTGCGCGTGTCGAACGCGAGTGCCTGCTCGGCCTCAAAACCTGCAAGGACGAAACCGCCTGTCCCCTGCATCGCGCGTGGAAGCCCGTTAAAAAGGAAATCCTCGCCACTCTGGGCAGCATTACGCTGAGCCAGCTTGCCCGCGCCGTCAAAAGCGGCCAGTACCGTCTGACCGATCTGCCGCTGGCGCTTGCGCCACGCTGAAAAACCCCACGCCGTTACGTTTCACCCCGCCTGCAACTTGTCCCCTTCACGACAGCGTTTTAGTCATTTGTCGTGTTTGCAACAAGCCTGAATCTGCCGGATTCACGAAATAAAACACTTAAAAATCAATTGATTGTCCGACATTTTGGCGGGTGGCACGGTCATTGCTGAGTACTGGGCGTGCAGCGAATGTTTTGCCGGATCCGTATCCGAATAAGAAGAAGAAGAAAAGGTGCGCAGCAGAGTTTTCGAGTCGGCCGAGTGCTTGCTGCCAGGGTGAATCGATTTTGAATTTTTTTTAACTTAAGGAGATACACGTGGCTAAATTAAGGCAGATTGCCTTCTACGGCAAAGGCGGGATTGGTAAATCCACCACCTCGCAAAACACCCTGGCGGCTCTGGCCGACCTGGGTCAGAAAATCCTCATCGTCGGCTGCGACCCCAAGGCCGACTCCACCCGCCTGATTCTGCATGCCAAAGCCCAGGACACCATCCTGAGCCTGGCCGCCGAAGCTGGCAGCGTGGAAGACCTCGAGCTCGAGGACGTGATGAAGGTGGGTTACAAAGACATCCGTTGCGTCGAGTCCGGCGGCCCTGAGCCCGGCGTCGGCTGTGCCGGTCGTGGCGTGATCACTTCCATCAACTTCCTGGAAGAAGAAGGCGCTTACGAAGGCATCGACTATGTCTCCTACGACGTGCTCGGCGACGTGGTGTGCGGCGGTTTCGCCATGCCCATCCGCGAGAACAAGGCGCAGGAAATCTACATCGTGATGTCGGGCGAAATGATGGCCATGTACGCGGCCAACAACATCTCCAAGGGCATTCTGAAGTACGCCAACTCCGGCGGCGTCCGCCTCGGCGGCCTGGTGTGCAACGAGCGCCAGACCGACAAGGAACTGGAACTGGCCGAATCGCTGGCAGCCAAGCTGGGTACCAAGCTGATCCACTTCGTGCCGCGCGACAACATCGTGCAACACGCAGAACTGCGTCGCATGACGGTGCTGGAATACGCACCCGATTCGAAGCAGGCTCAGGAGTATCGCGACCTGGCCCAGAAGATCCACAACAACTCCGGCAACGGCATCATTCCGACGCCCATCACCATGGACGAGCTGGAAGACATGCTGATGGAGCACGGGATCATGAAGGCGGTTGACGAGTCCGTCGTCGGCAAAACCGCGGCTGAACTCGCAGCAGAAGCCGCAGCAGCGTAATCGGGTCCGGTCGCCCGAGCGCCCATCCCTGGCGCAAAGGTGACCGGCTCAACAGAGGGAGACCTCTGCCAGGTGCATCGGCCGCTATGGCTCCGGTGTCACTGGCAGAGTTTTCCCGGGAACCGGGATGCCGGTGTTTAGTGTTCACATCATTCAGGAGGGCGAAATGAGCCTCACAGTCGAGCAAGTCAAAGAAAGAAACCAGGACCTCATCAAGGAGGTGCTGGAGGTCTATCCGGATAAAACCGCCAAGCGGCGCGCCAAGCACCTGGGCACCTTCGAGGAAGGCAAGCCCGACTGTGGCGTGAAGTCGAACGTCAAGTCGATTCCTGGCGTGATGACCATTCGCGGTTGCGCCTACGCCGGTTCCAAGGGTGTGGTGTGGGGCCCGATCAAGGACATGATCCATATCAGCCACGGCCCGGTCGGCTGCGGCCAGTATTCGTGGGCTGCGCGCCGCAACTACTACATCGGCACCACCGGTGTGGACAGCTTCGTCACCATGCAGTTCACCTCCGACTTCCAGGAGAAGGACATCGTTTTCGGCGGCGACAAGAAGCTGGAAATCATCATGGATGAAATCCAGCACCTGTTCCCGCTGAACAAGGGCATCACGGTGCAGTCCGAGTGCCCGATCGGCCTGATCGGCGACGACATCGAAGCGGTGTCGA
>NZ_JADMKC010000035.1 GCF_018780105.1 Thiobacillus sp.
GCGACCACGCCAAGAACATGTCGGAATACGTGGTCTACATGGTCAAGGGCAAGGATGTGCGCCACACCACGCTGGAAGAAATCGAAAAGGAAGTGCTGTAAGCGACACTTCAAATGGACGAAAAAACGGGCTCCTGCGGGAGCCCGTTTTGTTTGGGTGATGCCACCCGATATTCATCACTTGCTGGGTGGGACGTAACCGTTAGCGGCATCGGCCTTGCCGTCGCCGAAGAAATGACGCTCCATCTGTTCCATCAGGTAGGTGCGCGCGCTGGGATCCGCCAGATTGAGGCGGTTTTCGTTGATCAGCATGGTCTGCTGGCGTTGCCAGCCGCTCCACGCCTCTTTCGACACGTTCTCGAAAATCTTCTTGCCGAGATCGCCCGGCACCGGCTGAAAAGCCAGGCCTTCGGCTTCGCGACCCAATTTCACACATTTCACCATTCGCGTCATTGCATTGCTCCTGAAAATTCAATCAGCGGATTCTAACCCAGCTGCTTTTCTATTCGTTTGGCGAACACGCCCATTTCCTTCGCCGCCTGCTTGTCGCCGCGCGCCTCGGCGACCGCAATGCCCGCCTGATACGCCGCCAGAGCTTCCACCAAGGCGGCGTTGTCCGCCAGCGCTTTACCCAGCAGTTTCCAGGCAGCGGAATATTGGGGATCGTGCTCGACCGCTCGGCGCAGGTGGATGGCCGCGTTCGCCGCGTCGCCTCGCTTGAGGTATTCGTTGCCGATTGAAAACCGCAACAGCGCGTTGTCGCGGCCGCTGGCGAGCATGGCGAGGAAATTGTCCAGCGGCTCAGGCACGCCAGAAGGTCCGGGTAAACAGGACAAACAAGGTCATCAGTTCCAACCGCCCCAGCACCATGGTGAAGGTACAGACCCAGGTCTGGAAGTCGGTCAGCACGATGTAATTGGCGGCCGGACCCACCTGGTTCAGACCGGGCCCCGCATTGTTGATGCAGGCAATGATGGCCGAAAAGGAAGTCAGAAAATCCAGCCCGCTGGCGACCAGGATCATGGTCAAGGCGAAGATGCTGTTGACGTAGAGCATCACGAACACCTGCACGGCAAATGCCACCTGATTGGAAACCGGCATGCCCCCCAGCTTGATCGGCAAGACGGCGCTGGGGTGAATTTGCCGTTGCAACTCGCGCTGCCCCTGCTTGAACATCAACAGGCTGCGGATCATCTTGATGCCGCCGCCGGTCGACCCGGAACTGACGGTTATGCAGCTGAGAAACAGCATCCACAAAGGCACGAAAATCGGCCACTGGTTGAAATCAACGCTGGCGAAGCCACAGTCCGTCGCCAGCGACACCAGATTGAAGCTGACGTGGCGCAAGGCCGTCCAGTAACTGGCATACGTGCCCGCCTGCCAGATGTAGAAAGCACAGCCGATGCAGCTGACCACGACCAGTGCCAGCATCGGCATGACTTCCGGATCGCCCCGGTAGGCTTTCAGGCTACGGCTGCGGTAGGCCAGAAAGTGGGTGGCGAAATTCATCGCCGCAAACAGCATGAATACGATCAGAACAGCCTCGATCGCTGGGGAATTGAAGAAACCGACGCTGGCATCGTGGGTAGAAAATCCACCCAGCCCCATGGCGGAAAAAGCATGACAGACGGCATCGAACCAGCTCATACCCGCAACTTTGAGCGCCAGGATGCAGGCCAGGGTGATGCCCGCATACACCAGCCACAGCGACTTGGCGGTGTCGGCGATGCGGGGGGTCAGTTTCGAGTCCTTCATCGGGCCCGGCGTTTCGGCCTTGAACAGCTGTCGGCCACCGATACCCAGCATGGGAAGAATGGCCACCGCCAGCACGATGATGCCCATGCCGCCCAGCCAGTTGAGCAAATGCCGCCACAGGTTGATGGAAGGCGGTAGCGCATCGAGGCCGACCAGTACCGTCGCACCGGTGGTGGTCAGTCCGGACGCGGTTTCAAAATACGCATCGGTAAAACTCAAGTCGGGCAGATGGAACAGCAAGGGCAAGGAAGCAAAGGCGGGTAAAACCGCCCACACCAGCACTACCAGCAAAAAACCGTCGCGGGTTTGCAGTTCGCGCTTTTTATGGCGCGTGAATAGCCAGGTCAGCAGTCCCGAAGTAAAGGTGATCAGGAAAGCTTCGTCATAGGCATACAGCGCCGCATCCTGCCAGATAAAAGCGACTGCAAGCGGCAGCAGCATGGTGAAGGCGAAAATCAGGACCACCAGCCCCAACACATGCAGGATAGGAAGTACGCGGCGCATGACTTAAAAGAAGCCGAAGCCGACCTGGAACAGTTTTTCCACCTTGGGAATGATGCGCTTGTTGAGCGCGAACAGAATAAGGTGGTCCTCCGTTTCGATCAGGGTGTCATGGTGGGCGATGATGGCGTCGCCATTGCGGATGATGGCGGCAATCGTCGCGCCTTCGGGCAGGCCGATATCCTCGATACGCCTGCCCACCACGCGTGAGGTTTTGGAATCGCCGTGCACCGCGACTTCCAGCACCTCGGCCGCGCCGCGCCGCAGGGAGTGCACTGCCACCATGTCGCCACGCCGGATTTTCGACAGCAAGGGGCCCACCGTGGCCTGCGCGGGTGAGATGGCAACGTCGATTTCACCGCCCTGCACCAGATCGACGTAGGCCGAGCGATTAATCAATGCGATCACGCGCTTGGCGCCCATGCGTTTGGCCAGCAGCGCAGACATGATGTTGTCTTCGTCATCGTTGGTCAGCGCACAGAACACGTCCATGGCCGCGATATTCTCCTGTTCCAGCAAATCCTCGTCGGTGGCATCGCCCTGCAACACCAGGCTTTGATGGAGCTGTTCGGCCAGCAGGTTGCTGGTGGCCTTGTTGTGGTCGATGATCTTGACGTCGTAGTTGTGCTCGATCTGGGCCGCCAGCCGCCGCCCGATATTGCCGCCACCGGCGATCATGACCTTCCTGACCGGCCGCTCCAGGTTCCGCAGTTCGCGCAGCACCGAGGAAATGTCGGCCTTGCGCGCCAGGAAAAACACTTCGTCGCCCGGCTCGATCACGGTGATGCCTTTCGGCACGATGCCGCGGTCGCGGCGGTAGATCGCCGGGATACGGCATTCCAGATTCGGCATGTGGCGCTTGATGTCTTGCAGCTCGTGGCCCACCAGCGGGCCGCCGTGGTAGGCGCGCACGGCAACCAGACGCACCTTGCCGTCGGCGAAGTCGAGCACCTGCAGCGCTTCCGGGTGCTCGATCAATCGCCGCAGCGTATCGGTCACTTCCTGTTCCGGGCTGATGACATCGTTGACGCCGAAGTGTTCGGCCAGATAGCCGGCGTCCAGCCCGAGAAAATCCGCCGAGCGGATCCGCGCGATGCGGGTGGGCACATTGAACAGGCTGGAGGCGATGCGGCACGCCACCAGATTGGTTTCGTCGCTTTGCGTGACCGCCACCAGCATGTCGGCATCTTCGGCGCCTGCCTGCTGCAACACGGAGGGGTGCGCCGCATGGCCGCGCACGGTGCGCAGGTCGAAGCGGTCCTGCAGCAGGGCCAGTCTTTCGCTGTTGAGGTCGACGATGGTGATATCGTTGTTTTCGGCGACCAGGCTTGCCGCCAGATTGCCGCCCACCTGCCCGGCGCCAAGGATGATGATTTTCATGCTGGGGTGAGGATCAAGAAGTAAAGGGAGAGGGCGGCACGACAAGCGGTGACGGGTTGCCCCGACGCTTCGCGCACGCTCACAGGTTTTCGTCCAGACGCCGGCCGTGGCGAATATTGAGTTGCTTGAGCTTGCGGTAGAGGTGGGTGCGCTCCAGTCCGGCACGGTCGGCCACCCGTGTCATGCTGCCGCCCTCTTTCTGGATCAGGTATTCGAAATACATCCGCTCGAACGCGTCGCGCGCCACCCGCAACGGGGTGTCCAGCGGAATGCCGTGGGCGACGGCGGGCGCCTGCTGTTTCATCGGCGCCAGCACCCGGTTGACGTCAGTGCCATCGATTTCGCTGGTCAGGGTGGTGAGGGCCAGGGTCCGCACGACGTTGCTCAACTGCGGCAGGTTGCCGGGCCAGTCGAAATTGCGCAGCTGGTTCAGCGCCGGCGTGGCCAGCCGCCGCAGCGGGCACACGCCGGTTTCCACCAACTGCGTCAGCATGAAATTGGCGATGTCGGGCACGTCTTCCCGATGCTCGCGCAGCGGCGGTATCTGGATGACCACGCTGGACAACCGGTAAAACAAACGGCTGTCGAACTCGCCTGTCCCCACCAGCGCGTCCAGACTGCGGCTGCTGGAACACACCAGGCGCGCGCCGTTGCCCTCGATGCGATCGAGCAGCAGCGCCAGGCCTTTTTGCTCCAGGCGCGCCAGTTCACTGACATCCGACAGATAAAGCGTGCCATTGCCCAAGGTGCTGGCAAAGCTCAGAGGCTCGGACAGCAAGCGGGCGCGATCCTTGATTTCAATCCACGGACTGGCGGGTTGGTGCAGGAAATGGGCGCAGATTTCAAAGCCACTGCCGTGTTCGCCCGACAGCAGGACCGGTGCGGTGTTGCCGCCGACTTGGGTCAGGCGCTTTTTCAGTTCGAGTATCTGCGGGCTGCGGCCGAGTGCGGACAGGTCCATCCCGGGTGCGCGCCGCGGCGGCGTCACCCCGCGCTTGATGGCCTTGTTGACGGTATCGATCAGCTTGGCCAGCGCGACCGGCTTTTCCAGAAAGTCGGTCGCGCCGAGCTTGGTGGCTTCGACGGCGGTATCGATGGTGCCGTGGCCCGACATCATCACCACCGGCATGGTGAGCTGGCCGTTGCTCGCCCATTCCTTCAACAGGGTGACGCCATCGGTATCGGGCATCCAGATGTCGAGCAAGACCAGGTCGGGCCGGCGTTGCGCGCGGAATCCCCGCGCCTCTTCGGCGTTTTCCGCCAGATGCACGTCATAGCCCTCATCCGTGAGGATTTCCGACAACAATTCACGAATCCCTACTTCGTCATCAACGATCAGGATATGCCCGCTCACGTGCTTTCTCCGTCCTCTACAAATACAGGCAGCGACACGCGTATCGACGCGCCGCCTGATTTGAGATTTTCTATTTGAATTTTGCCCTGGTGTTCTTCCACTATTTTTTTAACGATGGCCAGTCCCAGCCCCGTTCCCTTTGCCTTGGTGGTTGCATAAGGCTCAAACAAACGTGCCATCAGGTGCTCCGGAAAACCGGCCCCGTTGTCCGTCACGGTCAGATTGACCGTGTGGGTATTGAGGCGGGTGCAGACCTCAACATGGGGGGACGCGTGATCGCTCAACGCATCCTGCGCATTTTGCAACAGATTATGTATCACCTGACGCAATAATGTGGAGTCGCCCGCAACGCGCGGCAAATCGGGGGCGAGATGCAGCTCCAGACCCAGCGCCTTGGTGTCGTACAAGGCCAGCACTTCGTGCACCAGCGCATTCAGGTCCAGCGCTTCGAGTTTGGCGCGCGGCATCCGCGCATAGCCGGCAAACGCGTCGACCATGGTTTTCATGGCGCCGACCTGATTGACGATGGTTTGCGTGGCGCGGGTGAGAAATTCGGCGTCCGGCGTTTCCAGTTTGCCGCCAAGTTTGCGCGCTATGCGTTCGGCCGACAGCTGGATCGGGGTAAGCGGGTTCTTGATCTCGTGCGCCAGCCGCTTCGCCACTTCGCTCCAGGCCGCGTTGCGCTCGGCGTTGATCAGCTTGGTGACATCGTCGAACACCAGCACGTAGCCGCGATCCATCCCCGGCGGCAGATGGGTGCCGCGCACCAGCAGGGTCTGCCTGCCTTCGCTGGCGTGGTATTCGATCTGTTCCTGCCATTCTTCTTCGTGACGGGCCAGGCGCTCGGCCACCCGCGTGCTGAAATCGCGCAGCGCCTCGTCGGCCTGCTGCGGCGCAGCCAGGTTCTGCGACTGCAGTGTGGAGGGCTCCACCCCCAGGATCAGCGCCGCTGCGCTGTTGACCGCCAGGACGTTCAGGCCTTCGTCCAGTACCACCACGCCGGAAGACAGGTTGGCCAGCACCCGTTCCAGAAAGGCCTTCGCCTGGCCGGTTTCCTGATGGTTCAGCGCAGCCTGTTCGCGCGCGTCCGACAGCTGTCGCGTCATGCGGTTGAACGAGTCGATCAGCACGCCCAGCTCGTCGCGGCTGGAAATCGGCTGCATCTGCGAGAAGTCGCCCTTGGCCACCGCGCGGGTGCCGCGCGCCAGCGTGCGCAGCGGTGCGCCCAGACGGTCCGAAATCAGATAGGCAATGACGAAGGTCATCAACAGGGCCAGCATCAGGGTCAAGGTCAGCGCGACGCCGTAGATCCGTTTCAGTCCCTGCCGCGACACCGCGATCTGCTGGTATTCCTGATACGCCAGCTGCACCGCCTGCGCATCGCGTTCGAGGGCGGCGGGCACCGGCTGCACCAGTTGCAGCACGCGGGTTTCACCGGTCAGTTCGCTGGTGTACACCGGCACGATGACGCGCATGATGAGACCGCGATCCGGGATGTCCTCGATCCGGCTGTAGGGCTGCTGCTGGCGTACCTGCCACAGCACGCCGCGCTCGGGCAGCACCGGCAGCAACGTGCCGCGTTCGCCGCTGACGTGGGCAATGACGCCGCCGCGATCGTTGAACAGGGTGAGCTCCTGCACCGTGCTTTGCTCGCGCAGGGTCGACAGGCTGGTGATCATCGAGCCCATGCCCTCGTCCGACAGCGAGATCGCCATACGCTGCGCCTTGACGTTGAGGTCGCTCAACAGGTCGTCGAGCGCAACCTGGCCGAGCTTGACCCCGGACGCCAGCGCATTGTCGACCCGCACGTCGAACCAGGTTTCGATGGAACGGTTGAGAAAGAACACCGAGGCGCCGTACACCACCAGGCCCGGCAACATGGAAACGGCACTGAACATCAGCAACAGCTTGAGCGTGAGCTTGGCGCCGAATACGCCGCGGCGGATGCGTTTTTGCAGCCACCACAAACGCCAGCCCAACAGCACCAGCAAAACCGCACCGAGCACGCCGCCGACGACGAATACCACCGACAGATTGTCGGCAAACATGACGTTGTCGCCGCCGGCATAGAACAGCAACGTCAACAGCGCGATGCCCGCAACCAGGGCGGCAACAATCAGACTGCGCATCAGGGCGACACAGGCGGCGGGCTGACCGGGATGGGGGGCGCATCAAACGACCATTTATGCCAGGGCGTCGCCAGTTCCCATTGCTCGTTGCTCACGCCCCCGATCGACAGCGGCTTCGGCAACTGCTCCTTGTCCAGCCGCAAGCGCAGGCGCGCTTCATAGCGCCGGCCGGTTTTCAGGGCACCGCGATCGATCACCTGCCAGTCATTGATCCGTCCCAGCATCGCCAGCGCTTCCGGCAGGGTGGCAGCGGTGCGGGTGACGTAACCGCTTTCGACTACGTAGCGCCGCAGCAGCAGGTGGTAATAAATCCTGAGCTTGCGCACCGGTTCGGCGATGTCTTCGTCGAACCAGTACCAGCTGCCGGGACGGGTGACTTCCAGTTCGAGCAGAAAATGCAGGTTGATGCCTTTGCTCAGCGCATTTTCCAGCGTGGGATTGAGTACGATCTCCACATCCGCGTCCAGCACATAGCCTTGCGGGGTGGCGCGCAGGGCCGCCTTCTTGACGGCACTGTCGTCAGCGCTGCCGACGCCCGGGGCGATCGCCAGCCAGCACGCCAGCATCAGTCCGGCCAGCCAGACCCATGCCGCGCCGCGCCGGGCGGTGTCAGGTCTTCTGCAACAGGGCGTAATAGAAGCCATCATGTTCCGCATCCGGCAACAGCGATCCATTCGACAAAACTTCGGGGAGAAGACGGCGCACGGCGTCGTCGGCGTGGCGCGTCAAGAACGCCTGCACTTGCCCGTCGTTTTCTTCGTGGAATACCGAGCAGGTGGCGTAAAGCAATGTACCACCCGGTGCCAGCAATCGCCACAACGCTTCCAGCATCACCGCCTGTTGCGCCGCGAACTGGGCGATGTCCTCGGGACGGCGCAGCCATTTGATGTCGGGATTGCGGCGCACCACGCCGGACGCGCTGCACGGCACATCGGCCAGAATGCGGTCGAACGGCTGGCCATCCCACCAGGCCTCGGGGTTCGAGGCATCGCCTGCCACTAGGCTGGCGCGCAAATGCAGGCGATCGAGGTTTTCCTGTACCCGAGCGAGGCGGGCGGGATCGACGTCGAGCGCGGTCAATGCCACATCGGCGCGTTCCAGGATGTGGCCGGTCTTGCCGCCGGGCGCGGCACAGGCGTCCAGTACCCGCTCGCCCGGCTGCGCATCGAGCAGGCGGGCGGCCCATTGCGCGCCGGCATCCTGCACCGACACGCGGCCTTCGTCGAAGCCGGGCAAGCCATGCACCGACACCGCCTTGTCGAGCGTCACCGCATCCGCACCGGTTTGCCGCGCCGGATGCCCCGCCTCGCTCAAGCGCTGCAAATACTCCGCCACATCGCCATGGCGCGCGTTGACGCGCAGGGTGAACGGCGGATGCAGCAAGCCGGCTTCGAGGATGCCCTGCCAGTGTGCCGGGTGCTGCGCCTGCAGTTTGGCAATCCACCAGTCGGGATGCGACCAGCGTGCCGAGGGCCGTTCGGCCGCCAATTGATCCAGTTCGGCGCGGCGGCGCTGGAAATTGCGCAGGACCGCATTGGCCAGTCCGCGCCGCCAGCCTTCGCCGGCGGCGGTTACCGCGTTGTGCACCACGGCATGGGCAGGCGCCCGCGTATACGCCAGCTGGTAAATCGCCACCCGTAACAGCCAGCCCAGTTGCGGGTCGGTCAGCGGGCGCTCCAGCAAGGCTTCCAGCCAGCAATCCAGCCGCCCAAGCTGACGCAGGCTGCCGTACACCACGTCCTGCAGCGCGCCGCGTTCGCCCGGGGTCTGCAATTGCTGCACGCGCTGCGGCAGCACCTGGTGCAGGGCGGCGCCGGCCAGCACTTCTTCGAGAATGCCGGCGGCCAGTTTTTGCAAATTACGCATGATGAGAACGCTTAAGGGAGTGAGATCGGGTCATGGCGGGCCAGCCGCGTCGGAAGCGGCAGATGATACAGGGCACGCAACTCGCCCCCAACTCAACGCCCCAAATGGGTGCCTGGCGCGCAGGGCCGGCCGGCCAGAAACGCTTGCGCCGTCATCCGCTTGCTGCCAGCGGGTTGCAGCTCGAGCAGGGCCAACGCGCCCGCGCCGCACGCCACCACCAGTTGATCGCCGTCGGCGCGCAATATTTCGCCCGCCTCTCCGGCCCCGTCCACCGCCCGTGCCGCCCATATCTTGAGCGGCGCGCCGTCCAGCAGCGTCCACGCGCCCGGCACCGGGCAGTAGGCGCGCACGGCGCGTGCCAAGGCGGCGGCCGGCTGGCGCCAGTCGAGCTGCGCTTCCTCCTTGGAGAGCTTGGCGGCGTAAGTGGCGAGCGCATCGTCCTGCGCCACCGGCGCCAGATCGGCGAGATGCGCCAGCGCAGCCACGATGGCGTCCGCCCCCGCAACGGCCAGCGCATCGTGCAGGCTGGCCGCCGTGTCAGCGTCGCCGATCGGCAGCGCGACTTTGGACAACATTGCGCCGGTATCCAGCCCGGCGTCCATCTGCATGATGGTGATGCCGGTCTCGGTGTCGCCGGCCAGAATCGCGCGCTGGATCGGCGCCGCACCGCGCCAGCGCGGCAGCAGCGAAGCGTGGATATTGAGGCAACCCAGGCGCGGCAGATCGAGCACGGCTTGCGGCAGGATCAGGCCATACGCGGCGACCACCATGACGTCGGCGTTCGCCTCGCGCAGTTCGGCCTGGGCTTCCTGCGTTTTCAGGCTGGCCGGCTGAGAGACCGCCAAGCCGCGCGCAAGGGCAGCCTGCTTGACTGCGCTGGGGGTCAGTTTCATGCCGCGACCGGCGGGCCGGTCAGGCTGGGTCAGCACCAGAACGATTTCGTGCCCGGCATCCGCCAAAGCGTTGAGGGCCGCCGCTGCAAACGGCGGGGTGCCGGCAAAGATGATGCGCACGGGCAGCCGGACTCAGAGCGACGCGCGGCGCGGCGCGGCGTCGGGGCGGTGCTCGCGCGCCTGCTTTTGCAGCTTGGCCTTGATGCGATTGCGCTTGAGTCCGGACAGGTATTCGACAAACACCTTGCCCACCAAGTGATCCATTTCATGCTGGATACACACGGCCAGAAGGCCGTCCGCTTCGAGCTCGAAGGGCTTGCCGGCGCGGTCCAACGCACGCACAGTCACCCGTTCGGCGCGCTTCACCCTGTCGTAGATACCGGGTACCGACAGGCAGCCCTCTTCGCTTTCCTCGGTGCCGGACTGGGCGATGATTTCGGGGTTGATCAGCACCAGCAGGTCGTCGTGGGTTTCGGAAATGTCGATCACGACGACCCGTTCGTGCACATTGACCTGCGTGGCGGCCAGCCCGATACCCGGCGCGGCGTACATGGTTTCGGCCATGTCGTCGACGAGTTTCCGGATGCGGGCATCGACCGCCGCTACCGGCTTGGCGATCGTGTGCAGGCGCGCATCGGGGTAGTGGAGAATGTCGAATTTGGCCATAAAAGCTTTGCGAATGAATGGGCTGAGCGCACACTTTGATGCAAAATCTGCATCTGGACAGCGCGTTGCCCTAAATATAAGGTCGGTGATGGCCGTAAGTTAGGCGCACAGTATATTTTCAACACAGCCATTTTCAACCCGGCTGTTTTCAGTTTGAGAGACAAAGTCTAAATGGAGGGGGTTCCCGTGCGTCAACTCGTTATTTCACTTGCCCTGCTACTGGCAACACCGGTGCTGGCCGATACGCTCAAACTGCAGGACAACGCCCCCGACAAGTACGTTGTGGTCAAGGGCGACACGCTGTGGGACATTTCCGGAAAATTCCTCAAAGACCCCTGGCGCTGGCCGCAAATCTGGAACATGAACCGCGAGGAAATCAAGAATCCGCACTGGATCTATCCGGGCGATTTGGTGGTACTCGACCGCAGCGGCAAGGAGCCGCGCCTGTCGCTGGTCAAGGGCGACAAGAGCGGCATGACCACCGTCAAGCTTTCACCGGGTGAGCGCATCACCGAACTAGGCAGCGAGGCCATTCCGCCCATTCCCAGCCGGGTGATCTTCCCGTTTCTGGCGCAACCGCGCGTCGCTCCGGCAGACGCACTGGACAGCGCGCCCTTCATTCTGGGCACCAACAGCGAACGCGTGGTGCTAGGCACCGGCGACGAGGCCTTTGCCACCGGCGGCAAACCCGGCGTGACGCGCTGGAACGTGCTGCGCCCCGGAAAAGCCCTGAAAGACCCCGCAACCGGCGAAGTGCTGGGGTATGAAGTCGAATATCTGGGCGATGCGCGCACCCTGGTGGAAGGCGCGCCGCAAAAGATCCGCATTACGCAGTCGGCGCAGGAAATTCTGCCCAAGGACAAGCTGGTGAAAGCGGACGAAGGCACCGCCTTCGAATACATCCCGCACGCGCCCGAAACCAGGATCGACGGCCGCATCATCTCGGCCTACGGCGGCATGTCCGACAGCGGCCAGTACCAGACCGTGGTGATCGACCGTGGCAGCCGCGACGGCCTGGAACAAGGTCATGTGCTGGCGGTATACCGTGAAGGCCTGGCCGTTAAACTCACATCCTCTGAAGACAAGAACGTGACCTGGGTCAAGGAAGCCAGCGCCGCCCCCGATGGCGGCGCCTGGCTGTACAGCGACGTACGCTGCCTGAAGGAGGACGGCAAGGTCACCTACGATCAGGTGGCCGAAGTCAACAACAGCTTCCGCAAGACCTGTCTCGGCAGCGGCAGCGACGACGACGTCAAGCTGCCGGATGCCCAGAGCGGACTGGTGATGCTGTATCGCGTGTATGAGCGGGTGTCGTACGCGCTCATCATGCAATCCAGCGGGCCGGTCTATCTGCTCGACCGGGTGCAGACCCCCTGATCGCTTTTTTTGGGATGCACCATGCTTGACGCCTGGCTGCGCCATGTTTGATTCTTGGCTGCGCCGTGCTTGATTCCTGGCTACGCTATGCTTGACTCCTGGCTGCGCCTGGCGCTCGCCCCCGGGGTCGGCAACACCAGCCTGATCCGCCTGCTGACGGCCTTCGGTTCTCCGGAGGCCGTTTTGGCGTCAGGACGCACGGCACTCTCGGCCCACCTGTCCAGCGCGCAATGCGATGCACTGCTGGGCGAACCCGACGCAGCCTTGCTGGAAACCACCCTGACCTGGTTGGACCAGCCCAGCAACAGCCTGCTGACGCTGGCGGACGCGGACTACCCGACGACCCTGCTGGAAATAGGCGACCCGCCCGCCGTGCTGTACTGCAAGGGACGCCGCAGCCTGTTGGGCCAGCCCGGCCTCGGCGTGGTGGGCAGCCGCAACGCCACGCCGCAAGGGGTGCGCGACGCCGAGGCCTTCGCCCACGCCCTGTCCGACGCCGGCTTCACCATCATCAGTGGGCTGGCGCTCGGCATCGACGCGGCCGCGCACCGCGGCGGGCTGGCCGGCGCGGGGTCGAGCATCGCCATCATCGGCACCGGGCTCGACCGCATCTACCCTGCGCGCAACAAGGCGCTGGCACATCAACTGGCCGAAAACGGGCTGGTGATTTCCGAGTTCGCGCTCGGCACGCCGCCGCTGCCTGGCCATTTTCCCCGCCGCAACCGGCTGATCAGCGGCCTCAGTCGTGGCGTGCTGGTGGTGGAAGCGGCGCCCGACAGCGGCTCACTGATCACCGCGCGGGTCGCCACCGAACAGGGGCGCGAGGTATTCGCCATTCCCGGCTCGATCCATTCGCCGCTGGCGCGCGGCTGCCATGCCTTGATCAAGCAGGGCGCCAAGCTGGTCGAATCCGCCGCCGACATTCTCGACGAGCTGGCCTGGCCGCAGCGGCTGGCCCCGCCGGCGTGGCCGGAACAGGCGGCCGACCCGGTGCTGGATGCCCTCGACGGCGCGCCAGCCACGCTCGACGCACTGGCACAAAGAACCGGGTTGACGCTGGATGCGCTTTCGGCCAAGCTGTTGGCGCTGGAACTGGAAGGGCAGATTGCCTCAATGCCCGGCGGGCGTTACCAAAAACTACACTGAGATCATGCTCGACATCCTGGTTTACCTCTATGAAAGCTTCCGCATGGTGGCACTGACGCCAGACCGCGATGCGCTGGAAAAGCGTCTGTTTGCCGCCGGTTTTGAAGAAGCTGACATCAACGCCGCGCTCGACTGGTACACCAACCTGGCTGGCAGCGCCACCCACGAACGGCTGGCGCTGGCGTATGACCGCCACTACGCCCCGGAAGAACTCGATCGGCTGAACGAAGCCTGCCGTGCCGAGCTGGCCTATCTGGGCAGCGCCGAGATCCTCGACCCCGAATCCCGCGAATGGGTGATTTCAGGCCTGATGGAGCTGGGCGGCGAAGACATCGAGCCCGACCATGTGCGCTGGATGACGCTGATCGTCCTGTGGAGCCGTGGCCTGATCGAGCATTTCACCCACCTCGAAGACATGCTGCTGAACCACGAGCCGGAACGCCTCCATTAAATAGCCATGTCCAAACTCGTTATCGTCGAATCCCCGTCCAAGTCCAAGACACTGAAGAAATACCTCGGCGCGGATTATGAAATCCTCGCCAGCTATGGTCACGTACGTGATCTCGAACCGAAAACCGGCGCGGTCGATACTGAAACTTTCAGCATGAAATATCAGATCATCGAACGCAACGCCAAGCACGTCGAAGCCATCGTCAAGGCCGCCAAAAAAGCCGACGAAGTGTTGCTGGCAACCGACCCGGATAGAGAAGGCGAGGCGATTTCCTGGCACATCAGCGAAATCCTCAAGGAACGCAAGGTCAAGACGCCGATGAAGCGCGTGGCCTTTTACGAAATCACCGAATCCGCGGTGCAGGACGCCGTCCGCAACCCGCGCGAGATTGCGACCGACCTGGTCGATGCGCAACAGGCGCGCCGCGCGCTGGATTATCTGGTCGGCTTCAACCTGTCGCCGCTGTTGTGGCGCAAGATCAGCCCCGGCTTGAGCGCGGGCCGCGTGCAGTCGCCCGCCTTGCGCATGATCGTCGAACGCGAACTCGAAATCGAAGCCTTCAATCCGCGCGAATACTGGTCGCTGCACCTCGACAGCCACAAGGGCGCGCAGGCGTTCAGCGCCAAGCTCACCCATTTCAAGGGCGAAAAGGTCGAGCAGTTCACGGTCGAGCACGAAGCCCGCAGCAAGGAATGGCTGGCGACGCTGGAGTCGAAAGACGCCCGCGTCATGCGCATCGAAAAGAAGCGGCGCGCCCGCCACCCCGGCGCGCCGTTCACCACCTCGACCCTGCAACAAGCCGGCGTGCGCCAGCTCGGCATGACCACCGACCGTGTCATGCGCACCGCGCAACAATTGTATGAAGGCATGGACCTCGGCGAAGGCCCGGTCGGCCTCATCACCTACATGCGTACCGACTCGGTGAATCTGGCGCAGGAAGCCATCACCGACATCCGCAAGTATGTGGGCGCCAACTTCGACAAGGAATTCCTGCCGC
>NZ_JADMKC010000050.1 GCF_018780105.1 Thiobacillus sp.
GCCGACTGCCGATGGATCATCCCAATGAGCGTTCGCTGCACGCGACACCGACGCCACGTATCGGCGGGCTGGGCATCATGGCGGGTGTGGCCGCTGCCTCGATGTGGCTGGCAAGTGCGAGCTTGGCGCCGGTGATGCTGGCGGCGTTTGCCCTGACTGCGCTGTCGGTGCTGGACGATGTGCGTGGGTTGCCGGTGGCGCTGCGCTTTTTGGCGCATTTCATCGCGGCAGGGGCAGTCCTGCTGGCGCTGGGGCTCGGCGGATGGGGTCTGCTGCTGGCAACGCTGGCAGTCGTGTGGATGACCAATTTATATAATTTCATGGATGGCGCGGATGGCTTGGCAGGCGGTATGGCAGCCATCGGCTTCGGGGCGCTGGCGCTGGCGGCATGGGGCAGCGGTGCGCCGGAACTAGCGGCGCTGTGTGCGGCAATCGCAGCGGCGGCACTGGCTTTTCTGCGCTTCAATTTCCCCCCCGCGCGGATATTCATGGGGGACGCCGGTTCGATCCCCTTGGGGTTTCTGGCCGCCACGCTCGGAATTTTCGGCGCGCGGCAAGACGTATGGCCATGGCTTTTTCCCTTGCTGGTGTTTTCGCCATTTATCGTCGATGCCAGTGTGACCCTGGTGCGCCGCGGGCTGCGCGGCGAAAAAATCTGGCAGGCGCACCGTTCGCATTATTACCAGCGCGTGGTGTTGCTGGGGGCATCGCACCGCCAGTTGGCCTGGGCGGCGTATGCGCTGATGCTGACAAGCGCCGGTTTGGCGTTTGCGCTGCTGCGTATGCCGCAGCGCACGGCTTCTCTGCTTATACTGGCGGCCGCACTTTATCTGTTTGTATTTCTGGCTATCGACCGACGCTGGAACCGATCCCGCAATGAATCTTAATCCCCGTAGTCTTGCCATCATCCTGCACGACATCCTGGTCGCTGCACTGGCCTGGCTGGGCGCGTACTGGTTGCGCTTCAATCTTGCCGTACCTGCGGAATATCAGGCCGCTGCGCTCTCCACGTTGCTCTGGGTGGTGCCCCTGCAGGCCGTGGTGTTCTGGCGTTTTGGCCTATACCGCGGCATCTGGCGCTTTGCCAGCCTGCCCGACCTCAAGCGCATCGTGCTGGCTGTCGGCTTGGCTGCCGTGATGATTCCGGTGGTATTGATTCTGTTCCGCGTCGATGTGGTGGTGCCACGGTCGGTGCTGATTCTCGATCCATTGTTGTTGTTGATGGTGATGGGGGGAAGCCGCTTGGCCTACCGCGCCTGGAAGGAACATCGCCTGGCCAGTGTGTTGCACCCGGACAGCAAGCCTGTCCTGGTGGCAGGTGCCGGATCGGCCGCGGATTTTTTGCTGCGCGAGCTGGCACGCAATCCCTCGGGGTTTCATGTGGTGGGGTTGCTCGACGACAGCCGCGACAAGCAGCGTCGGCTGGTGCAGGGCATACCGGTGGTGGGCGCGCTGGATGAAGTGGCGGTCCACGCACGCAAGATGGATGTGCAGGACATTGTGCTGGCGCTACCCTCGGCTGCGCATGACGTGCGCAAGCGCATCACCCAACTGAGCGCCGAGGCTGGACTCAATGTGCTGACGATCCCGTCGCTTGAAGACCTGGTGGCCGGACGGGTGTCCGTGGCCAGCCTGCGGCGCATCGAACTGGACGATCTGCTGGGGCGCGATCCGGTGGCGCTCGACGACAGTGGCTTGCACCAGTTGCTGACCGGGCAGGTGGTGATGGTGACGGGCGCCGGCGGTTCGATCGGGTCCGAGTTGTGCCGCCAGATTGCGCGTTTTTCGCCCGGCAAGCTGGTGTTGTTCGAGCAGTCCGAGCTGGCCTTGTATTCGATGGAGCAGGAACTGCCGCAGCGCTTTCCGGAGGTACCGATTGTGCCGGTGATCGGCGACGTCAAGAACGCCGAATGGGTGAACCGGGTGATGGCGGAGCATCGTCCCGCCGTGGTGTTCCATGCCGCTGCCTACAAGCATGTGCCGCTGATGGAAAACGGCAATGCCTGGGAAGCGGTGCGCAACAACGTGCTGGGCACGCAGGTGGTTGCCGCTGCCGCGCAGGCGAACGGGGTGGGCAAGTTTGTGATGATTTCCACCGACAAGGCGGTCAACCCGACCAATGTAATGGGCGCGACCAAGCGGCTGGCCGAGATGGCCTGCCAGGCGATGCAGAAACCGGAAGGTACGCGTTTCGTATCGGTGCGTTTCGGCAACGTGCTGGGTTCCTCCGGCAGCGTGATTCCCAAGTTCCAGCAGCAGATCGAGGCGGGCGGGCCGGTGACGGTGACGCATCCCGAGATCACCCGTTATTTCATGTCGATCCCCGAGGCTGCGCAGCTGGTGCTGCAGGCCGGACTGATGGGGGCGGGCGGCGAGATATTCGTGCTGGACATGGGCGCACCGGTGAAGATCGCCGAACTCGCCAGCCTCATGATCCGTTTGTCGGGCGCGGACGAATCGCGTATCCGCATCGAGTACACCGGCCTGCGCCCCGGCGAAAAGCTTTATGAAGAGTTGCTCGCCGACGACGAATCCACGCTACCCACGCCGCACCCCAAACTGCGCGTGGCCAAGGCGCGCGCGGCCAATGCGGATTGGCACGCCGAATGCTTGGCCTGGCTGGCGCATGCCGAGCCGCACGACGAAGCGACGGTCAAGCATCAACTGCGAACCTGGGTGCCGGAGTATCAGCCGGGGTCGGCGTGAGCCTCAATAAACTGCGGGTAAAAGTAATCGGCAGCGTGCCGGATGCGATCTGGCTGCACCAGTTTCCGCATGGCGAACCGGTCTGGGGCGCGTGCGAGTTTGTGTTCGATCGCACCGCAACCGATTACGACTGGCTGCTGGTCTACGACGATCTGCCGGCACGCGCGGGCGAGACAAAAAAAACCAGCCGCGAGGTTTTGGGGTGCCCGCGGGCGCACACCCTGCTGGTGACCAGCGAGCCCTCATCGGTCAAAATCTACGGTGACGACTACACCCGCCAGTTCGGGGCGGTGCTCACCAGCCAGCCCGAATGGGCCTTGCCGCATCCGCAGCGCATTTATTCACAGCCTGCCCTGCAATGGTTTTATGGCGTGGGCAGCCGCGCAATCCTGCCGTTCGACAGCATGCTGCAGCCCGCCGATAAAACCCGCGACGTATCGATGGTGTATTCGCCGAAGGCCATGCGCCACACTCTGCATTACCACCGCGCCCATTTCATGCGCGGGCTGGTGCAGCAGATGCCGGAACTCGATATTTTTGGTCGGGAAACGCCGCGTCCGCTGGACGACAAGGCCGATTGCCTGCGCGATTACCGTTACCACGTTGCGATCGAGAATTTCGTCGGCGCGCATCACTGGACCGAGAAACTCGCCGACCCGTTTTTGGGGTTGACCCTGCCGTTCTATTACGGCTGTCCCGATGCGGAAGCCTATTTCCCCGCCGACAGCTTTATCCGTATCGACATCCACGATCCGGCGGGCGCACTGGAAATCATCCGTGCAGCGGTGGCCGGCAACGAATACGAGAAGCGCCTGCCCGCGCTGATCGAGGCGCGACGGCGGGTGATGTTCGACTACAACCTGTTTGCGGTGGCAGCGCGCGAAATTGCACGTTTGCATCAGGCAGGGGCGCAAGCCGAGCCGGGGGCGGCGATCCTGTCGCGCCGCGCCATGCGGCTCAGCAGTCCGGCGGTGGTCTTGCGCGACCTGTTCGGCAAGCTGCGCGGGCGCTTGCTGCATCTGCCCGCTGCGATTTGGGGGCGCTAGTTGCTCAGCGGCGCGGCGTGCGCGCCAGTTGTTCGTACAGGTCCAGGGTTTGATCCAGCATGTTGCGGAGCGGGAAAAAATCCCCGTCCGGGACCGCCGGTGGCGATTGCAGCAGTTGCGCCACGCGCTGGAAGCTTTCGTCGATGCGCCCGAGCGGCAGCAACCCGGCTGGATAGATCGTGCGCAAGATCTCACCCACGCCGCCGTGCTCGTAACCCGCAGTCGGCACGCCCAGCCGCAACGCTTCCAGCGTGGTGCGGCCAAACGATTCGGGCTGGGTGGACAGGGACAGCACCAGATTCGACATCGCCAGAATGTTTTTCAGGTCGTCGCGCTGGCCGCTGAAGCTGATGTCGTTTTCCAGCCCCATGCTGCGCACCCGGTAACGCAGTTTCTGCAGATAGCGCTGCTTGGATGCGGACGCGCCGCCGGCGATCAGGCCGTGCACCGGCAGGCCGCGACGTTTCAGTCGAGAAATCAGTTCGATCAGGTCTTCGTGGCCTTTCAGCCGCGTGACGCGGCCGGGCAGGGTGAGCAGCAGCTTGCCGACGGCCTGCGGAAACTGGGCAAAAAATGCCTGCTGCCAGACCGGGTCGGGTTTCCAGCCGTGCGGATAGGCATTGCCATCGACGCCGCGATGGATCACCTGAATGCACCACGGCAGCGTGTCGGGGTACTCGCGCAGGATGTAATCGCGCACGGTATTCGACACCGCAATCACGCGTTCGCCGCGCGTCATGATGCGGCTGTAGCGGTTGACGCCATACAGACCGTGCACGGTGGTGACGAAGCGCGGGCGCGTGGCGGGATTCATGCCGCGCCAGGCGAGCCAGGCGATCCAGGCGGGCACGCGGGAACGTGCATGGATGATGTCGACCTGATGCTGCAACAGAAATTGCCGCAGCTTGCCGACCAGCAACAGCGTCTTGAAGCGTTTGCGGCCAACCGGCCAGGCGAAATGTTCGCCGCCGGCTGCAAGCAGTGCCGGCACTTGCCGTCCACCGGCCGACATCACCAGCGCGCGGTGGCCGCGTTCCACCAGCGCCTGGGCGATTTCAAGCGTGCCGCGCTCCACGCCGCCGGATTCCAGCGCGGGCAGCAATTGCAAGACGGTTAGTTTTTGTTGTTCAGCCATTGCAGGATCCATGCGGCGCAGCGGTCGGCTTCGGCCAGCGGTTGGGTGTTGGGGTGGAGTGTCTCGTGGGCGCACCAGCTCGCAAAGCGGGTAATCCGGCGTGCCTCGGCGAGATGTGAAATGGCCCAGCCAACGCGGCTTTTCGGGTTGACCGGCAAATCGAATACCCCCACGTCGGCACCTGCGGTCAAGGCTTCGAACACCATCGATGCGCTGTCGGGCGTGACCCAGACGGTGCTGCTCTGCGCGAGCTGATCGGGTAGCCAGTCCGGCGAAGTCGCAGTATGTGGAACGAGACTCAGATGGGTGTGCGACGGTAGCGACGTCAGAAAGTCATCCGGCGTGCGCCGCGAAGTGGTGAGCGTCCAGTGCACGCCGGGCGTCTGCGCGAGGATGCTTTTGATCTGAAGCTGGATCGCGTCGCTGTCCCACTCGAAATGGGACGAGACGCCGCCAATCAGGATCAGCCCGCGTTCGGGTTGGCGTTGCCCGGATGGAAGGATGCGATTGACCGCGCCTTCGGTCACCAGCGTCTGTGCATCCGCAGCGACGCCATCGTGCTGCGGCAGGATGCACAGATCGAAGCAGCAACGCGGCAGGCTCGGTTTCATCATGACCACGGCGCGACCGCCGCATGCGCGCCGCGCCGCCAGTAGCGTCAGATGCGTGGCGTGTCCCGCGCCTATGATCAGGGCCGGCGCAGGCAGGGACGTGTACGGTGAAACCTTGAACAGCACACCCAGCCAGGCGCGCCAGGCTGACAGCGCCGGCAGGCGGTGAATCCGGGTGGGGGTTGCACGCGCCAGCGCTTCGGCCAGCCCCAGCGACTGGTTGAGGTGTCCGGGTTTGCCATCGCTGATGATCCAGATGGTGAGCGGCGCCATCAAGCTTGTTTCAGGCTCGATGCCTTCATTCATCGGCTTTGTGCCCAGTGCCGATCGAGGGCCGCCTGCCAGCTATAGGGCGTGGGGTCGAACGCAGGCGGGCTGCCCTCCATCAAGGCCGCCAGCAACGCTGCCGAGGCTGGGGCCAGGGTGACGCCATAGCGGAAATGACCGGCATTGATGAAAACATTCTCGAAATCAGGATGCCGGCCGATGATCGGAATGTTGTCCGGCGAGCCCGGTCGCAGCCCCGCCCAATGCTGCACCGGCTGGACGTTTGCCAGTGCCGGCAGGAGTTCCGTTGCCGCAGTGTGCAGACGTGATCGCGTGGCCGCATCGGTTGATTTGTCGAAGCCGGCATCTTCCAGCGTGCTGCCCACCAGTACATGGCCATCGCGACGCGGAATCAGATATAGGCCCTGGCGATACAAAATCGTGTCCAGCACCCCGGGCTCAAGCTTGAACAGCAGCATCTGCCCGCGGATCGGCCGGATATTGGGCGCAGCGGGCAAACCGGGCAGCGTGCTGCCCGACCATGCGCCGGTGGCGATGACGAACCGGTCGGCAGAAAATGCGCCCTGTGCAGTCTGCACCGTGGTCATCCGGCCAGCCTGAGCGGTCATGGATAGTGCCGGGCTATGGGTATGGATGACGCCGCCCAGTCGGGTCACCCCCGCACGCAGCGCGTTGACCAGCCTGGGGTTACGCACCTGGGCGATGTCCGGCAAGCGGATGTCGGATGGATGGGACGGCTCACGCTGTGCTGCCAGACCATGCGCTGCGCACCATGCAAGCGCCGCCTCGGGTTCGTCCACCTCGCGAACGAGCATCCCGCAGCGCCAGTATTCAGCGCATTCGCCCGACAGCGCCTCAATGGCCGCGATCCAGTCCGCATAGGCCGCCATCGAGCGAAGCGCCAGCCCGGATAGCGGCTCGGCGTAATCCCAGGGCAGCAGCGGCGACACGATTCCGCCCCCTGCCCAAGATGATTCGGCCCCGGCTTCGCCGCGTTCCAGCAGCGTCACGCGATCGCCCCGTTGCAGGAGCGCCAGCGCGGCACTCAAGCCGGAGACGCCAGCGCCCAGCACAAGGACGGAGGCGTTTTTACCCGTTTTTCGAGGCTCATCCATGGGCTCGACCTACAACTAAAGTTGTATAGAAACGCCTCACGCAGAATGGCATGCTCCCTGGGGGAAATGTAAATCGGGGAGAGAGATAAATGCTACGACGTGGGTTCACGCTGGTGGAGTTGCTGGTAACGATGGCGGTGGGTGCGATTTTATTGGCGATTGCCATTCCGGGCTATGGATTTCTGGTGAATGCCAGCAAGTTGGCTGCGGTGACCAACGAGCTGGTATTTGCTTTGCAGCTGGCACGCTCTGAGGCGGTCAAGCGTGGCCAGCGTGTCACCGTTTGCAAAAGTGCCAATGCGCTCAATCCTGTGCCCGCTTGTAGTAGCACAGGGCAATGGCAACAGGGTTGGCTGGTATTCGTCGATTTTGGCGGCCGGGGTGTCGTGGATTCGGACGATACGGTGATTCATGTCTACGGTGGCAGCCAGAATGCGGTCATTACCGCCATCAACTTCAGTCAGTTTGCCAGCTACATGCCGACGGGTAGAAGCGAAGGCTCATCCTGGTTACCGAACGATACGATGCGTGTCTGTCTGGAAGGGCATGCACGCAAGGTGATCGTGAACAAGCTGGGCCGGGTGCGGCTTGAAAGCGCTGCTTGCTAAAAATGGGTCTGGAACACCCGCTGTAATTCCACGCGTGCGGTCAAATCTGCCGTCTGTCGGTAATGACTGGTATGCAATCAAGAGTGTGGCTACGGTTCGATTCATGGAAAAACTGCACACAATGCGCATGCACAGCGGGTTCACGCTGATCGAATTGCTAGTCACGATAGCCGTGGCGGGCATTTTGTTGTCGGTGGCTGTCCCCAGTTACCAGGATTTTGTGATGAACAATCGTATGTCGTCCAAGAGCAACGATGTCCTGTCGGCATTGCAAATTGCGCGCAGCGAAGCGGTCAAGCGCAATGCCAGGGTGAGTGTCTGCAAAAGTGCGGGCGGTGCTTGCGTAACGAGCGGTAGCTGGGCGCAGGGCTGGATGGTGTTTGTAGATGGCGGCGTGGCAGGAACGATGGACGGCACGGATGAAGCGATCCAGGTTTTCCCTGCATTGACCGGCACCAGCACGCTGGCAGCAGATGCCAATGCCGGTGACTTCATATCCTATTTGCCGACGGGTATGCCCAATCTGGCAGTGGGCAGTACAGCCATGCTCACCTTGTGTCCCGGTGTAACGGGCATAAGGGGGCGACAGATTGAAATTGTTGCAGCCGGGCGAGCCAACATTACCCCGATTACGGCCTGTCCCTGAGGAAATAACATGCGTCAAAAAGGCTTTACGCTTCTCGAAGTGCTGGTGGCCATGCTGATCCTGTCAATCGGCCTGCTCGGTTTGGCCGGGTTGATGGCGTCCAGTCTGCGCAACAATCACAGCGCTTATTACCGGTCCCAGGCGACGTGGCTGGCTTACGACGTGATTGACCGTATGCGCACGAATCGTCCGAATGCCGCGGCGTATGTCGTGGGAATAGGCGCAGCGTCCGGGGCAGTCGGGATGGCCGGTACGGATATTACGGATTGGAAGGCAATGATTGCAAACACACTGCCAGAAGGTGATGGGTCTGTTGCAGTGGTGGCGGCAGGTGAGGCGAGGACCGTGACTGTCACGATCCAGTGGAACGATGAGCGCGGCACGCAAGCCGCCGATGATACAAATACTGGGCCGCTACCCCTCACAGTGGTGAGTCAGTTATGAGCGCGCATCCCAATTACTCCAGAATTGGCCAGCGAGGCTTTGGCCTTGTAGAGATGATGGTTGCCGTCACGCTCGGTTTCATCGTGGTGGCGGCGGTCGGTTACCTTTACCTGGGCAGCCGCCAGTCATTCAGGAACACGGAAAACATGGCGCGCATGCAGGAAAGTGCGCGTTATGCCTTGGATACCATGGCGCGTGACATACGCATGGCGGGCTCGCTTGGCTGTACCAGCATGGGCGAAGCGGCGCCCAATTTCGTGGCGCCTGCGCCTGGGTTGACCAACGCGATGGCGGTCACGGGAGGGGACACGGGAACCGATCCACTGGGCGTGCCTGCAGCGACTGTGCCGCGTGTGGCGGGCGACGCTTTGTCGGTCTGGGGTTCGCAAGGCAGTAGTGTGACGGTTGCGTCACTGACAGCGGGTGCCAATCCCTATGCATACAAGGAAAACGACATTCTCGCGGTCGTAACCTGCCGTCCGGCGGCAGACGCACCACCGGTCGGTATTTTGCGTTCGGCACCAGTCGACCTTACTACCTTGCCGGGTGCGCCGGCTGATGAGGTCATGGAATTCGACCGCTTCTCCTATTACATCGGCAACAACCCGGCAGGCGTGCGGTCGCTCTATCGCAACAGCGTCAACGATGGCGCTGCCGAACTGGTCGAGGGGGTCGAGGATATGCAGATCATGTACGGCATCGATATCAATAATGACCGTGCGGCAGACCAGTACCAGACCGCGAGTGGTGTCGCTAACTGGGAACAGGTTGTCAGCGTGCGCATCAGTTTGCTGATGGCAAGCCCGGACAATAACCTGACCGCTGCCGCGCAGACCTATCGTATCGATGCAGACGACGATGGCACGCCTGATGCGATTGTGGCGGGCGACCGGCGTATTTATCAGACGTTCTCTACCACGGTAGGGATTCGCAACCGCTTGCAATAAGGGAATGGCAATGTATATCCCGACCCCGACCCATTCAGCCCGTACCCATGTCAGGCAGAAAGGCGTAGCGCTGATCACCGGCCTGATTTTCATGGTGGTGCTCACGCTGATCGTGCTCGCCTCCATGCGCGGCAGCATTCTTGAAGAAAAAATGGCGGGCAATCTGCGCAGCCAGAATCTGGCGTTCCAGGCGGCCGAGGCTGGGCTGCGGGCTGGCGAGCAGGCGCTGAATTCGCCGGTGGATCCGGCAACCGGCCCTGGCTATTTTGATGTGGGCGTAGTGCCCACCGGAGTGGCCAGCACGGATGACTGGAAAACCTTTGACTGGACAACCGCAGCCACGCCGGGCCTGGTTTACCCAAGTGTCGACAGTGTGCAGTACGTCATCGAGAAGCTTTCACTCAGAACAGGTACGGGCGGCAATGACGACCTGGGCTATACCCCCCAGAGCGGCAATCCGCGCGATGGCCTGTATCGCATTACCGCACGTGCAACTGCATCCGGCAACGCCCCTGTCATCCTGCAATCGATCGTCAACATCGAACAACCGTAACGAGGTGAATCATGACTCAACCGGCCAATAACTTCCTGCTCCTGAAGCGCCTCGCTCTGGTGGCAGCTGTCATGCTTCCCTTGTCGGCACAGGCCATCGAGCCGCATAACGTGCCACTGTTTCTTTCTACGGGCGTGGCACCCAACTTCGTGATTACGCTGGATGATTCGGGGAGTATGCAATGGGCATACGTTCCTGACAGCATCAGCGGGAACAGTTCAACGCGTCGCTTCAAGTCAGCGACTTTCAATGCGCAGTATTACAACCCCGCTATTCGCTATCTGCCGCCCCTTGACGTGAATGGCGTGGAGTTGACCACGACTTTTTCTGCAGCCTGGCGCAACGGGTTTTATGCACCTTACGGATCAATTGATTTAGAGACGCAATACCGGCCACAAAGTGTGTTTCGTCCAACCGGAACAGCAGCAGGCGGGTATACGCAATCTTTTGCAAACCATGCTGCGGCCGATTTGGGGGGGGGGCAGTTTTTTGGCGCTATAGCCAATAACGCGAACACGAAGGCGTATTACTACAATTTCGTATCGACGCTGCCGAGTTGCAACGGCACGATCAGCGACGACGATTGTTACCAACCGGTATTTGTGACCGCGACCTCGGGTCCCGCTACAGCGGATATCGATGGCAATGGCGTCATCGACGCGGCCGACAAGGACGAGCGGCAGAACTTCGCCAACTGGTATTCGTTTTACCGTACCCGCAATCTGGCGACCATTACCGCAGGCTCCCGTGCGTTTCAGGACATCACCCCGGAAATGCGGGTGGCGTGGCAGGCTTTGAATACGTGTACGAGCTTTGGTACTACCTCATGTAAAGGGTGGGATAACGTTTCAGTTGAGAACCGCATCCGGCGCTACGATGCCGCGCATAAAGCCCGGCTGTACAAATGGTTGTTCAAGCTGCCGGCAAACAGCGGGACGCCCTTGCGCCAGGCGCTTGGCAAGGCTGGTGAGTACTTCAGAATATCAACGGGCTTGACCAGTCCGTATGCTTTCGACCCTCAAGTTGATGATGACTCAAGCAAGCGTTATTCATGCCGTGCCAACTTCAGTATGTTGATGACGGACGGCATCTGGAATGGTTCGAACGCTTCGGGAACACTTAAAAGCGACAGTGTGGCGACTGCTTTGCCTAACGTATTCAGCACATCGTGCCCTGTAGCGACGCCAAACTGCATCGAGTCGCCACCTGCTGGTGGCGGATATGTTCCAGTTGCCCCTTACAAGGATGCGAACTCCAACTCTCTTGCCGATGTGGCTTTCCATTACTGGGCAACGGATTTGAACACCAGTTTGAAAAACGACGTTGCGCGTTACCCCTCCACTCTGGATAACGTGGACGCTACGATTCTGGGGGCAGCTTATTGGGATCCGAAAAACAACCCTGCCAAATGGCAGCACATGGTGACCTACACGGTGGGACTTGGACTCACCCGGGTGCTTGATACAACAACGCCAGCGCTGAAATGGGACGGAGATCCGCATAGCACTAATGTGACAACTAGCAGTTATCAAGATCTGAAAGCAGGAATCAAGAACTGGCCGGCAGCAGGGTCTGATCTGGTCGGTAACGTTGCCGATCTGTGGCACGCGGCGCTCAACAGTCGTGGCAAGTTTTTCAGTGCCGACGACCCCGAGACGCTTAACAAGTCGCTGAAATCGATTGTGAATGATGTGGCAGCCAAGGTCGGTTCATCGTCTTCGATCGCAGCCAACTCCAAACGTCTGGAAACCAGCACGCGTATCTATCTGGCCAGCTTCGATTCAAACGACTGGTCGGGTGAACTGGAAGCCATTCCGCTCGATCAGATTACGGGATTGCCTGGTGCCCCGGTCTGGTCTGCAAGCGCGAATCTCCCTGCACCCGCAGCGCGGAATATCTGGACGACGAGCGCTGGCGCCGCGACAAGTTTTACCGGGGCATTCGGCGGGACACTGACGGCAGATGTCGTTAACTATCTGCGTGGTGACCAGTCGCTGGAATTGCCCGGCGGGACATTGCGCAGCCGTTACAAACTGCTGGGCGACATTGTGAATTCCGATCCGGTGTTTGTGGGAGGAGAAAATTTCCGGCTTGAAGTCATCCCTGCCTACGCGACCAGTTATCCGGCATTTGTCAGCAGCAAAAGCACCACGAACATGATTTATGTAGGAGCCAACGATGGCATGCTGCATGGTTTCGATGCTGCAACCGGGGTGGAGAAATTCGCCTACGTCCCCAGTGAATTGCACAGTTCATTGGCGGATCTGACTGATGTCACCTATCCGGCCAACCACAAGTATTTCGTTGATGGTGCGGCAGCATTCGGCGATGCAGAATGGGGGGGAACATGGCGTACGGTCTTGCTCGGGACGCTGGGCGCAGGCGGCAAGTCGGTATTTGCGCTCGATATTACCAACCCCAATGCCATGGACGGTACCAAAGTGCTGTGGGAGTTCAATGGCGGCGCGCATGCCAGCAAGATGGGTTATATCTTCGGGCCGGCAACCATTGCGCCGTTTGCCGATGGACATTTCTATGCCGTGTTCTCGAATGGTTATGGCAGCGCTGACAAGCAGGCGGGCCTGTTCCTGGTGCAGGTAGATAATCCATCGAATTACTACTTCATCGACACAAAGTATGGTTCGGCCGCTGCAGAAAACGGGTTGTCGACCCCCAAACTGGTCGACCTGAACAACGACCGGATCATCGATGCAATTTATGCGGGCGATTTGCAGGGCAACGTCTGGAAATTCGATGTGAGCGCAAGCTTTGCCGCCAGTTGGAGAATCGCACAAGGTTCGGTGGCCGCACCCCAGCCCATGTTCGTGGCCAAAGATGGGACAGGCGGTTCTGCCGTACGGCAGCCGATTCAGGCTCAGCTGGGTGTGACCGGCCCCCCCAATGGGGTTTCCGGCAAGGCTATGGTGTATTTCGGCACAGGGCGTTATTTCGTGGACGGCGACTCAACCGTGACGGATAAGCAGTCTTTCTATGGCGTGCTGGACGACGAAAGCCTGACTACCTACGACAGAAACAATCTCTGGACACAAAGCATCGTCTATCAGGGAATTGAGAACTCGCAGGAGGTGCGGGTAACAAGCAACGCACCCGCTTACTGGAGCACCAAAAAGGGGTGGGTGCTGGATCTTGTTGCGCCGGACAATATTCTCCGGGGTGAACGTGTCATCTCTCCACCCCTGTTGCGGTTTGGTCGGGTGATCTTCAATACGCTGGAGCCCAGTGTGACTGACCCCTGCCTGCAAGGTTCGAGTTGGCTTATGGAGCTGGACGCTGAAACGGGCGGCAATCTTGACTACTCGGCATTGGACATCGATGGCGATGGCGATTTTGACTCGGATGATTTCGTCGAGGGCTATGCATCGGGCGCGTTCGCGGCTGCCGGCGTGAGATCGGGCTCGATGACGCTGAACCAGCCCACAGTGGTATCTGCAGGTAGCAAGGAGTACAAGTTCAGCTCGAACGTAGGCAAGGGCATCGGGGTGATTACCGAGAAAAGCGGCTCGACGGCTGGCCGGACATCCTGGCGGCAGATACAGTAATTCAACCGTTTCTGTAAGGACCAATTATGGCTATCAACTTACGACCAAGCATCGGAAACAGGGCCTCAAACCAGGGTTTTACTTTGGTCGAGTTGATGATTACGGTGGCCGTCATTGGCATCTTGGCATCGATTGCATATCCGAGCTACACGCAATATGTGCAGCGCGCCAATCGGGCAGAAGCACGGGCGATGTTGCTGGAAAATGCCCAGTTTCTTGAGCGCAATTACACCACCGCAAACCGTTACGATGAAACAAGTGGCGGGGTGGACATTAATGATGCCAGCTTACCTAAACCACAAAGTCCTGAAAATGGAGCGGCTCGATACAACATGACTGTTGTGATGGGGGCGGCACCTGCACAGACGTTTATATTATCGGCCACTCCAACAGGCACCATGTCGGGGGATACATGCGGCGTGATCACTTACACAAATGCAGGCTTGCAGGGCGCAGACGGGGATGTGGCTGAGTGTTGGCGATAATGATTGGATTGTTAACTCAGCCCCTTTGGCAACGCAAAGGCCACCTTTTCTGGCGTCCCGTCGAGGTTTCTCACTGATTTGCAACCCAGCAATTCAAGTCGCTCGATGACGGCACGCACCAGAATTTCGGGTGCGGAAGCCCCTGCTGTTACCCCTACGTGATTTTTCCTGTCGAGCCAGGTGGGGTCAATTTCCCCGGCATGGTCGACCATGTAAGCCGGTACTCCCAGATTCTCCGCCACCTCGCGCAACCGGTTTGAATTCGAACTGGTCGGCGACCCCACCACGATCACCACATCGCATTGTTTGGCCAGCACCTTGACCGCATCCTGCC
>NZ_JADMKC010000010.1 GCF_018780105.1 Thiobacillus sp.
CCGCTCACCGCTCACCGCTCACCGCTCACCGCTCACCGCTCACCGCTCACCGCTCACCGCTCCCGTCCCCATGCCCCTGAAACTCGATTTCGGCTACGCCACCGCCACCGGTCCGCGTGAGCGCAACGAAGACTTCGGCGGTTTCGTCGAGCCCGCCGATCCGCAGCTGGCGGCGACCAAGGGCATGCTGGCGGTGGTGGCCGATGGCGTGTCGGGCGGCTCGCACGGGCGCGAGGCGGCCGAGACGTCGGTGCGCAATCTGCTCGCCGACTACTACGCCACCCCCGACTCCTGGGAGACACCGCACGCGCTGGGCGCAGTGCTGGCGGCGATCAATCGCTGGCTGTCGGGGCAGACGGCGTCGCGCACCGATGCCGGCGGCATGGCGACCACGCTCACCAGTCTGGTGCTGCGCGGCCGCAGATTTCACTACGCTCATGTAGGCGACACCCGTCTGTATCGCCTGCGCGGCGAAACGCTGGCGCAGCTGACCGTCGATCACGTGTGGGAAACCCCCGGCATGTCGCATGTGCTGAAGCGCGCGCTCGGACTGGACACCCACGTGTTGCCGGATTTCGGCGAGGGCGATCTGCTGGCGGGCGATGTTTTTCTGATCGCCTGCGACGGCGTGTGGGAGCCGCTCGGCCAGCTCGACCTGCACCGCCTGCTGAAGCTGCACGACGCGCCGCAGCGGGTTGCGGATGCGCTGGTCGAGGCGGCGCACGCGCAGGGCGGGCAGGACAATGCGACCGCGCTGGTGGTGCGGGTGGCCGAGCTGGGGACGGACGAATCCACGCTGAGCGACGCGCGCGACCTGCCCTTGCCCGGCAAGCTGAACGCCGGCGCCCGGCTCGACGACTTCGTGATCGAGGACCTGCTGCACAACGGGCGCGACGCGCTGGTCTACCGCGCGCGGCATGAAAAAACCGGTCAGCGCTGGGCGCTCAAAACCCTGCAGCCCATCCTCGCAGGCGACGCCGACGCGGCGTGCCGGCTGCTGGCCGAGGAATGGTTTCTGAAGCGGGTGCATTCGCACTATTTCCCCGACGTGCTGGCGCTGCCCGGCCGCAACTTTCTGTACTTCGCAGTGCGCTATCACGAAGGCGCGACGCTGCAGGACAAGCTCGACGCCGGCCAGCATTTCTCGCCAGTGGAGGCCGTCACCCTGATGATCCGGGTGCTGAAAGGCCTGGCTGCGCTGCATCGGCTCGACATCGTGCATCGCGACATCAAACCGGCCAACCTGCATGTCGACCCCGCAGGCAAGCTGCGCATTCTCGACCTGGGGGTGGCGCGCTGTCCCACGCTCGACACACGCGAACTGCATGCCCAGCCCGGCACCCCGAGCTACATGGCGCCCGAACTTTTCAACAGCGCGGAGGCCAGCCCGCAGAGCGATCTCTACGCCGTCGGCGTGAGCGTGTATCACCTGTTGACGCGCAAGTACCCCTACGGCGAAATCGAGCCGTTCCAGCGTCCCAAATTCGGCGAACCGGCGCCGCCATCGCGGGCCCGGCCGGACATTCCGCCGTGGCTGGAAAACGTGTTGCTGAAGGCGGTTGCGCGCGATCCCGCGCAACGTTTCGAGACGGCCGAGGAAATGCTGCTGGCGCTGGAACGCGGCGAAGCCAATCCGCTGCTGCGCCGCCGCACGCCGCTGATCGAGCGTTCGGCGGCAGGCGCGTGGCCGCTGGTCGCGGCGCTCTCGATCGGCCTGAACCTGCTCCTGCTGTTCGTGTTGCTGGCGAGCTGACGGTCAGGTAACTCAGCGCGGCTGCGGCGTCGGCCGCGGTGCAATCGGGATCGGTCTGTTGGTCGGCATGCCAGGCGGAAAGCCTGCACCGGGCGGCGGGTAATACACCGGCTGCGGCACATACACCGGCGTTTCAATCACCACCGGCTGCACCGGCTGCTGCGCCGCCCGCTGGCGCTCGGATTCCGCTTCGCGCTCGGCCTCTACGGCTTCCTTCTCCCGCCGCTCGGCTTCCAGTTCCTCCGCCTGGGCGGCGTTCTTTTTCAGGCGGGCTTCGGCGGCCTGGACTTCCGCTTCGCTGGGCGGTGGCGCGACCTCCACCTTTTCCACCTTGACGCCCTGCGGCGGGGTGGAGGAGTAGGTCACGTTGCCCGCGCTGTCGACCGATTTGTAGAGTTCGTCCGCAACGCTGGGGGAGCTCACCAGGGCAGCGAGCAGCAGGGGGAAAAGCTGCGCGGGTTTCATCGGTTTCCTTTCAGGCTTGAGCAGGCTGGGCGGGTTGAACGGGCTGGGTGGGTGCATCAGGTGGCGGCCACCATCTCCACCCGGATCGGTTCGCGGCTGTCGAGATGGACATCGCGTTGCGGGAAGGGGATGGCGATGCCGTGTTCGGCGAAGCGCTTGTCGATGCCGAGGCGGATTTCGCTGGCGACCTGGCGGCTGTTGTCCTGTAGGCTGATGTCCAGCCAGTAATCGACGCGCAGCAGCAGCGCGTTGTCGCCGAAGTCTTCCAGCAGCACCAGCGGCATCGGCACCTTGAGCACGGAGGCATGGTCGGTCACCGCCTCGCGCACCAGCCGCATGGCCGTTTCGATGGGCGATCCGTAGGCGATGCCGACTGTCACAGAAAAACGCAGCAACTGGTCGGACAGCGTCCAGTTGGTGACGGTTCGCTCCAGGAACACGCTGTTCGGAATCAGCATGTCGATGCCGTCGTAACGCTGCACCTGGCAGCAGCGGCTGCCGATGTCGTGTACGCGGCCGCGGATGCCGTCGACTTCCACGATGTCACCCAGCTTGATGGGTTTTTCCACCAGTAGGATCATGCCGCTGATGAAGTTGTTGAGGATGTTCTGCGCACCAAATCCGAGGCCGAGGGCGAGCGCGCCACCCATGAAGGCAAATGCGGTGAGCGGAATATGCGCGGTGATCAGCGCCAGCACCACCAGCCCGACGCCCATGCCGATACTGGCCAGCCGCAGCCATAGCAGCGCTGCGCTTTCGTCGCCGGCATACCGCTTCAACATCCAGCGCCGCGCATAGGCGCTGATGCGGCCGGTGAGCCACAATCCCAGCACCAGAATCAGCAGCACCTGCACCAGCTTGCCCAGGGTCACGCTGCGCTTGCCGGTGATCTCGCGGCCCTCGACCACGATGGTGTCGTCGACGGTGATCAGTTCGAAATTCCACACGGCCGTGATGGCGCCGGCGGTCGTGATCCACGCGCCACGCAGACGGCCGCTCCAGCTCAGTTCCTGGCTGGCGAGCTGGCCGATCTGCTGCCAGTTGTAGAGCATGCCTTCCAACTGCTCAATCTGGCTCTGGTTCTGCCGTAGCAGGGCGTCGCGCGTCTGGTACGCCTGGTATTGCCGTTCGACCTGTTGCCGGTCGCCTTGCCCGGGTTTCCATTCCGCGAGCTGGGTGCCCAGCAGGGCCAGGCTGGCCTGGACCCGATCGCTATCCGCGCGCACGGCGCTGCGCCATTCGCCCATCCGCGCCTGGTAAGCCTGGAGCATGCTTTCGGATTGCCTGACGGTTTGGCTGTCGTGCGCCTGCATCCCCTGATAGCGTTGTTGCCAGGCTTGTTGCATCAGGCTGTTGCCGTAATTCAGCAGCCGCAGCGAGCTCATCCTGCCATCGGCCACGTCGGTTTCGACGCGGGCGGTTTCCAGTTGTTGCAGCAACTCGGGGGAAGACCGGCCTGTCGCAAGTTGTGCCCTGATGCGGCCCAGCGCGGTCTGTGCCTGCTGTTCCTCCTTTTCCGCCAGCGCGGTCTTTTGCGTGATCGCTTGCGACTGTTCGGCCAGCCTGGCAAGCAGCCGGTCCCTTTCCTGCAGGCTGAACGTCAGCGAGCGGCTGGCCTCTGTCGCCTTGCTCTCCAGCCATTGCTGCTGGGTCTGCAGGTTGGCCGCTGTTTCTTCTTGCAAATTGCGCAGCGCTTCAAACAGGCCAAGGCGGTTTTCCGATTGGCGGTTGCCGGCTCCGGCCAGTTCGGCCAGCCAGCGCAAGCGCGCCGCCTGCGCGAGTTCGTCCGAGGTCTGCAGCTGTTCGTCCGCCAGGCGCTTCGCCTGTTGCGCCGCCTTCAGGTTTTTTTTCTCCTGCTCGAACATGTTGTCGATCAGACGCTGCTCAACCCGGGTCGCTTCGATTTCGCGGCCGATGCGCCGCACCTGCGCCCACCAGTTGTCGGCCAGCTCGATGGTGTAGGGCGGTTTCTGGCCAAATCCTTTCCAGGTATTGCGGGCTGCAGCCCGGTCTTCTTCGGTGCGCCGCTCTTCCGCCAGATCGTTCAGCGCGTTGACATGCGCAGTCAGCGTGCGCGCTTCGCTGGTTTGTCGCTGCAGGTATTGATTCCATTCCGCGTCGCTGGCCTCGACTGGCGGAACCTGCAGGATCTGGCTTTGCAGCTTGGCCAGCCGTTGCTGGAGGGTCTTGACCTGCGCGTCGAGCGAGTCGGCCTCGGCATCCGGTTTGTTCTGGGCCGCCGTCTGGCTGGAAGCGCCGGATTTCATGCCGGGAATCAGGTTTTGCGCCTGGCCTTGCGCAGTGCCGACGAGGAGCAGCAAGCCGAAAAGGGCGTGGCTGAAAGAGGCTTTGCGTGCGGTCATGATGTGTACAGGACAGGATTCGACAAGGAGGGGCGGGGGAACGGGCGCATGCACGGGCGATTCACGAGCAGCGCATGTCGGGCGTCAACTGCATCCACTTCATCAACCAGTTTTTCGCACGTTCGCGCGCATGCCGCGCCGCAATCTTTTCCTCGGGCGTCTGATCCGGGCGGAAATCAAACGCGCGCCGCGCCATCGGGTATTCCTGCCATTCCACCGGCACACCGCGTTCCCACAGGGCGTAAAAGGCGCGACCGCTGTTCATGCGACGCAGTTCGTAATCGGCGTCGCCGATCAGGAACAGTATCGGGGTCGTGATCTGCGTGACTTCGGGCGCGATGCGGAACAGCTGGTCCGGTTCCGGTGCGTTGGGATTCTGCATGTGGCCGTAGTAGCTGACGATGGCGGCAAGTTCAGGGCCGCGTTTGGCCGCCAGGCGGATCGCGTAATACGGACCGCGCGACAGGCCGACCACGCCGACCGGCTGCTTGCACGCATTCGGCAGCGACTTCAGGTAATCCAGCCCGGCTTCGACATCGAGCTCGGTCTCCGGGTTGTGCGCCGACGGCCAGCGTTCGATGAAGCGGCCGCTCTGCCAGTCAGGGGCGACCACCAGAAAACCCTGCGCGGCGAGTTCGCGGACGTGGGCGCGTTCGTCGCCTTCGTAGCCGCGCTTGGCATGGATGAACAGCACCGGCGGGAATGGCCCCTTGCCGGCCGGGGTGGCGATCTCGACCGGCACCGCGGAGCCGTCGGCGGCCTTGAGCGTGTGCTGGGTCAGGCTGATTTCGTCTGCGCTACCCGCACCGGCCCAGCCGTGCGCCGATGCTAAGATGGCGGCCGCAATGACGAGTCTTTTCATGGTTGATTCCCGCAATTTTTCTGCGGCCTATTTTAGGCCAGCGCAGCGCGTTTACCGTGCCGTGCGGGTGGATTCATGAACATGCCTTTCGAGGAGCCCACCCTGCCGCCGATTTCGCCGCGCGCGCAACGCGTGCTGGTTGCCGGGTGGATTTCGCTGGGGCTGCATGCCGCCTTGATCGCGCTGGTGCAGGTGGCGCCGCCCGCACCCGTCAGCCTGGGCGAAACGGTGATCGAAGCGCGGCTGGTGTCGCGGCAGGCCGCATCGGTGGCCGCTGTCCAGCCACCTGCAACTGGAGCGAACCCGCCGGAAGTCCCGACGGAAACACCCAGGCTGGTGCCGAGCGAGGCTGTGGATATGCTGCCGGTCGCCCGGCCTCAAGTGGCGCTGCCGCCGGACGTGCCACCCGCTCCCGCACCTGCGCCTGCTGATCCCGTAGCGTCCGCTGAGCCGGCCGTTGCCGTGCCGCCGCCAGCCCCCGCGCCGGCAACCGCCATCACCAGCGCAGTCGACCTCACTTACTACAGCGCGCGCGATGTCGATGTGCATCCGCGTGCGCTGCATGAAGTGATACCGGTTTATCCGGCCGATGCCGACCGTCGGCGCGTGTCCGGCAAGCTGCGTCTGCAGTTGAAGTTGCAGGCCGACGGCCGCGTCAGCGACCTCGAAGTCCTGAGCGCCAGTCCGCCCGGCGTGTTCGACGAATCGGCACTGCAGGCGTTTCGTACCGCGCGCTTTGCGCCGGCGCAGAAAAATGGCCGCCCGGTGCGGGCGCTGGTACAGATCGAAGTGGTGTACGACTGGGCGGGCCAGGATCGGCGTTGATCGCCGCGCCTGCCCCGGGTTTTCAGGTATCAGTCATCGTAGTCATGGCCGTGCTTGTTGCCCTGGCCGTTATGGTCTTTTCCATGGTTGCCTTTGCTGTTCTTGCCCGGTTTGCCATGGTGTTTTTCCTGGTAACGCGGAACGTACTCGTTCTGATACCAGCTATCCTGAACAAAGTAGACGCGCTCGCCGCAGGCATGGTATTGGCCACAGTACTTGCGCCAGTTCTTGGCGTGGCCGGGCGGGACGTGCAGGTAGACCGGCGGGCGGTGTATCGGTCCCCGCTCGATGATCAGGGGTTCCGGATAGACGAAGTGTGGCGGCGGAAAGTCGCCGATGTCGATGCGTCCGTAGAAACCGGGCTGGCCGACGCTGATGGAAACGCCGACATCGGTCGCGTGTACCGGTGTGACGATGGCAAGTGCGGCTGCAAAAAATATTCGTTTCATTCTGATTCTCCTGCGTGATGTCGCCACGTTTGGCGCAAGGGTTGGAATGTTGCCGAACAGGCTTTCAGCATGCCCCGGATTTTACCCCCGGTCTTTTCCGGCGACTCGGATTCAGGGTGCCAGCGCTGCAGCAGCAGGGCATTGCTCACCACGCTGACGCTGGAAGCCGATGGTCGCGTCAACGATGTCGAGGTGGTGAGCGTCGTCCCGCCTGGTGTATTTGACGGCAGGCGTTCCGTCCCACGCGCTTTGCTCCGGTGCAGAAGAACGGCCGCCCGGTGCGTGCGCCGGTTCCGACCGCAGTGGGGCACGAGTAGGCGGAACGTTTCTGCACTCAGTGACCCTGCTGCGAGGCCGGTTCGACCAACCCTTGCAGGATAGGGCAGTCGGGCCGCTGGTCGCCGTGGCAGGCGCGGGCCAGGGCAAGCAGCGTGGTGCGCATTTCGGTCAGCGCGGCGATACGGGCATCGAGATCGGCGATGTGTGCCTTGGCGAGGCGCTTGACGTCGGCGCTGGCGCGTTCGGGGTCGTCCCACAGCAACAGCAATTGCCGGATCTGTGCGAGCGAGAATCCGAGGTCGCGCGCGCGACGGATGAAGCGCAACAGGTGGGCATCGCGTTCATGGTATTGCCGGTAGCCTGCCAGGGTGCGGCTGCTTGTGCGGATGAGGCCGATGCTTTCGTAGTGGCGGATCATCTTGGCCGACACGCCGCTGGCGCGGGCGACTTCGCCGATGTTCATTTCCTCCCTCCTTCCGGCCGCCAGCGCTTGAGCGTGAGTGCGTTGGTCACCACGCTGACGCTGGAGAACGCCATCGCTGCGCCGGCGATCACCGGGCTCAGAAAACCGAATGCCGCAAGCGGAATGCCCACCACGTTGTAGACGAAGGCCCAGAACAGGTTCTGCCGGATCTTGGCGTAGGTGCGCTTGGAAATGTCGATGGCGTCGGCCACCAGCGCCGGGTCGCCGCGCATCAGGGTGATGCCGGCGGTATGCATGGCAACGTCGCTGCCGGAGGACATGGCGATGCCGACGTCGGCGGCGGCCAGCGCGGGCGCGTCGTTGACGCCGTCGCCCACCATCGCCACGGTTTTGCCGTCGGCCTTGAGTGCGCTCACGTGCTCGGCCTTGTCGGCCGGCAATACCTCGGCCAGCACACGGTCGATGCCGAGCATCGCCGCCGCCGCCTGCGCGGCGCCGCGGTTGTCGCCGGTGAGCATCACGGTGTCGACGTTCAGAGCTTTCAGGCGCGCCATCCCCGTTGCTGCAGTGGCCTTGACTGCGTCGCCGAACGCCAGCAGGCCGAGCACGCGACGGTCGCCGGCATGCGCGAGCCATGACACGCTGCGCCCGGCGGCTTCCTGCTCGGCGGCAGCGGCGTCGAGCGCGGTGATGTCGACGCCGTTCTCGTCCATCAGGCGGCGATTGCCGAGCCAGTAGTCTTCGCCCGCCACCTCGCCGGCCATGCCGCGCCCGGGCAGCGCCTGCTGCGCGCGAGCGGGCCGCGGCGAGATCCCCGCCGCGGACGCTTCGGCCTGCACCGCACGCGCCAGCGGATGCTCGCTGCCTGCCTGCAGGCCGGCAGCGAGCGCCAGCACGTCGTTGCGATCATGGCCGGCGGCCGCCACGCAGGCGGCGACGTGCGGCGTGCCGTCGGTGAGGGTGCCGGTCTTGTCGAATACCACGGTGCTGATCTTGTGCGCGAGTTCCAGCGCTTCGGCGTCCTTGATCAGGATGCCGTGCTGTGCGGCGACGCCGGTGCCGGCCATGATCGCGGTCGGGGTGGCGAGCCCGAGCGCGCATGGGCAGGCGATCACCAGCACCGCGACGGCGTTGAGGATGGCGGTCTCGACCTCGCCGCCATACGCCCACCAGCCGACGAAGGTGACGAGTGCGACCGCCATCACCACCGGCACGAACACCGCGCTGACCTTGTCGACCAGGCGCTGGATCGGCGCCTTCGCCGCCTGCGCGTCCTCGACCAGGCGGATGATGCGCGCCAGTACGGTCTCGGTGCCGACCGCCGTGGTGCGCGCGATCAGCACGCCGTGGGCGTTGATCGCGCCGCCGGTCAGTGCGTCGCCGGGCTGCTTGTCGACCGGCAGCGATTCGCCGGTGAGCATCGATTCGTCGACCTGGCTGCTGCCCTCGACGATTTCCGCATCGACCGGCACGCGCTCGCCGGGGCGGATCACCACCACGTCGCCGACGCGCACGGCTTCGATCGGCAGATCGCGGTCGACGCCGTCGTGGCGCACGCGCGCGGTGGCCGGGCGCAGCGCCTGCAGGGCTCGGATCGCTTCGGTGGTCTGGCGCTTGGCGCGGGCTTCCAGCCATTTGCCGAGCAGCACCAGGCTGATCACCACCGCCGAGGCTTCGAAGTAGAGATGCATCGCATCGGCGTGGGCCAGCAGCAGGTAGACCGAAAGGCCGTACGCTGCACTGGTGCCTACCGCCACCAGCAGGTCCATGTTGCCGCTGCCGGCCATGAGCGCCTTCCAGCCGGCGCGATAAAAGCGCGCGCCGAGCCAGAACTGCACCGGGGTGGCGAGCAGCCACTGCAGCCAGCCCGGCAGCATCCAGTGCGCGCCGAACAGGCTGGCGAACATCGGGGCGATCAGGGGTAGCGACAGTGCCATTGCCATTGCCACCGGCCACCAGTCGGGCAGCGCGCGTGCGGGTGCCGCCGGTACGGTACCCGCCGGCGCCGGCAGCTGCGCGCCGTAGCCGGCACGCTCGACCGCGGCGATCAGCGCGGCGGGCGAGGTGCCCTGCGCCAGCTTTACGGTGGCCTGCTCGGTGGCGAGGTTGACGCTGGCCTCGAGCACGCCCGGTACCTTGCCGAGTGCCTTCTCCACCCGCGCCGAACAGCTGGCGCAGGTCATGCCGCTGATGTCGAGGGCGCAGGATTCGGTCGGTACGCTGAAGCCGGCCTTCTCGATCGCCTGCTTCACTACCGTGGCGTCGGTTTCGCCCGACACCGTCGCGGTCTCGGTGGCGAGATTCACCGTGGCGTCGGTCACGCCCGGCAACTGTTTGAGGATTTTTTCAACCCGCGCTGAGCAGCTGGCGCAGGTCATGCCCTGGATGGCTACGGATAAGTGGGTCATGCCGAACTCCTTTTCGATGCGATAACTGCACCGTAAACCTTCCTATCATGGGAGGGTCAAGCCGTTTGTTCAAGCCTCTTCGCAGGGGCGGGGCCGGGGTCAGCCTGGATCGCCTACGTGATAGCCGAGCGCCGAAATGATGTTTCGCAGTGAAGCGGCGGGCAGATCGCTAGCGATGCTGACGCAGCGCGATTCGAGGTCGGCCATCACGACAGCCGAAGCGTCGCACTTGAGGATGGCCTGGGTGATCTTGTTGGCGCAGCCGCTGCAGCGCATGCCCTGAATCTGGAACTGGATCATGAAGCGTCTCCTGTTGCCCGGTCAAATCTACCGTGGGAGACAGCGTTGGCTTTACCAGGGCGGGAAGGTCAAGCGCCAATGGCGGCGCTATGCGAAAGAATGCGCCAGGGAGACGCGGCCGGGAGGTGTGTTTTACAATGGAGTCGGATAATCAGAATAAATTAAGTTAATGAGTGTTGGCGGGGCACCTGCAGACGGTGCTGACCGGATACGCCGACGCCGCGGAACGGCTCGCAGCGTGCCGGGCTCTGGATGAGTGAGGGAGAACGCGATGCAACGTCGAACCATGCTCAAGGGCCTGGCTGCTTCAGCCATGCTGGGGGGTTTCAGGGCCCAGGCCGCACAGGATGCCGGGCCTGCCGTCATCCGGGTGAATATCCCCGGGCCGCACCTGCTGCCCTTCCTGCCGATCGAACTGATACCGAAGCTGGGAATAGACCAGGCGCTGGGCGTGCAACTGGCCATTCGTTACCTGCCGAGCGGCATTCTGGCGCTGGAAGATGCGCTGGCGGGCAATGCCCAGTTTGCCGGGGTCGCGTTTACCGCCCTGCCGGCCTTTATCGCCAAACACAAGCCGGTTGCGGCCATTGCGGTCCTGAGCAGCGGCGTGCCGCCTTATTCGGTGCTGATCCGGCCCGATCTGGCCAGCTCGGTGCGCAAGCTGAGCGATCTGCGGGGACGCAGCATCGGCATCCCGATGGGGAGCGTGACGTCGAAAACCTACCTGCAGGTAATGCTGGAGCTCTGGCTGGCCGAACACGGCGTGCGCAGCAACGAAGTCCGCTGGGTGCAGACCAACCAGAATCTGGCCGGCATGCAGGGTAGCCTGGTCAGCGGCATGGTGGATGCGGTTTTCTGCGAGGAGCCGCTGGCCGGTACCCTGGTGCGCAAGAAAATCGGTCTGCAACTGGCCAGCCTGTCCGAGCCCAGCGCGCTGGGCCGTGTGGGGTGGGCAAAACACATCCGTGCGGTGCTGGCATGCCCGCGTGAAGTCGTCGAGCGTCAGCCGCACCAGATCGAACTGATGACGGCCATGCTGAAGCGCAGCCTGCGCTGGATGCAGCAGCGCAAGGCCGAAGAGATCGTGGCCAAGCTGGGGGTGGAAGATGCGGAGTTGCGGCAGGATCTGATCAATCCGATCAAGCGGATCCCCAATCTGTTCAGCTCGGACGGGCGTTTCAAGCCTGCAGAGGTCGAGGCGAGCAGGCAATTCCTGATCGAGACGAAAGTGCCTTTACCCCCGGGGATGAGTATTCAGGGACTCATAGCCGATAAATGGGTTAATCAGTAGAACGCGATCCGCACCCCATGCTCGTTTGCCTCCTTACCCGACCTGTCCGCTGGGTCGCCCGCATACGCTGGCCGTTCAATCCGGCCGGGCGCGGCGCGAGCAGCGCTTGCGGGCACTGAACGCCCATTATGGAACCGTGTTTGCGGCAGCGCCTGACGGCGTTCTTCTCGGGAGGCTTGCGCCGGCAGGCCTACTGGCATCTTGCGCTTACCATCCTGATCGCCGCCGTCATCATTTTGCTGGCGGCCAGCTGGACCCTGTCCAACATCCGGGAACGCGATCTCGCGCTACAGCAAAACCAGCTGCTGGAGCATTACAGCGCCGTGCTGCCGCGGCGGGAAATCGCCTGGTCCACCGCGGCCAAGCAGGCGCAGTCCCGTCTCGAATATCTGCGCTTTCTCGAAGAGCCGGACGCGATAGCGCAACCCAAGCTCACCGCTTATCTGAACGCCCAATGGACGCTGAGCGAGTTCTCGAACCTGCTCATTCTGGACGGCGGCAATCAGGTGATCTTTCATCACGGTTCCGAATCGGACTCGCTGAAATCCCTGTTCGGCGAGCAGGCGACATGGATTTATGTGCCGCAATTCCACCAGCTTTACCGTGTGTTCCAGTTTCCGATCTGGCTCGGGCCGCGCGGCGAAGGGCGCCTGATCCTGTTCAAATCCCTGTCCAATTCGACCTTGCGGGAAATCGTCATTCCGCAGGCCCACCTGCAGCTCAGTTATCACGGCCAGCTGGTCGCCCAGTCGCACGACACGCCGCCGCCCAGCGGCGAAAACACCTTGCGCATCGAGCTGCCCTGGTCAGACGGGCAGGCGGCAAGCGAACTTGCGGCCGGACCGATGCTGGAAATTTATCGCGAGGTCGTCGACCAACTGCCCTATTCCAGTTTCATCCTGCGTACCGGCAGCGCCATCGCGCTGCTGACGCTGCTGATCTGGCTTTCGGTGGGGCGCTGGCTGGCGCGGACGGCCTATCGCATCGAGACTCTGGGCAAGGGCGCCCGCCTGTATGCCGAAGGCGAAACGCGCGAAGCCCTGGTCGCCGAACTGGAACCGGCGCGCCAGAATGCAGATGAAATCGGCGAAACCGCCGCCGCCTTCGAGCAGATGATGGAGACGATCCAGAGCCGGGCGCAGGAGCAGCAGTATTACCTGGAGACCTTGTCCTTGCTGGAAGAGGCGGTCGTCGAGTTGAGCGTGGCGGGCATCATCCTGCGCGCCAGCCCGGGCTGGAACAAGATCGTGCATCGCAAGGACGCGATCGGCGTATCGATATTCGAAGACATTCACGCCGAAGACGTCGAAATGCTGCAAACGCAACTGAACACCCTGTTCGCGGGCGAGAAACAGCAGATCAGCCTGCGTTTCCGGCTGCGTCCGCAATGGGTGGTCAAGCATGAAACCTGGGTCGAGTGCCAGCTGCTCCCGAACACGCACAAAAACGGCAAAGTGACCGGCATCCGCGGCGTGTTGCGCGACATTACCCAGACCTATCTGAACGAGCGGCAGATCACCCACATGGCGCTGCACGACGCGCTCACCGAGCTGCCCAACCGCATCCTGCTGGAAGACCGCATCAAGAATGCCTTGAGCATCGCCGAGCGCAACCGTCATCTGGTGGGGGTCTGCTTCATCGACCTCGACAATTTCAAGGTCATCAACGACACCCTCGGCCACAAGGCCGGCGACCGCCTGCTGGTGACGTTCGCCGAGCGGCTGCGTGCCAGTCTGCGCAGCGGCGATACCCTGGCGCGTTGGGGCGGGGATGAGTTCGTGCTGCTGCTGCCGGACATGCAGTCGATGCATGCGATTCGCAACGTGACCGAAAAGATCGTCCAGTCGCTGCAGCCTCCGCTGATCCTCGACGGCAACGAAATCCGCGTCACCTTCAGCATGGGGGCGGTCGTCTACCCGAGCGATGGCGTGGATATCGAGGTGCTGTTTTCGCAGGCGGATCGCGCCATGTTCTTTGCCAAGTCGCAGGGGCGCAACCAGGTCTGCTACTTCCAGGACATGGAGCGCAGCGAGCCGGGACGGCGCGAGCTCTACATCCAGAGTCACCTCACCCTGGCGGTCAATCAGGGCAAGATCGAAACCTGGTTCCAGCCCATCGTCGATGCACGCAGCGGCAAGTGCCACGCGGCCGAGGTGCTGGCGCGCTGGCATGACGGCGAATACGGCTGGGTCAGCCCGAGTACCTTCATCCCCATGGCCGAGAGCTTGGGTCTGATCGGCGAACTGGGGTTGCACATCATGAAGTCCAGTCTGGATGCCGCGCAGGTGTGGCATGCCCGGGGCGAAAAAGTGGCGCTCGCAGTCAATATCTCCAAGCGCCAGCTGTTCACGCCCTCGTTCACCCAGCATCTGCTGAGGGAGTTCGACGAGCGCGGTCTCGAGCATTCCATGCTGGTGCTGGAGGTGACCGAAAGCGTGGCCCTGAGCGACGTGCAGAATGGCGCCGAGCGGGTGACTGAACTGCGGAAGGCAGGCTTCGGCATCGCCATCGATGACTTCGGAACCGGCTATTCGTCGCTCTCGCAGCTGCATGAAATGCGCGCCGACGAACTGAAAATCGATATCAGTTTCGTGCGCCGCCTCGACGAGCCGTCCGGTCGCAGCATGGTTCAGGCCATCATCAACCTGGCTCAGCTGTTCGGCCTGAAAACCGTGGCGGAAGGGGTCGAGGATGCGGCGACGGCGCAGAAGCTGCGCGATCTGGGGGTCGATTACCTGCAGGGCTACTGGTTTGGCAAGCCCATGCCGCAAGCGGAGTTTCTGGTCTGGCTTGAAGCCCGGCCCAGATGAATCGCTGAAACTGGCCGGCTCCGGCCGCTGATGCGAATCGCTGTGGTCGATAAAGGAGCGGTCGCCAGGCGGCTGACTTGGGCGTGGCCGGCCGTCAGTCGTCGAAGCAGTAGAAGTCCGTCTTGGTCACGCCGCAATCGGGGCAACTCCAGTCGTCGGGGATCGCCTCGTAGCGGGTGCCGG
>NZ_JADMKC010000006.1 GCF_018780105.1 Thiobacillus sp.
GTGCAGTCCGAGTGCCCGATCGGCCTGATCGGCGACGACATCGAAGCGGTGTCGAAGAAGAAGTCCAAGGAATACGACGGCAAGACCATCGTGCCGGTGCGCTGCGAAGGCTTCCGCGGCGTGTCGCAGTCGCTCGGCCACCACATCGCCAACGACACCATCCGTGACTGGATCTTCGACAAGGGCGACAAGCACCCCGAGTTCGTCGGCACCCCGTACGACGTCGCCATCATCGGCGACTACAACATCGGTGGCGACGCCTGGGCTTCGCGCATCCTGCTGGAAGAAATGGGCCTGCGCGTGATCGCGCAGTGGTCCGGCGACGGCTCCATCGCCGAGCTGGAAAACTCGCCCAAGGCCAAACTCAACGTGCTGCACTGCTACCGCTCGATGAACTACATCTCGCGCCACATGGAAGAGAAGTACGGCATTCCATGGGTTGAGTACAACTTCTTCGGCCCGTCCAAGATCGAAGCCAGCCTGCGCGAAATCGCCAGCCACTTCGACGACAAGATCAAGGAAGGCGCCGAGAAGGTGATCGCCAAGTACCGCAAGATGATGGACGCGGTGATCGAGAAGTACAAACCGCGTCTGGCCGACAAGACCGTGATGCTGTTCGTCGGCGGCCTGCGTCCGCGCCACGTCATCGGCGCCTACGAGGACCTGGGCATGAACGTGGTCGGCACCGGCTACGAGTTCGGCCACAACGACGACTATCAGCGCACCACGCACTACGTCAAGGACGGCACGCTGATCTACGACGACGTCACCGGCTACGAGTTCGAGAAATTCGTCGAGAAGATCCAGCCCGACCTGGTCGGCTCCGGCATCAAGGAAAAATACGTATTCCAGAAAATGGGCGTGCCTTTCCGTCAGATGCACTCCTGGGACTACTCGGGTCCGTACCACGGCTACGACGGCTTCGCCATCTTCGCCCGCGACATGGACATGGCGATCAACAACCCGGTGTGGGGCCTGACCAAGGCACCCTGGAAGAAGTGAACGTTGCGTGAGGGGTGAGGCGTCTGCGGCAAGCCCGTGACGCTGATCTCGCCCCTTACACCTCACAGAATTTGAAGGAGTTTCAAAATGACTCAGGACGTACAAAACGTAGTCGACCATTTCAACCTGTTCCGTAGTCCGGAATACAAGGATATGTTCGCCGACAAGCGCAAGAATTTCGAGTTCGCCCATCCCGACGAAAAAGTCGAGGAAACGGCTGAATGGACCAAGGGCTGGGAATACCGCAAGCTGAACTTCGAGCGCGAGGCGCTGACCGTCAATCCGGCCAAGGCCTGCCAGCCGCTGGGCGCGGTGTTCGTCGCGGTCGGCTTTGAAGGCACCATCCCCTTCGTGCATGGCTCGCAGGGTTGCGTCGCCTACTACCGCAGCCACTTCAGCCGCCATTTCAAGGAGCCTTCTTCCTGCGTGTCGTCTTCGATGACGGAAGACGCAGCGGTGTTCGGCGGCCTTAACAACATGATCGACGGTCTGGCCAACACCCACTCGATGTACAAGCCGAAGATGATCGCGGTCTCCACCACCTGCATGGCGGAAGTGATCGGCGACGACCTCAACGGCTTCATTTCGACCGCGCGGGAAAAAGGCAGCGTGCCGGCTGACTTCCCGGTGCCTTACGCCCATACCCCGGCTTTCGTCGGCAGCCACATCACCGGTTACGACAACGCGCTCAAGGGCATCATCAGCCACTTCTGGGAAGGCAAGGAACGCACGCCCGGCGAAAAGATCAACTTCATCGGCGGCTTCGACGGCTACACCGTCGGCAACCTGCGCGAAGTCAAACGCATTTTCGATCTGATGGGCGTGAACTACACCATCCTGGCCGACAACAGCGATGTGTGGGATACCCCGGCAGACGGCGAATTCCGCATGTACGACGGCGGCACCACGCTGGACGACGCCAAGGCGGCGCTCAATGCCAAGGCCACCATTTCGATGCAGCAGTACTGCACCGAGAAGACCCTCGACTACATCGCCAAGACCGGCCAGGAAACCGTGGCTTTCAACCACCCGGTGGGGGTGGCGGCAACCGACGCCTTCCTGATGGAGCTGTCGCGCATCACCGGCTTGCCGATTCCCGACGCGCTGACCAAGGAACGCGGCCGTCTGGTGGACGCCATCGCCGACTCCAGCGCGCACATCCACGGCAAGAAGTTCGCCATCTACGGCGATCCGGACCTGTGCTACGGCCTGGCCGGTTTCCTGCTCGAACTGGGCGCCGAGCCGACGCACGTGCTGTCGACCAACGGCGGCAAGGAATGGGAAATCAAGATGCAGGCGCTGTTCGACAGCTCGCCTTTCGGCAAGAGCTGCCATGTCTACCCGGGCAAGGATCTGTGGCACATGCGTTCGCTGCTCAATACCGAGCCGGTGGACTTCCTGATCGGCAACACCTACGGCAAGTACCTGGAGCGCGATACCGGCACCCCGCTGATCCGCATCGGCTTCCCGGTGTTCGACCGTCACCATCACCATCGTTATCCGGTGTGGGGCTACCAGGGCACGATGAATACGCTGGTGTGGATTCTGGACAAGATCTTCGACGAAATGGACAAGAGCACCATCGTCCCGGCGAAGACCGACTACAGCTTCGACATCATCAGGTAAGCGGTAAGCAGTAAGTGGTGAGCGGTGAGGGGCAACAGCAATCCCCACCGCCCACCCCTCACGGAAAGGTAAGAAATGGCTAACGTGACATTCAGTTCGCCCGCGATGAACAAGGACGTCACTGTCTACGCGACCGCAGGCGATTGCCACACGCTCCTGGCAGTGGCGCAAAAAAACAAGCTGCCGATTCATTTCGAATGCGAAAACGGTGAATGCGGTTCATGCGCGGTGGAGGTCGGCATCCTCTCCAATCGCCAGCCGATGGGCATGCATCTGACCGAGAAGGAAAAGGTTGCGCTCAAGCTGGCCGGCAAGATCAGCCGCGAGCAGATCGAGCAGGCCGAATTGAGCGATATACCCCCGCCGTGGCGTCTGGCTTGCCAGTACATCGTGCGTGACGAGGACATTCTGGTGAAGTTCTAGGGAAGGCCGCAGCTGGCCGGGCGATCAGCCCAGAGATGCCGCGACACACTGTTGAAAGGGATGCGCAATGTCTAGTCTGAGTTCGAAGGTTCAGGAAGTATTCGACGAACCCGCCTGCGGCAAGAACCAGGCAAAGGGCGAGAAGGAACGCAAGAAGGGTTGCACCAAGCAACTGGTTCCCGGCGCGGCGGCGGGCGGCTGTGCATTCGACGGCGCAAAAATCGCGCTGCAGCCGATCACCGATGTTGCACATCTGGTGCACGGTCCGATCGCCTGCGAAGGCAATTCCTGGGACAACCGCGGCGCCAAGTCTTCCGGCTCCAGCCTGTACCGCACCGGCTTCACCACCGACATCAACGAACTCGACGTGGTCTACGGCGGCGAGAAGCACCTGTTCAAATCGGTCAAGGAAATCCTCGACAAATACGATCCGGCCGCGGTGTTCGTCTACCAGACCTGCGTCACCGCACTGATCGGCGACGACATCGAGGCGGTGTGCAAGGCCGCCACCCAGAAATTCGGCAAGCCGGTGATTCCGGTCGACGCCCCGGGCTTCGTCGGCAACAAGAACCTCGGCAACAAGCTGGCGGGCGAGGCGCTGCTCGATTATGTGATCGGCACCGAGGAACCCGAGACCACCACGCCCTACGACATCAACATCATCGGCGAATACAACCTGGCCGGCGAGCTGTGGCAGGTGAAACCGTTGCTGGACGAGATGGGTGTGCGCGTCCTGTCGTGCATTTCCGGCGACGCCAAATACAAAGAGGTTGCCTACTCGCACCGCGCCAAGGCAGCGATGATGGTGTGCTCGAAAGCGATGATCAACATCGCCCGCAAGATGGAAGAGCGCTACGAAATCCCATTCTTCGAAGGTTCCTTCTACGGCGTCAGCGACATGAGCGATTCGCTGCGCAACATCGCCAAACTGCTGGTGGACAAGGGCGCGCCGGCCGACCTGCTGGAACGCACCGAAGCCATCATCCAGCGCGAGGAGGCGGCGTGCTGGCAACGCATGGAACCCTACCGGGACAGCCTCAAAGGCGTGAAGGTGCTGCTCATTACCGGCGGGGTGAAGTCCTGGTCGGTGGTGTCCGCGCTGCAGGAAGTGGGCATGGAAATCGTCGGCACCAGCGTGAAGAAATCCACGCTCGAAGACAAGCAGAAAATCAAGGAACTGATGGGCGAGGACGCCCACATGGTCGACGACATGACGCCGCGCGAAATGTACAAGATGCTAAAGGAGGCGCAGGCCGACATCATGCTCTCCGGCGGGCGTTCGCAGTTCATCGCCTTGAAGGCCAAGATGCCCTGGCTCGACATCAACCAGGAGCGCCATCACGCCTACGCGGGCTACGACGGCATGGTGACGCTGGTGCGCGAGATCGACAAATCGCTGCGCAACCCGATCTGGGAACAGGTGCGCCGCCCTGCGCCGTGGGATATCGAAGATGCAAGCTGCACGACACAAGATTCGGGAACGATCGTGACGCTGCCCGGCAACGATGCTTTGCCCCTGAATCTTGCAGCTTGAACCCTGGAGCTGAAATCATGGCCATCGTCACCCACCTCAAGAAATCCTGCGCGGTCAACCCGCTCAAGATGAGCGCGCCGATCGGCGCAGCCCTGGCCTTTACCGGGCTGGACAACTGCATGCCCACGCTGCACGGTTCACAGGGTTGCACCGCGTTCGGGCTGGTGCTGTTCGTGCGCCATTTCAAGGAAGCGGTGCCGATGCAGACCACCGCGATGAACGAGGCGACCACGATCATGGGCGGCTACGACAACGTCGAGCAGGCCATCCTCAACATTCACAAGCGCGCCAAGCCGGCCATCATCGCCATTGCTTCGACCGGCCTCACCGAGACCAAGGGCGACGATGTGGACGGTTACCTGAGCCTGATTCGCAAGAAGCATCCGGAGCTGGATGAGGTCGCGCTGGTCTATGTTTCCACGCCGGACTACGTCGGCGCGTTTCAGGACGGCTGGTCCAAGGCCGTGGCCAAGATCGTCAAGGAACTGGCCGTGCCGGGCCTGCCTGTCGCCGGCCAGATCAATGTGCTGGCCGGCAGCCACCTCACGCCCGGCGACCTGGAGGAAATCCGCGAACTGGTCGAAGCCTTCGGCCTCAAGCCGATCATCCTGCCCGACTTGTCGGGCTCCATGGATGGCCATATTCCGGACAACTTCAGTCCCACTACCCTGGGCGGTACCACGCTGGCGGAACTGCGTGCGAGCGGTTCGTCCGAATTTACCCTCGCCATTGGCGAACACATGCGCGAGGCCGCGCAGACCCTGCAGGACACCTGCAGCGTGCCGTTCGAGGTACTGGAAAGTCTCACCGGGCTCGACACCAACGATCGCCTGATGAGCCTGCTGGCGAAACTGTCCGGCCGCCCGGCGCCGAACAAATACCGCCGCCAGCGCAGCCAGTTGATGGACGCCATGCTGGATGCGCATTTCTTCATCGGTGGCAAGAAGATCGCCATCGGCGCCGAGCCGGATCTGCTGCTCGCCGTCGGCAAGCTGTTCGCCGGCCTCGGCGCAGAGCTCACGGCGGTGGTGACGACGACGGCCTCGCCCGTGCTGGAACACCTGCCGACGCAGGAGGTGCTGATTGGCGACCTCGAAGACCTGGAGCAGCGGGCGGCGGGTTGCGATCTGCTGGTGACGCATTCGCACGGCCGCCAGATGGCGGACCGCCTGCAGCTGCCATTCCTGCGCATGGGCATCCCGATGTTCGACCGTCTGGGAGCTGCGCACCAGGTGACGGTTGGTTACCGCGGCACGCGCAGCCTGATTTTTGAAGTGGCCAACATGTTCATGGCGGCGGCACACGAGCCGGGGCCGGACGATTGGCGACACGCTGCCCCAACAGGAGCGGAATGTGGAAGTTGTACGCCGGCTGCGGCTCATTGACAGCGGTTCGGGTGAATCCTTTTCTAACGGAGGCTATATGAAAGTGGCATTTTGTACGCAGGACATGAAGCGGGTTGACGCCCATTTCGGCTGGGCGAAAAACATCGCCATTTACGAGGTCTCGGCCGATGACGCGCACTTCGCCGAAGCGATCCAGTTCGATGGCGACCTCGAAGAAGACGGCAACGAGGACAAGCTCGCGCCGAAGCTGGAAGCGATCAAGGACTGCGCCATCCTTTACGTGGCCGCGATCGGCGGCTCGGGGGCGGCGCGGGTGGTGGCCAACAAGATCCATCCGATCAAGGTGCAGGAACCGGAGGCCATCGACGCCATCCTGGTGAAACTGCAAGGCGTGCTGAAGGGCACGCCGCCGCCCTGGCTGCGCAAGGTACTGGAAAAGGGTCAGGAAAAGACCTTCGATTTTGACGAAGATGAGGTTGAACAAAATGCTTGAAGCCGAAGTTTCCGCAGTCGCGGCCGATCCAATGCAGTCGCCGTTCATGAAAGAGCTGATCAAGCAGTGGCGCGCCCAGGACACCCACGGCACGTGGGAAGGCAAGACCGACGCCAAGCTGCTGGAGCCCTACATCATCACCAAGGAGCAACGTCGGCAATTGCCCATCATCGGCGACCCCGATCCGGAAACCCTGTGGCGGATGGAGCTGTACTACAACGCCATCGGTCTCGCCATCGAGCGGCAGACCGGCGTCATGGTCTCGCCCATGATGAAGATGTCGCACGAGGGATTCGGCCGCTTGGTGCTGCTGGCCGGGCGTCTGGTCGCGGTCAACAAGCAATTGCGCGACGTCAATCGCTTCGGCTTCGAGAGCATGGAAAAGCTCGCTGAAGAAGGCGAAAAGCAGGTGGCGGCAGGCGTCGGCATGGTGAATCAATATCCCGACGCGGCCAAATATGAGTAAGCCGCGCGGGTGTGCGGCGAGTGGGCGGACGTGAAGCCAAACCCGGGTTCGAGACGCCGAATGATGCTAGGGCGTGTTAACACTAATTTCACGCCCGCGACGAGGCCGATTCGGGATGCAGCCCGAGGAGCGAGACGCGCCGCAGTGTCGTTCACTGCAAGCGGCTTGCGACAAAGGGATGCGCCCGAATCGGCCCGTCCCTCCGGGTTGCCGCGAGAAAGCGCGTCTGCGGCGTTGCGTCGCTTGGCAAGGGATAGCCCTTGCCGGCGCGACACGCCTTGCATCCATCGCTTTCTCGCGGCAACGCGGGTGCGAAATTAGTGTTAACACGCCCTAAAGGAGCAAATCATGGCTGTAATTCTTGAACGTGGCATGGACGTCGAAGTCCCCCATTGGATCGACATTATCGAAAACGAAAACTTCGAGCAGTTTCTGGCCGGAGTGATGGCGAAATCAAAAGGGATGGACAACATGGAAGACAAGGAAGTACTCAAGGCCGAAGTGAAAAAACTCAATGCGCGTGCCATGGAAGCACGCATGGCCTTGCACGATCTGTCGGAAGAACTTCCGGCTGGCCTGGACACGGTGATGGACGTGGCGCAGCAAACCGTTGCTGCTTTCATCAGTCTGGAGGCGGCGCGCAAGAAGCTGGCTGCCGCTACGGCGTGAGGTGAATCATGAGCAACCCGGTCACCATCACCCTGCCCGACGGGCGTAGCTGGACGCCGAAGTTCGTTCACGCCATCAACGAGGAAAAGTGCATCGGCTGCGGCCGCTGTTTCCGCGTGTGCGGCCGCGACGTGCTGCAACTCAAGGGCGTAAACGAGGACGGCGAGTATGTCGAAGTCGCGCTGGACGACGATGACGATGATGGTGAGTATGAGAAGAAGGTCATGACCATCGCCAACCAGATGAACTGCGTCGGGTGCGAGGCGTGCGCCAAGATCTGTCCGAAGAAGTGCTATGACCACGAAGTGATGGAGGCGGGCTGACATGCATCGCGAGTGGCTCGATTACGACATGCTGATGCGGCATGCGCGCGATCCGGATGATGTGCTGGCGCAAACCTTTGCGCGCGTCATCATGGCGTCGGCGCGCGGTACGCTCGCCGCGCCCGGCGTGGGCATGGGGCTGGACCGCTTGCGCTTCGGCGCGCTGGTGGCCTGCTATTTCCCCGGTGCGGATGTGCAATTGTTCGGCGCCGCCTGCAATCCCGCCGCACCCTGCGCCGACTGCACGCCGCTGCCGTCGGACGAGTTTGACGATCTGGTGCAGCTGCTGCTGGAACACCGCAGCGACGACTCCGAGCAGACCGAATGGCTGGCTTACGCCATCGCCAGCGGTTGCATGGGCGGCGATCACCTTTATCAGGACATGGGCCTGCCCGACCGCCAGGCCTTGTCGACCCTGTTGGCGCGGCATTTCAGCGCCTTGATGGCGAAGAACAGCGCCAACATGAAGTGGAAAAAATTCCTCTACAAGCAGCTGTGCGACCGTGCCGAAGTGCGCGCCTGCAGCGCCCCTTCATGCCAGGTATGCGACGAATACCATAAGTGTTTCGGCCCCGAGGATGACAGCGGGCTGGCTCAATTGTCTGCGATCAGCCAGCGCGGCCCCAATGCGGCGGAAGTGCAGTTGCCGGACTGGCTGGTGGATGTGCCGGACGCGTATCGGGCGCAGGTGACGGTGCCATTCCGCCATGAACGCTTCGAGGATGAGCCCTCGCGCGCCTACAAGATTCTGGCCTACGACCGCAACGGCGAATGTTGTTACTACCGCCACCACTACGAATTGACTCAAGTGGCGCTCGACGACGATGACAACTTTTATGAAGAGCAGGCTTATTTCGAGGAAGTGAAGGCCTGGCGGCTGGCGAGCGGCCAGTGGCTGAGTTGCACCATACGGGGCGGGCAGGCAGGTGATTGCCGTGAGCGCAGCCTGCGTCCGGAGTACGCCGTCGTGCCCGAGCGGCCGCGTTGAGTGTTTCATGCTGAGGCGGCCGTAATCCGCTTGTTGGCTTCTCCCTCAATGCTCGTGTGGAGAATGCGCGTGCCGCCCGTGCGACCCGTGATGCCTTTTCAATACCGGCGACGCATTCAGGATGTGATGTACGCATCCATGTCCTGATCAAGGCCTCACGCATCATCCTGACGGTTGCTCCGCGAGCTGTTTTCATTCACGCTGGAGGCCATCATGAGCAAACGATTTTTATCCTTATTCGCCAGCCTGCTCGTTCTGGGCTTCGCCACCCCGCTGCGGGCTGCGGAAGTCCAGGTCGCCGTCGCCGCCAACTTCACCGCGCCGATGCAGAAAATCGCCGCCGACTTCGAGAAAGCCACCGGTCACCAGGCGAAGCTGGCTTTTGGTGCCACCGGCAAGTTTTATGCGCAGATCAAGAACGGTGCGCCGTTCGAGATGCTGCTGGCGGCGGACGATGAAACCCCGGCCAAACTGGAAAATGAAGGGCTCGCCGTGAGCGGCAGTCGCTTCACTTATTCGATCGGACAACTGGCGCTGTGGTCGGCCAAGCCTGGCTACGTCGACGCCAGAGGCGAGGTGCTGAAGCAGGGCGCATTCGACCATCTGGCCATCGCCAACCCCAAGCTGGCACCGTATGGTGCGGCAGCCGTCGAGAGCCTGACCCGGCTGGGCCTGCTCGGCAGCGTCGAAGGCAAGTTCGTGCAGGGCGAGAATATCGCGCAGACCTACCAGTTCGTCAGCACCGGCAACGCCGAGCTCGGCTTCGTTGCACTGTCGCAAATTGTCGAAAACGGCAAAATCAAGAGCGGTTCGGCCTGGATCGTCCCACCTGGCTTGCACAGCCCGATTCGCCAGGACGCAGTGGTGCTGACGCGGGGTAAGGACAATCCGGCCGCGGCCGCGCTGGTCAAGTTCCTCAAATCCGATGCGGCGCGCACGGTGATCAAGTCCTACGGCTACGCACTGTAAACGGGACAGGGCATGCTGAGCGATACCGACTGGAGTGCGATCCGGCTGACGTTTGAACTGGCCAGCATCACCACCTTGCTGCTGCTCGTCATCGGCACGCCCATCGCATGGTGGTTGGCGCGTACGCGCTCGGCCTGGAAGGGCGCAATCGGCGCGGTGGTGGCGCTGCCCATCGTGCTGCCGCCGACGGTAATCGGCTTTTATCTGCTGGTGGCGATGGGCCCCAACGGTCCGGTCGGCCAGCTCACGCAATCCCTGGGGCTGGGCGTGCTGCCCTTCACCTTCGCAGGGCTGGTGGTGGCGTCGGTGTTCTACTCGCTGCCATTCGTGGTGCAGCCGATCCAGAACGCTTTCGAGGCCATCGGCGAGCGCCCGCTGGAAGTGGCGGCCACGCTACGCGCTTCGCCTTTCGACACCTTTTACAGCGTGGTGCTGCCGCTGGCACGTCCCGGCTACCTCACTGCCACCGTGCTGGGTTTTGCCCATACGGTCGGCGAATTCGGCGTGGTACTGATGATCGGCGGCAACATTCCGGACAAGACGCGCGTGGTGTCGGTGCAAATCTACGACCACGTCGAGGCGATGGAATACGCTCAGGCGCACTGGCTCGCGGCAGGCATGGTGGCGTTTTCCTTTCTGATTCTGCTGGCGCTGTATACCCTCAATCCGACCGGGCGGCGCACATGAACGCCATCCAGGCCCGTTTCAAACTCGACTACGCCGGCTTCTCGCTGGATGTGGATCTGCAACTGCCCGGTCGCGGCGTCACTGCCCTGTTTGGCCATTCGGGTTCGGGCAAGACTACGTTGCTGCGCGCCATCGCCGGTCTGGAAAAGGTACCCGGTGGTTTTCTCGAAGTGAACGGCACGGTCTGGCAAGACGCGACGACTTTTCTACCCGTCCACAAACGCCCATTGGGCTACGTATTCCAGGAAGCCAGTCTGTTTCCCCATTTGTCTATCCGCCGCAATCTGGAATATGGCATGCGGCGCGTGTCGGCTGGATCGCGCCAGGTGTCGCTGGACCAGGCGGTGGCGCTGCTTGGAATCGATCCCTTGCTCGATCGCATGCCGGACAAACTGTCGGGTGGCGAAAAGCAGCGGGTTGCCATCGCCCGTGCGCTCGCCACCAGCCCGCGCATCCTGCTCATGGACGAACCGCTGGCCGCGCTCGATCTGAAACGCAAGAATGAGATCCTGCCCTTTCTGGAGCGCCTGCACGACGAACTCGATATTCCCGTGCTGTATGTGAGCCATGCCCCTGACGAAGTCGCACGTCTGGCGGATCATCTGGTGGTCATGGAACAGGGACGCGCACTGGCCAGTGGTCCCCTGGGCGAGACCCTGGCGCGGCTCGATTTGCCCATTCGTCTCGGCGAAGATGCGGGTGTCGTGCTGGAAGGGACGATCGCCGAACTCGATGCGGAATGGCATCTCGCCCGCGTTGACTTCGCCGGCGGCAGCCTGTGGGTGCGCGATAGCGGCGTACCCCTGGGACAGCACGTGCGCGTGCGCATTCTGGCGCGCGACATCAGCATTGCGCGGGTCGCTCAATCCGACAGCAGCATTTTGAATGTTCTTCCCACTACCATCGAGCAACTGACGGATGACACGCATCCGGCGCTGGCGCTGGTGCGCCTGAATGCCGGCGGCGTCCCCTTGGTTGCACGCATCACGCGGCGTTCCGCAGCCAGACTGGCCCTGTGCCCGGGGCTCAACGTGTGGGCGCAGATCAAGGCGGTGGCGCTGGTGGGGTGAATTTCGGAAGGTTCAGCGCCCCGATTCAACGCTGCGGTGCGCTTAACCTTGCTGCCGCTTCTGTTGCAGGTAGGACCGGCGCTCGATGCGCAGTTGCTCGATTTCTCGATCCACCCGCACCACATCCGGATGCTGCTCGGTGTATTTCAGCAGGAGCTCGGTACGCTTGATGCGCAATTCAACCCGTTTCTTGTCGAGACCCGTCAGATAAGCATCGGGCTGGGGGGGCGGCGTGTCGGACAGAACCGGGGCTGCGGCAATCGCCTCTTCGGCAAGTGTTTGCGGCGAATCCTGGGGCATGCCTGGCGTCTGGGCGGCTTGCTCCGGGTTCAGGCTGGCCGGATTTGCCGGGAGAGCGGGCTGTACGACGCTGCCGGCAGGTGAAGGGGTGGCTTGCTGGGGCATGTCGGTGAAGACTTTCATGACCAGAAGGCCCGTTGCTGCCATCAACAGAAGCGCCGCAAGCGGCTTGAGGAATGTGGGTGAACGGCTAGAACGAGACGGGGCAACGGGCTGCGCAGCCGGCGCGGGTGGGACGCTGGCGGTCAAGCCGTGCAGGGCTTTGACGAGTTCGCTGGCGTCGGGCCGGTCCTGCGGGTCCTTGCTTAACATGCGCGCCAGCAGGGCGGAGAGTTCGGCGGGTATCTGCGGACGCAGGGTCTCGGCTGGAACCGGCATTTCACTGATTACGCGGTAAATGATGTTCGGCAGGCTTTCGCCATCGAAGGCGTAGCGGCCGGTCAGCATTTCGTACAGTACGGCGCCGAGCGAAAAAATATCCGAGCGTCCATCAACCGCACGCCCCATGGCCTGTTCCGGCGACATGTAGCGCGGCGAACCGAGCATTTGCCCGGTTTGCGTCTGGTTGCTGTTGATCAGGTGGGCGATGCCGAAATCGGTCAGCTTGACGCGTCCGCGCGGCTGCGTGACGACGACGTTGGCGGGTTTGATGTCCCGGTGGATGACGCCGTGTTCGTGCGCAAACGCCAGTGCTTCCGCCATCTGCGTGACGGTGTCGAGCGTCAGGTCGAGCGGGATCGGCCCCTGGTTCATGATGTCGCGCAAGGTTCTGCCGGACAGGTATTCCATAGCGATGTAGGCGAGACCGTCGGCTTCGCTGACATCGTAGATCGTCACGATGTTGGGATGGGAAAGCCGCCCCGCGCTTCTGGCTTCGCGCAGGAAGCGCGATTCCGCATCGGCGCCTTCCCGTTGCAACTGGGCGATGGATACGGTTTTGATGGCGACCACGCGTTCGATCATCGGATCGCGCGCGCGGTACACCGTGCCCATCGCGCCTTGGCCGATTTCGTCCAGGATTTCGTAGCGGCCGATCGTCATGTGAACGCTTGTGTGGAGGACCAGAGATTCAGTTGCGGCATTCGATGATCTGGCCGCGTACCGATGTGCTGTCTGCACCCATCAGATACAGGTACCAGGGCATCAGATCGTCGGTGCTGGGCAGCGTATCGGGGTCGAGCCCCGGATGGGTGCGCGCGCGCAGGCTGGTCGCCACCTGGCCGGGAATCAGGGTATTGATCCGCAGGTTTTCTTCCGGGCTGATTTCGTCGGCCCAGATGCGGGTGAGGGTTTCCAGCCCCGATTTGGCGACGGCATAGCCGCCCCAGAAGGCTGCGGGTTGGTGGCCGTGGGTTTCGCCGGTGAACACGACCGAAGCGTCGGGCGATTGCTTGAGCAGGGGCAGGCAGGCGCGGGTCAGCGCAAACGGGGCGATCAGGTTGACCCGCATCAGGCTCTGCCATTGATCGAGTGTCTGCAGCGCAAGGGGCGTGAGGTTGTAGAACTGGTGCGCACTGTGCAGTACGCCGTCGAGACGCTTGAGATGGTGCGCAAGGGTGCCGGCCAGGGTTTCCAGGCTGCGGTCGTCGGCCACGGCGAGGTCATACGGGAACATTGCGGGTTCTGCGCCGCCAGCCGCGATGATTTCGTCGTACACCGCTTCGAGCTTGGCTTCGTTGCGCGCAAGCAGCGCAACGGTGGCGCCGTGACGCGCGAACGCGAGACTGGCGGCCCGACCCAGGCCTGAGCTGGCTCCGGTGACGAGAATGACGCGGCCTGCAAGGAGGTCGGGGCGGGGGGAATAATCTTTCATAGTTGTTCGATCAGGGTTTGCGCGGATTGTACCCCGCTCGTTGTTGCGCTTTCGAGCGTGGCGGGATACGTGCCGGCAGTGTAGTCGCCGGCAAGGACAATGCGAGGGTGGGACGTGCGGTTGGCCGGACGTGCGAGCGCGGGGATACACGCATAGGTGGCCTGCTTTTCGACGATGGCCTTGCGCCAGCGCACGGGCCCCGGATCGATGTTGCGTCGCAACTGCGCTTCGGCCCGGTCCATCCAGTCGGCCGGCAAGTCTGCCGCGGCGCTGGCAACAAAGGCCAGCAAGCCGGGCTGAGCGTGACTTTGTCCGCGGTCGAACACGAACTGCGCAGGCCCATCGGCAAGTGCGAGCAGGGGCGAGTCAAGTCGAAAGCCGGGGTCGTATTGCACATAGGCCGTTGCGATGGCCTGGTAGCCATAGCTTGTCACGGCGTTGACTGCCGTCTGGAGCTCGGGCACGGGCGCCGCCAAATCCGCCAGGTGTTGCGGGGCCACGGCGAGGATGACATGGCTGAAGACCAGGGTTTCGTCGCGCGTGTGAAGCGCGATGGCGTCGCTCGACGCGGCAAGCGCGCTGACCCGGCTGGACAGACGCACGCTGCCGCCCAATGCCGCGATCCGGGCGGCAGCCGGCGCGGGAAACAGGGCGGTCAGATCACGGCGCGGCAGCAGCAGGTCGCTGTGGTCGTTGCGTCCGCCGAACGCGGCGCGGATCACGTTGCGGAATACCCGGGCGCTGGCGGTTTCGGGCGGCGTATTCAGCGCAGAAATGCACAAGGGATGCCACAGCAGGCGATTCAGTTTGGCTGGCTGGTCACGCGTGAGCTGGTTGACGCTGAGCTGATCGGATACCTCTGCGCCGTGCAAAAGCGAATAGGCCCAGCGCGCGGCAGCCAGCTTTTCGCGCCAGTTCAGCCCTTGCGCACCCAGCAATCCGGCCAGCAGATGCAGCGGAGCGGGCAGGCGGGGGCAGTCCAGGCTGAAATCCGACGGCTGCCTGAGGCTGAGCGGCAGCCGCCACAAGCCTGCAGACGCCTGCAGGCGTTCGATCAGCTGCAGGGTCTGGCCGTAGGCGCCGAGCAGGATGTGCTGGCCGTTGTCGAGGGTGTTTCCTTCCCACTCGACGACCCGCGCACGTCCGCCGAGGGTGCGGCTTGCCTCCAGCAGGGTGACGCTGACGCCTGCTTCGGCCAGGGTCAGCGCGGCGGCGCAACCGGCCCAACCGCCGCCGACGATGGCGACGTGGGGTTTGGCCTGAGGGCGATTCATGTGAGCAGCCAGGTTTTGCTTGCCAGCCACAGCTTGCGCAGTGGCGTCAGCGAGACGCGCGCGCGCAGCACGGGAAAGTGATCGCGCCGGATTTCCTCCAGCAAGGTGCGGTAGATCGCCGCCATGGCCAGACCAGGGCGTTGCGCGCGCCGTGCCCCCGCAGGAAGCACAGCGAGCGCACGGTCGTAGCAGGCGATCGCGCGCGCGTACTGGAACTGCATCAGGGTCTGGAATTCGGGCGTGTCGCGGCCGTTCAGCAGGTCGGCTTCAGCGACGCCGAAACGCACCAGTTCGTCCTGCGGCAAATAAATGCGTCCGCGCCGCGCGTCCTCCCCCACGTCGCGGATGATGTTGGTGAGCTGGAAGGCCAGCCCCAGTTCATGCGCGTAACGGCGGATTGCGCGGTCGTCCGCACTGCGCTCACCGTCGAACAGCGAGGCCGCCACTTCGCCCACGACGCCTGCCACGCGGTAGCAATACAGGTTGAGCGATTTGAAATCGGGGTAACGCTGGCCGTCCAGATCCATCGCCATGCCGTCGACGATTTCCAGCAACAGGGCGGCCGGAATCGTGCGCCCTTGCGGGGTGTCGAACAGGGCGTGGGTCGCGGGATGTTCCGGCACGCCAGCCGCAAACCGTCCGATCTCTTCACGCCACCAGTTGAGTTTGGTCTCGGCGATCGCACGTTCGTGACATTCGTCCACCACGTCGTCGAGCTCGCGGCACAAGGCATAAAAAGCCGTGATCGCGCGCCGGGTGTCGGCGGGCAGAAAGACAAAGCTGTAATAGAAGCTGGAGCCGCTGGCGGCAGCGCGTTCCTGACAGTATTGATGGGCGTCCATATTCAATACAGCGCGCGTCCGAGCATGAGCATCCAGTCCTTTTTGGTCAGCACCGGGCGATTGTGGAACACGCAGCCTGGATCGGCGTGCAGTTTGCGCAGGATGGTTTCGCCCCCCAGGATGGTGACGCGCAGTTCCAGCCCGACGCGTCCCTTGAGTTGCCGTCCGAGCGGCGCACCGGCCTGCAGCAACTTTCGGGTGCGCTCGATTTGCCGGCCCATCATCATGTTCCAGGTGCCGCGTGCATCGCCATCGGCGATCTGCTTTTCGCTGACGTGCAGCGCGGCGAGTTCGTCCTGTGGCAGATACACGCGGTCTTTCCGATAGTCGACCGCGATGTCCTGCAGGAAATTGATCAATTGCAGGCTGCTGCAGATGGCATCGGAATAGGCCAGATGCCGCGGATCATGGTCGCCATACAAATGCAGCATCAGACGGCCGACCGGGTTGGCCGAGCGGCGGCAGTAGTCCATCACTTCGCCGAAATGGGCATAGCGCGTTTTTTCCACATCCTGCGCAAACGCAGACAGCAAATCGCGGAACGGCGCGAGCGGGATGGCGAATTCGCGTATGGCGATGGCCAGGGGGCCAAATATTATGGGATCGGTCGGTGTGTCGCCGCGTTCGATGCGATCCAGCTCGGCATGGTAAGCCGCCAGTTGAGCGAGACGTTCGGCGGCCGGAGCGTTGCCTTCATCGGCAATATCGTCCGCACTGCGGGCGAATCGGTAAATGGCTTCAACCGGCCGGCGCAGGCGTCTGGGCAGCAGCCAGGACGCAACGGGAAAGTTTTCGTAATGATCGACCGGCACCGGAAACAAAAAAACGGAATGGGAATAAAGACTTAGCGAGGAAGCGGCGCCCCGTTGGGTGACAGCATCATATTGATTATATTACACTTATCGATGAAGACTTTGCGGCTTAGCCGCGAGAGTGGCGGAATTGGTAGACGCACTGGATTTAGGTTCCAGCGCCGCAAGGCGTGGGGGTTCGAGTCCCCCCTCCCGCACCACCGGTTTTTTCTTACTACCCTTACTTATCAATCAATTCAGTCAGGAAATATTTGTGATGCAAGCGAATCTTGAAGTTCTCGAAGGTCTGGTTCGGCGCCTGGACATTAATGTGCCCATGGAACAACTGGAAGCCGAAGTGCAAAACCGCCTCAAGCGGATGGCACGCAACGTCAAGATGGATGGTTTCCGTCCGGGCAAGGCGCCGCTGGCGGCCGTGGCGCGCCAGCATGGCCCAGGCGTGCGCCAGGAATTGCTGGGCGAAGCCCTGCAAAGCCGGTTTGGCGAGGCCGTGCAGGCGCACAAGTTGAAAATTGCCGGTTACCCCCGATTTGAGCCGAAAGCGGGCCAGACTGCAGCTGCAGAAATGACCTTCAGCGCCCGTTTTGAGGTCTATCCTGAAGTTAGGATCGACGCGTTGACGGGGGGCAAGATCAGCCGTCCGGTTGTGAGTTTGAGCGATGCCGATGTGGCGAAAACGCTCGAAGTGCTGCAGAAGCAGCGCCGTACCTTCGAAGTGAGCGAGCGGGCTGCAGCCGAAGGCGATCTGGTCAAGTTCGATTATCAGGGTACGGTCAACGGTGTGGCGTTTGAAGGCGGTAAAGGCGAAGACTTCGCTGCAGTGATCGGCGAAGGGCGTCTGCTGAAGGATTTCGAGCAGAGTCTGGTTGGCCTCAAAGCCGGTGCCAGCAAAGGCTTTGACGTGACCTTCCCGGCTGAATACGCCGCGAAAGAGCTCGCCGGCAAGGCAGCGCATTTCGAAGTGCAGGTGAAGGAAGTCCAGGCGCCGGTATTGCCCGCAATCGATGCGGAATTCGCCAAGGCTTTGGGGGTTGAGGATGGCGATGTGGACAAGCTTAAGGCTGAGGTGAAGTCGAATCTGGAGCGCGAAGTGAAGCGCCGCGTGCAGACCAAGCTGAAAGAACAGACAATGGAACTGCTTTTGCAAAAGAGCATGCTGGATCTGCCGCAAAGCCTGGTGGCGATGGAAACGGACCGTCTGCTGAAAATGACCGAAGCCGATATGCAGTCGCGCGGGGTTCAGACCATGAAGCTGACGACCGATATGTTTACTGGACAGGCCGAGCGCCGGGTGCGTTTGGGCTTGATCCTTGCTGAAATCGTGCAGGCCAATAAACTGGTGGCACAGCCCGATCAGATCCGCACCCTGATCGAGGAGCAGGCGCAAAGCTACGAAGAGCCCGAGCAGGTCGCACAGTGGTTCTACCAGAACCCGGAGCGGATGCAGGAAATCGAGTCGCTGGCGCTGGAAGAAAACGTTGTAGCATGGGTTGCCGGCCAGGCTGCGGTAGAAGATGTGACAACCACCTTTGAAGAACTGATGGGACGTGCCTGATGCTTATTGATTTTGAACGCCAATCCATGGAACCCCAGGGTCTGGGTCTGGTTCCCATGGTCGTCGAGCAGAGCGGCCGTGGCGAGCGCGCGTATGACATCTATTCGCGCCTGCTCAAGGAACGCGTCATTTTCCTGGTGGGGCCGGTGAATGACGCAACGGCCAATCTGGTGGTCGCACAAATGCTGTTCCTGGAGTCGGAAAATCCAGACAAGGATATTTACTTTTATATCAACTCGCCCGGTGGCTCAGTGTCGGCCGGGATGGCGATCTACGACACCATGCAATTCATCAAGCCGGATGTGTCCACACTCTGCATCGGCCAGGCAGCGAGCATGGGCGCCTTTTTGCTGACCGCAGGCACCCACGGAAAACGTTTCTGTTTGCCGAACTCGCGTGTGATGATTCACCAGCCTCTGGGTGGATTTCAGGGGCAGGCATCGGACATCGCGATCCACGCCAAGGAAATCCTGTACCTGAAAGGCCGTCTGAACGGTATGTTGGCGCAGCATTCAGGGCAAAGTCTGGAAACAATCGAACGCGACACTGATCGCGACAATTTCATGAGTGCAGAGGATGCGGTGAGTTACGGCCTGGTCGACAAGGTACTGACGACCCGCGCCGAAGCAAGCGCTAAATAAAGGAATCAGGCATGGTTGAAAAAGGCTCGAGCGACAAGCTCCTTTACTGCTCCTTTTGCGGCAAAAGCCAGCACGAGGTGCGCAAGCTGATTGCTGGGCCGTCGGTTTTCATCTGCGACGAATGTGTCGAGCTGTGTAATGACATCATCCGCGAGGAAATCCAGCAGGCCGACAATCAGAAGGGTGCAAGCACCGATCTGCCGACGCCCCATGAAATCAGCAATATTCTTGATCAATATGTAATTGGTCAGGGGCAAGCCAAGAAGTCACTGGCGGTTGCGGTGTACAACCACTACAAACGGTTGCGCAGCAATTCGGGCACCGGTGACGTCGAGCTGGCCAAGAGCAATATTCTGCTGATCGGGCCGACCGGTTCGGGTAAAACCCTGCTGGCTCAGACTTTGGCGCGGCTGCTGAATGTGCCTTTTGTGATCGCCGACGCAACCACCCTGACCGAAGCCGGCTATGTGGGTGAGGATGTCGAAAACATCATCCAGAAGTTGCTGCAAAAGTGCGACTACGATGTGGACAAGGCCAAGCAGGGTATTGTTTATATTGATGAAATCGACAAAATTTCGCGCAAGTCGGATAACCCGTCCATTACCCGCGATGTGTCGGGTGAAGGTGTGCAACAGGCATTGCTCAAACTGATCGAAGGCACCACGGCTTCGGTTCCGCCGCAGGGTGGCCGCAAGCATCCGAATCAGGAGTTTGTTCAGGTCGACACCAGCAACATCCTGTTTATTTGTGGTGGCGCGTTCAGCGGACTGGAAAAAGTCATTCGTGGCCGCACTGAAAAGGGCGGCATCGGATTTGGCGCTCAGGTCAAGAACGTCGACGACACCAAGCGTGACGTCGAGTTGCTGCATCAGGTCGAACCCGAAGACCTCATCAAATATGGTTTGATTCCGGAGTTCGTCGGGCGCCTGCCTGTCGTGACGACGCTTGATGAACTTGATGAAGCCGCGCTGGTGCAGATCCTGACCGAGCCGAAGAATGCGTTGACCAAGCAGTTCGCCAAGCTGTTCAAGATGGAAGGCGTGGAACTCGAGTTTAGGGAGGAAGCGCTCAACGCGATCGCCAAACGTGCGCTGGCTCGCCGTACGGGCGCGCGCGGGCTGCGTTCCATTATTGAACATGCTTTGCTTGACACCATGTATGACTTGCCTTCGCTGAAAGGCGTGAGCAAGGTAGTCGTCGATCAGGGATTAATCAATGGCGAGGGCAAGCCCTTGCTGATCTATTCCGAGCAGGGTGAGCAGCCGCTGGCTGCTGGCGCCTGAATCCCGGTGTGAGCCGACTTCGTTGCCGGCTCACTTGAAATACGAACTATGCCCCCCAGCTAGGGAAGTGCGTGGTTTATCGCCACGCATCTTTTCCTCAACCCTGACCAGGAAATCATGATGAGCGACAACGTATCCAAGGAACAGATAGACCTGCCGCTGTTGCCGTTGAGGGATGTGGTGGTATTCCCCCATATGGTCATTCCGTTGTTTGTCGGACGACCCAAATCGATCAAGGCGCTGGAAACCTCTATGGAATCCGGCAAAAGCATCCTCCTCGTCGCACAGAAAACCGCTGCACAGGACGACCCCACCCCTGAAGACCTCTATGACACGGGCAGCGTTGCGACTGTGTTGCAGATGCTGAAATTGCCCGATGGCACCGTCAAGGTGTTGGTGGAAGGCAATCAGCGTGCCCGCGTAATCGACGTGACCGACGTGGGCACCCATCTCACGGCGCGTGCCGAAATTTTGCCGGCCGAGGGTGAAGAGCTGGTTGAAGTTGAGGCGATGCGCCGTGCGCTGCTGACGCAGTTCGACCAGTACGTCAAACTGAACAAAAAAATTCCGCCGGAAATTCTTACTTCATTGTCGGGCATTGACGAAGGCGGCCGTCTGGCCGACACCATCGTCGCGCATTTGCCGCTTAAGCTTGAGCAGAAGCAGGAAGTGCTGGAAATGATAGGCGTGAACAAACGCCTGGAGCATCTGCTGGGTTTGCTGGAAGGCGAACTTGATATCCTGCAGGTGGAAAAGCGCATTCGCGGCCGCGTCAAGCGGCAGATGGAGAAAAGCCAGCGTGAGTATTATCTGAACGAGCAGGTCAAGGCGATCCAGAAAGAGCTGGGCGATATCGAGGAAGGTGCTGAGCTGGAAGACCTCGAGAAGCGCGTCAAGGAAGCCAGCATGTCCAAGGAGGCTGAGGCCAAGGCCATGGGCGAGTTGAAAAAGCTGCGCATGATGTCGCCGATGTCTGCTGAAGCCACGGTGATACGCAGCTACATCGAAGCCATCGTGGGCTTGCCCTGGAAGAAAAAGACCAAGATCAGCAAGGATCTCGCCAAGGCTGAACAGGTACTGGATCAGGACCATTACGGCCTCGACAAGGTCAAGGAACGCATCCTTGAATACCTCGCGGTACAGCAGCGCGTGGACAAGGTTAAAGCACCGATCCTCTGTCTGGTCGGACCACCCGGTGTAGGAAAAACCTCACTCGGCCAATCCATCGCGCGCGCGACCAACCGCAAGTTTGTGCGCATGGCTTTGGGGGGCGTACGCGACGAATCAGAGATTCGCGGGCATCGTCGTACCTATATTGGATCGATGCCCGGCAAGATCCTGCAAAGCCTGACCAAGGTCGGGGTGAAGAACCCGTTGTTCCTGCTCGATGAAGTCGACAAGATGGGGCAGGATTTCCGCGGTGACCCTTCGTCCGCCTTGCTGGAGGTGCTGGATCCCGAGCAGAACCACACATTCCAGGATCATTACATTGAGGTTGAGTACGACCTTTCCGATGTGATGTTCGTGGCAACAGCCAATTCGCTCAACCTGCCTGCGCCGCTGCTGGATCGCATGGAAGTGATCCGGCTTTCGGGCTACACGGAGGATGAAAAGGTCAATATTGCAGTGCGCTATCTGGCACCCAAGCAGCTCAAGGTAAATGGCATCAAGGAAGGTGAGCTTGCCATTGCCGAGTCGGCGATTCGTGACATCGTGCGGTATTACACGCGCGAGGCAGGCGTCCGCAATCTTGAGCGCGAGTTGTCCAAAATCTGCCGTAAGGCGGTCAAGGCGCTGCTGCTGAAAAAGCATACCAGCAAGATCTCGGTCACTTCGCGCAATCTTGAAAAGTATCTGGGTGTTCGCCGCTTCAGTTTCGGCATCGCCGAAATGAACAATCAGGTGGGCCAGGTTACCGGGCTTGCGTGGACAGAAGTGGGCGGAGAATTGCTGACAATTGAAGCGGTCGCTCTGCCAGGTCGCGGCAAAATGACGACGACCGGCAAGCTTGGGGAAGTGATGCAGGAGTCGATCCAGGCGGCGCTTTCGGTGGTGCGATCCCGTGCTCGCAAGCTGGGCATTCAGGACGATTTTTATCAGAAGCGCGATATCCATATCCACTTGCCGGAAGGCGCGACGCCAAAGGATGGCCCATCCGCAGGCATTGCGATCTGCACGTCCATGGTGTCAATTCTCACCGGGATTCCGGTGCGGGCTGATGTCGCAATGACGGGTGAAATCACATTGCGGGGCGAAGTGCTTCCAATCGGTGGTCTGAAAGAGAAACTGCTGGCCGCGCATCGGGGTGGAATCAAGACCGTTCTGATTCCGCATGAGAATGTAAAAGATTTGACGGAAATTCCGGACAACATCAAAAACAAACTCGACATCCATCCAGTGAAATGGATCGATCAGGTGCTGGAGCTGGCGCTTGAACGTTTGCCCGAGCCGTTAAGTGATGAACCTGCGGCAGAAACGGCGACTGCATTGCCTGTGCAGGACGATGAAGCCGCAACAGGGGCTTCATTGAAACATTGATATTTAATTAAGCTTCGCCCCGAATCCCACGCCAGACGTGGGATTTTTTCGTCCGTCATGCTGAAAACCGCTTGACACAAGGTTTTGCCGGTTGCTATAAAAGCGCTCGCAGGGTTTTCCTGTACCACTTGAGTGAAGGGGACAACACGTGAATAAATCCGAACTGATTGACGCCATTGCCGACTCGGCTGATATTTCCAAAGCAGCTGCGGGCCGCGCTCTGGATGGCGCAGTCGAAGCCATCAAAGTCGCACTGAAAAAGGGTGACATGGTCACGCTGGTGGGATTCGGCTCATTCTATGTGGGTGAGCGCGCTGCACGTACCGGCCGCAATCCGCGTACTGGCGACACGATCAAGATCAAGGCGGCCAAGGTACCGAAGTTCCGTGCAGGCAAAGGTCTGAAAGACGCCATCAACAAGAAATAAAATCGCGTTTGTAATTGGCAAGATCAAAAAAATCATTGTATAATTTTGGTCTTCGTAGGGTGCTTAGCTCAGTTGGTAGAGCGTCTCCCTTACACGGAGGATGTCGGGGGTTCGAGCCCCTCAGCACCCACCAGCAGTGGAATGGAATAAAAACAAGCAAGCGGTCAGTTTCGCAGTGTGTTGATTATTTCAGCGCCAATCAAGCAAGTTAATTTGTGCTGATGCATTCAGCGCAATGGAGTGGTAGTTCAGTTGGTTAGAATACCGGCCTGTCACGCCGGGGGTCGCGGGTTCGAGTCCCGTCCGCTCCGCCAACATCAAAAAGGCGAACGAAAGTTCGCCTTTTTTCATTTCCGTCTACGCTGCATCAATTTAAAGAAATCGACTCGATTTAATCGACGTAGGTGAAGACGCGCGAGGCAAAGTGCGCGAGAATCCGCGTTGATGTTTTTTCTGGAGTAGTTACCGTGCTCGAAGCAATCCGCAACCACGCACAAGGCTGGTTGGCCAAAGTCTTGCTGGGTTTGATCGCACTTTCCTTCGCGTTGTTTGGCGTCGATTCCTACATGTCGAGCGGCAACAATGGCGGCATGATCGCGGAGGTCGGGGATGTAGGGATATCGCGGGAGGAACTGGCGAAAGAAATTCAGGGTCAGACTGATCGCATGCGCGAATCACTGGGCGCCTCTTTTGATTCGTCGGTTACTGAAACAACTGAGTTTCGCAAGCAGGTTCTGGATAGCCTGATTGATCGAAAGGCCTTGTTCCAGGAAGCGCAGAAACTCAAAATCGTCGCGCCGGATGCGTACGTCGCATCTGTATTGATGCAAATCCCCGCATTCCAGCAGGACGGCAAATTTTCTCCACAACGCTATGAAGCGGTACTGCGTCAGAACAATCGCACGCCTGCCCAGTTCGAGAGCGAGTTAAGGCAGTCGTTCATGCTGGAAACCGTCACCAGTCCTGCTTCGCTCGCGGCGTTTCCTGCAACAGCGTCGCTGACGCAGATTGCGCGTCTGGTTGCGCAGCAGCGAGAAATTTCCTGGGTCGATATACCCGCGTCAACCGTAGCAGCCCTGGTCAAGCCGACATCAGCCGAGATTGAAAAATACTATGCAGCCAATACGACGGCATTCACTGAGCCGGAACAGGTGCGTGCCGAATATCTGATGCTCGACATGGCTTCTGTGGCCGCGGGCATGACGGTTAGTGATCAGGCCGTGGCGGATTACTATGCCTCCCATGCCGCCGAATTCGGTATGCCTGAGCAACGTAGTGCAAGCCATATTCTGATCGCTGTCGATAAGAGTGCAGATGCTGCGACGCGTGCCCAGGCCAAGGCAAAAGCTACTGCGTTGTATCAGACTTTGCAAAAGTCTCCGGATCAATTTGCCGGGCTGGCACGTACCCAGTCGCAGGATCCGGGCTCTGCCGCTCAGGATGGTCATCTGGGCAGCTTTGGCCGCGGCATGATGGTGAAGCCTTTCGAGGACGCCGTGTTCAGCATGAGGCCCAATGAAATTCGTGGCCCGGTGGAAAGCGACTTCGGCTATCACATCATTCGTCTGGATGCTATTCAGGCTGCCCAGACCGCCCCCTTGGATAATGTGCGTACAACGGTGGCAGAAGCAGTGCGAAAACAGCAGGCGCAAAAGACCTTTGCAGAATTGGCGGACAATTTTGGCAACCTCGTTTACGAGAATGCCAGTTCATTGCAACCCGCGGCAGCTGCTGCCAAGCTGACCGTGCAGCAAACGCCCTGGATGACGGCCAAGAATGCCCCGCCACCCTTCAATCATGCTGAATTACAGGCTGCGTTGTTCAGTGCGGAATCGGTCAAGTCAAAGCAAAACACCGAAGCAATCGAAATTCAGCCGAGTGTGTTGGTCGCTGCCCGGGTACTTGATCATCGCCCCGCACGCGTGCGTCCGCTGGTCGAGGTGCAGCCGGAAATTGAAGCCAGACTGCGTGCCGAGCAGAGTGCACGATTGCTGACCGCACAAGGCGAGAAGACGCTTCAGTCTCTGTCTCAAGGTAAGGAAACCGGGATGGGCTGGTCGGCTTTTCAGGTGGTTGGGCGTCAAGCTTCGGCCGCGCTCGATGCAGCAGCGGCAAAGGCGGTATTCAGAGTGGGGACGGACAAGCTTCCAGCCTATACCGGGTTTATCCGCCCGGATGGCGCATATCGAATTGTCCGGATAAGCAGGGTACTTGATGCGCCCGGCCTTGATTCCCGCTTGGTGGCTTCGATTGAAGCAGGCGTAATCCAGGCCCAGCAGCAAGCGGACATGCAGGCGATGCTGGCGCTGGTGAAAGCTGGGCAAAAAGTGAAAATCCAGCCGAACGCAATCGAAGGTAGATAATTCCACGAGGCTATTCATCGGGTGAGACTAAAGCCCGAGATGGCATCACCGCAGATTGCTGCTTCCGGTTGCGATCGCAGGCGGGGGCAGCTAGTGCTGCTCAAACTTGTGCGCTTTCAGATTGCCAACCAGAAGTTGAGTCGTGCTTCGCATATGGAACGATGCTGCGTTTCTAGTGTGGGCGCACATCGCTTGACCCTGGCAGGGGAATATTGAGCACCTGAAAAATGAACGAACCTGTCCGCCCTCGCTGTTTCGATGCGACTGACCTGGAATCGTCCCGGCAGGCACTCGCTCGCGTACTGCCGGTGGCGGAGAACGATACACCCTGGCGTGCGCTGGATTACGCGTACGCTCAACTGGACAGCAAGCTTTTCTCCCACAGCGTAGGGACTGCACTGATCGTTGCAGAATTAAGGGTAGGGGCCGATGCCGTTGCGGCTGCTTTGCTGCATGCCTGTTCGGACTCTGCGCCAGAATTCGATTCGACTTTTGGTACCGCAGCGCGGCTGGCACGGGGTGTGGCTGCGATGGCCCGTATCGAGGCGCTGGCGACAAGCGCGACCGACAAGCGCATTGACCCCCATGCCCAGCTTGAGGCGTTGCGTCAGATGGTGCTGGCGATGGTGGAGGACATTCGCGTCGTGCTGGTGAAACTTGCAGAGCGGACGCACGCGCTGCGTTGTGCCGCGAGCCAGGACGCCGCGACGCGTGAGGCGCTGGGCCAGCAGGCGCGCGAACTGTTTTCGCCACTGGCCAACCGGCTGGGTGTGTGGCAGATCAAGTGGGAAATGGAAGACTGGGCGTTTCGCTATCTCGAGCCCGACACCTACAAGACCATTGCAGCCCAGCTCGACGAGAAACGCATCGACCGGGAAGCCTACATCAAGGGCATTATCGAGCGGCTACAGGGTGAATTGGCATTGCATGGGATCGAGGCCGAGGTCACCGGGCGTCCCAAGCACATTGCCAGCATCGTCAACAAAATGCGGCGCAAGCGCATGAGCTTCGAGCAGCTGTACGACATTCGCGCAGTGCGCGTGCTGGTCCGCCATGAGATCGATTGCTACACGGTGCTGGGGCTGGTGCATAACCTGTGGCAGCCGATACCAGGCGAATTTGACGATTACATCGCGCAACCCAAAGGAAACGACTATCGGTCCCTGCATACGGCCGTGATCGGGCCGGAGGCGCGTGCGCTTGAGGTGCAGATCCGGACCTTCGACATGCACCAGCATGCCGAATTGGGCGTGGCCGCACATTGGCGCTACAAGGAAGGCGGCAAGCAGGACCCGCAGTATGAAGAAAAAATCGCCTGGCTGCGGCGCATTCTCGAATGGAAGGACGACGTAGCCGATAGCAGCGAATTTACCGAACAGTTCAAGACCGAGTTGTTCCAGGATCAGGTTTATGTGCTGACCCCGCAGGGGCGGGTGGTTGCGCTCGATCGCGGCGCAACCCCGGTGGACTTCGCTTATGCATTGCACACCGATCTGGGTCACCGCTGTCGCGGTGCCAAGCTCAATGGCAGCATGGTCCCGCTCAACACGGCACTCGAGAATGGTCAGCGTGTAGAGATCATCACCGTGAAGGAAGGTGAGCCGAGCCGTGACTGGCTGAATCCGGCGTTGGGATATCTGGTCACACATCGCGCGCGTTCGAAAGTACGGACCTGGTTTCGCCAGCGCGATGTGGGTGAACAGGTCAGCCTTGGTCGCTCGCTGCTGGACAAGGAACTGAAACGATTGGGTGTGGTTGACGCGAACCAGGAAAAGCTTGCGCAGCGACTGAAGTTCGGCAAGCTGGATGAGTTTTTTGCCGCACTGGGACGCGGCGATGTGGGCCAGCGCGATTTGATCAACGCCTTGCAGGATCCGGCAAAAGCTGCGCCGGCGTTGATGCCCACAGCCAAACCGCGTGCACGCGCCAAGTCGGGAAATCCGGTCATTATTCCGGGACTGGGAGATGTGCCGATGTCGCTGGCGCGCTGCTGCAAGCCTCAGCCGCCGGATGCCATCGTCGCTTACACCACGGTTGGTCGCGGCCTCACCGTGCATCGGGCGGACTGTGCCGCGCTACGGCGCGCCAACCCGGCGCGAATGATGGCGGCCGAATGGGTGCTCGATGCGGGTGCGGCCTTTGAAGTCGACATCCAGCTGAAGGCATTTGACCGTCAGGGTTTGCTGCGCGATATCTCCGATGTCATTGCCAAAGATCGGCTCGACGTACTGCGCGTGAACACCGAGAGTCGCGGCGAATATGCCACCATGCGAATTACGGTGCGTATCAAGGAGTTGCAGCAATTGTCCCGCTTGCTGGCGCGTTTGCAGCATGTACAGAATGTGATTGAAGTCAGGCGCAGCTAGGCCAGGTACGCTGGCATTTTCTCCCAATTTTTTGAATGAATCCTCTCGAATCATGACAGCCCAAGCCGCAATTTTTGACCTGATTCCTGACCATGCGCGCCACCTTTTTTTCGAGTTGAATTCCGCTGTCGATCCGCGCGATGCCTTGCAGGCGCTGGCTATAGCGTGTGACGGCCGGTCGGCTGTGCTGGGAATCGGGCAAAGCGTCATCCAGGCACTGGGAGGCGAAATTGCCGGATTGCGCGCATTTCCGCTGTTGCCGGATGCGCAGCCCGCGATCCCGGTAACCCAGCAGGCGTTATGGTTGTGGCTGCGTGGCGACGAACCCGGAGATCTGCTGCTGCACGGTCACGCCCTGCAGGCGCTGATCGCACCGGCTTTCAAACTGACACAGGCGGTCGTCAGCTTCCGCCATCAGGATTGCCGCGATCTGACTGGTTACGAAGACGGTACTGAAAACCCCAAGGATGAAGCCGCCATCGAGGCAGCCCTAGCGCAGGGGCTGGGCGCGGGTATCGACGGCTCCAGCTTTGCTGCTGTGCAGCAATGGCTGCATGACTTTCCGGTATTCGACGCCATGTCGCGCAGGGAACAGAACAACTGTTTCGGTCGCGATCAGGAGAGCAACGAAGAACTCGACGATGCGCCGAAATCGGCCCATGTCAAACGCACTGCGCAGGAGGACTTCGAACCTGAGGCTTTCGTCGTGCGCCGTTCAATGCCCTGGGTGGAAGGGGCGGATGCCGGCCTGGTCTTCCTCGCCTTCGGCAAGTCGTTCGATGCCTTCGAGGCCCAGTTGCGCCGCATGACGGGGCATGATGATGGCATCACGGACGCGTTATTCCGCTTCACCCGGCCGCTTACCGGCGGATACTACTGGTGTCCGCCGGTGGTGGATGGCGTGATTGATCTTACTGCTCTGGGCTAGGGCGCGTTCGGCCGCTTACTGAGCGTGTGCCGGGCAGGCCGCCTTGATTTTTTGCGCCAGCAGTTGCATCCCCGCACTGGACAAGTCAGCACTGTTAAAGCTTAAATCGCTTGCCTCTGAAGGATAGTTGTTCGACAAGGAGCGGAGATAAGCCGGGTCGTAATGCTGCTCGAGCAAGGACGCAACCAGCTCATCCCAGGCTTGCCGGTTGGCCAGTTCATGCCAGGCCTGCACGGTATCGTTGCCGCGCAATGCAACCAGACGGGATAGCTGGCTGTTGATTGCACTGGCGTTGGTCAGATAGTGCGCGTAGTCCTCAATCAGCAATTGGACGCGCGCAGCCAGCGGTACCTCCAGTCTTACGCAGGGACTTGCGCGCATGGAAGTGATCAACGCTTCAGGTACGCGCAATGCCCCGATTTTTTTGCTTTCCGATTCCACAAACACCGGGCGTGCAGGGTCGAACTGGGTGAGGGCGAACCAGATGGCGCTTTCAAAACTTTTCTGTGTGGGCTGCGCCTGGTCCGGCAGAGCGCCCAGAAGGGATCCGCGATGGGCAGCCAGTACCTCAAGATCCAGAACTTGCAGGCCTTCCTCGGCAAGCGCCTGCAACAATCGGCTTTTACCGCTTCCGGTCGGGCCGCAGACGACCCGGTAAGTCAGTTGTGCCGGGAGCTTGGCGAGTTCGGCTATGACATGCCGCCGGTAGGCTTTGTAGCCACCATCGAGTTGTGTCGCACCGAAGCCGATTTTTTGCAGGATGTGCGTCAGCGATCCGCTGCGGCTGCCACCGCGCCAGCAATACACCAATGGGCGATACGACTTGGGCTTGTCGGCCAGGTAGCTTTCCAGATAGTGTGCGATATTGCGCGATACCAGCGCTGCCCCGACTTTCTTGGCCTCGAATGACGATACCTGTTTGTAGAGTGTGCCGACGCGTTCTCGCTCGGCATCATTCAACACGGGCAGATTGATTGCACCAGGGATGTGGTCTTCCGCATACTCGCCGGGCGAGCGCACATCGATGACTTCTTCAAACGTGAGGAGATCTGAAACGGTGGCGATGCTCAAGCGGATTCTGCTTTCTGAAAATGGGTGCGATCAAACGGGGCAATTCTGACACGACTGCAGATGGGGGCGGGAAGTTATCCGGAGACGCACGTCATGCGGTTTGTTGAAACAGACCTGGGTACTTGCAGGCGGCGCCTGGCGGACGCACATTTATAATGTGAAGATAAAATGAAAAAAGGGCCAAGCTGGCCCGTTTGGTTGGTTACGCAATTGAAACAGACAGTCAATGCCCGACGCTTAACGTCAGGCTTGAGTGACAGAGTGCTTAAACGAGTTTAAGCGGCATGGACTGCCGGTCTTCTGTACGCCGACCCACTACGACTGACTTGCGCCGGTCAGTTGTGACGTTGGGCGGCAACGCGGCATGGCTGGAGGCGATACGGCGATCACCCAAGCGGCGTTCCAGAGGGATAAATTCAACTTGATAAACGGGCAGGGCTGACATGATTCATGTCCCAGCTTGTCGAGATGTTGTCAGCATATGCCGAAATCTCAGCATATGCAATGGTTCTAATAGACCGACTGGCGACTCATTTCGCCCGTTTGTCGGTGGCGAGACCGCACGCTGACCTTTGTGCGGTTGATTGGACGTTTCAATTCTGCGCCGAACGAACCAGGCGCTGTTTTTCTCGTTCCCATTCGCGGTCTTTCTCGCTCGCACGCTTGTCGTGCTGCTTCTTGCCTTTTGCCAAACCGATGTCCAGTTTGATCCGCCCTTTGGAAAAGTGCATGTTGAGCGGCACCAGGGTAAAGCCGGCCCGCTCGGTTTTGCCGATCAATTTGTTGATTTCTGACGCATTGAGCAGCAATTTTCGCGACCGTGTAGGGTCGGGGAGGATGTGGGTCGAGGCAGACAAAAGCGGGCTGATGTGACAGCCGATCAGATAGACCGCGCCATTTTTGATGACGACATAGGCCTCCTTCAGTTGAATCCGGCCTGCGCGGATGGCTTTGACCTCCCAGCCTTCGAGCACGAGGCCTGCCTCGAATTTTTCTTCGATGAAATAATCGTGGAAGGCTTTTTTGTTATCGGCAATGCTCATGGCGTAGGGCTTCAGTACAATCCTTAATTTTACAAGGCTTCAGGTACACATGGCGCGGGTAGAAAAAAGTGTGCTGGTGGCGCATACCCCTGAACTCATGTTCGAGTTGGTTGATCGGGTTGAGGATTACCCGATTTTTTTGCCCTGGTGCGGGGGCACCGAGTTGAAGCTGCGTGATGCAAACCATACAGTGGCGACGATACATATCGCCTATATGGGGATACGTCAGAGCTTTACCACTGAGAACACCAAGCGCCACCCGCATGAAATGCGGATCAAGCTGCAGGATGGTCCTTTCTCGGAATTGTCGGGCGACTGGTTGTTTGCCCCGTTGGGTGACGATGCCTGCAAGATCGAATTCAGGCTTCAGTATGCGTTCTCCAACCGGATGCTGGAAACGATACTGGCGCCCGTTTTCAGTCACATCACCAATACTTTTGTCGATGCCTTTGTGCGTCGTGCTGACGAGGTGTATCCCGTATGAATCCACCAACTATCCAGGTTGAGGTCGTGTACGCACTGCCTGATGCGCAACCCTTGCTGCACGTCCAGCTTGCCGCAGGTGCGACTGTTTCTGACGCGATTCACGCATCTGGCGTGCTGGAAAATTTTCCAGACATCGATCTGGCCAAAAACAAGGTGGGTATTTTCAGCAAGCTGGTCAAACTGGATGAAGTCGTGCGCGACAAGGACAGGGTGGAAATATACCGAGCGCTCATTGCGGATCCGAAGGAAGTGCGGCGCAAGCGCGCGGAGGAAGGCAAAGTCACCAAGAAAGGCGGCGGCGATGCGGTAGGGAAAACGGCGGAGGCAGACACTGCGGAAGCTGGCTAAATCGGGCGCCGACGCGATAAGCGAGCTTATTTACAGTATTCAGCGATGCTTTTTTGACTGTTGGCCAGTGCGCTGGCGCGTGCAGAATCATCCATGTAGACGCGTTGTCCAGCAGCATTTTTGCTGTAAATATTGGGTGTGTTGGCGTTTTGCAGCGTACTGAGGTTTTTGCGTGCCTTGTCGCAGTTTTCGCGTGCGATACGTGCCTTTTCCGCTTCTTTTTCCGCTTTGGCGCGAGCTTCTTCAGCCTCCTTGCGGCGCTTCTGGTAATCCTGCTCCTTGGCGTCGAGCGACTGGGTCGCCTGGGTCGTGGTTTCGGCCTGGCCTGCAGTACTGCGCTTGATCGTCTGGCTGTTCAGTGTCGGCGGCTGATCGGTGTAATGCACTTTGCCTTGCGCATCGGTCCATTTGTAGAGATCGGCTTGGGCGTGAGCGGAGCATGCCAGCACCCCCAAAAACAAAAGCCTTCCGGCATAAATCCGGAAGGCTTGCAGGTCTAGGCCGGCCAGTTTCAACTTATTGGCCAACTTTGAGCTCGGGGTAGCTGAGTTGAGCGTTGCTCAGCTTGGCTTGATCGCTTGCCAGTTTGGCTTGCTTGATCACGGTGGCGCTATCGGCCTTCTTGGCGGCCTCTTCGGCGGACTTCAGTGCACTCTCGGAGGTCGTCCACAAAGCATTTTTGGCCTTGGCGGCTTTGACGTCGGCCTGCGCGGCGCTGAGTGCGGCTTGTGCTTCGGCGCTGATTGTCGCGGGTTCCGCTTTGGCCGTGGGCTCTGGGGTGCTGGCGCAACCCGCCAGGATCAGCAGGGCGGCGGAGGTCAGGGTAAGCAGTACTTTGGACATTGGTTTTGTCTCCTTGAGTTGTATGGTGTTCAGGGTCGAGCAATTTCTACCCACCCTGCCTGTCATGCTGCCGCAAAGTTAGTCGCATCATCGGCGTGAGTCAACCATTTGACGCCTGTTTGGCCTTGGTAAATTACGACCAAGTTTCAGGCAGGGCAAGCGGGTGGTTTGTGCGGGCGGTGCCGGGTACGTATAATTCCGCTTTGCGTTCAAGGATAGACCATGCGTGTTTTGCAAAAAGCGCTGACGTTTGATGACGTTCTGCTCGTTCCCGCCCATTCCGCCATTCTCCCGCGCGAAGTCACGCTTTCGACCCAGCTGACACGCACCATCACCCTGAATTTGCCCCTATTGTCCGCCGCGATGGATACAGTGACAGAGGCCCGTCTGGCCATTGCGCTGGCGCAGGAAGGTGGCCTCGGCATCATCCACAAGAACATGAGCGCCGAGTTGCAGGCCGCGCAAGTGGCGGCGGTCAAGCGTTTCGAGTCCGGCGTGGTCAAGGATCCCATTACGGTAGCGCCGCAGATGACGGTGCGTCAGGTGTTGGAGATCACCCGCGCCAAGCATATTTCCGGCCTGCCGGTGATCGATGGCGGCAAGGTCGTCGGCATCGTCACCAACCGCGACCTGCGGTTTGAAACCCAGCTCGATCAGTTGATCGCCAACATCATGACGCCTAAAGAGCGGCTGGTGACGGTGAAGGAAGGCGCGAGCCGCGACGAGGCCATGGCGCTGTTGCACAAGCACCGCCTGGAGCGCGTGCTGGTGGTGAACGATGCATTCGAGTTACGCGGTCTGGTGACGGTCAAGGACATCCAGAAATCCAGCGAACACCCTTACGCATGCAAGGACGCGATGGGCCACCTGCGCGTCGGCGCGGCGGTCGGCACCGGCGAAGGCACCGAAGAACGCGTGGCCGCATTGGCTGCTGCAGGGGTCGATGTGATCGTGGTCGATACCGCCCACGGTCACTCCAAGGGCGTGCTGGACCGCGTCAAATGGGTGAAACAGCATTTCCCCGAAGTGCAGGTCATTGGCGGCAACATCGCCACCGCTTCAGCTGCGAAGGCGCTGGTTGATCATGGCGCCGATGCGGTCAAGGTCGGCATCGGTCCGGGCTCGATCTGCACCACCCGCATGGTTGCGGGAGTCGGCGTGCCGCAGATTACGGCCGTTACCAATGTGGCCGATGCGCTGGCGGGCAGCGGCGTAGGCGTGATCGCCGACGGCGGCATTCGTTACTCGGGCGATATCGCCAAGGCCATTGCTGCGGGCGCGAGCTGCGTCATGCTGGGCGGCCTGCTGGCGGGCACCGAAGAAGCGCCGGGCGAAGTCGAACTGTTCCAGGGACGCTCCTACAAGTCGTATCGCGGCATGGGTTCGCTCGGCGCGATGCAGCAGGGCTCCAGCGACCGTTATTTTCAGGACAATGAAAAGAGCGCCGAAAAGCTGGTGCCCGAAGGCATCGAAGGCCGCGTGCCCTACAAGGGCAGCGTGCTCAGCGTGATTCACCAGTTGATGGGCGGCTTGCGCTCGTCAATGGGCTACCTTGGTGTTGCCAGCATTCCCGATATGCATGCGAAGGCTGAATTCGTCGAAATCACTTCGGCCGGCGTGCGCGAGTCGCACGTGCATGACGTGCAGATCACCAAGGAAGCGCCGAACTACCGCGTGGAGTGAGTCAGGCGCGGGGGTACGGCGTGCTTTGCCACCGACTGCCCCACGCGCGCTGAACCCCGAACGCCTCACCCCTAACGCCTTACCGGTTTCCCCGCCATGCACCAGAAAATTCTCATTCTCGACTTCGGTTCCCAGTACACCCAGCTCATCGCGCGGCGTGTGCGCGAGGCCGGGGTTTACTGCGAACTGCATTCCAATGACGTGAGCGATGCATTTGTGCGCGATTTTGCCCCGTCGGGGATCATTCTGTCGGGTGGGCCGAATTCGGTTTACGAGGACGAAACGCCGCGCGCACCCGAAGTCGTGTTCACGCTCGGCGTGCCGGTACTGGGGATTTGTTATGGCATGCAGACCATGGCGGCGCAGCTGGGCGGCCAGGTCGAGTCGGCTGCCAAGCGTGAGTTCGGCTATGCCGAAATCCGCGCGCGCGGCCACACGGCGTTGCTGCGCGACATTCAGGATCGGGCAAACGACGAAGGCCACGGCCTGCTCGACGTGTGGATGAGCCACGGCGACAAGGTCACCGCGCTGCCGCCCGGCTTCAAGCTGATGGCGAGCAACGCGGCGACACCGATCGCTGCGATGGCCGACGAAGACCGCAAGTTTTACGGCGTGCAGTTCCACCCCGAAGTCACCCACACCTTGCAGGGCAAAGCCATCCTCGACCGTTTCGTGCGCGATCTGTGCGGCTGCGCAGGCGACTGGAACATGCCGGATTACGTCGACGAGGCGATTGGCCGGGTGCGCAGCGAAGTCGGCAGCGACGAAGTGATCCTGGGCCTGTCGGGCGGCGTCGATTCCTCGGTGGTGGCCGCACTGTTGCACCGGGCCATCGGCCCGCAGCTCACCTGCGTGTTCGTCGACAACGGCTTGTTGCGCCTGAACGAGGCCGAGCAGGTGATGGCGACCTTCGCCGAGAACCTCGGCGTCAAGGTCATCCACGTCGATGCGCGCGAACGTTTCATGAAGGAGCTCGCCGGCGTCTCCGATCCGGAGCAGAAACGCAAAATCATCGGCCGCGAATTCGTCCACGTATTCCAGGAAGAAGCCGAAAAACTGCCCAAAGCCAAATGGCTGGCGCAGGGCACCATCTACCCCGACGTGATCGAATCGGCCAGCGCCAAAACCAAAAAAGCGCACACCATCAAGAGTCACCACAACGTCGGCGGACTGCCTGACACGTTGCATCTGAAGCTGCTCGAACCGCTGCGCGAGCTGTTCAAGGACGAAGTGCGCGAACTCGGCGTCGCGCTCGGTTTGCCGCACGACATGGTGTATCGCCATCCTTTCCCCGGGCCTGGACTGGGTGTGCGCATCCTCGGCGAAGTCAAGGCCGAATATGCTGAACTGCTGCGGCGTGCCGATGCCATTTTCATCGAAGAGCTGCGCGCGGCCGGCTGGTACGAAAAAACCTCGCAAGCGTTTGCCGTTTTCCTGCCGGTCAAGTCCGTCGGCGTCATGGGTGACGGCCGGACCTACGATTACGTCGTCGCGCTGCGCGCCGTCGTCACCAGCGATTTCATGACGGCCCACTGGGCTGAGCTGCCGTATACCCTGCTCGGCAAAGTGTCCAATCGTGTCATCAACGAAGTACGCGGCATCAACCGGGTGGTCTACGACATCTCGGGCAAGCCGCCGGCAACGATCGAGTGGGAGTAAGACTTTGAGGGGATGGGCGAGGGGCCCCGCAGAGCGGGGATCGACCCGCCGAAAAGGCCTGTCCGCGACGCGCAGGCCGTGATTTTTCGATGCTCTATCGGAGCGGATCGGTAATGACGACTGTCGCCGTCATTGGCGGCGGTCCCGCTGGCCTGATGACGGCCGAAGTGCTGTCGCAGGGCGGCGCTCAGGTTGGCGTGTTCGATGCGATGCCCTCGGTTGGCCGCAAGTTTTTGCTGGCGGGCGTGGGTGGAATGAACATCACCCATGTCGAACCCTACGCGTCTTTCCTGACGCGTTACGGCACACGCGTCGCCGAGCTTCAGCCCCTGCTCGATGCATTTCCCCCCGCCCATCTGCGTGCCTGGTGCCACGCGCTGGGCATCGAGACCTTTGTCGGTTCGTCGAACCGTGTTTTCCCCCAGGACATGAAAGCCGCGCCGCTGTTGCGCGCCTGGCTGCACCGGCTGCGTCAGTCCGGGGTGCGGTTTCATGTGCGGCATCGCTGGCAGGGCTGGACGGATGTGGGCGAACTGCTTTTCCTGACCCCGGACGGAGAACAACGGATTCGGGCCGATGCGGTGGTGCTGGCACTGGGCGGCGGCAGCTGGGCGCGCCTGGGATCGGATGGCGCATGGTTGCCTGTGCTGGCTGGGCGCGGGGTGGCGGTGTCGCCTTTGCGGCCGTCGAATTGCGGATTCGACGTGGCGGGCGGCTGGAGCGAGCATCTGCTCAGCCGGTTTGCCGGGCAACCGGTAAAGACGCTGGGCGTTCGCTTCGCGGATCAAACCGGGGCAATGCACGCGCGCAAGGGTGAGCTGCTGCTGTCGCGCACAGGCGTGGAAGGCAGCCTGATCTACGGCTTGTCCGCCGCGTTGCGCGACACCCTTGCGGCGCAGGGCGCGGTCACGCTCGAACTGGATTTGCTGCCGGACAAACCGCTGGCAAGGGTGATTGCCGAAGTGGCGCATCCGCGCGGCGCGCGTTCGTTGTCCAGCCACCTGCAAAGCCGCGCCGGAATCAAGGACGTGAAAATGGCGCTGCTGCGCGAAATCCTGACGCCCGCGCAATTGAACGACCCGCTGCAGCTCGCCCACGCGATAAAATCGCTGCCGCTCACGCTTGACGCAACCCGCCCCCTCGACGAAGCGATCAGCAGCGCGGGCGGCGTGCGTTTCGATGCGCTGGACGCAAACCTGATGTTGCGCACGCTACCCGGCGTGTTTTGCGCCGGTGAAATGCTCGACTGGGAGGCGCCCACCGGCGGCTATCTGCTGACAGCCTGCTTTGCCAGCGGGCGCGCGGCAGGGCAGGGTGCCCTGAACTATTTGAAGGCCCTCCATGCTGCGACTGACTGAACTCAAACTGCCGCTTGACCATCCTGCAGACGCCTTGCGCGCAGCGATCCTGCAACGCCTGGCGCTGAAGGATGACGAACTGTTGAGCGTCAACATTTTCAAGCGCAGCCATGACGCGCGCAAAAAGCATGCGCTGCTGCTGGTATACGCGGTCGACATCGAAGTCGGCAACGAGGCTGCGTTGCTGAAGAAATTCCGCAACGATCGCAATCTGGCACCCACGCCGGACATGGCGTATCACTTCGTCGGCCATGCGCCCGCCAACTTATCGCATCGCCCCATCGTCGTCGGCTTCGGTCCCAGCGGTATTTTTTCCGCGCTGGTGCTGGCGCAAATGGGCTTCAGGCCGATCGTGCTGGAGCGCGGCAAGGCGGTGCGCGAGCGCACCCAGGACACCTGGGGGCTGTGGCGCAAACACACGCTCAATCCCGAATCCAACGTGCAATTCGGCGAGGGTGGGGCGGGGACGTTTTCCGACGGCAAGCTCTACAGCCAGATCAAGGATCCCAAGCATTACGGGCGCAAGGTCATCGCCGAATTCGTGAAGGCCGGCGCACCCGAAGAAATCCGCTACGTGGCCAAGCCGCACATCGGCACGTTTCGTTTGGTCGGCGTGGTCGAGACCATGCGTCATGAAATCGAATCGCTCGGAGGTGAAATCCGCTTCCAGCAGCGTGTCACCGATCTGCTGATCGAGGCAGGACACATTCGCGGCGTGACGCTCGCCAGCGGCGAAACCTTGCGCAGCGATCACGTCATCCTCGCGCTCGGCCACAGCGCACGCGACACCTTCGAGGTGCTGCACGCGCGCGGCGTGTTCATGGAAGCCAAGCCATTTTCCATCGGCTTTCGCATCGAGCATCCGCAGTCGCTGATCGACCAGGCCCGGCTGGGGCCGAACGCGGGCAATGCCCTGCTCGGCGCAGCGGATTACAAGCTGGTGCACCACGCCAAGAACGGTCGCGCGGTATACAGCTTCTGCATGTGTCCCGGCGGCACCGTGGTCGCCGCCACCTCGGAAGAAGGCCGTGTCGTCACCAACGGCATGAGCCAGTATTCGCGCAACGAGCGCAACGCCAATGCGGGCATCGTGGTGGGCATTACGCCGGCGGACTTTCCAGGCGGAGTGCTGGCGGGGGTCGAACTGCAGCGCCAGCTGGAATCGCGCGCATTCGAGCTGGGCGGCGGCAATTACGACGCGCCGGCGCAACTGGTCGGCGACTTCCTGCAAGGCAAGGCATCCACCCAGCTCGGCAGTGTCGAGCCGTCGTACAAACCGGGCGTGCACCTGACCGATCTCGCACCCAGCCTGCCGGATTACGCCATCGCCGCGATCCGTGAAGCGATCCCCGCGTTCGACCAGCAGATCAAGGGATTTGCGATGAAAGATGCGGTGTTGACCGGCGTCGAAACCCGCACCTCGTCGCCGCTGCGCATCACGCGCGGCGACGATTTCCAGAGTCTCAACGTCAAAGGCCTGTATCCGGCGGGCGAGGGGGCGGGCTACGCCGGCGGCATCCTGTCGGCCGGGGTCGACGGCATCAAGGTCGCGGAGGCGGTGGCGCGGGCTATGCTTGGGCTGCCAGCGGCAGACTCAGGCGCGCGGCCAAACCCGGATTGCGGTTACTGAGCACGAGACTGCCGCCGGACAGCTGCGCGTAGCGTTCGACGATGGCGAGACCCAGGCCCGTACCCTGCGCACCGGTGCGTGCGGCGTTGCCTCGCCAGAACGGCCGTTTGGCGGCTTCGAGTTCCGCATCCGGCAAGCCCGGACCCCGGTCGCTGACGGTGATGCAGACCGCATCCGCGCTTCGAGCAAGTTCGAGTTCCACTGGTGGTGCGCCGTAGCGGTGAGCGTTTTCCAGCAGATTGCCGATAGCACGGCGCAGGCCTTCGGCGGGTAGTCGGGCAAGGCCAGCTGCGCCTCGAACCGTCACGACCAAACCGCGCTGGCAGAAACTGTCAGCCAGTTCGTGGCACAGCGCATCGATATCCAGTGTCGTCCTGGCCGCTTCCTGCTGCGGCCGTGCGAACTCCATGAACTGCCGGGTCAGCGTATCCATGTCGTCCATGTCCTGCACCATCGCCGTGCGTTCGTTCGGATCGTCCACCTGCATTTCGACCGCGAGGCGCAGGCGGGTGAGCGGGGTGCGCAGGTCGTGCGACAGGCCGGCGAGCATCAGCGCGCGTTGACTTTCCTGCTCGGCGAGGTCGGCGCTCATGCGGTTGAAAGCCTGCGCCAGCGCGGCAATCTCATCCGGTCCCTGTTCGTTCAGGCGCGCGTCGAATTCGCCGCGCCCGACGCGCGCGGCCACAGTCGCGGCGTCGCGCAAAGGGCGGTTGATACGCGCCACCAACACCCAACCGCCGGCAAACGCCAGTAGCAGCGTCAGCGCACCCCAGCCCATCCATTGCCAGGTCAGGCTGGGCCGCAGGGCGACGCGCGGCAACACCAGCCAGTAATCGTCGGGGCCGAGCTGAAAGCTGATCCACAGCGCCTCGTTGTCTTCGACATCGCCGATCAGCAGGGTGTCTTCGCCGAGCCGGGTTTGCAGCTCGCGCCAGATCAGCCGCTGCATCGATTGCTCGGGCGGCGGCAGGAAGGCTTCTTCCGGCTCCATCGGCACGATGCGGATGCCTTCCTGCTGCGACAGTTCCTGCAGCAATGCCTGCCGCCGGTCGGGCTGGGCAGCAAGCAGGGCGGCGCGGCTGAGTTTGACCACGGCCGCTGCACGGGTGGCGATCTGGTGCGCGCGCGGTTCGCGCTCGGCCAGATTGAACAGGGTGAGCCAGGCGGCGAGACTGATCAGCAGCAAAGCGCCGATCAGCAGCACGGTGCGCGCCAGCAGGGTGTTTGGCAGCATGTTCAGTCCGGCACGAATACGTAGCCGAAGCCGCGCACAGTCTGAATGTGATGCGGCGCGGCGGGATCGCTTTCAATCAGTTTGCGCAGTCGTGAGATTTGCACGTCGATGCTGCGGTCGTAGGCTTCGTGGTCGCGTCCGCGTGCCAGCACCATCAGCCGCTCGCGTGACAACGGCTGACGCGGGTGCTCGACCAGCGCTTTCAGCACGGCGAATTCGCCGCTGGTGAGAGGCAGTTTGCTGGCGTCACGAAACAGTTCGCGGGTGCCGAGATTGAGTCGGCAGGCGCCGAAGTTCAGTTCGGTGTTGTCGGGCGCGGGCGCCCCCGGCGGTGCAGCCACCCGGCGGCGCATCACCGCCTTGATGCGCGCCACCAGTTCGCGCGGATTGAAGGGCTTGGGCAGATAGTCGTCGGCGCCCATTTCGAGGCCGACGATGCGGTCGATTTCGTCGGCCTTGGCCGTCAGCATCACGATCGGCAGCTCGGCATGGCTGACCTGCAGGCGGCGGCAGATCGACAAGCCGTCCTCGCCCGGCAGCATCCAGTCGAGCACCAGCACGTCGAAGCGTTCGCGTTCGAGTGCGTTATCCATCGCACGGCCATCGGCCACCGTGCGCACGCTCATGCCCTGTTCGGCCAGATAGCGCTCGAGCAGATCGCGCAAACGCAGGTCGTCGTCCACCAGCAGGATTTTGGTTTGATCGCTTGTCATGGGTACAGAGTATGGCTGCGGTCGCCTGGCGATTGTTTCCGAATGTTTCCGCAGGCTCGCCGGAAACAAATCCTTACACTATTCCCGCGTACCGACAAGCGGCGTTTACATGGCCTGCCCAGAATGCACAGCGTGGACAAACCGTTCACGCCTATTCGATTTCTGGAGACCGACATGACACGCAAAACCGCATTCGCCATCGTGGTTCTGGCTACCACACTGAGCCTGCCTGCCCTGGCTTACGACCGCGACAACAATCCTCCGGGACATGCAGGCGGTCCTGGCACCAACTGGGAAAATCGCCCCGGTCCGCAAGGCGGTCCCGGCGCCAGCCCGGATCGTCGCCATTACGCACGCTACGGTCGCGACAACAATCCGCCCGGCCATGCCGGTGGCCCGGGCACCAACTGGGAAAACCAGCCCGGTCCGCAGGGTGGCCCCGGGGCCAGTCCGGATCGCCGCTGATTAAATTGAGCCGGGTTGAATAGAATCCGGGATCATCGAACCCTCCAGGACGCCCCATGAAATCCGCTCCGTTTCTCATTGCTGCTGCGCTGCTCGCCCTTGTAGAGGGTGGCACGGCGCTGGCACAGGTCGCGCCGCCCCCGGCGACGGAAACGGACTGGGGCCGCATGCGGCGCGATGTCGATGCCGAAGCGCGGCGCCCGAACGGCGATTTCGAAGCACGCCGCGAGGCGATTCGCGAACGCGCCCGCGCCCGCTTCAAGGAGGCGGACAGCAATGGCGACCGGCAGTTGAGTCGGGAAGAGATGACCCGACTGCGTCCCGGTATGGCACAACACTTCGATCGCATCGACAGCAATGGCGATGGCTTGGCGAGCGAGCAGGAGCTCGGCGACGCGATCCGCAAGCGCATGCAAATGCGCCGCGAAAACATGCGGCCACCGCCCGGCGGCGATGCACCCCCACCCTGAAAGGAATTCCATCATGTACGTATTGAAAACGGCTTTGAACCCTGTTGCGCTTGCCCTCATGGGCGGCTTGCTGGCCGGCGCCTTTATGAGCGCCACCGCCGCCGAAGCGCGCGAGCGCCAGGGCGGCGGCGGCTGGCAGAACAGCCGCGGCGGCAGTGGCACGTATCAATGCTACACCGCACGCGAGCCCGGCAGCCTCAACCGCGAAACCAGCTGGCAGCATGCCGACGGCCGCAGCGGCGCATCGTCGCTGAACCGCGAACGCAACCGCGAGGCGGGTAGCTGGTCGTCCGACCGCAGCGTCACCAACGGCAACGGCAACACGGCCAGCTGGAACAAATCCGGGCAGAAAACCGACAGCGGCGCAGTGGTGCATGGCGAAGGCACGAACTTCAAAGGCCAGGACGTGAGCATGGATCGCGCCATCAGCAAAAACGACGACGGCAGCCGATCGGTGGAAACCACGCGCCTCAACGAAACCACCGGCAAGAGCCTGAGTACCGACAAGACGGTGACGCCTACGGCGGACGGGTATGTCAGCACCGGCAGCTACGCCACGGGCAGCGGCAAGACCGGCATCACATCGGGCAGCCTTGTGCGCACCGATTCGGGACGACCCGTACGAACAGCCTGACCACTCGCGAAGGCCAGACCGCCAGCCGCGTGCTGGACGTGACGCACGCCGACGGCAGCGCCACGCGCACGCTCACGAGCACGGGTTTCAACGGCGAGACACACACGCACAGCACCACCGTCACGCCCGCGCCGGCGCCCTGATGCCATGCGTGCAACCCTGATTGTCGCCGTGCTGTGCCTGGCGTTTGCCTACCTGCTGTTGGATGGGCGGGTCTAGGGCGGGGCTGTACGGCAAGGCGCCAACCCGGGCATGGAATGCGCGTGAACAGCCCCCGTTTTTAAAAATTAATTAAACGGGGCTTGTTATTGTTTCCATGTTTCGACTATTATCGAAATATGGAAACCAAAGACGCTGTTCTTGCCCTTGCCGCACTCGCCCAGGCTTCACGCCTGGCGGTGTTCCGTGTGCTCGTCCAGGCAGGCCCCGGCGGCTTGCCCGCAGGAAAAATCAGTGAACTCACGGCCATCCCGCCGTCGTCGCTGTCGTTTCATCTCAAGGAACTCAGCCATGCCGGGCTGGCCGCCTCGCGCCAGGACGGGCGCTTCGTCATCTACACCGCGCAATTCGAAGCGATGAATGCGCTGGTGGCCTACCTCACCGAAAACTGCTGCGGCGGCAATCCCTGCACGCCGGTCCATTCACCTGTGTGCTCACCCGTTTGTTCTACCGAAAAGGAGCCATCATGAAACGCCTGCATGTGCACGTCGCGGTCGACGATCTCGCCGCCAGCATCAAGTTCTATTCCACGATGTTCGCCAGCGAGCCGACCGTCACCAAAACCGATTACGCGAAATGGATGCTCGACGATCCGCGCGTCAACTTCGCCATCTCGGCGCGCGGCGCGACCCCGGGCCTCAACCATCTGGGCGTGCAGGTGGAAAACGCCGATGAACTGGCCGAGATGAGCGGCCGCCTGCAAAAGCTGGAGGCCGACGTGATCGAGGAAATGGGCACCGCCTGCTGCTATGCCAAGTCGGACAAATACTGGGCAACTGACCCGACCGGCATCGCGTGGGAAACCTATCACACGCTCGACAGCATTCCCGTGTTCGGCGCGGCCGAGGAAGGCGAAGTGCGCGCAGGCGGGTGCTGCGTGCCCGAACCTGCCGTGGCCAAAGTCTCCGGCTGCATTCCGGTCAAAGGTCAGGCGTCGGGCTGCTGTTGAGCCTTCGCTACGGCTGAAATCCGTTCCATCCAAACCTTCCATTTCATTCAACTTCGAGGAAATCCCGTGACTCAACCCTATACCGTGCTGGTGCTGTGCACCGGCAACTCCTGCCGCTCGCAAATGGCCGAAGTGCTGCTGAACCATGATCTCGCCGGTCAGGTGCGCGCGCTGTCTGCCGGTACCAAGCCGCAGCCCAAAGTGGCCGATGGCGCCATCGCAGCGCTGAAAGAAGCAGGTTTGAACACCGACGGCCTGCACCCCAAGGACATCGATGCCGTGATGAACGAAAACATCGATTTGGTGGTGACCGTGTGCGACAACGCCAAGGAAGCCTGCCCGATTTTCCCCAAGCCGATCCCGGCAATCCACCTGCCGTTCCACGACCCGCACGGCGAACCGCTGGAGAGCTTCCTCACAGTGCGCGACGACATTCGCACCCGCTTGATTGCGGCCGTGCGCGAAAAATTCGGCCTGCAGGCCGCAGCCTGATTTTCCCAGCCATCGCGGAGACCTGTCATGACTGAACCCGTCTACAACGTGCTGTTCCTGTGTACCGGAAACTCGGCACGTTCGATCCTGGCCGAAGGCCTTCTCACCAATCTGGGCAAGGGCCGTTTTCGCGCCTTCAGCGCCGGTAGTCATCCGGCGGGGCAGGTCAACCCGTTCGCGCTGGAACTGCTGGAAAAGAACCATTTCGACACCCGCGCCATGCGCAGCAAATCGTGGGACGAATATGCACAGCCGGATGCGCCGCATCTCGATTTCGTCATCACCGTATGCGACAACGCGGCGGGCGAAGTGTGTCCGGTGTGGCCGGGACAGCCGATGACCGCGCACTGGGGCATTCCCGACCCGGCGGCGGTTGCCGGCACGGACGAGGAAAAGCGGCGTGCCTTCGTCGACGCGATGAACCAGCTGCAGCGCCGCATCTGCATGTTCGTCAGCCTGCCGTTCGCCTCGCTCGACAAGATGAAGCTGGAACAGGCCGTGCGCGAAATCGGGAAGACAGCATGAGCGCACAGTGCGAAGTAACGGGTAAGCGCGCCGCCGGCGCGCCGATGAGCGTGTTCGAGCGCTGGCTTACGCTGTGGGTGGCGCTGTGCATCGTCGCCGGGGTGGCGCTTGGCCAGCTCTTTCCGGCGCCGTTTCAGGCCTTGGGGCGCATGGAAATCGCGCAGGTCAACCTGCCGGTCGGCCTGCTGATCTGGGTGATGATCATTCCGATGCTGATGAAGATCGACTTCGGCGCGCTGCATCAGGTGAAGTCGCACTGGAAAGGCATCGGCGTCACGCTGTTCGTCAACTGGGCGGTGAAGCCGTTTTCGATGGCGCTGCTGGCGTGGATTTTCATTCGCCATCTGTTCGCGCCGTATCTGCCGGCGGAGCAGCTCGACAGCTACGTCGCCGGCCTCATCCTGCTGGCCGCCGCGCCGTGCACCGCGATGGTGTTCGTGTGGAGCCGGCTCACCGGCGGCGATCCGTATTTCACGCTGTCGCAGGTGGCCCTGAACGACGCCATCATGATCGTCGCCTTCGCGCCCATCGTCGGTCTGCTGCTCGGCCTGTCGGCCATTGTGGTGCCGTGGGACACGCTCATCATCTCGGTGGTGCTGTACATCGTGATCCCTGTGATCCTGGCGCAGATCTGGCGCAAGATCCTGCTCAAGCGCGGCCAGGCCGCGTTCGATGCGGTGATGGCGCAGCTCGGCCACGCCTCCATCCTGGCGCTGCTGGCTACGTTGGTGCTGCTGTTCGCCTTCCAGGGCGAGGCCATCATCGCGCAGCCGCTGATCATCGCGCTGCTGGCGGTGCCGATCCTGATCCAGGTGTTCTTCAATTCGGGGCTGGCCTACTGGCTCAACCGCAAGGTCGGCGAGAAGCACAGCGTGGCCTGTCCCTCGGCGCTGATCGGCGCGTCGAACTTTTTCGAGCTGGCGGTGGCGGCGGCGATTGCCTTGTTCGGCTTCCAGTCGGGCGCGGCGCTCGCCACCGTGGTCGGCGTGCTGATCGAGGTACCGGTGATGCTGCTGGTGGTAAAAATTGTGAATCGCAGCAAGGGCTGGTACGAAGCGGGATTGCCGATTCGTTGAAAGCGTCATCTCGCCGGCAATGGAATCGAACTGACTGGGGGCTCTGAACGACACGACTTGCTCCGGCACGGTTTTTCCGATGGTTTATCCTTTTGCCGGGTCGTTCGTCTTCCCCACGCGTTCCATAAAAAGCTGACAACCATGAATGCCCTTGCCCTTCAACTCAGACGCTGGCCCAGCCAGCAGCCCATCCTGTTCCTCGTCGTCGCCGCCGCGATCTGGTTCGCCCTGTATCGGTCGCTGATCCCGGCTTCCGAGGCGCTGGTGGCGGCGCTACCGGTGGATCGCGCCAGCCATCTGGGCGGTGCGCTGCAATTCTTCCTGTACGACACGCCCAAGGTGCTGTTGCTTCTGACTGGCATCGTCTTTGTCATGGGCATCGTGCATACCTTCGTCTCGCCCGAGCGCACCCGTGCGCTGTTGTCCGGCCGCCGCCTGGGCAGCGGCAACGCGATGGCAGCCAGCCTGGGCATCGTGACGCCGTTCTGCTCGTGCTCGGCGGTGCCGCTGTTCATCGGCTTCCTGCAGGCCGGCGTGCCGCTGGGCGTGACCTTCTCCTTCCTGATCGCCGCGCCGATGGTCAACGAAATTGCGCTGGCGATGCTGTTCGGCCTGTTCGGCTGGAAGATCGCTGTCCTGTACCTGGTGATGGGGCTGGCGGTCGCCATCCTCTCCGGCATCGTCATCGGCAAGCTGGGCATGGAGCATCACCTCGAGGACTGGGTGCGCGCCATGCAGAACTCGCAGGTTCCGTCCGCCATCGTCGAAGGCACGATGAGTTGGGGCGAGCGCGTCGAGAACGGCTTCCACCATGTGCGCGAAATCGTCGCCAAGGTGTGGATCTACATCGTGCTGGGCGTGGCCCTGGGCGCCGGCATCCATGGCTACGTGCCGGAGGACTTCATGGCCTCGATCATGGGGCACGACGCGCCGTGGTGGGCGCTGCCCGCGGCCGTGTTGATCGGCGTGCCGATGTACACCAACGCGGCGGGCGTCATCCCCATCGTCCAGGCCCTGCTCGCCAAGGGTGCGGCGCTGGGCACCGTGCTGGCGTTCATGATGAGCGTGATCGCGCTGTCGGCGCCGGAAATGATCATTCTGCGCAAGGTGCTCAAGCCCCGCCTGATCGCCACCTTCGTGGGGGTCGTCGCCGCCGGCATCCTGCTGGTGGGCTATGTGTTCAATGTCCTGATTTGATAAAGGAAGCCGCATGAGCGATACACCTCTTCATCCCGCCATCGCCGCCCTGGTCTCGCTGGCGGCGAACATCGCGGCCAATCATCCCAAACAGGGGCTGTGCCAGGTCGACCGGCTTCGGTCTTATGGCGTCTCGCAGGCGCACATCGACGCCGTCGTCGAGATCGCCCGCCACATTCGCGACGAGGCGGGCGAAAAGCTCGACCATAGTTTCGATCAGGCGATGGCCGGTTGCGTGCCTACGGTTTCCGCGGGCGAGGCCTGCTGCACCCCCACCGCGTCGGGGCAATCCTGCTGCTGATTTTTCAATCCCGTTTTTTCAATCGCGTTCTGAGGAGTACACCATGAGCACCACCATCAAGGTTCTGGGCACCGGCTGTGCCAACTGCAAGACCACCGCCAAACTCATCGAGGACATCGCCGCGGAAAAGGGCGTGCCGGTGCAGGTCGAGAAGGTCGAGGACATCCAGGCCATTATGGGCTACGGCGTCATGTCCACCCCCGGCGTCGTCATCGACGGCAAGGTTGTGCATGCGGGCGGCGTGCCCAGCCGCGAAAAAATCGCTGGCTGGCTGGCCGGCGGCGTGACGGCCGTGCCCGCCGGAAGCTGCTGCAGCGGCGGGAAGTGTTGTTGACGCCAGGGGCATACGTCGGCGCGGGGGTAGATATGTACGCTAACGAGGACCGTGAACCGCAGCAAGAGATGGTATGAAAAGGATCGGCCTGCCTGACAGCCGGCTTGCTATATTGATCCGGTATTTCAACTTGCCGGATCAATCATCCATGACCCCCATACACTTCGCTACCCTTGTTTTGGCCAGCCTGCTGATCACGCCTGTCGTCCTGGCGTCCGATGACGACAGCCGGGTGGCGGTCGACATGCCCGCCATGATGCGCAGCCACATGCTGGCGAACATGCGCGAGCACCTGCTTTCCCTCCATGAAATCCAGAGCGCGTTGGCGCTCGGCAACTACGGCGCCGCGGCCGACATCGCCGAAAAGCGTCTCGGCATGAGTTCGCTGCAGTCGCATGGCGCGAGCCACATGGCGGGCTTCATGCCCAAGGGCATGCAGGAAGCCGGCACCGCGATGCACCAGTCGGCCAGCCGGTTTGCCGTTGTCGCCCAGGAAACGGCGGTCACCCGCGACCTGCCGCGCGTGCTGGACGCGCTGGGCAAGGTCACCGCCAGCTGCGTGGCCTGCCATGCGGGCTATCGCCTCAAATAATCAAGGAATCGAACATGCGTACCCTGCTTGCTCCCCTGTTGTTTCTTCTCGCCCTGAGCGCCCATGCGGCCGATGCATTTCAACCCAGAGCCGAACCGGTCGTCGAAAATGTCTATGCCATCGTTGGTCCGCTGGGCCAGCGTAGCGTGGACAATGACGGCCTCAACGCCAGCTTCGGCTTCATCGTCACGCCCAAAGGGGTGATCCTGATCGACTCCGGCGCGAGCCGTCTTGGCGCCGAAAAGATTGCGGCCGCGATCGGCAAAGTGACCGCGCAGCCGGTGCGCTGGGTCATCAATACCGGCAGCCAGGATCACCGCTGGCTGGGCAACGCCTATTTCGCCGGCAAGGGCGCCGAAGTCATTGCGCTTGCCCGCACCGCGGCCACCCAGGCTGAGTTCTCCACCCAGCATATGGCAAGCTTGCAGCGCATGCTGGGCGACCGCATGCAAGGCACGCAGCCGTTGCCCGCGCCCAAAACCTACGCGGGCGAAGCCGTCAGTCTGGAGCTGGGGGGCGAGACGCTGAGGCTGGCTTACACCGATGCGCATTTCCCGGGGGATGCCTGGGTCTGGCTGCCGCAGCGCGGCGTGATGTTCAGCGGCGATCTGGTTTTTGTCGACCGCTTGGCGGGCATCCTGCCCTGGTCCAGCGTGAAACACAGCCAGACGGCTTTCCAGGCCATGGCCGCGTTGCAGCCGGCGTGGATCGTTCCCGGTCATGGCCGCGTCTGCAAGCTGGAGCAGGCGCAGCGCGAGAGCGGCGACTATTACGATTTTCTGGCCGGCAAGATCGGTGCTGCGGCAAAGGACATGGAACCGATGGATGCGACGCTGGATCGCTATGCCGACTTGCCTGCCTTCCGCCATCTGGACAACTACACAGGCCTGCATCGCGCCAACATGAACCGTGCATTCACCGAGTTCGAGTCGCAGTAGTTTTTGCCCGCCTTGCCGGGAATCTGTCATCAAATTTCCGGCCAGGCTGCACGATAATTGAGTCCGCAGGCCGCTGCCTGCGCCCCGGAGACTCAATGCATGGCCGAAGCCGCTTTTAACGTACTGTTTCTGTGCGCCGCCAACTCGGCCCGTTCCATCCTTGCCGAGTGTCTGCTCAACGCCATGGGCGAGGGACGTTTCCATGCCTACAGCGCGGGCAGCCAGCCCGCCGGACAGATCCATCCCGAGGTGCTGGAATTGCTGCACAAGAGCGGTCTGGCGACGGCCGGTCTGCACAGCAAGTCGTGGGATGCATTCGCCGCGGCCGGCGCGCCGCGCTTCGATTTCATCATCACGGTTTGCGACGACATGGCGGGCGAGGCCTGCCCGGTATGGCCGGGACATCCTATTACGGCGCACTGGCATATCCCCGATCCGGTGCGGGCGCAGGGCTCCGACGCACACAGGCAGCACGCATTCGTCGAGGCAATGAGCCAGTTGCAGCAACATATTTCCGCCCTGATCTGCCTGCCGTTCGCCACACTCGACAAAATGAAGCTTGGGCAGACGGTGCGCGACATCGGCAATCCGGCCTGAGTCCATCCGGTCGGCTGTTCAGGCAGGCCGCACAGGCATTTACCGCAGGGCCCTCGCGGAACGTACAATTTCCGGCTTGATGCATTTTGGCGGTTAAGCATTAACCGAGTGAGCTGAGTGGGCGATCCGAGTTTTCCCGTTGCAAGCTGGTCCGAAGCCGACCAGTCCCGATCCGCCCGCTGGCGTTCGGAGAACGGCTCGCCGCCGCCCAAGCGGATCCAGGTGGCGGACGATCGCATGACGGCAGACGCCGCCTACCGCCTGGCCAGCGAGGGTACGGCTTTGTTGTGGCGCAGCGATTACCAGAACGCGCGCCAGTTGCTGCAGGCGATGGCACGCCGCATCGACCGCAAGCCGCGCAAGCCTGCCACCTCGCCGATCGAGTCCTTCAATTTTCACCGCCAGTTCCAGTCGCAGCGCGCTCGCACCCTGGGCATGCTGCTGCTGCCGCTGGAGGCCGACTACAGCATTCCGCTGCGTCGCGCGCCCGACGTGCGGCAGGCTTGTATCGAAGCCTATGGCGCACTGCCGCATGGCAAGGATCCAATGCCATCGCTGGTATCGCTGCGCGAACTGCTCGGCGTCATCGGCGCGCACGAATGGCGCAAGCAGGGTGTCGACATTCCCGCGCTGGGCGCGCGCATCCACCCACATTACGGCGTGTTTTCGCCGGTGCGCGGCGAGTATCTCGATCTGGTGGCCAAGACGCCGTTGCCGTCGCTGGAACGTGCGTTCGATATTGGCACCGGCACCGGGGTGCTGGCAGCCTTGCTGGCGCGCCGCGGGGTCAAGCAGGTGATTGCGACCGACCAGGACCCGCGTGCACTGGCCTGCGCGCGCGAAAACATCGCGCGGCTGGGCTTGAACCCGCAGGTCAGCGTGGTCGAGGCCAACCTGTTTCCGGACGGCCGCGCGCCGCTTATCGTGTGCAACCCGCCGTGGCTACCCGCACGCGCCAACTCGCCGCTCGAACACGCGGTATACGACCCGGACAGCCGCATGCTGCTGGGCTTTCTGAACGGGCTGGCCGCGCATCTCGAACCCGGCGGCGAAGGCTGGCTGATCCTGTCCGACCTCGCCGAGCACCTTGGCCTGCGCACGCGCGACAGCCTGCTGGCAGCCATCGACGCCGCCGGGCTCAAGCAGCTGGAGCGCATCGATACCAAACCGACCCACCCGCGCGCCGCCGACGCCAGCGACCCGCTGCACGCCGCACGCGCCGCCGAGATCACCTCGCTGTGGCGGCTCGCGCCCGCTTGATCGTTTCATTTGATTGAGGAATCAACATGCAAAACAACCGTCGCTACCTGTTCACATCCGAGTCCGTTGCCGAAGGCCATCCCGACAAGATCGCCGACCAGATCTCGGATGCCATCCTCGACGCCTTCCTGGCCGAGGAACCCGCCGCCAAGGTCGCCTGCGAAACCTTCGTGGCCGACCATTTGGTGGTGATTGCGGGCGAGTTCAAAACTGCGCGCCGCGAACTGTTCAGCGAGATTCAGGGCCGTGCCGAAGCGATTGCCCGCCAGGTGCTGCGCGACATCGGTTATGTCGATTCCGATACCGGCATTGATCCCGACACCTGCGAAGTGCAGGTACGCTTCAACCACCAGTCGATCCAGATCAACAAGGGCATCACGCTGGCGGGCGGCGACATCGGCGCGGGCGACCAGGGGCTGATGTTCGGCTATGCCTGCGACGAAACGCCCGACCTGATGCCGTATCCGGTATGGCTGGCGCACCGCCTGGTCAAACGTCAGGCCGAGCTGCGCCATTCCGGCGCCTTGCCGTGGCTGCGTCCCGACGCCAAAAGCCAGGTGACGGTGGCGTACGAAGGCCAGCGCGTGGTCGGGGTCGAGAACGTGATCATTTCCACCCAGATCGAACGCGATCTCGATCCGGCCTGGGTTGCCCGCGAGGTGGCGCGTGAAATCGTCGACCCGCTGGTGCCGATCGAACTGCGCACGCCTGACTTCAAGCTGTGGGTCAACCCGGCCGGCCCGTTCGAAATCGGCGGCCCCAACGGCGACACCGGCCTCACCGGACGCAAGATCATCGTCGACACGTATGGCGGATCGTGCCCGCACGGCGGCGGCGCGTTTTCCGGCAAGGATCCTACCAAGGTTGACCGTTCCGCCGCCTACATGGCGCGCTACATCGCCAAGAACATCGTCGCGGCCGGACTGGCGCGGCGCTGCCTGGTGCAGCTGGCGTACGCCATCGGCGTGGCCGAGCCGGTCTCGCTGCTGATCGAAACCTACGGTACCGGCAGCGTGCCCGACGAAGCGCTCGAACGCCGGGTGCGTCAGACTTTCCGCCTGACGCCGCGCGGCATCATCGAGAGCCTCGACCTGCTGCGCCCGATTTACCGGAAAACCGCTGCCTACGGCCATTTTGGCCGCGCCGAACCCGAGTTCAGCTGGGAACACGTGGATCAGGCGCAGGCGCTGGCAGGATTTTCCGGCTGAGCGCTTTTCGATCCCTGAAAAACCAGCCCGTTGCCGGATGCCGGGTTACCGCGCAAGCGCCTTCAGCGGCAGCATCCGCAGCAGGGTCGCATCGCGCAACAGGTTGTGATGCACCAGCGCAGCCAGGGCATGCAGTCCGGCCAGCCAGATGAATGCGTTGCCCAGGGTTTCGTGTGTTTCGCCCAGCCATTCCACCCAGCTCGCGTGCGCGTCGGGCAGCGGCAGGGCGATGCCGCCGGCCAGGGTGAATGTCGCGGTTTCGTCGGCGAGCGCGGCCCAGCCGGCCAGCGGCACCAGCAGCATCAGCGCATACAACGCGATGTGCGCGGCACGTGCAAGGCGAGCTTGCCAGCGTGGCGCGGGCAGAGCGGCGGGCGTGCCCAGCAGCAGGCGGGCAGGAAGGCGCAGCGCCACCAGCGCGAACACGGCCAGGCCGCTGATGACGTGTACCTGTCCGATCAACGCATCGAACAGGTCGTGGGATTCGGCTGGGTTGCCGCTGCTTGCATAGGCGATGACGACCGCGAGCGCGGTCAGCCAGTGCAGGGCGATGAGCAGGGCAGGGTAGCGTTTCATGTCGGGCCTTTCGCAATCATGGAATGAACCGGACGTATGGCCGGCGGGCTTGATCAGCTGCGTTCGTCGCCGAGCGCAGCAATCAGGGTGACGACGGAAAATGCGGTAGTGATGCGGGTCATGAGGTGTCCTTTCACCAGAACCGTGGAAATGCCGTGATGTCAGATTACGCAGCGCAGCTCACCCCAGGCTGGCGGCAGGATGACGGTTTGGCGAGGTTGGGGCCAGGTCGCCAAACGGTAATGCCGATCCGCTGTGCGCGGCGGCTACACTTCGCCCATGCGCTTACTGATCATCGAGGACGATATCGCCGCAGCCGACTACCTGCGGCAGGGCTTGACCGAAGCCGGGCATGTCGCGGATGTCGCACATGACGGCGAGGCCGGACTGCAGCTTGCCCTGCAGGGCGACTACGACGTGCTGCTGATCGACCGCATGCTGCCACGCCGCGACGGCCTGTCGATCGTGCGCATGCTGCGCGCCGATGGCCGGACCACCCCGGTGCTGGTGTTGTCGGCGCTGGGGCAGGTCGATCAGCGGGTGGAGGGCCTGCGCGCGGGCGGCGACGATTATCTGGTCAAGCCGTGTGCGTTCGCCGAGTTGCTGGCGCGCGTCGAGGCGCTCGCGCGGCGCGCGCAGCCGGTGGACGTGGCGGTGCCCGGCGTGCTCCGGGTCGCCGACCTCGAACTCGATCTGGAACGCCGGCGGGTCAGCCGTGCCGGCCAGCTGATCCGCCTGCAGCCGCGCGAACTGCGGCTGCTGGAGTATCTGATGCGGCGCGCCGGCCGCATCGTCACCCGCACCATGTTGCTGGAACAGGTGTGGGATTTGCATTTCGACCCGCAGACCAACGTGGTTGACAGCCAGATCAGCCGCCTGCGCGCCAAGATCGACCGCGATTTCGATACCCCCCTGCTGCATACCCTGCGCGGTATCGGCTATCGACTTGGCGACGACGCCTGATGTTTGCCTATTTGCGCCAGCTCGCCCGCACCTCGGCCATGCGCCTCGCCCTGCGCGCGGCGCTGCTGCAGGTGGGTATTCTGATGGTCGCGCTGGCACTGCTGTTCGTGCTGCTCAACCGCTATGTCGACCGGCAGATCGAGTCGGCGCTTGCAGGCGAACTCGCCGCGCTGGCCAGTCTGCCCGGCGAGCATCGCGTGAACAGCGTGCGCGTGCTGGCGGCCAGCGGCAGCCACAAGGATCTGCGCTACTACCGGCTGGAAGCCGCCGATGGCCGCACGCTCGCCGGCAACGTCGCGCAGTGGCCCGCTGCACTGGCCGCCGACAGCCGGGTCCGCATGCTCGAATTGCGGGTGCGCGAGCCCGGCGAAGATCACGACGAATGGGTGTCGCTGCCTGCAGTGGCCGCGCGGCTCCCCGGTGGCGGCCGCTTGCTGGTGGCGCAGGCGCCGGGCGCGTTGGAAGAGCTGCGCGAAACGGTGCTCGGCATCGCCGCTGCGCTGCTGGGCGTGTCCGCCTTGCTGGCACTGGCGCTCGGCGTGTCGCTCGGTCGCCAGTGGCTGGCGCGGATCGAGGCGATCGATCGAACGGCCGGAAAAATCGCCGCAGGCGACCTCGGTCAGCGTGTGGAAACGAGCGGGCGCAAGGACGAATTCGACTTGCTGGCGGCGCATCTCAACGCCATGCTGGCGCGCATCGAAGCTGCGGTGGCGGGAATGCGCGACGTGTCCGACAACGTCGCCCACGATTTGCGCAAACCGCTGGCGCGGCTGCAAACCCGCATCGAGGTGGTACTGGCGCAGCCGCGCGCAGCGGACGATTACCGCACGGCGCTGGCGCAAACCGCAGCCGACGCTGGCGAACTGATGCGCACCTTCGATGCGCTGCTGTCGATTGCGCGGCTGGAGGCGGGCAGCGATATCGCATCGCCCGAGCGCTTCGATCTGGCAGGGCAGGTCCGGCAGGTGACGGAACTGTACGCCGCCGAAGCGGAAGACGAAGGGCGGCCTTTCAGCGTCGAACTGGCTGCGGGCCTGAACATCAGCGGGCAGCCTGCCCTGCTTGCCCAGGCGCTCGCCAACCTGCTCGACAACGCATTCAAATACACGCTGCCCGCTGCGGCAGTCGGGGTGAGCTTGCAGCGACTGGGCGACCATGCCGAGTTGGCCGTCATCGACCACGGTAGCGGCATAGCGGCGGCGGAACGCAGCCGCATGACGCAGCGCTTCGCCCGCGGCGACAGCGCCCGGACCCAGCCGGGTAGCGGATTGGGCCTGGCGCTGGTCGAGGCGATCGCGCATGCGCATGGTGGAAATCTGTCGCTCGATGACACGCCGGGAGGCGGTTTGAGCGTCAGGCTGTCCCTGCCCCTTGTCGGGATGTGAACGGCGCCACATCCAGCAGGCGGGCTACTGTGAGAGTTAGGAGGCGCAGGTGGAAGCGTGCGCAACCCGGATCAGGCGCGGACCTGAAAGAAGGGTTGCAACTTTTTTATGGATTTATTAAAGGCACCAGCAGACGGCGTGGGCAGCTTTCACTGCCCGGCCGGAATCAGTCCGACTTTTTGGATTTGTTCTTTTTCTTCTCTTCGACCGCCTTGATTTCGGCCATTCTGGCGCGCCATTCGGCCAAGTCTTCGTCTTCGAGTTCAAGCTGGATGGCCACGACTTCCTGAACCGTTACCTTTCGGTCTTCGAGCCGGCGCATGAGTTTCGAGCGGGCGCGCGACAGCACGCGTTCGCAGGCTTCCTCGTCCAGCAGTTTGGCCTTTTCCAGGTATTCATCACTTGGGGTTCTTTTCATCGCAACTCGATCCTTGATATTGAAATCCGCTGTTCTGGATGCTACAACTTTATCTGGTTGCCGCGCTATCGCAGCCAGATGAAGTTTGAATCCGCATCGCCCGGTTACGGGCCTGCGGAACGGCTTTATAAGTTCATTCCCGGGTCACAAATGCGTCACTTTGCAGGATCAGAATCAGCCTCCCCTGGCGCATTCCTGCACGACATCCTACGGAGGATTTCATGGCAATAGCCCGCAAGCACCTGCACACGACACTCACTTCTTTCAACCCGCAGCTTCCATCCCACCCTGACACCATCGATCTCGCCATGCTCGCGCTCAACGACCGCGGCGTCATCCAGCATTGCAGTCCCGATTGCGAACAGGTGTTCGGCTACCGCACCGACGAACTGGCCGGCCATCATGTGTCGACCCTGCTTCCCGAGCTGCATGGCACCGAACTGGTGATGGAAGACCGCATCAACGCCCGACTCGCCTTTCTTTGCCACTGCGCCATCCCGTTTAAGGCGCGGCGGCGCGATGGCGCATATTTCAGAAGCGAACTGTTCATCAACCGCCTCAACCAGCAAAACGTCGTGGTGCTGGTGCGCAATCTCGAAGTGCGACGTTAATCAATCAGGGCGCATCAGCCCCTGACCGGAACCGGCTGGACCCGCCAGATATCCTCGGCGTATTCGCGGATGGCGCGGTCCGACGAAAAGCGACCGATGCGCGCGACGTTGAGGACGGACATCCGGGTCCACTGCTCGATATCGCGATAGCAGGTGTCCACCGTGTCCTGGCAATCCAGATAGGCGCGGTAATCGGCGCATACCAGATAGGGGTCCTCTCCGCGCAGCTTGCGGGTAAGCGGCGCGAACAGCTGCGGGTCGCCATGCGAGAAAAACCCGGCTTCGATCAGTTCGAGCGCATGCCGCAGCTCCGGGTCGCCTTCGATCATGCGACCGGGCTGATAGCCATCGCGCAGGCGTTCCTGCACCTGCGCGGCAGTGTGGCCGAACAGGAAAAAGTTTTCTTCTCCCACCGCTTCGCGGATCTCGACATTGGCGCCGTCCAGCGTGCCGATGGTAAGCGCGCCGTTCATCGAGAACTTCATGTTGCCGGTGCCCGAGGCTTCCTTGCCGGCCGTTGAAATCTGTTCCGACAGGTCGGCCGCGGGATAGATCGTCTGGGCGTTCTTGACGTTGAAGTCGGGGATGAACACCACTTTCATTTTCTGGTTGACCTGCGGGTCGCGGTTGACTACCTCGGCCACGCAGTGGATCAGCTTGATGATCAGCTTGGCCATCTGGTAGCCGGGCGCGGCCTTGCCGCCAAAGATGAAGGTGCGCGGCACGATGTCCAGGTCGGCAACGCTTTTCAGGCGGCAATACAGGCTGATGATGTGCAGCACCTTGAGGTGCTGGCGCTTGTATTCGTGGAAGCGCTTGGCCTGGATGTCGAACAGCGAGGCGGGGTCGACCGCGATGCCGGTCGCCTGCGCCATGCTGGCGGCCAGCGCTTGTTTGGCGGCCAGCTTGACCTCGCGCCAGCGTGCGCGGAAGCCGGCATCGTCGGCATACGGTTCAAGCTGGCGCAGCGATTCGAGATTGCGCAGCCAGTCGCCGTCGAGGGTGTCCTCGATCAGGCGCGCCAGCGGCGGGTTGGCCAGCGCGATGAAACGGCGCGGCGTGACGCCATTGGTCTTGTTGCTGATCTTGTCCGGCCACAGCGCATGGAAATCGCACAGCACGGTGCTTTTCAGCAATTCGGTGTGCAGCGTCGCCACGCCGTTGATGGCGAAGCTGCCGACGGCAGCGAGGTGCGCCATCCGCACTCGCGGCTCGGGGCCGGCGGAAATCAGCGACATGCGGGCGACGCGCGCTTCGTCGTCGAAGAAGCGCAGACGCACTTCGTCGAGAAAGCGGCGGTTGATTTCCTCGATGATTTCGAGATGGCGCGGCAGGATGCGGCGGAACAGTTCCAGCGGCCAGGTCTCCAGCGCTTCCGGCAACAGGGTGTGGTTGGTGTAGGCAAAACTCTGGCGGGTGATGTCCCACGCCGCCTCCCACGGCAGGGCGTGCTCGTCCACCAGCAGGCGCATCAGCTCGGGGATCGCGATGGCGGGGTGGGTGTCGTTGAGCTGGGCGACGAATTTTTCCGCAAAGCGGCTCACGCTGCCGAGATCGCGCAGCGTCAGGCGAACCATGTCCTGCAGCGAACACGACACGAAGAAATACTGCTGCTTGAGGCGCAGTTCCTTGCCCGCTTCGGGGTCGTCGTTGGGATAGAGCACCTTGGTCAGGTTTTCCGCCGCCACCATCTCTTCCACCGCGCCGTAGTAATCGCCCAGGTTGAACGCCTGGAAGTCGAAGGAGTCGTGTGCTTCCGATTTCCACAGCCGCAGCAAATTCACATTGCTGACGCCGTAGCCGAGGATGGGCGTGTCGTAAGCCACGCCGTACACGGTGCTGTCCGACACCCAGCGCACCCGCAGGCGGTCCTGTTCGTCGCGCCAGGATTCGGTATGGCCGCCCAGCTTGACCGGATAGCGGCGCTGCCGCTTGGGCAGTTCCCACGGGTTGCCGTCGCGCAGCCAGGCATCGGTCACCTCCACCTGCCAGCCGTCCTTGATGACCTGGTCGAACAGGCCGAACTCGTAGCGGATGCCGTAGCCGATGGCAGGAATTTCCAGCGTGGCCAGCGAGTCCAGGTAACAGGCGGCGAGCCGGCCGAGGCCGCCGTTGCCGAGTCCCGGCTCCTGTTCCTGCTGCAGCAGGGTTTCCAGATCCAGCCCCATCCCGCGCAGGGCTTCGTCGAGGTTGTCGCGCAGGCCAAGGTTCAGGATGTTGTTGCCAAGATGCGGTCCCAGCAGAAACTCTGCCGAGAAATAGCACACCGTTCGGGCCGTGTTGCGCTTGTAGTTCTCGCCGGTCAGGATGAAGCGCTCCAGCATGCGGTCGCGCACGGTGTAGGCCAGTGCGGTATAGAAGTCAGCCGTGGTCGCTTTCTGGAACGAGCGCCCGGTGAGGTAGAACAGGTTGTCGGTAAACGAACTGCTCAGCGCCTCAACGGAACGCGCGGCGCGCGTGTGGAGGGATCTTTCGGCAATGTTTGACATAAGCGGATGCGACACGTCTCCAGGTTTGGCCTCGCCAAAATCGCGATTTCGGCTGCCACTTCAGGTTTTCATTGTTCGCTGCCAAGGTGACAAAATCAATTCAGCCGTCTTGCATGGGCGGTGCTCGCCCGGGTTTGGGCGACTGTCATGTCAGGTTCACACTGGCACCGCAGAATAATAGATCGATTCGAGAGCCTATTTGTGACCCGGAAAACTTCCACTGGCAGTACGCATTCGGGCGAAAGCGAGATCGCGCTTGCCCTCGCGGAACTCGCGGCGATCCGGGCGGACATGGTCTCCGACCTTGCGCTGTCGCAGCCGCATCTTGAGCGGATCCACCCCAATTACCTGCATAGCGCGCGCAACCTGCTGCATTACCTGAGCCTGCGCCGGCGCGACCTGCGTCCCCTGCAGTTGCGGCTGGCGGCGCTCGGCCTGTCGTCGCTCGGCCGGGCCGAAGCGCATGTGCTGGCCACGGTCGACGAGGTGCTGAGCGTGCTGAACCGGCTCGATCAGCGCGCCTGCCCGGCAGTGGGCAAGGAGACCGAGGTCATTGACTTCTCCCACGGCGAACGCCTGCTCGCCGATCACACCAACGCCCTGCTGGGCGAAGCGGATGCCGGGCGCAAGGTGCGCATCATGGTCACCATGCCGAGCGAAGCGGCGGACGACTACCTGCTCGTCCATACCCTGCTGCAACAGGGCATGGACTGCATGCGCATCAACTGCGCGCATGACGACACCACCGCCTGGGCGCGGATGATCGCCCATTTGCGGCAGGCCGAGCAGTCGCTGGGCCGATCCTGCCGCGTGGTGATGGACCTGGCCGGGCCGAAGCTGCGTACCGGACCGCTGGAACCGGGTCCGGCGGTGGTGCGGATCCACCCTGTGCGCGATGTCTATGGACGGGTGAGCGCGCCCGCGCGGGTCTGGCTGAGCGCCGATCCCGTGCTGTACGCGCCGCCGACCCCGGCCAGTGCCTGCCTGCCGGTGTCGGCGGCGTGGCTGGCGCAGCTGCAGGTCGGCGAGGGGCTGAGCTTCATCGATGCGCGCGGCGCGAAGCGGGGGCTCAAGATCGTCGATGTGACCGCAGACGGTTGCTGGGCCGAGACGGGCAAAACGGCCTATTTCGTCCCCGGCACTGTCCTGCTGCGTGAGCAGGCACGCTCCCGCCATGGCAAAGACCAGCCGGACATGCATGAATGCAGCATTGGTGATTTGCCGGCCGGCGAGACCGTCATTTCCCTGCAACAGAGCGATCTGCTCATCCTCACCCGCGATCTCGAGCCGGGGCGCGCGGCGACGTACGACAGCGCAGGCCATCTGCTTACGCCCGCCACCATCGGCTGCAGCATTCCGCAGGTGTTCGACGACGTGCAGGCCGGGCAGCCGATCTGGTTCGACGACGGCAAGATCGGCGGCGTGGTCGAAAAGATCGAGGCGGAACGGGTGCGCGTGCGCATCACCCAGGACCACCTGAACCCGGTCAAGCTGCGCGCCGACAAGGGCATCAACCTGCCAGAAAGCAAGCTGCAGCTGGCCGCGATGAGTGACAAGGACATCGAAGACCTCGCCTTCGTGGCGCAGCACGCCGACATCGTCGAGCTGTCCTTCGCCAACTGCGGCCAGGACGTCGAATCACTGCAGCAGCGGCTGCAGGCGTTGGGGGGCAATCAGCCTGCCATTGTGCTGAAAATCGAAACCCGGCGCGGCTTCGAGAACCTGCCCGACATGCTGTTGACCGCCATGCGCGCGCCGAGCTGCGGGGTAATGATTGCGCGCGGCGACCTGGCGGTGGAGTGTGGCTTCGAGCGCCTGGCCGAAGTGCAGGAAGAAATCCTCTGGATTTGCGAAGCAGCGCATGTGCCCGTCATCTGGGCGACCCAGGTGCTGGAAACCCTGGCGCGGGAAGGCCAGCCTTCACGCGCCGAAATCACCGATGCCGCGATGGGGCGCCGCGCCGAATGCGTGATGCTCAACAAGGGCCCTTACATTGTCAGCGCGGTGCGGGTGCTGGACGACATCCTGCGGCGGATGCAGGCGCACCAGGCCAAAAAGAGCGCCATGCTGCGTGAACTGCACTTGGCGCATGGGCTGCCAGGGCTCGATACGGCTGCCGGATTCGATTGATCAGGGCAGGGTAGGGCAGGCTCAGCGTGCCTGGGCGATTTGCGCGCGCAGGCTGTCCAGCGCCTCGGGCTCGCTGCGAACACGGAAAATCGCGCCTTCATCGTCGGCACGCTCTTCCAGCACTTCGCAGCGCGCGAAAATTTCCCCGCGCAGTTGTTGCGCCGACCACGGCAGATACAGCTCGGCCTCGGCCAGATCCTTCTGAAAAAATGCCACGATCGCCTGGTGCAGGCGCGCGACGTCTTCGGGGCGGCGCGCGCTCATCACGATGCAGCCGGGGTATTCGGCGCGCAGCGCGGCTTCGCGTTCGGCCCGCGCCTCGGCGCGCTTTGAATCCGGCGCCGCGGCATCGCCGACGTGGTCGATCTTGTTGAATATGCGCAGGCGCGGCACGTCCTGCGCTTCAATCTCGTTCAACACGTGTTCGGTGGTTTCGATCTGCCGTACAAACCCCGGGTCGCTGGCGTCGATGACGTGCAGCAGCAGCGAGGCATCCAGCGCTTCTTCGAGCGTGGACTTGAACGACGCGACCAGCCCGTGCGGCAAGTTTTTAATAAAACCAACCGTATCGCTGACCAGCACGCGCGGGATGCTCTCGGGGTACAGCGTGCGCACGGTGGTGTCGAGCGTGGCGAACAGCTTGTTGGCGACCAGCACCTCGCTGCCCGTGAGCGCACGCATCAGGGTGGACTTTCCCGCGTTGGTGTAGCCGACCAGCGCCACGCTGGCGAGCCCCTGGTGCGCCTGTCGCCGGGCGCGCTGCGTCTTGCGGTCGGCGTCCATCGCCGCGATTTCCTTCTGCAGTTCGGCAATGCGGTCGCGGATCTTGCGCTTGTCCAGTTCGGTATGCGACTCGCCGGCGCCGCGTCCGCCGACGCCGCTGCGCTGGCGTCCCTGCGGCCCGGCGAGCTTGGCCGCTTCGCGCAGGCGCGGTGCCAGATAACCGAGGCGCGCGATTTCCACCTGCGCACGCGCGGCGGGGGAACGCGCGTTGCGGTGGAAAATTTCGAGAATCACCATGGTGCGATCCATCACCTGGCAGCCGACTTCCTTTTCGAGGTGGCGCGCCTGCGACGGCGAGATTTCGTGGTCGACGAAAATGGCGTCGATCGGATCGGGCGAGACCGCATCGGCTTCGTCGTCCAGGCCTTCGACGAAATTGGACAGGCGGTGCAGGGGGTTCTGCGGTTCAGCGCCAGATCCGGTTTCGTCGCCGGTTTCGGCGTCCGTTTCGCCGCTGACGTAGTGGCGGATCTCCTGCCGCTTGCCCACACCCAGATACGCCGTCGAGTCGAAGCCGGCGCGTTTCTGGGTGAAGGTGCGGGTGACCGTGAAGCCCAGCGTCTTGGCCAGTTCGCGCAGTTCGGTCAGCGAGGCCTCGAACTCGACGTCGCTCACCCCCGGCAGTTGCACCGACGCCACGATGGCGTACTGGGGTTTTTCTTTGACTTCTTTTTGCATGCGGCGTGGGCTTCTGTTGAATGAGCGAGCCCGACATTATCCGCCAATGCGGACGCTTGAAGGATGGGTACCGCGGGTGCCAGCAATGCTGCGTGGCTGCTCGATCGACACTAGCCGCCCGTCATCGACATGAAGCGCAGCACTTTGTGTGGCGCTTCACGGAATTCGTGGCGTTCGGGCTTGAGGTTGATGGCGTCGATGATCGCCGTTTCCAGCTCGGCATCGCTGCAACCGTCGCGCAGCAGCGGACGGAATTCGAATTTCTCTTCCTGACCTAGACACATGTAGGCGGTGCCGTCGACCGCGATGCGGATGCGGTTGCAGGTTTCGCAGAAATGCTGCGAGATCGGGGTGATGAAGCCGACGTTGAAACGGCCGTCGGCGGTGCCGAGATAGCGTGCCGGGCCGGCGCCGGGCAGGGTGGTTTCGATCAGGTTGAATTGCTTGCGCAGGCGCTCTTTCACCGGCTGCAGATCGAGGAATTCGGCGTTGCGGCCGGTGCTGCCCATCGGCATCGCCTCGATCAGCCGCAACACGAAGCCGCGCTCGATGCAGAAGGCGACCATCTCGTCGATTTCGTCGTCGTTGGTGCCGGCGAGCGCCACCATGTTGAGCTTGATCGGCGCAAAGCCCGCATCCTGCGCGGCTGCGAGCCCGGCCATCACTTTGGCCAGCACATCGCGGCCGTTGATCTGTTCCACCCGCGCCTGCTGCAGCGAATCGAGGCTGACATTGAGCCGCGTGACGCCCGCGGCCTTGAGCGCCTGCGCGTGCTTGTCGAGCTGGGTGGCGTTGGTGGACAGCGACAGATCGTCGATGCCGGGCAGGGCAGAGATGCGCCCCGCCAGCCCGGCAATATCGCGCCTCAGCAGCGGTTCGCCACCGGTGAGCCGGATGTGGCTGACGCCGAGCCGCGCGAATGCACCGATCAGGCGTTCGATTTCGTCGAACGTCAGCCAGTGTTCGGGTTCTTCAAAGCCCTTGAAACCTTCCGGCATGCAATAGCTGCAGCGCAGGTCGCAGCGGTCCGTCACCGACAGCCGCACATAGTCGATGCGGCGGCCGAACTGGTCGATGAGGCCGCGCGGATCGGCGAAGGGAGCGTTCATTTAGACAGGGCTGGCTGGCGGGATTAGGTTATATATGGAAAAATATAGCCTGATTCGGTAGCTCTGACAACGCATATGAAAATATTCGGCATCGCAGGCTTCAGCGGCAGCGGCAAGACCACGCTGATCGAGCGCGTGTTGCCGCAATTGACTGCGCGCGGCCTGCGGGTGGCGGTGATCAAACACACTCACCACGACTTCGACATCGACCGCCCCGGCAAGGACAGCTGGCGCGCACGCGAAGCCGGGGCAGCGGCGGTGCTGCTGTCGTCCGACCACCGCACCGCGCTGCTGACCGAGCACCGTGATGCACCGCCCTCACTGGCCAGTTTGCTGGCGCAGTTGCCGCCGTGCGATCTGGTGCTGGTGGAAGGCTACAAGCGCGAGCCGATCCCCAAGCTGGAAGTGCACCGTGCCGCGACCGGCAAGCCCTGGCTCTATCCGGACGATCCGCATGTGCTGGCGGTGGCGTCGGATGTCGAACCCGGCTCGGAAATTCCCCGCATCGATCTCGATGCCATTTCACTCATCACCGACTTTATCCAGACCCATGCTCTCAGCTACCCAACTGCTTGATTCCCTGCTCGAACGCGCGCGCCCTCTGAGCGAAAGCGAAACCGTCGCGGTGACTGCCGGGCTCGGCCGCGTGCTCGCTGCGCCGCAAGTCTCCGCGATCACCGTGCCGCCGCTCGACAACAGCGCAATGGATGGCTACGCCGTGCGCATGGTCGACATGACGGCGGCAGGCGTCCGGCTGCCGGTGTCGCAGCGCATCCAGGCCGGCACGATGGGCGCGACGCTCGAACCCGGCACCGCCGCGCGCATTTTCACCGGCGCGCCGGTGCCGCCGGGCGCCGACGCCGTGCTGATGCAGGAACACTGCAGCGCCGAGGGCGACGCGGTCGTCATCAACCAGTTGCCGCGCATGGGCGCCAACATCCGTCGCGCCGGCGAGGACATTCGTGGCGGTGCGGAAATCCTCGCCGCCGGCACCCGCATCGGCGCAGCCGAGATGGGCCTGGCCGCCTCGGTCGGGCTGGCCGAACTGCCGGTGCTGCGCCGGCTGAAAGTCGCCTGCTTCTTCACCGGCGACGAGCTGGTGACGCCCGGCACGCCGCTGCAGGCCGGCCAGATCTACAACTCCAACCGCTACACGCTCACCGGGCTGCTGAACGGCCTCGGCTGTGAACTGATCGATCTCGGCATCGTGCCCGATACCCTGGCCGCCACCGAAGCCGCACTGGCGCGCGCGGCCAGCCTCGCCGATGTGGTCGTCACCAGCGGCGGCGTGTCGGTGGGCGAAGCGGATTTCGTCAAAACCGCGGTCGAAAAACTCGGCCGCATCGAAATGTGGAAAGTGGCGATGAAACCCGGCAAGCCCATCGTCTACGGCCGGGTCGGCGAGGCCGACTTTATCGGCCTGCCGGGCAACCCGGTGTCGGCCTTCGTCACCTTTTGCCTGTTCATCCGTCCGTTCCTGTTGAAGCGCATGGGCGCAACGCAGGTGCTGTATCGCGCGTTTCCAATGCGCTCGTCCTCCAGTTGGCTCAAGGCCGGCGACCGTCGCGAATTCCTGCGCGCCCGCATCGAACCAGACGGCCGCGTGGCGCTATTCCCCAATCAAGGCTCCGGCGTGCTGACCTCGTGCGCTTGGGGCGATGGCCTCATCGATCTGCAAATCGGCCAGACCCTCCAGCCCGACGACTGGGTCCGCTTCATTCCTTTTTCGGAGTTGCTCGGATGAACCTGCGCATTCTGTATTTCGCCCGACTGCGCGAGCGTTTCGGCGCGGCCGAAGAATCCATTGCGTTCGATGGCGTCAGCGTTGCGGATTTGATCGCGACGCTGCAGGCGCGCGGCGGCGTGTGGGCCGAAGAACTGGCCGCCGGACGCGCGTTCCGGGTGGCCGTCAATCAGGACATCGTCGCCCTTGATGCCGCGATCCCGGACGGCGCCGAAGTCGCGATTTTTCCACCGGTGACCGGAGGCTGATGGCATGACCCCCAGCCCGATCAAAATCAGGGTGCAAAGCGAGCCCTTCGACCTCGGCGCAGAAGTGAACGCGATGAGCCAGGGCCGCACCGACATCGGCGCCATCGCCAGCTTCGTCGGCCTCGCGCGCGACCACAACGACGGCAGCGGCGTCAGCGCGATGACGCTTGAGCACTACCCCGGCATGACCGAAAAGGCGCTCGCCGCGCTGGTGGACGAAGCCGGTGCGCGCTGGAGTCTGCTCGACGTGACCGTGATCCACCGCGTCGGCCGCCTGCTGCCCGGCGATCCCATCGTGCTGGTCGCCGTCGCCAGCAGCCATCGCGGCGAAGCCTTCGCCGCCAGCGAATTCATCATGGATGCGCTGAAAACCCGCGCGCCGTTCTGGAAGAAGGAAGAAACCCCGGAGGGCGAACGCTGGGTGGAGGCGCGCGCCAGCGATGACACGGCGGCGGAGCGCTGGGATGCGCCCTGATTTCACCGGTCTTCTTGCCAGTGAAACCTGTGCATGATGCGATGCACGATAGGCGCGAATATCAAGGCAACCACTACCAGGAACACCAGGCCTGCGTATAAAGCGTAAAGGCCGGCAAACAACTTGCCGCCGTCCGTTCTTGGGGCATCGACTGGCCCCATGCCACCCAGCAGCATTGCAGAATTGAGGAATGCGTCCCGCCAGGGAAGTCCCTCGTAGTATTCGTAGCCGGCCATGCCGCACATGAGCGACCCAAACAAAAGAAGAGCTGCGCCTGCGACGTGCAGGAGCACTCGCTTGAGAAAAAGTTCTTTGGGGATCGGCGGATGTGTTTTTGATTCGTACATGCTCCAGCCTTTGTGTAGCTCAAGGAATGAATGGTGGGGTCAGAGTGAACTGACCCCATTTATCGCGGGGCGCTGGGATGCGCTTTGAGAATTGGGTTGAGTAAAGGGTAGCTTCCCCTTTTACCCAAGCGCCTTAGCGCTTTTTGCCAGAGGTTCGGCTATGCCCGCCTTGATGGACTCGCGCATGCCAGGTACGGCCAGCAGGTACAAGGTTTCTTGAATTGCGTTCCAGTCTTCTGCGGAAAGAAGCACGGCGCTGCTGCGTTTTCCGGAAATGACGATGGGCTTGTGAGATTCCGCGGTTTGATCGATGAGCCGGTACAGATTTGCACGAGCCTCGCTGGCGGTCAGTGTGTCCATTTCGTGCTCCTTCAAAGGTGCCTTGATGGCACGTTTAAACGTACGTCTGTCAGGCGGCTGTGTGAGTGCTACAGGATAAAAGGGTAGCGTCCCCTTTTCCTATATACGTAGGGTTAGGCATTGGGGGCGTCCACACCTTCTTTACAAAGAATCGAAGCCATCAGCCAAGCCATGAATGCCACGCTTGCACCAATTACTGTAAAAAATTCCAGTGACACCATGAAAGACTTTGCTGTAGATCGGCCAGAAAGTGCTGAGTGAATAAAATAACCGCCTATACCTCCAAGAGACATGAGGATTGGAAGCCAAATCCAAGCATTCAATGGACGCAGGCTTTGGACGACAAGGTAAGGCAAACCGAGCACTAACGCAGTAACGAAAGAAACTATATAGCCACCCGCTATAAACACTATCGCAACTTCATAAAGATCTGTTTTTCCTGTGGTTATGAGTGAAGCGATAACAAACGCTACGTAGCCGCCAATTGGGCTTAATGAGACCACTTTGAAGTAGCAGAGAATGTTCATTTCAATGCATCATGCCTAACGTTAAATAGCCGTCACGTGACGGGATACAGGATTATTGGACATATCCAATGATCCCAAACTTCAAAATTATTCAGATAGTAAGTCATTGAATGGCGGGCTTACGCCATCTCCTGTTCCAGTGTATAGCCCGCCCCAGCATCCTGGCCGAGCACCTTGACCAGATACGGCATGATTTCCTCAAGCGTTTTATGCAGGGTCCACGGCGGGTTGATGACGAACATGCCGCTGCCGTGCATGCCGAAGCCATCCGGCGACGGGGTGTGGACGGTCAGCGCAACGTGCAGCCAGTTCTTGATCGGCAGGCGCTTGAGCTTGTCGGGGAGTTGCTGCGCTTCGGGGCGCGAGAGCTGTGGATACCAGACGGCGTAGGTGCCGGTGGCGAAGCGGGTCAAGCCTTCCTGCAGGGCCGCAATGACATTCGGGTAGTCGTCGCGGGTTTCGTAGGGCGGGTCGATCAGCACCAGCGCGCGGCGCGGCGGGGGCGGCAGCAAGGCCTTGAGGGCGTCGAAGCCGTTGGCGGCGGTGATGCTGACCTGCCGCCCGTGCGTGCTGAAGTTCTCCTGCAAAATCTGGCTGTCGCTGCTGTGCAGTTCGTACAGGCGCAGGCGGTCCTGCGGGCGCAGGGTCTGCTGCGCCAGCCAGGGTGAGCCGGGATAAAAGCGCAGGCTGTCGTCCGGGTTGCAGGCGCGCACGAGGTCGACGTAGTCGGCCAGTTCGGCGGGCAGGTCGGGGCGCGCCCACAGCTTGCCGATGCCGCTTTCGTATTCTTTCAGTTTGGTCGCATAGCCCGTGTCCAGTTCATACAGTCCCGCGCCCGCATGGGTGTCGATAATCCAGAACGGTTTGTCTTTTTGCCCCAGATAGCGGCTGAGCTGGACGAGCAGAAAATGCTTGAGAACGTCGGCGTGATTGCCGGCATGAAAGGCGTGGCGGTAGCTCAGCATGGTCGGTTACGAAGGGGCGGGCGGCGGGAGTGTTGCACATTCTGCCGGGTTTCGCCGCCGGGCGTAGGGATCGGGCCGCTTGACATTGGTTCTACATCGAACTAAATTGGTCCTAACACGAACCAAATGAGCGCGCGATGAACCAGCCTGTCGAATTCCTGCCCACCCTGCAAGACCTGGTGAAGTGCTATCAGGCGTTCGAGGCCTATTCGGCGGCGAACATCCGCGCGCTGGGGCTGACGCCGCCGCAGTTCGACATCGTCGCGACGCTGGGCAACACCGCCGGCATGACCGCCAGCGTGCTGGGCGAAAAAACCCTGATCACCAAAGGCACGCTGACCGGCGTGGTGGACCGCCTGGTGGCGCGCGGCTGGGTGGAGCGCGCGGCGCACGACAGCGACCGCCGCTGCCAGATCGTGCGCCTGACCCCAGAAGGCGAGGCCCTGTTTGCAAAGATCTTTCCCGCGCACATGGCGCACATGGCGGCGTGTTTCGCCGGGGTCGGCGCGGCCGATCATGCGCGCTGGCAGGCGGCGTTGCAGCAGATGGAACAACTTTTCAAGAAGGAAACGCCATGACCCCGACCCTGCGTTACACCACGCCGGCCGTCGTGCTGCACTGGCTGGTGGCGCTGCTGATTTTTGTCGGCTTTCCGCTTGGCGTGTACATGCACGAGCTGCCGCTGTCGCCGGTCAAGCTGCAGCTTTACAGCTACCACAAGTGGATCGGCATCACGGTGCTGCTGCTGGCGGGGATGCGCGTGGCCTGGCGACTGAGTCACCGGCCGCCGCCGTTGCCGGACAGCATTGCGGGCTGGCAGCGTCAGGCCAGCGCGGCGGTGCATGGGCTGCTGTATCTGCTGATTCTGGCGATTCCGCTGTCGGGCTGGCTGATGAGTTCGGCCAAGGGTTTCCAGACCGTGTGGTTCGGCGTGCTGCCGCTGCCGGATCTGGTCGGCAAGAGCCGCGAACTGGGCGATGCGCTGGCCACGCTCCACCAGATACTGAACTTCACGCTGCTGGGACTGGTCATTCTCCACGTTGCAGCAGCGCTCAAGCATCACTTCATCGAACGCCAGCCCTTTTTGCAGCGCATGGGCTGGAGCAAACAGGAGCGCACATGAAACCGGTTTTGAAACATCTGATGTTGCTGGCCAGCCTGGCCGCGTCATCCGCCCACGCGGCTGAATACCGCACCGTGTTGCCCAAGCAAAGCGCGATCAGCTTTGAAACCCGCCAGATGGGCGTGCCGGTGGCGGGCGGCTTCAAGCGTTTCACCACCCAGATGGTCTTCGATCCGGCCAGGCCGGAGGCGGCCAGCGCACGCATCGAGATCGACCTCGCCAGCATCGATGCCGGTTCGGTGGAAGCCGACGAGGAATCCGCCGGCAAGCTGTGGTTCAACCGCAGCGTCTACCCCAAGGCGGTGTTCACCAGCAGCCAGATCCGCGCGCTGGGCGGCAACCGCTACGAAATGCGCGGCACGCTCACGCTCAAGGGCAAAAGCCGCGAGCTGATCATGCCGGTGAGTTACGTTCCGGGCAAAACCGCTGCCACTTTCAATGGCGCATTCACGCTCAAGCGCCTGGATTTCGGCATCGGCGAAGGCATGTGGGCCGACGTCGCCACCGTGGCCAACGAGGTCCAGGTCAAGTTCCGCATTGCCGCCAGCGGCAAATAACCCGTTGTTTCATTCATTCAGGAGAGTTACATGAACCGTCTTGCCATGCTGATCGCCACGGCCTTTGCCGCTACCGTTGCCACCGGCGCCGCCCAGGCCGCGCCCGAAACCTACACCATCGACAACAGCCACACCTACCCGCAGTTCACCTACACCCACCTGGGCTTTTCCAAGCAGACGCAAAAGTTCGACAAGACCAGCGGCACGGTCACGCTCGACCGCGCAGCCAAAACCGGCGCGGTCGACGTGGTGATCGACGCGACTTCGGTCAACACCGGTTTTGCCCTGTTCAACCAGCACATCCAGGAACCGGATTATTTCGACACCGCGAAATACCCGACCATCACGTTCAAATCCAGCAAGATGAATTTCAATGGCGACGAGCCGGCCAGCCTGACCGGCGATCTCACCATCAAGGGCGTGACCAAGCCAGTGACGCTCACGATCACCCACTTCAAGTGTATGCCGCATCCGATGCGCAAGGTGCCGGCCTGCGGCGCCAACGCCACCGCCACCGTCAAGCGCTCGGATTTCAACATGGGCAAGAACGTCCCTTACGTCGGCGACGAGGTCACGCTGAACCTCGCCATCGAGGCGGCCAAATTGCCGACGGCCGCCCAGTAAAACGCTGGCGGAAGGTCGCCGTTTCGACAGCGGGCTGTTGGATTCCCAACAGCCCGCTGTTTTTTTGCGCTGCATTGCGGGTGCGGTTTGTTTGTAAGTTATTGTTTTGTAAGTGTTGTTTTGTTGATCGACATGGGTGTGGTGGATGGCATGGCGGTTGCAAGTAGGGGTGCACGGCCCTTCGGGGCATCCACCTTAGGAGCAACCCATGAACCGCCTTGCCTTGTTGACCGTACTTGCCGCCTGCTCCGTTTCTGCCCAGGCCGCACCTGAAACCTACGTCATCGACAACAGCCAGACGGTTGCGAACTTCAGCATCAGCATGCTGGGTGTGTCCAACAAACCGCACAAATTCGAGAAGACCAGCGGCAAGGTGGTAATCGATTCCGTCACCCAGACCGGCTCGGCCGAAGTGACCATCGATGCCGCCTCGGTGAACACCGGCCTCGGGATGCTCGACAGCCGGATGCAGTCCGCCGACTTTTTCGATACGGCCAATTTCCCGGTGATCACCTTCAAGTCCAGCAAGCTGTCGCTGGGTGGCGAGCAGATGAGCCTGACCGGCGACCTCACCATCAAGGGCGTCACCAAATCGGTCACGCTTAACGTGACCCGCTTCAAGTGCACGTCATTTTCGGAATACCAGGGCGACACCTGCATCGCCAATGCGAGCGTGACGATCAAGCGTTCGGAATTCAACATGGGCAAATACATGTTCCTGGCCGGCAATGATGTTTCCCTGAATCTGGTGATCGGCGCGGTCAAGGCACCAGCTCCAGTGCAGGTGGCCAGCCGCTGACAGCGGGTTCCCCTCCGAAACCCGGGCGCGGTGCCGCGAGCGGGTAAAATGGCGTTTTGCTGTCCGGAACGCCCCCTGTGCAACCCCATCAACTTGAATTGCTCGCGCCCGCGCGCGACGCCGAGATCGGCATCGAAGCCGTCAACCACGGCGCCGACGCGATTTATATCGGCGGCCCCTCGTTCGGCGCGCGATCTTCGGCCGCCAACGAGGTCGCCGATATTGCGCGGCTGGTAGCGCATGCGCACCGCTTCAACGCGCGCGTGTTCGTCACGCTCAACACGATCCTGCGCGACGACGAACTGGAACCTGCGCGTCAGCAAATCTGGCAGCTTTACGAAGCCGGCGTCGATGCGCTGATCATCCAGGACATGGGACTGCTGGAACTCGAGCTGCCGCCGATCCAGCTGCATGCCAGCACCCAGACCGACATCCGCACCCCGGAAAAGGCCCGCTTTTTGCAGGACGTGGGTTTGAACCAGATCGTGCTGGCGCGCGAACTCGACCTCGCGCAGATCGCCGCCATCCGCGCCGCCACGCGGCCCGAAACCACGCTGGAGTTCTTCGTCCACGGCGCGCTGTGCGTCGCCTACAGCGGCCAGTGCTACATCAGCCACGCCCACACCGGGCGCAGCGCCAACCGCGGCGATTGCTCGCAGGCCTGCCGCCTGCCGTACCAGGTCACCGACATGGAAGGGCGCATCGTCGCGCACGACAAACACGTTCTTTCCATGAAGGACAACAACCAGAGCGACAACCTCGAAGCGCTGATCGACGCCGGCATCCGCAGCTTCAAGATCGA